>JAFIGS010000010.1 GCA_017849615.1 Pseudolabrys sp. | reverse complement strand
GCGGCTTGGACCGCCGGGAGGGGAATTTGCGCCGCATCTCCGACGCCCCGTCCCGGCCACCGCTCCCCGCCCCAGCATCTGGAGACGCTGATCAGACACCCCTCGCGAACAGGGGCGGGATATTGGGAATATAGGGCTAGGTAGAAGGCAAAGTCAATAGTCCTAGGAATTATTATTTTGAGAGCATGGCCGGTCGTTCCGGGGCGGCCCGACGGGCCGAACCCGGAATCCAGCTCCGTCCTCATGCAATCGCTGGATTCCGGGTTCGCGCCTTTGGCGCGCCCCGGCATGACGGGATTCTCTCCGCCCTCATGGTGAGGAGGGCCGAAGCCCGTCTCGAACCATGGGGCGGCCTCGTCCTTCGAGACGCGCACTTCGTGCGTTCCTCAGGATGAGGCCGGTCCGAGGCTGCCGCCTATGGATTCCGGCCGGCCGGGCGCGGTGTTTATCGCCCGCGCTTCTTGTTCGCCCTGAAGCCGCCGCGCTGGCCCGGCTTGCCGGCGGTTGAGCGGGGGCCTTCCCCTTTGTCGCGTGCGGGGATCGATTCAATGCCGGGGCCCATTTCATCGAGGTTGGGTTTGCGGGGGCCATCGTACTGACCCCTCTCCCGGCCGCGCTGCGCGCGGCCACCCTCTCCCCCAGGGGGAGAGGGGACAGAAGAAGAGCCGCGCGCCGGCTTGAACTCGTGCCAGGTGGCGATGCCCATCTCGTCGAGCACCGGCTTGTGCGGGCGGGAGAGGGGATCGACGCTCGCGGCCGCTTTGGCCGCGGCCTTGTTGTGGCGCCGCAGCTTGGGGTCCTGCGTCACCATGATATTGCGCGCGGTCGGATTGTCGACCACGGCCAGCTCGGTCTGGCGCAGGCGCTTGAGCTCGTCGCGCAGCCGCGCCGCTTCCTCGAAGTCGAGATCGGCGGCGGCTTCGCGCATGCGGGTTTCGAGATCGGTCAGCACGGTTTCGAAGTTGTGGCCGATGGTGGCGGCGTCGCCGAACTCGCCTTCGCCGCCCACGCCCTTGCCGCCGGTCGAAATGAGCACGTGGTCGCGCTCGTAGACCGAGTCGAGAATGTCGGCGATGCCCTTCTTGACGCTCTCCGGCGTGATGCCGTTGGCGGTGTTGTATTCGATCTGCTTCTCGCGGCGGCGCGTGGTCTCGTCCATCGCGCGCTGCATCGAGCCGGTGACCTGATCGGCGTAGAGAATGACCTTGCCGTCCACGTTGCGCGCGGCGCGGCCGATGGTCTGCACCAGCGACGTCTCCGAGCGCAGGAAGCCTTCCTTGTCGGCGTCGAGAATGGCCACCAGCGCGCATTCGGGAATGTCGAGGCCCTCGCGCAACAGGTTGATGCCGACCAGCGCGTCGAAAGCGCCAAGGCGCAGGTCGCGGATGATCTCGATGCGTTCAAGGGTGTCGATGTCCGAATGCATGTAACGCACGCGGACGCCCTGCTCGTGCAGATATTCGGTGAGGTCCTCCGCCATGCGCTTGGTCAGCACGGTAATGAGCGTGCGATAGCCCTTGCGCGAAACCTCGCGCACCTCGCCGACCAGATCGTCGACCTGCGTGCGCGCCGGGCGCACCTCGACCGGCGGATCGATGAGGCCGGTCGGACGAATGACCTGCTCGACGAATACGCCGCCGGACTCGTTGAGCTCCCACGCCGCGGGCGTGGCCGACACGCCGACCGTCTGCGGCCGCATGGCGTCCCACTCCTCGAAGCGCAGCGGCCGGTTGTCCATGGCGGAGGGCAGGCGGAAGCCGTATTCGGCGAGCGTCGCCTTGCGGCGGAAGTCGCCTTTGAACATGGCGCCGATCTGCGGAATGGTCACGTGGGACTCATCCGCGAAGACCAGTGCATTGTCCGGCACGTATTCGAACAAGGTCGGCGGCGGCTCGCCGGGCTGGCGGCCGGTGAGATAGCGCGAATAATTCTCGATGCCGGCGCAGGAGCCGGTGGCTTCCATCATCTCGAGATCGTAGCGCGTGCGCTGCTCGAGGCGCTGCGCTTCGAGCAGGCGGCCGGCATTGTTGAGCTGGTCGAGCCGCATCTTCAGCTCGTGCTTGATGCCGTCCATGGCCTGGATGAGCGTCGGGCGCGGCGTCACGTAATGCGAGTTGGCGTAGATCTTCACGAATTCCAGCTCGTCGGTCTTCTGGCCGGTGAGCGGGTCCATCTCCTCGATCTTCTCGATCTCGTCGCCGAACAGGTGCACGCGCCAGGCGCGGTCTTCATAGTGCGCCGGAAAAATGTCGATGGTGTCGCCGCGCACGCGGAACGAGCCGCGGAAGAAGTCGCCCTGCGTACGCTTGTATTGCAGCGCTATCAGGTCGGCGAGCAACTGGCGCTGCTCGACCTTGCCGCCCTGCTTGAGCGTGAAGGTCATGGCCGAATAGGTTTCGACCGAGCCGATGCCGTAAATGCACGACACCGAGGCGACGATGATGACATCGTCGCGCTCCAGCAGCGAACGCGTCGCGGCGTGGCGCATGCGGTCGATCTGCTCGTTGATCGAGGATTCCTTCTCGATATAGGTGTCGGTGCGCGGGACGTAGGCTTCCGGCTGGTAGTAGTCGTAGTAGCTGACGAAATACTCCACCGCGTTGTCGGGGAAGAACGACTTGAACTCGCCATAGAGCTGGGCGGCGAGCGTCTTGTTCGGCGCGAGGATCAGCGCGGGGCGCTGCGTTTCCTCGATCACCTTGGCCATGGTGAAGGTCTTGCCCGAGCCGGTGACGCCGAGCAGCACCTGGGTGCGGTCGTGGCGCTTCACGCCCTCGACCAGCTCCTTGATGGCCTGCGGCTGGTCGCCCTTGGGCTCGAAGTCCGACTTGATCTGGAAGCGCACGCCGCCTTCGGACTTTTCCGGGCGCGGCGGACGGTGCGGCGTCCAGGCGGCGCCAGCGGTGGCGAATTCCGGCCGGCCTTCGCGTAAGAGGCGCTCCAGCGAATCCGCGGTGGCGACGACGCCCATGGACGACAGCCCGCCGGGGCCGGTCGGCAGGTCCGCCTTGGGCAGGCGATATTTGTCGAGCCCCTTTGAGCCGGCCTCCGCGGCCGGGCGGGGCGCGGGAGGAGCGTCGTCATCCGACTCGAGGCCGAGTTCCCGCGCCAGCGCCGGATCGATGCCGCTGATGGGCGAGGCGCTGTAGTCGGAATCGTAGTTTTTTTGCCGCGCTTCCTCAAAACCCTTGGTCGATTTGCGGGCGCGATGCTCGGCAGCGTTGCCGGAGCGGCGGTCCCACGAATTGTCGGGCGGCGGCTGCAGCGTGGAACTTTCGCCCGTCCCCGAGCCGAGGCCGGCTGTCCCCTTGTTCAGCGCCGGATTGAGGATGTCGGCGAGCGCCTGCGGCACCGCCGGACTGTCAGGCCGGTTGGCCTTGGAGCGCGTCGGTTTCGCCGGATCTCTCGGTTTCTTGGGAGGGAGCTTGGCCATGGCCGGAATATGGGGCGAGTCCGGGAATGAGGAAAGGGAGGCGGTGCGACCAACTGCCGGACAGCGCTGACAATTTCCGTCAGCAGCGACGGATCACCGCGTCCGCATGTCGGGGAACCCGCGTAAGGGATTTGATCATCATCGGTATGGCAGGAAGCGTGCTTGCCGGTAGCGGCCGGCCGAGAATCAATTATGGTCGTCCTGCAACAAATTCATGACTGATATGCCGCATTCATTTCCCACCGCAGCCGCCGATGCCGAATCCGGCGTCTTCGAACTCGCGCCGGTGGCGCTGTGGCTGGAAGATTATTCCGGCGTCAAGGCGCTGCTCGATGGCTGGCGGCGCGCCGGCGTCACGTCGCTGCGCGAGCATCTCAGCGGCCATCCGGACCGCGTGCGCGACTGCGCCAGCCGCATCCGCCTGCTCAAGGTCAACCGCAAGACGCTCGACCTGTTCGCGGCGAAGGACCTCGACCATCTGGTCGCCAATATCGGCCGCGTGTTTCGCGACGACATGCTCACCACCCATATCGAGGAACTGGTGCAGCTCTGGGAGGGCCACACCGCCTTCACCAGCAACGCCGTCAACTACACGCTCGACGGCGACCGCCTCGATATCCAGCTCAAGGCCACCATCCTGCCGGGCCACGAGGGCGACTGGTCGCGCGTGCTGCTGTCCACCGAGGACGTCACCGACCGCGAGCAGGCGCGCCGCATGCTGGTCGGCAGCGAGAACTACGCGCGCGGCCTGTTCGCGCATTCGCCGGTGTCGCTGTGGGTCGAGGACTTCTCCGGTGTGAAGCGCCTCATCGACGAAGTGCGGCTGCAGGGCATCACCGACCTGCGCGTTTTCACCGACGTGCACGAGGAGTTCGTGCAGCGCTGCATCAGCGAGATCCGCATCATCGACGTCAACAAGCATACGCTCGACCTGTTCGGCGCGCCGGACAAGAAAACCTTGCTGTCGAGCCTGCCGACCGTGATGCGCGACGACATGGAGCCTTGCTTCCGCGAGCAGCTCATCGACCTGTGGAACGGCAAGCTGTTCCAGCAGCGCGAGGTGGTGAACTACACGCTCGACGGCACCAAGCTGAACCTGCTGCTGCAGTTCTCGGTGTTTCCGGAGCGCGAGCACGACTGGTCGCTGGTGCAGGTCGCGCTCACCGACATCACCGCGCGCAAGAAGGCCGAGGCCTATCTCGAATATCTCGGCAGCCACGACGCGCTGACCAAATTGTGCAACCGCACCTTCTTCGCCGACGAGCTGAACCGGCTCGAGCGCCGCGGGCCATGGCCGGTCACCGTGATCATGGCCGATCTCAACGGCCTCAAGACGGCCAATGACGACCTGGGCCACGCCGCCGGCGATCAGCTTCTGCGCCGCGCCGGCGAGGTCCTCAATTCCATCGTCGACAAGCCGGCGCGCGCCGCGCGCATCGGCGGCGACGAATTCGCCGTGATCCTGCCCGGCACCGAGCACGCCGACGGCGAGGCGATGATGAAGGTGATCGGCGACCTGATCGGCATCAACAACGAGTTCTACACCGATCTGCCGCTGTCGCTGTCCATGGGCGTCGCCACCAGCGAGCAGGGCGAGCGGCTCGAAGCCGTGGTCAAGCGCGCCGATCTCGCCATGCTGGAAGCCAAGCGCGAGTACTACGCGCAGGTCGAGCACGACCGGCGGCGGCAAGCAGCGGGGTAAGGCGCCTTACTCCGCCGCCTCCCGCTCGCCCGGATCGATAAAGCCGCCGGACTGGTGCCGCCACAGCGCGGCATAGTGGCCGCCGGCGCGCAGCAATTCGTCATGGGTGCCTTCTTCGACGATGCGGCCGTGGTCGAGCACGATCAGCCGGTCCATCTGCGCGATGGTGGAAAGGCGGTGGGCGATCGCGATAACCGTCTTGTTGCGCATCAGCACGCCGAGGCTCGACTGGATGGCGCTTTCCACTTCGCTGTCGAGCGCCGAGGTGGCTTCGTCGAGGATCAGCACCGGCGCATCCTTGAGAATGACGCGGGCAATGGCGATGCGCTGGCGCTGGCCGCCTGACAATTTGACGCCGCGCTCGCCGACATGGGCGTCGTAGCCGCGCCGGCCTTTCCAGTCCTCCAGCGTCTCGATGAACTCATCGGCGTGCGCCATCGCCGCCGCGGCGCGAATCTGCTCCTCGGTGGTGTCGGGCCGGCCATAGCGGATGTTGTCGCGGATCGAGCGGTGCAGCAGCGAGGTGTCCTGCGTCACCACGGAGATCTGCGTGCGCAGGCTTTCCTGCGTCACCTGCGCGATGTTCTGGCCGTCGATCAGGATGCGGCCGCCTTCGAGATCGAAGAAGCGCAGCAGCAGGTTGACCAAAGTGGACTTGCCGGCGCCCGAGCGTCCGACCAGGCCGATCTTCTCGCCCGCTTTCACATTCAGGTTGAGGCCGTCGATCAGGCCGCCCTCGCGGCCGTAGCCGAAGCGGATGCTCTCGAAGGCGATGTCGCCGCGCCGGACCTCGAGTTCGCGGGCGTCCTCGCCGTCGGGCAATGCGATCGGCTGGGCGATGGTCATCATGCCTTCCTGCACGACGCCGATGTTCTCGAAGATGTCGGTGATCTGCCACGCCACCCAGCCGGACGCCGAGACGATCTGCATGGTCATCGGCAGCGCCATGGCGACGACGCCGACCTCGACATGGCCCTGCCGCCACAAAACGATGGCGAAGGCGCCGGTCAGCGTGATCAGCAGCGCGTTCAGCGTCGACAGCGTCATCGCGAACTTGGTGTTGAGCCGCAGTTGCGCGTGGAAGCGCCCGGTGTGCATGTCGACGGCGTCGCGCACATAGGCGTCCTCGTCGCGGGCGCGCGAAAACAGCTTGACCGTGACGATGTTGGTGTAGGTATCGACGATACGGCCGGTGAGCATCGAGCGCGTCTCGGACATCACCTTGGAGCCGTCGCGCATGCGCGGCACGAAGTAGCGCAGCATCGCGATGTAACCGGCGAACCACAGCAGCACCGGCACCGCCAGCCACGGATTGGCCGAGGCCAGCAGCAGGATGGCGCTGGTGCCGTAGATCAGGATGAACCACACCGCGGTAACCATCGCGACCAGGCTCTCGCGGATCGCCGGGCCGGTCTGCATCACGCGCGTGGCGATGCGGCCGGCAAAGTCGTTCTGGAAAAATGCCCAGGATTGCCGCGCCACATGCCAGTGGTTCTGCCAGCGGATGCGGTTCGAGACATTGGCGGCGATGGCCTGGTTCATCACCAGATGCTGCGAGGTCAGCACCATCGGCCGGATCACGACCAGCACGACGGCCATGCCGGCGAGCATCATCCAGTGCTCCGCGAACAAGGTCGCCGGGTCGGACTTCGATACGAGCGTGACGACACGGCCGATGAACACCGGGATCAGGATGTCGAGCAACGCGACGACGAAGCCGATGACGAACAGCGCGATGAACAGCGCCTTCGCCTGACGGACGAAGTGCCAATAGAACGCGATCAGGCCGGACGGCGGCGCCTGTTCGCCGGTCGGCGCGGTGGGGGCGAGGATCTTCTCTAAACGGGCGAACATGGCCGGCTCAAATGCGCAAAGGGCCGTCGCGCCGGAACGGCGCGGCAACCCGCTGACTGTGGAATCTCTGTCAGATAGTGGCGCATCGTGTCCGCACCATGGCGGAGTGGCCGCGCCGGCCCGGCGCGAGGGCTGGGCCGGCCCAAGGATCTCCTAGGATTGCGGCGCGTTGACCTCGGTGAAGAAGCCGTCGACCTGCGCCAGCCGGCCGTCGGCCGACACGACGGCGACATCGACGCCCTTGACGAAGAGCGGGCCGTCTTTCGGCCCAAGCGCCCAGTTGAACATCGCGCGGTCGTGATGGCCGTTGATGTCGCTGGTGCGGGAGAATGTGTAGCCCGGATATTTGGCGTGGACGGCGCCGACCATGGCATCGATGCCGTCGTGGCCGTCGCCGGCCAGCACCGGATCGAGATAGCGCGCCTTGTCGGTGAAGGTGAGCGCAATCAGGGCCTGGCGGCGGCTGGCGTCGGTCTCGTTCCAGGCCGCGATGTAGCGATCGACAAGGGCGGTGAGGGCGGCGTTATCGGTGGTCATGTTGCGATCTCCTGGTGTGAGCCATCCGGCGTCGCGCCGGTGTGACGCCTTTTTGCGGGAGCGGAGATCGCGGGTCGATTACCTCGCAGGTCATGGAATGGCCAAAGCCGCGCGGCTAGAGTTCCGGCATGACCAATATCGACAGCCAGCCCCGCGACGTCGGCACCCACATCCGGCAATGGCGCCAGCGCCGCCGCATGACCCAGCTCGATCTCGCGCTCGAGGCGGAAATCTCGGCGCGGCATCTCAGCTTCGTCGAAACCGGCAAGGCGCAGCCCTCGCGTGATATGGTGCTCAATCTGTGCGACCGGCTCGACGTGCCCTTGCGCGAGCGCAACGCGGTGCTGCTGGCCGCCGGCTTCGCGCCGGTGTTTCCGCAGCGGCCGCTGCACGATCCCGCGGTGAAGCATGCGCGCGCGGCGATCGATCTTATCCTCAGGGGCCACGAGCCATATCCGGCGCTGGCAATCGACCGGCACTGGACCATGGTGAGCGCCAATCGCGCGCTGGCGCCGCTGCTCGAAGGCGTCGCGCCGCATCTCCTGGAGTCGCCGGTCAATGTGCTCCGTCTGAGCCTGCATCCTGAAGGGCTGGCGCCGCGCATCGCCAATCTGCCGGAATGGCGCGCGCACATCCTCGAGCGGTTGCGGCACCAGATCGGCGTCACTTGCGACGAAACACTCGCCGCGTTGCTGGAAGAACTGAAGCCCTATCCGGCCGGCATCAGCCATACACGGCCAGCGGCGGATCGCTATGGCGGCTTCGTCGTGCCGCTGCAACTGCGGACGCCGGCGGGGCTGCTGTCATTCTTCTCCACCACCACCGTGCTCGGCACGCCGGTCGATATCACCCTGTCGGAGCTGGCGATCGAGTCGTTTTTCCCCGCCGACGACGCGACCGCGGCGGCGATGCGTGGCGCCGCTTGAAGCACGGACCGGCTCCCGGCTTCTTTGTTACGGCATTTTAATGTCAGCGGTCAGCGGCCGTTCATGATCGCCGCCGCAAACTCGCCGGAGTTTCATCCGATGACGATGACGACGCGGCAGGACGGTGAACGGCACCATGGCGCTCGATCCGAAATCGCAGGCGGCGTCCGCGCTGCATCGCTTCGGCCTTGGGCCCAGACCCGGCGGGCTCGATGCTTTCGCCAAGGATCCACGAGGCGCGCTGATCGCCGATCTGGGCGCGCCCAATGCCGGACAGATTCGCAACGATGACCTGATGACGTCGCGCGAGGCCTTGCTCGCCGCCTACGACTATCGCCAGGAAAAGAAGGCCGAGCGCGTCGCCCGGCGCGCCGAAGAGGAACAGGACCGCGCGGCGCGCAACGAGATGGCCAAAGCCGGCGCAGCCGCGGGCGACAAGCTCGCCATGCCCGCCGCGCCGCCGCCGGCTCCCGGCAAGGACGACAAGCCGAAGCAGCAGTCCGGCGTGCCGCAGCAGATCTTTCTCGACGAAGCGCGCGCGCGTTTCGACGCGGCCATGAACGCCGACATCGGCTTTGCCGAGCGTCTCGTCTGGTTCTGGTCGAACCATTTCTGCATTTCGGCCGACAAGGGCGTGACCCGGCCGGTATGCGGGTCGTTCGAGCGCGAGGCCATCCGCCCCTATATCGCCGGCAAGTTCGTCGACATGCTGCTCGCCGTCGAGCGGCATCCGGCGATGCTGTATTATCTCGACAACGCCGCCTCCATCGGGCCGAACTCCGATGCCGGCCGCAAGCGCGGCAAGGGCCTCAACGAAAACCTGGCGCGCGAGATCATGGAGCTGCATACGCTCGGCGTGCGCACCGGCTATTCGCAAGCCGACGTGACCAGTTTCGCCAAGGTGATCACCGGCTGGACCGTCGGCCCGCCGCGGCTGGACAATGCGCGCAGCGGCGAGTTCTTCTTCAACGAGCCCATGCACGAGCCGGGACCGCAGCGCGTGATGGACCGCGACTACGATCAGCCCGGCGCGGCGCAGGGCGAGGCGGTGCTGCGCCGGCTCGCCGAACATCCGGCGACGGCGAAACACGTCGCGCTGAAGCTGGCGCGGCACTTCATCGCCGACGATCCGCCGCCGGCTCTGGTCGAACGCCTGCGAACGCATTTCATCAATACCGGCGGCGATCTCAAGGAAGTGTCGGTCGCGCTGGTGAGCGCGCCGGAAGCGCTCGAAGCGCCACGCACCAAATTGCGCAAGCCGAACGAGTGGATGGTGGCGTCGATGCGCGCCGTCGGCATCCGGCCTTCCGACGTGCGGCCGCTGGTGCGCGCCAATACGATGCTCGGCGAACCGTTGTGGCAGCCGCCGGCGCCGAACGGCTTTTCCGACATGAGCGACGCCTGGGCCGATGGCCTGCCGCAACGCCTCGACATCGCCAACCGCTTCGCGCGGCAGGTCGGCGAGATGATCGATTCCGATGCGGTGGCCGAAGCGACCTTCGGGCCGCTGCTGTCGCGCGAGACGCGCGAGACGGTGACGCGGGCCGAAAGCCGCGCGCAGGCGGTGGCGCTGTTGCTGATGGCGCCGGAATTCCAGAGACGATGATTTGGCAGGTGATGGCATGAGCACCGACGGCAAACGTTTCTCTCCGCACCTCGCGACACGCCGCGAGCTGATGCTGGGCGCCGGCGCACTGTTCGCCTGGGCCTATATGCCGAAGCTGGCGCAGGCCGAGGGCCGCGACCCGCGGCTGCTGACCATCATCCTGCGCGGTGCGCTTGACGGGCTCGCCACCGTGGCGCCGGTCGGCGATCCCGACTGGGTGCGGCTGCGCGGCGACAAGGGCTTGCGCCTCGATGGCGACCGTGCGGCGCTGCCGCTCGACAATGTCTTCGCGCTCAATCCGGCGATGCCGAATTTCCATCGGCTCTATCGCGCCAATCAGGCGGCGGTCGTTCACGCCGTGGCGACGCCGTATCGCGAGCGCTCGCATTTCGACGGGCAGGATGTGCTGGAGAGCGGCATCGTTACGCCGGGCGCCAGCGACACGGGCTGGCTCAACCGCGCCTGGTCGGCCATGCAGCCGGCTGATCGCGTCAATCCGCGGCAGGCCTTCGCCGTCGGCCCGATCACGCCATTGGTGGCGCGCGGCCCGGCGCCGGTGATGTCGTGGACGCCGTCGCGTATTCCGCCGGCGGGCAACGACACGATGAGCCGGCTGCTCGATCTCTATCGCCACACCGATCCGGCGCTCGCCAAGACGCTCGAAGAGCGCGGCGCGCTGGCCGCCATCGCGCAAGGCGACATGAACGGCATGTCGCCAGCCAAGATCGCGGCGACACCGGGCGTGCCCGGCGCGGCAGTGCGCGCCTATTTCGCCGAGGCCGCCGGGGCGGCGGCGAAGTTCATGGCGCGCGCCGACGGGCCGCGTGTCGGCGCGCTCGCTTTTGACGGCTGGGATACCCATGCCAACGAGGGCGCCGATCAAGGCCGTCTCGCCGCGCTGCTTGCCGCGCTCGATGGCGCCTTCGGCGCGATCGAAAGCAATATGGGCGGTGCGTGGAAGGAAACCGTCGTGGTGGTGGCGACCGAGTTCGGCCGCACCGCGCGCATCAATGGCACCGACGGTACCGACCATGGCACCGCGACCGTGGCGCTGCTCGCGGGCGGCGCGCTCAAGGGCGGCCGCGTCATCGCCGACTGGCCGGGCCTGAGCGAACAGGCGCTGTATCAGGCGCGCGATCTCAAGCCGACGACCGATCTGCGCGCGGTGCTCAAGGGCATCCTGCGCGACCACCTGCGCGCCGACGAAAAGGTGCTGGCGCGCGACGTGTTTCCCGGCAGCGATCAGGTCCGGCCGATGGCGGGGCTGACCGCGTAGCGATCCGCTGTGCCAGGCGAGTTCCCTGCCGCGAAAGTTATTCTCCGAAGAACCCGGTGCGCGGAAGCAGAAAATATTTCTAGCGGCGATGCGCGGCAGACCGAATGCCTGCGCTTGATCGGCGCGATTTTCGCAATTCCATTTCATTGCTTACGCGGTGACGAGGCCTAACCTCTGATGACGGTATTCGCGGCAAACGACGCCGGCGGACGCCATCAATGGAGAATTCGTCATCATGTCAGTGAAGTCAGATGCCGGGCAGTTCGATATTCGCATCGCCCCCAATCCGCCGGTGTTCGATCTGCCGGTGCTCGTCGCGCTCGAAGAGGGCCTGTTCAAGAAGCACGGCGTCAATCTGAGCTACGCCGCCGGCTATTCCGACCGCGAGCAGAATCCGCATGAGCAGAAGCCGCTGCACCGCCTGAAGGAATCGCTCTACGAGCAGGGCAAGGCCGACACCTACAATGTCTGCGAATGGGGCAGCATCGACCGCATCGAGCGCGGCGAGAAGGTCGAGCGCGCCAAGATCGCGGCGCTGCGCCCGGCGGTGGCGGCGCAGGCCATCATCACCTGGGACGACACGTTGCAGGTGCCGCGCGACCTCGAAGGCGTCGAAATCGGCATCAACGATTTCACCGGTTCCCACTACACCACGCTGCAACTGCTCGAAGGCGCGATCGGCCGCGACAACGTCAAGACCGTGCATGTCGGCGAGCCGTCGCATCGCTACGACCAGGTGAAGTCCGGCGCCATCCGCGCCGCGACGGTGATGGAGCCGTTCATCTCGCTGGCGCTCAAGGAAGGCGCGCATATCGTGGCGCTGACTTTCTACCGCGGCGCCGAGGTGATCCATCCGCGCTTCACCGCCGAGCAGCGCCAGGCCTATTTCAGCGCGCTGAACGAGGCGGTGGACTTGATCAAGGCGAATTTCGGCAAATACGCCCATCACATCGTCAAGATCACCAAGGGCAGGCTGAAGCCGGAGGAACTCGGCAACCAGTTCATCCACTATGTGCCGGTCGAAAACTACGAGCTCGAGAAGTTCGACAGTGCCTATGAGTGGATGGAGTCCTGGAAGCTGACCTCGGGCAAGAACAGCCATGCATCGCTTGTCACCAACTGACGGCGTCAGCCGGCGCGGACTCCTTCAGGGGTCCGCGCTGGCGCTCGTTTCGGCGTCGCTCACCGGCGTGATGCCGCGCGGCGCCTTCGCAAGCCCGGACAAGGTGCGCGTGACCGATGGCGGCCCCGGCAGCGCCGGCGCCATCTGGCGGCCGCTGATCGACGCAGCGCCGCCATCCTTGCCCGGCGGCGCGGCCGTCGAATGGGTGAAAGGCGCGCCGGGGCAGGTGCAGCTTCAGCTTGCCAGCGGCGCGGCCAATATCAGCGTCTATGGCGCGCTCGGCGCGGCGGAGCTGGCGCTCAAGGGCGGCAATGTCGTCATCCTCGGCCCGGCTCTCAACAATCACGGCCGCTGGATCGTGCGCGACAACAGCGGCATCCGCTCGCTGAAGGATTTGGCCGGCAAAACCGTCGCCACCCAGCATGAAGCGAGCGACACCTATCGCCACGCGCATCTGGCGGCGAAGCTCAACGGCTTAGATCTCAAGGCCGATGCGAAGCTCGTGTTCGGCTCGCCAACCGCGAACATCGCGCTGTTCGATCGCGGCGACGTCGATGCCGTGATCACCATCGAGCCGACGGCGACGCGGCTGATCGCGCGCGGCGCCCGCGAGATCGCGCGCACTGCGGATCTGTGGCATCAGGCGACGAATGACAGTGCGCCGCTTTTCCTGGTCGGCCTCGCCGCCGACCGGCAATGGGCCGACGACAACCGCGCACTGGTGACGGCCTATGCCAATACTCTGGCCTCGATCAACCGGCGCATTCGCAAGGACCCGGCTTCGCTCTCCGGCCTCTACAAGGAATTCGGCATTCCTGAATCCGAACGCGCGGCGATCGAACTGCTGCCCAAGCGCTTGCCGGATATCTACGGCACCGATTGGGACAGAGCGGTCTTCGCCAATATCGACCGGCAGATCGACGAGGCGGTGAAAGTCGGCATCCTGCCGAAGCGGCCGGATCGTCCGGTCTACGACAGCAATATCAGCGTCTCGGGGTAGCATGTCGGTCTGGACTGAATCCGCCGCGATCAAGGCGGCGCGGCCTGCGGCACAGCGGCTTCGGCCGCTGCGTGCATTGGCAGGTCGCGTGCTGCCGGGATTGCTGTTCTGCGCGCTGCTCGCCGGCGCGTGGCAATACATGGCGTGGTCCTGGAACAGCCCGCTGGTGCCGCGCCTGGACGCCATCGGCGATGAACTGGCGCGCATCGTTGCCAGCGGCGAGGCTGCGTTGCAGATCGGCGTCACGCTGGGGCGCATCGTCGCCGGCGTGCTGCTGGCCTTTGTCATCGCCTTCGCCATTGCTTTCGCCTCGGTGCGCAATCGCTTCGCCCGCGCCTTCTTCGAGCCGGCGCTGCTGCTCGGTTTGACGATTCCGGGACTGGTGTGGGCGCTGCTCTGCGTCATCTGGTTCGGCCTGAGCTGGAAGACATCGGTGGTGGCGATCGGCCTCCGCGTCGCGCCGGCGCTCGCCATCAACATCGTGCAGGGCCTCGAGGCGGTCGATCCGCTGCTGATCGAGGCCGCGCATGTGTTTCGTCTGAAGAACGGGCAGAGGCTGCGGCATCTCTGGCTGCCGGCGATCCTGCCGTTCCTGCTCGCCGGGGTGCGCCTTGGCTTCTCGCTGGCGTGGAAGGTGGTGGTGCTGGTCGAGGTGTTCGGCCTGTCCACCGGCGTCGGCTATGAGCTCAACTCGGCGTTCATCTCACAGAACGTCGCCGGCGTGCTGGCCTGGACGGTGGCGTTCTCGGTGATCGTGGCGGCGATCGAATACGGCGCATTCCAGGCCGCCGAGCGCCGGCTGACGCGCTGGAAGAGGAGGGCGTCGGTATGACCGCTTTGCGCTTCGAGGGCGTCGACAAGACCTTCGTGCGTCCGGACGGTACGGAAGAGCCGGTGCTGCGCGGCTTTTCGCTGAGCATTGCGCCGGGCGAACTGGTCGCCGTTGTCGGGCCGTCCGGCATCGGCAAGAGCACGCTCTTGCATCTGGCCGCCGGCGTCGAGACGCCGGACCGCGGCCGCGTCGTCGGCCTGGGGCCGAAGGCGCGCATCGGCATGGTGTTTCAGCAGCCGCGGCTGTTCGACTGGCTCAACGCCAGCGACAACATCGCGCTCGCGGTCAATGCGGCGGATGGCGACCTGCGCCGGGTGAAATCGGCGCTCGAGGCGGTCGGGCTGACGCAGCACGCGCAATCCTATCCCTTGTCGCTGTCCGGCGGGCAGCGGCAGCGCGTGGCGCTGGCGCGCGCATTCGCCATCGCGCCGTCGGTGGTGCTGCTCGACGAACCGTT
Organism: Pseudolabrys sp.; assembly: GCA_017849615.1. Lineage (GTDB taxonomy): Bacteria > Pseudomonadota > Alphaproteobacteria > Rhizobiales > Xanthobacteraceae > Pseudolabrys. The sequence continues at coordinate 118,268 of JAFIGS010000010.1, read as the reverse complement.
CAGCGCGCTCGATGAGCTGACAGCGCGCAAGCTGCGCGTCCTGTTGCAGGACCTGTGGAGCGATCATGCGCCGACCGGCATTCTGGTGACGCACAACACGCTGGAAGCCGCGCTGCTGGCAGACCGAATCGTCGTGCTCGCCGGCAAGCCGGCGCAGATCGTGCGCATCATCGACGTGCGGGCGCAGCGGCCGCGCCTGCCGGACGCGCCCGAACTTTTCGACCTGCACCGCGACATTCTGGCGACGCTGGAGGCGGGACACGGCTAGCGGGCGATTGATCCACCGCAAAGGCGGCGCTCGGGCGGCATGGCATCCTGCTTTTGCAGGAGATACCCCCGGAGCGTCATCATGTCCGACCAAGCCCAGCCCGACGACCTCGCCGCGCAATTGCGCCGGCTGCAGGCCGATCTCGACGCCATCAAGGAAACGCTGAAGCAGACCGGCAAGCGCGAGGCGCAGTCGGCGTTGCGCGACGCGCAATCCGCCATGTCGAGCGCCGAGGCCTATGCCCGCGCCAATCCGAATGCCGTCATCGCAGGGGCGGTCGGCGTCGGCGTGCTGCTCGGACTGCTGCTGCGGAGGCACTGATGATCGGCATCTTCGTCGATGCCGTCGCCGCCGAGATCGGCCGCGTGCTGCGGGGGCTGACATTCCGCGCCCTGCTGACGCTGGTCGCTTTCGCGCTGCTGCTCGCCGCCTTCATCAGCGCGCTGGCACTGTTGTTCGTCTATCTACAGGCCGCGTTCGGCACCATGCCGACGCTCGCGGCCATTGCCGGCGGCAATGTGCTGGCGGCCGCGATCCTGCTGGCCATTGCCTTCAGCGGCACGCGCCGGCCTCCGCCGCGGAAGGCGGCGCGGAGCGAGGCGGACGCGGTGGCCGCCACCATCGACGCGACCCAGCGCGCGGTGAACGAAGCCGCCGACGCGCTGCGCGAGGGTTCGCACGAACGCATGGTGCAGGCGCTGACGACAGCGATCGTCACCGGCATTGTGCTCGGCCGCCGGCTGTGAGGCGCATGTACGGGGCTTGAACGCCGACAGGCGGCGGCTCACACTCGGCTCCCGACCCGATCAGGAGCCGGCCATGCTCGCTTTGCGCCCGAACTGCGAATGCTGCGACAAGGATCTGCCGCCGGATGCGGCCGACGCGATGATCTGCACCTTCGAGTGCACGTTCTGCCGTGACTGCGTCGAGACGCGGCTCGGCGGCGCCTGTCCGAACTGCGGCGGCAATCTCAAGCGCCGGCCGGTGCGCCCGGCCGGCAAGCTCGGCAAGTATCCGCCGCAAACAGAGCGGGTGTTCAAGCCGCAGGGCTGCGGCAAGGCGGCTTAGATCCGCCACTTCGTCATGCCCGGCCATGACGGTGAATGCGCGGGCGATATCAGAAGCCCTTCACGGCTTCCTGGGTGTGCTCGACCTGCGGCGGGGCGGCGAAGCAGTGGCCGACCAGGCTGCGCCATTCCTGGAAATCCGGCGAACCGCGGAAATCGACGGTGTGGTTCTCCAGCGTATTCCAGGCCACGAACAGGCGATAGCGCTGCGGCATCTCGATCGAACGTTCGAGACGCATGGCGGTGCAGCCCTTGGCGCGCTTGAACAGCGGCGTGGCCTTGGCGACGCCGGCTTCGAACTCGGCTTCCATGCCGGGCTTGACGTCGATCTGAGCGATTTCCGTAACCATCGTTTCCCTTACTGTTTTCCCCTGGGCACGCCCCAATTGCGCGGAGCTTGCGCGTTATTTCATCAAGCCGAGCATGCGCGGCAGCCAGTCATAGATCGACGGTACGTAGGTGACAAGCAGCAGCACCACGGTCATGCATGCCAGCAAGGGCAGCAGCGGCGGCAACAGCTTGTCCATGGATATTTTGCCGACCTTGAGCGCCACGAACAGCGCGGTGCCGACCGGCGGCGTGGTCAATCCGAACGAAAGGTTGATCACCATGATCAGGCCGAGGTGGACCAGATTGATATCGAATTTGATGGCCAGTGGCAGCAGCATCGGCACCAGCATGATCAAAGCCGGCGTCATGTCGATGAACATGCCGACGATGAGCAGGAAGACGTTGAGCAGCAGCAGGAAGGCCCATTTCGACTGGATCAGGTTGAAGAAGTTCTCGGCGAGCAATGTCGGCAGGTTCTCGTAGGTCAGGATCCACGAAAACACCGAGCAGGTGGCGATCAGCAGCATCACTACCGAATTGGTCAAGCAGCATTCCCAGAGGATCTCCGGCAGTTCGGAAATCCTGATCTCCTTGTAGACAAAAACCGTGAGAACGAGCGCATAGACGGCGGCGGCGGCGCCGGCTTCGGTCGCGGTGAAGACGCCGGAAATGATGCCGCCGAGGATGATCACCATGGTGAACACGCCGGCCATGCCATCGATGACGCGGACGATCTTGTCGCGCATCGGAATCACCGGAAGTTCCTTGCGATGATAGAGCTTGCCGTGGACGAGGGACGCGGCCATCAGCGATACGCCAATGAGGATGCCGGGGATGACGCCAGCTAGAAAAAGCGCGGCGATGGAGACATTGCCGGCAACGTGAGCGAAAACGATCATGCCGATAGACGGCGGGATGATCGGCCCCATGGTGGCGGCCATCAGCACGATGGCCGTGGCGAAGCGGCGGGAATAGCCGTCCTTCTCCATCGCCGGGATCATCATGGCGCCGATGGAGGACACTTCGGCGACCGCCGAGCCGGTGACGCCGCCGAAGAACATCGAGGCGACGCAGACGATCTGCGCCAGCGAGCCCGGTAGCCAACCGACCAGCACCTCGGCCATCAACACCAGACGGCGCGCGATGCCGCCCCGGGCCATCAGCACGCCGGCGAACACGAAGAAGATGACCGCCAGCAACGGGAACGTGTTGATGGCCGTCAGCATGCGCTGAACGATGGTGGCGTTGTCGACGCCCGGCAGCAGGAACGTGGCGATCACCGACGCGACGCCGACCGCGAAGGAAATCGGCAGGCCGACGGTGACGAGGAGAATAAAGGCGAGCCCGAGAGCGGCGAGGGTCATGGATGCTGCTCCATGCCCACGGTTTCGACAGAGGCGCCGGCGATGGCGCCGGCTTCCTCGCTGCGCAATTCATCGATCATGACCTTGGCGGAGAACAGCATGATCAGGAAGCCGGAGATCGGCATCGCCGGGTAGTACCAGTAGTTGGTGTAGGGGATGGTTTCCATCAGGTCGGAGCCGAAATCCTGCACGAAGGTGATGCCGTAGCGGAACACGACCCAGCCGAAACCGAACACCAGGAGGCTGAGCACCGTGCCGAGCACGCGGCGGACGCGGTTCGGCAAGGCGTTGAACAGCACGTCGAAACCGACATGCTCTCGGCGCAACACGCAACTCGCGGCGGCGAGAAACGAAATCCAGATCAGGAGATAGCGCGGCACCTCCTCGGTCCAGGATACGGCCTGACCGAACCCGTACCGGAACACGATGGCGGCGATCACAATCAGAAACAGCGCTGTTGCGAGAACGATGCAGACCAGTCTGACCAGCGCGGCGACGAACGCAACAAAGCGGTCGAACCAGGAATAGAGCGTGTCCACGTTTACCCCCGAAGAAGAAGGGCGGCGGTGATCCGCCGCCCTTTGATGCGAACGTCGTTTCGCGGCGCTCAGAAGTTCTTCTGGCTGTCGAGAATGAAGGCCACGGTCTTTTCGACGCCCAGCCGCTTGGCTTCGTCATTGACCATGCCGGACACCGCCTTCACGAAAGGCGCTTTGTCCACGGTGTTTATGCCCTTGAACTTGCTCTTGAGCTCGGCGAGGTCCTTGACCTCGGAGACGTACCATGCGCCGCGCATGAAGGCTTGGGCGCGCACGCCGGCGTCGGTCACCGCCTTTTTCTGCTCGTCGTTGAGCTGGTTCCACAGCTTCATCGACATGATCATGACGTCCGGAATGCGCATGTGTTCATCGAGCGTGTAGTATTTCGACACTTCGTAGAACTTTTTGGCGACGACGGAGGGATGATTGTTCTCGGCGCCGTCGACCACGCCGGTCTGCAGCGCGGTGTAGAGCTCCGACCACGCCACCGGCACGCCGGTGGCGCCCAGCGCCTTCATGGTGTTGACCATCACCGGCGACGCCATGACGCGGATCTTGGCGCCCTTGAGATCGTCCGGTGTCTTAACTTCCTTGTCGGTGAAGAAGTTGCGCGCGCCCGAGTCGAGATAGCCGAGTAGCTTGATGCCTTTTTCCTCGAGCGGTTTGGCAAGCGCGGCCGCTTCCGGCTGCGCCAGGAACCACCAGAAATGATCGGCATTCTTGAACAGGAATGGCAGCGAATACATGTCCATCGCCGGCACGACCTGATTGAGGTTCGACGCCGACACGGTGGTGAAGCCGATGGTGCCGTTACGGATGCTCTGAACGTTGGCGACCGCATCGCCGAGTTGGGTGTTGTGATAGACCTCGACCTTGATTGCACCCTTGGTGAGAATGCGTAGTTCCTGAGCGAAGTATTCTTCGCTGTAGCTGGCCGGATGGTCGTTCGGCTGAATGCCCGAATATTTTGTGACGATTTGCTGCGCCTGTGCCGCCGTGCTGGCAACAATTGCGGCAGCCGCGAGTGCGGCCAGTTTCCTCATGAAGACCTCCCTGTGACCGTGTTTTTTGTTCTTGGGAGGCAGCGTAAGTAGAGTTGTATGAACTTGTCAATTTGCCACAGGCTGTTTGTGCGCTGCACTCGTAGCAAAATTTTTCTATAACGCGCGCAAGCGCCGCAACGCCCAATAGGTGATCGACCCCGCGCCAAAGGCGATGACGAGCGCATACCACGAGCCGCCCTCGGTATTAAGCAGCGGCAGGTCCTTGGTGTTCATGCCGAAGAAACCCGTCACCAGAGTCGGCGGCAGCAGGCACGCCGTCAGGATCGACAGCGTGAACAGCCGCTTGTTGGTGAGGGCGCTGACCTTGGCCGAAGCCTCGTCGAGCAGCAGGCGCGCGCGCTCGTAGATCGAGCCGATCTCGTGGTCGATGGCGTCGAGCTTCTGCGCCAGCGCGCCGACCGCTTCCGCGGCGGCCTTGTTGTGGCGCGCCAGGCGCGGCTCAAGCCGCGCGAACATGCCCTTGAGCTGGGCGAGCTGGCGATGCACGCGCACGGCCTGCAATCGCACGCGGCCGACACGACGCTGTTCGTCGGCGGCTTCCTCCTGCATGACGCTGTCCTCGATGGCGTCGAGTTCGTTGCCGAAGCGCTCGGCCATGCGGGCGATGGCGTCGGCGAACTGATCGATGATGGCGTCGAGAAACGACACGGCGCTGGGGAAGCGCCGGCCGCTGTCGATGGCGCGGCGGTTGTACTCGACCGAATAGACCGGCTGCTGGCGCGCGGTGATCATCATGCGCTCGGTCATGACAAAGCGCAGGCGCACGATGTCGTCGCTTTCCTCGACCAGTCCCTGGTGCAGATCGGGCACCACGCCCATGATCTCGTCGCCGATGATATCGAGGCGCAGATGCTTGTCCGGCCCGGCCAGCACCTCGCGCGCCATGTCGGAGAGCGGCGCGTAGTTGGCGATCCAGCTACGGCAGCGGTTGTCGGCCAATGCCAGATGCACCCAGACCCAGCCGCCGCGATGCTCGCTCAAGGCGTCATCGACCTTGTCGTTGTCGATGCGCTCGGCGCTGCCGTCCGCCAGAAAGCGGTAGGCCCAGACGATGCCGGTGGCGGGGTGAACGGTGGCGAGATCGGAGTGCATGGCCCGCTAAGAGCCGCCCGCCATGTGACACCGCGATGACAGGCGCTAGGTTTCAGCGCGGACAGCGTCCGCCCGGGCGCGCAGGCAGGACGGGCAGAGGCAGTCGGCGCTGCTGTCCGGCGCCGGCATCGGCAGACGAAACGCTTCCGCCGCACACCAGCAGGAAACATCGCCGCTGCAGGAGAAGGCCGCGCCGCATGCGGCGCAGATCATTGCGCGCGGTGATTTCTGTTGCGCATTCGCCATCACGGCTCGCCGGCGCCGATATAGCCGCCGATCTTCCAGGCGCCATCTTCCTTGACGTAGCAGAGCTGATCGCTGCCGACCGGCGCCAGCGCATCGATGGTGACGAAGCCGACTTTGCCGGCGGGCGTCATCACCCGCATGTAATTGGGGTTGACCGAGCCTTCGGGCATCACGCGGACGAAAGTGAGGCCGAGCTTGTCGACCACCGGCGCGCCGTTCTGCGGCATGGCGCGAACATCGGCGCCCGCTGCGTAGGGATAGCCCCAGGCGGCGGCGTCGGTCTGCGTATCCTTGAGCAGGGCGGCGAAAGCCTTGCCATCGAAGCGCGGCTCGGCGGGGCCGCAGATGGCGTTCTTGCGACTTTGTACCGGCGCGGCGCTCGGATCGTCGGCCAGTCCGGCGAGCATGTCCCAGCCCACGCCGTTCTTGCTGGCGAGTCCAAGGGCGGCGGCGAGCACGTCGATGCCGGGCCGGCCCTGGGCCCGGTCGGCGCCGTCTCGCTCCCAGAAGAAGCCTTTGGCGGCGACGACCTTGGCCAGCCCTGCGCGGTCGCGATTGCGCGCCGCTTCGGCAACCTTGGCACGCAGCGCCGTCAGATCGGCATCCTTGATTTCAGCGGGCTGCTGGATCGGCACCGGCCGATAGGCCTTGCCCGGCGCCGGCGGTTGTTGCGCGGCGGCGGGCGCGATCCCGGCAAGGGCGGAGACAAGGGCAGCGACAATCGGCAGACGGCGATGACGCGGCATGTCGCGGGCCTTCACGTAAGAGATAAAATTCCGATTACACGTGAAACCTAACACAACCGCGCACGTTTGCGCGAGCGGCCGTTGCATTGGGCGCGCCGGTCGCGACAATCGCGTATCCTTCCATCAGCCCGAGTGCGGCATGCCCGTTTTGTCATCCTATCTCACGCCGATCGCGCTGTTGATCGGCTCCAACATCTTCATGACCACCGCCTGGTACTGGCATCTGCGCTTCAAGGAAGTGCCGATCCTGCATGTGATCCTGATCAGCTGGGGCCTGGCGCTGGTCGAGTATTGTCTTGCCGTGCCGGCCAACCGGATCGGCAGCGAGGTCTATTCGGCGGCGCAGCTCAAGACCATCCAGGAAGTCGTCACGCTGGTGATCTTCGCCGCCTTCTCGGTGCTGTACCTGAAAGAATCCTTCACCTGGAATCAGGGCGTCGGCTTCGCTTTCATCGCGGTCGGCGCCTATTTCATCTTTCACAAGTTCTGAAATCCCGTCATTCCGGGGCGCGTCGAAGACGCGCGTAAACGCGCTTTTGCGGCCGTTCCGGAATGACATCACCTTGATTTCCCCGGCGTCACGCGCAGGATGCGGCCATTGTCGGCATCGGTGAGCAGATAGAGCGCGCCGTCGGGGCCCTGGCGCACGTCGCGGATGCGCTCGTTGAGGTTGGCGAGAAGCCGCTCTTCCTTGACCGGCTTGCCGTCCTTGATCTCGAGCCGCGACAAAAGCTGGCCGCGCAGCGCGCCGCTGAACAGGCTGCCTTTCCACTGCGGAAACAGATCGCCGGTATAGAAGGTGAGGCCGGACGGCGCGATCGAGGGCGTCCAGTGCCACACCGGATCCTCCATGCCGTCGGCCTTCTGCTTGCCGGTGCCGACCGGCGAGCCGTCGTAATTGACGCCGTAGGACACCACTGGCCAGCCGTAGTTCTTGCCGGGCTGGATGATGTTGATCTCGTCGCCGCCGCGCGCGCCGTGCTCCTGTTCCCATAGCGAGCCGTCGGCGGGATTAATGGTCAGGCCCTGCGGGTTGCGGTGGCCGTAGGACCAGACGATGGCGCGGGCGCCGTTGCGGCCGACGAAGGGGTTGTCCTTCGGCGCCTCGCCGTTCGGCGTGATGCGCACGATCTTGCCGAGATCGTTGTCGAGCGTTTGCGCCATGTCGCGGCCGCTGAAGTGATCGCCGGTCGTGACGAAAAGATTGCCGTCACGCGCTTGCGCGATGCGGCCGCCGTAATGCTGGCCGCGCGAGGCGGGACCCGCCTGCTGGAAGATCACCTTGACGTCGCGCAAGGCCGGGGCCTCGCCGGCATCGAGCACGGCGCGGGCGAGCGCGGTGCGCGCGCCGCCGTCGAAAGGCTCGGCGTAGGAGAAATAGATGGTGCGGTTGTTGGCGTAGTCGCGGTCGAGGATGACGTCCAGCAAGCCGCCCTGACTCTGCGCCAGCACCTTGGGCACGCCCGCGACCGGCTTCGACAGCTCGCCATTGGCTGTGACGATGCGCAGGCGGCCCGGCCGTTCTGTCACCAGCATGCGGCCGTCGGGCAGAAAGGCCAGCGCCCACGGATGCTCAAGCCCTTTGGCCACGGTCTCGACCGCAAGCGGCCCGGCCGAGGACGTGTAGGTCTGCGCGCCAGCGGCGACCGGCGCGGCGGCGAGGACAAAAGCGAGCGAGAAGCTGAAGAGTCTGGATGCTGGTGCGGTCATGCGTGAAGCATAAACGGCAATACGCGCCCGAACCCATCGCCATCGTGACGCGCCGCCATCACGTTGCCGAGAGGTCGCTGTTACGGGTTGGGTTCCCTCAGTGGCGCGGGCTGCGTTCGCCGGGCAGCAGCGACAGGCCGCCGATGGCGGCGAAGACGAGGCCGAGCACCAGGGCGATGACGAACAAGCCGCCGTCATTGTCGATGACGCCATCCAGCGCGCTGGCGCGAGCGATGCCGGCCGATACCGCCGTGGCGGCAATCAGGGTGGCGATGGTCAGGCCGGCGATAGTCGCCAGCTCCGCCAGGACCACGCGACGCGACTGTACGCCGGGTGAGTCGGGGGTTGCCGGACTCCGAAAACCAGTGATTTTACTGCGCTTGCGCATGACACAGCCGTCAGATCAATCCTCATTCGAATATCGAGTGAGCATGTTTATAACGCGGGAACCCGGCATGGGTTCGACACGATTGTGGCAAAGCGGTTCGGGAACCCGGGCGGTTTCGTGGCGAATGCGGTTAATTCCCGGTTAACGCCGCAGGTTCCGCTATCTCATAGGGCGCCATGGCTCAATGAACCGGTCCATGTATCTGCCGCCCGCGCATGGCTGGCATACGCGATGAGAGCCGTGATGCTTTGTCAGGGGCATGCGCGGGCGCCTAGGCCTCATCGCTTCGGAGAGATCGCAGGGCGATGCTCCGTGTTCCATGTGCGCAAACATACGCTCGTTCAACGCCGTATTGTTCGATCGACTTCTTGCCAATGCCATGGTGCGGCGGAATCGCGCCGACACAGCCGTCGTCACGCTTGTGTGATCGCATCAGGGTGCGTCATCACAACGGATGATATCCTCCGTGTAACTACTTGGCGTGCGCCGATGGCGATCTAGATCACCGTTGTCGAATGAAGAAGGAGTTCACGACAATGACCAAGACCACCACGAAGATCGCCGTCGCTTCGCTGCTCGCGTTTGGCTTTGCCACCTCGGCTTTCGCCAGCGACGCGTCCGAAGTGCAGCACCAGGACGTCAATCAGGCCGTGTACGCGCAACAGACGCAGGCCTGGCATGCGCGCGGTGCCGATGCCTATGCCTACGCGCCGGCGCAGTACAACACGACCTACGACAGCGCCGGGCACCGCGAATTCAATCGCGTTGACATCGACACCGTCTCGTCGCGCTGATCGACGGCTGTTCTATCGGTCCGTCCGGAGGCTATGGCCTCCGGGCGGCCGATGCTTTTTTGACGCAAGATTTTTTTGAAACGGGAATGACTTGAAAGTCGGCCGTGGATCGGACCGCGCCTTTATTCAGCGGCCATCGTCTCGGGCTGCCAGTCCATCGGCACATAACCGGGTTCTTCCGCGACACGCGCGAGCCATGCCTTGACCGCGGGGAACGGCGTCAGGTCGAAGTCGCACAGATGCGCGACATGCGTGTAGCCGTACAGCGCGATATCGGCGATGGTGAAGCGATCGGCAACGAAGAAGCGATGCTTCTCGAGATGCCGCTCCATGACGCGCAGCGCGCGGTTGCCGTTCTCCATCCAGTCGTCGAGCGAATGCGCCTGCAGATCGCGGCCGCCCTTGACCAGCCACAGCCAGAAATAGGCGGCGCCCATGTTGGGTTCGATGCTGTTCTGCTCGAAGAACATCCATTGCAGGGCTTCGGCCCGCTCGATCGGATCTTCCGGCGCGAGCTCGGTGCCGCGCGCCACGTACCACAGGATGGCGTTGGACTCGGCCAGATAGCGGTCGGGGGCGACTTCGAGCAGCGGCACGCGGCCATTGGGATTCATGGCGAGGAATTCGGGCGTGCGGCTTTCGCCCTGCAGAATGTCGATCTCGACCAGTTTGTGCGGGATCGCCAGTTTGGCGAGCGCGAGGCGGACCTTGTAGCTGTTGCCCGAACTCTGCATCGAATAGAGCGTGTACATGAGTGCCTCCGAAGCAGGCCTTTAACGGTGCCGACGCGAAGGGTCCGGCGGGAAGTGGTTTTGAACGTCAGACTCGGGCAATTGCGTGGCCATGGTATCACGCGGGTGCGCAATGTTTGCGCTCTTTTTACGCTGCGGACTTGAGAACCATTCCAGCCGCTATCGTCGATGCGGAATATTTATGCCGCTTGCGTTTCGTCGCCCGGCGTTTCGCTACGGACGGCGCGATGTGCCAGCCAGATGAATGACACCAGCATGACAGGCGCACCCAGCGGGATGGACGTGAATTGCGCGAAAGAGCGGGCGATCAGCGGCACCAGCCAGAGCGCGGCGAGGATCGTTGTCTGCCAGGGTGCCGGTCCGCGCGCGAAGGCGTCGGCGGCAAGGAAGGCGATCGCCGGCGCGATCAGCATCAGGTCATAATCGAGGCTGTAAGGCGTCGCCAGAATGGAGCCGATGAGAAGCGCGGCGGCTTTCACGGCAAAGCTGGCGCGGCCGCGCCAGATGACGACGAGCGCGGCGGCAACGCCCAGCGTCGTCGCGGCCTGTACGGCGTAGGCCAGCGGCAGGCCGGCGTCCCACATCCGCGCCCAGGAAAACGTGCTCTGGATCTTGTGCCAGCCGGTGCCCCCTTGTTCGAGCACGACCGTGCGCGTGAATTCGCCGCTGGCCAGGAAGGCGCGCCAGACATCGGTGCCGAAAGCGGCGGTCACGGCGACGCTCATCAAAATCACCGTGACGCCGGCCGCGATGAAAACGCGCCAGCGTCCGGTCGCGACAAGGACAAGCGGGATGAGCAGGCCGAATTGCGGCTTGTAGGCGAGGCAGCCGATCAGGACGCCCGACAGGATCGGCCGGCTGTCCAGCGCCAATAGCGCGAAGGCGAACAGCGCGGCGGTGAGGAAGCCGTTGTGGCCGTGGCCGAGATTGATGAACACCGCCGGGTAGGCGAGGGCGAGGAGGATCCAGAGCCTCTCCGGGCCTGCGGCGTCGCCTTTCTCTTCCGGTAGAGGGCCAATAACCGCCCGGATCGCCAGCAGATACAGAACCAGCGTCGCGCCCTGCCAGGCGGCCAGGGCAAGGAGATACGGCATGGTGGCCAGCAGCGCGGCGAGCCCGAGGAAGAACGGCGGATAATGCCAGCCATAGAACGGCGTGGCCGCGCCGAAGATCGCCTGTTCGCGGGCGTGCTGGGCCGCCGGGTCGAAGGGCTTGGCGGGCTCGCCGTCCAGTACATAGGTCCCGGCGGCGTAGATATTGGAGAAATCCGAGCCGATCGGCCGGCCGGAATAGTCGTTCAGGCCGCTGGCGGTGGCCAGGATATAGGCCAGGCCGAACAGGGAGGCCGCCAGCACGGCCAGGCCCACCAGCCGGGCGCGCTCCCGGGTCACCCAGGCACCGTCGCGCAGATTTTGGGCGCCGTCGCGCAGGTTGTCGATCAGGCTGGCCATGAGGCCGGTCTACCAAAGCGGGCTTAACGCTCCGTCATTGGGGGCCCCAAATGCCCATCAACAGCGCTGATGAATGGATCATTCAAACTGCCTTGCGGTGCGGCCCATCGCGCTCTAGACCACCGCCGCAGCCGAATTTCCAGGAGAAATGACATGGCCTTCCTCGCCGACAGCCTCAAGCGCATCAAGCCGTCGCCCACCATCGCGGTGACCGACAAAGCGCGCGCGCTGAAAGCGGCCGGCCGCAATGTCATCGGCCTCGGCGCCGGCGAGCCGGATTTCGACACGCCGGACAACATCAAGGAAGCCGCGATCAAGGCGATTCGCGAGGGCCGCGCTTCCAAGTACACCGCGGTCGACGGCATCCCCGAACTGAAGGCGGCGATCGCCGGCAAGTTCAAGCGCGAGAACGGTCTCGACTACAAGCCGTCGCAGATCATCGTCGGCACCGGCGGCAAGCAGGTGCTGTACAACGCCTTCATGGCGACGCTGAACCCCGGCGACGAGGTCATCATCCCGGCGCCGTATTGGGTAAGCTATCCCGACATGGTGTATCTGGCCGGCGGCACGCCGGTCGAGGTCGTCTGCACCATGGAGAGTGGCTTCAAGATCTCGGCGGCGCAGCTCGAGAAGGCGATCACGCCGAAGACCAAGTGGTTCCTGATGAACTCGCCGTCGAACCCGACCGGCGGCGCCTATACGCAGGCCGAGATCAAGGCGCTGACGGATGTGCTCGTCCGTCATCCGCATGTCCATGTGATGACCGACGACATGTACGAGCATCTCGTCTACGACGACTTCAAGTTCACCACGCCGGCGCAGGTCGAGCCGAAGCTCTACGAGCGCACGCTCACCATCAACGGCACGTCGAAGGCCTATTGCATGACCGGCTGGCGTATCGGCTATGCCGGCGGCCCGGAGCAGCTGATCAAGGCGATGGCCATGCTGCAGTCGCAATCCACCTCGAACCCGGCGGCGGCGTCGCAGTGGGCGGCGGTCGAGGCGCTCAATGGTCCGCAGGACTTCATCGCCAAGCACAACGTCGTCTTCAAGGAGCGCCGCGATCTCGTCGTGTCGATGCTCAATCAGGCGAACGGCATCAAGTGCCCGATGCCGGAAGGCGCGTTCTATGTCTATCCGTCCTGCGCCGGCACCATCGGCAAGACGACGGCTTCGGGCAAGAAGATCGCCACGGACGAGGACTTCGTCACCGAGCTTCTGGAAGCCGAAGGCGTTGCGGTGGTGCAAGGTACGGCCTTCGGCCTCGGCCCGGCCTTCCGCATTTCCTATGCGACCAAGACGTCGGACCTCGAAGACGCCTGCCAGCGCATCCAGCGCTTCTGCGGTAGCCTGAAGTAGCGTCGTTTCGCCGCGCGGCGACGCGCGCTACGTCAAAAGGTAAAGCCGGCACACGCCAAGTGTGTCGGCTTTTTTAATTTTGTGAGCCGAGGAATTTTGCGGGTGCGTTGCCTTTGGTCGCGTTTGCGGGCCTCGCGGCCGGCGGCGGCGCGGCTCTGGTGATTGCGTCGTTGATGTTCACGATCGTGGCCATGCGCCTATGCGGCGCGGCAGCGCTCGGCGCCAGGGCCAAGACCGATGCCGTGGCGCTGAGCCGGCAGACCATCGATGCCGCTGCCGGCGTCGTGCGCGACGGCTCGCGGGAGACACTTTTGACGACCCTCGCCGCAACCGCGATCATCGCTATGCTGATCGGTCGCAGCCGCTGATGCGTCGGCCGCAGGCGCGAATCGAGCGCCAAGGCTATGATGCGGCATGCTCCTCCGGCTGATCGCAGTTATTTTATTCTTATTTAATGCCGCTCCCGCGGTGTCGCAGGAGCGCGTGGCCATTGCGCTCACACGCACCGCCAGTAACGGAGCGATGTTTCTGGCGGCGGCGCGCGGCTACTTCAAGGCCGAGGGCATCGAGCCCGACATGACCGCCTTTGCGACCGATGCCGAGGTGGTGAAGGCCATGGCGGCGGGCGCCACCGATGTCGGGCTGGCGAGCTGGAGCATCGAATCCGTGAAGCTGGCGGCCGAGACGGGCTTCAAGGCGGTGGCCGCTCAGGCGCATGAGAAGGAAGGTTACGAAGGCAACGAGATGGTCGTGTCCGCCGCCGCCTATGATCGCGGCGTGCGCCGGCTCGATCAGTTGCTCAGCGGGGTGGTGGTCGTCGATGCCGTCGGCTCGACGCTGCATTATCAGCTCGATCTGGCCAGGAAGGCGGACGCCAAGGTGGTCGGCTTCACGCTCCGCTTTGCCGGCTCGGCGAAGGCTGCCGCCGCCGCGATCAGCGAGGGCCGCGCCGATATCGCGGTGCTGCCGATGATTGAGGCGCGCGATCTGCTGGCGACCAACCGGGCCAAGCTGATCACCTGGAATTCGCAGTTCGCGGATACGGAGCTCGGCGCGCTGTTCGCGTCGCCGGCGATGCTGAAAAGCCGTCGCGCCGTCACCGAGAAGTTCCTGCGCGCCTACCGGCGCGGCGCGGCCGACTACGCCGCCGCGTTTCTGCGCCGCGACAGATATTCAAAGCGCATCTCCAACGCGGCCTCGCAGGAGGCGGCGAAGATTCTCGCGTATTACGTCTATCCGCGGTCGCGGCGCGAGGAAGCGCAGGCCAACGCGGAAGGTGAGGTGCATTACATGAATGCGCAGGCGCGCCTCGATACCGCCGATCTGCAGCGCCGCGTCGCCTGGTATCAGGCTCAGGGATTGCTCGACAAAAGCGTCAGCGCGGCAAATCTCGTCGATTTGAACTTTAAATGATTATTGCAGCGCAGCGCGCAATCGTGACTTGCCAGCGCTGCCCCGGCCTGAAACGATTGCGCCACGGGCCGGGTAATATTGGTCCAGCTCCCGGCCAGGGAGGTTGCCATGCAACAGGCTACGCAACAGAAAGGCACGCATCCGCAGGCGATAAGTTCAAAGGGCCCCCGCACCATCGCGCTGGTGGGCCCCTTCCAGAGCGGCAAGACCACGCTGCTTGAGGCGATTCTGGCGCGCACCGGCGCCATCGCCCGGCAAGGCTCCGTCGAGGCCGGCAACACGGTCGGCGATGCCTCGAAAGAGGCGCGTCAGCACAAGATGAGCGTCGAGGCGACCTTCGCCACGACGGAGTTCATGGGCGAGAGCTACACCTTCGTCGATTGCCCGGGCTCGGTCGAATTCATCAACGACATGCGCTGCGTGCTGCCGGCGGTCGATGCCGCCGTCGTCGTGTGCGAGGCCGATGAGAAGAAGGTGCCGCAGCTCCAGCTTATCCTGCGCGAGCTCGAAGACCAAAAGATTCCGCACTTCCTGTTCCTCAACAAGATCGACAAGGCCGACAAGCGCGTCCGCGAGACCATCAAGCTGCTGCAGCCGGCCTCGCGCGTGCCGCTGTTGCTGCGGCAAATTCCGATCTGGAACGGCGATCTGATCTCCGGCTTCGTCGATCTCGCGCTCGAGCGCGCCCATGTCTATCGCGAGCACGCCGCTTCCGAAGTGATCGAACTCGCCGGCGAGAACAAAGAGCGCGAGAAGGAAGCGCGCTTCACCATGCTGGAAAAGCTGGCGGATCATGACGACGAACTGCTCGAGCAGTTGCTCGGCGACATGGAGCCGCCGCGCGACAAGGTGTTCGACGATCTGGCCAGGGAATTGCGCGACGGCGCGGCGTGTCCGGTGTTGCTCGGCGTCGCCACGCGCTCGAACGGCGTGCTGCGGCTTTTGAAGGCGCTGCGCCACGAAGCGCCCGGCATCGCCGAGACCGCGAAGCGCCTCGGCTTCAAGTCTGCCGATCCGGCGGCCATCGTCATCAAGACCTACCACACAGCCCACGGCGGCAAGATGTCGGTGGCGCGCGTTCTCCATGGCGAGGTCGCCGACGGCGCGTCGTTCCTTGCGCCGCGCCGCGATGCCGGCCGCGTGTCCGGCGTGTTCAATCTGATGGGCGCGACTTTTGCCAAGCGGGGCCCCGCGAGGGCCGGCGAGACCGTCGCCTTCGGCAAGCTCGATGGCGCCAGGACCGGCGATACATTGTCGGCCGGCAAGCATGCGATTGAGCCGCTGGCGACGGTCACGCCGTCGCCGCCGGTGCTGGCCATGGCCGTGGAAGCCAGGGAGCGCAAGGACGATGTCAAGCTCGGCGTCGCCTTCACCAAGCTGACCGAGGAAGACCCGGCGCTGACGGTCATCCACAACACCGAGAGTCATGAAGTGGTGATGTGGGGGCAGGGCGAGATGCATCTGCGCGTCGCCACCGAGCGCCTCGCCGACCGTTACGGCGTGCCGGTGCTGACGCATCGGCCGGCCGTCGGCTATCGCGAAACCATCCGCAAATCGATCAGCCTGCGCGGCCGCCACAAGAAGCAGTCCGGCGGCCACGGCCAGTTCGGCGATGTTGTCATCGAGATCAAGCCGATGCCGCGCGAGGGCGGCTTCAAGTTCAACGACATGATCACCGGCGGAGTCGTGCCGCGCAACTACATCCCGGCGGTCGAGGAGGGCGTCAAGGACGGTCTCAAGCACGGCCCGCTCGGCTTCCCGGTGGTGGATGTCGAGGTGTCGCTGACCGACGGCTCCTATCACACCGTCGATTCCTCCGACATGGCGTTCCGCACCGCCGGGCGCATCGCGGTCGCCGAAGGCTTGCCGCAGTGCCAGCCGGTGCTGCTCGAACCGATCTACATGGTCGAGATCGTCTGCCCGAGCGACGCCACCGCGCGTATCAACGCCATCCTGTCCGGACGGCGCGGCCAGATCCTCGGCTTCGACACCCGCGAGGGCTGGGACGGCTGGGACACGGTGCGGGCGCAACTGGCGGAGGCCGAGGTCGGCGATCTCATCGTCGAGGTCCGCTCGGCGACCGCCGGGGTCGGCTCCTTCGCCTTCAAGTTCGACCATATGGCGGAACTGGCCGGGCGTCAGGCCGATCAGGTGGTCGCGGCGCGGAGGGCGGCCGAATAGCTTCATCTCCCTGCGCAACGCCGGGGAGGCGACACAAGCATCCGTGATTTGCGTTTGATCCCTCTGCCGCCTTACCTCGTATAAAGAAGGCAGGACCGACAGAGGGGTCAGCGCATATGAATGTCATCCGTCGTCGCGGCTGGGAAATCCCGGAAAGCCAGATCACGCCCGAACACCTCGTGTTCAACCGGCGCAAGTTGTTGATTGCCGGGGCGAGCGCGCTGGCGATGGCGCCGGCCTTGGCCCCCGGCATGGCGCAGGCGCAGCGCATGTCGGACGCCGCCAATCTGCCGGATCCCAATGCCGGGCTCTATCCCGCCAAGCGCAACGAGACCTATACGCTCGACCGGCCGATCACCGACGAGAAGGTGAACGCCAGCTACAATAATTTTTACGAGTTCAACTCGAGCAAGGACGTGGTCGATCAGGCGCAGAAGCTGGTAATTCGCCCGTGGACCGTCAAAATCGACGGCCTCGTCGAAAAGCCGATCGAGATCGACGCCGACGACCTCATCAAGAAAATGGGTGTCGAGGAGCGCGCCTATCGCCACCGCTGCGTCGAAGCCTGGGGCATGGCCATCGCCTGGAGCGGCTTCCCGCTGAAGAAGCTGGTGGACTTCGCCAACCCGCTCGGCTCGGCCAAATACGTGAAGATGGAAACCTTCATGAACCCGAAGCAGGCGCCCGGCCAGCGCCAGTCCTGGTATCCGTGGCCCTATATCGAGGGCCTGTCGATGGCGGAGGCGACCAACGATCTCGCCTTCATCGCCACCGGCGCCTACGGCCATCCGATGCTCAAGCAGCATGGCGCGCCGCTGCGGCTGGCGGTGCCGTGGAAATACGGCTTCAAGTCCATCAAGTCGATCGTGCGCTTCTCATTCGTCGAGCAGCGGCCGAAGGGTATGTGGGAAGCGTTGCAGGCCTCGGAATACGGCTTCTGGGCGAATGTGAACCCGCAGGTGGCGCATCCGCGCTGGAGCCAGGCCACCGAGGAAGTGATCGGCACCGGCGAGCGGCGGCCGACACTGTTGTTCAATGGCTACGGCGAATTCGTCGCCGATCTCTACAAGGGCATGAGCGGCGAGCGGCTCTGGGCCTAAGGCGTGCGCCGCGCGGCGCCCGCCTTCAGGCCGATGGCTAGGCGGCCCGGCGCATCGCGCGACGCGGCTTGTCAGCCTTCTGGGCCGAAGCCGTAGCGGCCGTGGCGGCCGTGGCGGTCGCGCCGGATGCGCCCTGACGCCCGAGCTTGAACACTTCCAGCGCCTGCATCAGCTTGTTGCTGCGTTGCTCGAGTCCTTCCGTCGCCGCCGACGATTCTTCGACCTGCGCGGCGTTCTGCTGCGTTACCTGGTCCATCTGCATCACCGCGTCATTGACCTGGCTGATGCCGGTGGATTGTTCGTTGGACGCGTTGGCGATGTCGGTCATGAGCGAGGTCATCTGATTGACCGCCGCGAGGATATCCTTCATCGCCGAGCCGGCTTCGTTGGCGAGAAGGGTGCCGTGATTGACTTTGGCCACCGACGCCTCGATCAGTCCGCGGATATCCTTGGCGGCGTCGGCCGAGCGCTGCGCCAGGCTGCGCACCTCGGTCGCGACAACGGCGAAGCCGCGTCCCGCGTCGCCGGCGCGCGCGGCCTCGACCGCCGCGTTGAGCGCGAGCAGGTTGGTCTGGTAGGCGATGCCGTTGATGATGCCGACAATGTCGGAAATCTTGCTGGACGACTCGGTGATTTCCACCATGGTCGAGACCACATTGTCGACGATACCGCTGCCTTTCTCGGCAGTCTGCAGCGCATTCGCCGCGAATTTATCGCCGCTCCGCGAGTTATCGGCGTTCTGCTTCACCGCGGAGGTCAGTTCCTCCATGCTGGCGGCGGTTTCTTCCAGGGCGGCGGCCTGCGAATCGGTGCGCGCCGACAGATCACGATTGCCGCTGGCGAGCTGACCGGTCGCCCCGAGGATGTCGTGGAAGTTGTTGCGGATGTCGCCGACGATCGAGTGAAGATTGGTGTTGAGCTGCGCCATCGCGCGCATCAACTGGCCGATCTCGTCGGTGCGTGTCGTTTGCGTCTGGCTGGTAAGGTCGCCGCCCGCCATGCATTGAGCGACGTGTACCGCATGGCGGATCGGCGCCAGAATATTTCTTTCCAGATAGAACCAGACCGACGCCGCGATGGCGAAGCTGAAGCCCGACACGGCCGAGATCCACCACGGCAGGTTCTGCGTGGCCGCCATGCCGCCGACAACGGCGATCGACGCCAGCAGCATCACCATGATGATGCGCGTGCGGAACGTCATCGAGAAACGCTGGATGAACGAGAAGCTCAGCCACGACGAGGTGACCACCTGGCCCTGGCAGAGCTTGACGCTGCCGGGCCGGGCGCGCTCCTGCGCGTAAAGTCTGGTGGCGAGATCGATCTGTTCGCGCGAGGGCTTGGTGCGCACCGACATGTAGCCGATTGCCTGCCCGTTCTCGATGACCGGTGTGACGTTCGCCATCACCCAGTAATACTCGCCGCTCTTGCGACGGTTCTTCACCAGGCCTCGCCATGGCAGGCCGGCCTTGATGGTCTGCCACAGATCCTTGAACGCGGTCGCCGGCATGTCCGGGTGGCGCAGAATGTTCTGCGGTTTGCCGATGAGCTCGCTTTCGGTGTAGCCGCTGGCTTCAACGAAATAGGTATTGGCGTAAGTGATGTTGCCTTGGAGATCCGTGGTCGAGACGATGGTCTTGCCATCGCCAAGAGAAAACTCAATGTCCAGAACCGGCGTGTTCAAGCGCATGGCTGTATCCATTGATTCGATAAGGGCGATATTGTTTCTAAATTGGACATGTCAATTTAGTGTTGAATTAAACCCCATTTCAGTTGCGAAGAGCAGTTTACATTGATCGCTCTCGAAAGAGAGGTGGATACCTCTCGGGCAACCTCTTGTAGTTGGCGCTGCGCGATACAACATCAGTAATTATACGTAGCCGCTTGTCCGCAATGTCACAGGAGGATGTTTTGCTTCGCTCAGCGTGCGCAGTCGTCGCGATACTTTTCATGTCGATCGTTTCATCGGCCGCCGCCGAGCAGCCGGACCTCATCTTCAGGAAGTCGACCGTATTCAAATGGCTGACGCCGAACGACAAGCTCGCAACCTACGGGCTCGACGACCCTGAAGTGGAAGGCGTCGCCTGCCACTTCACGGTTCCGGAACGCGGCGGGTTCAAGGGTTGGATCGGCGTCGCCGAAGAAGTGTCGGACATTTCGCTGGCCTGCCGTCAGGTCGGGCCGGTGAAATTCAAGACGAAGTTCGAGCAGGGCGAGGACGTGTTCCGTCAGCGGCGCTCGCTGTTCTTCAAGAAGATGCAGATCGTCCGCGGCTGTGACGTGAAGCGCAACGTGCTGGTCTACATGGTCTATAGCGACCGGATCATCGAGGGATCGCCCAAGAACTCGACCTCGTCGGTGCCGATCATGCCTTGGGGCGTGCAGACCGACGTGCCCAAATGCGCCGACTGGGTTGAGAACTAGGGTAATGGCGTATGACAGCGTTCCGGGTTAGATTTCTGCCCGGGACCACGCCACGGAGCCTGACATGCCCACCGATCTCCCGCCGCCTCCGGCTGAAAACGCCGATCTCGCCACGATGCAGAAAGCCGTGGCGAAGACCATCCACGATCACTGGAAGCTCTATCTCGCCGAAGGCGTCTTGCTGGTCGTGCTCGGCATGGTAGCCATCCTGATACCACCGCTGGCAACCTTGGCCGTGACCATCCTGTTCGGCTGGCTGTTCCTGATCAGCGGCGTCATCGGCCTCGTCACGACGTTCTGGATGCGCAACGCGCCGGGCTTTTGGTGGGCGCTCATCTCGGCGGCGCTGGCGATTCTCGCCGGCGGCTGGATGCTGGCGCAACCGGTCGCAGGCGCGCTGTCGCTGACCTTGGTGCTGATCGCCTTCTTCGTCATCGAAGGCGTCGCCTCGATCTTTTTCTCACTCGATCATCGCCGCGAGTTCTCCGGCCAGTGGGGCTGGATGCTGGCGAGCGGCGTCGTCGATCTGGCGCTTGCGGTGATGCTGCTGATGGGGCTGCCATCGACCGCGGTGTGGGCGCTTGGCCTGTTGGTCGGCATCAACATGGTGTTCGGCGGCGTGGCGCTGATCGCCATGGCGCTGCACGCCCGCAAGGAAGCGATGTAGGGCACTGCGTCATTCCGGTGCGCTTGCGGGGCAAGCGAACCCGGAATCCGGCAAGGCTCCATGTGTGTCTGGATTCCGGATCGACGCTGACGCGTCGTCCGGAATGACTAGCTAAATTTCTCCGCCAGCGTTCGATCGTAGTCGAGCACGGCCTGCAGCAGCACCTGCGCGCCGTTGGCGCACTGCTCCTTGCTGGAATACTCCGCCTCGTTGTGGCTGATGCCGCCCTTGCACGGCACGAAGATCATCGTGGTCGGCGCGACGCGCGCGACATAGGCGGCATCGTGGCCGGCGCCGGACATGATATCCCGCGTCGATAAACCCGCCGACGCCGCGGCGCGGCGCACCGCCTCGATGCATTGCGGATCGAAATGCACCGGCGGCTGCTTGACGATGTTCTTGAAGGTGACTTGAAGGCCGAGTTCGCTGGCAATCGCCTCGGCGGCGGCCCCGATGTCCTGCTCCATGCGATCAAGCACGGCCTCGTCCGGGTCGCGGCAGTCGATGGTGAGGTAGGTCTCGCCGGGAATGACATTGGTCGAGGCCGGCTTGACCTCGAGGACGCCGACGGTGCCGACCGCGCCCTTGTGGCGAAGCGCGGTCGCGTTGACCGCTTCGACAAGCCGCGCCGCGCCAAGCAGGGCGTCGCGCCGCGCCTGCATCGGCGTCGTGCCGGCATGGCTGTCCTGTCCGGTGAAGGTTGCCTCGAACCAGCGGATCGCCTGCACGCCGGTGACGACGCCGATGTCCTTGTTCTCCATTTCGAGATAGGGGCCTTGCTCGATATGAATCTCGAAAAAGGCGGATAGCGGGTGGTCGCCGCAGCGCTGCGCGCCGCGATAGCCGATGGCCTCGAGCGCGTCGCCGAAGCTCACGCCGGCGCGGTCCTGCCGCGCCACCGCCCAGTCGCGCGTGAAGACGCCGGCAAAGACGCCCGACGCCACCATGGCGGGGGCGAAGCGCGAGCCCTCCTCGTTGGTCCAGTTCACCACCTCGATGGGCGCAAAGGTCTCGTAGCCGGCGCGGTGGAGCGCACGGAGCGCTTCGAGCGCCCCGAGCACGCCAAGAGTCCCGTCAAATTTTCCGCCGGTTGGCTGGGTGTCGAGATGGCTGCCCATGACGATCGGCGGGATGTCGTTCCGCTGTCCTGGGCGTCGCGCGAACATCGCGCCCATGTCGTCGACCGTGACGGTGCAGCCGAGGCTTTCCGCGGCCGCCTTGAACCAGTCGCGCACCTGCCGGTCGAGGTCAGTGAGGGTGAGGCGGCAGATGCCGCCTTTCGCCGTGCCACCGATCCTGGCGGTCTCCATGAGATCGCCCCATAGGCGTTCGGGGTCGATACGGAGGTTGGTCGCAGCGGGCTTGTTCATCAGGGCATCCTAGGGTGTTGTGGCACCTTAGTCGATGATCGCCACTGCCCGCGTCCAGCCGGCTGAGCCGCCACGAATCTTCACCGGGAAACAGCTCACCATGAAGCCGGTCGAAGGCAGGCTTTCCAGATTGTGCAGTTTCTCGATGTGGCAATAGCCGATGTCGCGCCCCGCGCGATGGCCTTCCCAGATGATGGACGGATCCCGCGTCTCTGCGTAGCGCTTCATGGTTTGGACGAAAGGCGCATCCCAGCTCCAGCCGTCGGTGCCGGTGACCCGCACGCCGCGTTCGAGCAGATAGAGCGTGGCCTCGCGGCCCATCCCGCATCCCCGGGCCACATAGTCAGGCTGGCCGTAGGCCATGCCGGCACTGGTATTGACGACGACGATGTCGAGCGGCGACAGCGTGTGACCGACGCGCTTGAGCTCGGCCTCCACGTCCGCGGCGGTAGCAACATATCCGTCCGCGAAATGACGAAAATCCAGTTTGACGCCACGCTGTAAGCACCAATCCAGCGGTACCTCGTCGATGGTGATGGCGCGCTTGCCGCCGTCCATGGTCGAGGCGAAGTGCCACGGCGCGTCGAGATGCGTCGTGCAATGCGTCGACAGCTTGACCCATTCGAAGCCCCAGCCTTCACCGTCGGGCAGGTCTTCCTTTTTCAGGCCTGGGAAGAATTTGAGGATGTCGGCGGCGGTGGCTTCGTGGCCGAGATACTCGATCACCGGTCCGTATCCCGGGGGATCGGCCACCACGTTGTTCTCCAGCGGGATCGATATATCGACAATACGTCTCGGCATCGGGGCGGACTCCTTCCCGGGCGTGTTCTTGTTGAGCGCCATCATTCGGAAAGCGGGCGACGATCGCAACCTTCAATGCATCGTGCAGTGCAACAACTGGCTGGTGCGGGACTCTGCCCACCAAGCGATCGGCGCCTTGGTGTTCAAGGCCTTACGCCGCAGTGGACCACCGCGCCGCGCGCTGGCATTATCGCCTCACCGAACAAAACGAAATCAACTCGGGGAGGAAAAAACGAATGAAGCAAAGCCTCAAATCGCGGAAGCTTGCCTTGATCGCCGGTGTCAGCCTTGCGGTCACGGCGGCGCTGACGCTCGGCGCCCAGGCGCAGGACACCATCAAGATCGGTTTCTCGCAATCGCTTACCGGCCCGCTGGCGCCTAACGGCAAGCAGGCGCTGCTCGGTCAGGAAATCTGGGCCGACCGGATCAACAAGGCCGGCGGCCTACTCGGCAAGAAAGTCGAGCTGAAATATTACGATGACAAGAGCCAGGCTTCCGAAGTGCCGGGCATCTACACCAAGCTGATCGACGTCGATAAGGTCGATCTCGTGGTGTCGGGCTATGCCTCGAACCAGATCGCCCCCGCCATGCCGGTCGTGATGAGCAAGAAGAAGACCTTCATCAGCCTGTTCGGTCTCGATATCAACGACAAGTTCAAATACGACAAGTATTTCTCGGTCATCCCGACGGGGCAGGATACCAAGGGCTCATTCACGCAGGGCTGGTTCGACGTGGCGATGCAGCAGTCGCCCAAGCCGCAGACCGTGGCTCTGACCTATGCCGACGCCGAGTTCTCGCAGAACGCTTGCGAGGGCGCGCGCAACACCGCCAAGAAGCTCGGCCTCAAGATCGTCTACGACAAGGCCTATCCGCCGCCGCCGAAGACGACCGACTTTGCTCCGATCGTTCGCGCGATCAAGGCGGAGAATCCGGACCTGCTGATGATCTGCTCGTACCCGCTCGACTCGATCGGTCTGGTCATGGCAGCGCACGAAATCGACCTGAAGCCGAAGATGATGGGCGGCGCCATGGTCGGTCTTCAGGCAACCCCGTTCAAGGATCGCCTCAAGAGCAAGCTCAACGGCATCGTGAACTACGAGACCTGGGTGCCGGACAAGAAGCAGATGTATGAAGGCGCCGAAGCCTTCTACAAGGAGTATCAGTCCCGCGCCGGCGCCGCCGGCGTCGATCCGCTCGGCTACTATCTCGGCGGCTGGGGCTACGCGCAGATGCAAGTGCTGGAAGCCGGCATCAAGGGCGCCAACAGCCTCGACGACACCAAGATCGCGGATCACCTGAAAAAGGCGACCATCCAGACCGTGGTCGGTTCGATCAAGTACGGCGCCAAGGGCGAGTGGGCCGAGAGCCGCATGATGCAGGTGCAGTATCATGGCGTGACCGACGCCGCGAACCTCGATACCTGGCGCGGCATGAGCTACCAGACCGTGGTCGACCCGCCGAGCCTGGCCACCGGCAAGCTGATCTATCCCTACGAAAAGGCGATGAAGTAGACGCTCGATCGCTGAGACAAAAAGAAACGCCGCGGAGCAATCCGCGGCGTTTTTTCTTTCTTACCTCTCCCGTAGCCGGGGAGGGGTAAGGAAGCGCTACATCCCCAGATAAAACTGACGGATGAGGTCGTTGTTGTTGAGCTCGTCCGCCGAGGCGCCCTCGAACTCGATCTTGCCGTGGACGATGACATAGCCGCGATCGGCGATGCGCAGCGCCTGGGTGAAGTTCTGCTCGGCCATCAGCACCGTGAGCTTGAAGTGCTCCTTCAGCGTCCTGATGGCGTCGATGGTGCGGCCGACCAGCAGCGGCGACAGGCCGACCGAAGGCTCGTCGACCAGCAGAATGCGCGGGTTGATCATCAGCGCGCGCGCCAGCGCCAGCATCTGCTGCTCGCCGCCGGACATCGAGCCGGCCAGTTGGCCACGGCGTTCGGCCAGGCGCGGAAAAGTTTCGAAGCAGAAATCGAGATTGGCCTTGATGTGGGCGCGCGCCTTCGGCCGGCTCGCCCCTAACAGCAGGTTTTC
Source organism: Pseudolabrys sp. (assembly GCA_017849615.1). Classification (GTDB taxonomy): domain Bacteria; phylum Pseudomonadota; class Alphaproteobacteria; order Rhizobiales; family Xanthobacteraceae; genus Pseudolabrys. The sequence continues at coordinate 93,109 of JAFIGS010000010.1, read as the reverse complement.
CTCGACGGTCTGGCGCGGGAACAGGCGGCGGCCCTCCGGCACCAGCGCGATGCCGAGGTCGACAATCTCGGTCGTCGTCAGCTTGGTAAGGTCGTGACGGACGCCATCGATGGTGGCGACGATGCGGCCCTTGGACGGCCGCACCCAGCCCATGATGCACTTCATCAACGTGCTCTTGCCGTTGCCGTTGGTGCCGAGCAGCGCCACGGTCTCGCCGGAACCGACATTGAGCGAGACGTCGTCGAGCACGCGCACCAGCCCGTAGCCGGCGTCGATGCCTTCGACGGCAATACTGTTGGCTTCGTGCGCGGGTTCGCGTGCCATCTCAGGTCCCAAGATAGGCCCCCACCACGTCCTTGTCCTTGATCACATCTTCCGGCGCGCCGTCCGCGATCTTGCGGCCGGAGACCAGCACGACGAGGCGCTGCGAGAACGCCATCACCGCGCGCATGATGTGCTCGATCATGATGATGGTGACGCCGCGCTCGTTCATGCGGATCAGCAGCGCGACGATATCCTCGACCTCGGAATGCGACAGGCCTGCCATGGATTCGTCGGCAATCAGCAGCTTCGGCTCAGCCGCCATGGCGCGGGCGAGTTCGAGTTTGCGCATCTCGACCTGGGTGAGGTCGAACGGGTTCTTGCCGGCCTTGTCCTGCAGCGAGACCAGGGTCAGCACCTCCATGCAGCGGTCTTCGAGTTCGCTGGAGGTCAGGTGGACGCCGGCGCGGGCGCCGACGGTGTAGATCAGCGGCACGCGGATGTTCTCGGCCACCGTCATGGTCCGGAACGGCCGCGGCAACTGGAAGCTGCGGGCGAGGCCGAGCCGCGCGCGGCGATGCGCCGGCGCGCCATCGAGGCGCTGGCCTCCGAAGGTGACGCTGCCCGTCTCGTTCTGCAGCGTGCCGCTGATGCAGTTCACCAGCGTCGATTTGCCTGAGCCGTTCGGCCCGATCAGACCGAGGCGCTGGCCTTTCGGAACGGCGAGGTCCACCGTGTCGAGCGCGACGAAGCCGCCGAAGCGCTTGCCCAGTTGCTCCACCGCCAGAAGCGGCACATCGCCGATCGCTTCTTCTGGCACGGACTGCCCCATGATCTGGCTCATGACCGCTTCCCCTTTGCCGTGAAGCTTTGCCAGAGGCCGACCAGGCCCTTGGGCGCGAGGATGACGAAGCCGATGAGCAGCAGGCCGGTGATGAGCAGATTGGCCGCCGACGAGATCGTGACGGTGATGACCTGCTGCAAGGTCGACAGCAGCAGTGCGCCGACCATCGGGCCGACCCAGCTCATGGTGCCGCCGATCATCGGCATGGCGATGGCGTTCACCGAATAGGCGAGATTGAAGGCCGAGCCCGGCTCGACATAGCCGATGTAGTAAGGGAAGGGCGCGCCGGCCATGCCGAACAGCGCGCCGGACACGACCGTGGCGATCAGCTTGAGCCGCAAGGTCGGCACGCCGGAGGCTTCGGCCGCCAGCTCGTCGTCACGGATGGTGGCGAAGCCGATGCCGAGGCTGGAGCGCTCGATGGTGCGCGCGGCGACGAGCGACAGCACGACCAGGCCCAGCATCAGCAGGAACAGGTAGTGGATGAAGACGCCGAGCACCGGGATTTCGGACGGCGGGATGATGTAGGCGCCGCGCGAGCCGCCGACGAAGGACCAGTTCACGACAAAGGTCTCGATCACCACCAGCAGCGCCAGCGTGGCGATGGCGAAGAAGACGCCGCGCAGACGAAGCGTGAGATAGCCCATGCCGAGGCCGAGCAGGCCGGACATGATACCGCCGATCACCATCAGCAGCGGGATCGGCAACGGTACATCGTATTGCTGGCCGACATTGTAGAAGAACACGGTCGAGTAAACGCCGACGGCAAAGAAACCGGCGCTGCCGAAATTCACATAGCCGCAATAGCCGCCAAGGATGTTCCAGGCGGTGGCGATGACGATGTATTGCAGCACTGTGTAACCGGCGAAGAACAGGTAGTCGTTGCCGATCAGCCGGAAGGCGATGAACAGCGCCGCGGCGACGGCGGCAAGGACGAGGGTGAATTTGGGCGTGTTCATTTAACGACCCAGCAGTCCGGAGGGCCGCACGGCCAGGGTGAGCAGGAGCAGGCCGAAGGACACCGCCGGCGCCCAGGACGGGCCATAGAATGTCGTGGCGATGCTTTCGATGACGCCGATCAGCAGCGCGGCGATCAGCGTGCCGGGCAGGCTGCCGAGGCCGCCGAGCACGCAGATGGCGAAGACGCGGCCGATATATTCGCGGCCCGACGATGGCAGCACCGGCTGGATGACGATGAGGAAGGCGCCGGCCAGCGCGCAGGTCGCCATCGAGATCGAGAAGGCGATGCGCTTGATCCGGGTCGGATCGACCGCCATCAGCTCCAGCGCCTGCGGATCCTGCGACACCGCCATCACGGCGCGGCCGATGAACGTGCGCGACATGTAAAGCTGCAACGCGGCGAACATGGCGAGCGACACCAGCGCCGGCACCAGCATGCGCAGCGGGAATTCCATGACACCGAGCTTGAGGCTGCCGCCGGCATAGGCCGTATCCACTGTCCGGTAATCGACGCCGAACACCAGGATCAGCACCACCTCGGTGACGAAGAGCAGGCCGAAGAAGAAGGCGAGGCCGCGCAGCGGGTCCTGCCCGCGTTTCTCGAAGGACTGGAAATAGATTCCGTAAATCCCCGTGCCGAGCGCGTAAAACACAGGCAGCGCCAGGATGGCGACGACGATGGGGTCGATGCCGAAATTCGTGCTGACGATGTAGGCGATATAGGAGCCGAGAATGATGAAGCCCGGATGCGCGATATTCACGATATCGAGCATGCCGAACGAAATCGAAATGCCCGCGGTGACCGCGGCGTAAAAGCCGCCGAGCATCAAGCCGGCGATGATGGCGTTGATCAACAGGTCGAATTGCATGCAAACATCAGCCGGGTCGGCGACCGCCCTGGGCGGTTGGTGCGAACCTCACGCGCGGCGGGACACTCCAACGATCCTGCGACCGGTAGAAGCAGACACCCGAACTGGCGTGATGGCCACCGGTGGCCGGCACTTTGACCTCCCCAATGATCTTTAATAGCCGGTGCGCCGTCGGCGCCCGTGCCTTGCACCGCAGTGTGCAGGAAGCAGGCGGCCTTGGCTAGCCCGTTGATCGGGCAGGCACTCGGCGCTGCGGCGTTTATCCACGCGGCATGTTGCAGCGTGCGCGCTGTCCCACCCGCGCTGGCTTGCTCAGGCGGCCGCCTGTGGGCGGATGCCCGCAGGCAACGGCAGCGGCGCATTGGCGGAGTCCTTGAACTCGACCGTCATGAAGATCATCTCGGCGTCGCCGGTGTTCTCAAGATCGTGCACCTTGAATTCGCCTTTGCCATAAGTCTCGTGGCGCGTTTCGCCGGGCTGATAGCTGTATTCCACCGTGGCGCCGTCATGCACGTGCTGGCGGCCGCGTCCGCCGTTTACCGAGGTCCAGAAGTAATCCAGCACATGGCGGTGGAAGCCGATGCGCTCGCCGGGCGCGAGGCGGATGATCCACACGCGCGTGCGCTCGTTCTCCGACAGCAAGGTCGAGCCGACACATGGATTGGGATTGGCGGCTTCGCGCGCAAATTCGGCGGCGATGTCGGCAGGCCACTGCGCCAGATTCCTGGCGTCGGCGGCCTTGTCCATCATCGACAGAGTTGCGTGATTGGCAACCATGGCGTTCCTCCGTGCCTTGTTTGTGGCATAGTACACCGCAATGCGCGCAGGCGGAAGCGCGGCGGAGGAAGACGTGGCAGCGAGCGGACGGCGCGCGATCATCATTGGCGGCTCGATGAGCGGGCTGCTCAGCGCATTGTTGCTGCAGCGCCGGGGCTGGCGAGTCGATATTTACGAACGCGTCGAAGGTGAATTGTCCGGTCGCGGTGCCGGCATCGTGGCGCAGCCGGAACTCATCGCGCGGCTCAAGGGGCTCGGCCTCGATACCGAAGGACTCGGTGTCGCCATCGAACGACGGCAGATACTCGATCCGCAAGGCGGTATCACCGACGAGCTTGCCTGCCCGCAGGTGGCGACGGCCTGGGAGCGGGTTTACCGCCTGCTGCGCGATGCTTTCGCGCCCGAGCACTATCATCGCGGCAGAAGTCTGAAGTCTCTGGTGCAGGATACGGGCGGCGTCACCGCGCATTTCGCCGATGGCGAGGCGGCGACCGGCGATGTGCTGATTGGCGCCGACGGCATCCGCTCGACGGTGCGTCAATTGCTCGCGCCGGACGTCGTGCCGCTCTATGCCGGCTACGTCGCCTGGCGCGCGCTGATCGGCGAAGACGCCATGCCGCGCGACACCCACAAAGCGATCTTCGACATCATGTCGTTCGGCCTGCCGCCGGGCGAACAGTTCCTGAGCTACCCGGTGGCCGGTCCTGACAACGATGTGCGGCCCGGCCATCGCCGCACCAATGTGATCTGGTACCGGCCGGCCGATGAAGGCGATAAACTGAAGTGGCTGCTCACCGACGCGCAGGGGCGCACCCACGACATCTCGATTCCGCCGCCGTTGATCCGCACCGAGGCCATCGCCGAGATGAAGGATGCCGCGGAGCGGCTGCTGGCGCCGCCGTTCCGCGAACTGGTGCGGCTGATGCAAGAGCCGCTGCTGCAGCCGATCTACGATCTGGCCTCGCCGCGCATCGCCTTCGGCCGTGTGGCGCTGGTGGGGGATGCCGCCTTCGTGGCGCGGCCGCATGTCGGCGCCGGCGTATCGAAAGCGGCGGATGATGCGGCGGCTCTGGCGAACGCCCTGGCTGCGCATGACGACGTGGCGGGCGGGCTGAAGGCTTTCGAAGCGGCGCGCCTCCCTGAGAACCGCCGCATCATCGATTGGGCCCGCCATCTCGGAGCCTACTTGCAGGCAACGCAGACGCAGGAGGAAAAGGCGAGCGCCGGCCGCCACGCCACCGACGCGGCGGTGATCAGGGAAACCGCGACCCTGGACTTTCTCTATGCCTGACCGGCGGGGCCGGCCTTCGGCGGTTTCGGCGTCTTGTCCCGCTTCAGCCGCGCCATCTTCTCGAGCACGGTGCACACCGCGGCGACGTCCTTGGCGCCGAGGCCGGCCTTGAGCGCCTTGTCGTAGATCGGGCGCGTTGCGTCGAATAGCGGCGTCGGCGCGCGCGCCGTCCGGATGAAGTCGCCAATCAATCTGAGGTCCTTGTCGAACACGTCGAGCGTCGCGGTGACGGTGTCGTAGTCGTTCTTCACCATCATCGGTCCGCGCAGGTCGAAGATGCGCGACTGGCCGGCGCCGGCGGACACCAGTTCGAGGATCGCCTGCGGCGGCAGCCCGGCCTTCATGCCGAGCACCATGGCCTCGGCGCTGGCGATGTTGTGGATGGCGACCATCAGGTTGGCGACGTACTTCATCTTGCTGCCGTTGCCGAAGGCGCCGACGTCGAAAGCGGCTCGGCCGAAATCGCCGAACATCGGCATCAGCTTCTTGATCGTCGCCTTGTCGCCGCAGGCGTAGAACACGGCATCGCCGCGCGCCGCCTGCGCGCCGGTGCCGCTCACGGGCACATCGAGCATTGTGTGTTTGGCCTTGCGCATGCGGCGTTCGGCCTTGTGCTTGTCGGCCAGGGCGAACGTGCTCAGTTCGATCAAAGTGATCGGCGGCAGCTTGGCGCTCGCGATTTCATTCACCACGGATTCCAGCGCCTTCGGCGAGGGCAGGCTGGTGAGAACGACCGGCGCCTGCTTTGCCACCTCGGTGGCATTGCGCAGGATCTTTATGCCGCGATCCTTGGCGGCAAGTCGTCGCGCGGCGCTGAGGTCGTAGCCCACGACGCGCCAACCCGCCTTCTTCAGCAGACGGGCGAAGGCCCCGCCCATGATGCCGAGGCCGACAATGCCCACCGTGCCCTTGCTCTGCCGCGCAGGAGCGATTGCCTTCGATCCCGACTTTGTTGACGCCTTTTTTGATTTCGCGGTTTTCGCCATGGCCCGGCCTTGCATTGGATGAGTTCCTTCGATCGGTATCACGGCGCCCGCCATCGCGCCATGCCGCGCGGGTTTCCAAAGGCTGGCTTCTTCGCCTATCGTTGCGCAACAAGAAAACTCGCCCGGGAGACACCGCGATGCAGCTTGGCTTTTTCACGATGCCGATCCATCCGCTTGACAAGGATTGGCGCCAGTCGCTGCGCGAGGACCGCGAGGCGTTTATCCTGGCCGACGAGCTCGGCTTTGCCGAAGCCTATTGCGGCGAGCATGTCACCGACCGCGCCGAAAACATCACGTCCTGCGTCGTATTCCTGGCGAGCCTGGTCGATCGCGTGAAGCGCATGAAGCTCGGCACCGGCACGGTGAACATGCCGAACCAGCACCCGGCGGCGGTAGCGTCGCAGATCGCCATGCTCGACCACATGCTCGACGGCCGATTCCTGTTCGGCATTTCACCGGGCGGGCTGCTGTCGGACGCCGAGGTGTTCGGCAACCTCGACGCCGACCGCAACGCGATGTTCCTCGAGGCGATCAACCAGGTGCTCGCCATCTGGGCCGGCGAGCCGCCGTATGATCTTGCCGGCAAGTATTGGGACATCAGCGTGGCGCGCCAGTTCATGCCCGAACTCGGGCAGGGCTACATCGCCAAGCCGCTGCAGCGCCCGCATCCGCCGATCGTTGTCACCGCGGTGGCGCCGTTCTCCAAGGGCGTTACCGAAGCCGCGGCGCGTGGCTGGGATCCGATCTCTGCGAACTTCCTGATGCCGCAATGGGTGAAAAGCCACTGGCCGAAATATGTCGAAGGCTGCGAGCGCGTCGGCCGCACGGTGGACACGGCGAACTGGCGCGTGGCGCGTTCGATCTTCGTCGCCGACGACGAGAAGACGGCGAAGGCTTACGCGACCGATCCCGACAGTCCCTACGTGTTCTACTACAAGCAGCTCTATACCAAGCTGAAGAAGAACGGCCGTATCGAGCTGTTCAAGACGCGTCGCGACCAGCCCGACGACGAGGTGACGCTGGAAGCGGTCTGCAACCAGCTCATCACCTACGGCACGCCGGACAAGGTGGCCGATGAACTGATGCGATATCGGGAGACGGTCGGCGATTTCGGCACGCTGCTCTACGCCGGCAAGGACTGGGCCGATCCCGAACTTGGCCGGCGGTCCATGATCCTGCTGGCGGAGAAGGTGCTGCCGAAGGTCAACGCGGCGATCGGAGGCTAGCTCAGGCGGCTCACGCTTCCGGGTGCCAGATGCCGCCGGCCAGCAACAGCACCGAGGTGACGACCAGGACGGCCAAAGTCGTGATCATGCCGATGGCGCGGAAGCGGAAGTCCTCCGGCTCGCGGACCACCCCGAAGGCGTGGACCACCCGGGCGACCAGCAGCAAAGCGCAGAGCACGTGCACTAGCCAGGTCGGCCAGACCTGCAATTCAACGAAGGTGAGCAGGATCAGCGCCATCGGCACATATTCGGCGAAATTGCCCTGGACGCGGATATAGCGCTCCAGCTGCTTGTCGCCGCCGCTGCCGAGGCCGATGCGCATCGTCCGCCGCGCATTGGCGACGCGAAACGACAGCACGGCGAACATGAGGCCGAGCACGGCGGCGTAGGCGGGAACGATCAGCGGCATGGCGAACCTTTCTGGATCACTTCCATAACGCGCGAGGTGCCTCTTCGGATCACGTCGAAGGTCAGCCCTTGATCGATTTCACGATATCGATGGCCCGTCGCAGCAGAGTCTGTGATGCTTCCAGGGTGCGGAAGGCGGCGTGCGAGGTCAGCGTGACATTGGGCAGCTGCGCCAGTTCGGATTTGGCGTCGAGAGGCTCCGAATGGAACACGTCGAGTCCGGCCTGGTGGATGATGCCGCTCTTGAGCGCCTGGATCAGTGCCTGCTCGTCGACCAGTGCGCCGCGCGCGGTGTTCACCAGGAGTGCGCCATGCTTCATCATGGCGATGCGGCCGGCGCCGAGGAAGCCGCGGGTCTCGTCACTGAGCGTCAAATGGAGCGACACGACGTCGGACGTCTTGAGCAGCGTCTCGATGTCCACCTGCTTGATGCCCAGCTCCGGCTTCGGCGTGCGGCTGTAGGCGATGACGTTCATGCCGATGCCGGCCGCCATGCGGGCGAACTCGGTGCCGATGCCGCCGAGGCCGATGAGGCCGACAGTCTTGCCTTGAAGCTGCATGCCTTCCTTCGGCGCCCAGGTGCCGCCGCGCACTTCGCGGTCCATGCGGGCGATGTCGCGGGCGCAGGCGAACAGCAGCGCCATGGTGTGCTCGGCCACCGCGACGTCGCCGTAACCCTTGATGATGTGAACGGTGATGCCACGCTCCTTGAGCTCGGCAATGTTCATGTAGCTCGCCGCGCCGGTGCCCAGAAACACGATGTGCTTGAGCTGCTTGCAGCGCTCGACCAGATCGGTCGGCATATAGGAATGATCGTCGATGGCGATGTCGTAGCCGGCGATGACCAGAGGCAGTTCCTCCTTCTTGAACGGCGTCATGTTGACGTCGATCGCCGGGTCGTCGGGGCGCAATACCTGTTCCCAGACGGGCCCGAGTTGATCATTGCAGTCGAAAAAGATGGATTTCATCGCCTGAACCACCGTGGAAGGGAGGTGGAAGGATACGGCGTTGACTGGCCCTCAGGCAAAGCATAAATGCGGGCGCGAAACCGGGCCCGGGGGCGGGCGGCAGCGTGAAGGTGGCGGCTGTGGCGCCGGCGTCTGAAGGTGAGTGATTTCGGGGCATGAGTGATAGTCGCAAAGCGGTGTGCGTCGTCGGGTGGCCGGCCGGCCATTCGCGCTCGCCTCTCATCCATCAGTATTGGATGAAAAGGCACGGCGTCGACGCGGAGTATCGCAAGGAGGCGATCGCCCCGGAGCAGTTCGCCGACTTCATCACGCATCTGCGCGAGCGCGGCTATATCGGCTGCAACGTCACGGTGCCGCACAAGCAGGCGGCGATGGAATTGACGCTCGCCGACGATCGCGCCAGAGCGGTTGGCGCGGCCAACACTCTGTGGTTCGACGGCGACAAGCTGCGTTCGACCAACACCGACGTCGAGGGCTTCCTTGCCAATCTCGATCAGATGACGCCGGGCTGGGACCGGGGCCTGGAAAGCGCCGTGGTACTGGGCGCCGGCGGCGGCGCGCGCGCCGTTGTCTATGCGCTGATCCAGCGCGAGGTGCAGCGCATCCATGTCGTCAATCGCTCGCCGGAGCGCGCCGAGGCGTTGCGCGCGCGGTTCGGTTCGCGCGTCAACGTCGCGCAATGGGGCGAAATGACCGGGTTGCTCGGCGGCGCGGGACTTCTGGTCAACACCACTTCGCTCGGCATGGTCGGCCAGCCGCAGATCGATTTCAATCTGCGCTGCCCGATGTCCACGGTTGTGGCCGATCTCGTCTATGTGCCGCTTGAGACAAAGTTGCTGGCCGCGGCGCGCGACAAGGGTCTGCGGGTTGCCGACGGGCTCGGCATGCTGCTTCATCAGGCGGTGCGCGGCTTCGAACTGTGGTTCGGCGTGAAGCCCGAGGTTACGGCCGAGCTGCGCAAACTCGTCGAAGAAGACCTGGCGCCGCACGCGGAGCCGAAGAAGGCAGCCGGCGTGAGTGCCGACCGGCAGAAAAAGCCGCGGCCAGCCCGCGCGCCGCGGATGAAATAGCCCCCGCGCGGTGCTCTTGGGCTGGGGCGATTGTTTGACCCGGAGAGGCTCATGAACACGGTGCTGTCGAAATCGCTTTCTGCCTTTGGTGCTGTGCTGGCGCTGGCCGCCGCTGCGGTTTCAGGCCCGGTGTTAGGCCCGGTCCTGGCGCAGCCGGCGCCGCCGCTGCGGTTCGCCGGGACGATCGAGAAGGTCGATGGGGACGTGATCACGGTTCGGCCGCTCGAGGGCGGCGGCCAGTTCGACGTCGAACTCGACAAGAAGCTTGTCGTGTTCGGCGTGTCCAAGGGTACGCTTGTCGATCTCAAGACGGGCGCCTTTGTCGGCGTCGGCGCGATGCCGCAGGCCGACGGCAGCCAGCGCGCCATTCAGATCACCGTTTTCGCCGAGAGCCAGCGCGGGCTCGGCGAGGGCTTCCGGCCCTGGGACCGGGCGTCCGGCGGCACCATGACCAACGCCACCATCGACACCACCGTGGCGGGGGTCGATGGCCAGAGCTTGCGCGTGAAGTACAAGGACGGTGAGCAGCGGATTTTGGTGCCGCAGGATGTCACCATCCTCGCTTATGCGCCTGGCGAGCGCGCCGAACTCAAGGTCGGCGCCCATCTCGTTGTGCCGGCGATCAAGCGCAAGCTCGACGGCTCGCTCGGCGCCGATCGCATCAATGTCGGCCGCGGCGGCGTGATCCCGCGTTAACGGGCTTTACGCACCGACGCGTTGCGCAGCGGGATGTGCGCCGAGCCAGGCGCGTGAACGCCCAGATCGGCGGCCAGCTCCGGCATCTCACGGATGAGACGCTCGAGGCGGCTTTCGCGGCCGCCATTGCGACGCGCTTCGCGCATCTCCTCGACCGGCCGCCGCACTTCGTCGGCACGCGCCAGACTGTCGATATCGGCGCCCTGTTCGGCCAGCTGCGCCAGCAGGAAGGTGAGGTCCTCGATCTCGTCGGCGACGACGTGGATGACGCCCGCCTCCGACTGCACGCGGCCGGTCACCGACACGTAGCGCGCGCCGAGCACGATCGGCCGCACGCGCTCGAACACCTTGGGCCAGACGATGACATTGGCGACGCTAGTCTCGTCCTCCAGCGTCATGAACACCACGCCCTTGGCCGAGCCCGTCCGTTGCCGGCAGGTGACGAGGCCGGAAATTGTGGCATGCGTGCCGGTCTTGAGTGTGCACAAAGCTTCATTGCGCAGGATCTTGCGAGCCAACAGATCCTTGCGCAGGAACTGCGCCGGATGCGCGCGCAGTGATAAACGCAGGAAGCGGTAATCGTTTACGACTTCTTCGCCGAGCGGCATCGGCGGCAGTGCGATATCGGGCTCGCCGAAGCGCTGCGCTTTAGCCGCCGGCGTGATGGTGGACGAGAACAGCTGCAGATCGTCATTGATGTCGCCGACACGACCGAGTGCCTTGGCGGCCCATAGCGCATCACGCCGGGTGAGGCCGAGCGAGGCAAAGGCGTCGGCATCGGCAAGCCGCTCCAGTACGCGCGTGTGCAGGCCGGTGCGCAGCCACAGATCGCGGACTGAGTCGTAAGGCGCATCGTTGCGTTGCGCCGCGATTAGCTTGGCATCATTCTCGCTCATGCCCTTGATCTCACGCAGGCCGAGCCGTATGGCGCAAACGGTGCGGATGTCGTTTTGCATATCCTTGTGCTGCGAATGCAGGCGATTAGCATGCCAGGCATCGGGCTCCAGCGTCGAATCCCAGTACGAATGATTGATGTCCGGCGCGCGCACCGCGACGCCGTGCTCGCGTGCGTCGCGCACGATCTGAGACGATGCATAGAAGCCCATCGGCTGCGCGTTCAGCAAGGCAGCGGCGAACACATCCGGATAATGACATTTAAGCCAGGCCGAGGCATAGACCAGCAGCGCGAAACTGGCGGCATGGCTTTCCGGGAAGCCGTATTCACCGAACCCTTCGATTTGGCTGAAGCAGCGTTCGGCAAATTCGCGCGGGTATTTGCGCTCCAGCATGCCCTTAATCATTTTTTCCTTGAAGGTGCCGATGGTTCCGGTTCGTTTGAAGGTTGCCATGGCACGGCGCAGGTTGTCGGCTTCGCCCGGCGTGAAGCCGCCGGCCACGATGGCGATCTTCATCGCCTGTTCCTGAAACAATGGTACGCCAAGCGTTTTCTTCAGAACGTCTTTGAGTTCCGGTGATGGGTAGGAAACCTCTTCGGGATTTTCCCGGCGCTTCAGATAAGGGTGGACCATATTGCCCTGGATCGGGCCGGGACGAACGATGGCGACTTCAATGACGAGATCGTAGAATTCCTTCGGTTTGAGGCGCGGCAACATACTCATTTGCGCTCGGCTTTCGACCTGGAACACGCCGAGCGAGTCGGCGCGCCCGAGCATGCGATAGAGAGCCTCATCCTTTAGTGGAATGGTGGCGAGTCTCTTGCCGGCTGGCGTCGCCGCCGGATAGTGCCTTTCCATCAAGTCAAAGGCTTTGCGGATGCAGGATAGCATCCCGAGGCCGAGCACATCGACTTTCAGAATCTTGAGTGCGTCGAGGTCGTCCTTGTCCCATTCGACGAAGGTGCGTTCATCCATCGCCGCATTGCCGACGGGCACGACTTCATCGAGCCTTCCGCGCGTGATGACGAAGCCGCCGACATGCTGCGACAGATGGCGCGGGAAGCCGTCGATCTCGCTGGCCAAAGCCACGATTTTCTTCATGCGGAAGCTGTTGGGGTCTATGCCGCTGCGCGTGACGCTGTCGCGCGACACGCTGCCGCCGCCACCACCCCAGATCGACGACGCCAGCGCGCCGATTGTGTCTTCCGACAGGCCGAAAGCCTTGCCGACCTCGCGGATCGCCGAACGGCCGCGATAGCTGATCACGGTGGCGGCGATGCCGGCGCGATGGCGTCCGTATTTGTTGTAGATGTATTGGATGATCTCCTCGCGCCGCTCGTGCTCGAAGTCGACGTCGATGTCGGGCGGTTCATGGCGCTCGGTGGAGATGAAGCGTTCGAATAGCAGGTCGCTCTGCTTGGGGTCGACCTCGGTGATGCCGAGGCAAAAGCATACTGTGGAGTTGGCGGCCGAGCCGCGGCCCTGACAGAGGATACCGAGCGAGCGCGCTTTTCTCACAATGTCATGAACGGTAAGGAAGTAGGACGCGTATTTCATTTCATCAATCAGCTTGAGTTCATATTCGATCAGCGACTTCACATCGTCCGGTATGCCCTGCGGGTAGCGGATGCGCGCGCCCTCATCAGTGAGGTGCACCAGCGCGGATTGCGCATCGGCGAAAGGTGAGATGGTTTCATCGGGGTATTCGTATTTGAGTTCATCCAGCGAGAAGGTGAGCGCCGCCGACAAACGCAGCGTTTCCTCAATCGCTTCCGGCGCATCGCGAAACAGCCGCAGCATTTCATCAGCGGGTTTGAGGAAACGCTCGGCATTGACGGCCAGTTTGCGGCCGGCGCGGTCGATGGTCGTGTTCTCGCGGATACAGGCGAGCACGTCAGCCAGCATGCGGCGGTCGGGATGGTGATAATACACGTCGTTGACGGCGATCAGCGGCACCTGCGTTTCGCGGGCCAAAGCCTTGAGCCGTGCAAGGCGAGCGCGATCCTGCCCGCGATACAGCATGCTGGCGGCTAGTCGCACGCGGCCGGGCGTAAGAGAGCGTAGCGCGGCGATGGTCTCTTTCGCTGTCGCGCCAGGCATAACGATCAGCTCCAGCCCGAAGGCATGGGCGATGAGATCGCCGAGCGTGAGGATGCAGTCGCCCTTTCTGGCGCGGAGATTGCCGACGGTGAGCAGACGCGTCAGACGGCCCCAGGCGGCGCGGTCGCGCGGATAGGCGAGAATATCGGGCGTACCGTCCGAAAAAACCAGCCGTGCGCCGGGATGATAGGCGAGCGACAGGTTTCGGTCGTGTTTAATGCTATGCGGCCGTACCACGCCAGCGACAGTGTTGCGGTCGCAGACGCCAAGACCACTGAGCCCGATCGCCTGCGCCTGCAGCATCAGCTCTTCGGGATGCGAGGCGCCGCGCAGGAAGGAGAAGTTGGTCGCGGTGGCGAATTCGACGTAACGCATGACATGCTCGAATTCTCTCCCGTAAAGAGGAGAGGGTAAAGAGAGCGCTTACCCAAACATTCCGTGCACGAACCACGATGGCGGCGCGGCGCCGGGAGCGAGGTCGCGATAGAGGCCGGCGCGGAACAGCCAGAAGCGATGGCCGCTTGTGTCCTCGACGCGGAAATAATCGCGGGCGCGATTGCCGGCCGGCGACGTTTCCACATTCTCTTCCTGCCACCACGCGCCCTCGATGCGTTCGGGGCCTTCCGCGGCGACGATGTCGTGCTGCGCGCGCCGCCACTTGAAGCGCAAAGGCGGACCGTCCGGGACTTCGGCGATGGCCTCGATCGGCTCGGGCCGGCTCAGCAGCCGCAGCGGCCGCGGCGCCAGTTCGACGGCGCTGCGATGACGGCCATACGCGGCCCAGCCGTCGTCCTTCAGCGTCATCTGCGCGGGCAAGGTCACGGCGGCGATTTCGGGAATATGGCTGTCCTGCGCCACGGCGCGGCGCACGCGCTGCGCGCCGAGCCGGGCGCTCAGACGATCGATCAAGCGCACCATTTCGCCGGCGTCGTTCGCCGAGCCCATGCCGATCTGCTCGGCCGGCGCCGGCTCGGCAATCAGCACCGACAGCCGCGCCATGTCGAAACCGAAGCCGGGATCGAGTTCGTCGGCGATGGTGGCGAGCCGTTCGGCAAACAACGTCCGAATATCGGCGGCATCGCGCAGCGGCCGCGCCGTGCCGGCGGCGATGCGGCGCAGCGCGCCATCGGTGCGGAACAAGGTCAGCTCGATGCGGCGGGCGCCGTCACCGCGCTGCTCCAGCGCGACGGACAATCGCGCCGCCAGCTTTTCGACGGTGCCGAGCACATCCTCGTCGCGCGCGATCGGCTCGTGAAAGCGCTTCTCGGCGACGTAAGGCGCGACCGGCAGCCTCGGCGTCAGCGGTTCGTGCTCGCGGCCGAGAGCGCGGTCAAGCTGGCGCAGCAGTTCGGCGCCGAAACGCGCGGTGAAGGGCGCGCGCGGCATGTCGATGATGTCGCCGATCGTTTTGAAGCCGACGCGGCCGAGTGAGGCGACCACCGCCGGCGGCAGGCGCAGCGCGCCCAGCGGCAGCGGCGCCAGCAGGTCGCGCTCTTCGCCATTGGCATAGGCATCGGGCCGGCCGTCATGCGCCGCCGCCCAGGCCGCGCCGATGGTGCCGGCAATGGCCAGGCGATAGGCAAAGCCGGCTTGCGTCAGGCGACGGCCGAGATCGGCCACCAGTTCGCGCTCGCCGCCATAAAGATGCGCGCAGCCGGAAATATCGAGCAGCAAGCCGTCCGGCGCATCGCAGGCGACGAGCGGCGTATAGCGCAGGCACCAGTCGGCGATGGCTTCGAGCAGTTCACCGTCGGCGCATGCATCTTCCGGCACGACATCGAGCGCGGGATGCATGGCGCGCGCTTGCGCCAGCGCCATGCCGGCCGACAAACCGAGTTGCTCGGCGGCTTCATCGATGGCGATCAGCACGTCGGCATTGCCGCGCTTGCCGGCGACGGCGAGCGGCAGTCCGTCATGCGGAACGGAGGCGGCGTCACGCAACCTTCTGATGCGGTCGGTGGCAAAGCGGGGCAGCCACAGGCTCAGCATGCGTGACGAGGACGAAGCGGTCATCGGGATTTCTCCATTCCAGAAGCCAGGAGGCGGATGGGCCGCGGCGATTGCGGGTGAGATGAACGGCAAAGCGCGGCGCGCCGGGGCCAAAGTTCTTTTCAATTGCGGACGACGATGCACTCACGATCCACCGCGTCGCGGCGGTGGAAGCGTCGCGTGGCGGTTGCGCGCGCAGCAGACAAGCGAGGGCGCCGCTGTCGCCCGCGGCAAGCGACAGCCGCCGCACCGCGACGGTATCGAGCGCGCCGTTGCGCGCTTCTCCGATCACGAAGCCGACGGCGCGGCAACGCAGGGCTTCTTCCATCGCCGCCGTCAGTTCATGACGATGGGCGACGGCAACGATGACGAGCCGCTCGGGTGACAAACCGAAGGCTTCCAGGCCGGCGCCGTGAGGCACGCCGCTCTCGGTCAGCGTCATATCTTCGGCGATCCAGACGAGACTTTTGTTGCCGGTGGCGAGTGCCGCCAGCGCCAGCGTGAACCCGGTCGCGGCGGGCAGATGCGCCTCGCTCGCCGCTGCGATTTCGTGCAACGCGCCGCGCAGAAGGCCGCCGCCGAGGACGTCGTCCACGGCAGTGACACCCAGCGGCAGCGCCGCCGGGCCATCCGCGACCCCGATCGGTTTCTGCAAGCGGGCGAGGTGCTGGCGCAACTCGTTTAGCATCGTCAAGCCTTTGAAGAAGCGTAATTATTCGTTGGCGAGCCAACGAATATGCTGTCTTTATGTTCTCTATTTGTTCTAGTGTGCCGAAGGTGGCTGAGACCGTCAAGCCGCAAGGAATAGGGGCTGTCCGCCTGAAGATGGCCCACCGCTGGCGCGGCCCGTCACGGGAAGCACGCCGGGGGCCGCCTGGCTGCCGCCGCGCAGCTCTTATCGGGGCGCGGCTGTCGAGACCTCGCACACCGGGCACTCGAAGGTGTGGAATTCCTTGCCGGAACGCTCATGGGCTATCTGGCGCAGCCACATGCGCGATCCGCATTGCTCGCAGGTCGGCCTGTCGATGTCGGAAGATTCAGCGTGGCGGGTCTGGGTGGTCGGCATCGGCGCAATCCTCCCCTGCGGTTCATCAGGCTAGAGCGCACGCTGTCTCTCAGTCACCGACGCCCAGGCTCTTGCCCGGTGATGATGCTAATCTAGCTCTTCCTCATGATGAGAGAAGTGTCAAAAGACGCGTCGCTACATTATTACGCATAATGGTCGGTTCGGCACTCAATGACACGGAATGTCAGTGACAAATGCCGGATTGTTGCGCCTGAGACGCATAAACGACCTACCGTGCCGGAACCTTGCCGATATCGCTCCCGTCGCCATTTTCGACTTGTCACACATCTTGAAATCGACCAAAGGGCCCGGCAGCCTTAGTCCGCCGGACTGGACGGAGTGCATCATGAGCCTTGCCGAAGAACGTTTTGAGCAAATGTTTCCGGTTTTCGATCCGGTCCAGGCCGAAACGATGGCGCGTTTTGCCAGCGGCCCGGCCCGGGCGTTCGCGCCCGGCGAGTCCATCTTCGAGGCCGGCGAGCGCAATGTGCCGTCCTATCTCGTGCTCGAAGGTACGCTGGAGATTGAGCGCCGCGACGGGCTGCACCGTTTCGCTTCGGTGATTTCCCATACGCCCGGGCAATTCTCCGGCGAGGTCAGCCAGCTGAGTGGCAATGGCAGCCTTGCCGCCGGACGTGCCGGCCCCGACGGCCTCACGGCCGTGCCATTCGATGCCCCGCACATCCGCGCCTTGATGGTCGGCTCCGCCGAAATCGGCGAAGTGGTCATGCGCGCCTTCATTTTGCGCCGCGTTGCATTGATCCAGTCCGAAGGCGCCGGCTCGCTGTTGATCGGCCGTCCCTTCATGCCCGAGATCGTGCGGCTGCAGGGCTTCCTGTCGCGCAACGGTTATCCGTGCACGGTGCTTGATGTCGACACCGATGCCGACGCCCGCGACGCCGTCGAGAAGTTCGGCATTCGCGACGACGAACTGCCGTTGATGATCTGCCCGAATGGCAAGCTTCTGAAACGGCCAAGCGACGCGGAAGCCGGCGCCTGTCTCGGCATCACGCCGGAGCTCGATCACGGCAAGATCTACGACGTCGCCGTCGTTGGCGCCGGGCCGGCCGGATTGGCCGCCGCCGTGTACGGCGCGTCCGAAGGCCTGTCGATGATCGTGCTCGATAGCCGCGCCTTCGGCGGCCAGGCCGGCGCCTCGGCGCGCATCGAGAACTATCTCGGGTTCCCGACCGGTATTTCCGGCATGGCGCTGGCGGGCCGCGCCTTCAATCAGGCGCAGAAGTTCGGCGCCGAGATCGCTATTCCGCTCACCGTGGACAAACTCGACTGCGGCGGCGCCGATTGCGCGGCGCGCAAGCCGTTCAAGCTCGAACTGTCGGACGGCCGCGGCACATTGATGGCGCGCACCGTGATCATTGCTTCAGGCGCGCGCTACCGGCGGCCGGCGATTCATAACCTGTCGGATTTCGACAATAACGGCATTTCGTATTGGGCCTCACCCATCGAAGCCAAATTGTGCGAAGGGGAAGAAGTGGCGCTGATCGGCGGCGGCAACTCGGCGGGGCAGGCGGTGGTGTATCTGGCGCCGAAGGTGAAGCATCTGCATCTCATCGTCCGCCGCGGCCTCGAGGCGACCATGTCGCGCTATCTCATCGAGCGCATCCGGTCGCTGTCGAATGTCTCTCTGCATGTCGGCAAGGAAATCGTCTCGCTTGACGGCGATACCGGCGGCCTGCGCGCGGCGACGTTCCGCGAGGTGCGCAGCGGCACGGAAAAATCCATCGCGTTGCGCCATCTGTTCCTGTTCATCGGCGCCGATCCGAACGGTCGCTGGCTGGAGAATTGCGTCACCACCGACGACAAGGGTTTCATCGTCACCGGCGCGGCTTTCGATTGCGCTGCAGCGCGCGCGCCAATGTCGCTGGAAACCAGTGTGCCCGGCATCTTCGCCATCGGCGACGTGCGCGCCGGCTCGACCAAACGCGTGGGCGCCGCGATCGGCGAAGGCGCCCAGGTGGTGTCGCAGATTCACCAAGTGCTGGCGCTCGCCGATGTGCCCATGCCGCAGGCGGCGGAGTAGGGGCACACTCTCTTCACCTCTCCCATAGGGAGAGGTCGACGCGCGAAGCGCGTCGGGTGAGGGGTTACGGACTATCGATAGTCACTTGCCCCCTCACCCCGACCCTCTCTCCAAAGGGGAGAGGAAGTGCGCCGAGTATGCCGCGCTGCATCCGTTGGTCGCCTACTCCCCGCCGACATGCCTTTTGCGGATGCCGCGCACCAGCAGCCAGATCATAACCATGGCGACCGGCACGAACAGAGCGGTGGCAAACGTCGTGTCGATATGCAGGCCCTTGGCATGCGCGCCTTCGATCACATAATGAAACAGGCCGACGACGTAGTAGCTCACGGCTGCCACCGACAGGCCTTCGACCGTGGTCTGCAGCCGCAGTTGCAGCCGCGTGCGCTCGTTCATCGACTTCAGGAGGTCGCGGTTCTGCCGCTCCAGTTCGACATCGACGCGGGTGCGCAGCAGGTTGGCGGCGCGCGCGAGCCGCTGCGACAAGGTCGCCTGGCGGTCTTCGGTGGCGAGGCAGGTGCGCATGGCCGGCGCCAGACGCCGCGCGAGGAACGAGCTCCAGGTCGGATAGATGCCGACCTTGCGCTCGCCGATGGTTTCCAGCCGCAGCCGCAATATCTCATTATACGCCCGGCTGGCGCCGAAGCGATAATGGCTGGTGCCGGCGCCGGCTTCGAGTTCAGCGGCGAGCGCCGTCAGTTCATTGAGTAGGCGCTGGTTGTCGGGCAACTGATGCGCCGTGCAGATTTCCTGCGTCAGTTCGGCAAGCCGCGTCTCGATGCGGCCGATCGAGGTCTGGATGCGATGCGCTTCCGGCAGCCCGAGCAGCGCCAGCGTGCGGTAGGTCTCGGTCTCAATGATCCGCTGCACCAGCGCACCGGCGCGTTCGGCCCCGAGGCCGCGATCGAGCACGACGATGCGCACGAAGCCGGAGGCGTCGGCCTGAAAGTCGGTTGCGAAAAGGACCGTGCCGTCGGCATTCTCCGCCACGGCGAGGCTGGCATGGTCGAACAGATAATCGACCGCAACCGTCCGCTCCGCGTCGTCGGCCAGGAGATGCAGATCGAGCGCGACCAGAAGCGGCCCGGGCTGCGGCACGGATGCCATCCGCGCGGCCAGGGACGGTGCGTCCGGATAGAAAGGCTGGCCCGGAGCCGATGGCATCTCCCAGGTATAAGTGGTGAACTCGGTGTGCTGCTCCCAGCGCAACGTTGCGCCGTCGAAGGCACTGCGGTGGTGCTTGGCGGCAGCGTTGAGCGGTTCGCGCTTGTCGCGCAGGCACAGCGCAGCCAGCGCCGCGCGGTCGTTCTTGCCGGCTTCGCCCGGCGTCGCGAAGGCGAAATGGACGATCCGGCGCGGCGTTTCCATGGGCGTGAACGGCCGAGCATGGACCTCGCCGAGCACGGCCGCGCGCAGGGGATGCGGCGCAAGCTGCCCTTCGCTGCCGTTTCCGATTTTGACCTCGGCACTCATGGCCTGAATGGGGGCATGGCGGCGGAGAGAAGGCAAGGGGGCGTCTTGCGGGGAGGCGTCCTGCGGCCTATGTTAATGGCATAGGCCATACAGAGCGGCCCGGAAGGCTGCAGCGAGGCGTCCATGTCCGATCAACGGCACGTACGGCTGTTTCGCAACGGCCGCAATCAGGCGGTCCGCATCCCGGTGGAATTCGAGCTGCCGGGCGATGAGGCGGTCATGCATCGTGACGGCGACCGCCTAGTCATCGAGCCGCTGCGCAAGCGCGGGCTGACGGCGCTCTTGAAGTCGATGACGCCGGTCGACGACGAGTTCCCGGAGATCGACGATCCGGCGCCGCAGCCGGAGCGCGTGCTGTGACGCGTTACATGCTCGATACCAACATTATCTCGGATCTCATCCGCAACACGCGCGGCAAAGCAGCCAAACGCATCGCCAAAGTCGGCGACGGCGCGATCTGCACCAGCATTATCGTCGCGGCCGAACTGCGTTACGGCGCGGCCAAGAGCGGCTCGCCACGCATCGCCAAGGCGGTCGAGGCTCTGCTCGGCGAAATCGAGGTGCTGCCGTTCGATGCGCCAGCCGATGCCGATTACGGCGCCCTTCGCGTCGCGCTGGAGGAAGCCGGCACTCCGATCGGCAGCAACGACCTGCTGATCGCCGCCCATGCGCGCGCCGCGGGTGCGGTCGTGGTCACTGCCAATCTTGCCGAGTTCAAACGTGTGCGTGGGTTGAAGGTGGAGAACTGGTTGGGGTGAGGGGCGCCCCTCTTGTCTCAATCCAAGGCCTTCAGCGCCGCCTTGAGCTTATCTGGTAGCGGCACCGGCTTGTTGGTGTCGCGGTCGACATAGACGTGGATGAAATAGCCCTGCGCCGAGGCGGCCTGCTCATCGTTGCGAAAGATGCCGACATCGTAGCGAACGCTCGACGTGCCCAGATGGCCGACCTTGAGCGCGCCGCGCACGCGGTCGGGAAAGGCGATCGGCGCGAAGTAGCTGCACTTCGACTCGACGGCGAGGCCGATCACTTTGCTGTCGTTGAAATCCACAGCGCCGCTCTTCAGGAGATAGCCGCTCACGGTGGTGTCGAAGAACGAGTAATAGACGGCGTTGTTGACGTGGCCGTAGACGTCGTTGTCCATCCAGCGCGTGGTGATCTCGGTGACGTGGCGGAAGTCGGATAGCGGCAGCGGCTGCGGGCGGCTCATCTTTACTCCACCGCCTTCGCCGTTGCCGTCTTCGCCGCCTTGGTTCTCGGCTTGGGCGCGGTGGCGGCCGGCTTCTTCGGGACCTCGCCGCCTTCGATCACGCGGCCGTCGATGTCGGAAATGCGGCCGACGCCGGTCAGCGCCATGGTGACGCTCAGCTCTTTCTTGAGGATGTCGATCGCCTTGGCGACGCCTTCCTGACCACCGGCGCCGAGCCCCCAGACGAAGGCGCGGCCGACCATGCAGGCCCGCGCGCCGAGCGCCAGCGCGCGCAGGATATCCGCGCCGGTGCGGATGCCGCCGTCGAACAGGATTTCGGTGTCGCTGCCGACCGCATCGACGACGCGCGGCAGCATGGCGATCGACGACGACGTACCATCGAGCTGGCGGCCGCCATGGTTCGACACCACGATGGCATCGGCGCCGAGCTTGACCGCCATCCTGGCGTCATCGGTATCGAGAATGCCCTTGATGACCAGCTTGCCCGGCCAGTACTTCTTGATCCACTCGACGTCTTTCCAGTTCAGCGCCGGATCGAACTGCTGCTGCGTCCAGCCGGACAGCGAATTGACGCTCTCCATGCCCGGGACGTGGCCGGCGATGTTGCCGAAGGTCTTGCTCTTGCCCTTGAGCACGCTCCAGGCCCAGGCCGGCTTGGTGGCGATGTCGATGACATTCTTGATTTTGAACTGCGGCGGCACGGTCAGGCCATTGTGCACGTCCCGGTGCCGCTGGCCGAGCACCTGCAGGTCCACGGTCAGCACCAGCGTATCAACCTTGGCGGCGATGGCGCGGTCCATCAGTTGCTTGGAGAAGCCGCGGTCCTTGATGACGTAAAGCTGGAACCAGAACGGCTTGCCGGTGCCCTCGGCGACATGCTCGATCGAACCGATCGACATGGTCGATAGCGTAAACGGAATGCCGGCTTCGTTGGCGGCGCGCGCGGCGAGGATTTCGCCGTCGCCGTGCTGCATGCCGAGAAGGCCGATCGGCGCGTGGATCATCGGCGCGGCCAGCTTCTTGCCAAGCACGCTGGTGGTGAGATCTCGCGCGGAGACGTCGACCAGGACGCGCTGCTTGAGGATGATGGCCTCGAGGTCGGTCCGGTTGGCCCGCAGGGTCTGCTCGCTGTAGGAGCCGGAATCGGCGTAGTCGAAAAACGCGCGCGGCACGCGGCTCTTGGCGATCCGGCGCAGATCGTCGATGCAGGCGGCAACTTTCATGGGGGCGTCTCGTTTCCGGCGTCTTTGAAGCTGGTTTTTATGATCGGGTAGCATAGGGCAGCAGGCTTCGGAATGCTTCACTTCCGCCGCCCGGCAGCAGGGGCCGCCGGCCGAGCCGAGGGCACTTTGCCAGCCGTTAACCGCCCGCGGTAACGTTTGCTCACAATTTTTGACGTAAAATCAGACCGTTGCACGTATTATAAAAAGAGCGTGGTCGCGCCCACCAAAACACTTTACCCGCTGGCTGTACCCGGCCAATAACACCGCCCACCGGGACAGGACGGTGTGAATAATCGGGCTGACCGTTCAGGGGCTTCATTGGGGTTAGATTGATGGTTCGTCGCTACTTCGGCACCGACGGTATTCGCGGGCTGGCCAACAAGGTGATCACGCCGGAACTGGCGCTCAAGGTCGGGCAGGCCGCCGGTCTGATCTTCCGTCAGGGCGAGCATCGCCACCGCGTCCTCATCGGCAAGGACACGCGGCTGTCCGGCTACATGATCGAGACCGCGCTCGTCGCCGGCTTCACCTCGGTCGGTATGGACGTGCTGCTGACCGGCCCGATTCCGACGCCCGGCGTCGGCATGCTGGTGCGCTCGATGCGCGCCGATCTCGGCGTTATGATCTCGGCCTCGCACAATCCGTATGACGACAACGGCATCAAGCTGTTCGGCCCCGACGGCTTCAAGCTGTCGGACGAGGTCGAGCGCCGCATCGAGAAGTTGCTTGATTCCGATCTCGCTAGGCAACTCGCCGGCAGCGACGACCTCGGCCGCGCCAAGCGCATCGACGGCGTGCAGGACCGTTACATCGAATTCGCCAAGCGCACGCTGCCGCGCGACATCGACCTCGCCGGCCTGCGTGTGGTCATCGATTGCGCCAACGGCGCCGCCTATAAAGTCGCGCCCGGCGCGCTGTGGGAGCTCGGCGCCGATGTGATCTCGGTCGGCACCGATCCGGACGGTTTCAACATCAACAAGGACTGCGGCTCGACCAGCCTCAACGCGCTGGTGCACAAGGTGCGCGAGGTGCGCGCCGATATCGGCATCGCGCTCGATGGCGACGCCGACCGCGTCATGCTGGTGGACGAGCGCGGCCATGTCGTCGACGGTGACCAGTTGCTGGCGCTCATCGCCGCGAGTTGGAAGGAAGACGGCCGCCTGACCAAGCCCGGCGTCGTCGCCACCGTGATGTCCAATCTCGGCCTCGAGCGCTATCTCGGCGGCATCGGCCTCGAACTCAAGCGCACCCCGGTCGGTGATCGCTACGTGCTCGAGCGCATGCGCGCCGACGGCTACAATGTCGGCGGCGAACAGTCCGGCCACATCATTCTCTCGGATTATTCGACCACGGGCGACGGCTTTGTCGCGGCGCTGCAGGCGCTGGCGGTGGTCAAGCGCTCGGGCAAGCCGGTGTCGGAAGTGTGCCACCGCTTCGAGCCGCTGCCGCAGATCCTCAAGAACGTGCGCTACAAGACCGGCAAGCCGATGGAGAGCGCCGCCGTGACCGCGGCGATCGCCAGCGCCGAGCAGAAGCTCGGCAGCGGCGGGCGCCTGCTGGTGCGCCCGTCCGGCACCGAGCCGGTGATCCGCGTCATGGGCGAAGGCGACGACAAGGCGGTGGTCGAGGCCGCGGTCGATGACGTGATCGACGCACTGACCAAGGCGGCGGCGTAAGCAAAGACGAGCGTCGCAGTTTGTAGCCCGGGTGAGCGAAGCGAAACCCTGGAACGGTCAGTAGGCTTGCCCCGGGTTCGCCGCGCTCACCCGGGCTACACCTACGAAAAATCAGCTGGATTTTTAGTCGGCCCGCTAAGTCCTTTTGTTGCCTGCGATATTGATACTTCTGTAGAACCGTTCCGAACTGCGGATCAAAAAAATCTTATATTTCAATATATTAGAACGTTTTTAAACTGCGAATTGCTTTGACTTGCCGCAAGGCCGCCGATAGCAAATCGGCCCAAGAGAAAGCGTTAGCGTCCCTGCCGGAACTGTTGGATGATTGTCTGCTCCTGCAACGTGCTCAGCGACAAGGCCGTGCGCAGCGCCTGCGCGGCCAGCGCGCCGCGCACGACCGGGCAGGTTTATGGCTGTCTGGGCTGCAGCGCCCAGTGCGGCCGCTGCGCCCGCACCATCCGCAAGATCATGAACGAAGCGCTCGGCGCCGCCGGCGCCTGTCCGTCGGGCTGCGCCTGCGCGGCGCACGCGCCGCAGCGCGACTGAGTTCCGCACAAGCGGCGGGGCGCGGCGACACCGCTGCTTGACCGTCTCTCTCCTTTCATAGAACTATTCTAACGACATGCCGGCGCATTGCCGGCGCATTGCAATGCCGCGCGGACCGCGCAGGAAACGGAAGAAGGATGTGAGGCGTCATGAAGGGCGAACCCAAGGTCATCGAGTATCTCAACAAGGCGCTGCGCCACGAACTGACCGCGGTCAATCAGTACTGGCTGCACTATCGCTTGCTCGATAACTGGGGTCTCAAGGTTCTCGCCAAGCAGTGGCGCAAGGAATCGATCGAGGAGATGGAGCATGCCGACAAGCTGATCGAGCGCATCATCTTCTTCGACGGCTTCCCCAACATGCAGGTGCTCGACCCGCTGCACATCGGCCAGGACGTCAAGGAGGTCCTCGATTGCGATCTTGCCGCCGAGATTTCGGCGCGCGCGCTGTATCAGGAGGCCGCGCACTACTGCAACGGCGTCAAGGATTACGTCACACGCGACCTGTTTGAAAAACTGATGAGCGACGAAGAGCATCACATCGATTTCCTCGAAACCCAGCTCGATCTGGTGGCCAAGCTCGGCGTGCAGCTCTATTCGCAGCACCACATTGGCGAGATGGGCGAGGATCACTGAACAAACAGATCCGGCCTGACGGCCCCCGCAACCGGGGGGCATTGTCAAAGGTTGCGATTTGCGGAAATATGCACCGTGGCGTGTAACAGCGCCGCGGTTTTTTTGCGCGCCCGGGTCAGGTGGGAGACGCTGAAATGTCCGGCCGTTCGCTTCGGCTTTGCGCGAAGGTGTGCCATGGCATTGCTAGAGCATCTTTCGCAGCTTCGTGCCTTGCTGCCCTGGTCTTCGCTCCGCTCGCCGCGATGGCGCAGGAGTGGCCGTCGCGAACCGTCACGCTGACGCAGACCTTTCCCGGCGGCAGCGTCATGGATTTCTCCAGCCGCTCGATCGCCCAGGCGATGACGGAAAAGTTCGGCCAGAGTTTCATCGTCGACACTAAGACGGGCGGCGGCGGCGTGCTCGGCCTGGTCGCCAACGCCAAATCGCCGGCGGACGGCTACAACTTCGTGGTGACCGCGATCGGGCCTTTGGTGTTGCGTCCGATGGTCGACAAGGATCTGGGGTTCGATCCGGACAAGAGCTTCGAGCCGGTCATCCTGATCGGCGCCACGCCGAACAGCGTGCTGGCGTCGCCGAAAATCGGCGTATCAACCATCGCGGAGCTTAAGGCCTGGGCGGCCAGACACGGCAACCGCCTCAATGTCGGGGTGCCCGGCGTCGGCACGATGGGGCAGTATTGCGGCGTGATGCTGCTCGAGCGGCTCAGCATCGAAGGCAACTTCATCAATTATCGTGGCGGCTCGCCGATCGTTCAGGATCTGCTCGGCGGGCAGATCGAACTCGGCACGCCGGCCTTCGGCCCGAGCGCGACGGCGGCGAAGGTGCTCGCCATTACCGCGGACCGGCGGATCGAAGTATTGCCCGACGTGCCGACTTTGAAAGAGGGCGGGCTCGACATCATCTGCACCACCTGGAATGCCATCATGGCGCCGGCGGGTACGCCGAAAGCAATTATCGCGAAGTTCAACGCCGCGATCGACGCCTACCTCAAGAAGCCGGAGACGCAAAAGGCGTTCAACGATATCGGCCTGACGCCCTGGGGCGGCGCGCCTGAACGCGTTACCGCCCAGATGGCGGAGGATCGCAAGACCTGGGGCGACATCATCGTGCGTCTCAACACCGCCGTCGCCAAACCCTAGCGAGCGCGATCCGATGGACGTGAACGGCCGGTCGATCGATATCCACACCGCCGACGGTATCATGGACGCCTATACTGCCTGGCCTGACGGGCAGGGGCCGTTCCCGCTTGTCATGATGTTCATGGATATCTGGGGCCTGCGCGATGAACTGTTCGGCCTTGCGCGCAAGGTCGCAGAGCAGGGCTATTATTGTGTGCTGCCCAATCTGTTCTATCGCCATGGCAAGATCCGCTACGAGCGGCGCAACTCGGCCGGGCGCACGGTGTCGTTCGATACGCTGCCGGAGGCGCTCAGGACCGAGATGTCAGGGCTCGCCCGCGGACTGACCCGGCGCATGATCGAGACCGACGTCACGGCGATTTTCGATTATGTGCGCGACAAGCCGGTGAGCGCCGGTGCGGCCGGGACGGTCGGGTTTTGCCTCGGCGGCCGTATCGCTTTCTTTGCCGCGCAATCCCTTCCCGACCGCATTCGCGCGGTGAGCAGCCTGCACGGCACCTTGCTCGTCACCGACGCGGCTGATTCACCGCATCGTCTCGTCGCTCGCATGAAGGGCGAGGTTTACTGCGGCCACGGCGAACTCGATCGGTCCAGCACGCCGGAGATCGCCGCCGCGCTTGAGTCATCGTTCGCAGCTTGCGGCGATGTCGCCTATCGCGCCACGCTTCATCAAGGTGCGCATCACGGCTATTCGATGCCGGACCGCGATGTTCATGACGCGGATGCAACGGCCATCGACTGGCGCGAGACATTCGCGATGTTCGCGCGGCGCCTCAAGGGACAGGCCTAGGCCTTCCTGCTGCGCAGCCGCGAGCGCATGAATTCGATGAACAGGCGGACGGCCGGCGCGGTCTCGGTCCGCCGATGGACCAGCGCAAGATCGAACGTGCGCGCGACGCCCTCGACCTTGCGGAACACCAGCCCGGGCATTCTGACATTGGCCATCGGCTCCGACATCACGCTGAGGCCGAGCCCGGTGGCGCATAAGGTGAGAACCGAAAAAATGTCGGGTCCGCGCTCGATGATGCGAAGCGTTGTGCCCGGCGGCGCGATGGCGGCGATGTTGCCGCCGCCGAAGCCGACTTCCATCTCCAGCGAGACCGCCACGAAGGGCTCATCGACAATATCGGCCGGTGTCACGCGCCTGAGCTTGGCGATCGGATTGCCTTCGGGAATGGCCAGATAATAAGGCTGCCGATCGACGACGAAACCGGTGAGGCCGATGGGATAGGTCTGCGGCGCGGCGGTAAGGCCGACGTCGAGCGTGTCATCCGTCAGCGCCCGGAACTGTTCGAATGTGACAACCCGCCGCAATTGCAGCGCGACACCCGGATGCTTCTCGCGGAAAGCGACCAAATGCCGCGACACGAATCCGCTCATGCCGGCTGAGAAGATATAGCCCAACGCTATCGAGCCGATATCGCCCCGGGCGGCGCGGCGGCCGATCGACTCGGCATGCGAGGCCTGCGTAAGCGTTGCATAGGCCTCGATCAGGAAGCGCTTACCCGTGGCGGTCAGCGTCACGTTGCTTTTCGTACGGCGCAAAAACAGCTTGGCGCCAAGCATATTTTCCAGCGCCAGAATTTGATGGCTCAAGGTCGGCGCGGCGATATTGAGTCGCGCGGCGGCGCGGCCGAAATGAAGATCCTCGGCGACGGCAGTAAAATACCTCAGATGCCGCAATTCCATGGGGCGATTATGAGATGAAACCTCATAAAAGGCGATATCCCGGGTAATGACAAATCGTTTGTTATATCGACATTCTCAATGAGAGGTTGTGGGGATCTTTCAGCCATTGCAGGAAGTCATGGAAAATTCTCAGCGTCCGACACCCGGTAACGTCATCGCCCTCGACAGCAAGATCAAGGATTGTCGCGATCTGGTCGCTCCGGTCACGGCTGTCGAACCCGGCAGCAAGGACGATCCGCGCATGAAGGAAGCGATGGTCCTGATGGAAGCCTTCCTGGCCATCGACGATGAGGTGGCGCGCAACGCGCTCGTCAGTCTGGCGCAGCAACTGGTGAGTTACGATTGGGCGCGCCGCGCGAGCGGGCGCTGAACGTCGGCGGCCCCGGGCGGCGTCCGCCACAGATCTCTACGAAGCGTAACCGAACGCGCTGCCACAGCTCTCAACAATTTCTAAACGAGGCGCGCCGGTTCCACCCCGAGTGATCAAGCGCGTTGGAGTTTCGTTAAAAATCGTCGTTAAAAAACAGGGTTAAGAGGCACTTAAGGAATTGGTGCCATCGTCCCTCATCTTTCGTCACGTCGCGCGTGATGAATTAGTTGAGGGATGTCGGCATGTATGCGCGTTTCAAATTCATCGCCGCCATAGCGATCACGTCACTCGCTGCGACTGCAGCGCAGGCGGCCGATTATGCGCCGCCGCCCTGCTATGACGCCGCGGCGATCGCGACCGGCCGCGCGCCGCCGGGCGCGGTTGCCTGTTACGTGCCGCCGCCGGTCGTCGTCGAAGAATTCGGCGGCTGGTATCTGCGCGGCTATGTCGGCATGAGCAACCAGCAAGCCAAGCTGTCTCATCCGGCCTTCAACGAGCGTCCCTACACGCATGTCGACGACGGTTTTGATTCGGCGCCGTTCTTCGGCGCGGGCGTCGGTTACTACTTCAACGAATGGCTGCGCTTCGATGTCACCGGAGAGTATCGCGGCAGCGCCAATTATCACGGCTACGGCACCTATCCGGGTGGCAGCGACGAGTATCGTGCCCGCAAAAAGGAATGGGTCGGCCTTCTCAATG
Source organism: Pseudolabrys sp. (assembly GCA_017849615.1). Classification (GTDB taxonomy): domain Bacteria; phylum Pseudomonadota; class Alphaproteobacteria; order Rhizobiales; family Xanthobacteraceae; genus Pseudolabrys. Next base: position 64,004 of record JAFIGS010000010.1, on the reverse strand, counting down.
GCTATGTCGATCTCGGCACCTGGAACAAGCTGACGCCGTTCGTCGGCGCCGGCGTCGGCTTCGCGTACAACACGATCTCGAGCTTCATGGACGTGAACACGCCGACCGGCGGCGTCTACTCGGCCCAGAGCGCCAGCAAGATGAACTTCGCCTGGGCCCTGCACGCCGGCCTCGCCTACAAGGTCACGCCGAACTTCACCGTCGAACTCGCGTACCGCTACCTCAATCTCGGCAAGGCCGAGACCGGGACCGGCGTTTCTTACAACGGCACCAATGCCAATGGGCGGCCGTTCACCTTCGACAATCTGGTGTCGCACGACATCATGCTCGGCCTGCGCGTCAATCTCGACAGCTTCGAGACGTTTTCGCGGCCTGCGCCCACCTATTACGCGCCGCCGCCGGTCTATGCGCCGGCGCCGGTCTACATGCAGCCGCCGCTGCAGAGCCGCGGCTAGCGACGGGGAAGTTAACGACGCGCCGCCGAGGTGAAAAATCTTGGTTAAGCGCGGTTTAACGGGCGGACTGCGCCGTCATCTGGCGCAGTCGAAAGGCGCGATGCGAGAAGCGATTGCGAAGGGACGGGGATGTTTTCGGTGATCAAGTCGGCAATGACAGGTGCGGGCCTCATGGTGGCCGTGTCGGCGGCGTTCGCCGCCGATGCGCCGCGCGGCCGTCCAATCGACCTGCCGCCGCCGACCTATGTGGCGCCCCGGCCGACGACTTTGTCCGGCTGGTACGTCCGCGGCGATCTCGGTTTCCGCTGGGGCCGCTCGTCGGGCTCGCAGGCGTCCGCGCCCTTCGCTTCGCCGGGCTCCGAAAAACTCGGTCAGAGCTTCGCCGGCGGTCTCGGCGTCGGCCTCAAGACCGACTGGCTGCGCACCGACGCGACGATCGATTTCGGCTCGCCGATGAAATACCAGGCGACGACCGCCGCGCCCAATGACACCACCGCCAAGGTGTCGAGCATCACCGCGCTGTTCAACGGTTATCTCGATCTCGGCTCATGGTACGGCGCGACGCCCTATATCGGCGCCGGCGCCGGCGCGGCGCGGCTGCGCGTCTCCGACTATCAGAGCACGGCGGCGCCGCCATTCTCCGGCGACGGCGCACACAGCCAGTGGAATTTCGCCTGGGCCGGCATGGCGGGCGTTGCCTACAAGGTCGCGCCGAACATGCAGTTCGACGTCGGCTATCGCTATCTCGCACTCGGCGATGTGACGACCGCGAGCGATGCCTTCGGGCAGACGAAGATCAGGAACATCGCCAATCACGAAGTACGCGTCGGCTTGCGCTGGAGTATCGATGACCTGCCTGTGGTACGATAACAACGGCGCATCGCGCCGGAAGATTTCGCGTATGCTGCCGCTCGTCGCGGCGGCGCTGATGCTGGCGATGCTGGCGATGCCGGCGGCTCATGCGGCCGACTGGCCGGGCGAGGGGCCGCTGCGCGGCTCGTACGAACCGCCCGCTGCGGCCGGCAGCGGCCCGCGCTGGGACGGCATCAATTTCGGCGCGACCTTCGGTCTGTCGAGCATGAACGCCGACTTCGGCAGCGGCACCAGCAACCAGATCGCCTATATCCTGCGCAACACGACCATCGAGAACGAGGGCGGCGTCTCGCGCTGGACGACATTGCCCAAGACCAGCACCAACAGCCGGCAGTACGGCGGCTTCATCGGCTATAACTGGCAGATCGAAGAGCTCGTGCTCGGCGCCGATATCACCTACAACCGGTTCACGTCGCTCGAGGCCTCGGCCAGCGACACGATGAGCCGCATCTTCAACACGTCCGACGGCTACACCAACACCGTCACCGTGAGATCGGGATCGTCGCTCCGGCTGGTCGATTACACGACCTTGCGCGGCCGCGCCGGTTACGCGATGGGCCAGTTCATGCCTTACGCCATGGTCGGCATGGCGGTCGGCCGCTTCAACTATGCGAGCACCGCCACGGTGACCGCCAGCGGCACCAACAACGGCGCGCCGCCGACCACTTACGGTCCTTCGACCGGCACCAGTTCGGACGGCAAGAACAACGCCTTCCAGGTCGGCTTCCTCGGCGGCGTCGGTATCGATGTCGCCTTGCTGCAGAACGTCTTCCTGCGTGCCGAATACGAATACATCATGTTCTCGCCGGTCAACGGCGTGCGCACCAATCTGAGCACCGGCCGCCTCGGCGTCGGCGTCCGCTTCTAAAATCATACCTCTCATCCGCAAGTGGGATGCCGTGCCAGTTGACCGGCGCGGGCCGATCGACTATTCCCGCCAGTGGGACACCTCTCCCCAACGAGAGGCTTTCTATCTGGAAGGATAGGCCATGACAGCGACCAAGCCCGGCGTGCGGCCGGTAAACCCGCAATTTTCCTCCGGCCCCTGCGCCAAGCGCCCCGGATGGGACCTTCAAGCCCTTAAAGACGCGGCTCTCGGCCGCTCCCACCGCGCCAAGATCGGCAAGGCCAAGCTCAAGCAGGCCATCGATCTCACGCGCGAGGTCCTCAACGTTCCGGCCGACTACAAGATCGGCATCGTGCCCGCCTCCGATACCGGCGCCGTCGAAATGGCGCTGTGGTCGATGCTTGGCGCACGCCCCGTCACCATGCTGGCCTGGGAATCCTTCGGCGAAGGCTGGGTCACCGACGTCATCAAACAGCTGAAGCTGAAAGACGTCACCGAACTCAAAGCGCCTTACGGCGAACTGCCGGACCTGTCGAAGGTCGACTTCAAGTCGGACGTCGTCTTCACCTGGAACGGCACCACCTCCGGCGTGCGCGTGCCGAACGGCGACTGGATCCCGGCGAATCGCGAAGGCCTCACCATCTGCGACGCCACCTCGGCGGCCTTCGCGCAGAACCTCGACTTCGCCAAGCTCGATGTCGTCACCTTCTCCTGGCAGAAGGTGCTGGGCGGCGAGGGCGCGCATGGCATGCTGATCCTGTCGCCGCGCGCCGTCGAACGCCTCGAAACCTACAAGCCCGCCTGGCCGCTGCCCAAGATCTTCCGCCTGACCAAGGGCGGCAAGCTGATCGACGGCGTCTTCATCGGCGAGACCATCAACACGCCCTCGATGCTCTGCGTCGAGGATTATCTCGATGCGCTCAATTGGGCGAAGTCCGTCGGCGGCCTCAAGGGCCTGCAGGCGCGCTCGGACGCCAACGCCAAGGCGCTGTCAGACTGGGTCGCCAAAACCGCGTGGATCGATAACCTCGCCAGGAAGCCCGAGACGCGCTCCAACACCTCGGTGTGTCTTGTTGTCTCGGACCCGGCCGTGACCAAGCTCTCGCTCGACGAGCAGGCGGCCTTCGCCAAGAGCATCGCCTCGATGCTCGAGAAGGAAGGCGTCGCCTACGACATCGCCTATTACCGCGATGCGCCGCCGGGCCTGCGCATCTGGTGCGGCGCCACCATCGAGACCAGGGACGTCGAAGCCCTAACGCCGTGGCTCGACTGGGCCTTCGAACAGGCCAAGGCCTCGCTCGCCAAGGCCGCGTAGTTTTGGCGGCTTAAGGGCGCCCGCGCGCATATCCCATCGCGTCATGCCCCGCGAAAGCGGGGCATCCAGCTCTACCCATCATTCGCTTCAACGCTGGATCGTCCGCCTTCGCGGACGATGACGGCAGAACCGGACAAAACACATGCCCAAAGTTCTCATCTCCGACGCTCTGTCTCCCGCCGCCATCCAGATTTTCAAGGATCGCGGCGTCGAGGTCGATTTCCAGCCCGCCCTTGGCAAGGACAAGGACAAGCTCGCCGAGATCATCGGCAATTATGACGGCCTCGCCATCCGCTCGGCCACCAAGGTGACGCCGAAGATTCTCGAGAACGCCAAAAACCTGAAGGTGATCGGCCGCGCCGGCATCGGCGTCGACAATGTCGATATCCCGGCCGCGACCGCCAAGGGCATCATCGTGATGAACACGCCCTTCGGCAATTCGATCACCACCGCCGAGCACGCCATCTCGCTGATGCTCGCGCTCGCCCGCCAGATCCCGGAAGCCGACCGCTCCACCCAGGCCGGCAAGTGGGAAAAGAACAAGTTCATGGGCGTCGAAATCACCGCCAAGACGCTCGGCGTCATCGGCTGCGGCAATATCGGCTCGATCGTCGCCGACCGCGCCCTCGGCCTGAAGATGAAGGTCATCGCCTTCGATCCGTTCCTGTCGCCGGAACGCGCGGTCGATATCGGCGTCGAGAAGGTCGAACTGGACGATCTCCTCAAGCGCGCCGATTTCATCACCCTGCACACGCCGCTCACCGACAAGACCAAGAACGTCATCGACGCCAGCGCCATCAACAAGACCAAGAAGGGCGTGCGCATCATCAACTGCGCCCGCGGCGGTCTGGTCGATGAGAACGCGCTGCGCGCCGCGCTCGATTCCGGCCACGTCGCCGGCGCCGCCTTCGACGTGTTCGTGACCGAGCCCGCCACCGAGAACGTGCTGTTCGGCCACCCCAACGTCATCTGCACGCCGCATCTGGGCGCCTCGACCACGGAAGCGCAGGAGAACGTCGCGCTGCAGGTCGCCGAGCAGATGGCCGACTATCTGATGACCGGCGCCATCACCAACGCCATCAACTTCCCCTCGATCACCGCGGAAGAAGCGCCCAAGCTCAAGCCTTTCGTCGAACTCGCCGAGAAGCTTGGCTCCTTCGCCGGCCAGCTCACCGAGACCGGCATTTCCAAGGTGCAGATCGCCTACGAGGGCGCGGTGGCGCAGATGAACACCCGCGCGCTCACCTCGGCGGCGCTGGCCGGCCTGCTGCGGCCGATGCTCGGCGACGTCAATGTCGTCTCGGCTCCGGTCATCGCCAAGGAACGCGGCATGATCATCGAGGAGACCACGCGGCAGGTCGCGGGCGATTACGACAGCCTCATCACCGTCACGCTCGTCACCGAGCGCCAGACCCGCCACGTCTCTGGCACCGTGTTCGCCGACGGGCGCCCGCGCATCGTCAACATCAAGGGCATCCGCATGGACGCGGAATTCGCGCCGTCCATGGTCTACATCACCAACCTCGACAAGCCGGGCTTTATCGGCAGTTTCTCCGGCACGCTCGGCGAGGCGAACATCAACATCGCTACCTTCCATGTCGGCCGCGAGTCGCCGGGCGGCAATGCCATCGCGCTGATCGAGATCGACGGCGATCTGCCGGACGACGTGATGGCTAGGGTCCGCGCCCTGCCGCAGGTACAGAGCGCACGGGCCTTGCACTTCTAACGGAGCGCGGCGTTTCCTTCAGGCGTCATTCCGGGTTCGCTTGCGAAAGCGAGCGAACCCGGAATCCAGCGATGACTCCTGATGGCGGATCTGGATTCCGGGCTCGCGCCTTTGGCGCGCCCCGGAATGACAGAAGCGGTTTTCACGCCGCGCCCTTATCCCGCAAGAAAGCGGCCACAGGGAAACCCCAATCTCCATCATCCTTCCGGCATCGATTTCCTCGGGAGGCTCCCATGCATTGCCTGCTTCTGTCGCCGCGCCGCGTCATGGCGTCCATCGCCATCGCCGCCAGCTTCGCCGCTCCGGTTTTTGCCGCCGAGCTCGAAACGTCCTCGCGCATCGACAACGTGACGGTCTATCCCGACGGCGCCACGGTGACGCGCCTCATCACGATCGATCTTGCCGTCGGCGATCACACCGTGCTGGCGCGCGACTTTCCTTTGTCGCTCGATCCGTCGTCGCTGCGCGTCGAAGGCGAGGGCGCCGGCCTGACCATCGGCGCCATCGATGCCGCCGTGCCGCGCGCTGCGCCGCCGGCCAATCTGCCCGAGATCGATCAGCGCATCGAGAAGCTGGGTGACCAGCGCGCCGGGCTCGACGGCGCCATCGCGGCGGCGCAGGCGCGCCGCCAGTTCGCCGAAAGTTTCGCGCAGAATTCGCCCGCCGCTCTTGGCGACAAGGATCGCGCGCGCCCGATCGCCGAATGGCGCGAGGCCTTTGCCGCGGTGGCCGAGGAAGTCGCCGCCGCGGACGGCGCGGTGCGCGAAGCCAAAGTAAAGCAGCGCGATATCGATCGCGAACTGGCGAGGCTCGAAAGCGAGCGCCGCGCCAATCCGCCGCGCAAGGTCGATCTGCGCATCGGCGTCGTCGCCGGCGAGGCCGCGCGCGCGACCTTGCGCGTCACCTATGTCGTGCGCGACGCGCGCTGGGTGCCGGTCTATGACGCGCGGCTCGACACCGGCGCCAAGGGCGGCAAGCCCGCTCTCGAACTCGTCCGCCGCGCCGAAGTGGTGCAGGCGACCGGCGAGGACTGGAGCGAGGTCGCGCTCGCGGTGTCGACCGCGCGCACCGCAAAGGGCGGCAATGCGCCGGAGCTGCGGCCGCTGCTGGCCCAGTTTCTCGTGCCGCCACCGCCGCCTGCCGCGGCCGCCTACGAAAAGCGCGACATGCTGGCCAGCGCGCCGAGCCGGGCGGCGCCCGAGGCGATGCCGGCGCGCGAGCAGGAAGCGGCCTTCGAGGCCGGCGGCTTCCAGGCCGTGTTCCGCGTGCCGGGCCGCGTCAGCATGAAGGCGCAGCAGGGCGCGAGGAGCTTTCGTCTCGCCAGCACGTCCATCGCACCGGAGCTGATCGTGCGGGCCGTGCCCGCGCTCGATGTCACCGCGTTTCTGGAGGCCGGTTTCCGCAATGCCGAGGAAACGCCGTTGCTGCCGGGCCGCGTCGCGCTCTATCGCGATGGCCTTTATGTCGGCCGCTCGCAGGTGGCGCTGACGCCGAAGGACGAGCATGTGCGGCTCGGCTTCGGCGCCGACGATCAGGTGAAGATCACGCGCACCGTGGCGCGCAAGCTGGAAGGCAACGCCGGCATCATCGGCTCGTCGAAGACCGACGAGCGCGAGTTCAAGGTCACGGTGCGCAACGGCCACGGTTTCCCGGTCAAGGTCAGCATCGAAGACCAGGTCCCGGTCAGCGAGGCGGCCGACATCGTCGTCGAGATGCTACCCGTAACGACGCCGCCGACGTCGCGCGATCTGCGCGACCGCCGCGGCGTGCTCGAATGGGCCTTCGAGGCGGCGCCCGGCGAAGCCCGCGACATCAAGCTCGGCTGGCGCGTGAAATGGCCGAAGGACAAGACGGTGGTGCTGTCGCCGGCGGGGTAGGGCAAACTCAGCTCATTCCCGCGGAAGCGGGAATCCAGCCTTCGTCCGTTCATTCCGGGACGCTCGCGAAAGCGCCTGCGGCGCGCCCCGGGATGATAACCGCCCATGCTCGGCGCCACCGGCCGCCAGTGTGCTATAGTGGCCAGACCGTAGCCGTTCGACAGGTGCGCATTTGGCACGACCGATCGTCATTCACGCCGACTGGGATCCTGAGGCTTCCGTCTGGGTCGCGACCACGACCGATCTGCGCGGCCTCGTGACCGAGGCCGAGTCGATTGAGGAACTCCGCGCGAAATTGCCGGGCATGATTCTCGATCTCCTTGAAGAGAGCGGGACAGTGGACCGGCCCGCCTCGATCGAGATCGTTGCGCGGGCGAGCGACCGCATCGATGCGGCCGAGTAGCGATGGCTGATTATTACCGCGACGTGATCCGGTACGATGATGTCATTTTTTTACTTCATCGAACCGAAATGGTATTTTGTATGCCGTCCGAAGCTCGGTTATTAAGCGATGAAATTCGCGGGCTCTCGCAGAGATGAGTTTTTCGTCGACAGCAGTGGCGGCAAGTAAGTCAAAATTTTTCCGTGCCTGTGAAAGCATCTCAAACTTTTCTCGTCGCAAGGAATTCTCAGCCATTCTGCTGAGCTTCCTATGAGTTAAGGGCTGTAGAAAATCTATAGCGTTGTTGAATTCGTCGTCTATTACAGCGCCCAAGTATTTCTTACCTGCAGACTTTGCGACCGTATAGACAAAGCGTCTTCGCAAGCTGCTGTCGTTTAGAGCGATTACTTGGTCCAAGAATTGTTCTGATCGCGATTTGCCGCCGGCTGTCGAAAGCAAGCCACTTAATGCCGTGAGTCGTACTTTCTCGTTTGGATGCTCAAGCGCGGAAAGAAAGATGTTTTGGGCATCTCGGTCATTGCGATAGAGGGCGGTTAGTACGCGAAGAGAAGATACGATGATGCTAGGATCTTCTGAATGTCTCGCGAGCGCATTTAGTATGAAGTCTCTGTGCTCATTAGGCCTTCCGCTTGAGAGTCTCATGAAATAGAGTATGTTTGATTTTACGACATAATCTGCGGACAGATCGAAAACTGCTTGAGCCGTTTGGACGGCGAGGGTGTTATTTTCGGCGAGAATATCGCGGACGTCTAGAATTGCTCGTGTCCAATGCTCCTTTGCGATCCGTTTTATTTTGTCGGCGACTTGCGGATTGTCGGCAAGGAGTGTCTTCTGAGAAAGGCTATACGAGAACAACGATCCGGCCGTGTCGGCTTGATCAAAAATGGTTGTGTCGTCCCATCTAACATTGATGCCAACGGCGCCGCGCAAGTCCGATCCCGTGAAATTATATCCGCAGATGTCCGAGTTAGAAAAGTCAATATGGGTAAGGTCGGAATTCTGGAAATCGGTCTTTGGATTTAAGCCCAAGAAGGCAACTTGATCTGAAAAATTGCAATTGGGAAAATTGACGAAAGATAGAGCCAGACTCAGGGTGTCGGCGGGAATTCGGTCTGCAAGCGTGGCGTTATTCTTCAACGGTGCTCTCCGATGCCGATAACTTCAGGACGCCATTGTACTTGTCCCCTTCGACTGCCAAGGATTTTGCTATAAGTACTTTCAGTAACTTTTCGTGATTAGGACTAAAAAAAGAAAGAAGGCGGCTGTTCTTGCTTGCTTCCAAAATTATATCGCGTTGCTTAGCTAAGGCGATGAGAGAGATGAATTTTGCATTTGCGCCTTTCGTAGGAGTTGCGTTGCAGAGAGCGTCATTATTTAGGTAGGTGGCGTCGAGCGCCGAATTGTCTAGGGGCTCGGTGATTTCCCACATGAGGCCGCCTCTTGCCTTGACTCGCATGTGGGTGGCCGAATCGGAGGCGGATGAGGCAAGGGACTTTTTTGTTTCAATCCGCTTATTGGCCTCCACCTTGACGGCAACGTCAGCGGCAATCGACTTGGGGTTAGCCGAAATGCCAAGTGTCGCTTGCCCGCCGTCTGCACGGTTTCTCACGACCTCTTCCGTTATTTTTTTCTCGGCAAGAATCTCATTGGGTGTGGTGGGTTCGCCGAGGCGTGTGCCGGGCACAACGTCCAATCCCGAAAGGTCGAGATCTAACCACGCGCGCTTAAGTGCAACTTTGAAAGTTGTGTTCTCTGGGCCGTCCAGTTCGGTTGGTGCGATTCTTAGCTCAACACGAATGGAGATTTCGTCGCTCTGATCGGCGGCACTATGGCGCAGTACAAGCTCGATCAGATTGGGTATCGAATTGTGGTCCATTGGATTCGATGCTCGTATGGCGCCCTATTAGCGTACTGGAAGAATGGTGGCTCATCAATCGGGGGTTGCCTGATGCCTGCGCGTAAGTGGCGGTTTCCTCGCAGCTCGAAGCGCGCTCACACCGGGCATGCATCCAAGCTATCTTGATACTTCGTCCGCAGCCGGCCGGTGCCGGACAGAGCGGCTCAGGGTTTGCGCCTAGTTGGGGCGGATGGTCTAAATCGTCGTCGGTACTCGGAAGTCCAACAATGTGCGGAGCCATTCGTCACTTTGACCTAGGTCATGGGACAGCGCGGCCGGGTTGACCTAGAATATTGACGCCATGGACCAGTCAGCATTCCCGACGGTGATGGACGCGGCCGCGGCGGACGCCGCCGCCGCTCCGCCGGTGCCGTTCCAGCATCCCGTGCCGGCCGTGCTGCCGGCGGCGCAGCTTCCCGCCGCGCCGGGCGGGGCCGCGCCCGAGCCCGACGATTTCGAGCCGCCCGAGTCGCCCGACCGGCGCGACGCCTATGCCGTCACCGCCTTCGGCGATGTCATCGACCGCGCCCAGCACGCCGCCATTGCGCGCCTCACCATGGGCCTGTCGCCGACGGCATTGACCGAGGCCTATCTGGACTGGGCCATTCATCTCGCCAGCCAGCCCGGCAAGCGCCTGCAACTGATCGACAAGGCGATGCGCAAGTCGGCGCGCCTCGCGCAATACGCCTCGACGGGCGCGATCAAGGGCGAGCCGTGCGAGCCCTGCATCAAGCCGCTGCCGCAGGATCATCGCTTCGACGGCGCGGACTGGCAGAAGTGGCCGTACAATGTGATGTCGCAGGCGTTCCTGCTCAATCAGCAATGGTGGCACAACGCCACCACGGGCCTGCGCGGCGTCAGCAAGCAGCACGAGAAGATGGTGGAGTTCGCCTCGCGCCAGGTGCTCGACATGTTCGCGCCGTCGAACTTTCCGCTGACCAATCCCGAGATCATGCGCAAGACGATCGAGACCGGCGGGCAGAATCTCGCCGCCGGGTTTCAGAATTTCCTGCAGGACTGGGAGCGCAAGCAGAGCGGCAAGAAGCCGGTCGGCACCGAGAACTTCATTGTCGGCCGCGATGTCGCAGTGACGCCGGGCAAGGTCGTCTATCGCAACCGGCTTATCGAACTCATCCAGTACGCACCGGCGACCGATCAGGTGCGGCCGGAGCCGATCCTCATCGTGCCGGCCTGGATCATGAAGTATTACATTCTCGATCTGTCGCCGCACAATTCGATGGTGAAGTATCTCACGTCGAAGGGCTTCACCGTCTACATGATCTCGTGGAAAAACCCGGACGCCGACGATCGCGACCTCGACATGGAGGATTACCGCACGCTCGGCGTGATGGCGGCGCTCGACCGCATCGGCGAGATCGAGCCGGGGCGCAAGGTGCATGCCGTCGGTTATTGTCTCGGCGGCACCTTGCTGTCGATCGCGGCGGCGGCGATGGCGCGCGATCACGACGACCGTCTGCAGACGGTGACCTTGCTCGCGGCGCAGACCGATTTCACCGAAGCCGGCGAGATGATGCTGTTCATCAGCGAGAGCCAGCTCGCCTTCCTCGACGACATGATGTGGGAGCAGGGCTTTCTCGACACCACGCAGATGGCCGGCGCCTTCCAGATGCTGCGCTCGAACGATCTGGTCTGGTCGTATCTGACGCGCAACTACCTCATGGGCGAGCGCGAGCCGATGAGCGACCTGATGGCCTGGAACGCCGACGCGACGCGCATGCCCTATCGCATGCACAGCGAGTATCTGCACAAGCTGTTTTTGAACAACGACCTCGCGGAGGGCCGCTATACGGTCGGCGAGCGGCCGGTGTCGCTGGCCGATATCCGGGTGCCGATTTTCGCCGTGGGCACCGAGCGCGACCACGTCGCGCCGTGGCGCTCGACCTTCAAGATCCACCGGCTGACCGAGACCGAGGTGACGTATCTGCTGGCGTCCGGCGGTCACAATGTCGGCATCGTGTCGGACCGCCACCGTACGGGGCTGCACTACCGGGTCACCACCGCTGCTGGGGACGCCCCGCACGTCGATCCGGACACTTGGTTCATGACGGTGGGTCAGGTTTCCGGCTCGTGGTGGCCGGACTGGCTCGCCTGGCTCACCGCCCGCTCGGGCGCCTGGGTGCCGCCACCGGCTATCGACGGCGGCTACGGCAGCTTCGCCGATGCGCCGGGCCGCTACGTGCTAGAGCCCTGAAGGCTGGGAAGCGTTAGCCTGTTGAAAACTCAGGCGAAACAAGCCGTCCCGGAAGCATTCTCCAAGCCGGTTTGCCTTGCCTCCGGGGCCTCCATCCTTTATCCGAGGGTGGACCTGACCGGCACCGCCCGGCGTCAGTGTCCAGGCGCTGACGCGGAGATGAAATTTTCATGGCGAATGTCGTGGTGGTCGGGTCGCAGTGGGGCGACGAGGGCAAGGGTAAGATCGTCGACTGGCTGTCGCAGCAGGCGGACGTTGTCGTCCGCTTCCAGGGTGGCCACAATGCCGGCCATACCCTGGTCATCGGCAACGCCACCTACAAATTGTCGCTGCTGCCGTCCGGCGTGGTGCGCGAAGGTAAGCTGTCCGTGATCGGCAACGGCGTCGTCATCGACCCGGAAGCCCTGCTCAAGGAAATCGACACCCTCGGCGCGCAGGGCGTGAAGGTCACGCCCGACAATCTGCGCATCGCGGAAAACGCCGTGCTGATCCTGCCGCTGCATCGCGAGCTCGAGGCCATCCGCGAGAATTCGTCGGCGCGCATCGGCACCACCAAGCGCGGCATCGGCCCGGCCTATGAGGACAAGGTCGGCCGTCGCGCCATCCGCTTCATGGACCTCGCCGATTTGCCGATGCTCGGCGGCAAGATCGAGCGGCTGCTGGCGCACCACAATGCGCTGCGCCGCGGCAACGGCATGGCCGAGATCGCGCCGAAGGAGCTTTACGACCACCTCGCCGCCATCGCGCCGAAAGTGCTGCCCTACATGGACTCGGTGTGGCGTCTGCTCGATGCCAAGCGCCGCGAAGGCCGCCGCATCCTGTTCGAGGGTGCCCAGGGCGCGCTGCTGGACATCGACCACGGCACCTATCCTTACGTGACCTCGTCGAACACGGTCGCCGGCCAGGCCGCGACCGGCGCCGGCCTCGGCCCCAACGCCATCGACTACGTCCTCGGGATCACCAAGGCCTACACCACCCGCGTCGGCGACGGGCCGTTCCCGACCGATCAGATGGACAACGACATCGGCAAGACGCTCGGCGAGCGCGGCCGCGAGTTCGGCACCGTCACCGGGCGGGCGCGGCGCTGCGGCTGGTTCGATGCCGTGCTGGTGCGGCAAACCGTCTCGACCTGCGGCATCGACGGCATCGCCCTGACCAAGCTCGACATCCTGGACGGCCTCGACGAGATTAAGGTCTGCGTCGGCTACAAGCTCGATGGCCGGGATATAGACTATCTGCCCGCCGGCGAGCATGCCCAGGCGGCGGTCGAGCCGGTCTACGAGACTATCGACGGCTGGAAAGAACCAACTGCGGGCGCCCGATCGTGGGCACAACTGCCCGCGCAGGCGATAAAATACGTGCGCCGAATCGAGGAACTAATCGGCTGTCCCGTGACTCTGTTGTCTACCAGCCCGGAGCGGGACGATACGATCCTGATGAAGAACCCGTTCGAGACCTAACGGCTGAAGGACGACAATCCGCGCCTCACAATACTCGCAAAACAGGTTTCCTTAAGCGCCAATGGCCGATTACTACCCCCTGATTGCCCGCGCCGTCGCCGGCCTCGACACCAACACGGGTGAAAACCGCCGTGAGTTGTACGAGCGCGCGCGAACCGCGCTGGTCAATCAACTCCGCGGTGTCGAGCCCAAGCTCGATGAATCGGAGATCACGGGCGAGCGCCTGGCGCTGGAGGATGCGATCCGCCGGCTGGAGGCCGATGAGTCGGCAAAGCAGGCGGCTTCGGAAGGGGCGGAAGAAGATTCTCAGCCCACCCACGGCTTGCAGGATTTTCACGGTACCGCGGTCGAGGCCGAGGGACTGGGAAGCGCCAGCGCCGAGGCCAATCGCGCGGCGCGCCGTGCCTTCGACGATGCCGACGACCATGACGCGTCCAGCCCGGCGGATAGCCGGCACAGGGCGCACGAAGACTTCCACCGCGACGTCCAGGACATTCCCGACGAGCAGCCGGTCGAGCCGGCGCCGCACTATTTCGAGCCGGCCGAGGACGTCGAGCAACGGCAGCCGGCCGAGCCGGATACGCATCAGGCCGATGCCTATCCGCCGGCCACCGCGGAGCCGGCGGTAAAGCCGTTTCCCCGATCGCGCCGCAGCGCGCCGTTGTCGCCGGAGCCGACCGACGAGGATGCCGCCTACCAGCGTCCGGCCCGTTCCTACGGTGGTTTGATCAAGGCCGCGGTGGTGTTGCTGGTGCTCGGCGTGGTCGGGGTGCTGGGTTACTGGCAGCGCGACACCATCGTCGGCACCTATCGCAACATGACGGCGAGTTCGCAGCCGACACCGGCCACGCCGCCCTCGGCGACGTCGGAAACGCCGGCCGGCCGGCCCAAGATCACCGACCGCATCGGCGCCACCAACGATTCGACGGCGCAGTCCGCCGCGGCGCCCGCCGCCGCGGTGGCGCAGAAGGTGGTGCTCTACGACGAGGATCCGTCCGATCCGCAGGGCAAGCGCTATGTCGGCTCGGCGGTGTGGCGCACCGAGACCGTGTCGCCCGGCGCCGGACTTGCGCCCGAACTGGCGATCCGCGCCGACGTCGAAATCCCCGAGCGCCGCATGCGCATGACGTGGTCGCTGCGGCGGAATACCGACAAGGCGCTGCCGGCCAGCCACACCATCGAAGTCATGTTCACGCTGCCCGCCGATTTCTCGGAAGGCGGCATCGGCAACGTGCCGGGTCTGCTGATGAAGCAGAACGAGGAAGCGCGCGGCGTGCCGCTCGCCGGGCTCTCGGTGAAGGTGACCAACAACTACTTCCTGATCGGCCTGTCGTCGATCCAGGTGGACAAGGAACGCAACATCCAACTCCTCAAGGAGCGCGACTGGTTCGACATCCCGGTCGTCTATACCAGCGGCAAGCGCGCGATCCTCGCCATCGAGAAGGGCACCCCCGGCGGCCGCGCCTTCGAAGAATCCTTCCGCGCTTGGGGCGAATAGCCCGACCGTTTAGCAGCGACGGCGTTCCGGCCACGCCCTTCAGCTAGGTCCCTTCCAGCCAGATCTCATCCCTTTAAAAGCCGCTCCCGGCTACGCCGCGGGCGGCTTTTTGCTGTCTGCAAACGTCGAGCACCGGCGCCGCCGCAGCTGCACATTTGACATAATACAATTTGCATTTTACATTTTATAAAATATGGTCGGCAACGGGCATAGGGCCGGCGAACGAAGGTTGTTCAGACAGATGACGGCGATTTCAGGCGGCAGCGGCCGGTTCAAGACCAAGCGCGAAGTGGCGATCGACCAGCTTGGCGCGGCCATTCGCTCCGGTCGGTACGCGCCCGGGCAGGAGCTGCGGCAGGTTCAGTTGGTGCAGGATCTCGGCCTCGGCTCGACGCCGGTGCGCGAAGCGGTGCTCGAGCTGTTGGCGCGCGGCGTGCTCGTGCAGGAAAGCCATCGCTCCGTTCGTGTCGCCGAACTCGACCTCGACCGGCTGCGCAACGTCTATCGCGTCCGCGCGCTGCTCGAGACCGAAGCGGCGCGGCTCGGCACCGCCAAGATATCCGGCGACGACATCCGGCGCATGAAAGAGCAACTGCAGCGGATGACGGACACGATCAAGGCCGGCGACATACCGGTCGCTCAAGATGCCGATCATGAATTCCGTTACATCCTCTACGCCGCCGGCGGCAATCCGATCCTCGTCGACATGATCGACCAAGCCTGGAATCTTTTTCCGGGCAGCATCCTCTGGAATATCCCCGGCCGTATCAAGCAATCGCTGAAGGAACACCGTGTCATCCTGGACGCGGTGACGCGCCGCGACCCGACGGCGGCCGCCTTCTCGATCGAGAGCCATCTTCTGAGTGCGCTTGCTGCGCTCGAAAGTCACGTCGTCTCCTTCAGCAAGCGTTCGAGCGTCCCGCGTTCCCAGTCCTGAAAGATCGATCCATGTCAGAAGCGTCCAATTCCGCTGCCTCTCGTGAAGCCGCCCTGCTGGGCGATGCCGCGCAATATTCCTTCCGTGCGCGCATGGACAAGAAGACCAATGAGGGGCCCGTCTTCGAGCGCGGCAAGGACTCGGTGGTCTGGGACGTCACCGGAAAGGAGTATCTCGACTTCAACTCCGGCCAGATGTGCTCGGCGCTCGGACACAATCATCCGATCATCACCGCGGCCATCAAGGGCGCCTGCGACACGCTGCTGCACGCCCATTCCAGCCACTACAACGTCAAGGAAATCGAGCTCGCAAGCCGTCTCGGCCAGATCATGCCGAAGCCGCTGCAGAAATCGCTGTTCGGCGAATCGGGCGCCGATGCCAATGAAATGGCGATGATGATCGCCCGCAAGTATACCGGCGGCTTCGAAATCGCGAGCCCGCATATCAGCTTTCATGGCTTGTCCGACGCAACGCGCGCTGTGACCTTTTCCGGTTGGCACGCCGGCCATGGCCATCTGCCGGGCGGTACATACGCGATCGTCGCGCCTTATTGCTACCGCTGCCCGCTCAACCAGACCTTTCCGAGTTGCAAGTTCGCTTGCCTCAAGGTGAGCTTCGATCTTCTCGACGCGCAGACCACTGGCAAGCCCGCCGCCGTCATCACCGAGCCGCTGTTCAGCGCCGGCGGCGTGATCGAGCCGCCGCCCGGCTGGCTCAAAGAGCTGCAGCAGCTCTGTCACCAGCGCGACATGCTGCTCATCGTCGACGAGGAGCAGACCGGTCTCGGCAAGCTCGGACAGATGTTCGGCTTCGAAAGCGAAGGAATCGTGCCGGATATCGTTACGGTGGCCAAGCATTTCGGCGGCGGCGTCGGCATCAGCGCCGTCACCACCACGGCGGAGATCGAGGATAAGGTGGTGCGCGAAGGCTACGCGGCGACGCACTCGCACGCCAACGACCCGCTCATTTGCGCGGCCGGCACCGCAAGCCTCGACGTCATCGCGCAGGACAACGTCATCGACAGGGCCCGCCGAATCGGCGCGCATATGCGCGCGCGCCTCGAGGCCCTGCAGCAACGCTACGAAATGATCGGCGACGTGCGCGGTCGCGGCCAGCTCACCGGCGTCGAGCTCGTGCGCGACCGGCAGGGCAAGGAGCCCGCGACCGACGAAGGCCGCGCCATCGGAAAATATTGCTTCGACAACGGCCTGATCTTCTCGCTGCGCCGCGGCGGCTCGGTACTGCGCTTCGTGCCGCCCGCCACGACAACGCCGGATCAGATCGACGCCGCCATGGACCTCATCGGTAAGGCGATCGAGCAGACCGCGCCCAAACGTAACATCACGCCGGGGGCATCGTTCAACTAGGCGGCGGAGCCGGACCGTTCCGCGTGTCAGTCAAGTCTGTCAGTAAAGAGGGGTAACGGTCATGAAGTTGAGTAGCGTTATTGCGGTCGCCGCCACTGCAATTCTGTCGGCGTATCCGGCTTTGTCTTTGGCGCAATCGTCGCGTCTCGAAACGGTGAAGGCGCGCGGCGTCCTGAACTGCGGCGTCAATCCTGGGTTTGCCGGGTTTTCGCTGCCCGACAAATCCGGCCAATGGCAAGGCTTCGATGTCGACATCTGTCGCGCCGTGGCCGCGGCGGTATTCGGCGATGCGGGCAAGGTGAAGTACGTGCCGCTCTCGGCCAAGGACCGCTTCACCGCCCTTCAGAGCGGCGATATCGACGTGCTGGCTCGCAATGCGACCTGGACCCTGTCGCGCAACACCAAGCTCGGAATCAATTTCATCGGCACGAATTTCTATGACGGCCAGGGCTTCATGGTGAAAGCCTCGTCCAGTATCAAGACGGCACGCGACCTCGACGGTGCCAGCATATGCCTCATCGCCGGCACGGATACCGAGCGCAATCTGGCCGACTTCTTCCGCAGCCGCGGCCTCAAGTATCAGACGGTGGCTTTCGAGAACGCCGACAACGTCGCGCAGGCCTACTTCACCGGCCGTTGCGACGCGCTGATCAACGACCGCTCGCAACTGGCCGCGACGCGCTCCACCGCCCCGAATCCGAAAGCGCACGTCGTGTTGCCCGACATCATTTCCACGGAGCCGTTGTCGCCTTCGGTGCGTTCGGGTGATGACGCCTGGGCCAATGTCGTTCGCTGGAGCTTCTTTGCGATGATCCAGGCCGAAGAGCTCGGCATCAACTCGAAGAATGTCGGAGAGGCGGCCGGCAGCAGCAACCCCAACATTCAGCGTTTCGTTGGGAAGCTGGAAGATCTTGGCGCCATGCTCGGCTTGCGACGGGAATGGGCAGTCAGCGTCGTCGAGCAGGTCGGCAATTATGGCGAAAGCTACGACCGCAACATCCTGCCGATCGGCTTGGAGCGGGGCTACAACAAGCTCTGGAAAGACGGCGGCCTGATCTTCGCGCCGCCGATGCGCTAGTCGCATATTTTCGCTGAGTGAGAAAGGCGGGGCCGAAGCCCCGCCTTGTCTCTATTTCCGCCACGGAAACAGCGCCGCCGGGAAGTCCGCGGCGGGACGCCTGATCCGCTCGCTGTCGTCGCGATAGGTCGGCGCCGGTGTGCCGTCGGCGACCACCAGCTTGCGATAGAGATGCCATGTGGCATGGCCGAGGATCGGCAGCACCACCGTCAGGCCGATGAAGAACGGCAGCGAGCCGATCAGCAGCAGCGCCGCGACGATGAGGCCCCATGCCGCCATCACCAGCGGGTTGGCGGCGACGGCGCGAATCGATGTCAGCAATGCGCCGGCGGCGCCGATGTCGCGATCGAGCAGCATGGGGAACGACACGGCGCTGAGCGTCAGCGCAACCGCGGCGAAGATCAGCCCCACCGCATTGCCGACCACGATCAGATTCCAGCCCGCTTCGGTCGTGAGCACCTCATGGATGAACGCGCCCGCCGAGGCCGGCGGCTTGTAGCCGAAGTTGTCGATATAGATCGCATTGGCCACGCCCATCCATAACGCGAAGATGACGACCAGGAGCAGACCCAGCGCGACGATGGCGCCGATCGACGACGAGCGCAGCACGTTGAACGCGTCGCTCGCCGAAACGTCGAGGCCCTGCTCACGCCGCCGGCTGAGTTCGTAAAGGCCGATGGCGGCCAATGGCCCGACCAGCGCGAAGCCGGTGGCGAGGGGATAGAGCAAAGGCAGCACCGAGTAGCCAAAGGCGAGGCGCGCGGCGATGAGGCCGATCAGCGGATAGATCACGCACAGGAAGATCGCGTGCGTCGGCATGGCAAGGAAGTCGTCAGCGCCGCGCGACAACGCGTCCTTCAGATCGGCCAGTCCGATTTTGCGAATGGTCGGCACGGCCGCACTGCCGGTTGCTCCGGCGATGAGGTGAGAATGAGCCATAGGCGCCTCCCGTCTCTGGGTTGAGGCTGCCGTGGCACGTTTCCGACCCTTGCCAAATTGTCTGTCTGGCTGCGGTCCTGCCACGAGCCTTGAGACCAGAGTACCACGGGAGGCGGCGCGCGGCCTTCACGTTTTCGCGCGCAAGCGCCGCTGGCCGTCAATTCCCGGTATGCGAGCGCCGTTGTTTGATTTTCATCAATGCTGCGGGCAACCGGCTGGCCACTGTACGAAATACAGTTTCGCCATGCGAGGCCTGCGATGTCCCCGACGTCTCCCGAAGCCATTCGATCGCCGCTGCAGCGGCTTGCGCAGTGGTGGCGCGATCTGACAGCGGCGCCTTTGTCGACAAGCGTCGGCGGTGACGAAGCCGCCAAGATCGCGTCCGACATGGGCGTCAGCGTTCCCGAACTCGAGGAAGTCCGTCACAAAGGGGCGGCGGCCGCCTATCCGATGTATCGGCGCATGGCCAGTCTCGGTCTCGATGAAGAGGAGATCGCGCACAGCGAGCCGGGCGTGCTGCATGATCTGCAACGCGTGTGCTCGCTCTGCGCCGACAAGAGGCAGTGCCTGCACGAACTCAAGGCCGATCCCGGCGACACGCACTGGCAGGATTACTGCCCGAACATGCCGACCTTCGAGGCGCTTGAAGCCGAGAAGCGGGACAAGTTGAAGAACTGACTTGTCCGGCGCGCGAGGCGGCTTGCTCTAAAGCTTCTTCTTGCGGGATCGTGCGGCCCGCTTTTGCACCGTCGCGCGCTTGGCCGCCGCCCGCGCCGTCTTGCGCTTGACCTTACGCTTGGCCTTGCCGGGGGAGATGCCCAGAGAACGCTTGGCCGCCGCAATGCGCGGCTTCAGCCGGTTGATGATCTTTTCGGCGCTGGCGATGGTTTCTTCCGCGGCCTTGAGATAACGCCGTTCCGCGGTTTGCGGCTTCGGGCGCGATCCGGTCGATACCAAACGGCGATACTGCTTCTTCACGGCGCGCGTCAGCGCATTGAGCTGCCGCGCCGCTTCCTGCTCGACATCGTTCAGCACTTTCGGGGTCTTCATGCGGTTCCTCCGGCTTCCCGCCGACAATCTCGGGGAACCGCAAAAGTTCCGTGGGCGCCGCCATCCGCGGCGTCACGCCGCCCGCAAACAAAAAGGCCGGGCTTGCGGCCCGGCCTTCGATGTCGTTTGCGCGATGACGGTCAGTGCATCGCCGCGGAGGTCACCTGCGCCTGCGCGCCGACCGCCGGGGTTTCGAGGGCGGAGATCGAGTTCTTCACCGCCTTTTGCACCTTCTCGAACGCGCGCACTTCGATCTGGCGCACGCGCTCGCGCGACACGCCGAACTCGGCGGCGAGCTCTTCGAGCGTCACCGGGTCGTCGGCGAGGCGGCGCGCCTCGAAGATGCGCCGCTCACGTTCGTTGAGCACGTCGAGCGCGCCGATCAGCGCCTTGTGGCGGTTGCTGCTCTCCTCGGAGTCCTCGAGAATGGTCGCCTGGCTCGGCGAATTGTCCACCAGCCAGTCCTGCCATTCGCCCGATTCGCCGTCGTCGCGGATCGAAGCGTTGAGCGAAGCATCGCCGCCGAGGCGGCGGTTCATATCGACCACATCCTGCTCGGTGACGCCGAGTTGGGTTGCGATCGTCTTGACGTGTTCGGGACGAAGATCGCCTTCTTCCAGCGCCGAGATCTTGCTCTTGGCCTTGCGCAGGTTGAAGAACAGCTTCTTTTGATTGGCGGTCGTGCCCATCTTAACCAGCGACCACGAACGCAGGATGTACTCCTGGATCGCGGCCTTGATCCACCACATCGCATAAGTCGCGAGGCGGAAGCCCTTTTCGGGCTCGAAGCGCTTCACCGCCTGCATCAGGCCGACATTGCCCTCGGAAACGACTTCCGAGATCGGCAGGCCGTAGCCGCGATAGCCCATGGCGATCTTGGCCACGAGTCGCAGATGGCTGGTGACGAGCTTGTGGGCGGCTTCACGATCCCCGTGCTCGCGCCAGCTTCGGGCGAGCATGTACTCCTGCTGCGGTTCCAGCATCGGGAACCGGCGGATTTCCTCGAGGTAACGTGACAGACCAGATTCGGCATTGAGTGCCGGGATTGCAGCAGAACGGGCCATAAGCGCCCTCCTATAAAATGCCCCCGACGGATCGGCGGGCGGTTGTCACCGCCGCTCCCCGAGCCGACGGTGCGCATCCAAGAAACGTCCGCTCTCTCCAACGGACGCACGTGCAGCATAACGGTTCAGGACGGATGACGCCAAGCATTGCGCCGTCACGACCCCGTGACCCCTTATCGCGGGGCTAAACCGTTGTTCTATCGTCTTATTTTTCGACCGCCGCAGTTGGCGCGGGGCCATTGGCCGGCGTCGTCAACACGGTAACGCCGCAATCGGGCGCGCCGTTCCGGGCGGAACGGGCCTTTCTGAATGGATTCACAGATGTGGGAGTGCTCACGAGACAGGAGATAATGTCGCACCCCGGCAATTCAAGGGCTGGATCAGCCCCGCAGGGCGGCGGCGAGCCGGGTCATGTCGGGCGGCAAGGGCGCCTCGAACTCGAGACGCTGCCCCGACACGGGATGTGTGAAGCCGAGGATGGCCGCATGCAGCGCCTGCCGCGCCAGCGCGGACAGCGCGGCGCGGGCGGGCGGCGACAGCCGGGCGGCCTTGGTCTTGAAGCCGGTGCCGTAGGTCTCGTCGCCGAGGATCGGATGGCCGATATGGGCAAGATGGACGCGGATCTGGTGGGTGCGGCCGGTTTCGAGCAGGCACTCGATCAGGCTGGCGACCGGTTTGCCGTCGGCATCATGAAAGCTCTCGCGCAGTTCCCAGTGCGTGATCGCGTCGCGGCCGCCTTTGCGCACCGCCTGCTTCTCCCGCGCCGAGGGATGACGGTCGAGCGGCGCGTCGATGGTGCCGCGCGTCCGCTCCGGCGCGCCCCAGACCAGCGCCAGATAGCCGCGCTCGAGGCCGCTTTCGAGCTTGTCGGCGAACTGCTGCGCCAGCGCCGTGTGGGCGCGATCGTTCTTGGCGACCCCCATCAGCCCCGTGGTGTCCTTGTCGAGGCGGTGCACGATGCCGGGGCGCCTGACGCCGCCGATGCCGGACAGGCTGTCGCCGCAATGCGCGATCAGCGCGTTCACCAGGGTGCCCGTGGCGTGGCCGGCGGCCGGATGCACGACGAGGCCGGCCGGCTTGTCGATGACGATGAGGTCATCATCCTCGTAGACGATGGCGAGCGGGATATCCTCGCCGGCGGGCCGGGCATCTTCCGGCGGCGGCAACGTCACCGTGATGACGTCGCCGGATTTGACCTCCGCCGACGGATCAAGGATGGTGCGCGCCGCCTGCACGATTTTGCCGCTGGCAGGCTGGATGCTGACCTGACCGTCAAGGATCAGGGCCTTGAGCCGCGAGCGCGACAGCGCCGGAATGCGCGCCGCGAGCAGGCGATCGAGCCGCGCGCCGGCATCCTCGGCGGCGACGTTGACGGTTTCGGTGCTTAAGTCCATGCCATCTGTATACAGAGAACCGGTTCGATCCTGAACCCGAAGGTGCCGATGTCCGATACCGACGCCGAAAAGCCGCTGACGCCCGAGCAGGAAGCCGCCGTCGCCAAGGTGCGCCGGCTGATGATGATCTCGTCGGCGACGCTGGTGGTCGGCATGGCCGCCGTGTTCGGCGTCATCGGTTACAAGGTCTACCAAACGGGAGACAGCCCGGCGGCCGGGACCGGCGCGCCGCGCACGCTCGTCGAGGCCATCGACCGACTGCCGCCCGGCGCCCGCGTGGTCGGCACCGCGATCGGCGAGGCGCAGATTCTCGTGACCATCGAGGCCGGCGGCGCGACCGAATTGCGCACCTACGACCCCGATACGCTGCGCCCGCTCGGCCGCCTGCGGCTGACGCCGCAACCCTGAGCCTGCCCGAAAAGCAAGCCCTGCGCGGCGCTTGCGCTGGCGGCCGATCGCGGCTATCTCGGGGGCTTCCTGGCTAAAGCTCCCTTCGTCTAGCGGCCCAGGACGTCGCCCTCTCACGGCGAAAACAGGGGTTCGAGTCCCCTAGGGAGCGCCAGCCCGAAAATTCAGCTTTGATTTCACTTGATAAAATCAAAGTTATGTTCCACCCGGCATTACAGTGGGACAGTCGATTTTCGCCATTTGTCCACCGACAGCGAGAAGGACTCGACCTTTCGCAACTGTCGCGGGATATTCGATGGTGGAGATTCGACATGAGTCAATCGAACGATAGGCCACCGCCGCCACCGCCCCCGACCGATACCGATCATCGGAAATCGGAGACGCCGCGGCCTTCGCCGCGCTAGCTCTTAAGGCGAAGCGCAAGTGCGCCGGCACACGCGGCAGCGATGATCGCTGCCACGACGCAATATTTGGCGTACTTCAGCGCTATGCCGCTGCGCTCGGTGAGGCCACGATTAGTTTCCGCTTTCTCTTTAAGGTTCTCCAGATAGCGCTTGAGAACGTCGGTCTTTTCCACTTGTGGGTCTAAGCCCCACAGCCAAAAATCTGCGTCACGGCCAGGCAAGTTGATTGTTCCTGATGCCATCGCCAAAAGACA
The DNA here is from genome assembly GCA_017849615.1 of Pseudolabrys sp. Classification (GTDB taxonomy): domain Bacteria; phylum Pseudomonadota; class Alphaproteobacteria; order Rhizobiales; family Xanthobacteraceae; genus Pseudolabrys. Next base: position 40,546 of record JAFIGS010000010.1, on the reverse strand, counting down.
CAGTATCGATCCAAAGAGCATAACACCGGTAGTTGCCGCGAGCGCCCAGCCCGTCGCGATAGGGATCACAGTGTCTTTTGTGAGCGCCGCGATCGCGCCTGAGAGCGTCGCAACTCCAACCGTCAGATAGAGGCGCAAGAGGTTCATAGCCTGCGTATCGTTGAAGTAAATGAGCGCAACTACCGCGGCGTGGCGCGCCCGCGCATCTTCAAGAATCGTTCGAAAATCGTCTTTATCTAAAGTTTGCATTTTTTATGGTCGCTTCACAGGCGATCTGCTCCCATTAGTCTAGCTATTCCTTCCGAGCCGTCCTCCATGAGTTGAAGGAGGCTTTTGCCATTGGCTAGGTTCAGACCCATCATGGGAGCAATAAGGCCGCCGCTCGCGCGTCGCTCATCTTGCCAGCTTCGGCTTACAACTCCTTTTGTAACGATTCCTGACCCAACAAGAATCGGTGCGCCGCTCATTTTTCCCGGAATTCTAGCGTCAAATTCGAAACACGGGCCAGGTGTGGTGGCTTCCTTCTTTGTGATATTGTCCGGATACACGTTAGTTACCGAGCCGACGGACACAACAAGCGATGGCTCGTAAGCCTCCTGGTCGCCGAACTGGATATTCTTCATCTCCGCATATCCGATTGCGACCGCGCGATCGCCAACCCTGAGATCGTGCTGACCAATATTTAGTGGCTGGTATGAGCCTCCAATTTGGTTGGCCGCGATTTTGCAAACTGCGATATCGAGGTCGAGTTTGTATTCAGGCTTCATGTGAAATAAAGGCCCAACGACCTCTTGCCCCCAATTTGTAGCCCATTCGATGGGTGCGATAATTGAGAGGGCCTCCCGAATTTCATCTGGAGCATTGAATATTTCAGCCGGCGCGTTTCGCATCGCTGGGTTGGTGGGAATCAGAACTCCCATTTTTAAGGATTTGTCGAACCTGATAGTTTTCTCGCCGATCTTGGTAAAGTCGGCGTATTGGTCATCTATCGGGTCTCTAATGACATGAGCAGCTGTCATTAGGAGTCCGGAGGCGCTTATGAAAAATCCAGTTCCGATGCATCTCATTCCTTGATCGCCCTCGTTCCAAGCAACGATAGGAACGATGCTTTGTCGAATTATAAATTCAGTAAGACCAAACGTAGAGAATAAATCCCGCATTACTGGTCCGGGACGGTCAGTAAGCATGACCATCTCATCTTCTATCTTGAAATAGTCCCGCTCGAAGCCTTCGCGTGGCTTCAGGTCGACGCCTTTCATGCCATGGATGGCCCAACGTCCGGCGTCATCCTTCTTCCAGACCGACTTCAATACTGCGATCTGATTCATAGCTTTGCCATCGCTGAGTCTGCTAGGCGAGATTGCCGAGCGGCGCGCGTGTATCGTTCGACCTCCTCCAGCGTCTTATGGCCGGTGATCGCCATGATCTCGTGAGCTGTCGCGCCGCGCTCAGCGAGACGCGCAGCCGTCGCTTTGCGAAGGCCATGCGCGGTGCAGTGAGGCAGGCCGGCCTCATTGCACCGGTCCCGAAACCAATTTCCGAAGCCGGCAGGGGTAAAGGGCTTGCCGTACTCGGTCGCGAGGAACGTTAGGTGGTCTCTCGGCGTCGCGTCGATCGCGATGCGAAGATCCGGGTGGACCGGAATATCCATCGCCACCGGGCTGCGGTGTTCGTTCTTCGCCTGCGTGTAGCGTAAGCGGTTGCCGCGGATGTGCTGCGGGCCGAGCCGGGCGGCGTCCTCTCGCCGGCAGGCGGTGTAGAGCAATATCGCAAGCGCCAGGCGCGCCTTGCTGCCGATCGGGTGCTTTGCCTCGAATGCCGCGACCTCATCTAGCGTCCATGAGTGATAGCCCTGTGTCGCGTACCGGATGAGGTGAACGTCGCGCGCCGGATTGCTGTCGATCTCGTCGGCCTCAATGGCCCAGCGGAACAGAGCGCGCAGCGCTTTCAATCGTGTATTGGCGACCGATGGCGCATCGGCCTTTTCGTCGCGAAGCTTGCGGACGTGCCGCGCGCGCATGAGAGCGACGGGCTTGTCGGCGTGCGCCGTGCACACTTCATCGAGCGCGCGCCGACGCCAATCTTGGGTGCTCTTGTCAAGAGCCTTGAAGGTTGCGCTTCCATAGTACAGCCGGCACAAATAGCCGAACGAGCCCCGCGCCATCACGCGCGCCTGGCGGGGCGCTGTCTCGGCCGCCACGACCGCTGCGCGATACTCCTCCATGAATTCCGGCGTGCCGGGCATCTTGCGGAGGCGCACTTTTGGCCTGCCGGCCATGCGGACGTAGCAGCGCACGTTGCCGTGGCGGTCAACGTCCTCACTGAGATATTTCAGCCGAATGCGCATCCCTAGTCCCAAGGGTTCCCGGTGCCATCGTCAAGGGCCTCGAACGCTTCGTCAAGCCGGCGCCGATCCCAAACCGTCCGGCCGTTGATTCGCTTCGCAGGCGGCATCCGCCCGTCCTTCACAAGCTGATCGAACAAGGTCGCGCCGACGCCGACATATTCGGCCGCTTGCGCGCGCGACAAGCCGCGCGGCGGCAACGATGGTGGTAGCGCGCTTTTTGGCTCGCGCGCCGGCGCTGTGGCGGTTGGTGTCGTCATGGAATGCGCGTATCGCAATGAAAAATTGGTGCGGCCGGCGCTCACCTTAACCCCACTGTCTCGTCCCCGCGCCGTCGCGTGCAGGGTACCGGTGGGGGGCAGGGAGGTGAACTTGCTGTTGTTGGACGTGGCCGCGACGCCCTCAGGAACACCCCACCGGTAAATTGTCTTAAGCGCCGGCGTTCAGATGCGTGCCGCGCCAGTCGCTGATGCCGCAGCCGAAATCCAGCACACAGCGGAATTCCACGCCGAGCGTCGACCAGCCTTCGCGCACATCGACCTTAGGCCCGATGTTGCCGTCGAGATATCCGATCGTCACGACATCGGCCTCGGCCGGGTCGGCGAACAGGCGCCAGGCGTTGCCCGGAAAGCGCGGTTCGACGTGAACGGTCACCCTGCCGCCAAACGGGTTGACATCGGAGAGTTTCGCCGCGTTGATCGCCGTCGCCAAGACTTCGGCTTCGGTCTCTTTCGCGGGGCCGACAACGAGGTGCTTCGCCGTCACGCTGATCGGCGATTTGCCGTCGAGGCCCTTGCGCTCCCGCATCGCCTGGCGCGCAAGCGAGAAATTGGCGAGGTCGATGACCGAAGCTGCGGCCGCCTTGTTGCCGCGCGCGGTCGAGTACAGCGGATTGCCATCGTCCAGGTTGACGCCATTGCCGCCATTGGCGGTGAACAGCGAAACGAGCAACTCTGCTTCCGTTTCCGCGGCAGCACGGCCCCACGCCCGATGGGAGTCCGCGAAAGCGCCGAGGTCGTCGTTGATCAGGGCGTTGCGCGAGATGCCGAATATCTTGGCAAAGGTCTCGACCTTGAAGCCTTCCTTGGTTTCCGACCGCGTGCCGTATTTGACTTCTCCGCTTTCGCCGACTTTATCGAGCCGCGGCGCTTCGCTCAGCCGCAGCATGGAGATGGCGCGAAAGTCGGCCGCATTGCGGCGGCGGGCGATGGCCTTGAGGGGGCACTCGGCCACCTTGAACGAGTCGAGCAGCACACGGTTGCCGGCGCTAGCAAGCAGGATCGGGAAGTCGCTGGTCGTGTGATGCCCGCCCATATCCGAACGAGTCATCAACATCTGATCGGCAATCGCAGACCGCCGCGCCCAGGAGACGCGTTCGCCGCGGGATTCCATGATCATGGCGCCGAGGTCGATCAGCGAACGGCCGACAAGTTCACGGGCAGCACCTTCCGGCGCGGCGCCGGTCATGCGCGCGTAGAGCGCATCTTCGATCGAGCGGCTGAGAAATTCCGGATTGGAGAAATTGTTGCCGGTGCCGGGTTCGCGGACTCCGCCGGTTTTCGTGCGGTTAGCCTGATCGGCGAGCCGATCGAACACGGCCGAACGGAATTCATCGAGCGAGCGGCCGTCGTCGATAAGGCCGCGCGCAAAGTCGCCCGGGATGTTCTGGCTTGCACAAATTTCGTAAGCAACGCGAGCGTCGCGATCGGACATCCTGCGTTTGGGTGCGGAGCGCGTCTCGATTTCAGTCGAGCGACTTTCCTCGATCGTCGTATCGTCGTGTTCGATGATATCGTCGTCCATATCATTACCTTTCAGGCTGCGGATAAAAGTTTTCGGATCGGCCGGGATCGGCACGAAACTCATCTCAAACGGTTCCCAATCCGTGCGCGTGACGATCAGGACGCCGTCCTTCGATCGGCTTTCCTCGCTCGCGTAAACGCGATAGCCGACGCTGACATTCGGCGGCGTGCCACCAGCGAGATCGGAAGCGATCGGCTTCACATCGTCGCGCGCAGAGAGACGACCTTCGGCGATGAGGCGCCCGCTTTCGATACGCGCGTCGGTGACGATGCCGATCTGGTCGTGCGTTGAGCCGGCGCGATGCGAGTCGAGCAACGGTGCGGCGCCGGACGTGAGCCGCTGCATGCGGACGGCGCCAGGCGCGAGCGATAGAACTTCCAAGTAATCGCCGTCGTAGCCGCGCCGGCGCACCGGCGTTTCGGTGGCGATAACGGCGGAGAATGATCCGGTCGCCGCATGGAAGGATGAGCCGCGCACCTCGGCACGGCGCACAAAAGTTTGCGGCGCCGGTTTGGTCCGGCGCCGTTGGGCAGGCTTGGTCATGAAGGTCCCTCTATCTGTCAGGCGTCGCCGAGATTGATGCCGAGCGCCGCGGCGCGTTTGCGCAATCGGCGATCGGCGGCCGAAACGTTGGCCAGCAGCACGCGCGCGAAATCGTCGGGCTCGTTGCCGTCCGCATCGGCCGCCATCGTGTCGCGGATGATGCGCGATTTGATCGCGCCGACGACGACATCGTAAGTGCCGTCGAAGTGGCCTTGCGTCCAAACCTCGCCAGGGCCAAAGCCAGTAGCCGGCCAGCCTTCTCGCGGCTGCGCGCCCCAGTTTGTGCGTGCGCCTAATACGGCGACCCAATAGTCCTGATCCGGCGCGAAGCGCGGCGCGGGCAGATCGCCGCTATAGGCCGACAGGGCGCCAGTGTAGATCACGGCGTCCATCGCCGCGGAGAAAGGCAGCCAGCCATCATCCGAAAGTTGCCGCGCGACCTCGATTCGCAGTGCGGCGAGATAGCCGAACTTGCCGGCGGGCGAGGGGCCATCGAGATAATAAGTGCCGGACTTGAATGGATGGCCGGGCACCGGCCGTTCGGCGAACGCGGTGAGTTCGGCAAGCGACATCTGGCTCAGCCGAGCCAGATCGGCGAGGCTGATCATTGCTCTGGGGAGAGCCATGTTTAAACTCCTGTGGATTTAGGGCGGGGAAAGCGCCGAGGCGCAAATCGGTACAATGCCGGAATAGGGTACGCGGCTATATAGCGCGACCCCACTTATGCGAATTTTCTGACCCGGTTGTTCATTTTCAGGAACAGACCGAGCGAGTCGGACCGGATGAAATCCGAGTGGAATTCGTGATCCGAGGCGTAGCTGTTGAACTTAATGAAAAGTTCTTTGGCTGCCCGCTGGACTTCCCACTGAAACGCAAAGCCGACTGCGTTTGGATCGTGACGCAACCCCTGCAGACATAGGCCGGCGACCTTAATGTGCTGACCTTCGATAAAGTGCGCTTTGATCGCCTTGGCTACCTTGTCGCCGATGATAGTGTCCAATGTCATGACTTGACGCACGGCGTCGGCATGGCGATCCATGCCCGCGCCGATCTTGCTGAGATCGATGCTGGAATCGACTTTCACAAGATGCGGCGATGCGGTCATCTCCGCGCTTTCGAGGGCGATCGATTTCAGGAAGCAGTAGTACGCGATCGCGTTGCAGAGCTGGTCTTGCTTTGAACGTCGCAGCGCACCGTTATTGAGAACGTCCGCGGCGAGATCGAGATGCCATGCCTTGATAAACATCGCATGTCGAAACGTCGCCGGGCGTCTTGAACGGGGCATGGGCAGCCTCGGGTTAAGGTTTAAGCCGACATCGCAAAGGGCGAAGGCCGCAGGCAAGGGGGGCTGCGGCTTCTGAGCGCGAAAGCGCCAATAAGTTTTTACGAGACCAACAAAATAAATTTGCGGGCGTTGCACAGGTGTACGGCCAGTCGCCCGGCGGGACGGCCGCCGGGCGCTGATATTTGCGCGTGCGATTCGCCGGTCAGGCGGCGATCATCTGACCAGAGGGATGCGCCGATGCGCGCATGACGGCCTCGATCTGCTGCCGCGGCTCGGTCGGAATGCCGGCGAGCGATATGGCGGCGCGCGCGAGTGATCGAACCATTTGCGTCTCATAGCCTTCATCGCCGGCGCCGCGGCAATAGAGTTCGTGCACATGCTCCAAGATGATCGCCTTGACGCAAAGCCCTTCGATCGTCCGCGGTGGGGCTGCAATGATCTGCTCGATGATCGCATCTTCTTCGGCGCTAAGGCGATCAATCTCCGCTTCCGAGGCGACGACGCCAGTCTCGGTCGCTAGCCTGTCGTCGAGCGCTCGGTTGCGCGCGGCTGCGGGATGCTTGCGCCGAAGATCGGCGAGACGTTCGCAATTGGCTTCGTTGCGGCTGGAAGCCGCGAGGCTCTGCATGCGCAGATCGAGGAAGTGATCGCCGAGCTGTATTAAAGCGGCGTCGAGGTGGCTTTGCGGAAAGTAGTTTTGCAGCGACATCGGATACTCCAACACTGGCCGCGCGGGATGCGCGGGCGCGGCAGTGTCGCACCGGTTCTCGGTCATGGTCATGGGATCGCTCTCAAGTTCGGCTTTCTAGGGCCTGGCCGGTGGCGGACCGGCAGCCGGGAGCTAGAAACCAGCCTGAGAGACTGGCGGCGCGCTTTTACCTTTCGGCTGGACATGGCAGCGCCCTCCCGGCCAAAATGGCCAGGTTGGCGCGCCCGCCAAGGCGCGACCGTGCGCATAGAGCCCGCCAAGGCTCACGGCGCATTTCGACAACCGCCGCCAAGCGGTAGCCGTCACTCAGGTCCGGGTTTCTAGGCCCAATCCGAAAGTTACATCGAGAATCAGCCGCCGCCAATGGCGGCAAGTTTGCGATTTTCGCAACTTTGGCAGCACCGGTAGCGATGGCTAGATTTGCACCATGACCGCAGATTCCCGTCCGCCGCCCGATCCCGCGGTCCTGGCGCTCGCCCGCGCGATGGCGCGGCTGGCGGCGCGAGAGGATCATGAGGCCGAACAGCGAAGGATGGCGCCGACCGAGCGCGCCAGGCGCGCAGGGGCGGGGGAAAGAACTCGTTAGTTTCTTAGGCCGGAAGTACTTTCGATGCGGTCAGCGAACGCTTGCACGTCCACCTCGACCATCGTCTCGATTTCGGCTTTGATCGATGCGTTGTTGTCGGCACCCACGACGCGAGTCGTTGTTACGCGGGAGCGCGCGGAGCGCATATCGCTGAGGAGTGCGGCCCGCTGCTCGGGGGGTATGACCGCAAGCACCGAACGATAGGCCAACTCGATCAGAAACCGATCAGTCGCTTGTAGCGCCAATAGTCGATTGATGTGGGGGTCCATTCAATTCTCCTCTCAGGGGCTACTGTATGGCGATGCTTCGGGCATGGCCGTGCCGGTTGATCCGGTCGTGCCTTCACTTCGCACACCATGGCCGAATGACGGGAACACGAGAGATTTGACGCGGGTCCAGAAATCTGGCCCCGCCTCAACTGTGACCTTATTCTCGATCCGCACCATGCCTTCCAGTTCGACCTTGCGGCCGGCGCCGGCGACATCCGCTTCCGCACGGCGCATGATTTCGTCGCGCGTCGCCTCGCTCAAGCGACCGGTCTGCGCATTGAACTGGTCGTAACCGGTCCGGATGCGGTTGCGCAGGTCCTGTGCCTGGCCATCGAACGGCGCGGCAAGCGTATCGCCGAGGCCGGACACCTTCGAGTTGGCGCGGGCCTGCGCGGCACGGCGTTCGGCTTCGGCAAGGTCCTGTTCCAGAAGCTTGATCGCTTCCGCGTCGCGCGGCGTCCAGTTCTTGCCCTTTGCCGCATCGACAAAGGGCTCGGCGGCGTTCTTGATCGCCTGCGCACCGAGCGCGCCGCCGATCACAGCGCCGGTAGCAGCCGCGCCGGGCGCGGCGGCAATCCATCCGGCCGCGCGCACAACGGCGGCGCCGGACGATGCCAACTTGCCGAGCGCCCACGTCAGCGGACCGATTACGGCCGCAGCCGCGACCGCGTAAGTCGACCATTTGAGGATTTCGGGATTGGTGCCGCCGATCGTCCGGAAGGCGCCGGCGATCTTGTCCATCGATTCGGCGGCGGCATCGGTGACGCCGGACTCGCCGAGCGATTGGATCATCCCCTGGTAAGAACCGCGCAAACGGTTTTCCGAATCGATGAAGCCGCTGTTCACATCGCCGGCTTGGCGTCGGGAAACGGGTACTCCGCTCCGTCGGGCTGCAGCGAATTCCATTTCCATGTCCATAAGCATGGTCATCACGCGCGCCTGATTGAGGTTTGCAAGACGAACGGCCTGTCGCTGATCCATAAAATTGGCCATGAAGGCAGCCATGTTCGGCGCCTTCGTCGCCACGTCCTTAAGAAACTTACTCACGTCGATTTTTTCGACCGCCGTGCCAAGAATACGCCCAGCAAGTTCGGTCGCGACAGACGCATCGGCCAGCCCGCCACCGATGGTGTGCTGAATGGTGCCGACAAGGCCCTTGAAATATTCGTCCCCGTCAAGGCCGCCAAGCGCCTCGATTTTCTTCTTGAATGCTTCGCGGGTTATTTCAGACTGCCGACCGACCGAAATCGACTTCTTGTCCTTACCGGTTCCGACCGTGCCGGTGAAGTTCTCGATGGCCGAAAGTACGTTTTCCGAATTGAGGCGGTCCGGGTTGATTTCGACATAATCGCCAAGACGCATACCGACCGCGCTCATCGCAGCGCGAGCGCCTTTTGTGGGCTTGAGGAAGCGGACCAACATGGACCGCAGGGCGACGCCGGCCTCGGGGCCGAGAATACCGGCCTGATTGAGAACGGCCGTCATCGCGCCGAGTTGTTCCTTGGGCAAATTAAGCTGCGCCGCCGCCGGCGCGGAATACTTGAACGTCTCGGCGATCTGGCCGATCGAGCCGGGCGCGACCTTGTTGAGGATCGCGAACAGGTCGATCATTTCGCGCAGGTTCTTGTTGATCTCGGCATCGCCGAGCATGCGCCCGGTCTTGTCGTACATCATGCCAAACGACGACAGCGAGAAAATAGCCAGTTCGGCCGCTTTCGGCACATCGATTTCGGCGAGCGTCGCGAAATCGAGCAACGGCTCCTGAATGGCCTCAAGGTGACGCGGCTCGAAACCGGCCTTGATCTCCTCGACCATGCCCTGCAGCACGCCGGTCGGACCGAACGCATATTTGGAGCCGTATTTCTGCGCCAGGCCGCGGGCGCGCTTGATCTCCTCCTCGTTAAGATCGCCGAACGCCTTGAGCTTGTTCGACGCCAGTTCGAAATCATGAATATTGTGCAGGACGGAACGCGCTGCGAATGCCGCCGGCAACGTCAGGCCGTAAGTCATGTTGCGGCCAACGCGCGAAGCAGTGTTACCAACGCGATCGAGCCGGGACGCCAGCACATCGATCGAACTGGCCTTGCCAGCGGACGCCATATGCTTGTCGAGATCGCGCGACAGAGCCTGCACGGCGCGCGTCACGCGATTTACCTTGTTGGCAACGCTGTCGAAGGCGCCGCCGGTATTGTCCCGCGCGGAAATGCGTGCTTCGGCGTCGAGAATACGGCTGGCCATGTTGGTGTCTCCGGGCGTGACGCGCGGGGTCTGTCAACATTGACAGCCGCAGCGCTCTTCAAAAAAAGCTAACTAGGAGTTTTTGTAAGCCGATCAGCCACTTAAGCTGACAACCGTCTGTCAATGGCTGACAACTCTGACAACCAAAGTTTTCGAACAGCCCAACTGGAAGGAATCCGGGGCGGCTTAGCACCGCAGGGGGCGGGGGTGGGGAAGGACCCGACACGTTGACGCTGCCTGGCTGGCCTTCAATCTCGGGTGAATTCAGCGAAAGTCACCAATATCGGTCTCGATTGCGGTGACACTTCGAAGATCATGTCGGCAAGCGTCGAGCGCATTTCCGCCAAGGAGCGATACTTGATACGGCGGCGTTCCGTGCCGGTGCCGAATTCGACCTCAAGCGCGCCGGTGGCGATTGCCTCTTTCAGAGCGTCGATATGAGTTTGCGTATAGGCCATGTGGCGTAGCTTCCCGTCGGCGAGCCATCAACTCGATGATGCCTGAGTAAGCGGGTGGCCTATATAGCGCGACCCCTTTGCAGGATTTCTTTGGCGTCGGTGTGGGCCGCTCTAGCCATCAGGTCAGTCAATGACGCAATGACGCATCTTTGACGCATTGGAAAATAATGCGTCATTGTCTTTTGTTGTTCTATATCAATTCTTTATACTGCTCTATGACGCAATGACGGATCATTTTATTCTATACGTATAAGAAGAGCCTCCGGGCACCCCGCTCCCCATTCTTCTTAAGTACGCGCGAGCAAATGATGCGTCATTGCGTCATGGACGCAGTTATCCTTATGACTGGGTTGGAGTTTTGGCAATGACACATCGAAATTGATGCGTCATTGACGCGTCATTGCGTCATCGTATAGCGCGCGGGCCTCAGGGCCTCGCTGGCCGCTTGCCGCCGACGCTTCCGATAAAGGGTCCGGCGGTGCGCAGTTGGCCGCCCCTCGGGCGGCTGGAGCGCCTTGTCGATGCGATTCAGCTGCGCTCGCATGTCCCTAATCCAGGCATCCAGACGGCCTGGGTCGATTGGCTGATCGGCCATGACAACACTCGCTGATGCTCTCAAAATTTAAAATCCGCGCCGCCCGGCGGGGGGCGCGGGGGCGGCGTGACGACGATGCGATCGGGCCGGTGCTAGTGGGACAATGCCGCCGGAAAGCGCAGTAACCGAACGAGAAAGATCACTGTCCCACTACGCGCTAAAGTACTGATTGCAAACGGAAGCGTTAGCCCCCTAGGGAGCGCCAACGATTTCAATGACTTACCACATTCTTGCCCGTAAGGGTTAGCGCCGTACGGAATGGATGTACGCGATCTTGCACGGTTCGCAGCGACCGCGTGCAAGTCCTCGCTCAACGACCCTAGACGCTGTCGTGGAAGGCATCCCAATCCCGCCATAGTGGATTCTCACAGCCGTGACGAATACGAGTCTAAAAAGGCAAAAAAATTAAAAGCAAAGGATGCGCCCACCACGCTGGATAAGCTGGAAATCATTCCGTCGATCAACCTGAAATCAGGCATGAGGTCTTAATGCGGCAAAGCGGTCGCGCGGACGAAAAAATGGCGGGTCTGTAAAAGACCCGCCATTTCTATTTGTGGCAAGCTTTTAGTTCTTCAGCGCAGCGTCGAGATACTTGTTGGTGAAGATCGTCTTGTAGTCATAGGGCTTGGTCTGGAAGATCGTGGTGACGAGGTCGTAGTCCTTGGCGACACGGTCGTCTTTGAAGCTGCCGAACACATCATTGCCCGGCGCCTTCATCAGCTCGGCGGTCAGAACCCATGACTTCTCCACGTCGGCCGGATTCTGGCTCGCGGCCTTGACGATCGACTCGAGGCACGGCTTCGGCGTCTTGACGCAATCGGCATAGGCCTTCTGCGTGATCTGGATAAACTTCTTGGTCACGTCCGGATTGGCGGCGGCCCAGGCGCCGTTGACGAAGATCGAGTTGCCATAGGGGTTGAAGCCGATCGACGACAGGCGGAGGAAACCCAAGTCGGCCCCGAACAGGCGCTCGGCGGCGAAGTGCAGGTTATAGAAGTTCGTCGTTACGTCGATCGTGCCCGACTGCAGCGCGGCGAACTTGGCATCCGGCGCGAGGTTCACCCAGCTCACCGAGTTTGCATCGATGCCGGCGGTTTTGGCGATCGCCGGCCACATCAGGCGCGCGGCGTCGGCCGGTGGCGTGCCGATCTTCTTGCCCGGCAGATCCTTGATGGTGGCGATGCCGCTGCTCTTCTTCCAGTAGATCGTATAGGGCGACTGATCGTAGATGACGAAAGCGGCGACGATGTCGGCACCGGTAGCGCGGGCCTGCATGGCGGTGGGCATGTCGACGATGCCGAACTGCGAGGCGTTGATCGCGGCGCGCTGCGCCGCATAGGCGGAACCTTTGCCGATCTCGATGTTCAGGTCGATGCCGGCGGCCTTATAGAGGCCGCGCTGCTGCGCCCAGTAGATTGGCGCATGGTCGGCGCCGATGGTCCAGTTCAACGTGATGGCGACGTTCTGAGCGGCGGCATAAGTCGCGCCCGGCAGCAGCATGGCGGCGGCCAAAATCGCGGATTTGAAGCGGATCATTCTCGGGCTCCCCGGTTATGGATCAACTAGTTGGTTGATTTTGCATCAAGACCCGGGCCGGCTCAATAGGTATTTGGCCCGTCCGGCGGTGATTTTTCAGGCTCGCGCGCCAGAATGGCGGCACTCGAAAGGGCGCGAAAAGCGTTTTCAAGCGAGGTGGGCACTGGTTCGTGTGAAGAAAACCCGTCAATGAAAACCGAAAAGTCAGCAGGTCGGCGCGTTGACGGCGAGGCCGCCCAGCGCGGTCTCCTTGTATTTCTCCGACATGTCGCGGCCGGTGGCGAGCATGGTGCGGATCACATCATCCAGCGAGACATGGTGTGAGCCGTTACCGTTCAGCGCCAACGACGAGGCCGCGACCGCCTTCACCGCGCCCATGGCGTTGCGCTCGATGCAGGGGATCTGCACCAGCCCGGCGATAGGGTCGCAGGTCATACCGAGGTGATGTTCCATGCCGATCTCGGCGGCGTTCTCGATCTGCCGGTTGGTGCCGTTGAGGGCTGCGGTGAGCCCGGCCGCGGCCATCGAACAGGCAACGCCGACCTCGCCCTGGCAGCCGACCTCGGCGCCGGAGATCGAGGCGTTGCGCTTGAACAGGCCGCCGATCGCGGCGGCGGTGAGAAGATAGCGGCGCATGCCGTCGTCATCGGCGCCGGGGCAGTGATCGCGATAGTAACGCAGGATCGACGGCACCACGCCGGCGGCGCCATTGGTCGGTGCGGTAACGACGCGGCCGCCGGCGGCGTTCTCTTCGTTGACGGCAATGGCATAGACGCTGGCCCAATCGAGCGCGTCGGTCGGCGAGGGCGCGTTGTTGAGACGGCGCTGGTTCAGGCGTTCATGCAGATCGCCGGCGCGTCGCACCAGGTTGAGACCGCCCGGCAGTTTGCCACGTCGTGTCAGTCCGCGATCGATCGACGACAGCATGACGGCCGCGATCTCGGCGATGCCGCGATCGACATCCGCCGCGCTGCGCGTCGTCAGTTCATTAGCGTAAGCCATGTCGGCGATCGACAGGCCGGATGCATCGCCGCGCGCGATCATCTGCGCGGCGTCGTCGAAGGGGAAATGCACATCGACCGAGGCAGCTTCCGTATCTTCGCCGTCGGTAATGACGAAGCCGCCGCCGATGGAATAGTAGTTGCACTCGTCGATCAGGCCGCCATTGGCATCGTAAGCGGCGAAACTCATGGCGTTGGAATGACGCGGCAGGCGCTTGCGCGTTTCTAGAATGAGATCGCGCGCGACATCGAATTCGATGATGCGGCTTCCGGCGAGTTCAAGCTGCTTCTGTGTCCGCGCAACGCCGAACAAGGCCGGCACATCGTCCGGATCACAGGTGGACGGATGACGTCCGGTAAGGCCGGCAATCAAAGCCGCATCGGTGCCGTGGCCCTGGCATGTCAGCGCCAGCGAGCCGTATAGCGTCACGGTGACGCGATGCACCGCGATCAATTTGTCCGATTGCTCGATTGCTTTAACAAAGCGCCGTGCCGCGACCATGGGTCCGACGACGTGGGAACTCGAAGGTCCGAGCCCGATCTTGAAGATATCTAACAGGCTCGTCCACATATGGCAGCCTTTTCAGCCGAATTCCGGGCCGGTAATGGCCATGGTCAGTTGCGGATTGCCGAAGGCGATCTTGCGTCCACGCAACATGCGCGTGAAGCCACGTTGTTTACTACATCCGTTTCGCTCCAACCATGCAACAAGTTCGGGTTGATGATCCGGCACGTCGATGCTGACGGGACCGGTGATGGTGCGCAGCGCGGCGTTGATCAAAGCGCAGGCGGCGTTCTGCTTATCGGCAACGACCGGGCCGATATGTGTGGTGAAGCGTCCGCTGCGTCCGAGCGAAAAGCCGGCGAACGCGCCACCACGTCGCGCGACGAAAGCAAGATTGGGTCGGTCGGCCTGCAAAGCCTTGAGAAGCGCGACGCGGTCGCTGCCGAACGATGTTGCGTCGAGCGCCAGCACGTCCGGCCAGTCGGCGGCCGATAGCGGCGTGATGGTGAGGCCGGCGCACGGCCTGTCATCGGCGGATGGCCGCCCGGCATAGAAGCGCGTGATCGGAAAGATGTCATTGAAGCCAAGTTGAACGTAGACCGAGCGTCCAGCCGGCGTGGCGTCGAGACCGGCGACGGAGCCGCGCTGCTCGAGCCGATCGATGCAGTCTTTCATCAGCCGCATGGCATGGCCACGGCGCTGGGCGCTGGCGGTGACGAGGATCATGCAGATCCAGCCGAAGGCGGTGCCATAGGGCAGGATGGCCGATGACGCGATCAGCGGGTCCCCGTCACGCAGGCCATGGGCCTCGCCGCTGCCCATGATGCGGCGCCAGTCGGCCTCGTTCTGATTCCAGCCGGCTTCGGTGGACAGCGCCATGCAGGCCGCAATGTCGGCGTCGGTGAGCGCGATGATCTGCATAGCAAATGCTTCAGGACCGCGAGTGAATTTTTCCCAACATCTTGCCGCCGATCAGCGAGCCCATGACGAAGTCGATGACATGGGCGCGGCGTTCCGCCATCTCGCTCTTGCTGCGGAAGTCGCGGTCAAACAGAATGCCGAGTGTGTGGATGTTGGCGCTGTAAAAGAAGCATAGCGCGGCGATCGAAATGTAAAGCTGTACCGGGGCGATGCCCGGGCGGAACACGCCGGAGGCCTCGCCGCGCGACAGGGTCTGGCTGACCAGATCGACAATCGGCGTATGCGTCGACTTGATCACCTTCGAACGCTTGACGTGCTTGGCCTCCATCATGTTCTCATTGGTGAGAAGCTGAACGAAGGCGCGGTTGTCCATCACGTAATCGAAGGTGAAGCCGACCAGTTTTTCCATTGCCGCGACCGGATCGAGCGAGCCGAGATCGAGCGCGTTCTCGTGGGCGCGGATGTCGGTGTAGACGTCCTCGAGCACTGCGAGATAGAGATTATCCTTCTCGCCGAAGTAATAATAAATCAGCTGCTTGTTGATCTTCGCCGCCTTGGCGATTTCGTCGACACGGCTGCCGAACAGACCGTTGCGCGCGAATTCCTTTTTCGCCGCTTCGATCAGAGTGCGGCGGGACGCATTGTCCTCTTTCGCCGCGGTCGCCGGCGCGCTGCGCGAGCGTTTCTTGGTCTTCCTGACGGTTGTCTTTGCCGTCGCCTTGGTCGCTGTCTTTGCCATAGTGGCTGTTGTCTCGCTGCGTCTTCAGCCGAGCCAACGCGATAGGTTGGCCGCGACGAAAGCATCATCCGTGAGTTCCGGAAATTCTTGTGCCATGCGCGTAATCGCGTCGCCTTGGCCGGCCCCCAGTCCCTCGTGGGGGTCGAGACACCATATACCCTCAAGCAGTCCTTGGCGCCTAAGGATTTCATGGCAGCCGGCGATGACGCCGTGGAAATCATTGGCGACATCGAACACCGCCTGATTGCAGGCGGTGACTTTCGAATCCAGCGCCAGCATCTCGGCGCTGACCGGTGCGCCATTGGCGGCGCGCTTGCAGCGTTCGAACACCTCGACCGCGGCCTTGGTCCAGACGCTCCAGTGGCCGAGCAGGCCGCCCTTGATGCGCATGTCGACGGTCTCGCTGCCGCGGCGCACGGTGAAGGGCGTTAACAGGTCCAGCACGATGTGATCGTCATTGCCGGTGTAGAGCGTGACGCGATCCTCGGCGCGGGCGGCGACGACACCGCGCACGACGTCGAGCGTATTGTAGCGGTTGAACGGCGCGATCTTGATGCCGATGACATTGTGGATCTCGGCAAAGCGGCGCCAGAAATTCTCCGACAGCGGGGTGCCGCCGACCGCTTTCTGCAGATAGAAGCCAAACACCGGAATGACGGCGGCGACGCGGCGGCAGTGCTCGATCAGTTCGTCCTCGCTGGCGCCGCGCAGGGCCGCGACGCCGAGCAGGGCGGCGTGATAGCCGATACCGGCGGCCGTTTCTGCTTCCTTCACCGCTTGTTCGGTCTTGCCGACAACGCCGGCAATCATCGCCACCGGGCGCTGAGCCCATGTTGTGGCCGTTTCCATCGCCATTTCAAGCACGGGCTTGTAGAGGCCGACGTCGCGGATCGCGAACTGCGTGGTGTGAACGCCGACGGCGAGGCCACCAACACCGGCATCAACATAATAACGTGTCAGCGCCTTCTGCCGCCGTTGATCGAGTTTGCGGTCGGCGGTCAGAGCCAGCGGATGCGCGGGGATGGCAAGGCCGTCCCTGATGCGGGCGCGCATGTCGTCCGGCAGGTCGGCAATGGTGAGCGGCATGGCGTGTTCCCGTATCAACTATTTGGTTGACACTGGGCGCGCGAGCCTGTTGTTGTCAAGGAAAAATGAAGTTTGTAATTACGTCAACCAACTAGATAGTTGACAAAATAGCGAAGCCAAAGCTAGCGTTGTGAACAGGCCGCAGTTGAGCGGTCGCGCACATTTCCGGGCGGTTCGAAAGCGATTTTCCGGACCGGATCGCGGAATTGAGTGTTGGAAGGTGGGCGGGATGAGCGAAGTCTATGACGGCATCATCATCGGTGGCGGCCACAACGGCCTCATCCTTCATGCCTATCTCGCCAGGGCAGGCCTTGATGTTATTGTTGTTGACCGCGCCGATCATGTTGGTGGCGGCGCCGCCACCATGGAAGACCCGCGCTTTCCCGGCTTCCTGCACAACACGCACGCCTTCTTCCAGCGTGCCATCACGGCAATGCCCTGGTACGAGGACCTCGAACTGGTGCGCCACGGCGCGTCCTATATCGAGCCCGAGCTCAATGTCGCGCTGCTGACCAGCGATGGCCGCGCGCTGCAATGGTGGACGGACTTCAAGAAGACCGTCGCCTCCTTCGCCGAATTCTCAAAGCGCGATGCCGAAACGTTGACGCGCTGGCACGAGGAATTCGTGCCGGTCGTGCAGAACATTCTCGCGCACGAAGCAAAGTCGCCGCCGTTGCATCCCGACGAGCGCCGCACCCTGTTGCAGAAGTCGGCCACCGGCCGCCGCCTGCTCGAAGTCAGCGCGCTGTCGCCGCTCGAATTCGTCCATCAAGAATTCGAAAATCCGGTCATTCAGGCGGGCCTTCTGTTCTTCAACGGTCTGCGCGAAGTCGATCTTCGCGTGAAAGGCTTCGGTCATCACATCGCAGCATTGCTGGCGAGCCCGGCCAAGGCGCAGATGACGCGCGGCGGCACCGCGGCCCTCGGCCGAGCACTGGAAAACGCGGTGCGCGAGGCGGGCGGCAAGCTACGCGTGCTGACGCAGCCGAAGCGCATCGTCATCGAGAACGGTCGCGCCGTCGGCGTCGAGACGCAGAGCGGTGAGATCATCCGCGCCCGCAGCTTCGTGGCGTCGTCGCTCAATCCGCATCAGACTTTCCTCGATCTCATCGACGAGGCTTACCTGCCGCGCGCCTATCGCGAGCAGGTCGAGAAATTCCAGTACAATCTCATCGCGCCCTTGTTCGGCCTGAACCTCAATCTCAGTGAAGCGCCGAAATACAAGCTGGCCGAAAAGCGTCCTGAACTCGATCATGCGTTCATGGTCATCATGGGTCTCGACCATGTCGATCAGTATCCCGAGATCGTGCGCCATCACGAAGCCGGCACCATTCCGCCGACGGTGATGTGGGGCGCGACGCCGACTATCTTCGATCCGTCGCAGGCACCAGCCGGCAAGCACACCGCCTTCATGTGGGAGAAGCTGCCGTACCGCCTCAATGGCGATGCCCGCAACTGGGATGCCGCGCGCGATCAGCATGGCAGCGACATGCTCGATCTGTGGAAGCAGCATGCGCCGAACCTCGCCGACGCGGTGATGGGCTCGTTCACGCGCTCGGCGCTCGATGTCGAACGCAGCCTGCCCAACATGCGCGAGGGCGATCTGCTGATTGGCGCCTTCACCAACGGGCAGATCGGTTACGACCGTCCGTTCCGCGGCGCCGGTCACTATCGCGGTCACGTCTCGGGCCTTTATCTGTGCGGTTCCAGCAGCCATCCGGGCGGCAACATCACCGGCCTGCCGGGCTACAACGCCGCGCAGGTGATCCTGGCCGATCTCGGCCTCAAGGCGGACTGGGCGCCGAAGCCGATCGCCGATCGTCTGGCGGCGTTGTGAGCAACTGATGGCGGTCATTTCCTATCTGACGACGATCTGTTTCGAGAATGGCGCGCTGAAGACTTTGCGCCATCATCTCGACGCGACCGGCGTCACGCGGCCGCTGGTCGTTACCGATCAGGGCATCGTCAAGGTGGGATTTTTGGATGGTCTGAGCGACGTCATGGGCACGCTGCCGCCGCAACGGCTTTATGCCGATACGCCGCCGAACCCGACGGAAGCCGCGATCGATGGCGCCGTGCGCCAGTATCGCGAGGCTGATTGCGATGGCGTCGTCGCTTTCGGCGGCGGCTCGCCGATCGATCTTGCCAAAGGCGTGGCGCTGAAGGCGACGCATCCGGGCGAACTGGTGCGCTATGCCGCGGTCGGCGGCGGCGAATCGATCACATCATCGGTCGCCCCGATCATCGCCATCCCGACCACGTCAGGCACCGGCAGCGAAGTCGGCCGCGCCACCGTCATCGTCATGAATGATGGCCGCAAGCGCGCCGTGGTCAGTCCGCATCTGGTGCCGCGTGTGGCGATCTGCGATCCTTTGCTGACCACAGGGCTGCCGCCCAGCATGACCGCGGGAAGTGGCATGGATGCCGTCGCGCATTGCGTTGAAACCTTGCTGTCGCCGCGCATCAATCCGCCGGCCGATGCGATCGCGCTTGACGGTCTGGCGCGCGCCGCGACCTGGCTGCGCAAGGCCTGCAAGGATGGCAACGATATCGAGGCGCGCTGGCACATGATGATGGCGTCGCTGCAGGGCGGGCTGGCGTTCCAGAAGGGTCTCGGCGCTGTGCATGCGCTCAGCCACGCACTCGGCACCTTGCGCGATCCCATTCTGCATCACGGTACGCTGAATGCAGTTTTGCTGCCGCCGGTGCTGGCCTTCAACGCGGCGGCCGGGAAAGACAAGTATGCGCGCATTCGCGTTGCGCTCGGCCTTGAGCCCGATGACGACCTGCCTTCGTGGTTCACGCGCTTCACCCGTGCCATCGGCCTGCCGACGACACTGTCCGCGATGGGCGTCACGCGCGCCGTGTTGCCGCGCATGGCAGCGATGGCGATTGATGATTTCAGTGCGCGGACCAATCCGGTCCCGCTGACACAGACAGATGCAATGAGCCTGCTCGAATCCGTATTCGACAGCGAAATGATCGGAGAAATGACATGACCGGCGGTATTCCATCCCGTTTCGACAGTGAAGAGATGCTGGACGAGTTCATGTCGCGCCCGTCTGAGGCGCTGATCCGCGACCTCGAAGCGGTGGACGGCGACATCATGGTCGTCGGCGTCGGTGGCAAGATGGGCCCGACTCTGGCGCGCATGGCCAAGCGCGCGGTGCCGAACCGTCGCGTCATCGGCGTCGCGCGGTTCAGCGACAACGAGGTGAAGTCGTATCTCGAAACGAACGGCGTCGAGACCATCAGCGCCGATTTGCTCAAGCCCGCCGACATTGCCAAATTGCCGAAGGTGAAGAACATCGTCTTCATGGCCGGCCGCAAGTTCGGTTCGGCAGGCAGTGAGGATCTTACCTGGGCGATGAATGCCTATGTGCCCGGCATGGTCGCCGATCATTTCTCGACCAGCCGCTTCGTCGTCTATTCGACGATCTGCGTCTATCCTTTCGCGCCGGTGCTGCATGGCGGCTCGAAGGAAAGCGACGAACTCGGGCCGCCGGGCGAATACGCCATGTCCTGCGTCGGCCGCGAGCGCATGTTCCGCCACTTCTCGCTGCAGCATAACACGCCGGGCTCCATCATCCGCCTGAGCTACGCCATCGACATGCGCTACGGCGTGCTGCACGACATCGGCGCCAAGGTGCTGCGCGGCGAGCCGATCGATCTCGCCATGGGCCATGTCAATGTCATCTGGCAGGGCGATGCCTGCGCCCAGTCGCTGCGCACCTTGCGCCATGGCGCCGTGCCGACCCGGCCGTTCAACATTACCGGGCCGGAAACGCTCAGCATCCGCGCGCTGGCGCTGGCGTTCGGCGAACGTTTCGGCAAGGCACCGATCTTGCAGGGCGAGGAGCGGCCGACAGCCTGGATCGCCGACACCAATTTGGCGGAAGGCCTGTACGGCTATCCGGAAGTTCCCGTTAGCAGGATGGTGGACTGGACCGCCGACTGGCTGGCGCGCGACATGGGCAGCTACGGCAAAGCGACGCATTTCGAGGTACGCTCGGGTACGTATTAATTGCGTGACGCCGTGGCAGTGCCTTTGTTGAAATCGTCCGCTTTGGAAAAGACGTATGGATAGTCCCGGTCAACAGACGGAAGCGGAACAGGCCGTGAGCCTGCCGGTAGCGCAAGCCGGCGGGGCGAAGACCTTCGCGTTCCGCGTGCTGTCATGGTGGTCCGCCTACTGGATGGCGGTGCTGTCGCATCTGCTGCTGGTCGCGGCCTGGTGGGTGGCGTCGACGCGCGTGCCGCGCTTCATCCTGCCGTCGCCATTCGACGCGCTCGATGCCCTGTCCAATGCGCGTTATCAGTGGCCGCGCCACACGTTTGTGACGGCCATCGAAGTGTTCGGCGGCTTCCTGCTGGCGAGCGCGGTCGGCATTGCGCTGGCTGTCATCTTCAGCTGGTCGCGCACCAGCAGCCGCGCCGCGATGCCGTTGCTCGTGACATTGAACATGATCCCGAAGGTGGCGATGGCGCCCTTGTTCATCGTCTGGCTCGGCTATGGCGTCGGCCCGAATGTGCTGATTACGTTTGCCATTTGTTTCTTCCCGATGGTCATCAATACCGGCCGCGGCCTGCGCGAGGTCGAGCCCGATCTGATCGATCTCGTTCGCGTGCTGCAGGCCTCGCGGATGCAGGTCTTCATCAAGATCCAGTTGCCGAGCGCCTTGCCCTACATCTTCTCCGGCATGCGCGTGTCGTCGGTGCTGGCGGTGGCTGGCGCCATCGTCGGCGAATTCATCGGTTCGGAGCGCGGCCTCGGCTACGTCATGATGAGCCTGCAATCGACCATGGACACGGCCGGCATGTTCGCGGGCCTTGCGTTGATCACGCTTGTCGGCGTGCTGCTCTATGGTTGCGTGGCCTTGGCCGAACGCTATTTCCTCACTGCCGATGCGAGGGTGTCGTGATGAGTCTTGATGTGACGCAGACACAGGCCTTCATCCACCTCGACAAGGTGCGCAAGTCGTATCAGGTCGACGGCAAGGAATTCCTCGCTGTTTCCGAAGTCACCTTTGACGTCGCCGCCGGAGAGTTTGTCGCGCTGGTCGGGCCGTCCGGTTGCGGAAAAAGTACGCTGCTGAAGATCCTCGCCAAGCTGCATCAGCAGGACGAGGGTGAGGTAAGACTCGGCAATCTCGAAACACCGTTCGATCCCGCGCGGGACATCGGCATGGTGTTTCAGCAGGCGCTGCTGCTGCGCTGGCGCACCATTCTGGAAAACGTGCTGCTGCCGGCGGAAATTCTCGGCCTGCCGGTGAAGGCATCGCGCGAGCGGGCGAAGGACCTGCTGGCCATGGTCGGCCTCGCCGGCTTCGAGGATCGCCGGCCTTACGAATTGTCCGGCGGCATGCAGCAGCGCGTTTCGATCGCGCGCGCCTTCATTCACGATCCGAAGCTGATCCTAATGGATGAACCGTTCGGCGCGCTGGATGCGCTGACGCGAGAACGCATGAATGTGGAGCTGCACCGCATCTGGCGTGAGAGCGGCAAGACCATTCTGTTCGTCACGCACAGCATCTCGGAAGCGGTGTTCCTCGCCACCCAGATCGTCGTGCTGACCGCGCGGCCGGCGCGCATGGCGGCGCGCATTCCGGTGTCGCTGCCGGAGCCGCGTAGCCTCGCGGACAAGACCGGCGCTGAATTCGCTGCCTATACGCGCGAGGTTTACGGCCTTTTGGGAATGGTTTAGCAGTCTGAGACACTGACCACGCAGTGACCGCAGAACCGACAAACGGAATTCAACCAACGTGATCGTAGGGCTTGATCGCAGGTTCAAGTCATACCGGCGTAGCCCCCACGGCAAGCTGCGGCTCGATGGCATTGCTCGCGCGCGAGTACTTGCGCCTGACCGAAGGAGAAGACGGTCAGGTTATCGGCATCCTAGCGTCATCGGCCGCTCCTAGAGCTGTGTAATGCTGTTTTCCGGCCTCGTCTCTAAAACGAGCAATCCAGTTGCCGAAAGAGGGCGCTCGGCGGTACCCGAGCGCGCAACCACGGCGAAAACAGGGGTTCGAGTCCCCTCGCGGAGCCTCGTTCTTCTCCGGCCGATCTTCTAATCAGCCACGCGCTTGACGCAGCCCGCTCGCCGCGCGGGCGCGGCTCTCGATCGCATCCCAGGCGCCATCCCTGATCGCCGCCGGCGGCGCGATCCAGGAGCCGCCGACCGCAATGACTTTAGGATGTGCCAGCCAGTCGGAAGCGTTGACCTCGCCAATGCCGCCGGTCGGGCAATAGCTGACCGAGGGAAAGGGACCGGCCAGCGCGTTCAACGCGGCGAGGCCGCCGGCCGGCGCGGCGGGAAAGAACTTCACCACATCGAAGCCGGCGTTGACGCAGGCCATCAGCTCGGATGCCGTCTGGATGCCCGGCGCATAAGGCAAGTCGCCGGCGGCGGCCGCGCGCAGCAGATCTGGCGAGCAACCGGGGCTGATGGCGAAGGCCGCGCCGATGTCGGCGGCGCGCTCGAGATCGGCCGGCGTCAGCACCGTGCCGAGGCCTACGATGGCCTCCTGGACGTCTGCGATGATCGCCTTGGCCGCGCCGATGGCGGCGTCGGTGCGCAAAGTGATTTCGATGGCGGGCAGGCCGCCGCGCACCAGGGCCTGCGCCAGCGGCACGGCGTCCGCCGCCCTGTCGATGGTGATGACCGGAATGACCGGCGCCAGCGCCAGCAATGCGCGTGCGCCCTCCGAGGATGTATTGACCTTCATCGGCCGGTCTCCGGCATCAGGCTTAAGAGCACCGTATCGGCGGTGGTGCGGTTCAGCGCGAACAGGATATTGCTCAGCACGGCGACGCGCACGAGTGCCTTGACGTCGACGTCGTGCGGATGCGCCGACAGGGGATCGATGAAGAAGATCAGGGCATCGACCTTGCCTTCGACGATGCGCGCGCCGATCTGCTGGTCGCCGCCCAGGGGGCCGCTGAGCAGCCGATCGACCGCGAGCGAAGGGCAACGCGTCATCAGTTGCAGGCCGGTATTGCCGGTGGCGACCAGCGCGCATCGGGACAGCCGGGCTTCATGCGTGTGCGCCCAGTCGGCCATCGCGGCCTTCTGCGCATCGTGCGCGATGAGCGCGATCCTGAGTTTTTCAACCACGGCGGCGCTCCAGCAGGGCACGGACCTTGTCCGCGGTCGGGATCGGCGTCACGGCGCCATAACCTTCGGTCGAGAGCGCGGCGGCCGCGGCGGCATAATGGCCGGCCTGTTCGATATCGTCGCCGGCGACGATCCGGGCGACGAAGGCGCCGCCGAACGTATCGCCGGCGCCGGTGGCATCGACGACGTCGCAGGGATAGGGCGCGATGCGCACGCGGCGATGGCGATCCGCCACCAGCGTGCCCTCGGCGCCGAGCTTGAGCGCCACGATGCGCGCGCCGGCCGCCAGGCAGCGGTCCACGATCTGATCGGGGTCTTTGAGGTCGGATAGCTGAACGACGTCGTCATAACTGGGCAGGCAGATGTCGGCGAGCGACGTCACATCCCAGATCGTGGCCCGCGCGCGGCCGAGCGGCCACAGCTTGCGGCGCAGATTGGTGTCGAACGATACCGTGACGCCGTTTCCCCGCGCATGCTCGATCGCTTTGTAACAGGCATCGCAGGCGGTGGCGGAAATGCCGAGCGATATCCCGGACAGGTGCAACACCTTGGCCTGCGCGATGGCATCGAGCGGCAGATCGGAGGCGCTGTAGCGGCTCGCCGCCGAGCCGGTCCTGCAGAAATCGAACTGGTGGCCGTCCGCGCCATGGCTGACGAAATAGACGCCGGTCGGTGCGTCCGGCGATGTGCGCACGTGGCTGTCGTCGATGCCTTCGCTTGTCCAGAGCTGGCGCAGCAGCGCGCCGTTGGTGTCGGCGCCGATCGCCGAGATGTAGCCCGTTCGCGCGCCCTGGCGCGCCGCCGCCACGGCGAAGTTGGAGGAGTCGCCGCCGCAGCCGCGCAGGAACGTATCGCCGCCACCCTCGCGGGTCTGATTGAATTCGACCATGGGCTCGCCCATGGACAGTATGTCGATCCGTTCCCCCATGCCTCGTCCGGCTCCGGTCTGTTCGCGCCCGGTTCTATATCAGGAATTGTGCGACGGGGCGCGGACGATTAGAAGGGCGTCATGACCAAAACGGCAAACGCCCCCTGGCCGACCGAATTGCGCCTGCACAAGGACCGCAGGACGCTGACCGTGGCCTATGACGACGGCGCGCGTTTCAACCTGCCGGCGGAATATCTGCGCGTCAACAGCCCCAGCGCGGAAGTGCAGGGCCATTCGCCGAGCGAGCGCGTGACGGTGCCCGGCAAGCGCAATGTCGAGATCATCGAAGTGTTGCAGGTCGGCAATTACGCGGTGCGGCTCGTGTTCGACGACATGCATTCGACCGGCATTTTCGACTGGTCGAACCTGTACCGGCTCGGCCGCGATCAGGCTGCGGTATGGCAGGGCTATCTGGACGAACTGGCCGCCAAGGGTCTGTCTCGCGAGCCGGCGAAACGCTAGCGCTTAAATGATGCTCTTGTTGCCGGACTTGCGCGCCAGCGAATAACCGAGCATCACGGCTTCCACCAGCATGGCGATCTGCATATTGCGCGGGCTCATCGAGGCCGCAGCGGCATCGCCCACCGCATTCTGACGAACGGCCGGGCGACTGCGCATCGCGTAGAAGGCCGTCAGCGCGATCAGGCCGGCTACCGCATAGATGCCGGCCATGATCAGGTATGCGTAGAGCGGCCCGTAGGTCAGCGCCAGGGCCATCAGGCCGGCGGCGCTGAGGTAGTAAAGCGTGACAATGCCGAAAATGCCGACCAGCGCCACAAGGATCGCGCGCTTGAGATAGCGCGCGATCATGGCGTTGATGGCACTTTCGGCGATGTTGGTCAGTCGCATGGCGCGCCCGTCAGCGACGCGCTACGCCGAACAGGAAACCGATGCCGGCGGCAATGGCCAGCATGGTGAGCGGCCGGGTTTCGACTTCGCTGACGATCTTCTTGACCGCGTCGCCGCCGATCTCGCTCGCCTTGTCCGCGACGCTGTCGGTCACCGACTGGGCGTTGTTGCGCACGCGGCCCATGATGCCGCTGAGGGCATCGTTGACGAAATCGGAAATATCGCTGGCGCCGCCCGCGACTTCGCTCTTGGCCGAGCCACCAAGGCGCTGCAAGCGCTTTTCGAGGTCGGACATCAGATCCTTGATGGCCTCGATTTCGTCGCTGGTGGAGGAGGCGATTTTGCTGCGCGTGGACATGATTACCCTCAGGACTGATGGTGCGGATGTGCAGGCCTAACGCGCGCCCTGGCAGGCTGGTTCCACAGGCGGCGTCAGCCCGGCAAGGTGGGCGTCTGTTTCGGCGAGATGTGGTTAAGGGCGACCAGGCCCACGATCAGGAGCGGCACGGCGAGGAATGCGCCGGCCGGCCCCCACAGCCAGGTCCAGAACACCAGCGCCAGAAACACGATGAGCGGCGACAAGGTCAGGCGCCGGCCCATGATGCTGGGCGTGATGAAATGGCCCTCGAGCGTGGTGAAGGCGAGGTAGAGCGCCGGCGCGGCAAGCGCATGCGTCAGCGTGGGAAAGGTGACGAGCCCGACGGCGAGCAGAATGAGCTCCATGATGATGGCGCCGAGATACGGAATGAAATTGAGGATCATGGCCAGCACGCCCCAGGCTAGCGCGTTGGGCAGCCCGACCGCGTAGGCGATCACGCCCGCGGCGAGGCCGACCACGAAATTGATGACCGTGACCACACTCAAATAGCTGGTGAGCTGCTGCTCGATGTTATTCCAGATCTTGAGGGTGCGCAGACGCACCTTCTGATCCTTGAAGCCGACCACCAGAGCGCGGCGCAGTTCCGACCGTCCGAGCAGCACGAAGAACAGCGTGCCGAAGAAAATGACGGTTTGCCCCAGCGCCGGAGTCGCAAAGGAGAAGATCGGCGACACGAAATTCATCACGTCGATGCCCAGGCCCTTGTTGGAATCGCCCGGGGAGATCGCGCGGCGCACGTCCTGCAGGGCCGACCACGGGCCGTCGAGGAAATGCAGGCGCTCCTTGAGGACGCGGCCGATTTCCGGGGCTTGGCCGAGCCAGTCGATCACCGGCGCCGACAGCAGCATGATGACGCCGTTGCAGACCAGAATCACCAGCAGCCACAACACCATGGCCGTGACCAATGACGGCACGCCGGCACGGTCGCCGCGTGCCGCCAGCGGCCCCAGCATCAGGCCGACCACGAGGGCGAAGGTGGCTGGAAGCAGAATAGGCCGCGCCAGATCGAGGGCGGCAATGAACACGATGAAGAATATACCGCAGACCGAGACCTGTGCGGCCAGCCCCCAGCGACTGGAATCGGCAACAGCGGCGAAGGCCGTCGTCGCGCCACGTTGTACCGAGTCGCCGTCAGTCGAGCGATTGTCCAAGTCATGCCCCCAAAGGATGGCCGGCCTTGCCGGACCGGCTGGTGACGCCGGTACGTCGGGAGCCGGCGTTCCGGTCGGAACAACGGCGAGGGCGGCGATTGGTTGCACCGTCCGGAACCGGGATTAGCAACCGCAGTTGTCGGTGCCATGAGCACCGGAGCACCGGAGCAGCGAAGCGGCGGCGTCGACCCGGCCGTTCGCGGCAGGCCGGAGGCCAGCGATCACGCGCCGGTGTGGATCGAGCTCGGCCCGAAGAAGAAATCGAAGAGCGTTAGGCGCACGCGCAAGGCGCGGCGTTAGCGCCGCGGTGTATTCTTTTCCGCCGCGCGGCGCATGGCTTCCGCCAGCGCGCCGCCGCCGGTGGACTCGGCGGGCTTGCGCGCGGTGAAATTCCGCATCGCCTTGTCGTTGCGCTCGGACGGCCTGGCGCCCAATCCACTGCCATTGCCGCCTTTGGGCCGGTCGGCGCCGGGCTCGTCGTCGAGGCGCAGGCTCAGCGCGATGCGTTTCCGGCCGACATCGACCTCCAGCACCTTTACCTTCACGATGTCGCCGGGCTTGGCCACCTCGCGCGGATCCTTGATGAAGGTGCGCGACATCGCCGAAATGTGGACCAGCCCGTCCTGGTGCACGCCGATATCGACGAAGGCGCCGAAGGCGGCGACATTGGTCACCGCGCCTTCGAGGATCATGCCCGGCTTGAGGTCCTTCAGGGTCTCGACGCCTTCCTTGAACTCGGCCGCCTTGAATGCAGGACGTGGATCGCGGCCGGGCTTTTCCAGTTCGCGCAGGATGTCGGTGACGGTCGGCAGGCCGAAGGTGTCGTCGGTGAAGTCCTTGGGCGACAGCTTGCGCAGCTCGGCGGCGTTGCCGATGAGCACCTGGATGTTGCTTTTGGTCGCTTCGAGGATGCGGCGCACCACCGGGTAGGATTCCGGATGCACGCCGGAGGCGTCGATCGGATCGTCGCCATTGCGGATGCGCAGGAAGCCGGCGCATTGCTCGAACGCCTTGGCCCCAAGACGCGGCACATCGAGCAACGCCTTGCGCGAACGGAATGCGCCGTTGTTGTTGCGATGGGTGACGATGTTGTCCGCCAGCGTCGAGCCGATGCCGGCGACGCGGGCGAGCAGCGGCCCCGACGCGGTGTTGAGATCGACGCCGACCGCGTTCACGCAGTCCTCGACCACGGCGTCGAGCGCGCGCGCCAGCTTGTGCTGGGACAGGTCGTGCTGGTACTGGCCGACGCCGATCGACTTCGGATCGATCTTGACGAGTTCGGCCAGCGGGTCCTGGAGCCGGCGGGCGATCGACACCGCGCCGCGCAAGGTCACGTCGAGGCTCGGCAGCTCCTGCGACGCGAATTCTGACGCCGAGTAGACCGAGGCGCCGGCTTCCGACACCACGATCTTGGACAATTTGCGCTCCGGCCCGAGCAGCTTGACGAGTTCGCTCGCCAGCTTGTCGGTCTCCCGCGAGGCGGTGCCGTTGCCGATGGCAATGAGTTCGACGTTGTGCGTCACGGCGAGCTTGCCGAGGATGGCGAGCGCCTCGTTCCACTGGCGCTGCGGCTCGTGCGGATAGATGACGCTGGTTGCGACCACCTGTCCGGTGGCGTCCACGACGGCGACCTTGACGCCGGTGCGATAGCCGGGATCGAGGCCCAGCGTGGCGCGCGGTCCGGCCGGCGCGGCGAGCAGCAGATCGCGCAGGTTCGCGGCGAAGACACGCACCGCTTCTTCCTCGGCGGCGTTCCAGAGGCGCAGGCGGATGTCGATATTCATGTGGGCGCGGATCTTGGTGCGCCAGGCCCAGCGCACGGTCTCCAAGAGCCAGCGGTCGGCCGGCCGGCCGCGATCCGACACGTTGAAGCGGTGCATGATCTTGAGCTCGTAGGCGTTGGGCACGCCCGCCGGGGAGGGCACCGGCTCGTCTTCGAACTGCAGGCTCAGCACGTCTTCCTTCTCGCCGCGGAACAGCGCCAGGATGCGGTGCGACGGCAGCTTGGTGAAGGATTCGGCATAGTCGAAATAGTCGGAGAATTTCGCGCCGGCTTCGGCCTTGCCGTCGCGCATCTTCGACACAAGGCGGCCTTGCGTCCACAGCGCCTCGCGCAGGGCGCCGACGAGATCGGCGTCCTCGCCGAAGCGCTCGACCAGAATCGAGCGGGCGCCATCGAGCGCGGCGGCAATATCGGCGACCTGCTTGTCGGCATTGACGTAGGACGCTGCGGCCGTCTGCGGATCGGTCTGCGGCTCCGACAGGAGGAGGTCGGCTAGCGGCTCGAGCCCGGCCTCCTTGGCGATCTCGGCCTTGGTGCGCCGTTTCGGCTTGTAGGGCAGGTAGATATCCTCGAGGCGGCCCTTGTTATCGGCGGCCATGATCTGCGCCTCAAGCGCGGCATCGAGTTTGCCCTGCTCGCGCACCGATTTGAGGATGGCCTCGCGCCGTTCTTCGAACTCGCGCAGATACTTCAGCCGTTCGTCGAGCGTGCGCAGCTGCGCGTCGTCCAGCCCGCCGGTCGCTTCCTTGCGATAGCGCGCCACGAACGGAACCGTGGCGCCGCCGTCGAGCAGTTCCACCGTCGCCTGCACCTGTTCGACGCGAACGGACAATTCGGTGGCGATGCGGCGGAAGATCGGTTCGGACATGGACGACACTCGGGGTAGGACGATTCAGCGGGCGGTGCTTATCGCCCCCGCAGCGAGCCTGGGCAACCCGGCTGTGGCGTGCCTGTGGAGAGTGGCGACATTCGTGTCGACGCGAACGATGCAAAATAAAAAGCCCGCTCGCGCGGGCTTGGGGCAACATCGTCATGGCGCCAATGGTGGGCGGTATAGGGATTGAACCTATGACCCCACCCGTGTGAAGGGTGTGCTCTCCCGCTGAGCTAACCGCCCGGCCATTCAGCCGGGCGATATAAGGAAGGCGGTGCGGGGGTGTCAAGCGAAGCAGCGCAAATCGCTGGAATCGCTTGCCAAACAGGGTGCGGCGGCAGCCAAGGCCACGTTCGCCGCCATTGCGTCAGTTCGGGACCTTCTGCTCCTCGGCTGCATGACGCGTGGCCTGGGTCTGCAAGGCCCGGATTCGTTCGGCAAGATTGCCGCCCGCCGGCGCGGCTTCGCCGTGGCCGCTTCCGGCGTCCGGCTGTCCCGCCTGGGCGGCGCGGTCGCGCGCGGTTTCGGCGGCGAGGATGGCGTCGATCGGCGAGTTGGGGCCTTCCAGCGCCGAGGACAGGCGCGCGATCTCCGCGGCGACATCGTTGATGCGCTCGCGCATCAGCGAATTCTCGATGCGCTCGGCGTTCCAGTTTTCCTCGGTCTCGCGCTTGAGCGTGCTCAGATCGCGCAAGGCGCGGTCGCGCTCGTCCTTGGTGCGCTCGTTCTCGGCGAGAAGCTGGGCGTTCTCGGCGCGCAGCTGCTGGGTCGCGGCGCTGGCCCGGGCGTCGAGCTCGGCGACGGCGGCGCGCAAATCGCTTTCGGTCTTGCGCGCGACTTCCATCTCGCCCCGCATCTGCTTGAGCGCGGCATCGCTCTCGGCGAGAAGACGCATCTGTTCGCCAAGGCGGTTTTCCATGTCGGCGGCGCGGCGGCCGAGGATTTCGGCTTCGGTGGTCTGGGCGACCAAGGCGTGCTCGAGCTCGCCGACGCGACGGCCGAGATTCTCGACCTTGCCGCGCTCTTCGGTGAGCTCCTGCGTCGCCGCCTTGAGTTCGACGCGTTCGGCGTCGCGGCGGTCCTCGACGATGCGCAATTCGTTGTTGGCCTCATCGACGCGGCCCTTGAGCGCGTCGACCTGGGTCTTGAGCGCGACGAGTTCGACCTTCTGCGCCTCATTGATGCTCGACTGCTCGTCGAACGAGGCGAGCACGCGGGCGACCTCGGCCTCCTTTTCGGTGAGGGCGCGCTGGGCATCCAGCATGGCGCTGGTCTTGACCGCGAATTCCTCCTCGGTCACGCGCAACTGGTCGCGCAGCGCCTTGTCGCGCGCTTCGAGCGCGAAAATGGTGGCGGTCTTCTCGCCGAGTTCGATCTTCAGCCGGTTGATGGCGTCGCCCTTCTTGCCGAGTTCGGCGAGCTGGCTGGTGCTCTTGGTGCGCAGGCCCTCGACCGCGACCTCGAGACGGCGCGTGGACATGGCGAATTCGGCGCGGAGCTGATCCTTGTCGGCCTGGATCTCGGCCATCGACAGAGGCGTCGCGGCCTCGAGGCGATGCATGGTGAGGCGCACGGCGCGGTTATGCACCAGCGGGACGACGACGAGGCCAACCAAGGCCGCGACGAAAAACCCGATCCCGAAAAACATGATCGGTTCAATCATGGAACGACGCCTCCGAACACAACGCCTCGCCCGCCTTATCCCCGAGCCGACCATGACACCGGCGGCAGCGGGATGCGAGCAATGCTACAGATTAACCTAAACCGCGGCGCGCGTCCTTAACGCCGGCGCGCCTTTTGGAGCGCGCCGGACTTAGCATCGGGGATGTTAATAAACTCCGCGCGGCGCCAAGGCCGAGCTGGATCAGAAGGGATTCCAGGTCGCCTTCGGGGTAAATTTCAAATAGCCGATATTGGCCCCAAGGCGGAGCCCGACGCCGGAGCGGATCGGCACCAGGACGATATTATTGGCGGTCAGCGCCGTCATGCCGAAGCCGCCGATGAAATAGGCCGAGCCGTCGACGCCGCCAAAACGCTGGTAGATCGCGTCGGTCGATGGCAGGTTGTAGACCAGCATCATGGTCCGGGCGCCTTCGCCGCCGGTGTCGAAGCCGATGGACGGGCCTTCCCAGAACACCCGCAGGTCGCCGGCATTCTTGGTATAGAGGGTGCCGTCGCCATAGCGCAGGCCGACAATGAAAGCGCCGGAGCCCTCCTGGCCGAGGATGTAGCCGTTCGGCTGGCCCCAGCGGCCGACCGCCGTTTCCACCACCTGGGCGAGCCCGCGTGAGACCGTGCCGAAGAACTGGTGGCCGGTGCTGACGATTTCATCGACGGTAAAGGTGCCGCCGCGCTGCTGTTGCTGCTGAGGGGCCGGCTGAACCTGCTGCGGCGGAGGCGCGCCAGTCTGGGCCTGGGCCAGACCGGGGAAAAGCAGGCAGAAGCTCAGGGCTGCAGACCGGAACGAGGCGCGCATCGAAGGCTCCATGGCAAGGGCCGCCTGGCCCGGTTGAAGGCATTTAACGTCACGCTCACGCCGGGGGCCTAAGGTGTCCCGGAAGCGCAGTCGAATCGACCTTATGTCCCTTGGAACTATGACGGCAGCACGGCAGCAAAAAAAGCGGTGGTGGTTTTCGGCCGCAATAGTGGCGGCGGGGGCCATCCTCGTCCTGGGCGGTCCGCACGCCAACGCCGCCGGGCCGCTGGAGCGGGTTGTGGTCGATCCGGCCAGCGGACTTGCCGTCAGCGGCTTCGACCCGGTCGCTTACTTCTCGCGCGGCCGGGCGGCGCAGGGCCGGCCGGAGCTTGAACTCAGGGTCGCGGGCGTGATCTGGCGTTTCGAGAACGAGGGCAACCGCGCCGCTTTCGCCGACCAGCCGGAGGTTTACGGCCCGCAATTCGGCGGCTTCGATCCGGTAGCGATCGGCCGCGACACCGCCGTACCCGGTCATCCATTGATTTGGGCGATCGCGGGCGAGCGTCTTTATTTATTCTATGACGATGCCGCGCGCGCCGAATTCCTGGCCGACCCGGAGCGCATCATCGAGCGCGCCCGGCAGAAATGGCCTTCGGTATCCTATCTGATCTCGCGCTGACGTTTCAGACCCCGCGTAGCGCAGGCAGGCCCGCGGGATCGCCCACCGCGATGAAGCCGGGCACATGGAATTTGCCGGCGCGGTTGCCGAAGCGGAGCGGGCCGCCTGCCGGCGCCTGAGCGGCGCCGCCCGCCGCCGTCAGGATGGCGACGCCGGCGGCGATGTCCCAATCGCTGGTCGGGGAAAAGCGCGGGTAGATGTCCGCCCGGCCTTCGGCCAACTGGCAGAATTTCACCGACGAGCCGCACATGTAACGCTTCCCGACCGGCAGCCGGGCGATGAAGGCTTCCGTCACATCGTCGAGATGCGTGCGCGACGTCGCGACCGTGAGCCGTGCCGGCGCCGGCCGGGTATGGATCGCGGCCGGCTCGCAAGCTTCGGCGACGCCGCCCGACAGCTTGAGCCGCAGCCGCTCGGCAGAGAAACCGGTCACGCCGCGCCACAGCAGGCCCTGCGCCGGCGCGGCGATGACACCGGCAATGGCTTCGCCCTTCGTGATCAGCGCAATATTGACGGTGAACTCGTCGCGTCCGGCGAGGAATTCCTTGGTGCCGTCCAGCGGATCGACACAGAAAAAACTGCCGTCCAAGGAGGCCGGGATGCGGCCGCCGGCGACGCTCTCTTCCGCGACCACCGGCACGCCGGGGCAAAGCAGCGCCAGACCGTCAAGTATGATGGCCTCCGCGGCCTCATCGGCGGCAGTCACCGGCGACAAATCGTTCTTGGTACGCTGTTCGATCGCCGAGAAGGGCACGGCCAAAGTCGCGGCGCTGGCGCGGGCGGCGATGGCGGTGAGGTCCCCGATGATCTCCTGGGCTTGCTGCGGCGAGATGTCCTGCACAGGCCTGATCGCGTCTTTAAACCTAAATCGACGGGCTTTTCTGCGTCCTTGGCGGTCGCGGATGTGCGGTGTATCACGCAGCCAGCGCCGATGCGACAGCGATTCGGCCGTCCCGATTAGAAACTCTCGCGCGGAGGCCGTCACATGTCCGGTTCATCTATCGAAGCGCTCGACCTTGCGGCCTTGCTGTGCTCGCGGGTCTGCCACGACCTGATCAGCCCGGTCGGCGCCATCGTCAACGGTCTGGAAGTGCTGGCCGAGGACAAGGACGAGGAGACCCGCGAATTCGCGCTCGAGCTGATCAGGAAAAGCGCCAACACCGCCTCGGCCAAGCTGCAGTTCTGCCGTATCGCTTTCGGCGCTGCCGGGTCGGCCGGCTCGCAGATCGACACCGGCGATGCCGAGAAGATTTCCCGCGGCTTTCTCGAGGACGACAAGACCAGGATCGCCTGGAATATTCCGCGCGTGCTGATGGGCAAGAACCGGGTCAAGCTGCTGCTCAACATGGTGCTGATCGCCAGCCAGGCGATCCCGCGCGGCGGTCAGATCGCGGTCGATCCGGTCGGCGAGGGCGACGCCATGGGCTTCAAGGTCACCTCGACCGGGACCAATGCCAAGGTGCTGGCGGCGGTGCCGCCGCTGCTGGCCGGCGAGGTCGGGCCTGACGGTGTCGATGCGCACAAGATCCAGCCGTACTACACCTACCTGCTGGCGCAGGCCTGCGGCCTCAAATCCGGCGTGGCCATGAACGGCGATGCCGTCGTTGTCAGCGCCGCTTAGGGCGTTGAGCCCCGGCTTAGATTTAATGAAGCCGGAGAGGCGTTTTGGGGCCGTTTGATGCGGTTAATGAAGCCTTAACGCCGCGCGTATTTAGAGTTTTGCAACCAAAATTAAACCCTTCATCGCCCACACTGCCGTCGCTTCCGACGGGGAGTGGCGCACGGGCTGACCGCCCGTCGATGAAGGCCTGTGTTCATGGACGATCTGCTGCGGGAATTCGTCACCGAGACCAATGAGAGTCTCGACGTGGTCGATATCGAGCTCGTTCGTTTCGAGCAGGACCCGAATAATGCGCGCATTCTCGCCAACATTTTCCGCCTCGTTCACACGATCAAGGGGACCTGCGGGTTTCTAGGTCTGCCGCGCCTCGAGACCCTGGCGCATGCCGCCGAGACGGTGATGGGCAAGTTCCGCGACGGCATGCCGGCGACGCATGAAGCCGTTACGGTCATTCTCGCAACGATCGACCGTATCAAGGAAATCCTCGCGGCGCTCGACCGCGACCAGCGCGAGCCGGAAGGCTCCGACAGCGATCTGATCGCCGACCTGCAGCGCATCGCCGAGCGTGCGGGAAAACCCGAGCAGATTGCTATCGCGACAACGGAGCGGACACTCGGCCGGCCCTTGCGCCCGGGTGAAGTGTCGCTCGAGGAACTCGAACGCGCCTTCCAGGAAACACCGGTCGATCCGCGCC
Organism: Pseudolabrys sp.; assembly: GCA_017849615.1. Classification (GTDB taxonomy): domain Bacteria; phylum Pseudomonadota; class Alphaproteobacteria; order Rhizobiales; family Xanthobacteraceae; genus Pseudolabrys. The sequence continues at coordinate 5,440 of JAFIGS010000010.1, read as the reverse complement.
CGGCCAAGGCTGCCAAGCCTGTGGCGCAGGAGGCGGTGAAGGAAGAAGAAGCGGTCAAAACTTCGGCGCAATCGATCCGTGTTACGGTCGATACCATCGAGCACCTGATGACGATGGTCTCGGAACTGGTGCTCACGCGCAACCAGCTTCTCGAAATCGTTCGCCGCCACGACGATTCCGAATTCAAGACGCCGCTGCAGCGCCTGTCGAATGTCACCGCCGAGTTGCAGGAAGGCGTCATGAAGACGCGCATGCAGCCGATCGGCAGTGCCTGGCAGAAATTCCCCCGCATCGTGCGCGATCTCGCGCACGATCTCGGCAAGCAGATCGAACTCGAACTGCAGGGCGCGGAAACAGAACTCGACCGCCAGGTGCTCGACCAGATCAAGGATCCGTTGACGCACATGCTGCGCAATTCGGCGGATCATGGCCTCGAAAACGCCGCCGAGCGCCGGGCCGCCGGCAAGGCGCCGCAGGGCCATATCCGCCTGTCGGCCTATCACGAGGGTGGCCACATCATCATTCTGGTGTCCGATGACGGCCGCGGCCTGAACACGGCCCGCATCAAGGCGAAAGCGATCGCGCAGGGGCTGGTCTCTGAAGCCGAGGCCGAGAAACTGTCCGACGCGCAGATTCACAAGTTCATCTTCGCCGCCGGTTTTTCGACCGCGCAGGAAGTGACCAGCGTGTCCGGCCGCGGCGTCGGCATGGACGTGGTGCGCAACAACATCGACCAGATCGGCGGCACCATCGACGTCAAGTCCGTGGCCGGGCAGGGCGTCAGCTTCATCATCAAGATTCCGCTGACGCTGGCGATCATCGCCGCGCTGATCGTCGAGGTCGGCGGCAGCCGCTTCGCCATTCCGCAATTGTCGGTGATCGAGCTGGTGCGCGTGCGCAAGGGCGGCGATCAGCGCATCGAGTGGATCAAGGATACCGCGGTGCTGCGCCTGCGCGATAAGCTGCTGCCGCTGGCGCGCTTGTCCAGTCTGCTGGAGATCGAAGGCAAGGACGTCAGCGACGGGGCCTATATCGTCGTCACGCAGGTCGGCAGCCAGACCTTCGGCATCGTCGTCGACAGCGTGTTCCACACCGAGGAAATCGTGGTCAAGCCGATGTCGAGCAAACTGCGCGACATTCCGATGTTCTCCGGCAATACCATTCTCGGCGACGGCGCGGTGATCATGATCATCGATCCGAACGGCGTCGCCCGCTCGCTCGGTTCGGCGGCCGCGACGCATGCCGCCACGGCCGAGCGCGGGCACACCCAGCGCGCGGAGGAAGCCGCCGACGACACCACCTCGCTGCTGCTGTTCCGCGCCGGATCGAGCCAGCCCAAGGCCGTGCCGCTGTCGCTGATCACGCGGCTCGAGGAAATCGACGCCCGCAAGATCGAACTGTCGAACGGGCGTCACATGGTGCAGTACCGCGGCCAGTTGATGCCGCTTGTCAGCATGACGGAGAAGCCGGTGCGCAGCGAAGGCGCGCAGCCGCTTCTGGTGTTCTCCGACGGCGTGCGCTCGATGGCGCTGGTCGTCGACGAGATCGTCGATATCGTCGAGGACCGGCTCGACATCCAGGTCAGCAGCGGCAATGCCGGCGTGATCGGCTCCGCCGTCATCAAGGGGCAGGCGACCGAGATCGTTGACGTGGCGCATTTCCTGCCGCTCGCTTTCGAGGACTGGTTCCGCCGCAAGGACGGCACGCGGCGCGAGCGCCAGCGCAGCATCCTGCTGGTCGATGACTCGCCGTTCTTCCGCAACATGCTGCTCCCGGTGCTGCAGGCGGCCGGCTACGCCGTAACCGCCGCCGGATCCGCCAAAGAAGCGCTCAAGCTGATCGAGGAAGGCAAGTCGTTCGACAGCGTCGTCACGGACATCGACATGCCCGACATGGACGGCTTCGAACTTGCCGAAGCGTTGCGCGCGGATCCGCGCAGCGCCGCGACGCCGGTGATCGCGCTGTCGTCGCAGGTTTCGCCCGAGCTGATCGAGCGCGGCCGTCGCGCCGGTTTGCACGACTACGTCGCCAAGTTCGATCGCCAGGGCCTCATCGCCGCGCTGATGGAGCAGGCCGGCGTTGACGCGGCATAGGCACCCAGATGACACACGGCACCGAGAACACCTTCAACGACTACGTCACCGCCATGGTGGGCGGCGAACTGTTCGGCCTGCCGATCGGGCGGGTGCAGGACGTCTTCCTGCCCGAGCGCATCACGCGCGTGCCGCTGGCGCCGCCGGAGATCGCCGGCATTCTCAATCTGCGCGGCCGCATCGTGACCTTGCTCGACCTGTGCCAGCGCCTTGGCCTTGAGCGCCGCGCGCCCTCCGCCATGGCCATCGGCGTCGAGCGCAAGGGCGAATCCTACGGGCTGATGATCGACCAGGTCGGCGAGGTGATGAGCCTCGACGCCGCCGATTTCGAGCGCAACCCGGTGAACCTCGACCCCAAGCTCGCCGCTGTTTCGACCGGCATCTATCGCCTCGAGCACCGCCTGCTGCTGGTGCTCGACGTCGACCGCGTACTCGATATCGCGCCGCGGGCCGCCGCCGCATGACAAAACGCACCGCCAACCATAATCGCAACAAGATGACGAGGATGAAACCATGAAAACCTGTCTGGTCGTCGACGACTCCAGCGTCATCCGCAAGGTGGCGCGCCGCATTCTGGAAGGCCTCGAATTCACCATCGAGGAAGCCGAGGACGGCGAGCAGGCGCTCGACCTGTGCAAGCGCAAACTGCCCGAGGCCATCCTGCTCGACTGGAACATGCCGAAGATGGACGGCTTCGAATTCCTGCGCAGCCTGCGCCGGCTGCCTGGCGGCGACGGGCCGAAGGTGGTGTTCTGCACCACGGAGAACGACGTCGCGCACATCGCGCGCGCGCTGCACGCCGGCGCCAACGAGTACATCATGAAGCCGTTCGACAAGGAGATCGTCGAGGCGAAGTTTCAGGAAGTCGGACTGATCTGACGCCGCCAGGAAGAGCCCGCCCGTGCCGAACACGATGACCCTCGCGGCTCTCCAGACCGCCCCGGCCGCGGCCAACGCGCCGCGCCTGCGCGTCATGATCGCCGACGACGCCATCGTGGTGCGCGGCCTGTTCGCGCGCTGGATCGAGGCCGAGCCGGACATGGCGCTGGTCGCCTCGCTGCGCAACGGCCGCGAGGCGGTCGAGCAGATCGAGCGCATCCGCCCGGACGTGGTCATCCTCGACGTGGACATGCCGGAGCTCGACGGCATCACGGCGCTGCCGCAACTGCTCGCCAAATGCCCCGGCGTCACCGTCATCATGGCCTCGACGCTGACGCGGCGGAACGCCGAGATCAGCCTGCGCGCATTGTCGCTGGGCGCCACCGACTACATCCCTAAACCATCGAGCCAGAGCGATGTCGGCGCGGCGCCGGAATTCCGCCGCGAGCTGATCGAGAAAATCCGCCAGCTCGGCCGCCGCAACAAAACCGCCGGCCTTGCTCATGCCGCCGACGCGTCGCCGATCGCACCGCAGGCCAGAAGCCTCCATCACTATCACGCACCGGAAACGCCGATCGTGCTGCGGCCGATGCCGGCCACCGCGCCGCGCGTTCTCCTCATCGGCGCCTCGACCGGCGGCCCGCAGGCGCTGAACAAACTGGTGGCCGAAATCGGCGCCGTGATCGACCGCGTGCCGGTGCTCATCACCCAGCACATGCCGCCGACCTTCACCGCGATCCTCGCCGAGCATCTGAGCCGGCTGTCGAAACACCCGGCGCGCGAGGCGGTGCATGGCGAGGAGATCGTCCCCGGCACCATCTTCATGGCGCCGGGCGGGCGCCACATGATCGTCGCACAGCGCGGCCAAACGCCCGTCATCGAGATCACCAACACCGCGCCGGTCAATTTCTGCAAGCCGGCGGTGGACCCGCTGTTCTCCAGCGCCGCGCAGGTCTGGGGCCCGCGCGCGCTGGCGCTGGTGCTGACCGGCATGGGCCATGACGGCCTCGCCGGCGCGCATGACATCGTCCATGCCGGCGGCCATGTGCTGGCGCAGGACGAAGCCTCCAGCGTGGTCTGGGGCATGCCGGGGCAGGTCGCGCTCGCCGGCCTTGCTTCCGCCGTGCTGCCGATGGATGACATCGCCGCCAAACTCAACCGCCTGTTCGCCGCGGAGCGCACATGAGCCCCGGCGATTTCGATTTCCTGCGGCGATACCTGCACGAGCGCTCCGGCCTCGTGCTCAATGCCGAGAAGCAGTATCTCGCCGAGAGCCGGCTGATGCCGGTGGTGCGCAAGCATGGCCTCATCTCGCTCGCCGATCTCGTCACGCGCATCCGCATGATGCCGGCCTCCGAACTCGCTATCGACACCGTCGAGGCGATGACCACCAACGAGACCTTTTTCTTCCGCGACAAGATCCCGTTCGAGCATTTCCGCGACACCATGCTGCCGGCGCTCACCGCCGCGCGCGACCGCGACCGCCGTTTGCGCATCTGGTGCGCCGCCGCCTCGACCGGGCAGGAGCCTTACTCGCTGGCGATGGCGATCAGGGAGCTGGCGATGTCCGCCAGGGGCGGCGCGCTCAACGGCTTCCGCATCGACATTCTCGCCACCGACCTCTCCGGCGACGTACTGGAGCGCGCCCGCGCCGGCACCTACAGCCAGTTCGAGGTGCAGCGCGGCCTGCCGATCCAGATGCTGCTCAAATATTTCACGCAGGTGGGCGACGCCTGGCAGGTCTCCTCCGATCTGCGCGCCATGGTGCAATTCCGCACGCTCAATCTGCTCAACGATTTCGCGCCGCTCGGCAAGTTCGACATCGTGTTCTGCCGCAACGTGCTGATCTATTTCGACCAGCCGACCAAGACCCAGGTGCTCAACCGCATGGCGCCGCAGATCGCCGACGACGGCTATCTGGTGCTCGGCGCCGCCGAGACCGTGGTCGGCCTGACCCATGCCTTCAAGCCGGTGCCCGACAAGCGCGGGCTTTATGCGCCGAACCTCGCCGCCAGGGATGCGCCTGCGCGCCCGGGCCTGGTGCAGCGGCGGGCGTTGTAGCCTGTCGTCATTCCGGGGCGCGAACGAAGTGAGCGAGCCCGGAATCCATATCCCCGGCGCTGCGGCGTATGGATTCCGGGTCCGCCCTTCGGGCGTCCCGGAATGACTAGGCATGCGTCATCGCCCGTATTCTTTACCGGCCCCGGGCAGGCCGCATTCCCGTTTCGCATTTCCAGCACCCCTTGAAGAACGAGGGCGCGCGGAACGCCGGGGCCCGAACAGCCCCGCAGCCTCGCGTGATGTGTGAGTTAGATTCACGCGAGCAAGTCACCACGGAATTGCCGAGCCTTTGGCGTTCCGCGCGCGGTGTTTATAGGTTTGCTCCGCAAAGCCCCTGGTGGACATACCTTTCAGGCCCTCCTTGTTTAAGGGAGTGCTTAATCCACCACTGCGGGGTTGTCGGCCTG
>JAFIGS010000009.1 GCA_017849615.1 Pseudolabrys sp. | reverse complement strand
TCGGAATCGAGCGCCCGGCTCATGGTCTGGAACACCACGGTTTCCTGCCCGAGCAGATCGGAGACAAGGCGGGCGCTATCGTGATCGTTGACGCCGAACACCTGTAGGACGCCGGCGTTTGACAGGAAGGTGCCGGCGCGCTGCCCGTAGGTGGCGCGGAGCTGGTGAACGTCCTGCAGGATGGGCCAGAGCTGGACGCCGTAGCCGGCCATGAGGCCCATAGCGCGCTCGACGGGGGCCAGATGGCCGAGGGCGGCGAACTCATCGAGCAGATAGAGGACCGGCACGGCCGGCTTGGCGGGATCGCGGGCCATGTCGGTGAGGCTTTGCGCGACGAGCAGGCGCAGCCATCGCGAATAGGTGGCGAGGCGATCGGGCGGCAGGACGAGGAACACAGAGACGTTGCGGCGCTTGAGATCAGCAAAGCCGAAATCGGATCGGCCGAGGACCGCGACCATGCGCGGGCTGTCGAGGAAATGGGTATGGCGCTGCGCGGCCGAGAGGACGCCGGCCGCCTCGCGGTCGGATTTGCCGAGGTGGCGGTTTGCGGCGCGGGCGATCAGGCCGGAGGCGGCCATTGACGCCTGCATGTCCTTCAGGAGCGCGGCGAAGGTTTCAGGGGCGAGGGTGAGATATTCGCGCAGGGTGGCGAGGTTTCGCCTGTCGCGCGGCTCGCTGGCGGCAATATGGAGGATCAGGCCGGCAATGAGCGCCTTGGCTTCCTCGTTCCAATGCGCCTCGCCCGCCATGCCCGGTTCATCGAACACGAGGGCGTCGGCCAAGGTGCTTGCATCTTCCGCGACATCGAGGCCGGCCGGGTCGAGCCCTTCCAGCGGATTGAAGGCGGCCGAGGGCTGGCCGGTGACGCCGAAGGGGTCGAGGACATGGACCGGGCCGAACTGCTGGCGGGCGCGGCCGGCGATCTTGGCATTTTCGCCCTTGGGGTCGATGCAGATCACGGAGCGGTCGGCGGTGAGCAGGTTGGGGATGATGGTTCCCACCCCCTTGCCGGTGCGTGTCGGTGCCATCGTCAGCAGATGGGCCGGGCCGTCATAGCGCAGGAGCTTCCCGGTCTTGCCGTCGCGGCCGATCAGCAGGCCGGAATCGGCGCGGGCGAGGGCGGCGGTTTCCTTGTCGGTGGCGAAGCGGGCTGAGCCGTGGGTTTCGCCGTCCATATCCCCGAAATGGATAATCAGCGGATTGGTGAGGAAGCGGAAGGCGAGCGCCAGCAGCACCAGCAGCGTGACGAGATCGAGCAGGAGAACCGGAACCGAGCCGACGCGAAAGCCGATTTGTTCGAGAGCGAAGCGGCCGCCGAAGCCGAGGACGAACAGGACGATAACAAGGAGGAACAGAAGCCCGAGAAGCGGTTTCCAGATGCGGAAAGGTGCGGCGAGCAGAGCGACGAACGCCCATAGCGGATCACGCGCGGCCTGCCGCATCATGTTCTTGAACGCACCCCAAGCAAGTCTCGCCTGACTCATGCGGCCGTCCCCCCGGCGCTACCTGTCGTTTCCCCGGCCGGCGCGTTGCCGATCAGATCGGCAAACAGTTCCTTGTCACCGGGGCGCGTCAGGAAGTCGGGCAGCTCACGCTTGAGCCATTCGCCCAAGCGCCGGGCAAATTCTTCATCCTTGCCGTGTTCGAGGCGATGCAGGACGAGCGCGCCGAGCAGCACCTTGCGGCGCGTGTCGTTGGCGCGTTCCTGCTTGCCGAGCCGTGCCTTGAGGGCGGCGCGCTGCGCATCCAGTTGGGCTAGACGTTCTTCAATGGATTTGCGCGCCATTCCTCAAATCTCCTTTTCCGGTTGTTCGCCTAGACTATCATTCCCGGCCGTCTTTTCCAGTGTTTGCCTGTTGCGCTTGAGTTTTCGGCGGTTTTGCAGCACAATCCGGGCCTCAGTTTCATTGCATCGACCTAGCCGCAGCGCCACACCGAACAGCGAAAGAGCGAAGCAATTGAGTTGAGAAGGGCGCACTTACGAGTTACTGCGTAACTCAGCGCGCTGTCAGCTAGAAAGCTGACGGGAAAGGCGGAAACGGGATCGAGGCAACGGGTTGGCGATCTACCATTTCAGCATGAAGCCAGTTTCGCGGGCGAAGGGCCGTAGCGCCGTCGCCTCTATGGCTTATCGTGCCGGGGAGAAGTTGACCAACGAGCGCGACGGCATCACGCACGACTACACGGCAAAGCAGGGCGTCGAACATGCCGAGATCGTCTTGCCGGAAGGCGTCAACGCCGATTGGGCGCGGGATCGCTCGACGCTCTGGAACGCCGCCGAGTTTGCCGAGAAGCGGAAGGATGCCCGCGTTGCCCGCGAGTTCGAGGTTGCCTTGCCGCATGAGCTTTCGGCCGAGGAACGGCTAGAGGCGGCGCGGGAGATGGCGCAGGAGCTGGCCGACCGCTACGGCGCGGCCGTGGATTTCGCCATTCATGCACCGCACGAGGCGAGCGACGTTCGCAATCACCATGCCCATATCCTTATGACCACGCGGCAGGTGACGGAGAACGGGCTAGGCGACAAGACCTATCTTGAGCGCGAAAACAAATGGCTGCTGGCGCACGACCTGCCGACGACCGATATGCAGCTCCGCGACCTTCGCCAGAGGTGGGAGGGGATCGCCAACGAGCGGCTTGCAATGGCCGGGCTTGATATTCGGATCGACCATCGTTCGCACATGGAGCGCGGGCTTGAGATCGCGCCGACCGAGCATATGGGCGTCCATGCCTCGCAGATGGAGCGGCGCGGCCTCGACGTGTCGCGGTCGCGGCTGGACGAGGATGCGGCCCGGCGCAATGCCGAGCTGATCCGGGAGAAGCCCGAGCAGGTTCTAACCCTCATCACCGGGGAAAAGAGCGTGTTCGATCGCCACGACGTTGCGCGGGCGCTGCATCGCTACATCAACGACGACCCGCAGGAGTTCCAGAGCGCCTTTGCGAAGGTGATGGCCTCGCCGGCGCTGGTCGAGTTGCAGCCCGAGCGCGCGGACCCGGCAACGGGCGAGATCGAGCTTGCTCGCTATTCCACCCGCGAAATGGTCGAGATCGAATCCGGCATGATCGAGAGCGCGCAGCGGATGCACGCGGCTCATGGTCATGGCGTCGATCGCCGGCATGTCGAGCGGGCGATAGATGCCCAAGACGCCGCCATTCGGTCGAGCGTTTCCCATGACACGGCCGGGAAGGTTGCGCGGGGCGAGCTGGACGCCGGCGAACGTGAACGCCAGATCGAGACGGCGCGACTTTCGGACGAGCAGCGCCGGGCGATCGAGCATATCACCGGGCCGGAGCGGATCGCGGCCGTTGTCGGTTATGCCGGCGCTGGCAAGTCCACCATGCTCGCGGCCGCGCGCGAGGCGTGGGAGGCCGAAGGCTATCAGGTCCACGGCGCGGCCCTGTCGGGGAAGGCGGCCGAGGGCTTGGAGGAAAGTTCCGGCATCCAGAGCCGCACCCTCGCATCATGGTCCCGCGGTTGGGAGAACGACCGCGGCACGATCGGCCGCGGCGACGTGTTCGTGATCGACGAGGCGGGCATGGTCGGGAGCCGCCAGCTCGCCCGCTTCGTTGGCGAGGCCGAGGCGCGCGGGGCGAAGATCGTCCTTGTAGGCGACCATGAGCAGTTGCAGGCGATCGGGGCCGGCGCACCGTTCCGGGCGATCACGGAGGAAATCGGCCATGCCGAGCTGTCGGAGATTCGCCGGCAGCGCGTGGACTGGCAGCGGGACGCTTCCATTGACTTCGCCACGCACCGGACGGCCGAGGGGCTGGCGGCCTATCGGGATCACGGCAATATCAGCTTTGCCGAGACAGGCGAGGACGCGCGCGGCCAGATCGTGCGGGACTACCTTGCCGATCGCGATGAACGTCCGGACGGCACCCGGGTTGCGATGGCGCATCGCCGGGCCGATGTTCGCGCCATCAATGACGCGATCCGGGCCGAGCTACAGGACCGGGGTGTTTTGGCACGGGGCGAGCTGGCGCGCGTGGCCGACGACAGCCTTGCGCCGGGCGACGTCGCCCATGAGCGGGAAGGGCCGGGCCGGGCGCTGACCTTCCAGACCAATACCGGGCAGAGGGAGTTCGCGCCGGGCGACCGCATCGTGTTCTTGGAGAACAACCGCGACCTTGGCGTGAAAAACGGGATGCTAGGCACGGTCGAGCATGTCGAGGCGGGCCGGATCGTCGCGCAGCTCGACGGCCGGGGCGGCGATAGTGTTTCCGTGCCGATGGGCGACTATCAGGCGATCGACCACGGTTATGCGACGACGATTCACAAAAATCAGGGGGCGACGGTCGATCGCTCCTATGTGATGGCGTCGGGGACGATGGACCGGCATCTAACCTATGTCGCCATGACCCGGCATCGTGACGGGGTGCAGCTCTACGCGGCACAGGACGAGTTCACCAATGCCGGCCGGCTGGTCGAGCATGGGGCCGCGCCCTTCGAGCATG
>JAFIGS010000008.1 GCA_017849615.1 Pseudolabrys sp. | reverse complement strand
GCGAAAATGAGCCAAACGGCCGGAAATGAGCCGACATCGACACCTTGGCGAAAGTCCCGAAATATGGCTTAAGACGATGAAGAATAACGGAAAAGCAGCAAAATAGATGGATCGCCGTTTTTCAATCGCTCCCATGATGGACTGGACGGACCGGCACTGCCGGTTCTTCCATCGCCTCATGACGCGCCGGGCGCTGCTTTATACCGAGATGGTGACGACCGGGGCCGTCATCCACGGCGACCGGCAGCGGCTGCTCGGCTTCGATCCGGCGGAACATCCGATCGCGCTGCAGCTCGGCGGCAGCGAGCCGGCGGCGCTCGCCGAGAGTGCGCGGATCGGCGAGGGCTTCGGCTATGGCGAGATCAATCTTAATGTCGGCTGTCCGTCGGATCGCGTCCAGGAAGGCCGCTTCGGCGCCTGTCTGATGCTCGAGCCGCGGCTGGTGGCCGACAGCGTTGCGGCGATGAAGGCGGCGGTGAAGGTGCCGGTCACGGTGAAGTGCCGCATCGGCGTCGACGATCAGGATCCGGAAGAAGTGCTGTTCGCCTTCGCCGCGCAGGTAAAGGAAGCGGGCGCCGATGCGCTCATCGTCCATGCGCGCAAGGCCTGGCTCAACGGTCTGTCGCCGAAAGAGAACCGCGAAGTGCCGCCGCTCGATTACGCCATCGTGCATCGGCTCAAGGCGGCGCATCCCGATTGGCCGGTCGTGCTCAATGGCGGGCTCGCCAGTCTCGAGCAGGCGCGCGACAATCTCGGCGCGCTCGACGGCGTCATGCTCGGCCGTGCCGCCTATCAGGAGCCGTGGCGTCTGCTCGGCGTCGATCCGATGTTCTATGGCGAGGCCGCGCCGGTGGCGTCGGCGAAGGAGGCTGGCCGCGCGCTCATTCCTTATATCGAGCGCGAGATCGACAAGGGCGTGCGGCTCAATTCCATCACCCGCCATGTCCTCGGCCTGTTCCGCGCGGTGCCCGGCGCGCGCGCCTTCCGGCGCCATCTGGCGGTTGAAGCGGTCAAGCCCGGCGCGGGGGCGTCCGTGCTGGGCGACGCGCTGGCTTTGTTGCCGGACGCGGCGCCTGACGATGCCCATATCGCCGCGTAACCTTCGGCGAAGCTACTGGCCCGCCAGCGCGCTGCCGACCAGAGTGAACGGCGCCGACAACACGCTGCCGACCGAATTGAACACGAAGGCGCCGGCCTGGCCCGGCGAGTTGGCGTTGCCTTCGGTCCGGTTCAGCCGCGTATAGAGCTGCGCGAATGTCACGAAGCGGTTGTGGCCGAAGCTGTCGGGCGACGACACGCTCGACAGGTCGATAACCCGCACATTGGCAAGCCGCGCGGCTTCCTCGACGCGCGGATCGTTGATATTGAGCGCGCCGAGGCGCGTGCGCTCGCCGGCGATGAAACCGGACAGGCCGAGCGCGCGGTCCTTGGTCGATACCAGCACGGTCATCGGCGGGTCCAGACGTCCGATGACGCGCAGTTGCGCCTGGAATACATCGACGTCGATGTCGGGCGAGGCGAGGACCACTTCCAGCCGTGCCAGAGTCGCGGTGCGGCCGGTCAGGCGCAACTGGCGCAGCGATTCGGCCGTGAGCCATGCGCCCATGCTGTGGCCGAGCACGGTCACGCCGGCAGGCCCGCGGTCGCGCGTCAGCATGATCAGCAGCTGGGCCAGCGCGTCGCGTGAATAGGTTGCCGAGTCGCGGTCCGCGGCATAGCCGGTGATCGCGCCGTCGGACGGCCAGGCGAACAGCACCGGCACGCCGCTGATGTCGCTGTCGGCGACAAGCTGCGCAAGGCGGAACACGCCTTCCTGGAAATTGGTGTTGTAGCCGTGCACGAACACGCCGGCCTTGCTGTGGCTGCGCGCCGACACCTTGGCTTCGAACTCGCGCGCGCTCAGCAGCGTCTGCTGGACCGTGACGAAATCGGTTTCGGTGTTCGGTACGCCGCTCGACCATTCGATCTCGCCGCTCTTGTGGCGCGGCGGAATGGCGATGACGAATTCGGTGTAGTTCGTCTCCGGCGCGCGCAGATTCGTATAGACATTCATGGCGCCCGGCTGGCGCACGCGCGTGGTGGCGACATAGACGGTGACGAGTTTGGCGCCGGGCGCCACCGTGGCCGACGGCAGCAGCACGCCGGGGCCGGGCCGCGCGCAGCCCGCGAGCGCGGCCGCGGCCAGCACAAGGAGCGCAAACCGCGCTGTCAGGATGCGGGCGAACATCGGTCTTGAAATCCCGGTCGAGGGCGGTGCGGGTGGAACAGGCGGCAACTTTTTAGCATTTTTTGGGCGGCAACTGGGTTAATCCTTTCCTGCGTCGTTTCTCAGCCCGGCGCCTTTGAGAGGCATGGGGACCGTGCGCAGAAGTTGCATGATAATCCTGATTGTGGCGACGGCCGTGGCCGCCGCGCTGGCGATGACGGGGCTGGTCTATCAGACCGAGCCGCCATGGCGCTGGATTTTCATGGCGCTGGTCGCCGCAGCGGGCATCGGCACGGTCCGGGCCGGGGCGCGCGGCTGGAGGGCCGGGTGGGGCGCCTTTGCGCTCGCCGTCGTCATCGGCATCCTGTGGTGGTCGTCGATCCGGCCGTCCAATGACCGGGTCTGGGCGCCCGATGTCGCGCATGGCGTCACCGCGGATATCGACGGCAACGATGTCGTGCTGCACGACGTGCGCGATTTCGACTGGCGCGGCGAGACCGATTTCACGCCGCGCTGGACCACGCGGCGCTACGCGCTCGATCAGCTCACCTCGGTCGATCTCATCAGCTCGGTATGGTCGAGCCCGGCCATCGCGCACACGCTCATCGGCTTCGGTTTCGCCAATGGCGAGCGCGTGGTGTTTTCCGCCGAGGTCAGGCGCGAGAAGACCGAGGCGTTCTCCGAGGTCGGCGGCTTCTTCAAGCAGTTCGAATTGGTGATGATCGCCGCCACCGAACGCGACATCGTCCGCCTGCGCACCAATATCCGCGGCGAAAACGTCACGCTGCTGCCGTTGCGCATCAGCCGGCAGCAGGCGCAGGCGCTGTTCCTCGGCTTCGCCAACCGCGCCAACGCTCTGGCGCGCACGCCCGAGTTCTATCAAACCGTCACCACCAACTGCACCACGGTGATCTTCGAACTGGCCCGCCAGGTCGATACCCGCGTGCCGCTGGACTGGCGCATCCTCCTGTCCGGCTATCTGCCGGGCTATCTGTACGACCTCGGCATCATCCGCACCGACGCGCCGCTCGACCGGGTGCTGCGCGAGGCCGCCATCAGCGAGCGGGCGAAGAAACTGCCGCCGGGGGCCGATTATTCCGCCGGCATCCGCGCCGCCCGCTAGCGAGGTCATGGCTGCTGCGCTGCCGCCGCCGTGGACTTGGCCCCCGAAATGTCGCACATCGCTACCCGGCTTTTCGCCGTTCCTGCCGGATCTTCCCCGATGCTGATGGGCTACCCGATTTCCGAGCTCGCCTTTCTGGCGCTGCTGATCCTCGCCGGCGGCGTCGTGACCGGCTTTCTCGCCGGCCTGTTCGGCGTCGGCGGCGGCGGCGTCATCGTGCCGATTCTCTATGAGGTGTTCCGCTTCATGGATGTGCCGGCCGATCTGCGCATGCAGCTTTGCGTCGGCACCTCGCTGGCGATCATCGTGCCGACCACCTTGCGGTCCTATTCGGTGCACAAGCAAAAAGGCGCGGTGATCGAGGGCCTGCTGCGTATCTGGACGCCCTTCGCGCTGGTCGGCATTCTCATCGGCTCGGCCGCGGCCGGCTTCGCGCCGGCCGAAGTGTTCAAGATCGCCTTCGTCACCTTCTGCGCGCTGATGGCGGCCAAGATGCTGTTCGGCACCCATCGCGGCAATCTCGGCACCGAACTGCCCGGCCGCGTCGTGCTGTCGCTTTACGGCTTCGCCATGGGCGCGCTGTCGTCGCTGGTCGGCGTGTCGGGCGGCGGCTTCTCGACCGCGATCCTCACTTTGTACGGCCAGCCGATCCACCGCGCCGTCGCGACCTCGGCCGGGCTCGGCGTGCCGATCACCGTCGCCGGCACCATCGGCTACATCATCGCCGGCTGGCCGCATATGGCCGAACTGCCGCCTCTGTCGCTCGGCTTCATATCGCTGCCGGGCTTCGTGCTGATGGCGCCGGTCGCCAGCTTCATGACCACCTATGGCGTGCGGCTGGCGCACAAGCTGTCGCGCCGCAGCCTCGAAGTCGCCTTCGCCTGCTTCCTGCTGCTGGTCGGCGCCCGCTTCCTGATCAGTCTGTTCTAGTCTGCCCGCTACGGCGTGCCGCGCATGCGCAGCTTGTTGCCGCGCACTTCCCAGCTCGCGAGGCGATTGAGGAAACTCATGCCCAGCAGCGACTGCTTGAGCTGGCCCGGCTGCGCCACCAGCGCCGGCACCGAGCGCTCGATCAGGCCGCCGACCACGATGCGCTCCAGCGTTACGGGCGCGGCCCGTGTGCGGCCGTTCGCGGTATCGACATTGACCGAGTAGGTCAGCACTTCGAGCGGCAGGCCCGAGGCTTTGGCGGCCTCCTGCGTCAGCACCACCGACGACGCGCCGGTATCGACCACCATCGGCACGCGCGCGCCGTTGACATGCGCCGTGAGAGAGAAGTCGCCGTCGCCGCCGCGCACCACTTCGGCGTCCTGGCCGTGGCGCGCGACATAGCCCGGGATCACCTCGGCGATGACGCGGTCGGCGACGTCGCGCAATTCGAAGCGATAGGTATAGCCGACCATCAGCAGCAGGCCGAGCACGCCCCAGAACGCGATGGCCTCGAAAGCCTTGGCGAGGCGGTCGCGGAACATCACCGCGACGAGGCCGCCGACGAAGATCAGCAGCACCAGCTTGACGCTCAGCGAGGCGACGTCATGGCGCAGCAGGTTGGCGATCGGGTCGCGGTCCTGCATGGCGATCAGCGCCGCCAGCGACAGCGCCACGCCGGCGATGAACACCCATGTGAGGCGCCGGCTCACGGGCGGCTTATCCGGCGAGTTTTTGCGAGGCATTGAAAGCAGCGAGCCGTTCGGGAAGTTCGTTCATGACGCGCCGGCGCTCGGCCGGCGACAGGCGGCCCCACGCGGCGATCTCGTCCACCGTGCGGCCGCAGCCGAGGCACAGCTTGCGCTGGGCATCGAGCGTACAGATTTTCTCGCACGGCGTTTCGATCATCTTGCCCGGAAACATAGACAGCGTTTGCCGGAACGCAATCGCCGATTTGGCTGCGGTGGCGGCTCTGAAGGCGAATTGTCACGTACCGGCGCGGAACAGCGGCCGCTGGCGCAGCCGGCGGCGCTCTTCGTCGTTGAGGATCGGCTCGCCCGGCTCCGGCGCCAGCGGCGCCAGCGGCGGCGCTTCGTCGGCCATCGGCGCCATCGCCGCGACCACGCGCTCCGGCGGGAATGTGACGATGACCTCGGTGCCGATGCGCAGCTTGGAGCGCAATGTGAAGGTGCCGCCGTGCAGATCGACCAGGCTCTTGGCGATCGGCAGGCCGAGGCCGGCGCCCTGTTCGGCGGACTTGATCGAGTTCGAGCCCTGGCCGAACGAGGCCAGCACCACCGGGATTTCCTCTTCCGGAATGCCGGCGCCGGTGTCGGTCACGCTCATGTACTGGCCGCCCGAGGCGGTCCAGCCGACCTTGAGCCAGATGTCGCCGCCCTGCGGCGTGAACTTGATGGCGTTCGACAGAAGATTGAGACAGATCTGGCGAATGGCGCGCTCGTCGGCCCATAGCCGCGGCATGCCGTGCTCATAGACCTCGTGCAGATTGATGCCGCGATTGGTGGCGCGCAGCTTCAACAGATGATGGCAATCCTCGACGATGCCGACCAGCGACACGCTTTCTTCGTTGAGCTCGTAGCGGCCCGCCTCGATGCGCGACAGATCGAGGATCTCGTTGATGAGGCCGAGCAGATGCACGCCCGACGCATGGATGTCGGAGGAGTATTCCTTGTAGGCCGCGACCGAGTGTTCGCCGAACACCTCGGTCTTCATCACTTCGGAGAAGCCGAGAATGGCGTTGAGCGGCGTGCGCAGTTCGTGGCTCATCTGCGCGAGAAAGCGCGACTTCGAGACGTTGGCGGCCTCGGCGCGCTGGCGCGCCTCGTCCGAGATCATCTTGGCCTGCTCGAGTTCGCCGATCAGCGCATCCTTTTCGGCGCGCGCTTCGAGCGTGGCGAGCGTTGTCGAATAGAGCCGGTAGGCGAGAATGGCGAAATAGCCCTGCGCGCTCACCGCCATGATGGCGAGGATGTAGTCGCGCAGGTTGCCGGCGAGCGAGAAGTCGAGCGCGATCGCCGCCGTTACCGGGAAGGTGGCCGCGAAGGCCGCGATCGGCAGGCTGGAGGCGAGCATGCTCGACACCGCGACGACCAGCAGCATCACGAACAGCATGAACGTGCCGGAGGTGTCGTCGACGCCGATCGGATTGATCAGCGCGAACATCCACGCCAGGCCGTAGAACAGGTCGAGCATCACGAAGCGGAAGCGCCAGGCGCGGGCATCGACGGCGGATACGGGCAGCGCCAGCAATTGCCGGCACTTGGTGACGATCACCGCATGAATGACCAGCACCGAGGCGGTCCAGGCGCCGGCCGCGATCGCGCCGGTCCACAGGCTGGACAGGAAGCCGATGGTGGCGACCAGCAGCAGGATGACGAGCGAGGCGGAGAGGCGGTTCTGCGCATACTGGCGCAGCAATTCGACGTCGAACACCGGCCGCGTGCCTGACGTCGAGGTCAGGCGATCGCGGGCGTCGCGCACGTGTTGCGCGGCCAGCCGCCTCTTCACCGGCGATGACTCCGGCGGCAGCGCGGTCAGGTCGGGCTGCTCGCCCGGTATCATGGCACGCAAATCATGAACTAAATCACGCCACTGAAACGCAAATTGCTGGGACAGCACCGTCGCGCAAATTCCTTAAGACTGACCTTAAAAGGCGACAGACCGGGCAGGTTAATGCGCGTTAACCGAAGGCTTTTGACAGGCGTTGCGGCCTGTGTTCGGCTTCGCCCGCACCAGAGGCGCCGCACGCGCCCGACAGCCGGAAACGCCCCATGAAGCTCTATGACGCCAAAGGCGCGCCCAATCCGCGCCGGACCCGCATTTTTCTCGCCGAAAAAGGCATCGAAATACCGACCGAGCAGGTCGATATGATGAAGATGGAGCACAAGACGCCGGAATACACGGCCATCAACCCGTTGCAGCGGATGCCGGCGCTGGTGCTGGACGACGGCACCGTCATTTGTGAATCGCTGGCCATCTGCCGCTATTTCGAGGCGCTGCAGCCGGAGCCGCCTTTGTTCGGGCAGGGGCCGAAGGACATCGGCCTCACCGAAATGTGGAGCCGGCGGGTCGAGAACAACCTGTTCGCGGCCGTGGCGCAGGTGTTCCGCCATCTGCATCCGGCGATGAAGGAGCTGGAGGTGCCGCAGGTGCCGGCCTGGGCCGAGGCCAACCGCCCGCGCGTCTTCGAGTTCCTGAAAATTCTCGACCGCCAGCTCGCCGAGCACGAATTCATCGCCGGGACGCGTTATTCGATCGCCGACATCACCGCGCAGGTCACCATCGACTTCATGAAGGTGCCGAAGCTCGTCGTGCCGGAGGAGTTGGTGAACGTGAAGCGCTGGCACGCCGCCGTGTCGGCAAGGCCAAGCGCGAAGGCTTAGTTCTTGTAGCCCGCATGGAGCGAAGTGTAATGCGGGGCTGTCGTCATTTTTTTTTGGCACTAGTCCCGGATTTCGCTGCGCTTCATCCGGGCTACGGGGCCACCACGGAACCACCCCATGCACCTCACCATCATCGGCTCGGGCGATGCCTTCGGCTCCGGCGGCCGCTACAATACCTGCTTCATGCTCAGGACCGCGAAGGCGACGCTGCTGGTCGATTGCGGCGCGTCGGCGCTGCCGGCCCTGAAAGCGCAGTCCGTCGATCTCAATTCAATCGACGCCATCGTGCTGTCGCACCTGCACGGCGATCATTTCGGCGGCCTGCCGTTCTTCCTGCTCGATGCGCAGCTTCTGGCGCGGCGCGAAAAGCCGCTGATGATCGCCGGACCGCCGGACACCAAAGCGCGGCTGGAGGCGGCGATGGAAGTGTTCTTTCCGAAATCGACCGGCTCCAAGTGGAAGTTTCCCTGGCTGGTGAAAGAGATCGAGGTCGGCGTCGCCGACGATGTGCTCGGCCACTCGATCGTCACGGCCGAGGTGATCCATCAGTCCGGCGCGCCGTCGACGGCGCTGCGCCTGTCCGATGGCGACAGGACTTTCGCCTATTCGGGCGACACCGAATGGACCGATGCCTTGATCCCGATCGCGCGCGGCGCCGACCTGTTCATCTGCGAATGCTACGGCTTTGCCGGCAAGCTCACCGGCCATCTGACCTGGGAAGTCTTGCATCCGCGCCTGTCCGATCTGGCCGCGAAGCAGACCATGGTCACGCACATGAACCCGACCATGTTGTCGCGGCTCGACGAGGTGAGGGCAGGCGGCGTGCTGATCGCGGACGACGGGCTGACGATGGAATTCTGAATCAAATTCGTCATCCGCGCGCAGGCGGGGATCCAGCTCTTCAATAAGGTCGGTTACTGTCCCGCGCGCTTGAGATGGCGCAGGTCTTCCGGCTTCGGTAGCGGCAGCTTCGGCTCGGTGAACGAGCGGACGATCGAGTGCCCGACATAGATGAAGATCGCGATGACCGACGCGAACAGCGCGGTGATCTCGACGAACGCCATGGTGGAGTAGATGAAGGCCATGGGCCGTGCCCTAACGGCTGCGGCCGGTGGTGACAAGGGTGCCGCCCGCGCGGCAGGCCCGCAGCCCCGGCGCGGGGTCTGGTGCTGGAAAAGCGCCTGGTCCTCCGTATTCGCCGGGACAATGGTGTTCGTCATTCCGGGGCGCCACGCAGTGGCGAGCCCGGAATCCATATCCCCGGTGCTGCGGTGTATGGATTCCGGGCCCATCGCTTCGCGATGTCCCGGAATGACGGTAGAAAATAGTCCTTGACTGTTATTCCTACGATAGGATAGGCTTCATCCGTTCGGCCCGGCCGGGGACGTCATCTAGAGACGTCTTGATGACGGGGCAGGATGTGGCGCCTGCGGGCGGGGCTCGTAACCCCGCTCCCGG
>JAFIGS010000007.1 GCA_017849615.1 Pseudolabrys sp. | reverse complement strand
GCGCGACAACTCTCCACCGTGGAGGCCAGGCACTCGGCCGCGCCCATCTGACATGGGCTGACGGGCCTACCGGCCATCAGGGCCCCGGCACGCGGCTGGCGTGCTGGAAACCTGGCGCGGTTTGGACCGCCGGGAGGGGAAGCTGCGCCGCATCTCCGACGCCCCGTCCCGGCCACCGCTCCCCGCCCCAGCATCTGAAGATGCTGTACAGACACCCCTCGCGAACAGGGGCGGGATAGGTGGGAATATAGGACTAGGCAGAAATGAAGTCAATAGTCCTAGGAAATAATATTTTGAAAGCCGACATTCCGGAGGCCCGGAGGACTGAACCCGGACTCCAGCCGCGTGCTCATGCATCGCTGGATTCCGGGTTCGCGCCTTTGGCGCGCCCCGGAATGACGGGATTCTCTCCACCCTCATGGTGAGGAGGGCCGAGGCCCGTCTCGAACCATGGGGCGGCCTCGATCCTTCGAGACGCGCATGGCGCCGACGCGCCATGCGCTCCTCAGGATGAGGCCGGTCTGGCTGCGCACCGCCGGACAGGTCGGGCGACACTCCCATCACCAAAGGTTATCAACGTCATTCGCAATTGTGCGACCGTCATGAGCCGGCGCGGCTTGCCAGAGCCTGAACCGGTTGCCATGTGACCTCTCCCGACCCGCCCTCGAACCCGCACGGCCCCATGCCCGCCCATCATCAGTTGTCGCGCTACGGGCTGTTGCTCGGCAATTTCGCCACCGGCCTGTCGGTGCTGGCGCCCGCCGGCATGCTGGCGGTGCTGGCCGACGGTCTCGATGTCGGCATTCGCGACGCCGGCCTGCTGGTGACATTCGGCGCCATCATCCTGTGTTTCGGCTCGCCGGTGATGGCCTGGCTGACGACGCGCCTCGACCGGCGTGCGCTGCTGGTGACCACGCTCGGCGTGATGGCCGTGGGGCAGGCGGCCATGGCGCTGGCGCCGAACTACGGGGTCGTACTGGCGTTGCGGCTGGCCATGCTGGCGGTCGCCGCGGTGTTCACGCCGCAGGCGGCGAGCACGATCGGCCTGATGGTGTCCGCCCGCGAGCGGCCTGGCGCCATCACCTTCATCTTTCTCGGCTGGTCGCTGGCTGTGGCCGCCGGCCTGCCGCTGATCACAATGATCGCCGGCTATGCCGGCTGGCGCGGCGGCTTCGCCTTCTCGGCCTTCGCCTCGCTGGTGCCGTGCATCATGCTGGCCGTGTCGCTGCCGTCGCGGCTGGTGGGGCCGCCGCTGTCGCTCGGCAGTTTCGCGGGCCTGATGCGCAACACCAGGATATTGCTGCTGCTCGCCATCACCATCCTGTTCCTCGGCGGCCAGTTCATGGTGTTCGTTTATCTGGGGCCGGTGCTGACGCAGCTCACCGGTGCGAGCCATGGCACTATCGGACTGATCTTCGCGCTGTACGGCGTGATGGGCCTTGCCGGCAACATCGTCGCGAGCCGGATCATCGGGCGGCTCGGCGGCTGGAAGACGTCGGTGATCTTCCTGACCTGCAATGTCATCGGTCTTTCGGTCTGGAGCGCCGGCGCCAGCGCCAGCGCGCTGACGCTGATGGCGGCCGGCATGATCTTTCTCGGCCTCGGCTTTTCCGCGAGCAATTCGATCCAGCAGGCGCGGCTGGTGCAGGCGGGACCCGAACTCGCCAGCGCCTCGGTCGCGCTCAACACCAGCAGCGTCTATATCGGCCAGGCGATCGGCTCCGCGCTCGGCGGCATTCTCTACAGCGCCGGGATGCTGCGCGAACTGGGACTGGCCGGCGTCGTCTTTGTCGCCCTGGCGATCGTCTTGTGGGCGCTGACGCGCGATCGCCCCGCGCAGGCGGTATCATCGTAAATACGAGCGCGTCTCATCGCATCGGGATACCGGTTTCGGCCCGCGCCGGTAAGCAAGACGTAAATCAAAGCCCGACTCCATCGCGCATTGTTTCACTGTGATTTAAAATGAACTATGCATGATCGCAGCATCTTTCGCGAAGAGGCTGCGCCGTGCCGTATCTTAATGCCGTCGCTAAACAACGCTGGTTCTACCGGTTCAGCAGCTACGCCAGTCTGCTGCTCGGTCTGTCGGCGATCGCGCTGATCTGGGCGGCGACGTTCTATTTCGCGCACGGCGCGCGCGTCGAGACCGAGCGCTCGGCCTACAAGAGCGCGTCGAATCTCGCGGCGGCTTTCGAGGAACAGCTCCTGCGCTCGATCCGCGCCGTCGATCAGACGCTGCTCTATGTGCGCGACAAATATGCCCGCGACCCGCGTCACTTCGACATTTCGCTGTGGTCGGAGGACAGCGAGTTTCTCACCGGCTTCAATTTCCAGGTCGTCATCATCGGCAAGGACGGCCGCATGGTCGCCAGCAGCATCCCCGGCTCGCAGGCGGGCGTCGATCTGAGCGACCGTGAACACTTCCGCGTTCACGTCACGCGCGACAGCGACGAACTCTTCATCAGCAAGCCGGTGCTCGGCCGCGTCAGCAGCAAATGGTCGATCCAGCTTACCCGCCGCATCACCATGCCGGACGGCAGCTTCGGCGGCGTCGCCGTCGCCTCGATCAGCCCGGACTATCTGTCGCGCTTCTACGGCTCGATCGACGTCGGACGGCAGGGCGCCGTGACGGTGGTTGGCACCGACGGCATCGTGCGCGCGCGCGGCGCGGCCCTCGAGTCCGATTACGTGGGGATGTCATTGTCCAACAGCGAGTTGTTCCGCTTTCTGCCAACTGCGGACACGGGTCGCTATGACGGCCGCAGCAAGCTCGATGGCGTCGATCGGCTATTCGCCTATCGCAAGGTGCGTGACCTGCCGCTGGTGGTGACCGTCGGCCTCGCCAAGGAAGAGGTGTTCGATACGGTCGAGGCCAACCAGGACGAGGGGCAGATCGTGTCGGCGGCGCTGACGCTCTGGCTCGCCGGCATCACCCTCCTGATGTGGCGCTATCAGCGCACGCTCACCCAGGCCCGCGACGCCGCCGAAGCCGGCACCCGCGCGCGCAGCGAATTCCTGGCGATGATGAGCCACGAGATCCGCACGCCGATGAACGGCGTTGTCGGCATGTCCGAAGTTCTCATGGAAAGCGGGCTGAGCGCCGAGCAACTCGGCTTCGCCCAGACTTTGCGCAAGTCGGCCGAGCACCTGCTGCAGTTGATCAACGACGTGCTCGATTTTTCCAAGATCGAGGCCGATCGTGTCGAGCTCGAGCAGGTCGCCTTCGACCTCGACGATCTGGTGAAGACCAATGCCGAGATTCTTTCGGCTGCGGCGGCGGAGAAGGGCCTGGCGCTCGCCACCAGGATCGCGCCCGGCGTGCCCAGGCGCATCGTCGGCGATCCGGCGCGGCTGCGGCAGGTGCTGTTCAACCTCGTCGGCAACGGGCTCAAGTTCACGCATGAGGGCTCGGTGACGGTCGCGGTGAGCGTCGATCCAACGCCGATGCTGGCCGGGCATGTACGGCTCGCTTTCGCCGTCAGCGACACCGGCATCGGCATTCCGCAGGACGGCATCCCGCTTCTGTTCAAGGAGTTCTCGCAGCTCGACTCCTCGATCGCGCGGCGTTTCGGCGGCACCGGCCTCGGTCTCGCCATCAGCCGCCGCCTGGTGGCGCTGATGGGCGGGCTGATTACGGTGCAGAGCGAAGTCGGCAAGGGCACGACGTTCCGCTTCACCATCGACGCGCGGACCGACAACGCCGCGCCGGCCACGGTCGATCAGGCCGCGGCGAAGCCGGCGGCGGCGCGGCGCGCCATCCGCATTCTGGTCGCCGAGGACAACAAGACCAACCAGCAGGTCGTCATCGCGCTGCTGGCGCGGCTGGGCTACAGCGCCGACATCGTCAATGACGGCGCCGAAGCCGTCGCCGCCTGCGCCGCGACCCGCTACGACGTCGTGCTGATGGACGTGATGATGCCGGGCGTCGATGGGCCGTCGGCGACGCGGACGATCCGCAAGCTGCCGGCGCCGTTCAACGCGGCGCACATCATCGCGCTGACGGCCAATGCCAGCGCCGCCGACCGCACCGCCTGTCTCGACTCCGGCATGGACGATTTCCTCGCCAAGCCGGTGACGCGCGCCGGGCTTGCCGGCAAGCTCGATCTCTATCTCACCCAGGCAGCGCCGGTCGTCGATGCGCCCGCTCTGGCGCCCGACAACGCCGAGCCACCGGCCTTCGACGAGGCCGTGTATGGCGAACTGCGCGAGGCCATTGGCGAGGACGGCGTCGCCGATGTGGTGGGCACGTTCATGACCGACATGCCGCAGCGCCTCGCGCTGATGCAGCGCGCCGGCGCCGCCGGCGATGCCGCCGCGGTGCGCATCGAGGCGCATGCGATCAAGAGTTCGGCCGCCTCGATCGGCTTTCTGACGCTGTCGGCGCTGGCGAAAACCATCGAGCGCGATTGCATGACGCTCGATCGCGCGCCGCTCATCACCCGAATCGACGCGCTCGCCGCGGCGTTCCGCGCCGCGCTTGCGGCGTCACCTCAGCACACCACAGGAGTCGCTCATGTCTGAGCAAATGTCCGATATCGCCCCGGCCGAGTTCGATCTTCTGGTGGTGGACGACGATCCGATCCAGCGCACCATCATCGGCCGGCTCGCCCAGCAGGCCGGCTTCAAGGTGACGATGGCCGCGCGCTTCGAAGAGGCGGCGCAGTTGCTCGAGGCGCGCTCCTTCGATTGCGTGACGCTCGATCTCGGCCTCGGCGACCGCAGCGGCGCGCTGCTGCTGCCGCTCGTCGCCAGGACCGGTTATCATTTGCCGGTGCTGGTAATCAGCGGCGCCGACGAGTATCTGCTCGAAGCGACGACCACGATGTCGAAGTCGCTGCAGATCGACGCCAGGGTGTTCGCCAAGCCGCTCGATCTCAAGGCCTTGCGCGAGGCGTTCGGCCGGCTGCGGCAGCATGCGGCGACGACGCGGGCGCTGTCGGTGATGGCCCGCGCCGCCGCCGTCTGAGCGGCGCCCCCGATCACCCCCGGCCGACGAACGGCATGGTGTTCGCCATCACCGTCATGAACAGCACGTTGGCGTCGAGCGGCAGGCTCGCCATGTAGACGACGGCGGCGCCGACATTATCGGCGTTCATGCGCGGCTCGACCATCATGGTGCCGTTCGCCTGCGGCACGCCTTCGCCTTCGACCATGCGCGCGGTCATCGGCGTGATGGCGTTGCCGATGTCCACCTGGCCGCAGCAGATGTTGTACTTGCGGGTGTCGAGCGAGGTCGATTTGGTGAGGCCGGTCACCGCGTGCTTGGTCGCGGTATAGGCCACCGAGAACGGCCGCGGCGCGTGCGCGGAGATCGAGCCGTTGTTGACGATGCGGCCGCCCTGCGGGTTCTGGCTCTTCATGATCTTGATGGCTTCCTGGGTGCACAGGAACATGCCGGTCAGGTTGGTATTGACGACGTTCTGCCAGGTCTCGAAGGGCAGGTCCTCGAGCGGCACCGGCGGCGCGCCGACGCCGGCATTGTTGAACAGCACGTCGAGGCGGCCGAAGCTGGCCTTGGTCTTGGCGAACAGGTCGAGGATGGACTGGCGCTGCGACACGTCGGTCGGCACGGACAGGGCCTGCTGGCCGATGGCGTTGATCTCGGCGCCGACCGCATCGAGCGGCTCCTTGCGCCGGCCCGCGAGCACGACATTGTAGCCGGCCTTGGCCAAGGCAATGGCCACGGCGCGGCCGACTCCGGTCCCGGCGCCGGTAACCAGCGCGATCTTGGCAGTCATAGGCAATCCTCCCTCAAGGGTGCGTTTCTTGTGGAGCCTGCCTAGCACAAAGACCATCGACGCCACAGGGGGCGCGGCGCGCGCAGGTTATGCGTTGCGGCGAAGTGAATTAGGCGGCGGGCCTCAGCCCGCAAGCGAGGTCCGCTCGTCCGGCATCTGGAAGAGCTCGGGCGAATTCAGCCGGGCCGCGATCTTCTCCGGCGCCATGGCGCGGCCGAAGCGGTAGCCCTGCATCTGGTGGACGCCGGCGGCGCGCAGGAAGAGTTGCTGGTCGGCGGTCTCGACGCCTTCGGCGGTGACCTTCATGCCGAGGCCGCGGCCGAGCGACACCACGGCGTGGACGATGGCGGCGGCGTCGGCGGCCTTCTCGATCGACAGGACGAAGCTGCGGTCGATCTTGAGCTTGTTGAACGGGAAGCGGCGCAGATAGAGCAGCGACGAATAGCCGGTGCCGAAGTCGTCGAGCGCGAGCTGCACGCCGAGCGCTTTGAGGCGCAGCATGCTGGCTTCGGCGGTGTCGAAATTGCCGATCAGCACGCTCTCGGTGATTTCGAGCTCGAGGCGGGCCGGGTCGAAGCCGGTTTCGGAGAGGGTGCGCTCGACGAGTTCGGCGAAATCGGCCCGGCGGAATTGCAGCGGCGAGACGTTGACCGCGACGGTGAGATCCGGCCAGGCGAGGCCGTCCATCATCGCCTTGCGCAGCACCCAGGCGCCCAGTTCGACGATGAGCCCGGAGTTCTCGGCGAGCGGGATGAATTCGGCCGGCGAGATTTCGCCGCGCGTCGGATGCGTCCAGCGGCACAGCGCCTCGACGCCCAGCATGGTGTTGCCGCTCTTGTCGACGATCGGCTGGTAGAGCAGGCGGAGCTGGCTGGTCTGGATCGCCTCGCGCAGGTCGCCCTCGAGCAGCTTGCGGTTCGACAGGTCGGCATCCATCGCGTTGTCGTAAATGCAGGCGCGGTTGCGGCCTTCGTTCTTGGCGCGATACAGCGCCATGTCGGCATAGCGCATGACGTCCGGCGCGCCGGCGCAATTGCGGTCGATGACGGCGATGCCGATCGACGCGCCGATGACGATGTTCTGGCCGGCGATGCCGTAGGGCGCGCAGATGGTGCTGATCAGACGCTGGCCGAGCGACATCAGCATGGCGCTGTCGCCGCCGATCGAGGAGATGACCGCGAATTCGTCGCCGCCGAGTCGGGCCACCAGATCGCCGCCGCGCACGGCATGTGACAGGCGCAAGGTGACGTTGCGGATCAGTTCGTCGCCGACCGGATGGCCGAGCGTGTCATTGACGTCCTTGAAGTGGTCGAGGTCGATATAGAACAGCGCCGCCGGCATTCCGGTGGCGGCGACTTCCTCGATCACGGCTTCGAGGCGCTCCGAGAAGAAGATGCGGTTCGGCAAGCCGCAGAGCGGATCGTGCAGCGCCAGATGACGCAAACGGTTTTCGCCGGCGGTGATGGCGACCGCGGTGCGGCGCATATAGCGCAGCACGAACGCGCCGAGCAGGGCGAAACCGGCGAGCGCCACGGCGATGAAGGGCACGACATTGCGGACGATGTCGGCCCCCGGCTGCTTCGGCGTCCAGGCAATGTCGATGATGCGCGAGCCGTCCGGGGCAGCGAGTCGGTAGAGATAGTCGCCTTCGGGCGTCGCGGCATCGCCCTCGACGATACGCAGATGGTTGAGGCCGAGCCGCGAACTGATGTTGTTGATGACTTCGGGCCCGAGGAATTTGACCGAGACCAGAACCGGCGCCTCGGTGTCATAGGCGGCGGCGACGCGGTCGTCCCCGATGGCAACGGCGGCGACGGTCGCCGGCCGGCCCATGACCTCCCTGAACTCGAGGACATTCGGCTGCGCCCCGGTGCCGGCAGCCGGCCGCGCACCCGGCTTGTCGCCGTGGCGGCCGCGGATGGTGTCGAGCACCGCCATGATTTCCGGCGGGCGGAAGTCGAGCGCATTGGGATCGGCGGCGAAGCGCCCGAGCCGCGAATAGATCGGCCGGTTTGTCTTGTCGAAGATCAGAACCAGGTCGTGCTTGAAATAGGTGGCGAGCCAGGCGCCGGCCTGCTCCTCGACCCATGCCGGATGGAACTCCTGGCGGATGTGATCATAGGCGCCTTGCGAGGAGGCGACGCTTTCGGTCTCGCGCAGCACGCGGCGGCCGACATGCTGCAGCGCGTTGGACAGGAGCTGCCGCTCCTGCGCTACCGCGACTTCGTCGGCGCGCTGGGCCGAGGAGAGCACGGCGACGACGATGCAGACGATGGCCACGGCGACGATGACGCCGACCGGCACCACGACGCTCAACCGCGCGCGGTCCCAATTGGAGTATTGCAACTCGTCCGGGGTTCTCGAATGAGCCGGCGACAGCAAGGAGCTTCCCCTAAAGCGTCCTATCGATTGGACAATCCGGCCGGACGGTAAAGGGCAAAGCTTGCCAATCGCTTTCACCGGGCCAATTTCGATCCGGCGGAAAACAATACCACGGCAATTTGGGACAAAGTCGTTAACCGGAGGTTAAGGCGCGACCGGCGGAGCATGGTTCGCCGGCGATCGGTGCCTACCGTCCGCTGCCGTAGGGCGGGCGGGGGATGGCGATATGGGCGGCGCGCAGCGCGCCGGACCACTGCTCGCGCAGATCCTGGAAATAGGGCTCGCCCGGCTCGATGCGGTAATTGACCTCCGGGTTGAGGTCGTCGCGCCGCGCCACCATCAGGTCGATCGGCAGGCCGACGCCGAGATTGGAGCGCATGGTCGAGTCCATCGAGATCAGGCCGATCTTGAGCGCGTCATAGACGTCGGTGTCGTAGGAGATGGCGCGGTCGAGCACCGGCTTGCCGTATTTGTGTTCGCCGATCTGCAAGTAGGGCGTGTCGGTGGTGCATTCGATGAAGTTGCCGGCCGAGTAGATCATGAACAGGCGCAGCTTGCCGTCCTTGACCTGGCCGCCGAACAGGAAGGCGACGTCGTGGTCGATGGACGCTTCGGCCAGCGCCTTGCCGTCGATGCCCTGCACCAGACGCACCGCCTTGCCGATGCGCTGCGCCGCCTTGAACATGGTCGGCGCGTTCATCAGCGTTTCGAGTTCGCCCGTCTCCGGGTTTTCGATGCCTTCGGTGAGCATCGAGCGCACGGTCTGCGACAGCGACAGGTTGCCGGAGGAGGCGATCGCCATGATGCGTTCGCCGGGCGTGCTGTAGACGTGCAGCTTGCGGAAGGTGGACACGTTGTCGAGGCCGGCATTGGTGCGCGTGTCGGCAATCATCACGAGGCCGTCGCGCACCAGAATTCCGCAGCAATAGGTCATGGATCGGTTCTTCTCGTACAGGTTATTTCAGATCGGGCTTTCGGATCCGGCCGATGAATGCAACGCCGTCACTTCTGCGACTGCGTCTGCCATGAGCCGCCCTGCGCCTGCCAGGTCGCCGGCGTAACCTTGACCGCGACCGACATCGTCTCGTTGCCGCCGCCGACGCGCGAGCCGCGCACCGGCGCGGCGCCGAGATAATCGAGGCCGACGGCGACGCGCACATGCGCTTCCGTCGGCGACAGGCCATGCGTCGGATCGAAGCCGACCCAGCCGAGCTTGTCGATATAGGCTTCGGCCCAGGCGTGGCCGGCTTCCTGCGGCGCGGCTTCATCGGTGCGGCAATAATGCCCGCCGACATAGCGCGCCGGGATGCCGAGATGGCGCGCGGCGGCGATGAAGACGTGCGTGCCGTCCTGGCAGACGCCGCGCTTGAGCTTGAAGGCTTCCGCCGCCGTGGTGCCGACATGGGTCGGTTCGGTGTCGAAGGCGAAGCCCTCGTTGAGCGCGGTGAGCAAGGCGTGCAGCACGGTGAGCCTATCGGCGCCGGCCTCGGCGCGAATGCCCTCGGCGAACGCGATAATGGCGGCATCGGCTTCGGTGAGCTGCGTGTCGCGCAAATACAGCGCGGGCGGAAAGCGCTCGACGGTGCCGCGGATGACGCCGCTCGTATCCTGGGTATCGACCTCGCCCTCGACCGATACGGTCAGCTCGTTGAACGGGCCCTCGGCGGTGAAGACGTGGCTGATATTGCCGAAGGCGCCTTCGCGCTGGTGCAACTGGCTGTCGCGCGACAGGTCGATGCGCCAGTTCAGCACGTACTGGCCGTCGTGGTTGCGCGGCGTCAGGCGCAGCACCTGCGTCACGCTCTTGGGCGGCGCATCGTAGGTGTAGGTGGTGGTGTGGGCGATCCGGATGCGCATGAAGCCTGGCGTGACGCGGGTGTTCGTGGCGCTACCCTAGCACGGCGGGGCGGGATGCAAGGCCTTCATCACTGCAGGAATTGCTCGGTGATGTTGACGCCCAAGCGATTGTTTTCAGTGATGAATTCGCCGATGAATTCGTGCAGGCCGCGCTGGAAAATACCGTCCATCTTGCTGTTCTGCAGGCGGGTGCGGATGCCGCGGGCATGGCGCTGCGCCGCGCCCTGGCGGCCATAGGTCGAGCCGATGGCGTCGAGGTTGCGCACGATAGCCTCGTAGCAGGAGGCGAGCGAGCGCGGCATCTCCTCCTTGAGGATCAGGAGGTCGGCGACCAGCCACGGCTTGAGGCTCTCGCGGTAAACCCAGTGATAGGCGGTGAGCGCCGACACCGAGCGCAGGATCGCGGCCCACTGGAAATAATCGAGCGGGCCGCCGACCCGCTCATGCTCGGGCAGTAGCAGATGATACTTGACGTCGAGGATGCGCGCGGTGTTGTCGGCGCGCTCCATGTAGACGCCGAGGCGGGAGAACCAGTAGGCGTCGCTGCGCAGCATGGTGCGGTAGGCCGAGCCGTCGTAGCGCAGCGAGCTCTCCTGCACCCAGCGCAGGAAGCGCGAGGTCTCCTCGCGCGACGAAGGGCCGTTGCCGAAACGCTTGAGCTCGAGCCATGTGCCGTTGATGGCGTCCCACATCTCGCCGGTCAGCGCGGTGCGCACGGCGCGCGCATTGCCGCGCGCCATCTCGAAGCAGTTGCGGATCGAGGACGGGTTGGCGGGGGAGAAGGCGAGGAAGTCGGTGACGTTTTCCTCGGTGGCGGTTTCGTATTGCTTGAAGAACGGGCCGGCGCAACCGGCCGTGAGCACGGCGGACTCCCATTCGTTGCCGGTGCCGACATAGGCGAGCGGCAGAGCGGAGAGTCGCTGCGTGGCGTCGAGAATGCGCGCCAGATACTCGGCGCGTTCGACATAGCGCGAAAGCCAGAACAGGTTATCGGCAGTGCGTGAGAGCATTTATGCTTCCATTGCAGCGGGTAGGGCGCTTTCCCCTCCCCCCGCGAAGCGGCGGGGAGGGGTCAGGGGTGGGGGGCTCTTGTCACGTTGACGATTGGCCCCCCACCCCCAACCCCTCCCCACCATTCGCTTCGCGAACGGAGGGAGGGGAGCGACGGTGCTTCGCGTCTGCGTCATCTCAACCATCCAGCACCCACGTATCCTTGGTGCCGCCGCCCTGGCTCGAATTGACAACCAGCGAGCCTTCTTTCAGCGCGACGCGGGTGAGCCCGCCGGGCACGATGCGCACGCCCTTGCGGCCGGTCAGCACGAAGGGCCGCAGATCGACATGGCGCGGTGCGACGCCGCTTTCCACGCAGGTCGGCGAGGTCGACAGCGCCAAGGTCGGCTGGGCGATGAAATTGTCCGGCGCGGCCTTGAGCTTGGCGCGGAACTGCTCGATGGCGATCTTGCTGGCCGACGGGCCGATCAGCATGCCGTAGCCGCCGGAACCGTGCACCTCCTTGACCACCAGTTCGGGCAGGTGATCGAGCACATAAGTAAGGTGTTCCGCTTCGCGGCAGCGCCAGGTCGGCACGTTTTTCAGGAGCGGTTCTTCGCCGAGATAGAACTTCACGATCTCCGGCATGAAGGAATAGATCGCCTTGTCGTCGGCGATGCCGGTGCCGACCGCGTTGGCGAGCGTGACGTTGCCGGCGGTATAGGCCGACATCAGGCCAGGCACGCCGAGGATCGAGTCGGGGCGGAAGGCGAGGGGATCGATGAAGTCGTCGTCGACGCGGCGATAGATGACGTCGACGCGCTGCGGCCCCTGCGTCGTGCGCATGTAGACGACCTCGTCCTTGACGAAGAGATCGCGGCCTTCGACCAGCTCGACGCCGAGCTTGTCGGCAAGGAACGAATGCTCGTAATAGGCGGAGTTATAGACGCCGGGCGTCAGCAGCACAACGTTCGGTTCCTTCGGCGTCGACAGCGGCGCCACCGACTTGAGCGAGGCCAGAAGTTCGTCGGGATAGTTCTCGACCGGCGCGATGCGGTGACGCGAAAACAGTTCCGGGAACAGCCGCATCATGATCTCGCGGTTCTCCAGCATGTAGGAGACGCCGGAGGGCGTGCGCGCATTGTCCTCGAGCACATAGAAGGTGTCGGCGTCGACGCGTATGATGTCGATGCCGGCGATGTGGACATAGATATCGTGCGGCACGCTCTGGCCGTTCATCTCCGGGCGGAAGGCCGGGTTGCGGAAGATCATGTCCTCCGGCACGACGCCGGCGCGCAGCACCTCGCGGCCGCTGTAGATGTCCTTGATGAACATGTTGAGGGCGTTGACGCGCTGGGTCAGGCCCTTTTCCAGTTGCCGCCACTCGCCGCCGGACATGATGCGCGGGATGACGTCGAAGGGGATCAGGCGCTCGGTGGCGTCGGCCTCGCCGTAGACGGCGAAGGTGATGCCGATGCGGCGGAAAATCAGCTCGGCCTCGCGGCGGCGATAGTCGAGGACGTCCGCCGGCACTTCCTTGAGCCAGCGGTCGAGCTCGCCATAGGCCGGGCGGACCGCCTTGCCGTCATGGCCCCTCATCTCGTCGAAGGCCAAACCCATACGTCCCCCAGCTTCTTCCCACCAACCGTATCGTGCCCCTTTTAGGAGCAAAGTTCGCGCCAACCGGCAAACCCGGATTCGGACACCGTCCGGCCCCGCGCCGATGCCCAACGTTTGAGCATTATGATCAGCACGCGGGCGCGCCTTTATTTTTGAGCGTGGCACGCGGCCGCAACCGGCGCCATCGGCTTGGCCGGTACGGCCGTAAATTTTGACCGCCCTTACTATTGTACGGAAGATAATTGTGAATTTGGCCGAGACTCGCGGCCCGATGCCGCGTCGCGGTGTGCAAGGAGGGATGGATGGTCGCAAAGAGCATTGCGGGCATGGCGCTCGGGGCGGCGGGGCCGGTCGCGCGCTCGGCTTCACGGTCGACTGCGAAGGCGCTGCAACTCGGTGACGGCCTGGACGGCGCAGTACAGCAATGTCACCGGGGTGTTCCGCGCGCTGTGGCATCGATCGCGTCCGGCCGGGTATCGAACGGCATCGTCGCCGGCGCGCATGCTTTCGTTCTTCAGCCCGCCAGGAAGCTCTGAACCGGACGATCCCGGCGCCGCGGCGTCCACAGCGGCGGTGCACAAGCGGGCCCGCCGCTTCCGGCGTCGCGCGGTTCGTGCTTTAACCGCAGGCATCGCGGCATCGGCCCATCGGTGCGCGCCTTCAGGGAGCCTCCATGACCGCCGAGATCGTCACCGCGGCCGTGCTGGTGATCGGCGACGAGATTCTCTCCGGCCGCACCAAGGACAAGAACATCGGCTACATCGCCGATTACATGACCGCCCTTGGCATCGACCTCAAGGAAGTGCGGGTCGTGTCCGACGACGAGCATGCCATCGTCTCCGCGCTGAACGCTCTGCGCAGCGCCTACACTTACGTCTTCACCACCGGCGGCATCGGGCCCACCCACGACGACATCACCGCCGACTGTGTCGCCAAGGCGTTCGGCGTTCCGCTCGAGTTCCATCCCGAGGCCGTGGCGATCATGAAAGAGCGTGTCGCCAAGGTCGGCGGCGAGCTCAACGAAGCGCGCATGCGCATGACCCGCATTCCCAAGGGCGGCGCGCTGGTCGCCAACAAGGTGTCTGGCGCGCCGGGCTTCTGGATCGGCAATGTCATCACCATGGCCGGCATTCCGGCCGTGATGCAGGCGATGCTCGACGAGGTGGCGCCGAAGCTGAAGACCGGCGTCAAGATGCTGTCGGAATCGATCCGCGCCGACGCCCGCGAAGGCGACGTCGGCACCGAGCTCGGCCTGATCGCCAAGGCTCATCCCGACACGATCATCGGCAGCTATCCGTTCATGGACGAGAAGGGCGGACCGAACACGAATATCGTGGTGCGCTCGCGCGACGCGGCGCGCCTCAACGAAGCCAAGGCCGCGGTCGAGGCCATGCTGGTGACGGTGCGCGCGCAGATCGCCGCGAACTGAACGAGCGCGACCGAGACATCATAACGATCAGAGAACACGATGAGCGAACTCCCGCGACCCGAGAAAGTCTTTCCCGTCTCCTGGGACCAGTTTCACCGCGACACCCGCGCTCTGACCTGGCGGCTGCACGAGGCCGGGCCGTTCGAGGCGATCGTTTGCATCACGCGAGGCGGGCTGGTGCCGGCGGCGATCGTGGCGCGCGAATTGAATGTGCGCATCATCGAGACGGTGTGCATCGCCAGCTATCACGACTACAAGAATCAGGGCGACATCAAGGTGATGAAGGGCGTCGGCCCCGAGATCACGTCGATGCGCGCGCAGGGCAAGGGCGTACTGATCATCGACGACCTCGTCGACACCGGCAAGACGGCGCGCATGGTGCGCGAGATACTGCCGGCGGCGCATTTCGCCACCGTCTATGCCAAGCCGATGGGGCGGCCGCTGGTCGATACCTTCATCACCGAAGTCTCGCAGGACACCTGGATCTATTTTCCGTGGGACACCGCTTTGTCCTATGCGCCGCCGATCCGTGCCGGCGGCGATTGAGGGGCGGTGATGGTTACGCTGTTCATGGCCGGGTTATTAGAGAACTAACTTCCCGTTCGCCGCTGCGCCGGAGATGATCCGCCGTGTCGGCGGACAGCGAAGCGATGCGGACGTGCTGGAACTGGTAGACAGACCGGACTTAAAATCCGTTGGGCGTAAGCCCGTGAGGGTTCGATTCCCTCCGTCCGCACCATCGATTGCGTCAGGCAGACCTCACGTGTTTTCTGTGTGGCTAGCGCGCAGATTGCCGGTCGCGCCAGGCGCCGGGCGAGATGCCGAATTCGCGCTTGAAGGCACGGCTGAACGCCTCTTCCGACTCGTAGCCGACAATGTGCGCAAGCTGGCCGATGGGCCTCCCGCTTTCAGCCAGATGCTGTTTGGCGAGTTGCATTCGCAGCGCCGTCAGATAGCGGATGGGTGGATGGCCGACGAATTCGGTGAAGCGTTCGATGAAGGCGCTCCGCGACAGCCCGATCTCGCGCGCCAGCATATCGGTCGACCACGAGGCCGTGAGATCATCGTGCAGCAAGACCAGCGCTCGCCCGATGTGCGGATCCTTGAGCCCTTTCAGCCAGCCGGACTCGGCCTCGCTTAGTGTCGAAGCATATTGGCGGACCGCTTCGACGAGCAGCGTCTCGGACAGGCGTGACATCACTCCCATGGAGGTCATCCGGCCCGCGGCCAGTTCCTCGGCGGCAAAGCGTACCGAGGTTTCGATCCAGTCGCGCGACGTCCCCTTGCGGATGTCGAGCGTGAGCGCGCGAGGCAGGGCCGCTATCAGGGGGTTGTAGCCGTCGTCTGAGCCGAGGAAGCCGCACACCATGCGCGTCTCGGCGCCGCCGCCGCCGTGAATGATGCGGGCGAGGCCGCCATCGGGTGACATCTGGATGAGATCGTCCGCCTTGACCGGCTTCAGGCCGGGCCCGCTCGATAGAGTGTGGCTGTCATTGCGGGGGAAAATCACGATTTCGCCCGGTCCGACGGTGACCGCGGGCTCGCCGTCCAGGCCGACGACAAGCGTGCCGTCCAGGATGACGTGGTAGGCGATGACTTGTTTGGGCGACGCCAGGAATGCCTTGCAATCACTCGCATGCAACTGAGCCGATACGCACCACGGCGCGCTGAAGCGGGCGTCCAGAAATACGCCGCCGGTCAACCGGACAGACCGAAGAACGTCCGACAGCACATCCATTGCAACAATCGCCTTCTGTGAATTCGGACGGACGGTCAACTCAACCGGCCGACCGGTCATTCGTCTACGCGTCGATGCGATCTAATAACGTGCATCCTGGCGCACGCCAACCGGCCGGGATGTGGGAATTGTTGAAAATAATAAACAAGTAGAGGATGTTATGGCGACGAGCGTCAAGATGATGATGGAAGCGGCAAATGCGGCAGTGCAGCGAATTACGCCGTCGCAAGCCAGGAGCCTGATCGCCGAGCGCGGCGCGGTGGTCGTCGATGTGCGCGATGCGCCAGAGGTCGAAACGACCGGAAAGATCGCTGGTTCGATCAACGTGTCGCGGGGAATGCTTGAATTTCGCGCCGATCCGGACTCGCAATATTACGACGAGTCCTTCGACAAGAGTCGGCCGATAATTTTGTATTGCGCATCGGGCGGCCGTTCGGCGCTCGGCGCCAAGGCGCTTCTGGATATGGGCTACACCAATGTCTTCAACCTGGGCGCCTTCAAGGCGTGGGTTGAAGATGGCCTGCCCGTCGAATCGGCAAAATAAACAAACATCGACGTTTTCTAACAGCCGAAGTTTTCCTATGCCGCGGTCCCGCTATTGCCGTCGCAAAACGCGCAGTATCGCTATCCGCATGAACTCATCCCCAACCCGCTTCCGCCCGTCGGGGCCGGCACGGCTGCGCCGAACTGACGGGCGGCAAGCAAGCGGCCTGGCCGGTCCGGTCGGCTGCCTCTTTCACAACAGGAGACGTGACGATGCATAAATCAATTGCCATGGCTGGGTTCGTTGCGGCGCTGATGCCCGCGGCGGCGTTCGGCGCCGACGATCATCATGCGGCGGTTCATGCCGGCGCGCTGAAATGGTCGCAACCGGCTGCCTATGCGCCGGGCGCACAGCTTGCCGTGGTCAAGGGCGATCCGACCAAGGAAGGTCTTTACGTCGTTCGCCTCAAGGTCCCGGCGGGCTTCAAGATCCCGGCGCACACGCATCCGAACGATGAGAACGTGACCGTTCTTTCCGGCACGTTCCAGATCGGCACCGGCGACAAGCTCGACGACAAGAAGGGCGAGGTGCTCAAGGCCGGCGGCTATTCGTATGTCGCCAAGGGCATGACCCACTACGCGATCTTCCCGGAAGAGACGGTGATCCAGCTCCATGGCATGGGTCCGCAGGGCATCACTTACGTCAATCCCGCCGATGACCCGCGCAAGAAGTAAGCCGCTGGCACCACGGCAGTCGGCGACGACAGGCGGCGCCGGTTTTCACTTCCTCTTGGCGCTGACGGGGGGTGCAGCTCTCGCGGCAGCGCTGGCCGTTCACGGCGTCGTTGCGACGAAGACGGCGACGGCGCCACTCGAGCAAACCATCTGTGAAAGCTCGACCTCCGCGCAGGGGTTATGAGGAAGCAACCAAGGACAACGATGATGAAAAATCTGATTGTCGCCGGCGCCGCTCTTGCTGCGCTCCTGGTCGTGTCGGCCGGCCCGGCGTCGGCCCGCGTGATTTCCCTCACGGCCTCGGTGAGCCAGGTGCGCATGGCGTGCCCGAGCGCCGGCGGCAACTTCGAAGTTCACCCGATGGCGGCGGCTACGGCTGCGCCAAGGCGAATTGCGACGGTAAGGGCGGCAAGTGTCAGGCGCAATGCGACAACAACAACTGTCAAAGTGTAACACCAGACCGCGTCGTCAAGAACGGCATTCAGGGCATTCTGCCTAGCCGAGGCGGCGGCCGTCGCCGCGCCTGCGAATAACGACATCCTGGGGTCCGGCAATGGCTGGCCCGAAGCCCGCCGCTATGGGCAAAGCGATCGACAGGTAATCGTTCAACGCTTCCGCTTGACGGCATTCGCCAGCGCCGATGGCCCCGTGTGCGCGCGGCGAGCGTGGTCGCCGCGCTCGTCGCGTGCAGTTTTACGGGTAACGAGGACCTCATGCTTCAAAACATTGACGGCAATATCGACTACGAAGAATGCGGAGCGGGGCCTACCGTCGTATTCGTCCTCGGCTCGTGCAGCATGGCCGCCGCATGGCGGGGCGTGATTGCCGAAATGTCGGCGCGTTACCGCTGCGTGGCCACAAGCCTGCCGGGTTACGGCGGGACCGAAGAACGCCGTACCTCTGGCGACTACTCGATCTGGCATCCGGCAGACGCGGTCGAGGCCGTCGTCCGACGCGCCGGCGGCGAGGTTCATCTAGTGGGCCATTCGTTCGGCGGCCTTGTCGCGCTGGCGGTGGCGGTGCGGGCGCGCGTTCCATTGCGCTCGCTCACTATCGTTGAAGCGCCGGCGCCAGAACTGTTGCGCGCCTGCGGTGAACTCAATCACTTTCTGGCGTTCCGGGCCATGACCGAAGCGTATTTTACCGCATATGACAGCGGCGACCAGATGGCCATCGCGCGCATGGTCGATTTCTACGAAGGGGCAGACACATTCGCGGGTTTGCCCCAGCGGGTGCGCAATTACGCCATCGAAACAACGCCGGTCAATCGCTGGGATTGGTTGAGCGCTTACAGCTTCGGGCCGTCGCCCGCGACGCTGGCGGTTATCAAGGTGCCAACTTTGGTCATGGTTGGCGAGAACAGCCATCCTGCGGCGCAGCGCGCCAATGAGCTGCTGTGCGTGCACATTCGCGACGCGGCCCTGGCTGTCGTCAAGGACGCCGCGCACTTCATGATCTCAACGCACGCCAAGGATACCGCGCGGCTCATCGCCAGCCATGTGACCTGCCTTGAAGATGTTCGGCCAGGCCGGACGGTATCGCGGGACCGGGCGGCGTTCCGCTAAGTTAAAGGCTGTGGCCCACTAATCCCTCGGCACGGTGCAGCCCGCGATTGCGCGCGAGATCACCTGTAACAAAGTGCCGAAGCCAGCCACGGCCAGCACCCAGACGGCGAAGCGGCCCCAGGGCACGAG
Source organism: Pseudolabrys sp. (assembly GCA_017849615.1). GTDB lineage: Bacteria > Pseudomonadota > Alphaproteobacteria > Rhizobiales > Xanthobacteraceae > Pseudolabrys. Next base: position 45,573 of record JAFIGS010000007.1, on the reverse strand, counting down.
GAAGTACAAGGTGGTCGCGACCATGGCCGACCACATGCCCGTGCACCAGATGCAGGCGACGAAGCCGGCGAGCAGCCCCGCCATGCGGTCGCCGGACTGCAGCTTGCGCCGCAGCGGATCGAGGATCTTGTCGAAGGTGACGAGATGAATCAGCCGCAGGCAGGCGAAGCTGAGCAGCGCCAGATCGAGAAACGTCAGGGCCGCCGGTTCGAAGGCGCCGAATTCCCGGATCAGCCCCACGCAGATGACGGCCAGCAGCAGGAAAACCATGCTGGCGGCGATGCTGAAGACCGGCTCGGCCTCGCGCTTTGCCGCCTGCGCGGCGGTGTCGAATCTGGTATCGCTCACGGCCTGTCCTTAAATGTCCCGATGGGGACTAACGGCCGGGGCCGCCAATCGTTCGGCGGCGAGGGCCCCCTAGGGCGGCCCGGTCTCGGTTAAGCCGTTTTGCTGGAGTTGATGCGCCCCATGACAATGTCAGATCGATCAATTCCGATACGTTTTGCGGCGGCGGGCGGAGCATTGCTGTTGCTGGCCGCCTGCGGCAGCGCCGGCGAAACGCGCGACGACAGGGTGGGCCGGTTTCTGGTCGCGCCGGGCAAGTACACGCTGTATGACTGCGTGCAGCTTGCCCAGACGGCAAAGGGCTATCAGGAGCGGGAGAGAGAGCTGCGGATCGCCAAAAACAGGGCGGAAGCGGCCCCGGGCGGCCAGTTCATGTCGGCCCTCGGCTATGACGCCGAATATGGCCAGGTGCGGGGCAACCTCAACGAGTTGCGCCGCGAAGCCGCGGAAAAGAAGTGCGATCCGCTGCCCGGTCCGGCGCGCTGAAGGTCACCCCGTCGCTGCGGTTCCGGCCCTGGGAACTTTTCATCGCGCCGGAACTTGTCGCCCCGTGACAGCCGCACTGCCGCGGCGACGAACACGGGGCTCCTGCCATGGCTATCAGCCTGCTGGTCAGCATCCTGATCACCTTCCTGGTGATCGTGCTGGTGCTTTATCTCATCAACATGCTGCCGATCGATGGCCGCGCCAAGCAGATCGCGCGCATCATCGTCATCATCATCGGCGTGTTGTCGCTATTGAAATATCTCGCCGTATTCTAGAACTGACGGACGACGACCGGCGCATCGCCGCCGCCCTTCCGGGGCGGCCGGCGGTGCGTTTGTTTTTCCCCTAGAGCTTCACGCCGCGCAGGCGGAGCGCATTGCCGACGACGCTGACGGATGACAACGCCATCGCGGCCGCGGCGACAATCGGCGACAGCAGCAGGCCGAACACCGGATAGAGAATGCCGGCCGCGATGGGCACGCCGGCGCTGTTGTAGATGAAGGCGAAGAACAGGTTCTGCCGGATGTTGCGCATCACCGCCTTCGACAGCGCGCGCGCCTTGACGATGCCCATCAGGTCGCCCTTGAGCAACGTGACGCCGGCGCTTTCGATGGCGACGTCCGAGCCGGTGCCCATGGCGATGCCGACCTGCGCGGCGGCGAGCGCCGGCGCGTCGTTGACGCCGTCGCCGGCCATGGCGACGATGCGGCCTTCGCGCGTCAGTTTCTCCACCACCGCGCTCTTCTGATCGGGCAGCACCTCGGCTTCGACTTCCGTGATGCCGAGTTTGCTGGCGACCGCCTGCGCGGTGGTGCGGTTGTCGCCGGTGAGCATGACGACGCGGATGTTGTCGGCGGCGAGGCGCTTGAGCGCTTCCGCCGTGGTCGCCTTGATCGGATCGGCGATGGCGAGAACGCCGGCCGGCTTGCCGTTGACGGCGAGGAAGATCGCGGTGGCGCCGTCGCGGCGCTGCGCTTCGGCGGCGTCATGCAACGGCGCGGTGTCGATGCTGAGTTCTGTCAGGAAAGCCGGCGAGCCGAGCGCGATGCGCTTGCCGCCGACCATGCCGATGACGCCCTTGCCGACGGGCGAGTCGAAGCCGCGAACCGGGGCGAGTTCGAGTTGACGCTCCGCCGCCGCCTTGGCGATCGCCGCGGCCAGCGGATGCTCGCTGCCGCGCTCGACCGACGCGGCAATGGTCAGCACCTGCGTTTCGTCGAAGCCGTCGGCGGGAATGACGGCGACGACCTTCGGCTTGCCTTCGGTCAGCGTGCCGGTCTTGTCGACGACCAACGTGTCGACCTTCTCCAGCCGCTCCAGCGCCTCGGCGTTCTTGATCAGCACGCCTTCCTGGGCACCGCGGCCGACGCCCACCATGATCGACATCGGCGTGGCAAGGCCGAGCGCGCATGGGCAGGCGATGATCAGCACGCTGACGGCGGCGACGAGGCCGTAGGACAGGCGCGGCTCGGGTCCGAACAGCGCCCATGACGCAAAAGCAACGAGCGCGATCGCGACCACCGCTGGCACGAACCAGCCGGCGACCTGATCGGCGAGGCGCTGGATCGGCGCGCGCGAACGTTGCGCGCTCGCCACCATCTGCACGATCTGCGACAGCAGCGTGTCGCGGCCGACTTTGTCGGCGCGCATGACGAAGGAGCCGGAAGCGTTGATGGTGCCGCCGATGACGCGGGCATCCTTTTCCTTGGTGACGGGCATCGACTCGCCGGTGACCATGGATTCATCGACCGACGAACGGCCCTCGAGCACGGTGCCGTCGACCGGCACCTTGTCGCCGGGGCGCACGCGCAGTTTGTCGCCGGCGGCGACGGTGTCGAGCGCGACGTCCTCGTCGCTGCCGTCGTCGTTGACGCGGCGCGCCGTCTTCGGCGCGAGATTGAGCAGCGCCTTGATGGCGCCGGAGGTGGCCTCGCGGGCGCGCAGTTCGAGCAACTGGCCGACCAGCACGAGAATGGTGATGACGGCGGCGGCCTCGAAATAAACGGCGACCGCGCCGCCGTGACCGCGGAACGTCTCGGGGAACAGACCGGGCGCGAAGGCGGCGACGGCGCTGTAGAGATAGGCGACGCCGGTGCCCATCGCGATCAGCGTGAACATGTTGAGGTTTCGGGTCACCAGCGACTGCCAGCCTCGTTCGAAGAACGGAAAGCCGGCCCACAGCACGACCGGCGTGGCGAAGGCGAACTGGAGATAGTTCGACAAGGCCGGATCGACCCAGTTGTGCTCGCCGAACAGATGCGCGCCCATGTCGAGCACGAACACCGGCAGCGTCAGCGCGAGACCGATCCAGAAGCGCCGCGTGAAGTCGACGAGTTCGGGATTGGGACCACTGTCGGCAGTGGCGATCTCCGGTTCGAGCGCCATGCCGCAGATCGGGCAGGAGCCGGGCCCCTGCTGGCGTATCTCCGGGTGCATCGGGCAGGTGTAGATCGCGCCTTCAACGACAGGCTCGGGCTCGCGCGGGCCGAGATACTTGCCTGGATTGGCGATGAACTTGGTGCGGCAGGACGGATTGCAGAAATAGTAAGTGTGGCCGTTGTGCTCGGCGCGGTGCTTGGCCGTGTGCGGGTCGACCGTCATGCCGCAGACGGGATCGATGACGCCGCCGGCCGTGGGGCCGTGCGAATGATTGTGATGAGCGTGGCCGTGATAGCTGTGATCGTGATGCGAATGATCGGTCATTTTGTCGTCCATGGCGGCATGTCTTGCGTCTTGCAACTTATACCCTAGGGGGGTATATAGACCCTATGGCAAAGCCCAGCAAGCCCGCGCACACGATGGCCCGCACCACCGCCCACAAGACCGATACGCTCAAGCGCCTCGGCCGGCTGGAGGGCCAGGTGCGCGGCATCGCCCGCATGGTCGACGAGGACCGCTACTGCATCGACATCGTCACGCAGATCGCCGCGGCGCGCGCGGCCTTGCGCAAGGTGGAAGAGGAAATCCTGCGCGAGCATGTCGCGCATTGCGTGGAGCACGCCATTGCTTCCGGCGACAAGTCCGACCAGCGCCGCAAGGTCGCGGAGCTGATGGACGTCATGGGAAGGGCGGGGAGGTAATCAATTCTGTCGTCCCCGCGCAGGCGGGGACCCATACGCTGTGTGCTCTCGATAGACCTGTGCTATGGGTCCCGGTCTCGCTATCGCTCGCTCGGGACGACGGCCTTTGCTACTTCGTCGAACAGCCGACCACGCTGTATAGCGGACAGGTGCCAAACACCGCCGTCAGAATCGGCACCACGCCAATCCAGCCGACCCAGGCCCAAGTCGTGCCCGGCGCTATATAGCCGAGCGCGAAGGCGATCAGCGCGAGGCCGACAACGACCCGCGCGATGCGGTCGAATGTTCCTACGTTCGCAGTCATGGCAGGCTCCATGTCTTGACATGGAGAAAGCTACGCCGCGCTTGTGCGGGGGTATTGATGTGGATCAAGGTGCAGTCGTCCCCCGCGAAAGCGGGGCCGACACTAGATAAACTTCTGCCGCGCCAGTTTAGCGCCATCGCCCAATGCCTTGAGCTTGGCTTCGGCGATGTTGCGGTGCATCGGCGCCATGCCGCAATTGGTGCAGCAGACGATGCGCTCTTTCGGCACGTATTTGATGACATCGGCGATGACGGAGGCGACCTTGTCCGGCGTCTCGACAATATCGGTGGCGACGTCGATGACGCCGACCAGCAAATCCTTGCCGTCGAGCAGCGACAACAGGTGCAGCGGCACGCGCGAATTGATGGCCTCGAGCGAGATCTGCTGGACGCGGCTCTTGGCCAGCGCCGGGAAGATTTTTTCGTATTGCCGCCATTCCTCGCCGAGCGAGTTCTTCCAGTCGATATTGGCCTTGATGCCGTAGCCGTAACAGATGTGCACGGCGGTGGTGCACTTGAGCCCGTCGATCGCGCGATGAAGCCCCTCAATACCCCAGGTCGGCACTTCGTCCATGAACACGTTGAAGGCCGGCTCGTCGAACTGGATGACGTCGACGCCGTCTTTTTCCAGCGCCTTGGCCTCGACGTTGAGCAGGTCGGCGAAGGCGAAGGCCATCTTCACCTTGTCGCCGTAATGCGCGTCGGCGACGGTATCGGCGATGGTCATGGGGCCGGGCAGGGTGATCTTGAGCCGGCGCCTGGTATGGGCGCGGGCAAAGCGCGCCTCGGTCTCGTGCACACGGCTCTTGAGCGTGAGCGCGCCGCGCACCACCGGCACCATCGCCTTGTAGCGGTCGGCGCGGATGCCCATCTCGACCTTGTTCACGGTGTCGATGCCGTCGACATATTCAAGGAAGCCGTGGACGAAATGCTGGCGCGACATCTCGCCGTCGCAGACGATGTCGATGCCGGTGTCTTCCTGCAGCTTGATCATCAAGAGCGTGGCGTCGAGCTTGCCCTGCGCGAGGTCCGCGCCGTCGAGCCGCCACTTCGGCCACAGCTTGTCGGGCTCGGCGAGCCATGACGGTTTCGGCAGACTCCCGGCAATGGTGGTCGGAAACAGCATGGGAACCTCCCTCGGCTTTTCTTTGTCGCGCGCGTCAGTCCCGGCGCCAATTATAGACCCAATCGTAGCGTTTCAGCAGGCGCTCGCCGCCGATCATGCGCATGACGAAGTTGCGCGCCAGCGCTTCCGGCCCGGTGCGGCCATAGATCGAGCCTTGCTGACGCGCGGTGCGTTGCACCCGCGCAGTCCGGGCGCGGCGCAGCCGCTCATAGGCGCGCAGGCCGGCGGCGGGATTGTCGCTGTGCTCTTTGAGCCTGTCGGCGAGCACGGCGGCATCCTCGACGGCCATGCCGGCGCCTTGGGCGAGGAACGGCAGCATTGGATGCGCGGCGTCGCCGATCAGCGTCACGGCGCCGGCGCCGCCAGCGAAGGGAGTTGCGTTGTCGAACAGCGCCCATTTGAGCCAGCGCTGCGGAATGCCGATCAGTTCGCGCACCGACTCGTGCCAGGTGAAGCGGGCGAAGTGGCGCAGAATTTCGGCGCGATCGCCCGGTGCATTCCAGCCGGCTTCGCTCCAGTTGTCGTTGACGATTCCGACGATATTCACGAGCGCGCCGGCTTTCACCGGATAGGCGACGAGATGCGCGTCCATGCCGAGAAACAGATGCACGGCCGGCGCGCGGAGATAATCCGGCACGTTGTCGGACGGCACCAGCGTACGCCAGGCGGTGCGGTGCGCAAAGGCGGGCTTGCGGTGGTTCTTGAGCCTGTTGCCGACCGCAGACCAGATGCCGTCGGCGCCGATCAGCGCCGCGCCGCGCTCATCGACGAGCTGCTTGCCGCGGAAGGCCTGCACGGTGATGCCGTTGGCATGGCTGGCGTAATCGTCGAAGCGATGATCGAGCTTGATGTCGATGTCGATCTTGTTGCGCGCGCCATCGTAAAGCGCCGCCTGCAGATCGCCGCGATGGATCACCCAGAACGGCGCGCCGTAACGGCGCTCGGCGATGTCGCCGAGGGGAATGCGCGTGATCTCGCGGCCGGAGCCGCCCGACATGACGCGGATCATCTGCGGCTTGACGACATGCGGCTCGAGCCGGTCGCGCAGGCCGAGTTCAAAGAGGACGCGGGTGGCGTTGGGGGAGAGCTGAATGCCGGCGCCGGTTTCTTCCAGCTTTGCCGCCTGCTCGAGCACGGTGGCGCGGAAGCCGGCGCGCGACAAGGTCATCGCCGTGGTCAGCCCGGCGATGCCGGCGCCCGCGACAATGACGTGACGCGAGGGCGCCAAGATGCGGCCCCGGCCTTAGGCCGCGGCCAGCCGATAGGCGCATTCCGCCGGGATGGCGGCGTGCGGATCGAGCGAGGCGTTGAAGCGATACAGCGTCGAGCAGTAGGGGCAGATGATCTCGTGCTCGTCGCCCATGTCGAGGAAGACATGCGGGTGGTCGTAAGGCGGCGTGGCGCCGACGCACATGAATTCGTGCGCGCCGATTTCGATCACCGGCACGCCCGGATCGTTCTGGAAATGGGGGACAACGTGCTCCGCCATGGACCTCTGCCTTCGCCTTAAAGGAACCGATTTGCGCGCGCACCATAGCGACACCCCCGCCATATATCTAGCGGTGATGGTTCGTTAGTCTTGGGTCCAGATTCGGTGGAACTGCGTTGATTCGGCTGGGTTTTCCTGATGCTCGGGGGCGCGCGGCATCTCGCCGATGCGGGTAATCCCCAGCCACCGGCTTACCGTGACGACAAGCGGTCGAATGACATGCGCGATGCGGAAGGTTTAGCGCCGAAAACGGTGCGCACGCGGATCGGTCGCGAGCTTCGGCTGGCGCCGGTGCTGCTCATCGCCGCGTTGCTGGCGGTTGCGGGCGCTTATGTGGTGCCGCGCGGCTTCGAGGCCGGCCATCTCTTCGCCATCGAGGATGACCCGGAGGCGATCGCGGAGCGGGCGCTGGCTTCCAGCTTCAACAGTGATCTCGCCAACCGCGAAATCGAGGCGGCGCTGGCGGCCAAGGATAGCGATCTGGCCAAGAGCTTCGTCGATCTCGCCGCCGACCGGCAGGTGGCGCTGGCCCCGGGGCTCGTTGACCGGGTCACCGCCGCGGTGGCGGAAGACGCCAGTACGTCGCATGCGGCGCAGAGCTTCGCCTATGGCCTCGTCACCGGGGAGCCGGACGACATGCCCGGGCTGGCCGGCACCGCGCTGGGCGATCTGTTCGTGTTCGGCGATATCCGCGACGCCGTGCGCGAAGGCTCACGAATGGCGAGCGGGCAGGAGGTCGACGAACTCATTCTCGGCCTCGCTTGCGTCGGTCTGGCGATCACGGCCGGCACTTACGTCACGGGCGGTCTCGCCGCACCGGTGCGCATGGGTCTCACGGTAGCGAAGGCGGCGCGCAAGACCGGACGTCTGAGCGTCGGGCTGGCGTCGCGCGTGTCGCGCATGATGCGCGGCGTCATCGACGGTCCGGCGCTGCGCCGGGCGGCGGGCAGTTTCTCGATCACCGAGCCGCAGCTTGCGGTGCGCGCGGCGCGCGACGCGGTGAAGGTGGAACGCGCCGGCGGCCTTGTCGACATGGCGCGCAATGTCGGCCGCGTCCAGGCCAAGGCCGGCACCAAGGCGGCGCTCGACGGCCTCAAGATCGCGGAGACGCCGGCGGAGGTGGCGCGTGTCGCCAAGCTTGCCGAGAAATCCGGCAGCCGTACCCGGGCGATCCTGAAAACCGCCGGCCGCGGCGCCATCGCGCTGTCGGTCGCCACCTTCAACCTCACCACCTGGATCGTTGGCGCACTGTTCACGGTTCTGATGTTCATTGCCTCGCTCAAGAGCGCGACCGAGCGCGGCGCGCGGCGCTTCTTCCGCTATCGCAAAAGGCGGCGCATGGACCGCGAGGCGGCGGCGACGTTTCCGGTGTGACGTTGATTTGCGTCCACAGAAAGTACGGGCTATGGCCGGGCATGATGGCGGAGAGGAAAGAGCGCAATGCCCAGCTTCCATAACGGCCCGGTCGAAATTGCTTACATCGACGAGGGCTCAGGGGAGCCGATCGTGCTGGTGCACGGCTTCGCCTCGACCAAGGAAATCAACTGGGTCAATCCGGGCTGGGTGACGACGCTGACGCGCGCCGGCTATCGCGTCATCGCGCTCGACGATCGCGGCCATGGCGCCTCGAGCAAGCTCTACGATCCGGCCGACTACGACACCGCCAAGATGGCCGACGACGTGCGCGCGCTGATGGATCACCTAGGCATCGCCCGCGCCGACGTCATGGGTTATTCGATGGGCGCGCGCATCACCGCGTTTCTCGCGCTCAAGCATCCCGAGCGCGTGCGCTCGGCCATCCTCGGCGGTCTCGGCATGCACCTGATCGACGGCGTCGGTTTGCCGACGACCATTGCCGATGCGCTGGAAGCGCCATCGCTCGACGACGTCACCGACAAGCAAGGCCGCGTCTTCCGCGCCTTCGCCGAACAGACCAAATCGGACCGCAAGGCGCTGGCCGCGTGTATCCGCGGCTCGCGGCAGGTCATGACGGAGAGTCAGTTTTCCGGCCTGAAGCCGCCGATCCTCATCGCCATCGGGACCAAGGACGACGTGGCGGGCTCGGCACATGACCTGGCGGCGCTGATCCCGGGCGCGAAGGCGCTGGATATCCCGGACCGCGACCACATGCTCGCGGTCGGCGACAAGGTCTACAAGGCCGGCGTGCTGGAGTTTCTTAACCAGCGCCCCTGATGCTGCTCCCACAAAAAAGCCTAGCTGTTCTTCAGGTGTTCTCTGGCGCCGGGTGTGCTAAGAAATATCTGAGGGGTCGAGAGGCATTCGGAGAATAATATTCTATGGCGCTGCATCAGACCCGGGCCAAAGGGCTCGATACCGTCGATCCCGTCTGGACCCGCATCCGCACCGAAGCCGAAGGCATCGTGCGGCGCGAGCCCGAACTCGCCAGCCTGATCTACGAGAATATCCTCCACCACGACACGCTGGAGACGGCGGTCGCGCATCGCGTCAGCCAGCGCCTCGAACATTCCGATGTGTCGAGCGATCTGATCCGTCAGGCTTTCAGCGACGCCATCGAGGATCAGCCCTCGCTCGGCGACGATTTCCGCGCCGACATCGTCGCCACCATCGACCGCGATCCGGCGGCGTCGCGTCTCATCGAGCCGGTCCTGTACTTCAAGGGCTTCCACGCCATCCAGACGCACCGTCTGGCGCACTGGCTGCTCAAGAAGGGCCGCAAGGATTTCGCGCTTTATCTGCAGAGCCGCTCGTCCGCGGCGTTCCAGTGCGACATCAATCCGGCGGCGAAGATCGGCCGCGGCATCTTCCTCGATCACGCGACCGGTCTTGTTGTCGGCGAGACCGCGGTGATCGACGACAATGTTTCGATTCTGCACGGAGTCACGCTCGGCGGCACCGGCAAGGAGAACGAGGATCGCCACCCGAAGATTCGCCAGGGCGTGATGATCGGCGCCGGCGCCAGCATTCTGGGCAATATCGAAATCGGCCGCTGCGCGCGCATTGCCGCTGGTTCGGTGGTGATCAAGCCGGTTCCGAACAACGTCACGGTGGCCGGCGTGCCGGCCAAGGTCGTGGGCGAGGCCGGCTGCTCGGAGCCGTCGCGGACCATGGACCAGATGCTGTCCGGGCTGATGCTGGACGGCTGAGAGGTTATTGTTTTGACGCGTTTTCTTCACTCGAACCGGTACCCGCTTCGCTTGAAAACGCTGTGTCACCCTGACGGGTTGCGCTCGGGCGTCCAATCGGGCAACTAGCCCCGACATTCGATTGTTCAAGGAGCGGCCCGGTGGACGTCCAGGAAGTCTCAAAGCTCGACGCCTATCTGAAGAAAACTTTCGGCAACCAGACCATTCGCGTGGTGCCGAAATCGGACGAGGTGGCCGAAGTCTTCGCCGGCGAGGACGATCTCGGCGAACTGACGTCTGACGAGGACGAGGGCGAGAAGTCGTATAACTTCCGCATGGTCATCCAGGTGTCGAACGATCCGGCGATGCAGCCGATCCCGACGCTGAATGCCTACCTGCGCAAGAAGTTCGACAACGACAAGATCCGCGTCGTGACGCGGCCAAAGAAGATGGATTCGCTCGAGGTCTATATCGGCGAGGATTTCCTCGGCGTTCTGTTCCTCGAGGCCGAGCGCGGCCGCAAGTCGTATATCCTCGAACTGCCGATCCTCGATTTCGATCTCGAGGAAACGGGCGAGTAAGATTTCGCCTTCACCGGCTAGGTGTTCGGCCGCCAGCGCGCCATCAGCTTGTCGATGCCGGCGGCGACGTTCTGCCAGTCGGACAGCCAGTCGCGGGGAAAGCGGAAGGTGACGTCCGCGGCGCCGACGCGTTTTTCCAGAAGACACGTGCCGGCATTGGCAACGCCCTGACGCGAGCAGCGCGCCAGAAAGTGTTCCGGCTGCGCCTTCTCGTAGACGAGGTCTTCGCCTTCATAAGGCGTATCGCCGCGGAAGGGATGGACGATCAGGCCTTCGGGCCCCGACGCCTGCGTGTTCGACAGATAGCGCGGATAGATATTGCGCACGCGCTGGGCGAGCGGCAGCGCGCCGTCGTCGATCTGGATGAGGGCGAACAGCCGCTCGTTGGGATCGACCGGCTTGCCGTCGATGATCTTGATCGATGGGTCGGGCGGGATCAGCGACGGCCAGAGATAGGCGACATCAATGCGGTTCTGCGAGCCGGCATTGCGCTGGCTTGGAATGCGCACAGCGGCGGGCTCGATGTTGAAGACGGTGCCCGCGACGGTGATCGGGATCGACGGCGCATCGGTCGCCACGGGCGCATCGGGCCAGCGCGGCCACAGCACGTAGGCAACATAGATCACGGCGACGATGCAGGCGGCGGCGAACACCGCGACCGGCGCGACGAGCGGACCGGCATGCTTGCGGCGTTTGACGGCGCGGCGGCGCGCGGCGGGATGTTGCGCAATGGTGGCCATGGTCTCTTGAAGTGGCACGGCTTGGTTAACGTATGGTAAAGCGGTTAACCATCCGTTAAGGATTGGCTGGCCCGGGCCCGACCGCGCAGGTTACCTCAAGGCCTCGCGTGCGTTGAGGCGTTGATGACCCCGGACTCCGTACAGATGCTGCTGGCGCTCGCCTTCGGCTTTGCCGTGGCGGGGATGTCGTGCTCGGCGTACCAGCTCGCGACGAGCCGGCTGCCGAGCTTCACGATGCTCGCCAGGGGCCCGAGCGCGCAGGCGCTGGCCGCCGTGCCGCTGCTGGTTGTCGCCGCGCCGTTCCTGATCATGCGCAACACCTTGCTGGGTGCGCGCCATGAGGCCCGTCAGTTCCAGTTCGTGTTTCTGGCCACCGTCATCGCCGGCTTCTGGAGCCTGATGTCGGGCCAGGTGCTGGTGATGAGTTTGCGCGCCTGCGGCGTCGTCTAGTTTCGCCCGCCGTTTCACACCCGCGAACGCTGCGGGCGGGCTCTTCCATTTTGCCAATCATCCGGGCTAACTCGCGCCCCTGACAGGGAGCGCGACATGCCGATCTACGAACTCGACGGACAAGGCCCGGAATTTCCGGCCGAGGGCGAATACTGGGTGGCCGAGACCGCCGTGCTGATCGGCCGCGTGCGGCTCAAGCGCAATGCGAGCGTCTGGTTCGGCGCGGTGATCCGCGGCGACAACGAGTGGATCGAGCTCGGCGAGGGCTCGCAGATCCAGGACAATTGTACTTTGCACACCGACCCCGGCTTTCCGATGATCATCGGCAAGGATTGCGTCATCGGCCATCAGGTCATGCTGCATGGCTGCACCATCGGCGACAATTCGCTGATCGGCATGAACGCCGTCGTGCTCAATGGCGCGAAAATCGGCGCCAACTCGCTGGTCGGTGCCGGCGCGCTGGTCACGGAAGGCAAGAGCTTCCCGGACAACTCGATGATCGTCGGCTCGCCCGCGCGCGCCATCCGCACGCTCGACGACAAGATGCTGGCGATGATCCGCGGCGGCGCGGATCATTACGTGAAGCGCTCGAAGCAGTACGCCAAGGGCCTGAAGCGGATCGGGTGAGGGGCTGCAGCGAGGCGCCCAAGGGTCCGGCTGTTTGGCCGGGCCTTTTTCACTTGGCGAATGCCGCAAGGACGCGGCCATGACCCCGTCTATTCTGCACGGGCTTCTTCACGCGGATTTCGATATCACTGCCAAGCGCCATGAGTGCCTGCAGCAGCCGATCCATCGAGAATCCATCGAACTTTCCGCGCAGCAGTGGACAGGTCGGGTTGGGCGATGCCGGTGAGCTTTGCCGCTTCGCTCTGAGAGATGTCTTTTAGTTCGATCATCCTCGCCAGCTTGATGACAACATCCGCCTTCAGGGCATGCTCCCCGGCATTCGGAATTCCGATATCCGCGAAAACATTGCCTTTGCGTTGGGTGGTTTTCTTCATGAGTTTGCTCTGGAGGTTCGCCCTCCACCATTAGCGGATATTTCTTTGGCCGGAAGTTGATTTGTTGTCGGCCCGCGGCGGAGAGCCTGCGTCGATTTCCGGAAACGGCTCGTAAGTGGCTTTGTCACAAGTCAGCGCGGCATACTGGTCGTCAACCACCGTCAAGGCACCAGCTCGGAAGGTGTAGGATGTTGCCTTGAGACCCGTGTAGCCGCCCATCCGATTCTTTGCGTTCGAGCGGACGCAGATGGTGGCGACCGGGCCTAACGCGGCGCGGCCAGCAATGGGCTGGGATATACTTGCATCACGAATGCTATACGGGTCAAAGAAAGTTTCTTTGACTTTGGAAACGATGATTTGTCGATAGTTTGGCGGGAGACTTGCGGAATCAAGGAGGGGTGTCTCGGTTGCTCCGGTGCCTCCTCCTGCGCAGCCCGCCAATAATGGCGCTGTCATGCTAAGTATGACCGCTAATATCAAACGCATCATCAATCCTCCAAATCCGCCTCTTTGGGGCGGTGAGGGAAGACTATCGTCAACTTATGCGGGAAAGAAATTCTTTTGTTCGAGGCGCTTCTTTCGCCCCAAAAAAAAGTGCGGCCAGGCTTGGGGGAGCCTGGCCGCGCGCGTCCCGGTCTGGGGACGGGGAGGGTGGGGACGTGACCGGAGACGCGTATCCTCACCAGATTGTCAGTTCAGCAGGCTCTCCCCAAAGCCTCCGCTATCGGGCCGAGACGGTGGCCGGTGCGTTGCGCGGTTCGCCGAGCGAGACCCACGCGTTCTGATCGCCCTGCGACTGGCGCTTCACGAACTTGTAGCCGGTGTGAGTCCACGGCAGGATCTGCGCTTCCTGATTGTCGAGGATGAACTCGCCGCGGTCGGTTTTGACCGTGAGGACCGCGTGGCCATCGCCTTTCTTGTCGCGGACGACGGTGATCAGCAGCGCCTCGCGGGGCCAGCCCGCCTGCATCAGCATGCGGCGCTTGAGAAGCACGTAGTCCTCGCAATCGCCGTAGCCGTCCTCGCCGAAATTCCAGCGCTCGACGACGCCCCAGTGTTCGATGTCGGTCACCGGCTTGATCGAGTCGTTGACCCAGTTGTTGACCTTGATGAGGTCGTCCCAGGCCTTCGCCGTCAGCACGATGTCACGCGGCGCCGAGGGCCTGGTGTTGCACTCGCCTTTGTATTCCTGACAGAAGTCGATCCAGCCGATCGGCGCGCGGGTCGCCTCGCCGACCGTCGCGAAGACCGGACGGTTGGCGGCATTGCCGTTGCCGAGAGAGGCGTAGCGGTCACCGGCGCTGGCCCCCGCCAGCGAGATGGTGAGTGCTGCCGCCGCCATCGCCATAGTATTGGCGATTCGAATACAGCCCTTTTTCGATGTAATCATGGTGTTGTCCCTTCCCATTCGTCCCGGGACAACAATCGCAAAGATGTTTTTCGCCGCGCTGAAGTAATAAGTTCAGTATTGAATGGAGTTATCTGAAAATACGATACGAATGCTTCGAAAAATGAAGTCTAATTCGCCTAAAAATGAAACGAATACGATTTGTCTAAAATTTGAGGCATTAAAGCTTTTGGGCCGGCTACGACGGCCAAAATCACCTCAGGAGAGCCGCGAGATTTACCGTATGCGCTCGCGCCGACGCGTTCCCGCAGGCTCGCTGTGCGAGAAAATCCGGGGAGCGGCACCGCTCAGATCGCGCGCAATTTTAATGATCGCGGCCACAATCCGCTGACCATGGCGTCATCAGGCCATCGGCGCGTCGCCGGCACGGCCGCTTTTTGCCGCGGATGCGGGCGCTCAAAAGCGAAACGCCGCAGCGGCGGCCACGGCGTTCAGGAAGCTGCGTTGGTCCGGCTGGCGGCTTTAATCGCCGGTGACGTTGTCTTCGATGAAGTCCGGATGCTGCAGGCGGCTGAACTCGACCGCAAAGCCTTCCTCAATGTGACGCACGACCCGGCCCGGCGTCTTGCCGAGGGTGACGGCGGAGCCGACCGGCGGCAGCAGGTCGCGTGGCACGGACACGGCGGCGCCGGAGGCCGACAGGTCGATGACCCGGCAGGTGATGTTCTGGCCGTTGGGCAGGATCAGGCGGGCCCGCGGGATCTTCGGCGAGAAGCGGCCGTGGCGGCGGTCTTCCGGCAGGTTGAGCATTTGCCGGTTGGCGAGCCAGGTGAGCTGGGCGGCAAGCTTGTCGCGTTTGCGCGCGGTCGCCGAGATGGTCATGGCGAAGCCGTTGTCGAGCAGGCGGGCCACCTGGCCCTCCAGACGGCCGAGATGATCGACATAGGCGATGACGCGCTCGCCGACATTGCCCATGACCGGGGCCACCAGCGCCATGCCGCCGGGCGACATGTTCACGACCTGGCAGGGGTATTCGTTGCGATCGGACAGCATATAGCGGCCGAGCAGGTTGACCTTGACGCGCTGATGCCGCCGCCGCTCGTCGGCGAGCGGCAGAATTCTCGGTTGGGTCAGCGGCAATGCCATGGTCGGACGTAGCCTGGGGGTAAGGGGATCCCTCTGGTTACGACCCTAAGTTCGTATTGTTAATGGCCGGTTAGTTGGTATCGGGGTCCGGCAAATCTTCCCGCCCACCGCTGTAGACAACCAGACCGCGTCGCATCCGGCCGCCGTCATGGAGGGCGAGGGCCGGCCTGTCTGTCGGCAGCGTTGTCGCCGGCGTCTGCGCGGGCGCCAGCGCCGGGCCGGAGGCGAAGGCTTCCGGGCCGGGACCGATGTGGCGCAGCGCGGTGAGACGCAGTTCGGTGACCGGCTTGCTGCCTAGCCAGAATGGCAACGACAGCGGCGCCAGCACGCCGAGCGCCCGAATCCGGGCGTGGCCGGCATGGGCCAGCGGCAGGAGCAGCATCTCCAGGTCGACGGTTGCGCCATCGGCGGCGACACCGGTCAACCCCATCACCGCGCCGACCTGTTCGTGGGTCAGGGTAACGGCCAGCGTTTCGATCTTATTCTGGTCTTCCTCGCGCCACAGCGCGGTGAGGCCCTCGCCCTTGAGCTCGCGGGTGAACAGGGCGCAGACCCGGGTTCCGGCGAGACGAAAGCGCCAGCGCTCGACGAAATCGGCGGCCAGCATCACGGTGTCGCCGAGCGCCCGCCGGATGTCCGCCGGGTCGATGTCGCCGCGCTCCGGCGCCGGACGGGTGCCGCGCTTCTCGTTCCAGTAAGCGTAAACCGCCTGCGATGATCTGTGCTTCATGACGCGCCACCCTGTGCCGTGGCGAGACGTCGGACTGTCTCCGGTGTGCCCCTGCGGGACACTTCGGACGCCTTTCGCCGCGCCTTGGCATGGCTGGAGCACGTCGCGTGCCGCCGCGGCCGAGATGGCTAAACAGCGACGCATTAGCGTTAAAAACGCGCCGGGCGTGCTTGCGGGCCTGCCGCGAAACGCCTAACTCGAACCAAGGTCAACGGAATTTGCTCGTGCAACAACGCGAACCGCTGTTCAATCTCCCCACCACCATCATCGCGTTGCTGGGCGTGCTCGCGCTCATTCATGGCGTGCGCGACTGGTTTCTGACCCAGCAGCAGGACATCTGGGTGCTGCTCGACTTCGCCTTCATTCCGGCGCGCTACGACGCGACCGCGGTGCCTGGCGGCGTCTTCCCGGGCGGTTCGGGCGCCGATGTGTGGAGCTTCGTCACCTACGCGTTCCTGCACGGCAGCTGGATGCATCTTGGCATCAATGCGGTTTGGTTGATGGCGTTTGGTTCGCCGCTGGCGCGGCGCTTCGGCACAGTGCGTTTCCTTGCCTTCTTCGCCGTGACCGCCGCCGCAGGGGCGGCGATGCATCTCGTCACCAATGCCGGGTCGGTCGCGCCGATGGTTGGCGCCTCGGCTGCGATCTCCGGCGCGATGGCCGCGACCATGCGCTTTGCCTTTCAGCGCGGCGGGCCGCTCGGCATGTGGCGCGGCACCGATGACGATGCCTATCGCGTGCCGGCCCTGTCGCTCGCCGGCGCGTTCAGCGACGCGCGGGTGCTGCTTTTCGTCGGCGTGTGGTTCGGTATCAACATCCTTTTCGGCTTGTGGTCGTCGCCGCTGACCGGCGCGGATGAAGTCGTCGCGTGGCAGGCGCATATCGGCGGCTTTCTCGCCGGCCTGTTGCTCTTTTCCTGGTTCGATCCGCCATACCGCGAGGTCGAACCGCGCGACGACGTCGCCATTCACTGACGCGCATAGGTGCTCTGCCGGCGGTAAACGCGTGCAGGTGGCACAGCTTATCGCAGCGCAGCGAACTCCGCGGCGCATTGTCGCTTGACGGAACAGCGTTCGTGGCCTGATCGTTGGCACTGACCCCGGACTCGGGAAGTCAGGAGGCTGCCATGAACGTGAAGACGATTCTGGCCGCTAAGGGCGGCGACGTTATCAGCATCGAACCAACGGCCGATCTTGCGGCCGCTGCACAACTCCTCAGCAAGCATCGCATCGGCGCTGTGGTCATTCTCGGTGCGGGCAATCGGCTCGCCGGCATTCTCTCCGAGCGCGATATCGTTCGCGCCATTGCCGAGCAGGGCGCGGCGGCGCTCAATGTGCCGGTCGGACAGGTGATGACCCGCAATGTGGTGACCTGCGGCGAGAACGATTCCATCTCCGAACTGATGGAGCGGATGACGGAGCGAAAATTCCGTCACATGCCGGTGCTGAAAGGCGAGCGGCTGATCGGCGTGATCTCGATCGGCGACGTCGTCAAGTCGCGCGTCCAGGAAATCGAGAGCGACGCGGCCGCGATGCGCGATTACATCCAGACCGCCTGATCCCGCGACTGCGGCGGCGGCCACGATTTACTTGCCGCCGCTGACGCCGGTCTCGTTGGGTTGCGAGAGGCTTTCGATCGCTTCGTTCACGGTCTCCATCGCCTTTTCGGCGGCGTCGACGCCGACGGCGATGGCATCCTTGTTGCGGTGGAAGTCGAACCAGCCGATCGGACCGAGACGCGGACTGATCAGCACGTCGGGCGGATCGCCGGCCAGCCGCGCGCGCGTGATCCGATCCTGCATGACGTTGAAGGCTTCCACCATCACCGTCGGGATGCCGGGACGGCCGTGATGGCCGAACAGCTTGCGGCGCAGCGACGCTTCGCGACCGAACAGACCGCGCAAGCCGCCGGACGCCTCAGTGGCGGGCGGTGCGTCGTCGGTGTCGTCGGAGCCGTGGTCGGCGATGATGGTGCCGCGGCCGAACAGGTCGGCATTGAGATTGACGGCGATGACGACGCGGGCGCCGAGCGCGCGGGCGGCCGACACCGGCACCGGATTGACCAGCGCGCCATCGACGAGCCAGCGGCCGCCGATCTTCACCGGCGGGAAAATGCCGGGCAGCGCATAGGAGGCGCGCAATGCGTCGGACAGCCGGCCGCGTGTCAGCCAGATTTCGTGCCCGGTGTTGAATTCGGTGGCGATCGCGGCAAAGCGCATCGGCAGGCCCTCGATGCGCGTATCCTGCAGCCCTTCGGTCAGCTTGCTGGCAAGGCGATTGCCGCCGATCAGCCCGGACCCGGACAGGCTGATATCGAGATAGCTCATCACGGTGCGCGTGTTAAGACTGCGCGCCCAAGCCTCGAGATCGTCGAGCTGGCCGGCTGCGTAGCAGCCGCCGACAACGGCGCCGATCGAAGTGCCGACGATGACGTCCGGCACGATGCCATGCGCCGCCAAGGTACGAAGCACACCGATATGGGCAAAGCCGCGCGCGGCGCCGCCGCCGAGCGCAAGGCCGATCGTCGGCCTGATCCTGTCCGGTTTCGCCGGGGTTTCGGTCGCATCGGCCGCGCGGTCATCGCCGCTAAGGGCCCGGGTGAAGAAGCCTTCAAACACCAAGACTTACTCCTTGGATCCGGGCCATATGATCGGTCCGGGATGGGCCGTGACACAAGCCATTCACCCGGATGTGGTGAATGCGCGGCCGCAAAGCAACGCCACTGCCGGTAGGTCGGCCAGAGTCGCATGACAAGACGTTGACACCTTGAGCCTGCGCCGGCGGGATTACCTTAGGGTTAAGAGGCGGGCCCGGAACAATGCCGGGGACCCGTTTTGGTTCGGGCCCGCGAAAACGCCGTCAGCGATCCGGCCGCGTCATGGAGAAAAGGCTGTCGACCACGGCGTAGTCGCCGGCATAACCACAGCGCGCGATGGGGCGCATGGCGGCGGTGTCGAGAATGCCGTTCTTGATAAAGCGGTCCTCGATGTGAACGCCGACGACCTGGCCGAACACCACATGGCAATCGGCCGGCGCGCCTGTGATGTCCTTCAGCGCGACGATCTGAGTCATCCTGCACTCGAGTGCGCAGGGGCTTGCGGCGACGCGCGGCGGCTTGACGATGCGCGAGGGCGCCGGCGCAAGCCCGGCGCGGATCATTTCGTTCTCGCCGCGCGCCATCGGCGCCGACGTCTCGTTCATCTGGACGCGCAGATCGTAGGTCGCCAAATTGCAGACGAACTCGCCGGTCTCCTCGATGAAGGCGACGGAGTCCTTGTGCCCTTCGCTGGCGAACATCACCAGATTGGGCCGGCTGTTCACGCCGTTGAAAAAAGAGTAGGGCGCCAGATTGATCTCGCCCTTCGCGCTCATCGACGTGATCCAGCCGATCGGGCGCGGCGCGACGATGGCCTTGAACGGATCGTGCGGCAGGAGATTGCGGTCGCGCTTCTCCGGTTCGTAGAACATCAGGCGCTTGCTCCGCGGTAGTAAGTGACGATGCTGTCGAGCTTCGGCCGGTCACGGTCTTCCGGCGCCTTCGTCGGTTTGCCGATATAGACAAAGCCGGCGATGCGCTCATGCTCGGCCAGCCCAAGCGCGCCAAGGACTGCGCGGTCGAAGGCAAACCATTCGGTGAGCCAGCTTCCGACGTAACCCATGGCATGCGCGGCAGTCAGCAGGTTCATGCAGGCCGCGCCGGCGGACATCTGCTGCTCCCATTCCGGAATTTTCACATGCGGCGCGGCGCGGCTCACCACCGCGACGACGAGCGGCGCGCGGGCGAGGCGCTGACGCTCGAATTCGATCTGCTCGGCCGTCGCGTCGGGACGGCCGGCGCGGAAGGCTTCCGCGATCTTTTGGCCGGCGGCGAGCCGCGCATCGCCGGCGAAAATGATGAAGCGCCATGGCGCCAGCTTGCCGTGGTCCGGCACGCGCGCGGCAACGGTGAGGAGCGTTTCGATGTCGGCGGCCGACGGGCCGGGCCCGGTCATCTCGATCGGCTTCACGGAACGGCGGGTTTTGAGGAGTTCTAAGGCGTCGGGCATTGATCGCTTTCGGCGTGCAGGGAGCGGAAGGGAGGGTGCGGGCGCGGCAAGGGGCTGATTAGGAGATAGTCATAACCGGACGCTGGCGCAACCTGATACCTCAAGGCCGTGCGCAGCAGAGCTGGCTGAGTCTGCAGAACTCGCCGATTTCTATGCCGCAGCCAGAGACGCCGCTCTCTTTCGTTTGCCGGTCCGCGATCACACTTGCGCAGAGCGAGGAGCCGTCCCGTCGCCGCCGTCGAATGCGGACACGGTATCGCGCTGCTGTCTCTCTCCGCCGAAGTGTTTATTTCGATGCGCAGGTGAGTCGTGATCGCGTGTCGAGCGAGGCTTTGCTTGCGAACCAATGGTATTGAGATGCGTTTCGTCATCTGCGGGTGTAGTTCGGCGTAACCACCGTATTAAATCACGCATGCTGAATGCGCATTTATTGGTTCGCGTATGAGCTATAAACAATTTTAATAGAACTGGCTGCTATCGCTCATTCGTGGTCGCAATCGCGATCACGAATCACAAGCGATCTTCGTCGCATCGCTTGCACGCAACGCCGATGACGATGGCTGAGACAGAGCAGGGACAGAATGTCCATGATGCAGGTATCCTCTTCGGACGCCGCGGTGGCGGAATCCGGCAGTGCCGCCCGCGCCTTTGAGTCCGAGACCGACGCCGCAGGCGCCGCGGCGCAGATCCAGTTCATCAGCTTCGCGATCGGCAACGATCAGTACGGCGTCGACATCATGGCCGTGCGCGAGATCAAGGGTTGGTCGGACATCACTCATTTGCCGAAGCAGCCGGAATATGTGCGCGGCGTGCTCAATCTGCGCGGTGCGATCGTGCCGATCGTCGATCTGCGGTGTCGCTTCGGGCAGGGGCTGACCGAGACGACCCCGCTGCACATCGTCATCATCGTGCAGATCGACGGCCGCCAGGTCGGCCTGATCGGCGACCGCGTTCTCGACATCGTGTCGGTCGACGCGGGGCAAATCCGGAAGGTGCCACGCACCGGCAACGGCCCGCAGATCGACTTTCTGTCCGGCATCGTCAGTCACGACAGCGTCATGATCGCGCTGATCGATCTGCCGAACCTGCTTTCAGTTGAAGACTGTAACTCCTGACGGCAATCGTCGCCGCTTCGGTTTCCTCTGCGCGTTCGCACCAACCAAAACAGGTCCATCATGATCAGGTTTTCCGATATCAAGATCGTCTACAAGATATTCGCCTGCTTTCTGCTCCTCGGCGCGGTTGTCGGGGTCGCTGTATGGTTCGCGGCGAGCCAGATGAAGGAAATCCAGAATACCTACAACGACATCCTGACTCACGATGAAGTCGCGGCCATTAGCGGCGCGCGCGCCAATCGTGCGCTCGAGGCGTTCCAGTCCGCGACCTGGAGGGTCATCGCGGAAACCGAAATGCCGCAAATGCAGGAGGCTGTGCAGGCGAAGAGGGAAGCGACCAAGAGATTCATGAACTTTACCGAGACGGCGAAGGCCAAGTCGCCGGCGTTTTCGCAGCAGATTGCCGACGCGCAGAAGACGTTCGACGGCATGCGAGCCGAGTACGAGATTGTTGAGCAGCTCGGCCTGGCCAACAAGAACGCGGAGGCCTCTGCCGCCAACGCCAAGATCGCCCCGCGTATGGCTGCCCTCGTCGTGCAAATGGCGAGTATCGTCGACGGTCTGGTGAAGGGCGCTGAAAAATCATCCGCTGATGCCGCAGCAATGGTGGAGCACACGATTATGGTCACCTACGGCTCCATCGGCGGCGCCATGGCGATCGTCCTCCTGATCGCCTTCGCCCTCGTTCAGATCGGCATCGTCAAACCGATTTCGGGCATGATCGCGCAGTTGACTAAACTCGCGGACGGCAATTTCGTTGTGAGCCTGCCGTGGGTCCATCAGAAGGACGAGGTCGGCCAGATCGCCAAGGCGGTGGAAATCATGGCGAGCAAGGTCTCGCGCACCATCGCGGAGATCAAAGTCTCCGGCCGCGAAGTGACCAACGCCTCGGCGGAGATCGCGGTCTCGACCACCGACCTGTCGCAGCGGACGGAAGAGCAGGCCGCGAGCCTCGAAGAGACCTCGGCGGCGATGGAGGAGCTCGCCGCCACCGTGCGCCGCAACGCCGAGAATGCGCAGCTCGCCAATCAGGATGCCGCGACCACGCGCGAAGTTGCCGACCGTGGCGGTCAGGTTGTCGCCAAGGCGGTCGATGCGATGGCCAAGATCGAGGATTCTTCGCGCAAGATTTCCGACATCATCGGTGTCATCGACGAGATCGCGCGGCAGACCAACCTGCTGGCGCTCAACGCGGCGGTCGAAGCTGCCCGCGCCGGCGAGGCAGGGCGGGGCTTCGCAGTGGTGGCCTCCGAAGTGCGCAGTCTCGCACAGCGCTCGTCACAGGCGGCAAAAGACATCAAGGACCTCATCACCAGCTCGAACGGCCAGGTGCGCGACGGCGTCGACCTCGTCAACAAGGCCGGCGAGTCCCTCACGGAGATCGTCGAGTCGATCAGGAAGGTCGCGGTTGTTGTCTCCGAGATCGCGAATGCCTCGTCCGAGCAGGCGACCGGCATCGATCAGATCAACAAGGCGCTGACGCAGATGGACGAAGTGACGCAGCAGAACTCGGCCCTGGTCGAGGAGAACGCTGCGACCGCCAAAACGCTCGAGTATCAGGCCAAGGCGATGGACGAACAGGTGTCGGTGTTCCAGATCGCCGGCGGCGACGCGTTCAGGCCGTCCGCCGCGCGCGCCGAGCCGGTCGAGGCGGCGCCGGCAAGGCCCGCGCCGAAGCTGGTTTCCAAGCCGGCCGCCGCTCCGGCCCGCGAGATGCAGGCTTCGCTGGCGACTGCGGTCGGACAGGACTGGAAAGAGTTTTAGTTCAAGAGAGGTGGCGATCCCGGGTTTTCGCTCCAGAGCCCGGGCAGTCTGAACGAGCAGCCAACCCCCGCTGGCTGCTCGTTCTGCTGTCTGGATTGGCTTGAATTCGCCTCGATTTCGGCCGAAAAGCGAACCGGTATGACCGCTGCGCACCCAACGGCCAATCCTGTCGCGAATTCGTGGCTTTCCTCGCTTCGGAGCGGGGCTCTGCTCGCGTTCGTCGTCCTTCAGGCCGCATTCGGCCCGGCCGGCCCGCAGGCAGCGTTGGCGCAGGCCGGCGGCTCCAGCTCGCTGTTTTCCACAACGCCCTCGCTGGGCGCCTTCTCGCCGCCGCCGGCGCGAGGCGGCGATGGATTTGGTGGCGGCGCGCTCGGCCCGGCCACGCAGGCTCCCGTCGGCATTCCGCAAGGCGCCGCGCCCATGGTGCCGGCCGGGCAGGTAGCCCTGTCGCTGACGGCCCGGTTCGGCGCCCAGTCGAGCCCCATCAATGGAGGGCTGACCTGGCGCGTTTACGCCGCCAAGACCGAGAAGAGCGGCGGCTATCGCATGATCCGCGAGGACAAGTCGGCCTCGCCGACCATCGTGCTGCCCGCCGGCAACTACATCGTCCATGTCGGCTTCGGTCTTGCCAATGCGGTGAAGCCGGTGACCTTGCGCGGTGCGACCGTGCGCGAAGAATTCGATCTGCCTGCCGGCGGGCTGCGCATCGAAGGCCGTGTCGGCGACGCGCGCATTCCCTCGGCGCAGATTTCGTTTGACGTATTCAAGGGCAGCCAGTTCGAGCCCGGCGACCGCAGGCCGATCGCCGAGCATGTCGCCAGCGGCGCGGTCGTCGTCGTGCCTGAGGGCACCTATTACATCGTGTCGAACTACGGCGACGCCAATTCGGTGGTGCGCTCCGACATCCGCGTGCAGGCCGGCAAACTCACCGACGTCGTGGTCAACCATCGCGCCGCCATTATCACGCTCAAGCTGGTGAACGAAAAAGGCGGCGAGGCGTTGGCCAACACCGCGTGGTCGGTGCTGACGCCGGGCGGCGACGTCATCAAGGAATCGATCGGCGCCTTCCCCCGCGTGGTTCTGGCCGAAGGCGAGTATCGCGCCATCGCGCGCAACGACGGCACCGTCTTCGAGCGCGAATTCACCGTGGTGCCGGGCGTGGACGGCGATGTCGAGGTGCTGGCGCGATAGGCAAGCGCGCTGCGAGCGGAGGCGGAAACGTTGTGAGTAAAGCTTCGGCGCTCCAGGCCTTCACCGCGCTCGATCTCCATGACGTGGCGTTTCTTTTCGATGTCGACGGCACGTTGATCGACATCGGTCCCGCGCCGTTTGACGTCGATATACCTGACGCGCTCAGGCAATCCCTGGACCGGCTATTGAATTTGACCGGCGGCGCGCTGGCGCTGGTGAGCGGGCGCCCGATCCGCGATCTTGACCGACTGTTCGCGCCGCTCACGTTGCCCGCCGTTGGCGGCCATGGCGCCGAGATGCGGTTGCGCGGCGGCGAGCCAGCCGTGACTGTCGCCGATTTGCCCGGCGCGCTGCGCGAGCGCCTGATCGCCGCGGTCGATCCGGCGACCGGCGTCGAATACGAGGACAAGGGATACTCGGTGGCCCTGCATTACCGGCGCGCGCCGGAGCACGAAGCGCGGCTGCAGGCGCACGTTGCCGAGACCCGCGCCGCTTTTCCGGGCGAAGACACCGAAATGCTGCCTGGCAAGATGATGATCGAGGTCAAGCGGCCGGGAGTCGACAAGGGTGCCGGCATACGCCGGTTGATGGCCCACGAGCCGTTTGCCGGCCGCGTGCCGGTTTTTGTCGGCGACGACGTGACCGACGAGGCGGCCTTTTCGGCCATTCCGGGCCTCGGCGGGAAAAGTTTTTCCGTCGGTCGCGACTTCGAGGGGCTGAGCGGCATCTTTTCAGACCCTTCCGAAGTAAGGCAGGCTTTGGCCCTGCTGGCTGCGACACATTGAACTTTCCGGAGGTGAAAACGTTATCGATCAATCATTTGGCGTTACCCGAGAAATAAAATTCGCATAAACTTCCCGAGCGCGTGGGGGACGCCGCTGATCTGGGAGAACATCCGCTTTGTCGCGACTTGTGGTCGTATCCAATCGTGTGGGGATACCCGACGGTAGCGCCCGTGCGGGCGGCCTCGAGGTTTCCATTCGGCCGGCGCTGAAAAAGCGCGGCGGCATCTGGTTCGGATGGAGCGGCAAGGTCGCGGAGGACAGGGCGAGCGCCCCCAAGTCCGTCGAGCACGACAAGGTCTCCTATATCACCATCGATCTGCTCAAGGACGACTACGAGGAATTCTACAACGGCTTCGCCAACCGCGTGCTGTGGCCGATCCTGCATTACCGGCTGGACCTCGCCGAATTCACCCGCCGCGATCTGGGCGGTTATTTCCGCGTCAACCAGTATTTCGTCGAGAGCCTGGAGCAGGTGCTGCGGCCCGACGATGTCATCTGGGTGCACGACTATCATCTGATGCCGCTGGCGCAGATGCTGCGCGAGCGCGGCCACAAGAACCGCATAGGCTTCTTTCTCCACATTCCCTGTCCACCGCCGGAAATCCTCACCGGACTGCCGAACCACGAGCGCCTGATCCCGGCGCTGTGCCACTATGATCTCGTCGGCTTCCAGACCGAGAACGACGCCAATAACTTCTCGCGTTATCTCGCCAATGAAGTCGGGCTCAAGCGTGCCGGCGACGATGGCTTCTACTACGAAGGTCGCGTGGTGCGCGTCGGCATTTTCCCGGTGGGCGTCGAGACCGACGCCTTCGCGCGGCTGGCGCGGCGCGCCGTCAACTCGCCTTACGTCAACGAAGTCGTCGCCAGCATGTCCGGACGCGCGCTGATCATCGGCGTCGATCGTCTCGATTACAGCAAAGGCATTCCCGAGCGGCTCAATGCCTTCGAGCGCTTCCTCGCCAATTTTCCGGACTGGCGCGGGCTGGTGACCTATCTGCAGATCACGCCGCGCAGCCGAACCGACATCCGTGAGTATGCGGACATCGGCCGGCTGGTCGGCGAAACTGTCGGCCGCATCAACGGCACCTTCGGCGAGGCGTCGTGGACGCCGCTGCGCTACGTCAACAAGGCCTACAGCCGCAGTTCGCTGGCCGGGTTCTATCGCCATGCGCGCGTCGGTCTCGTCACGCCGCTGCGCGACGGCATGAACCTCGTCGCCAAGGAATTCGTGGTCGCGCAGGACCCGGAGGATCCGGGTGTGCTGGTGCTGTCGCGCTTCGCCGGCGCGGCCCGCGAATGCGGCGCGGCGCTGCTGGTCAATCCTTATGATTCCGAGGGCGTCGCCATCGCCATCAACCGCGCGCTCAGCATGCCGCTCGAGGAGCGCCGCATGCGCCATCAGGCCAATTATGCCGCGCTGACACGCAGCGACCTGACGTTGTGGGCGGAGCGCTTCCTTGGTTTGCTCGAAGGCACGGCAGCCGCCGTGCCGGATTTGCGTCCGGCGGCCAGGCGTATCGGCAGCGCCAGCGCCTAGACGACGTTGATCCAGGTCATGTCAGGCAGCGGCAGACGAGGGTAGCTTTTTTTGGGAAAACCCTGGAAAGGCCTCCAATGCGTCGCTCTTTAGCGGCCTCATTGCTCTTCCTTGTCGTTCTCGCGACTCCGCCGTGGGCTGCGGATGCGGACAGGGGCGAGATTCTTGCAAGGCGCTGGTGCGCGGCGTGCCATGTGGTGGCCACCGATCAGCAGAGTGTCACCGGACAGGCGCCGCCGTTTTCGACGATCGGCAGAACGCCCGACCTCGATCCGTCGCGGTTGGCGCTTTTTCTGCTGCTGCCGCATCCGAAAATGCCGGACATGGCGCTCAGCCGCAGCGAGGCCGCGGATCTGGCGGCCTATATCCTGAGCCAAGGGAGGTAGCCGAGCGCGATACGCGGGTAGTGACGACGCTTTTTATTTCACGTAATTTTGAGTGACCTTGCCGCCTTTATCGCGACGCTGCGGCGGCGCTGAGCGCCGCCGTCTTCACGTCAGCCAGCCGACAACGCCCGCTTCACATCCGGCGGCAACGCCTCGTCGGCGAGAAGCTTGAGCGCGTCGTCAAGCGACATCACCTGCGACTTGTCGGAGCCAAGGCGACGGATCGAGACCTGCCGCGTTTCAGCTTCCTTCTTGCCGACGACAAGGAGCACGGGGACCTTGGCCAGCGAGTGCTCGCGGACCTTGTAGTTGATCTTCTCGTTGCGCAGATCGGCGTCGACACGCAGGCCGGCCTTGCGCGCCGCGGCCATCACGTCGGCGGCGTAGGCGTCCGCGTCCTGCGTGATGGTGCAGACCACGGCCTGCTTCGGCGCCAGCCACAAGGGCAGGTGGCCGGCATAGTGTTCGAGCACGACGCCGA
Source organism: Pseudolabrys sp. (assembly GCA_017849615.1). Lineage (GTDB taxonomy): Bacteria > Pseudomonadota > Alphaproteobacteria > Rhizobiales > Xanthobacteraceae > Pseudolabrys. Next base: position 18,337 of record JAFIGS010000007.1, on the reverse strand, counting down.
GGAAGCGCTCCAGCGAACCGCAGATCGCGCGGTGCACCATCACCGGCGTCTGCTTGGAGCCGTCCGGCGCGATGTAGAAGGCCTCGAAGCGCTCCGGCAGGTTGAAGTCCACCTGCGTGGTGCCGCACTGCCAGTCGCGGCCGATGGCGTCGCGCAGCACATATTCGAACTTCGGCCCGTAGAACGCGCCTTCGCCGGGATTGACCGCGGTCTTGATGCGGTTGTTGTCTTTGGCGATGCGTTGCAGAACGTTCTGCATCACGCCTTCGGCATGATCCCACGCCGCGTCGGTGCCGACGCGCTTTTCCGGCCGCGTGGACAGCTTGACGACGAGATCGCCCTCGAAGCCGAAGTCTGCATAGGTCGACAGGATCAGGTCGTTGATCTTGAGGCATTCCTCGGCAAGCTGATCCTCGGTGCAGAAGATATGCGCGTCGTCCTGCGTGAAGGCCCGCACACGCAAGAGGCCGTGCATCGCGCCGGAGGCTTCGTAGCGATGCACGATGCCGAACTCGGCGAGGCGGATCGGCAGCTCGCGATAGCTCTTGAGGCCATGCTTGTAGATCTGCACGTGGCCCGGGCAGTTCATCGGCTTGATGGCGAACCAGCGCTTGTCTTCGGCCTCGTCGCCGGCCGACTGCGCGGCGAACATGCTCTCGCGATACCACTGCCAGTGACCCGAGGTCTCCCACAGCGACTTGTCGAGCATCTGCGGCGCGTTGACTTCGTCGTAATCGCCTTTGAGGCGGCGGCGCATATAGGCGATGATTTCCTGGAAGATGGTCCAGCCATTGGCGTGCCAGAACACCGTGCCGGGGCCTTCCTCCTGGAAGTGGAAGAGGTCCATCTCGCGCCCTAACTTGCGGTGGTCGCGCTTCTCGGCTTCCTCCATCTGCTTGAGGTAGGCGTCGAGGTCTTCCTGCTTGGCGAAGGCGGTGCCGTAGATGCGCGACAGCATCGGGTTGTTGGAATCGCCGCGCCAGTAGGCGCCGGCCACGCGCATCAGCTTGAAGGCATTGCCGACCTTGCCGACGCTGGTCATGTGCGGGCCGCGGCACAGGTCGAACCAGCCGCCCTGTTTATAGATCTTGATCGACTGGTCTTCCGGAATGGCGTCGACCAGCTCGACCTTGAAGTACTCGCCCTTGTCGGCGAACACCTTCTTGGTCTGCTCGCGCGACCAGATTTCCTTGGTGAAGGGTTTGTCGCGGGCGATGATCTCCTTCATCTTCTTCTCGATGACAGGCAGATCGTCGGGCGTGAACGGCTCGTTGCGCGCAAAGTCGTAATAGAAGCCGTTCTCGATCACCGGGCCGATGGTCACCTGCGTGCCGGGCCACAATTCCTGCACCGCCTCGGCCAGCACATGGGCGGCGTCGTGGCGGATCAGTTCGAGCGCGCGCGGGTCGTCGCGCGAGACGAACTCGATGCGCGCGTCTTTTTCGATGGGGTCGGTGAGATCGCCGACGACGCCATCGAGCGCCATGGCGACCGTGCGCTTGGCCAGCGAGGGCGAGATGCCCTTGGCGATGTCGAGGCCGGTGATGTTGTCGGGATAGTCGCGGCGCGCGCCGTCGGGAAAGGTCAGGGCGACCATTGGGCATTCTCCTGTTGCTCACTCCCGCGAACGAGCGCGGGTAAGCGATGGAACTCAGGAGCGATATAGCAGGAGATTCGCGCGCGGCAAGTCGCCTCAAGGGCGGGCCACGCGCCTCCGCAGCCAGGTGAACACCCGGCCGTCGATCACGAGCAGCGAGGCGGCGATGACGAGCGCGCCGGCGATCTCATTGACCGAGAGAGGCTCGTTGAGAACGGAGACGCCGAGCAGAATGGTCGTTACCGGGATGAGCAGCGTCACCAGCACGACGTTCACGGCGCCGGAGCGGTTGAGGATGCGGAAGAACAGGATGTAGGCCAGTGCGGTGGACAAAGTGGCAAGGCCGGCGATGGCCAGCCAGGTGGCCGGGCCGGGCATCGGCAGCGTCCAGGGCCGCTCGGCGACGCCGGCGATGATCGCCATGACCGGCGTCGAGCAGATCAGTTGCGCGGTCGCGGAGGTGAGCGGCGGTACGCCAGGCAGCGCGCGGCGGCCCCAGTAGCCGGCAAAGCCGTAGCTCAGTGCGGCGGCGAGGCAGAGCACGATGCCCAGTGTCTGGCTTTCGGCGTCGAGGCCGGGTCCGCGCAGCAGCGCCACGCCGCCGATGCCGATGAGTACGCCGGCGATGCGGCGGCCGGTCAGGCGCTCTTCGCCGCCGGCCGCCATCACCAGCACGGCGAACAGGGGCGTCGTCGCATTGATCACGGAGGCCAGCCCGCTCGAGATCGTCGTCTGCGCGGTGAGAAACAGCGAGAACGGGATGACATTATTGACCAGACCCATGATGGCGAAGGGCAGCCAATCCGACGGCCGCTTCGGCAATGAACCGCCGAGCGGTTTGAGGACGATCAGCAAACAGAGCGCGCCGAGCGTCACGCGGCAGAGCGCGACGGTCAGCGGCGGCAATTCCCGCAACGCCACGCCGTTGAAGAAGAACGAGCCGCCCCACAGGATCGACAGCAGCACCAGCAGCAGCCAGTCGTTGCGGTGCATCGGGATCGGTTCGTGGGCCATCGCGTTTCTTTCGGATGAGGTCTGGCGCTTTGCTCTAGCGGCGCCCGTCGCGCCACCCGCTTTCTGTGGCCTATGGCTGGCTCTGCGTACCGCGCCAGCGGCCGTAGCGCCACGGCATCCACCAATGCGCCTGGGCAGGCAGGGCCTTTGGCACGAAGTCGAGGCCATGCGTGCCCCAGGGATGGCAACGCAGAATGCGCGCCAGCGCCATCCAGCCGCCGGCCCAGAGGCCATAGCGGCCGATCGCTTCATCGGCATATTCCGAGCAGCTCGGCAGATGGCGGCAGCGCGGACCGAGCAAGGGCGAGAGCGTGTAGCGGTACACGGCGACCATGCCGCGGCCGGCAAGGCGCGGCAGCCGGGCGAGCAACGCTGTTTTTTCCGGTTCGATCATACCCGCCGCGCGCTGCAGTGCATAAGTGACAAGGTGCAGGGCACCATTGCGGCGCCTCCGAGTTCCATATCAGAGTTCCAAGGTAATGGAACTGCTCAGCTTTCGGGCACGATAGGAAAGGGATAGCGACCTTTTTGCACTAGCGGGAATCTGTGTGACAAATTAAAAATTACATATCGGGGGAGAGTTCGCAGCCAACGGCAGAAGGCGCGCACACACGCTTTTCGCCGCGGTGCGAATAAAACTCCGAGGCAGACCTGGAATCCTCCGCTTCCACAATGCGGCGGGAGGGTTCCTGTTCCATCTTCCGGCGAAATATTTTCGCCGGGCTTCGGAAGAGGGAAGATGCGACGTTCCCTGGCCACGCTTCGTATTCTGACCGGCGCTTTGCTGATGGTGCCGGTGCTGGTTGGCTCGGCGCTTGTCCAGGCGCGCGGCGATGATCGCGCATTGCCCATGCATTTCGAGTTGCGCGTCGAAGGCCCGGCCGCAAGCTGCGGCGAGACATGCCGGACCCTGATTGGCGCGACCGGGGCCATCACTGCCGAGAGCCCGCGCGACTTCCTCAAATTCATGCAGGTTAATACGGCCCGCGGCCAGCGGCTGGACGACGCGACCGTAGTGTTCGATTCCGACGGCGGTTCCGTGCTGGGCGCCATCGCCCTCGGCCGTGAGATCCGCAAGGCGGGGCTGTCCACCGCCGTCGGCCGGGTGGTCGACCTTGCCGAAACCAGGGCGAAAGTGCCCGGCGACCGGCCCCGCGCCAAGATATCGCCGATCGCCGACTGCGAATCCATGTGCGCCTTCGTGGTGCTGGGCGGCATCAAGCGCACGGTCCCCGCGGAAGCGCGCGTGATGGTGCACCAGATCTGGCTCGGCGACCGCCGCGAGGATCCAACCGCCGCCACTTACTCCGCCGAGGACCTCGTCCTGGTGCAGCGCGATATCGGTTCGCTGGCCCGTTTCACCGAGGAGATGGGCGCCTCCATCGACCTTCTCGATCTGGCGCTGCGCATCCCGCCGTGGGAGCCGCTGCACGTGATGTCGCGCGCCGAAATCGTCAGAACCCGGCTCTCGACGGAAGACGCCGCGCCGGCATCGGCGCCGGTCGCGTCGGCGCCGCCGACTTCGGTGCGGCCGCAGCGACTGCCGCTCACCGAGGGCGCCGCGGCAACGCCGATCAGCGAGCGTAGCTGGGCCTTGCTGAGCCGCGACGAGGGCGCGGCGCTGGCCCGCCGTCATCCGTTGACGGTCGAGGGCGACGGCATCGGCAGTTTCGATCTCATGTTGTCCTGCGGCGCCGATGGCAAGTTTGACATGAGCTATGTCGAACGCCGCAGCGGCAGCGACGCGGTCACGGTCCCGAAGCGTCTCGACAATGTGCGGCTTCGCGTCGGCCGCGCGTCGGCGGTGCTGAAGGTGGTGTCGAGCGAGCGCAAGGATGCGATGAGCGAACTGCGCAGTCTGGCGATCGGCGCGGTGCCGGACGAACTGGTGCGCGGCTTTGCCGAGGGTCGGCGCTCGCTGGTCGTCGAGACGACGAGCGACGGCATGGTCACCGTGATCCGCATCGGCAATACCGGCGCGGCGCAGAATTTCCCGCGCCTCGCTTCGGCCTGTGCCAAGCCGGCGGCGGGCGGCCGAGCGGACGCCTCGCTGATGCAGAAGACCGGCGGCATGGCCCTGGCGAAGTAGCGCGGCTGTCCTGCGAATAAATCGCCCGTAAATTCGCACGCGCCAAGGCCCACTCGGCTGCGGAAATCCGCGCGCCGACATTTACACGTAACATGCGCCACGACATCGTCGCTATCCGAGGGGCCGCGCTCACGACGCGGTATTTTATTTTCGGGGGATGACGATGAAGCTGACTTCGATGGCCGCGGCGACGGCGCTGGCTTTCTGCGCGCTGATGCCGATTTCGGCACAGGCGCAATCCAAGCAGGATTTTGAGCTGATCAATCGCACCGGCTATGCCATCAGCGAAGTCTACGTGTCGCCGAGCAAGGCCGACGACTGGCAGGACGACCTGCTCGAGAACAGCGACAACAATTTCGAGGACGGCGAAAAGCGCAACGTGCACTTCGCGCGCGCCGGCAAGACCTGCAAATGGGATTTGAAGGTCGTCTACGACGACGACGATTCGTCGGCAGTGTGGCACGACATCGATCTGTGCGAGGTCTCGCGCATCACCCTGCGCTACAACCGCAAGACTGACACTACATCGGCGTCGTTCGATTGAGGACGGAGCCTAGCCGACGGCCTGCTTGCGCTTCGCCTCGATCTCGTCGACGGCTTTGACCACGGCGTCGAAGGTCAGCAAGGTCGAGGCGTGTCGCGCCTTGTAGTCGCGCACCGGCTCCAGATAGGCGATCTCGGCCCACTTGCCGTCCTTCGGCGGGGTGCCGTTCTCCTTCAGCATCTTGCGCACGGTCTCGCGCAGGTCGCGAAGTTCGTCCGGCGTCGAACCGACGATGTGGCGGGCCATGATGGAGGAGGAGGCCTGGCCCAGCGCGCAGGCCTTGACGTCATGGGCGAAATCCGTGACGGCGCCGCCGTCCATCTTGAGGTCGATGGTTACCGTCGAGCCGCACAACTTGGAATGGGCGGTGGCCGTGGCGTCCGGCTTGGCGAGGCGGCCCAGGCGGGGAATATTGCCGGCCAGATCGAGGATTTTCTCATTATAGACGTCGTTCAGCATGCAAATTTGTCCCGGCCGCCCCAAGGCTGCCGGTCATCCGGCTCATTGCCTCGGTCGTACAAAGCAATATATAGGGATCGTTCGGCCGGTTCGAGAAGGGGTTCTCGGCGGCTGAGGCCCGGGTTACTCGTTAGAAATCAAGAGGAAAGCCGGGCGGCTTTGGGATTGCGGCGTTCTGGCGTCCGGAAAGGGCGCGATCACGCGGCCACCCCGGTGACACTCCCGGTGCCGTCCCTTGAAGACGGGCTCCGGTCGAACGGAGACCGTCGATGGACGCCAAGAATATTTTGACTAAGCCCTGGCAGCAGGGCCTGGCCGATCATGTCAGGACCGCGCCGGCGGCCAGCGCGCCGCGGCCATCGCGTGACGAGGCCGAGGCCGCCGTCCGCACGCTCATCGCCTATGCCGGCGATGACGCCACCCGTGAAGGGGTTCTCGATACGCCCAAGCGCGTCGTCGACGCCTATGACGAACTGTTTCAGGGCTACCGCGAAGTGCCGGCTGACTCGCTCGACCGCACCTTCTCGGAAACCTCCGGCTACAACGACTTCGTGCTGGTCAAGGACATCCCGTTCAATTCGCACTGCGAACATCACATGATGCCGTTCTTCGGCCTGGCGCATATCGCGTACAAGCCGACCGACCGCGTGGTCGGCCTCTCGAAGCTGGCGCGGCTTGTCGATACCTATGCCAAGCGCCTGCAGACGCAGGAGAACATGACGGCACAGATCGCCACGGCGCTCGAGGAAGTGATGAAGCCCAAGGGCGTCGCGGTGATGCTGGAAGCCGAGCACACCTGCATGACCATGCGCGGCGTCGCCAAGCCGGGCTCGCTGACCATGACCACGCATTTCTCCGGCACGTTCCGCGACGACCCGAACGAACTCGTTCGCTTCATGTCGCTGCTGCGCGGGAAGTAAGCCCGATTTTCCCGCGAACGTGATCTGCGTATCATGCCGGGCGAGAGCCCGGCATTTTGCTGTCCAAGAACCGGTGTATTGATCATGTCATCCGCCTCCGACATCGAAGAAGGCCTCGCCCTTCTTCCCAAATTCGACGCCGACGGCCTTCTGACCGCGGTGGTGACCGACGCCGGCAATGGCGACGTGCTGATGGTCGCGCACATGAATGCGGAGGCTTTGGCAAAGACCATCGAGAGCGGCGAAGCCTGGTATTACAGCCGCTCGCGCAAGAAGCTGTGGAAGAAGGGCGAGACCTCCGGCCACGTCCAGCGCATCAAGGAATTGCGCGTCGACTGCGATCAGGACGCGCTGTGGCTCAAGGTCGTGCAGGAAGGCGAGGGCGCCTGCCACACCGGGCGGCGCTCATGCTTCTATCGCGCGGTGCCGCTCGGCCAGAGCGGCGCGGTGAAGCTCGAATTCAAGGACGCCGACCGCAAATTCGATCCGACGGCTGTTTATTCGCCCAAAGGGTAGGCGGGTTGCCGAGATTGGTGGCTCGACTCCTATCGGTGAATCGGTTATTTCTATCGACGAACGGGAGAGACCGGCCTCGCGCTTGAGGCCGGCGCCGAAGGAGCAACCGCCCCGGAATCTCTCAGGCAAAAGGACCGTTCACCAGGACTTCGACCTCTGAAGAATGGAGCCCTCAAGGCTCCTGCCGACGGTGAAAGTCGTTCGAGGCAATAACGCCTTGGCGACGAAGCTCTCAGGCCAATGACAGAGGGGGCAGGCGAGACGTCGATGACGCTCGCGCGCGCCAGAAGGACCTGAGACATGTCCCCTCACACATCCGCCAGTTCATCCACAACGGATTTCGACATCATCGTGCTTGGTGGCGGCGTCGTCGGCATCAACACCGCCTACTTCAATCTGAAGAACGGCAAGTCGGTCTGCATCGTCGACCGGCAGCCGGAAGCGGGACTCGAGACCAGCTTCGCCAATGGCGGGCAGGTGTCGGTCAGCCATGCCGAGCCCTGGGCCAATCCATCCGCGCCGCTCAAGGTGCTCAAGTGGCTGATGCAGAGCGATGCGCCGCTACTGTTCCGGCCGCGCATGGACGTGCATCAATGGCTGTGGATCGCGCGCTTCCTGGTCGATTGTCTGCCGCATCGCGCCAATCGCCACACCACCGAGATCGTCAAGCTGGCGGTGCAGAGCCGCTCGCTGATCCGGCAGATCCGCAGCGAAGAGAACTTCCACTACGACGAGCGCAGCAAGGGCATTCTGCATTTCTATCGCAGCGCGCGCGAATTCGAGGCGGCGATCCCGGTGGCCGAACTGATGCGCAAGTATGGTTGCGAGCGTACCGTCATCGACGCCGACAAGGTCGTCGAGATCGAACCGGCATTCGCCGGCAAGCGCCATGAGATTGCCGGCGCGACATATACGGCTGAAGATGAAAGCGGCGACGCGCTCAAGTTTACCCAGAACCTGGCGCAAGTCTGCGAACGGATGGGCGCGACTTTTCTTTACAACACGCAAGTCACCGCGCTTGGCGCCAATCGCGTCGCGGGCGAGGTGAACAGCGTCGAGGTCGTCGGGCCCGATGGTTACAAGACGTTGCGCGCGCGCGACATTGTGGTGAGCATGGGCTCGTGGTCGGCGCCGTTCCTGCGCGACTACGGCATCAATCTCACCATCTATCCGGCCAAGGGCTATTCGGTGACGATCCCGACCGACGGCTCCAACATGGCGCCGGTCACGAGCCTGACCGACGACGAATACAAGCTGGTCTATTCCAACTATGGCAGCCGGCTGCGCGTCGCCGGCACCGCGGAACTGTCGGGCTATACGCGCGACCTCAACCGCACGCGGTGTCAGGCGATCGTCGACAATGTGCGGAAACTGTTTCCCCAGGCCGGCAATTTCGACGCCGCGACCTTCTGGTCGGGGCTGCGGCCGGCAACGCCGTCGAACATTCCGTATGTCGGCCGCACACGCTATCGCAACCTGTGGCTCAACACCGGGCACGGCACCTTGGGCTGGACGCTAGGGGCCGGCTCCGGCTTCCGCGTCGCGAACATGATCGCGGACGGCGAGGGGCCGCTGGCGGCCTAGCATAGCGCTTTCACTTAAGAAAACGCGTCAAACAAAAGAGCTATTTCGCCGCAGCGGCCAGCAGCCGCTGCGCGCGAACGAGGTGCGGGCGGTCGAACATCTTGCCCTCGATACCGATGGCGCCGGCGCCGGGATTGGCCGCAAAGGCGGCGACGATCGCATTCGCCTTTTCGACCTGCTCGGCGGTCGGCGTGAACACCTCGTTGATCACCGGCACCTGCGCCGGATGAATGGCTAGGCGTCCGGTAAAGCCGTCGCGGCGGGCTTCGATCGTGTCACGGCGCAGGCCTTCGCTATTCCGGAAATCGACATAGACCGTTTCGATGGCCGGCAGCTTCGCCGCCGCCGCGCCGAACAGGCAGATCGAACGCGCGAGACGATAGGGCTCGGTGAGAAAGCCCTTGTCGTCGCGGTTCGCTTCCGCGCCCAGCTCGGCGGAGAGATCTTCCGGGCCCCAGGTCACGCCGATCAGGCGCGGGCTGACATCCTTGAAGGTGCCGGCCAGAAACAGTCCGGCCGCCGACTCGACGTTCTGCGCGAGGACCTTGATCGAACCGGCGGCGACGCCGGCGATGGCTTCCTGCGCGGTGAGCTTCGCGTCGAGATGGATGACGCTCTCGCCGCCTTCGGCCTTGGGAAACAGCACGGCGTCCGGCTTGCCCGGCACGATGGCTTCGAGATCGGCGTCGGTCATGCCGGTATCGAGACCGTTGATGCGCACGAACAGGCGCGGGCGCCGCGCCGTGCCGGTATGCGCCTTGAGGTATTCGCGCGCTGCTTCGCGCGCCGCCGGCTTGCGCTCCGGGGTAATCGAATCCTCCAGATCGATGATGACGGCATCGGCGCCCGAGGTCATGGCCTTGTCGAGCTTGGCGCCGGCATCGGCCGGTACGAAGAGAAGAGAGCGCATATCAAATCACCATCGTTCGTGCGGATGTCGTCATTTGACGCAAGTCAAAGAGGTTTGCAACGACTGGAACAACTAATGCGGGTGCAAAGTGCGTCATCAAACCAACGGAGCGTGTCATGGCAGTGATGGAAGCCGTAAAAGTTTCGAAGGACAAGGCCGGGAATATCTTGAGCGCCGAGGCTGTGGACGCCGGGGGCGCGGCGTTGTCGCTGCACGTTCAGAAGGGCGCGGTCGGCAAAGCCGCCGGCGCGGCGGGGGCGGCGTCGGCCGGCACGATCGACATCGCGGGATCGAAGGGCAGCCTGATCAAGGCGGTTGCCACGGTTTCGCCGGCGGCAAAGACCATTGGCCTGAAACTGACCGGTGACGGCGTCAATGTCGACTGGACGGTCGATCTGACCGACTACCCCCGGCCGGGACGATCAGCGGCACGGCCAACGGCACGCCGTTCAGCGGGCCGTTCAATCCGAACGCGCCGGGTGGCATTCCCATCGTTGTGCCGCTGCCTCCGGGACTCGAAGAGCAACTCAAGCCGTTCGTGGCAACGCTCCAGCAGATGCATGCCGATCTGAAAACCAGGGCGTCGGAGAATGTGAAACGCGACACGTGGACCACGGTGGGGCATGCCGCGTGCTGGGGCTTCGGTGCGCTGGGCGCCGCAGCGGTGACCGCGGGCACCGCTGGTGCCGGCGCTGTGCTTGCGGCCGGCGCGTTCGGGGCGGCCGCTTCGTACTGCGCCGACCAGTATTAGCGGCGTCGAAAAAGACGAAGGCCGCCGTCCTTTCGGGCGGCGGCCTTTGCATTCTCAACCTCGGCGTTTCACTTCGGCCGCTTGATGATGAAGGCGTTGCGCTTGCACTCCGCCACCAGCGTGCCGTCCTGCTTGAAGCCCTGGTGATGAAACTCGACGATGCCGGCGTTGTCGCGCGACTTGGAATCGCGCTTGCTGATCACGGTGGTCTGCGACGTCAGGGTGTCGCCTTCGAACAGCGGATTGGGGAAGCGGACATCGGTCATACCGAGATTGGCGATCGTGGTGCCGACGGTCATGTCGGACACCTGCATGCCGATCATCAGGCCGAGCGTGAACAGCGAGTTCATCAGCGGCTGGCCGAATTCGGTCTCGGTCTCGCAGAAATGCCGGTCGATGTGCAGCGGCTGCGGATTGAGCGTCATGTTGGAGAACAACATGTTGTCCATCTGCGTCACGGTGCGGGTGTAGCGATGCTCGTAAAGCTTGCCGACCTCCATGTCCTCGAAATAGAGCCCGCCGCGCTTATGCCGTTGCGCCGTGTCCGCCATCGTCATCGTCTCCGTTTTTCTTGGTCTGGCCGGTAGCCGGGCACGCTTGCCGCAGCCGCCGTTAACCGACCGTTTACCATAATTACCCAAGGTCAACAGGTACCGTACGCCCCGTTGGCCGTATTGAAGGCCGGCTGTCTCAGCCGGGCAACCCCGAGGGCAGAATGGCTGTCGATCGCGTCGCCAATAGCGCCGCCGGCAATGGCATCGCACCGCAGATCAGCGGCGCGATCAGCAGGGCTGCGCAATCGACCGGCATCAGCTTCCAGTACCTCGTCACGACGGCCAGGATCGAATCGAGCCTGAACCCGCAGGCGCAGGCGGCGACATCCTCGGCCAAGGGACTCTACCAGTTCATCGATCAGACCTGGCTCGCCACCGTCAAGCAGGACGGCGCGGAACTCGGCATGGGGCAATACGCCGACGCCATTACGCGCAGCGCCAGCGGCCGCTATGAGGTCGCCGATCCGGCGATGCGTTCGGAAATCCTCAAGTTGCGCACCGATCCGGCCATGAGCGCCATGATGGCGGGCGCGCTGGCGCGCACCAACGCGTCCTACCTCAGCGCCTCGACCGGCAAGGTGCCGACCGAAGGCGAGCTTTATGCCGCGCATTTCCTCGGGCCCGAAGGGGCGGGGCGGCTGATCAACGCCGTCAATTCGCGCGGCGATGCCAATGCCGCAACGATGTTTCCGGCCGCCGCCGCCGCCAACCGGCCGATCTTTTACAACCGCGACGGGTCGCCGCGCTCGGTTACCGAAGTTTACGATCGGCTGACCGCCAAGTTCGACAACACGCGGCTGGCGCTGGTGCAGGACGTTCAGCGCCCGCCCGCGCCGGTCGGAGCCGACGCGGTGTCGCGTTCGATCGCCGCGCCGGTGAGTGTCCCGGATACGGCGGGCATGACGCAGGCGCTGGCCGCGGCGGATACGCGTCCGCCGCCGCCATCGGCGCGGCCGCTGTTCGCGGCGATGTTCAGCGATGGCGAGCGCGGCCCGGTGAGCCGCACGGTGACCTCGCTATGGTCGGACACCGATGCGACGGCCGGCGCCGCCTTGCCCTCCGCGAACCCCGCGGGCGCACAACCGTTCGGGACTCGCGATCTGTTCACCGACAGCGCCGCCAATGCGCGCGGCCTGTTCACCGGACGCGGCTAACGCGCGCATTGATGCATCGGCCTTTTCGGCGCGATCGTCGTTAATCTCCTGTCAACACCTATGGTGAACGCTTTGTTAAGTGTCGCCGGCTAGGATGTCTGCGTTCGCCGTTGTGTTGGCGAGTGTTTGTAGCGTCCTGGTCGTGTCATGATTGTTCGTCAGTTTTTGCAGTGGCTGCGTAATGCCTCGCCCGGCGAGCGTGCCGAGGCGACCTCCGCTCTGGCGAGAGCGTATCTCCATTCCGATTTATCGAACGACGATCTGTCCGCCGCCGAAGGCGCGATGATCATGCTGCTCGACGATCCGTCGCCGCTGGTGCGCAGCGCGCTCGCGCAGGTCTTCGCGTCGGCGCAGAAGGCGCCCCCGGTGGTCGTTCATGCGCTGGCGGCCGATCAGCCCGAGGTGGCGATCCCGGTGCTGTCGCGCTCGCCGCTGCTCAGCGACGAGGATCTCGTCGATCTGTTCGCAACGGCGCAGCCGGATTCGCAAATCGCGATCGCATCGCGCGCGCTGCTGTCGCCGCCGCTCGCTGCCGCCATTGCCGAGGTCGGTTGCGCGCAGGCCTGTCTGGCGCTGCTGGACAATCCCGATGCCAGCATCGCGCTGTTCTCGCTCGATCGCATCATCGAGCGCTTCGGCCATCTCGCCGCGATCCGCGAAAACCTCATCGGCCGGCACGACCTGCCGATGGCGTCGCGCCAGGCGCTGCTTGCCAAGCTGTCGCAGACGCTGGCGGGCTTCGTCACCGCGCGCCACTGGCTCGGCTCGGAGCACGCCGAACACGCCGCCCGTGAGGCCTGCGAAAAGGCGACCGTCGCGCTCGCGGCGGAGACGCCTTACGACGAGATCGCCGAACTGATGCGGCACCTGCGCCAAAGCGGCCAGCTCACCGCCGGCATGATCCTGCGCGCCTTGCTGTCGGGGAACGTCGTGCTGTTCGAAGAGGCCCTTGCCGAACTGACCGGCATGGCGATCGATCGCGTCTCTGCCTACATCCACGACAAGCACATATCGGGCTTCCGCGCGATCTACACGCGCGCCGGCTTGCCCGATGCCGCCTATCCGGCTTTCCGCGAAGCCATCGCCGCGCTGCGCGACGGCATTCTCGTCGGCGAGCCTGGCGGCGTGACGCGGCTCAAGCGCCGCATGGTCGAGCATGTGCTCGACGCCTGCGTCGCCGAGCGCCGCGACGACATGGCTTCATTACTGGCGTTGTTGCGCCGGTTCGCGGTCGAGGCGGCGCGCGAGGAAGCGCGTATGTTCTGCGACGATCTGGTCGTCTACGAACCGGCGGCGTACAGTCCGCAAATCCACGAGACCCGGCTGGTCGCGTAATCAGGGCCGTCGTGAAGACGGCGGAAATTTACGCCGGTGCCTGCGGCGGCGCGCCGGTGATCTGCTCGATAATGTCCGGGCGCCCGCGGTTTTCCTCGATCAGGAAATGATCGGTGACGTCGCGCAGTTTGTGATCGAGCTGCGCTGCCAGATCGCGCGCGTCCGAGCGCGCATATTCGCGGTGAACCGCGCGCACAGCGTCGACATGCTGGTTGATCAGCTTGAGCGGGATGCGGTCGGACTGCGGCGTGAATTCGATCAGCCGGCACAGGCTGTCGGCGATCGCGGCGACCGCGGGGAAGCCGAGCGTCGCGGCCTGACCCTTGATGTCATGGGCGGCGTGAAACAGCGCGGTCTTCGCGGTCTGAGTGATACCGTTCGCGACAATGGCCTGCCGGCAGCCGTCAAGGCGCTCGCATTCCTCGTCCATCCACGCGCCGAACTCGCCGGACAGATCGGCAAGCGCGCGCTCGGCTTGCGCCACCGGATCGTCCTCGCCGGGCGCGGGCGGCGCGTCGGTGAGCGCCTTGCGCAGCTTGTTCTCCGGCCGGATGACCTCGTGATCGCCGTAGGTCGTGATCGCGGCTGAGTTCTTGATGGACCGCATGGTGGCTCTGCCTCTGTCAGCTCGGATTGCGGACTTTTTCGAGCAGCGTTGAATGCTTGATGAGATCGGCCTTGCCGCCTTTGCGGCGTTCGGGTCCGGCATAGCCTGAGCCGTTGCTGCGGCGGCGATCAGGGCCGAAATAGGTTCGCGTGCGGATGAACGGCCGCGGATTGACGACGATATTGACGATGCGTTCGTACAGGCCCTTCGCCGAAATCGGCTTGGCGAGGAATTCGGTGATGCCGGCATCGCGCGCTGCCGTGACGCGCTTCTTTTCCGAGTGGCCGGTAAGCATGATGATCGCGACATACGGATTGCCGTTGGCGCCGGGCTGACGGATCATCTGCGTCAATTCCAGCCCGTCGAAGACCGGCATCGCCCAGTCGCAGATCACGATATCCGGGACGTAATTGTTGAACGCGTCGAGGCCCGTGGCGCCATCCTCGGCCTCGAAGACCTCGCGGGCGCCGAAGCCATGGAGCAGGGTGCGCAGGATACGCCGCATGTGGGCGTTGTCGTCGATGACGAGGAAGCGCAGCCGTTTGAAGTCAATGCGGACCATGAGGCCTCGAGGACACGGCGCGCGCCGAACATGCCGGAATGAAGGGAAAAACTACAGAATCGGCGTTAATGGAGCGTTTCGGGGCGCCAAGCCGGCCGGTTTCGCCGGATTTGGCAGGTTGAAAGCCTGGGCATGACCACCGGCGAGGGGCTGGTCATCGCCGTCGCGGCGTCTAAGCTGGCATGGTGCGCCTCGCCAAGTCGGTTCTGCGACGTCGTGAACGAAAATTCCAACCCTGACGGTTCCGCCATGAAGACGTTCCTGATCCCCACCGAAGACCATGACGCCATGCCGGCGGTGCTCGAGGGCGCGCGGCTGATTGCGCGGGCTTTCGACGGTTACATGGAGGGGTTCGCGGTGCGGCCGTCGCCCGGCACCTATGTGACGGTGGAGCCGGTCTCGAGCCTCGCCATCTCCGGCGTGTTCGAAGCCGACACCGCCAAGGTGAAAGCCGACTTCGAAAACTTCATGCGCGAGCGCAAGGTGCCCGCCGGCGGCGCCGAGACCCCCGCGGTCTATTCCTATGGCTGGCCGCGCGCCGACGCGATGGAAGACGCCTTCATCGGCACGTACGGCCGCATCTTCGATCTCATCGTGCTCGGCCGCCCGGGTTCGGCGCCGGAAAATCCGCGCATGCCGCCGCTGGAGGCGGCGCTGTTCGATGCCGGCAAGCCGGTGCTGATCGTGCCGAAGCAGGTGCCCACCTCGATCGGCCGCAAGATATTGATCGCCTGGAACGGCTCGACTGAACAGGCCCACACCAATTCCTTTGCCATGCCGTTTCTCCGGCAGGCCGAGAAGGTGACGGTGCTGTTCGTGCAAGGCGGCTCGCCGGATGGTCCGTCTGTGGACGAGGCGGCGCTGCATCTGCGCCGCAACGGCATCAACGCCGAGGCGGTTACGGTCAAGCGCGGCGACCGGCCGTCGGGCGAGGCGATCGGCGAAATCACGCTCGAGCATGCGGCCTCGCTGGGCTGCGATCTCGTGGTGAAAAGCGCCTACACGCAAAGCCGGCTGCGGCAGATGATTTTCGGCGGCGCCACCCGGCACATACTTGCCAACGCCGCCGTTCCGGTATTGATGGCGCACTGAGGGAGGCGACAAGCAGGGCCGACCGTTGTCGAACACCTCCGATCAGTCTCCGGGCCCGGGGTCTCCCGGCGTTCCGAAACATCCCGGCTTCCTGGCCATCTTTCCGTCCATCATGCTGCCGATGTTTCTGGCGGTGGTGGACCAGACCATCATCGCCACCGCGCTGCCGGCCATCGCCGCGGCGACTGGCGAGGTCGAGCGCGTCTCCTGGGTCGTCGTGTCCTATCTCATCGCCGCGACCATTGCGGCGCCGGTCTACGGGCGGCTCGGCGACTCTTTCGGGCGCCGCCGCGTCATGTATTTCGCGCTCGGTATTTTCATCGGCGCGTCAGTGTTGTGCGCGGCTTCCACCACGATCCTGACGCTCACGGCGGCGCGGGTGTTGCAGGGCCTCGGCGGCGGCGGGCTGATGACCCTGTCGCAGGCGCTGGTCGGCGAGTCGATCCCGCCGCGCGAGCGGGCCCGTTATCAGGGCTATCTCGCCGCCGTCGCGGTTTGCGCCAACAGTTTCGGCCCCATCGCCGGCGGCATTCTCACCGAGCATTTCGGCTGGCAGTCGATCTTTCTGGTCAATCTGCCGATCGGGCTGGTTGCTTTCTATCTGGTGACGCGGTTGCCGCCGCCGCATGGCGAGCGGCTGGCGTGGCGCGCCGATCCCGGCGGCGCCGTGCTGTTCGCCATTTTCGTCGCGACCACGCTGCTGGCGCTGGAGCAGGTGCAGCGCGTCGATATCGCCAACCTGCCGATCGGCGGCGCGCTTCTGGCCGCCGGCATCATCGCGCTCGTCGCGCTGATCTGGCACGAGAACCGCGCCGAGTCGCCGCTCATTCCGCTGTCGCTGCTGCGTCAGTCGGCGATCTGGCACAGCGACGCGCTCGCGGCCTGCCACGGCGCGGCCTTGGTGTCGCTGATCACCTTCATCCCGGTCTATCTCGAAGTGGTGCGCGGCTTCTCGCCGTCGGCGACCGGCCTGGTTCTTGTGCCGCTGACGGTCGGCATCGGCGTCGGTTCGCTGGTCACGGGACGGCTGGTCAACGCTTCAGGACGGCTCACGATCTATCCCGTCATCGGGTTGGTGATCGCGACGGCGGATTTCCTGGTGCTCGCGTTGCTGGCGGACAATTTCGGCATCGCAGCGCTCGCCGCGCTGCTGCTGGTCAACGGCCTGTCGATGGGCACGGTGATGGGCGTCGTGCAGGTCAGCGTGCAGAACGCCGCCGGCCAGATGCGTCTTGGCGAAGCCGCGGCGTCGGTGCAGTTCTCGCGCTCCATCGGCGCCGCATTCGGCACCGCGCTGGTGGCGACAGTCCTGTTCGCCGTATTGTCGATGCGCAGTCCGGACGCCGCCCATGTCTTTGCCGCGATGTTCGAACATGCCCACCACGCCAGCGCCGGTCTGTCGGCCGCGCAGATGGGCATCATTCAGGCGGATATCAAAATCGCCTTCCGCGCCGCCTTCACGGTGATGGCGCTGTTCACGGCCTGCGGCTTCCTGCTGGCCTTCACCAATCCGCAGAAGCGGATCTGAGCTTCTCTAGAACCCGAACTGCTCGGCGAGAATGCGCTCGTCGAGATTGTGCCCGGGGTCGAACAGCAGGTTCAGCGAAATCGCGTCGTCCATCCTGATATCGACCTTGCGCACGAAGCGCACCTCGTCGTGATCGGCCACCGCCGCGACCGGGCGCTTGTCGGCTTCCATGACCTCGATGGTGACGCGGGCCTTGTCCGGCAACAGCGCGCCGCGCCAGCGCCGCGGCCGGAACGGCGAGATCGGCGTCAAAGCGAGCAACGGCGCGTTGATCGGAATGATCGCGCCTTGCGCCGACAGGTTATAGGCGGTCGAGCCGGCCGGCGTCGCCACCAGCACGCCGTCCGCCACCAGCTCGGCGAGGCGCTCCTTGCCGTCGATGAGAATGCGCAAGCGCGCGGCCTGCGCGCTCTGCCGGAACAGCGACACCTCGTTGATGGCGCGGCGCTCGTGCACGACGCGCTGATCGTCGCGCGCTTCCATCACCAGAGGATGGATGACGGTGGCCTGCGCCGCGGCGAGGCGCTCGTGCAGGCCGTCGATGGAAAACTCGTTCATCAGAAAGCCGACCGTGCCGCGGTGCATGCCGTAGATCGGCTTGCCCGACGTCATGAACCGATGCAGCGTCTGCAGCATCAGGCCGTCGCCGCCGAGGGCCACGATGACGTCGGCATCCTTTGGATCGACATTGTCGTAGCGCGCCTCGAGCGCCACGATGGCGGCGCGCGATTCCGGCGTCGGGCTGGCGACGAAGGCGATGCGCTTGGGGGCGGGGGCCGAGGGGCTCATCAAGGGCTCTTGGAAACCGGTGCCGCGCAACGGGAGCCTTGCGCAAGTGCCTGTCAGGCATTCATTTTCCGGCGCTTCTTAGACGATTTTGGCCCGCTTTGTCGAGGTCGCACGAAAATGCCCGGCGTTTGAGGCGCCGGGCACGTCGTGGTGGAGGCCGATGGCGGGACCGCCAGCGCGGAATGAAACTCAGAACTCCTTCCAGTCGGTATCGGCTTCGATCTTGCGGACCGCGCCGCCACTGCTGGTCTGCTTGAGCTGGACCACGGCCTGCGGTTTGGCCGGAGCCGGCTTCGCCGGAGCGGTGACGGCGCGGGCAACAGCCGGCTTGG
>JAFIGS010000006.1 GCA_017849615.1 Pseudolabrys sp. | reverse complement strand
TCGGATGTTTTGGTCGATGCCCTGCACCGGGCGGGTTTGCTGTCGGCGCCCGTTGGCGCTGCGGCCACGCAGCCCGCCTTGGGTCAGGTTTTCTTGGGTGCGGTTGAACACGCTCCACAAGTCCGGGCGGCGGTCGTCGAACCGGATAGGCATCAGGATTCGGCTTTCCGTGATGGGCGCGGGCTTGTTATCGGTGGGGTCGTACTTGAGGGCCAGCGCGGAACGGGCGAACACTTCGGCTTCGCCTTCGTCCAGCGTGATAGCGCGCATCAGGTCGCGGGATTCCTTCACGCGTTCGAAGCCGCTCAACACCTCGAAAGCGCCTTCGATGACAGAACCGGCCACGTCGCCCTTGTGCGGCACGCGCACATCGGCCACGGTATCGCCGCACACAAGGCCATTGCTGCAAACGAACCGGAACATTCCGGCCAGCATCTGATAGCTGCTGGTGCCGTCGTGCGAGTTCAGCAGCACGATTTCATTGGCTTCCGCGCCGTTGATCTGACTGGCATGGCGCAGGCGAATCATGTGTTTGGTGTAGTCGCGGCGGTCGTCGTGCCGCACGCGGGTTTGCGCTGCCATGAAGGGTTCAAACCCTTCCTTGCGCAGTTCCGCCAGCACGGCGGCGGTGGGAATGTAGGCGTACCGTTCGGAGCGGCTATCGTGCGGGGCCTCCGCGAAGATGGACGGGGCTACGCGGCGGATTTGGTCGTCGGACAGCGGGTAGTCACTGCGCAGCGTCGGGGAATGGGAAGCGAATCGAGATGCGAGTTGCATGGTTTTCTCCAATGAGTTGCTGTGGTTTCAAAGCTGACCGGATTCCAAGATTCGGAGCCCGTTGTGGCTTCGGTTGGTTCGGCGCAGAGACCTGGGCCGGTCCTGTTTGCCGCCGTCTTTCCTGAGTTCATCGCCCGCGAAAAACCGGGCCAGCGAGGGACTGGCCGTCAAGGGAGAAGCGCAGGGTTGGTGCGGCCCGCAGCGCAGCGAGGACTCGGCCCTGCGCGCCTTGACGGCCAGGCACCGCGGGCTACGGTCGCGGGAAAAAGCGATGAACTTGGGGAAAGACGAACAGCGGCCAATGGGCCAGGGGGTGCGCTGAAACCAACGCCGCGCGGCGAGCGCCCCTGCGTGCCAGCGGCACGCCTAGCTGGATGGCTGTTGGTCGATCAGGTGCAACCTGTTCGGTGCATGCGAGGGGCGCCAAGCAAGGCGCGGCGGGGATGGGCTGTCCAGCCGATCCCCTGGAGGGCAAGCGCCGCGCGCAGGCCAGGAGCGAAGAGACGGCCGGAGGCATCAGGGATCAAAGCCGCATGGCCGCGACTCGGCACGAGGCGCGGGGCAACGCCCGCGAGCCCGACGGCGGCACGCCGGGATGCTCTACTGTTCACAACAAAATGTAAGTGACGCAATAGTACTTATGAGCCACAATGTAGCTACATCTATTGTGAGCGCAACAATGGCAAGTAACGACGTCGTTCGTGCCCGGATTGACGGGCAGATTAAAGAAGCCGCAACTGTTGTTCTGGCTGAAATGGGGTTATCAATTTCGGATGCGATTCGGATGCTGCTGACCCGAATCGCGGCAGATAAGGCACTCCCCTTTGACATCAATCGTGTGTCGTCCGATTCTGATCGGAAGGCACCATAAGGTTGCGCTGAGGCAAGGCCCGCAAATCGTTTCTCTGAACAGTAGGGATCAAGAATAGTTCATGGCATCTATCAGACCTTCAGCATTCAATCAACGTGAGCGTTTGGACGGCGGCCCCTTCCTTGTCATTGAAGCAGCCGAACCGGAAGAGGAAGGCATTAACGTTTTCTTCACTGATATTCCCGCAGCGGAGCGCAAGCCGGATTCGCCAATAGCGAGACTGCTCAATGTGTGTCCAGACAGATTGACCATTTGGCCTCTTAATATTCGAGAAGATCGCGACGATTACCTGCAACCTAAATACGGCACCCTTGAACGCATCGTCGTCGCTCGGCCTGTTATCGAGCCCTACATACTGCCAGAGACTACTGACGATGTCGTTGGGCTTCTTGAGCAGTTGCCGGATGGGTTTGCCAAAGATTTTCGATTCGGTTTGGGGCTTCTGTGGGAATATCGGCAAATTTGCGAAACAGCCGCCAGCTTAGAAAACGTAAGCATACTCATTGTCCACAAAGGAAATGACGCGAAAATTGATTCGCCATTCTTTATTCTCGGAATAAGAAGATTTCATGAATTAAGAAAAGAATTAAATCGCATAGCCTCTCGCCACCAGAGAGACGCGCGCAAGGACAAGCAATTTCATGTCTACCAGACCTTATTACATGCTGCCGATTCAGCACAATTTCCCGCTCTAAAGAAGAGCGTAAGACCTGATGCACTAACGGAAATGACCGATGGTGGGCGGCAGCATGTGACGCTTTCCAAGCGTGATCGGCGCGCCGCTGTTCGCATGGTTCAAGACAATATAGAAGCACTGGCGGAATCTGAGCCGCGCTCGCTGCTGGCATTAAAGAATGATATTGAGCTCATCACACTGAATCAACTGATTGAGCGATACCAGGAAATGCTTGGAAAAGGACTGACGGAAAGCAAGTGGCAAAGCTTCTTTCTGGAAAATCCTTTCATACTTAGTCTTGCATTTGCCGTTCCAGCCATGCTGGTTCAGGGGCAAGCTTATGCAGGTGGCAAGCGACTTAACGGGTCCGGCGGAAAATTTTCAGATTTTCTATACGCATCCGCTTCCACGGGCAATCTTGGCCTCATTGAGATAAAAAAGCCGCAAACCGAACTGCTAGGAAAATCTCCCTATCGTGGAGATGATGTTTTTGGCCCATCGACAGAATTGGGTGGAGCGATTGCTCAAATTCTAGATCAGCGTTTCAAATTGCAGAGTGAACTACCCGTCATAAAAAATAACATGAACCGATACGACCTCCACAGCTATGCGGTTCGCTGCATAGTTGTCGCTGGCATGACGCCACAAGAGCATCAGCAAAGAAAGTCATTCGAGCTCGTTCGAAATGCGTTCGCAGAGATCGTGATCGTGACTTTCGATGAACTACTTGCAAGGCTAACCGAGATTAAAAATGCGCTCCAACCGATTCCTACCTTAGACACGGTGCCGTTCTAAAACCAACTGACAGTTGGCCATTCCGTAGTTGGGATCAATGGCTGCAGTGTTCAACCAATCCATCGGCCGATCGGCATGTGGATTTCAACAACAAGATTGAATCAAATGCATATATCCAAGCTCAGCCTGGTCAACTACCGGAACTTTCCCAACACGAAGCTGCTGTTCCAGAAGGGTATCAACACTGTCATCGGCGAAAATGGATCTGGCAAAACCAATCTCTTTCGCGCAATCAGATTGCTGCTTGATGACAACATGATTCGCTCTGCCTACCGGCTGGAGCATACCGACTTTCATCGCGGCCTAGGGCGCTGGCAGGGACATTGGATCATCATCAGTCTTGAGTTTGAGGAAATCTCTGCGGATGAATCAGTGCAGGCGCTCTTCCGACATGGGACGGGCGTAATTGAGGAAGAGGCGAACGGCAAGGCCACTTACAACCTGATCTTTCGTCCGAAGAAGGAAATCAGGCTGCGACTTTCTCAATTGAACGATGGTGATCAGGCAGGCCTCGACGCTATCCTGAACCCGGTCACCATCGACGACTATGAAACGATTTTCACAGGTCGGAGTGAAGCCGACTTCAACGACGAGGCCTTCTATAAGGATGTGGTCGGCGACTTCGCGAATGTTCGATTCAATGAAGAGGTTGAATTTCGTGTTATCGGCGCGAAGATTCCGAACGTGCTGTCCGTCTCCAAAGAAATTTCGTTCACTTTCGTCCAGGCGCTACGGGACGTCGTCTCCGAATTTCACAACAACCGGACAAATCCGCTCTTTTCGCTTCTGAAGGGCAAGAGCGGCGATATCGACCCCGTGGCGTTCCAGGCTATCACCGACGGGGTAAAGGCATTGAATGACTCCATCGAAGCGTTGCCAGACGTGCAGGTCGTCCGGACGGATATCAGAGACACCATCAAGGATGCGGCGGGTGAGGCGTATTCGCCGTCTTCTCTTTCTATCAAGTCGGATCTGCCAGACGAAGCTGACAAGTTGTTCCAGTCGCTCAAGCTGTTCGTTGGCGAATCGGGGGAGAGCCACGAAGGACCGATCCACGAGCTGAGCCTTGGTGGAGCAAACCTGATATTCCTCACGTTGAAACTGCTTGAATTCAAGTATCAAAAGGCTAAACAGTCGATCGCCAACTTTCTGCTTATCGAAGAGCCGGAAGCTCACATTCACACACATATCCAGAAAACACTGTTCGACAAGCTCAAATACGACGACACACAGATCATTTATTCGACCCATTCGACGCACATCTCTGAGGTCAGCAATGTTCAGAACGTGAACATCCTCGGCAGAGAAGGTGATCGTTGCGAGGCATACCAGCCTGCAATTGGCCTAAACCCAGAAGAGATCGGCAACATTCAACGCTACCTGGATGCTGTCCGTAGCAACTTGTTGTTTGCCAAGAGCGTCCTCTTAGTGGAGGGCGATGCAGAAGAAATTCTCGTTCCGATCCTGATCAAGAACGTGCTAGGCGTCAGCCTTGATGAACTCGGCATCAGTTTAATTAATATCCGCAGCACTGGATTTCAGAACGTCGCGGTTCTTTTCGATGATGCCCGAATCCGGAAGCGGTGCAGCATCGTCACCGACCTTGACAAGTCCATCATTGACACAACGCCGGCGGCGGGAGACTCCGAAGGGCTGCTCCGGCGCAAGGGCAAGTATCAGGCATCCCAGGAAAAAGGGGTCGCCAGGAAAGCGTTATTGGAAGACACCTTCAAAGATAACGGGTGGGTTTCTCCATTCTTTGCCCCCCATACCTTCGAGGTCGACTTCATTGCCGCCGGCAATGCGCGTAAGGTGGTCGGCATCCTTCCTGATGTCTACAAGGATGCACCAACCATCGCGACGGCCAAGGCGGAGCTCGAATCAGCGGACATCGCGTTGTTCGGTCAGCGCGCATTGACCATGGCGGACAACTACGGCAAGGGATGGTTTGCCATCTTGCTGGGAAAGAAGATCGATCCGCAGACCGCCATTCCGAAGTACATCTTGGACGCCATCGCTTTTGCGCATCCGGTGGTCACTAAGGAAGTCTGGTTTAACGTGCTGAGCTACCGCGTGAACTACATCGATGCAGAAGATATCTTCACTGCGTCTGCCGTATTCGACGACTTTAGGGCCAAGCTGCTGGCCTTCCGAAATGGAGACATCGACTTCGTCGGCATCCGAAACGAGATGCTTGCCACGTTCCCAGATGATCGCATCAACGATGTACTCGCGGTGTTCTGATCATGTTCATGTGGAACAAAGATGATCTGAATCCCGAGCAGGAAGCAGCCATTCTGAAGCCAGGGAGCGTCTTTCTCATCGCTTGCCCGGGCAGCGGGAAAACGCGCACGCTCACCTACAAAATCGCCTATGAGTTGTCCAGGCTGAAATCGAACAAGCAGTTTGTCGTTGCCATCACTTATACGCACCGTGCCGCCGACGAAATCCACGAGCGCATTGAGAGCCTTGGGGTGGATACATCCCGATTATGGATAGGAACGATACATTCGTTCTGTCTTGAATGGATATTGAAACCGTACGGCATCTATCACGAAGCGTTGGATCGAGGCTTCCGTGTGATCGATCAGCATGAGCGCGAGAAAATCCTGGAGGCATTGTGCAAGCCTTACCAGAAGCCAAAAATAACATTCTGGGATTGTGAGTTTTATTACACCGAAACTGGATATGTGCTCTCCTGCCCACAAGATTGGAAGCATTCGGGTCTTCACGTCATATTGGGCAAGTATTTTGAGATTCTGCACGAAAGTCGGCAGCTAGACTTTGAGCTCATTCTTTACTATGCGTACCAACTGATCGCACGTCATCCTGCGATCAGCACTCTTCTGGCACAGTTGTTCTCTTTCGTGCTGATCGACGAGTATCAGGACACCAAACGAATTCAGTATTCGATCATCACCGCCATTCTGAAAGCTGGTCAAGGTGCGACCAAGGCCTTTATTGTCGGAGATCCTAACCAGGCGATTTATCAATCGCTTGGCGGATATCCGATTGCCTTCGAGGATTTCAAGGCGATGGCCAATATCGATTTGGACGAACTCGAACTGTCGCGGAACTACCGTTCTTCTGAGCGCATCATTGAGTACTTCGGAAACTACAACGTTCACAACACACGCATCGAAGCCGCATCCGAGGACAAGGCGTACCCAAGCCTTATTTCATTCGACGACACAGTGAGCAAAAATGATCTGGACGCTGAGCTCATCCGGCTCATCCGTTTCAACATTGAGACTATGGGCATCTCACCTCACGAGGTGTGCATTCTCGCGCCACAGTGGACGCATCTTGCAAGCATGACACGTCGTTTGGTCGCCAGCATGCCGGAGTACTCATTCGATGGCCCCGGTATGGTTCCCTTTGCACGGGACACAGAGAATTTCTGGTACAGGCTTTCTAAGATTGCACTTACTCAGGCATCGCCGGGAATGTATGTGCGCAGACTGCGGTGGGCCGGGGAGATTCTGAATGACCTAGAGGCGGCCGGGGCTAGCGTGTCGAAGCTCACGCGGAGGTCCTTGTTGAGGGAGTGCAATGCAATTAAGATCGATGAAACAGATGGTCTTACCTACTTGAGCGCATTTTTCGAGCGTCTGTTTGCAAACTTAGCAATCGACTTTCGCCTTTTCACGCTGCTTCAAGAGCATCACGTTGCCTTCTTCGATAGTTCGCAAGCCCGGGTAAATCGATTGAAGAGTGAAGGTAGCGAATTTATAGGCGATATTGAGACATTCAGGAAGGTATTTCAGCATAGGACTGGAATCACCATCTCGACGATACACGGCGTCAAGGGAGCCGAGTTCGATGCAGTGATCGCTTATGCATTATTAGAAGATATGGTGCCGCATTTCAATGATCCGAACGGTCAAGAAAGCGCGATGAAATTGCTGTATGTCATTGGTTCGCGGGCAAGGAAGAACCTGCACCTTGTTTCGGAACGAGGTCGAGTTCGCCAGTATTCTGGCGAAGAGTATCAAGTAACTCGCAAGCTTGCCTCATGCAGTTTTGGATACGATCAAATTCCATAGAAATCACGAGTAGCGCAACCGCGCTCTCTATGGGATGCCCTACAGCTTTGTTTAGCGTTTGGCTGAATCATCTGCGCGCGGCTCGCTCTGCATGCCCTGCTGTCGCCAGCTCAACATGCAAGCGGAGCGCGCAGGCCCGGATCACAGTGTCGGGCCGTGGAGGGCTGGCGAATGCCAGTCCCGTCAGGGATGAGCGAATAGCGAACGTGGAGCAGCGCGATCCACAAAGTGGAGACGCTCAAGGTTCCGTCGCTTACTATTTGGACTACGGCGAGTTGAGTAAAAAATATGAAAAATATCTTTGAAGAAATCAATGAATTTTCTTCGGAAAAAATCGCGTTATTCAGCTTTGGGAAATTTTGCTACGTCTTTCTTAATAAAGACCCGATCTTTGTCAAGAAATTGCTTCCCCTCATCCAAACCTCTCTGGCAAATGAGAGCTTTCAGGCAGACGTAATGCGTGCTTATACGGAGGGCTGCATGAATGAAAAGGCGGCCATTCTGAAAGAATTTGAAGCCAAACGCGACCATCCAAACGCAGCCAAGTTTTATGGGCCACAGCTTGATCTAGTGGACAAGCGATTGGCTATAAAGACAATCCAGCATTTAATGGACTACTTAAATAATTATCTCAACGAGTATCCGGGATCGCTAGAAATTCTCAACAATTCCTACAAGCATATCCATGACGAAGATGGTGTTTCGTACATAAAAGAAAATTACGCAAATTATCGCATTGGCTGCATTTTTTATTCCAAGCACCAATCAATCATGGGGAGGGCTGAGATGCTGGAGCTAAAATATTCCAAGGTAGTTGAACGTGAGTACGAGAAAATTGGAATTGACATAAGAAAGGAAGATGCTCAGTTCTCTAAATATAGTCTTGTCAGCCTGAACGAGAATATTCAGATATTCAACGACAAGGATAGTCAGACAATACGCGATGAACGCATAGGGCGACACTTCTGGATAAAAGTTCCGAGGAAGCTGCTTACCTCTATCGAGGAACTCATTGAAAAAGGAATGCTGTCCGAAATAGCATTCAGGATTGATTACGTCTCCGATTATGTCCCTGCAATGGAGGAGATGGAGTTTGGCGCTCCGTTGCGATTGAAAATATCTTCCCTTCCTAGATTGTCAAAGTTCTACTCCACCGATAAATATGAGAACAATCTATGGATTCACCATGACGCAGAGAAGCTAAGTTTGACTTTTGAAGAATTGATGGAGGACTTTGAGGTGGCAGGCGACGACGTCGTAACGCAAGTCATCCATCTTGAATACAGTTCAAAAGGCGATGATTTTTTTATAACTCACTTGGATCACGAATTTATCGTATATACGTTGGATAGCTATCAAGAAAGATTGAGCAATGCCAACATCAAGGGGCATAGAAAAATAAAGACATTCAAAATAGATAACTCAATGATCCCGTTTGATATAAATATTAGCGGGGATCTTTTTCTGTTTCAGGTTCTCGATTCGTATTTAAAAAATGATGACTTGATTCGTGAATATTTTGAAAAAATTAACTGACTTTATAGTTTGAGATATTTAATTAAAACAGCGATCGGCATAGAACATGGCGCTGCTGCCCGCGATAATCATGTGATTGGGCGCTCGCGCCCACTAGCCCCAGCGCATCCTTGAGCCGCAGGCCAGTTCCTTATCGGCCTATGGCGATTCCACACTAGCATGGAGCCTCGATAGAGCAAGAGATCCGTTGCCACATGCTCGTGCTGTGGTTTGGGTGTACGGTTGGACAGATGCTGCTGTCAGGACTTCTCGCCAGGCTGCCGCTGCTCGATCTGCAACCGCGCCCGTTCGGTCGCCTGCTGCAACCGCTCCCCCAGCACCGCACGCGGCGGCAGGGTCGTCAGGTATTCGGCTACGTGGATGCCCGACTTGTCCAGCTCCAGCAACTCGATCTGCTCTGACTTCTTGCCGGTACAAAGAATGATGCCCAGCGGCGAGGCTTCCTCCGGTTCGCGTTCGTGCTTGTCGAGCCAACGCAAATAAAGCTCCATCTGCCCCTTGTATGCTGCCTTGAACTCGCCGATCTTCAACTCCACCGCCACCAGCCGCCGCAGCTTGCGGTTATAGAACAGCAGGTCCAGGTGGAAATCCTCGTCGTCGATCTGGATGCGTTTCTGCCGGGCTAGGAAAGAGAAGCCCGCGCCCAACTCCAGCAAAAAAGACTCCATTTCGCGGATGATCGCGGCTTCCAGGTCGCCTTCCTGCCAGGTATCGCGCAGGCCCAGGAAGTCGAGGATGTACGGGTCGCGCATGACCAGCGCCGGCGACATGCGCTGCGCATCGCGCATCGCCGCCAGCTCTTGCGTGATCGTCTCGTCCGGCTTCTTGGACAGCGCCGTGCGCTCGTATAGCATCGAGTCGATGCGCTCGCGTAGCGTCCGCACGCTCCAGCGTTCGGCGCTGGCCATTTGCACGTAGTAGTCCCGCTGGAGCGGGTCTTTTAGCGGCAGCAGCGCCACGAAATGCGACCAGCTCAATTGTCGTGACAGCGTCACGACAATTGGCTCGTCCGAGAAGGTGGCGGCGAACTGCACCATCCGGCGCAGGTTCTTGTCCGCGAAGCTACGTCCGTAGTCGCGGACAAGCTGCGCCGCCAGGGTCGGCAGGATTTCGTCGCCGTACCCGGCCCGCTGCCCGGCAAGCACTTCCGTATGGATGCGCTGGCCAATGCGCCAGAACAGCAATGTCAGCTCGGCATTGACCGCCGAGGCGACGCGCTGGCGCGACGCTTCGATCAGTGCCCGGATGTCGCCCAGCAGCGCGGGCGGCGCTGCTGGCGCTGAGACGGATGCCTTGCGCCGGGTCATGCGGCCACCTCCTTGGCTCCCTGCATCCCGGTGATCGTCTTACGCCGATTCGCCACCAGTTCGGCCGCCTCTCGCACCGGCTTATCCTCGGTGTGGACGTAGCGCATGAACATGACGACGGTCTTGTGCGCCGTTAGCGCCATGCCGACCTTGACCGGGATGCCCGAATTGGCAATGTCGGTCGCCGAACGGTGGCGGATGCCGTGCGTGCCCACGTGCGTAGCGCCAGCCGCCTTGAGCGCACGGCTCCAGCCACCGTAATACTCGCCCGTGGTTAGATGCTTGCCAGCGTGGCTAGGAGAAGGCAGCACATAGCGGCTACCCTCCTGCCGGGGTGCCGTCGAGAGTAGCCGATAGGCTTCCTCGCTCATGGGCTTAGACATGCCGCCTGTCTTGCTGTCAGGCCAGACGACGCGCCGGTTCTGCAAGTCAACCCAGTTCCATTCCAGCGCGATGATTTCCGAGCGGCGGCCGGCGAACTCGAACTGCAGGCGGATTCCCAAAGGGATGACGTAGTTCTCCAGCCCCTCCGACTCGATCTTGTCGAGCTGTCGGAACAGGTTGCCCATTTCTTCGTCGCTGATGAGGTGAGTCGATTTGCCGGCAGGGAACATCGGGACGTGACGGCAAGGGTTGGTACCGTCGGGCCGATAGCCCCATACCTCGGCCATGTTGAACATCTTGCGCAAGACGCTGAATACCTTGTTCGCCTCGGTCTGCTTGTACGAAAGCTTTTCCATCAGTCCGGCGATTTCAGGACGCTTCACGTCCTGAACTTTCTTGCGTCCCAGCAGCGGAATAATGTTGCGATTGATGACAGCCTGATAGCCGGCTTGGGTGCTGAGCTTGTTGCGCTTCTTGGAGTAGTCCTCCATGAACTTCGTGCATAGCTCCTTGACCGTAGGTGCCTGGCGCGCCTCCGCCTTCTCTGCGGCGGGATCTCCGCCTCGGCGGACTTGGGCCAGCCATTCCTGCGCCAGCGACCGCGCCTGTTCGACGGTCAGCTCCCCGTACAGTCCTAGCGAGGGCTTGCGGCGCTCGCCAGCGTTCGTCCGGTACTGGAGCATGAACACCTTGCGACCCGCCGGGGTAATCTTGCACAGGAAGCCGGGGACCAGCGTGTCCCGGAGTTCGACGGCCTCTGCCTGGGGTTGCGCCGCATCGACAGCGGACTTAGTGAGTTTGATCTTAGCCATGATGACTCCTTGGAAAGACCTGGATTCCAAGGGCCGGATAGGAGTCAGGCGGTCGGAAGTCAGGTCAGGTTTCGGAAAGCACCGGCATATGTTGAACTCGCTTAAGTCATTGATAAACCTGCTGTATCGGGCTGTAGCGTAGTCCAGCGAATTTCGGTGCTGGAGTCATGGTGAAATAAAAAAACCCCGGCGCCAAGCGCCGGGGTTTCAGTTTGCTCAGTCAGCCAGTCTTTGTGGTTAGAAGCGATAGTTCAGGCCGGCGCGAATGATGTTGGTGTGATAGTTCGAGCCGACGCCAGCGAGAGTCGGGCCGTTGCCGAGATTGACGTACAGATACTCGACCTTGGCCGTGAGCGGGCCGGAGAGCGCGGCCTCAAGGCCGCCGCCGAGGGTCCAGCCGGTCTTGTTGTCGCTGACCATGCCGACGCCGCTGACCGCGTTGCTGACGTCGCCGAAAGCGACGCCGCCCGTGACATACGGCATCCACGCACCGGTGGCGCCCATGGCGTAGCCGACGCGGCCGCGAACGGTGGCGAGCCAGTTGTTGCGCACGGCGGCGCTGCTGTGGCTGAGCCAGTTCATGTCGCCTTCGAGACCGAACACCCACGGGCCGGTCTGCATGTTGTAGCCGAGCGTGCCGCCGACGATGCCGGAATCGGAACCCGAGCCGAACGAACCGCCGCCCGACAGACCGACATACGGGCCGGTCCAGTTATAAAGAGCCGGCGCCGGAGCGACGTATTCCGGGGCCTTCACCGGCATACGACGCTGCATGTCGGCGGCCTGCGCCGACATCACGCCGAGCGACAGAAGACCCGCGGTAGCGAGAAGAATCTTTTTCATGACGCACCTCATCGCGCTTCGAATGGAACTCATTCGGACGGACGCAAGCGCGCCGTCCCCCGATGGCGAGAAAACGCGCGATCCAAACGAGCGTTCCACATTCCGCAGCGGCGAGTTGCATTTGTAATGTTGAGCGACGGTGCGTGTTGCACGCAGGCAACAAAAAAACCCCGGACAAATGTCCGGGGTTTTCCGACGTTTCTTGTTTGACGCTTAGAAGCGGTAGTTGATGCCGCCGCGCACTTCGTTGGTGCGGAAGCGGCTGGTCGATCCAGCCGGCGCACCGGTGTTCTGGAGATCGACGTAGAGATATTCGATCTTGGCCGTCCACGGACCGGAGATCGCGGCTTCGACGCCGCCGCCCAGGGTCCAGCCGGCCTTGGTCGAGCTGGTCGAGCCCAAGCCGTCCGCCGAGGTCTTTACGCCGCCGTAGGCCAGACCGCCCGTGAAGTACGGGAGAATGGTGCCCGAGGCGCCCATGGCGTAGCCGACGCGGCCGCGCAGGGTGCCGAGCCAGGTGTTCTTCACTTCGCAGGAAACGCCGACGGCGCAGGCGGACGAGCCCTTGATGTTCGACCAGTCGAGGTCGGTTTCGAGACCGAGCACAGCCTGGTTGATCTGATGGTTGTAGCCGAGCGTGCCGCCGATGAAGCCGCCCGAGTTGCGGAAGTTGCCGCCGGTCGAGAGCGGGCCGGAGACCGAGGAATTGCCCCAGGCGCCGCCGCCGTTGAGACCGGCATACAGACCGGTCCAATTGTACAGCGGGGTGACATAGGCCGGCGCCTTGGTCGGCATTGCGGCCGGACGGCGGCCGAGGTCGGCGGCGTTGGCAACGCTGATGGAAACGACCGCGAGAGCGGCGGCGATAACGATACGCTTCATTGTCTCAACTCTCCGAAAACGGGCTGAACGCCCTCAAAATCTGAGGCAAACAGTATTCGTTTTCGAAACTTCGTCTAGTGTAAATATGCAACACTTGAATCGAAGTTGAAATGGACACGATCACAGCTAAGACAGCAAAAATTCGTCATTTTGCCGTATTTTTGACGACGATGTGTCACCTTTTTTATTTTAGCAACGCTTAACTATACTATATTTTCTAATAATATACTACAGTCCTCTGACTGACTACTATTACGACAGCACAAAGCCCCGGATTTTACAATCCGGGGCTTTGTCTGTGCGGCCCCGGAAGCGGCCGCACGGGGGGCATGGGCTAGAAGCGGTAGTTCACGCCGACGCGGATCATGTTGGTCTCGAGGCCGTTGCCGACGCCCGTGATCGAGTAGGTGCGGTTGCTGAGGTCGGCGTAGAGATATTCGATCTTGGCGGACCACTGCTGGGCGAGGCCGAACTCGACGCCGGTGCCGAGAGTCCAGCCGATATGGGTCTTGGTTTCCGAGAGGGCGCCGCTTTCGCCCTTGAGGCCGCCATAGGCGATACCACCGGTGATGTAGACGAGCACGTTGTTCCAGGCCATGCCGGCGCGACCACGCAGGGTGCCGAACCAGGGGTTCGAGAACTTGTACGGCGCGAAGGTGTCGTCGGCGCCCGAGATCTGCAGGTCGGTTTCGCCGCCGAGCACGAACTGGCCGCTCTGCCAGTTGTAGCCGCCGGTCAGACCGCCGAGGATGCCGCTGGGCTTGGTGCTGGTGCCCGGGACCTTGCCCCACTCGTAGCCGACGATCGCGCCGGCGTACCAACCCGCCCAGTTGTAATAGGAGCCCGGGGCGGGCTGCGAATAGTAGTTGTTGCGCGGCAGATCGGCGGCCGATGCAGCGGTGGCCAAGGTTGCGGCCGCCAGCGCGGTCATCGCCAGAATTTGCTTTTTCATCTTACTCTCCACTCACGCACGCGCCGCAGACGCGGAACGGCTTCACTGCTGGCGCTTGGTTGCCAAACTTGGACAATATTTCGTGGACGAGTTATCGCGCTTTGTCGGTTAAGCGGTTATTACCCGCTAACCCTGACACCCCGTTATCCCTAAAGAACGGTTGCGCTTTATGCTTTCCGCGGCGTTTACCATAGTGACTTGCGGTTTTTTCAAATCGCGTTCAGTTGAGTGACGATGAGCACGCACACGCAAACATCTCCAACCGCGTTGATTACCGGGGCCGCCCGCCGTATTGGCCGCGCCATAGCGCAGGCGTTGTCGCGCGAGGGCTACGGCGTCGTCCTGCACGTTCGTCATTCGCGCGATGAAGCCGAGGCTCTCGCCGCCGAGATTAAGCGCGACGGCGGCCGGGCCGCGATTGTTGGCGGCGATCTCGCCGATGCCGGCGCCGTGGCCGATATCGTTCCGGCGGCGGCCACGTTCGGCCGGCTGACACTGCTCGTGAACAACGCCAGTCTGTTCGACGAGGACGAGGTTTCGTCCATGACGCGCGCCGGTTTCGATCGCGCGATGGCGGTCAATCTCGCCGCCCCGCTGTTTCTGGCGCAGGCTTTTGCCGCCCAGGCGCCGCGCGACGCGGCATCGTCGATCGTCAACATCGTCGATCAGCGCGTGTTGCGGCCGACGCCGAAATTCTTCTCCTACGCCCTGAGCAAGTCGGCGCTGCATGATGCGACGACCATGCTTGCGCAGGGCTTGGCGCCGCTGCGGGTCAATGCGGTGGCGCCGGGGCCGACCTTGCCCAGTCCGCGGCAGAACGGCGACCAGTTCGCCGAGCAGGCGGCCCTGGTGCCGCTGGGCAAGGGCCCGTCGCCGCAGGATATCGCCGCCGCCGTGGTCTATCTTGCCGGGGCGCGCAGCGTCACCGGGATGACGATTGCGGTGGATGGCGGCCAGCACCTGGCCTGGCGCACCCCGGATACCGACATTGTTGAGTAGCGTCCTCGCCCGAGTAGCCAAGACGGGCCGCGCGCTTATATTCGTCCCATGAACGGCGCCAAAAAGGACATCGATCCGGCCAGCGAACTGCGCGACGAACCTGACGACGCGCCGACCCTGCCGGAACTCGATCTTTCCGAAACCGATGCGGATCCCGGCACGCTCGCGCATGGCCGCGCCGCGATCGTACGCGCCGTCAAGCATGCGCCGGCCGGGCCGGGCGTCTACCGCATGATCGACGCCAAAGGCGACGTGCTCTATGTCGGCAAGGCCAAGAGCATCAAGAAGCGCGTCGCCAATTACACGCGGCCGGTCGCCTATGACGCGCGTATCGCGCGGATGATCTCGGCGACGGTGTCGATGGAGTTCGTCTCGACCGCGACCGAGACCGAGGCGCTGCTGCTCGAAGCCAACCTGATCAAGCGTCTGCGGCCGCGCTTCAACGTGCTGCTGCGCGACGACAAGTCGTTTCCCTACATTCTGATCACGTCGGATCACTGGGCGCCGCAGATCCTCAAGCATCGCGGCGCGCGCACCCGGCCGGGACGCTATTACGGGCCGTTCGCCAATGCCGGCGCGGTCAACCGCACCATCAACGCGCTGCAGCGCGCCTTCCTTTTGCGCAACTGCTCGGATTCGTTCTTCGAGTCACGGTCGCGGCCGTGTCTGCTGTACCAGATCAAGCGCTGCTCGGGCCCCTGCACGCAGGAGATCGACTTCGCCGGCTATCAGGAGCTGGTGCGCGAGGCCAATGCCTTTCTCGACGGCAAGAGCCGCAATGTGCACAAGCAACTTGCGGACGAAATGGATCAGGCCTCGCAAGCCCTCGATTTCGAGCGCGCCGCGATCTATCGCGATCGTCTTGCCGCGCTGTCGGCGATCACGACGACGCAGGGCATCAATCCGCGCACCATCGAGGAAGCGGACGTCTTCGCCGTGCATCAGGAAGGCGGCTACACCTGCGTCGAGGTGTTCTTCTTCCGCACCGGGCAGAACTGGGGCAACCGCGCCTACTTCCCGAAGGCGGATCGCGCGCTGGGGCCGGGCGAAGTGCTCAGTGCGTTCCTCGCGCAGTTTTATGACGACAAGCCGCCGCCGCGCCTCGTCATTGCCTCCGACGAATTCGAGGAGCGCGCGCTCCTCGCCGAGGCGCTGTCGGCCAAGAGCGAGCGCAAGATCGAGGTGGCGGTGCCGCAGCGCGGCGAGCGCAAGGAGCTCGTCATGCATGCGCTGGCCAATGCCCGCGAGGCGCTTGGCCGCAAGCTCGCCGAGACCGCGTCGCAGCAGCGGTTGTTCAATGCGCTGGCCGAGGCGTTCGGCCTGCCTAAGCCGCCGCGCCGCATTGAGGTTTACGACAACAGCCACATCGCCGGCACCAATGCGGTGGGCGGCATGATCGTCGCGGGACCGGAAGGCTTCCGCAAGAACCAGTATCGCAAGTTCAACATCCGCTCGGCCGACATCACGCCGGGCGACGACTTCGGCATGATGCGTGAGGTGCTGCAGCGCCGCTTCAAGCGGCTGCTGGAGGAAAGCCCGAGGGCTGCTTCTTCTCTTTCTGCACCTCCCCCCTTGGGGCGGAGGTCGCCCGCCGAAGGCGGGCGGGAGGGGGGTGATAGCGATCAGCCTCACTCTCAGATAGCCCCCTCCCTAACCCTCCCCCTCAGGGGGGGAGGGGACGAGAATTCGGCCGATCGCGACGAACAAATCGACTCCCCTTGGCCCGACCTGCTGCTGATTGACGGCGGCCAGGGGCAGTTGAACGCGGCGCAGGAGATTTTGGCGGAGTTGGGCGTCACCGACGTGCCGCTGGTCTCTATCGCCAAGGGCCGCGACCGCGAGGCCGGGCGCGAAACCTTCTTCATGCCGGGCAAGACGCCCTTCAAACTGCCGCCGCGCGACCCGGTGCTCTATTTCGTCGAGCGGCTGCGCGACGAAGCGCACCGCTTCGCCATCGGCTCGCACCGCACGAGGCGCAAGAAGGATATTCGCGAAGCCGGCCTACAGGAGATCGAGGGCATCGGGCCGACGCGCAAGAGCGCGTTGCTGCGCCACTTCGGCACCCTGAAGGCCATCGAGCGCGCCAGTGTCGCCGATCTGCAGCACGTGCCGGGGATCAACGCGGAGATGGCGCGGAAAATCTATGCGTTCTTTCACGACAAGGCGCCGGCGAAGTAGCGGCTGACAAAAACAAGACGGGCAGGAAGCGAACAGGATGATCATCAAGTCACAAGCCGATGTCACGCCCGCCGTGCTCGAGGCCTACAGCAAGATCGACGATCCGCGGCTGCGCGAAATCGTCGCCGCGCTGGTCAAGCACCTGCACGCTTTCGCGCGCGAGGTGCATCTGACCGAGGAGGAATTCCACAAGGGCGCCGCGATCGTCGCCAGGCTTGGCCAGTTGACCAACGCCTCGCACAATGAAGTCGTACTGATGTGCGGCTCGCTCGGCTTCTCGGCGCTGGTGTGCCTCCTGAACAACGGCAATAACGGCCAGACCGAAACCACGGCCAATCTTCTCGGCCCGTTCTGGCGGCTGAACTCGCCCGCGACCCGGAACGGCGGTTCCATCGTGCGCTCGCCGACGCCGGGGCCGGTGCTGTTCGTCAACTGCACGGTCAAGGATGCTCAAGGCAATCCCGTCGCCGGCGCCGAGGCCGATGTCTGGCATTCCTCACCGGAAGGCTTCTACGAGCAGCAGGACGACAGCCAGGCCGATATGAACCTGCGCGGCAAGTTCACGACCGATGCGCAGGGCCGCTTCTCGTTCCGCAGCGTCAAGCCGGCCGGCTATCCGATTCCGATCACGGGCCCGGTCGGCGACCTGTTGCGCCATGCCGGCCGCCACAATTACCGGCCGGCGCATCTGCACTTCCTGATCTACAAGGAAGGTTTCAAGACGCACATTTCGCAGATCTACGTAAAGGACGACGACAAGCTGGAAACCGACGTGCAGTTCGGCGTTACCCGGGCGCTGATCGGCGATTTCGTGGCCCATGACGGTCCCGCGCCGGCCGCCGACGTGACCGGAGAATGGTTCTCGCTCGACCAGACTTTCGTTGTCGAACCGGGCGTCGCCAAACTGCCCAAGGCGCCGATCGAATAGCGGCGTCCCATCCGGTATTTTCGAATGGGACGCGCGCGCCGCAGGCGGTTGACCTGACAGCGAGCGCCGTGTTCCTTGTCCGGCCATGAACTCGACGCGACTTCCCCGTCTGCCGGCGCATCCGATGGCGCTGCCCAACATCCTGACCTATGCCCGCATCGCCGCGGTGCCGGTCGTGGTCGGGCTGCTGTTCTGGCAGAGCATCTTTGCCGGGGAGTTGTGGCTGCGCTGGGTGGCGCTTGCCGTGTTCATCGCCGCCGCGGTGACGGATTTCTTCGACGGCTATCTGGCGCGCGCCTGGGGACAGCAATCCTCGCTCGGCCGCATGCTCGATCCGATCGCCGACAAGCTCCTCGTCGCGGCCTGCCTGCTGATCCTGGCGGCCGGAACGACCATCCGCGGCTGGGCGCTGCTCGCCGCGGTCATCATCTTGTGCCGCGAGGTGCTGGTGTCGGGCCTGCGCGAATATCTCGCGGAACTGCGCGTCGGCGTGCCGGTGACGACCCTGGCGAAGTGGAAAACGGTCGGGCAGCTCGTCGCCATCGGTTTCCTGATCGCGGGCGAGGCGGGCGAGAAGGTGCTGCCTTACACGGTCGAGATCGGCATCACGCTTCTGTGGGTCGCCGCGCTGGTGACCTTGTATACGGGCTGGGACTA
This sequence comes from Pseudolabrys sp., assembly GCA_017849615.1. GTDB lineage: Bacteria > Pseudomonadota > Alphaproteobacteria > Rhizobiales > Xanthobacteraceae > Pseudolabrys. The sequence goes on along the minus strand of JAFIGS010000006.1, from coordinate 139,914 downwards.
TCTGCGCGCCGGTTTGCGCCATATGATCGACGAATGAGCATGATGTTGAAGCTCCGCTATTTCGCCTGGGTGCGCGAGCGCATCGGTAAGCCCGAGGAAGATGTCGAGATTCCCGCAGGCGTCGCCACGGTCGCCGAACTGATGACATGGCTGTCGGGGCGCGGCGAGGAATACGCCCATGCCTTCGACAATCCCAAGGTGATCCGCGCCGCCATCGACCGCAGCCACGTGAAGCCGCAGGCGCCGATTGCCGGTGCCCGCGAGATCGCCTTTTTCCCGCCGATGACGGGGGGGTGACGTCGTTCCGGGCAGCGCCCGGAATGACGGCGTGCGATTTCCGCACTATATTGCCCCCATGAGCCCGACCATCGCGGTCAAAGTCCAGCGCGAGCCCTTCGACGTCTCGGCCGAGGCGGCGGCGCTGTCGCGCGGCCGCACCGATGTCGGCGCGGTAGTGACCTTCACCGGCATCTGCCGCGGCGATGAGAACGGCGAGGCGATCGCGGCGCTGAACCTCGAGCATTACCCCGGCATGGCCGAGACCGAGATCGAGAGCCATGTCGCCGAGGCGGCGCGGCGCTGGCCGCTGACCGGCGCGGTCGTCATCCACCGCTTCGGCCGCATCGTGCCGGGCGAGGACATCATGATGGTGGCGACGGCGTCGTCGCATCGCGCCGCGGCCTTCGCGGCCGCCGACTTCCTGATGGATTATCTCAAGACCCGGGCGCCGTTCTGGAAGCAGGTCGAGAAGGCGAGCGGTCCCACCTGGGTCGAGGCCAAGGCCGAGGACGACAGCGCGGCGGCGCGCTGGGTCAAACCGCATCAGGCGGCGGAATAGCCGGAGAGCGACATGATCAACATTCTGCTGGCGGCGTTCGCGGTGGTGGCCGTCGCGGCGGGACCGACGGCGGCCGCGCAGGTGTCGTATTTCGACGTCGCCAAGGGCTCGCATCCGCACGACGTCGCGCCGGCGCCGGACGGCACGGTCTGGTACACCGCGCAGCATCAGGGCGCGCTCGGCATCCTCGATCCCAAAACAGGGAAGGTGACGCAGGTGCCGCTCGGGCCGGACTCGGCGCCGCATGGCGTCATCGTCGGCCCCGATCGCGCGGCGTGGATCACCGATGGCGGTCAGAACGCCATCGTGCGCTACGACGCCGACACCAAAGCGGTGAAGGCGTTTCCGCTGCCGAAAGACTTTGCCGACGCCAACCTCAACACCGCCACGTTCGATCGCAAGGGCGTTCTCTGGTTCACCGGACAGAACGGCGTGCATGGCCGCGTCGATCCGGCGACCGGCAAGGTCGAGGCGTGGAAGTCGCCGAAAGGCGTCGGGCCTTACGGCATCACGACGACGCCGAACGGTGACGTCTGGTACGCCTCGCTCGCCGGCGATCACATCGCCAAGATCGACACCGTCTCGGGCGATGCGCTGATGGTGCAGCCGCCGCGCCCGGGTGTCGGGCCGCGCCGCATCTGGTCGGACTCCAAGGGCGTGCTGTGGGTCAGTTTCTGGCGCACCGGCGAAGTCGGTCGCTACGACCCGCTGGCGAGGACATGGCGCGTGTGGCAACTGCCCGACGCCGACAACGGCGCCTATGCGGTATTCGTCGACGACAAGGACAAGGTCTGGCTGTCCGACTGGAATTCGAACGCCATCGTGCGCTTCGATCCGGCGACGGAGAAGTTCGAGCGCTTCGCCAGCAACCGCCGCCGCGCCGACGTGCGGCAGATGCTCGGCAGGCCCGGCGAGGTGTGGGGCGCCGAATCCGGCACCGATCGCCTCGTCGTGGTGCGCGACTAGAGGCGGACCATGACCTCCGCGATCACACGGCGCGGTTTTGTGACGGCGATGGCCGCGGTGCTGGCGAGCGGCGGCTGCGGTCCGGCCTCGGCGTTGATGCCGCGGCCGCCGGTTGGTCGGCGCATCGACCGGCTGATCGCGGCAGCCTCGACCCTGCCCACGGTGTCGCAGCGCATCGATGTCATCTCGAAGGCCCTCGTCGGCTCGCCCTATCGCGGCCATACGTTGATCGGCGACGCACGCCGCGCCGAACGCTTCGTCATGCGCGACGATGTGTTCGATTGCGTGACCTTCTGCGAGACCGTGCTGGCTGCCGCGCTGGCGCGTGAGCCCGCGCAGTTCGAGCCGCAACTCCGTTTCATCCGCTACAAGGACGGCGAGATCGGCTGGCGCGCCCGCAATCATTATTTTTCGGACTGGTGCACCAATAATGTCGCCAACCACGTCTGCCGTAAGCTGCTGCTGCCCGGCAGCGAGACCATAAATAAACGCCTGACTTGGATGCGCGGGCTCCCGGCGCGTCATGCCTCCTTGACGGTGCTGCCGCGCGCGGCCCTGATCGACAACCGTGAACGGCTGGCGACCGGCGATATCATCGGCTTTCTCTCGCAGCGGCCTGGCCTCGATTACTTCCACACCGGTTTTATTGTCGTGGCGGGCGATGGCGCCCTGATGCTGCGGCATGCTGCGAAAAGCCGCGGCCGCGTTCTTGATCAGCCGCTGAAGCGTTTCCTTGCCGAAAATCATGTGGAGGCGGTGACGCTGTTGCGCGTCACGGAACCCGCGCCGCGGACGGCGCTTATATAAAGGCGGGGCACAATTTCATTTCATCGGTTTTAGCAATGCTTGCTCTCACCGTGCGTCCCGGTCAGCCTCAATCCGTTAAACTGGAAACCGTGCCGCCGCCGCCTGTGAGCGACGGCGCCATTCTGGTGCGGACGCTGTCGCTCGGCGTCTGCGGCACCGATCGCGAAATCATCTCAGGCGAGTACGGCGCAGCGCCGGCCGGAGAGGAGCGGCTGATCATCGGTCATGAATCGCTCGGCCGTGTCGAGGAGGCGCCGGCCGGCTCGGGCTTTGCGCCCGGCGATCTCGTCGTCGGCATCGTGCGCCGGCCCGATCCGGTGCCGTGTCCGGCCTGTGCCGCGGGCGAATGGGATATGTGCCGCAACGGCCGCTACACCGAGCGCGGCATCAAGTCGCGCAACGGCTACGGCAGCGAGCAATTCCGTGTCGAGCCGGAGTTCGCCGTCAAGCTCGATCCGGCGCTTGGCGAAGCCGGCGTTCTGATGGAGCCGACATCGATCGTCGCCAAGGCGTGGGAGCAGTGCCTGCGCATCGGTCATCGCGGCGCCGCCTGGCAGCCGAGAACGGCTCTGATTAGCGGCGCGGGTCCGATCGGTCTGCTCGCCGCGATGATCGGCGCGCAAGGTGGTCTCGACATTCACGTTTACGATCGCAACAAGGATGGACCCAAGCCCGACCTCGCGGCCGGCCTCGGCGTCACCTATCACAGCGAATTTCCGGATCTCGGCGCATTGTCGCCCGACATTGTCATCGAATGCACCGGCGCCGCGCCGGTTGTTAAGCAGACCGTCGCTGCCGCCGCCGCCGGCGTCGTTTGTCTCACCGGCGTATCGGCGACAGGCCATGACATCACATTCGATATCGGTGGCTTCAATCGCGCGATGGTGCTCGATAACCGCGCTGTCTTCGGGTCGGTTAACGCCAATCGCCGGCACTACGAGGCTGCCGCTGAGGCCCTTGCCAAAGCAGATCGGGCGTGGTTGACGCGGCTGATCACGCGGCGTGTGCCGCTGACGCGCTGGGCGGAGGCCTTCGAGCGGTGCGACGGCGATATCAAGGTTGTCGTGGATTTCGAAAGCGGCTTGGATTCCAGGTCACATTAATTACGTTTGAAGTCGAATGACGTTACGCATCGAAGATTACGCACTGATAGGAGATCTGGGCAGCGCCGCGCTGGTCGGACGCAACGGCTCGATCGACTGGCTGTGCTGGCCGCGTTTCGACTCCGATGCGTGTTTTGCTGCGCTTCTAGGGACGCCGGACAATGGCCGCTGGCTGATCGGGCCGAACGACCCTGAGGCCAAAATCACCCGGCGCTATCGCCCGGATACGCTCATTCTCGAGACCCGCTTCGAGACCGACACCGGCACCGCCGTGCTGATCGACTTCATGCCGCCGCGCGACACGCATTCGCATCTTATGCGGATGATCGTCTGCGAACACGGCCAGGTCGATCTGCACGGCGAGCTGATCCTGCGTTTCGGCTACGGCCAGACGGTGCCGTGGCTCACCCGCGTCGACCGCTACACCGCGCGCGCCATCGCCGGCCCCGACATGGTGGTGCTGCGTTCGTCGGTGCCGTTTCACGGCGAGGACTTCAAGACCGTCGGCGACTTCACCATCAGGGAAGGCGAGTGCTTCAGCTTCAGTCTCACCTACGCGCTTTCTCACGACGAGGTGCCGCCGGCGCCGGACGTCGCGGCGAGCTTGCGCAGCGCGGAGCGCTACTGGAGAGAATGGGTGTCGCGCAATCAGATCGATGGCCCTTATAACGAAGCCGTGGTGCGCTCGCTGATCACGCTGAAGGCGCTCACCTTCGCGCCGTCGGGCGGCATGGTGGCGGCGGCGACGACGTCGCTGCCGGAGTGGATCGGCGGCGTGCGCAACTGGGACTATCGCTTCTGCTGGCTGCGCGACGCCACGCTGACGCTGCTGGCGCTGATGAATGCCGGCTATTACGACGAGGCGCGGGCGTGGCGCGACTGGTTGCTGCGTGCGGCGGCGGGCTCGCCGGGCCAGATCCAGATCATGTACGGCATTCGCGGCGAGCGGCGGCTCACCGAATGGACGGTGCCTTGGCTCGCGGGCTACGAAAATTCGCAGCCGGTGCGCATCGGCAACGCCGCGTATAACCAGCTCCAGCTCGATATCTTTGGCGAGGTGATGGATGCGCTGCATCAGGCCCGCGTCGGCGGTCTCGGCCATCATGACGCCGGCTGGGACCTCGAACGGGCGCTGCTTGCGCATCTGGAAAATATCTGGACCCTGCCGGATGAAGGCATCTGGGAGGTGCGCGGTCAGCGCCAGCACTTCACCTATTCGAAGGTGATGGCCTGGGTTGCTTTCGATCGCGCCATCAAGAGCGCCGAGCTGGATAGCCTTCCCGGGCCGCTTGCCCGCTGGCGCGCCATCCGCGACCGCATTCACCACGACGTATGCGCCAACGGCTACAACGCGGAGCTCAACAGCTTCACGCAGTATTACGGTTCGCGCGAACTCGATGCCAGCCTGCTGCTGCTGCCGGAGCTTGGCTTCCTGCCGCCCGAAGACCCGCGCATTCGCGGCACCGTGGAAGCGATCGAGCGCGAACTGCTGCGGGATGGACTGGTTCTGCGTTACGACACCGCCAAGACCGACGACGGCCTGCCGCCGGGCGAGGGCGTGTTCCTGGCCTGCAGCTTTTGGCTGGCCGATGCCTACCTGATGCTGGGCCGCGTCGATGACGCGCAGGCGCTGTTCGAACGTCTCCTGTCGCTGTGCAACGACGTCGGGCTACTGGCTGAACAATACGAGCCGCGTTCGCAGCGGCAGGTCGGCAATTTCCCGCAGGCCTTCTCCCACCTCGCGCTGGTCAATACTGCGAGCAATTTGTCGCATTATCGCAAGCCGGCCGAGCAGCGCTCCGACCGGGCCGTGAGGACAAAAAATAAGACGGACAGTGAAACCAAAGCCGCGGAATGATCGCAACTGACGGGCAGGGCCGCGCCTGTGGCTATTGACCTGCGCCCGCCGGCTGCGGAGAGTGCGGTCATAATCAGAAAGTCCAGGAGACTCGCGTGCTGCTCGACGTCCGTACCTACAAGATCAAGCCCGGCTGCATGGCGCCGCATCTCGCGCTCTACGAGAAGCTTGGCTATCCGGCGCAGCTTCGCCATCTCGGTGAGCCATTGTGCTACGCCAATGCCGAAAGCGGCGAGATGAACTCCATCGTGCATATCTGGGTCTATGAGAGCGCCGCCGATCGGGAGCAGAAGCGCGCCCGGATGATGCAGGACCCGGACTGGAAGAACTATCTCGCCGAGAGCGCCAAGGCGGGCTACGTCGCCGAGCAGAAGACCAGCCTGATGACGCCGGTCTCGTTCGCGCCGCCGATCCCCAAACGCAAGGTATAGGGGCCGCGTTCGCGCGGATTTTCCGCCCCTCGCGATTGCCGCGTCGATCGTCTATAGAGGGCCCGATCCAGGAAAAACACGGCCTTCTGCGGCCGCGATGAAATCGGAGCCTCACTCCATGCGTTCGAACGACGGCACTCGCACCGGTGGCGAAATTCTCATCGATCAGCTCGTCGTTCAGGGCGTGCGGCACGCTTTCTGCGTGCCGGGAGAAAGCTATCTCGCCGCGCTCGACGCGCTGCATGACGCGCCGATCTCGCTGACCATCTGCCGCCACGAGAGCGCGGCGGCGATGATGGCGGAGGCCGTCGGCAAGGCGACCGGCAGGCCGGGTATCTGTTTCGTCACGCGCGGGCCGGGGGCGACCAACGGTTCGGCCGGCGTGCACATCGCGCGGCAGGATTCGGCGCCGATGATCATGTTCGTCGGGCAGGTCGGCCGCGACATGCGCGAGCGCGAGGCGTTCCAGGAACTCGACTACCGTCAGGTGTTCGGCGGCATCGCCAAATGGGCGACCGAGATCGACGATCCCGCGCGCATTCCGGAGATCGTGGCGCGCGCTTTCTTCACGGCGTGCAATGGCCGGCCCGGGCCGGTGGTGGTGGCGCTGCCGGAAGACATGCTGACAGAGCGCTGTGTGGTGCCCAACGCCAATGCCGTCGAGCCGGTCGAGACCTGGCCTGGCCTCAACGACATGAGCCGGCTGCAGAAGATGCTGTGGGCGGCGAAAAGGCCGATCGCGCTGATCGGCGGCTCGCGCTGGTCGGAGGCCGCGAGCGCGGCGATGATGCGTTTTGCCGAGCGCTTCGCGCTGCCGGTCGCGACCACATTCCGTTACCAGCATCTGTTCGACGCGACGCACCCTTGTTACGCGGGCGACTTCGGCATCGGCCCCAATCCGAAGCTGCTGGCGCGCGTCAAGGGCGCGGATCTCGTGCTGCTGATCGGCGACCGCATGAGCGAGATGTCGTCGCAGAGCTATACGGCGCTCGACATTCCCGAGCCGCAGATGAAACTGGTGCACGTCCATCCGGGTGCGGAAGAACTCGGCCGCGTCTATCATCCGGCGCTGGCGATCAATGCGGCGCCGACCGCGTTCTGCGCCGCGCTCGAGGGCCTGCAGCCGCCGAACGACATCGCCTGGAAAGGCGAGGCCGAGACCGCGCATGCGGATTTCCTGGCCTGGACCGAGACGCCGATGCCGCAGCCGGGGCCGGTCAATCTCGGCGAGGTCATGGTGTGGCTGCGCGACAATCTCGGACCGGAGGCGATCATCACCAATGGCGCCGGCAATTTCGCCACCTGGATCAACCGTTATTACCGCTTCCGCCGCTACAACACCTTGATCGCGCCGACCTCCGGCTCGATGGGCTACGGTTTCCCGGCGGCGGTCGCGATGAAGACCCTGCACCCGGACCGGACGGTTGTCTGCGTCGCCGGCGACGGCGACTTCCTGATGACCGGCCAGGATTTCATGACGGCTGTTCAGTATGAGCGGCCGGTGATCGTGGTCCTGTGGGACAACGGCACTTACGGCACCATCCGCATGCATCAGGAGCGTGAATATCCGGGCCGCGTGGTTGGCACTGATCTCAAGAACCCGGACTTCGTCGCTTATGCCAAGGCGTTCGGCGGCTTCGGCATTCGTGTCGAGAAGACGGCGGATTTCCCGGCCGCCTTCGCTGCCGCGCAGAAGTCCGGCCTGCCGTCAATCATCCACCTCAAAGTCGATGCCGAGCCGCTGACGCCCGGCATGTCGATGAGCGCGATCCGCGAAAAGGCGTTGTCGGGAAAATAGCGGCTCCGTCCGGCATCTGGCGGCGCAGGCCCTTGTCACAATCGAGTGAATCGCTATTCACTCGTTGAATGCCCTATCGCCGGACCGATGATGTCATCCGCCGTCTTGCCGAGCGCGAGAAGGCCATCCTGGAAGCTGCCATCGCCCTGGCGGCGGAAGGCGGCATGGCGGCTGTCCAGGTGTCCGCCGTTGCCGGGCGTGCCGGCATCGCCGCCGGCACCGTCTACCGCTATTTCCCGACCAAGAATGACCTTGTCGCCGAGTTGATCGCGGCCGTTGCCGGGCGCGAGCTCGAGGCCATGCAGACCGCGGCCGATGCGGCGCCGGGCCCGCTGTCGGCGCTGGCCTCCGGCATCGCCCGCTTCGCGGCGCGGGCGCTCACGGAGCGCAAGTTGGCCTGGGCGGTGATCGGCGAGGCGGTCGATGCCGAGGTGGACGTCATGCGGGTGGACTTCCGCCAGTCGCTCGCCGGCGAACTGGAACGCCGCATCAACATTGCCATCGGTCTGCGCTTCCTGCCCGAGCAGGACGCGCGGCTGGCGGCGCTGGCGATCGTCGGCGCGCTGATGGAGGGCCTGCTCAGCCCGCAGGCCCCAGGCTATGCCGATGCCGCGGCAGCCCGCGAAGCGGTGCAGACGGTGACCCTGTTCTCGCTCCGCGCCCTCGGCGTCATCGACGCGCGCGCCCGCGGCATGGTGGCGCAGGTGGTGCTGACCTAAGGTCGCTTTTACGCGACCGCCTCAACGGGCACATCGGCGAGCATCAGTTCGACGTGGTAGGTGCCCGGATCGTCGGGGTCGTGGCGGCTGTGGAAGCCGAGTTCGCCGCACATCTGCAGCATGGTGGTATTTTCCGCCAGCACCTGGCCGCTTACCGTCTTCAGGCCATGTTCCTTCGCATAGGCGATCATGTGCTTCATCATCAGCCAGCCGAGGCCACGGCCCTTGAGGTGTGAGCGCAGCAGAATGGCGAACTCGCCGGTCTCATGTTTGTCGTCGTCGTGCAGACGGACGACGCCGAGCAATTTGCCGTCGGCGTCGAGCGCGACGAAAGCCATGGCGCTGTTCGGGTCATAATGGACGAGTTTATCGATCATCTCGGGCGTGAGTTCGCGGATCACCGAGAAGAAGCGCAGCCGCAGATCGAAGCTGGTCACCTTGGATAGAAAATCCGGATAGAGCGCGGCGTCGTCGGGCGTGAGCGGGCGGATGAAGACCGGGTCGCCATTGAGCAGCCTGACGTGTTCTGAAAGCACTTCCGCTCCTCCGTCATCCGGGAGCGGCGCCGCGCCGCTCCCGGAACAGCCGCTAGTGCGACATCAGGACCGGCACCGTCATGCTCTCGAGAATGCCGCGCGTGGCGCCGCCGAGGATGAATTCGCGCAGGCGCGAATGGCCATAGCCGCCCATCACGATCATGTCGGCGCTGGAATCCGCGGCGTAGGACAGAATGGTGGACGCGACGTCGATGTCCGGCGAGGTGATGCGCTTGACGTCCACCTTGAGGCCGTGCCGCGCCAGATGTTGGCCGAGGTCGGCGCCGGCAACCTCGTCGCCCTTGGCCGACTTGCTCGCGATCATGACGATCTCGACCTGCTTGGCCTTTCTGAGCAAGGGCAGGCTGTCGGCGATGGCGCGCGTGGCGGCGCGGCCGCCGTCCCAGCACACCATAACGCGGTCGAGCTTCACGCCGCCCTTCTGCACGAACGGTACGAAAACCACCGGCCGGCCGGACTCGAACAGCGCCGTCTCGTCGACGACCTCGTCCTGGATGCCTTCGTCTGGGTCGGCCTGGCCGACAACGACGAGGTCGAAGCGGCGACCGATCCGGGCGAACTGATCCGCGGCGCTCGACATGCTGGCGGAAATGACGCGCGATTCAGCGGACAGGCCGGCGCGCTTAGCGGCGGCCTCGAACCGGACGATCGCGTCCTTGGCCTTCTTGTCGGCTTCGGTGCGCTGCGCTTCGATGAATTCCGGCGGAATGCCGCCCATCACCGCACCCGGGATGACCGGCTCATAGGCAAAGGCGATGCCTGCCACATGCGCTTCCAAAGCTTCACCGAGTGCGACGGCGTAGTCGCCGGCGGGATCCTTCGCGCCGAGACCGAGATTGACAACGATATCCTTGATCATAATGGCCACTCCCTTGGGGGCTTGGGATGCCCCACTACTATAATAGTGATACCACCAGTGCGCGGCGACCTTGACCGAGGTCAAAGGCGCCGCGCCTGCGACCGATATCGAGCCGCGGCGGCTACTTCTTCTTGCCGCTGGCGTCGAACTGCGCGAGGTAGGCCCAGAGGTTCTTGGCCTCGGTCTCGTTCTTGATGCCCGGGAAGATCATCTTGGTGCCCTTGATCTTGGCGCGCGGGTCCTTGATGTAGTCGAGGAACTCGGCCTCGTTCCAGGTAATGCCCGAATTCTTGTTGGCGTCGCTATAAGTATAGCCTGCCACCGATCCGGAATGACGGCCATCCAGACCATTGAGGATGGGTCCAACCTTGTTTTTGGCGTCCTCGCCGACGGCGTGGCAGGCCAGGCATTTCTTGAACGAGTTTTCGCCAGCCGCGAGATCCTGGGCCGCGACATTGTGCGTCGCGAAAGCAAGCAACGCGGCCCCGCAGAGCGCACTCCGGAACAAGGTCTTTGTCATCGCATGTTTCCTTTTGTCGGGCAGGGACACCGGCCCCTGAACCACTTATATTCCGATATCGAAATGCTTTCACCCGCCGACGGTGTCAACCTGTCCGAATGGCTGGTATCGTCGCAGACACAGACGGCCGGGATATAACGCGGCCCGGGAGAATTATTGATGTCGGTCAAAATGCCCGAAGCGGACCAAGCGGTTCTTGGCCGCCGCGCAGAGATCGTCAAGGCGCTCCGCACGATCGTACCCGGCGAGGGCGTGATCGACCGCGAACGCGAGATGAAGCCGTTCGAGTCGGACGGGCTGACCGCCTATCGCCAGTTGCCGATGGTGGTGGTGCTGCCGGAAACGACGCAGCAGGTTGCCGAAATCCTGAGGTATTGCCACGCCGAAAGCATCAAGGTGGTGCCGCGCGGCGCCGGGACCTCGCTTTCGGGCGGCGCTCTGCCGCTGGCGGACGGTGTGCTGCTCGGCATGGCCAAGTTCAACCGGATCCGCGAGATCGATTTCGACAACCGGATTGCCGTGGTCGAGCCCGGCGTCACCAATCTCGCGGTGTCGAATGCGGTTGCTCATGCCGGCTTCTATTATGCACCCGACCCGTCGTCGCAGATCGCCTGCACCATCGGCGGCAATGTCGCGGAAAATTCCGGCGGCGTCCATTGCCTGAAATACGGCATGACCACCAACAATGTGCTGGGCTGCGAGATCGTGCTGATGACCGGCGAGGTCGTGCGGCTCGGCGGCAAGCATCTCGACTCGGAAGGCTACGACTTGCTCGGTCTTGTCGTCGGCTCTGAAGGATTGCTCGGCGTCGTCACCGAAGTGACGGTACGCATCCTCAAGAAGCCGGAAACCGCGCGCGCGGTGCTGATCGGCTTCCCAACCTCGGAGCAGGGCGGCGCCTGCGTCTCGAAGATCATTGCCGCGGGCATCATCCCGGGCGGCATGGAGATGATGGACCGTCCGGCGATCCATGCGGTTGAGGAGTTCGTCCATGCCGGTTATCCGCTGGATGTCGAGGCGCTGCTGATCGTCGAGCTCGACGGTCCGGCGGCGGAAGTCGATCATCTGATCGCGCGCGTGGAAAGCATCGCCAAGGATTGCGGCGCGGTGTCGTGTCAGGCGTCGCAGTCGGAGGCGCAGCGTCTGTTGTTCTGGGCCGGCCGCAAGGCGGCGTTCCCCGCGGCCGGCCGTATTTCGCCGGATTATTACTGCATGGACGGCACCATTCCGCGCGCGAAGCTGCCTTTGGTGCTGGCGCGTATGAAGGAGCTGTCGGAAAAATATCAACTCGGCGTCGCCAATGTGTTTCACGCCGGCGACGGCAACCTGCATCCGCTGATCCTGTACGACTCCAACAAGCCGGGCGAACTCGACCGCGCCGAGGAGTTCGGCGCCGACATTCTGCGGCTGTGTGTCGAGGTCGGCGGCGTGCTGACCGGCGAGCATGGCGTGGGCGTCGAAAAGCGCGACCTGATGCCGGCAATGTTCTCCGAGATCGATCTCAATGCGCAGCAGCGCCTCAAATGCGCCTTCGACGCCAAGGGGCTGCTCAATCCGGGCAAGGTGTTTCCGCAACTGCACCGCTGCGCCGAACTCGGGCGTATGCATATCTCGGGCGGACAGGTACCGTTCCCGGATCTGCCGCGGTTTTGATTCACGCCGTCCCCCGTTTGCCGAGCCTTTTTCGTGACCGATGTATTGAAACCCGCCGACACCGCCCAGGTCGAAGAAGCCGTGCAATGGGCGCTCGGCAGCGAGAAGGCGTACGAGGTCGTCGGCACCGGCAGCAAGCGGGCGCTTGGCCGGCCAAGCCAGACCGAAATGACGCTCGATCTGTCGGCCCTTTCCGGAATCCTTCTCTATGAGCCGGATGAACTGATCCTGTCTGTGCGCGCCGGCACGCCCCTGGCGGAGATCGAGAAGGTCCTGGACGACAACAATCAGCAGCTTGATTTTGAACCGATGGATTACGGGCCGCTGCTCGGCCAGGAGGCGGGGCACGGAACCATCGGCGGCACGCTGGCGGTCAATCTCGCGGGCTCGCGCCGCATCAAGGCCGGCGCCGCGCGCGATCACTTCCTCGGTGCGACGGTCGTGACCGGGCGCGGCGAGACCGTGAAGACTGGCGGCCGGGTGGTGAAGAACGTTACCGGCTACGACCTGTGCAAGGTGCTGGCCGGCTCGTGGGGCACTCTGGCGGCGATGACTGAGGTCACCGTCAAGGTGCTGCCGAAGCCCGAGACACAGGCGACCGTTGTGGTCGAGGGCCTTGCCGACGCGCAGGCCTGCGCAGCGATGGCGGCAGCGCTGGGCTCGTCCTGCGACGTCTCGGCAGCTGCGCATCTGCCCGACCATGTCGCCTCCTATTTCGACGGGTTGCCGAAACCGGAAGCGGCGACCGTGCTGCGGCTCGAGGGCGTGGCACCGTCGGTGGCGCACCGTACCGGTATGCTGCTCAAGCTCATGCAGCCATTCGGCAGCGCGGTGGCTCTGGATGAGGCGAATTCAAAGGCATTGTGGCGGTCGGTGCGCGAGGTCTCTCCCTTCGCCACGGAGGCGGCCCGCGCCCGGCCGCTCTGGCGGATTTCCACCGCGCCGGCGCAGGCGCACAAACTGGTCGACCTCATCACCCCGGCGGCGCAGATGTTCTACGACTGGGGCGGCGGTCTTGTCTGGGTTGCGATGCCGTTCGAGAATGAAGCCGATGCCGGCTCGATCCGGCGCGCCGTCGCCGAGATCGGTGGTCATGCCACGCTGATCCGGGCGCCGGCCTCGCTGCGGGCGTCGGTCGATGTGTTCCAGCCGCAGGAGCCTGGTCTTGCAGCCTTGAACCGGCGCGTGAAGGACAGCTTCGATCCCAAGGGCGTGTTCAATCCCGGCCGCATATGGGCAGGGGTGTAAGAAGAATTATGCAAACCAACTTTTCGCTGGCCCAGCTTGCCGATCCGCAGACCGCCGAAGCGGACAAGATCCTGCGCGCCTGCGTGCATTGCGGCTTCTGCACTGCGACCTGCCCGACCTATGTGCTGCTCGGCGACGAACTGGACAGCCCGCGTGGGCGGATTTACCTGATCAAGGACATGCTGGAGAACGACCGGCCCGCCACGCGCGAGGTGGTCAAGCACATCGACCGCTGCCTGTCCTGCCTGTCCTGCATGACCACCTGTCCGTCCGGCGTGCATTACATGCACCTGGTCGATCATGCCCGGGATCACATCGAGAAGACCTACAAGCGCCCGCTGCACGACCGGGCGATCCGGGCCATGCTGGCGCATGTGCTGACCAACCGGTCGCTGTTCCGTCTCGCCGCGGTTGGTGGATGGCTGGCGCGTCCTTTTGCGCCGATTTTGGCCGCAGTCGGCATGGCGCGGGTTGCAGCCATGTTGCGGCTGACCCCGGCCAGCATTCCGGCGCTGGTCGCCGACCGCGGCCGCGCGGTTCATCCCGCGGCGGGTGAACGCCGCGGCCGGGTGGCGCTGCTTGGCGGCTGCGTCGGTCCGGTACTGCGGCCTTCGACCAACGAGGCGACCATCCGCCTGCTCAACCGCCACGGCGTCGAGGTGGTGATCGCCGAGGAGGAGGGCTGTTGCGGCTCGCTGACCCATCACATGGGGCGGGAGGAGCAGGCTTTCGCGCAGGCCAGGGGCGCGATCGATGCCTGGACCGCGGAGATCGAACGAGAGCCGCTGGACGCGATCCTGGTCACCGTGTCCGGTTGCGGCACCACGATCAAGGACTACGGCCACATGTTCAGGAACGATCCGGCCTATGCCGGCAAGGCCGCCCGCGTCTCGGCCCTGGCCCGGGATGTCACCGAATATCTGGCCACGCTTGAGTTGTCTGTTACGGGTGCTCAGCCGCTCAACGTCGCCTATCATGCGGCCTGTTCGTTGCAGCACAGCCAGAAGATAGTGCATGCGCCGAAAGAATTGCTTTCCAAGTTGGGCTTTGTCGTCAAAGATATCGCCGAGGGGCATTTGTGTTGCGGCTCGGCGGGCACCTACAACATTCTCCAGCCCGCGATCGCGGCGAAGCTGCGGGACCGCAAGGTCGGTAACATCGAAAAGCTCCAGCCGGATGTGATCGCAGCCGGCAATATCGGCTGTATGACTCAGATCGCATCCGGAACGGCGATACCGGTGGTCCACACGGTCGAACTGATCGACTGGGCGACCGGCGGGCCGATGCCGGAGCCGCTCGTCCGCCTCGAGGGTCTCAACCCGGCGGCGTGAGCGCCGGAGGGTCGGCGGTTCGCGAGGCGCGAAATAAAGCCGGGCGCAAGCCGGGCCGATGCGCCGGGCGGAAGGCAGTCACTTGTACGAGCTTTGCGTAAGGGCCGATGGCGTCAGGCCGCGGCTTGCTCACTCGAATCGTTCAATCCCGAATCGTTCGAACACCGACCGGAGGTCGATCATGGCGAAGAAGCGTAAGAAGGCGGCGAAGAAAGCCGTCAAGAAAACGAAGAAGGCAAAGACGGCGAAGAAGGCGAAAAAAACCGTCGCCGCGAAGAAGAAGTCGGTCAAGAAAGCCGCAAAGAAGGCCAAGAAGGCCGCCACCGCCAGGAAGCCAGCCAAGCGCAAGGCGGCGCCGAAGGCCGCTCCGGCCGCGGCTCCGGCTCCCAGCCCGGCACCGGCTGCGGCGCCGATTGGCATGGGCGACGGCCAGTAAGAAGCACGGCTTTTCGATCCGGGCGGCTGAGCGACCTGTGCGCGCAGCCGCCCGTTCCGTTTGTGCAGGCGTTTGCCCGGGGCGGCCCATGTCCCTCAAAGCGGTCATCAAGCGCGTCCTCGGCCCGCCGCCGAGCTTGCGCTTGCGTCAGCCGACGCCTTTGTCCTTCGCGGATAACAGCGTCGATATCGCGCTGACCAGCGTCACGCTGGTTTGTGTCGGGCCGGAAGCGATCGCCGCCAGCCTCGACGAGATCGTCCGCGTCACCTGGCGCTGGCTATCCTTTGCGAGCCGTAGAGCGAACGCAGCGGCGGGCACGCCGATCCTCATCCGGAAACGACGTACTGGATGAGGAACTATCGCGCGCTGCTCGAAGGCCGCGCCGACCCGATGAGCGTGCGGCATGTGCCGCCGGAACACCGCATCGGCCACCTCGACAGCATCGCCGTATTCCGGCTACAGCAGGATGAGCCAGGCCTGCCTCCGGCGATTGCATCGCCGCGCCGGGACGCCTAGCATTCCCGTTCATTGGCCTCGCCGAGCCGCCGCTTCAGGTCCGGACGGAGGCACATTCACAAAAGCCGCTAAAAACGAGCGAGGGAGCCTTCAACCATGCCATACAACATTCTTCTCATGGGCGCGTCCTACGGGTCGTTGCTGGCCTCCAAGCTGCTGTTCGGCGGACATTCCATCCATCTGGTCTGTCTGCCGGCGGAAGCCGACCTGATCAACGCCGAAGGCTTCAGGGTGACGCTGCCCGTGCGCGGCCGCAAGGATCCGGTGCTGCTCGAATCGCGCAAACTGCCGGGCAAGGTGACGGCGGGCGGTGCGGCCGGCGTCGATCCTTCCAAATACGATCTGGTCGGGCTGTGCATGCAGGAGCCGCAGTATCGCTCCGACGGCGTGCGCCAGTTGCTCGACGCGGTGGGCAAGTCGCGTGTGCCGTGCATGTCGATCATGAACATGCCGCCGCTGCCCTATATCAAGCGCATCCCCGGCCTCGATTATGCGGCGCTGGAAGCGGCCTATACCGATCCGCGCGTCTGGGATTCGGTCGATCCGAAGAAGATCACGCTCAACAGCCCCGACCCTCAGGCGATCCGTCCGCCGGACGGCAAGGCCAACGAGCTCCTGGTCACGCTGCCGACCAACTTCAAATGCGCGCGTTTCGAGGACGACAAGGATACGCAGATCATCCGCAACCTCGAGAAGGACGTCGACGCCGCCCGCTTCGACGCGCCGGAAGGCAAGATCGAATTGCCGGTGAAGCTGAAGGCCTACGACTCGATCTGGGTGCCGCTCGCGAAGTGGGCGATGCTGCTGGCCGGCAACTACCGCTGTATCACCAAGGACGGCATGCGGACGGCGCAGGAAGCGGTGTGGACCGACATCGAGGAATCGAAATCGGTGTACAACTTCGTCTTCGACCTTTGCGTCAAGCTCGGCGCCTCGCCGAGCGACCTCGTGCCGTTCGAGAAGTACGCCGCTGCGGCGCAGTCGCTGTCGCGTCCGGCCTCGGCCGCCCGCGCCCTCAATAATGGCGCCCCCAGCATCGAACGCGCCGACAAGCTGGTGCAGCTCATCGCCAAACAGAAGGGCCTGAGCCATCCGGCCATCGACGCCCAGGTTGCACTGGTGGACGAAAGACTGGCCGCCAACCGCAAGAAAGCGGCTGTCTGATACCGCGACGGACCTTGCCGGCCGGCGCGAATCACCGGCCGACGCTCGGTTATCTCGTCCGAACTACGCACTCGACTCCGGCCCGCCTGCCAAGGCGGGCCGTTTCGTTATGCGGCATTTATGCCGGGCAAGGCTGAGAGCGGTATCAATCTGCTTGGCGCGCCGGCCCTTTGGCTTCGGTCAATGCATTATTAAACATCCGGCAGACGAAGCTAAAACGCAGTGCCAAGCTGGTTATTTGTATTGTGACATCCCCGCAACACCGCCTTTAAAACTTTTGAAAGAAGCGTCAAACGCCTAATTAGGCAGCAGTTGCTGTCCTTTTCACCTTGCCGATCTGCATGTCGCCGGACGAAAAATGTCGGTAATGCACGCCCTGTTGCGTAAGGGACGTTCAGCCTTGCCGAGTTTTTTCGCGAGGGGACTTACGCAACTGGGACGGGCGGGTGCATCGGCAAAAGCCGATAGGAAAGTGAAGGGGCAGGTCTATGAAGAAATTTGTTTTGTCAGCAGTCGCCGCGGTTGCTTTATCCGCCGCGCCCGCGTTTGCCGCGGATATGCCGGTCAAGGCCGCGAAGGTTGCCGCGGCTCCGGCGCCGAGCATCTTCGATATCGCCTTCGGCGGCGTTGTGATGAGCGACTATAATTTCCGCGGTATCTCGCAGTCGAACCGCGGCTTCTCGGGCGGCGCCTACTTCGAGCCGCAGCTCACCACCAGCTTCGGCGTGCTCTACGTCGGCATCGGCGCCCTGGGTATCGACTGGCCGAGCACCGCGGCCTACGGCTTCACCAACCCGTCGGCGGAAGTCGATTTGTACGGTGGCTGGCGGAACACCTTCGGCGCTCTCTCGGTCGATCTCGGGTTCATCTACTACTATTACCCGAAGGAAACCTTCAACGGCGCGACCGACGACAGTGACTTCTACGAATTCTACGGCAAGTTCAGCTATGCGATCACACCGGACCTGTCGATTGGCGCCAACGTCTTCTACACGCCCGACCTGCTGCACTACAGCAAGTCCTTCGCCGCGACCGGCGGCCAGAAGGCCGGCGCGACCTACGGCTCGTTGACCGGCAAGTGGGTCACCCCGTGGTCCTTCAACGGCATCGGCTCGTATGTCAGCGGCGAACTCGGCCACTGGTGGATCAAGGACACCGGCTTCGTGGCGGCCGGTTTCATCAACCCGAGCTACAGCTACTGGAACGCCGGTCTTGCCTTCACTTACAAGGCGCTGACCCTCGATCTACGCTACCATGGCACGGACCAGAGCAAGCAGAAGTGCAATGCCTTCCTGCTGGTGGCCCCGGGCAATTCGTCCAGCAACTGGTGCAACGACACCTTCATTGTGTCGCTCAAGTTCGACACCTCGCTCTCGGCGCTCAAGTAAGCCGAAACCGACCGGCCTTATCGGTCTTGACGAAGCGGCGGTCCGAAAGGACCGCCGCTTTTTTATTGGCCGGATGAAGCCGGCCCCATCAGCTCGCGCCCATCTGCTCGCTCAAGCGGGCGCCGCCGGTCTCGCGTTCGACGGCCAGGCGGCGGCTGTGGAAGGCCGTCAGCGTCGAGCGGTGACCGATCGAGACGATCGTCGTGTCGGGCAGCCGCTCCGCCAGCAGCCGATAGACTGCCGCTTCCGCGGCCTCGTCGAGCGACGCGGTGGCTTCATCGAGGAACAGGTAATCCGGCTTGAGCAGCAACGCCCGCGCAATCCCAAGCCGCTGCTGTTCGCCCAGCGACAGCATGCGATTCCAATGGGCTTCCTCCTCCAGCCGCCGCGTCAGCGCGGGCAGTCCTGCCGCGGCGATGAGTTCGGCGATATCGGCGGCATGGTAAGTGCCGGGCTCGGCCGGATAGGCGACCGCGTCGGTCAGGGACGCAATCGGAAAGTAAGGCCGCTGCGGCAGGATCATTAATTTGGCGCCCTTCGGCACGCGGATCACGCCGGAGCCGAACGGCCAGATGCCGGCCAGGGCCCGGAACAAAGTCGATTTTCCAGAGCCGGACGGTCCAGTGACCAGCACTCTGTCGCCGGCGGCGATGGTGACATCACTCGCGTTCACCAGCGGCGCGCCGTTCGGGAGCTTCACCGCCAAATCCTTGATTTCCACGGCTGCGCGCTCGCCCGGCTCGACGGCAATGACCGGCGGCGATACGGCAACTTGCCGTGCGGTGAGGATCGAGCGGTCGAAACCGTCGAGGCGCTCGATCACCGCATTCCATTCGGCGAGCCGCCGATAGGCATCGACGAAGAACGATAACGCGCCCTGAACGCTGCCGAAGGCGGACGCTGTCTGCATCAAGCCGCCCAGTTGCACCGCGCCGGCGAAATAGGCCGGGCTGGTGACGATGAACGGAAACACGGTGGCGACCTGGCCGTAGCCGGCGGTCAGGAAGGTCAGCCGCTTGGTGCGCGACATGATCGCCATCCAGTTGTCGGCGAGTCGTGCGAAACGGCCGGCCAACTGGTCGCGCTCGGCTTTTTCGCCTTCGAGCAGGGCGACCTGCTCGGCGTTCTCGCGCACGCGCACGAGATTGAAGCGGAAATCGGCCTCGTAGCGCTGCTGCTGGTAATTGAGCGCCACCAGCGGCCGGCCGATCCAGTGCGTCAGCGCCGTGCCGATGACGGCATAGATCAGCGCCGCCCAGAACAGATAGCCCGGGATGTTCCAGGCGTCCCCGAACAGGTGCAGCGGCGCCGCCGCCGACAAAGTCCACAGAATGACGCTGAACGAGGCGAGGCTGACGATCGAGTTCAGCAGGCCGAGCCCGAGCGGCAGGATGCCCCCCTCGATGAACATCCGGATGTCTTCGGCAATGCGCTGGTCGGGGTTGTCGGCCGCATCGCCGAGCAATTGCATGCGGTAGTGGTTGGAACCCTCCAGCCAGCGCTCGAGATAGGCCCGTGTCATCCAGCGCCGCCACCGGATCTGCAGCCACTGGTTCAGATAGAGTTGATAGACCGCGGCGACGATGAAGATGGCGGCCAGCACGCAGAAATAGCCGAGCTCGTAGACAAAGCTGTCCCAGTTCCTGTCCTGCAGCGCATTATAAAAACGGGCGTTCCACTGATTGATCAGCACGGTGATCGCCACGATCCCAAGCTCGATGGCAATGATGGCGCCAAGGAGCAGGCGCGCGAACCAGCGCTCTTCCGAGCTGAAATACGGGCTGGCGATCCGCCACACGGTGGCGAGCGTTGCGGCGATTCCTCTCAAGGGAGGGCTCCTATGGCGGACAGGGGCGGGCGCTGCGCGAAGCTTTTCGCACATGCGACATATTACTCCGCCCGATGTGGATTAGGGAAAAGCGGCTCTTGGCGGGTAATCCCATGTCTGCCCAATATTGCGTCCGCGGGCCGTCACCCTTACGATAAAGTCCAAGAGGTACCTGGTCTTGATGATGCTTATCGAGACTAAGGGATAAGACCCGACACGATACTACTGAAATAAAAAAGAAAACTACGGAAACGCAACTCCAAGGGAGGGTTTCAGAATGGCTCAATCCAGTCAGTCTACATCCGCGACTCGTCGCCGGTTTCTCGGTGGCGCCGCGGTTGCTGGCGTAGCGGCAGTCGCTGCGCCATCCGTCGTCAAGGCCCAGGGCGCCGTCAGCATGCGCTGGCAAAGCACCTGGCCATCGAAGGATATCTTCCACGAATACGCGCAGGACTTCGCCAAGAAGGTCAACGACATGACCGGTGGCGACCTGAAGATCGAAGTGCTGCCGGCGGGCGCGGTGGTGCCGGCCTTCCAGCTTCTCGACGCGGTTTCGTCGGGCACGCTCGACGGCGGCCATGGCGTGGCCGTCTATCACTACGGCAAGGCCCCGGCGCTGGCGCTGTGGGGCTCGGGTCCGGGCTTCGCCATGGACGCCAACATGCTGCTGGCCTGGCACAAATACGGCGGCGGCAAGGAATTGCTCGACAAGCTGTATACGTCCGTCGGCGCCAATGTCCGTTCGTTCCTGTACGGCCCGATGCCGACCCAACCGCTCGGCTGGTTCAAGAAGCCGATCACCAAGCCGGACGATCTCAAGGGCGTGAAGTTCCGCACGGTCGGCATCTCGATTGACGTGTTCACGGCGCTGGGTGCGGCGGTGAACGCATTGCCTGGCGGCGAAATCGTCGCGGCGATGGATCGCGGCCTGCTCGATGCGGCCGAGTTCAACAACGCCTCGTCGGATCGCGTGCTCGGCTTCGCCGATGTGTCGAAGATCTGCATGCTGCAGAGCTATCACCAGAACGCCGAACAGTTCGAAATCCTGTTCAACAAGGGCAAGTATGACGGCCTGCCCGAGAAGATGCGCGCCATCATCGCCAATGCGGTGGAAGCGGCCAGCCAGGACATGTCCTGGAAGGCGATCGACCGCTACTCCAAGGATTATGTGGAGATGCAGGAGAAGGACAAGGTCCGCTTCTTCAAGACTCCGGACGCGGTCCTCAAGCGGCAACTCGAGGTCTACGACGAGGTGGTCAAGAAGCGGGCAGGCGAGAGCCCGGTCTTCAAGGAGATCATCCAGTCGCAGATCGCCTTCGCCGAGCGCGCCACGCGCTGGGAGCAGGACACGGTCGTCAATCGCCGCATGGCCTTCGACCACTACTTCGGTCAGAACGCCGGCGCCAAGAAGCTCTAGCTTCACATAGTCAACAGAGCACCATTCGGGCCAACACCCGGGTGGTGCTTTGTTATCAATATTCCTCATGATCCCTGGGCATCAATGAACGCGCAGCGCGTATTGCACGGCATCGACGCGATCAGCACATGGGCGGGCAAGGCAGTTGCCTGGCTCGTCATCCTGCTGGCGGCCGTCGTCTGTCTCGAGGTCTTCAAGCGTTACGTCTTCAACGCGCCGACCGCGTGGATTTTCGATTTCAACAACATGCTGTACGGCACGTTGTTCATGGTGGCTGGCGCCTATGCGCTGGCGCAGAACGCGCATGTGCGCGGCGACTTCCTGTACGGCTCGATGCGGCCGAGAACGCAGGCCGCGCTCGATCTGGTGCTGTACTTCCTGTTTTTCCTGCCCGGCATCGCGGCGCTGCTTTATGCCGGCTATCGTTTCGCCGCCATTTCATGGCGCATCGGCGAACACTCCAGCATCATGGCGGAAGGGCCGCCGATCTATCCCTTCAAGACCGTCATTCCCATCGCCGGCGCGCTGATCATCACGCAGGGCTTCGCCGAGATCGCGCGCTGCATCATCTGCCTGCGCACCGGCGAATGGCCGAGCCGCCTCAAGGACGTTGCGGAAATGGATGTCATCGGCACGCAGCTCGCCAACAGCGAGTTCGTGGACGAGGAAACGCGCCAGCGCGCCATCGGCGGCGCCCACAAGATCGACGAGGCTGCGCGCCAGCGCGGCATGACCGGAGACCTCACATGAGCGATCCCGCGCTCGGCCTCCTCATGCTGGGGCTCATCGTCATCACGATCATGATGGGCTTCCCGACCGCTTTTACCCTGATGGGTCTCGGCGTGTTCTTCGGCTTCTACGCCTTCTACAACCCGGCGGAGTTCTGGTTCGACAACCGGGTCTTCGACCTCATGGTCCAGCGCACCTACGGCGCCATGACCAACGACGTGCTCATCGCCATCCCGCTCTTCGTGCTGATGGGTTACGTGATGGAGCGCGGCGCGCTCGTGGACAAGATGTTCCACGCCGTGCAACTCGCCTTCCGCAACTTCCCGGCCTCTCTTGGCGTCGCAACGCTCGTCGTCTGCGCGTTCTGGGGCATGGCGACTGGCCTCGTCGGCGCCGTGGTGGTGCTGATGGGTGTCGTCGCCTTCCAGCCGATGCTGCGTGCCGGCTACGACGTCAAGCTGGCGGCGGGCGTGATCACGGCCGGCGGCACGCTGGGCATTCTCATTCCGCCTTCGATCATGATCATCGTCTATGCGGCTGTGGCCGGTCAGTCGGTGGTCAAGCTCTATGCGGCCGCGATGTTTCCGGGGCTGTTCCTCGCCTTCATGTATATCCTCTATGTGATCGGGCGTGCGCTCATCAATCCGAAGCTGGCGCCGGGCCTGCCCAAGGAGATGACGCGAATTCCGGTCCCGGGCTGGATGGAGAATATCCGCAAGACCGGCACGACCAACATGTTCGCCGGTCTCGGCAAGGCGCTGGTCTCGCCGTCGAAGGCGCCGGCTGTCGCCGAGCCGGACGCGCTCAGCTATCGCGAGGTGGTCAAGAATTTCCTGATCGCGCTGGTGCCGCTCTTCCTGACCTCCGGCATTCTCGGCGTTCTGTGGTGGTACGTCGTCATCCATTCGCAGCGCGGCCCGCAGGAGGAATTCGAAGGGCTCGAGCAGCTCGGCTCGTCCTCCGCCGCGCCGGCGGCGGCTGTCGATGCCGGGCCGTCCACCAGCTTCTACGTCACCTTCGCCGCTCTGGCCGCCCTCGCCGTCATCATGATGGCGCGCACCTATGGCCGGATGACCGCGGAGCGCCTTGTGCTGATCAAGATGCTGGCGTCGTCGGTGGTGCCGATGGCGCTGCTGATCATCCTGGTGCTGGGCGCCATCCTGTTCGGCCTGACCACGGCGACGGAATCCGCCGCGGTCGGCTCGGCGGGCGCCTTCCTGCTGGCGATGCACGCGCGCACGCTGACCTGGGACAAAACCAAGGAAGCCGTGTTCCTGACGGCCAAGACCACCGCGATGGTGTGCTGGCTGTTCGTCGGCTCGGCGCTGTTCTCGGCCGTCTTCGCCATTCTCGGCGGGCAGGCGTTGCTGGAGCAGTGGGTGCTGTCGCTCGACATGTCGCCGACGCAGTTCATGCTGCTGTCGCAGGCGGTCATTTTCTTGCTCGGCTGGCCGCTGGAATGGACGGAGATCATCATCATCTTCGTGCCCATCTTCCTGCCGCTGCTGAAGCATTTCAGCATCGACCCGGTGCTGTGGGGAGTGCTGGTCTTCGTGAACCTGCAGGCGGCGTTCCTGTCGCCGCCGGTGGCCATGTCGGCCTTCTACCTGAAGGGCGTGGCCCCCAGGCACATCACCATCAACCAGATATTCGCGGGCATGATGCCCTATATGGCCATCGTGATCCTGTGTATGGTGGTGCTGTACATCTGGCCCGGTATTGCGACCTGGTTGCCGGAGTATCTCTACGGCAACTGATCGGATCCAGACACGTCCCATGACCGACCTTTCCACCCTGACCGCCGCGCAAGCGGCGGCCGGCGTCGCCGCCGGCACTTTTTCGTCCGAAGAACTGACCACGGCCTGCCTCGAGCGCATGGCGCAGACCGAGCAGGCCGTGGGCGCCTTCGTCTTTCTCGACGCCGAACATGCTTTGGCGCAGGCGCGCGATTGCGACGCCCGGCGGCTTTCCGGCCAGCCGGTCGGCCCGCTCAACGGCGTGCCCGTGGCGGTCAAGGACCTCATCGACACCGCGGACTATCCGACCGAATACGGCTCGCGCTATTTCGCCGGCCGCCGGCCGCGCAACGACGCGACGGTGGTGTCGCGGTTGCGCGCGGCGGGCGCCGTCATCCTCGGCAAGACCGTGACCACCGAGATGGCCTATTTTCATCCCGGCAAGACCCGCAATCCGCACGACTTGACGCGTACGCCCGGCGGCTCGTCCTCCGGCTCGGCCGCCGCGGTGGCGGCCGGCATGGTGCCCGCGGCGCTCGGCACCCAGACCAACGGCTCGATCATCCGCCCGGCCGCGTTTTGCGGCGTATTCGGCATGAAGGGCAGCCACGGCCTGGTGCCGCGCACCGGCACGCTGCCGCTGTCGCGCTCGCTCGACCACATCGGGCCGATGGCGCGCTCGATCGAGGACATTGCGCTGGTACTGGACGTGATCGCCGGCCACGACGCCGGCGACCCGGACACCCGGCCGATCGGCGCACGGAATTTCCGCAGCACCGCCGCGGAACCGCTCGGCCTGGCGCCGCGTCTTGCTTTCGTGCGCACGCCGATCTGGGACAAGGCCGATGCCGACACGCGCGACGCCTTCGAGGCGCTCGCCGCGGAGCTTGGCGGCGACTGCTTCACCTACGACCTGCCGGAAAGCTACGCCGCGGGCTGGGACGCGCAGAAGGCGATCATGGCGGTGGAGATGGTGCACAATCTCGGCCGTTATGCCGAAGAGGGCGGCGACCTGATCAGTCCGCAATTCAATGCGCTGATGGCGGACGGTCGCGCCGTTTCGGCGGCGGCCTATCTGGACGCGCTGGAGGATGCGCGCGCCATGCGCGAGGCACTCGGCGAATTGTTCGAGCAGGCCTGCACCGCGATCATTACGCCGGCGACGGTGGGTGTCGCGCCGGTCGGCCAGGCGACCGGCGATCCGTCCTTCTGTTCGCTGTGGAGCCTGACCGGATTGCCGGCGATCACGTTGCCGTTGCTCACGGGCGAAAACGGGTTGCCGCTCGGCGTCCAGCTTGTCGGCGCCATGGGCGACGACGCGCGGTTGCTGCGCACCGCGAACTGGCTGGTGTCGCGGCTGTCCGGTTAAGTCTTAGGCGGCGCGTCGAGATGCGCGGTGAAGAAGGCGATGGTGCGGCTCCACGCCAGATCCGCGGCCGCCTTGTCGTAGCGGTTGCCGTTGTCGTTGTTGAAGGCGTGGTTGACGTCCGGATAGACGTGGACGGTGAAGGTTTTGCCGGCGGCCTTCAGGGCTTCCTCGTAGGCCGGGATGCCCGCGTTGATACGCTGGTCGAGCCCGGCATAGTGTAGCAGCAGCGCTGCGTGAATTTTCGGCGCGTCCGCCGCTGGCGGTTGGGCGCCGTAATAAGCAACGCCGGCTTGTAATTCCGGCGAAAGCACGGCGATGCGGTTCACCATGCCGCCGCCCCAGCAGAAGCCGACGGCGCCGACTTTGCCCGTCGACTCGGCATGCTTCGCCAGAAACCGCACGGCGGCTGCGAGGCGCTGCGCCGTCTCAGCGGTGTTGAGCGAGCCGATCATGTCGCGGCCCTTGTCCTCGTCCGTGGGCGTGCCGCCGAGCGGCGACAGCGCATCGACGCCGAAGGCGAGAAAGCCGGCGAGGGCGATGCGGCGTGTGACATCCTCGATATGCGGGTTGAGGCCGCGGTTCTCGTGAATGACGATCACGGCCGGGCGTTTGGCGGCGCCCTTGAGGCGTGCCAGATAGCCCGACATCTGCGTGCCGCCGGCGTCGTAGCCAGCCTTCTCGATCACCAGCCGGGCATCGTCCGCAGCGACAGTCGCGGCCTGGGCATAGTTATTCTGCAGAGCCGGCAGCAGCGCGGTGGCCGCGGCGGCCGAGCCCGCGATCAGGGTCAGCCGCTCCATGAAAGTGCGCCGGTCGATCAGGCCATGCGTGAAAGTGTCATAAAGATCGACCACCTTCTGGTCGATATGGCGCTGTTCCATAATGCGGGCTCCCGGCTGCGGAAAACCATTGTAATAACGTCACGGCGGTTTTTGAGCGCGAAAGCGCCGCTGCCACGTAACAACTTCGTCATGCTGTGGGCATCGGCGGCGGCGCGACGATGCGGCGCCAGGACGTCTTGACCGGACCGCGCCGAGGCTTCATGTCAGCCGCTTGCGTGTTTTTCCTCCGTGCCGCGCCCGCGGCCGCTTAGTTCGGAGACGACATGATTTTCATGCGCCTGATCTTGCGCCGGTTGCTGCCGGCTTTGGCTCTTTTCGCTGGCATGTTGTCCGGTGCCGCTCTGGCTCAGCAATTTCCCTTCGATCAGGTTCTGGTGCTGGACGCGCAGCGTATCGGTCCGCTGAAACGCGTGCCGGTGCTCACCATCGGCGCCGATGGCCGGACCACCGTCGACCTGTGGTGCCAGACCGTACCGGCCTTGTTTGAGGTGAATGGTGCCGATATCAAGATTCAAACCGCGCCGCTGCCGGACACATTGCCGCTCTACATGAGCACCGGGCAATGCAGTCCGGAGCGCATCCAGGCCGACGCCGAACTGCTCGAACAACTGACGCAGACGTCCGCATGGCAGCGCCAGGGTGACACCGTCTCGCTGAGCGGACCCGGCGGCGTGCCGCTGCGCTTCCGCTTGTCGAGCCACTGAGGGCTTCGCCGCCCTGGCGGCACAAACAAAAAGGCCCGGCATCGCTGCTGCCGGGCCTTTCTTATTTGATGTTGAACGATCCCGGATCTGCGATGCATCACTTCGTGCTGCATCGCGTCCGGGATGACGCTACCGCGTCACATCATGCCGCCCATCCCACCCATGCCGCCGCCCGGCGGCATGGCCGGACCGGCTTCCTTCGGCAATTCGGCGACCATGGCTTCCGTGGTCACCAGCAGGCCGGCCACGGAAGCGGCGTCCTGCAGCGCGGTGCGCACGACCTTGGCCGGATCGACGATGCCCTTGGCGATCATGTCGACATACTCTTCGTTCTGCGCATCGAAGCCGAAGGTCTCCGACTTCTCGTCGGTGATCTTGCCGACCACGATCGAGCCTTCGACGCCGGCGTTTTCCGCGATCTGGCGGATCGGCGCTTCGAGGGCCTTGAGGACGATGTTGATGCCGGCCTGAACGTCCGGGTTGTCGTTCGACAGCTTGCCGACGGCCTTCTTGGCGCGCAGCAGCGCGGTGCCGCCGCCCGGCACGATGCCTTCCTGAACGGCAGCGCGCGTGGCGTTGAGGGCGTCCTCGACGCGGTCCTTCTTCTCCTTGACCTCGATCTCGGTCGCGCCGCCGACCTTGATCACGGCCACGCCGCCCGCGAGCTTGGCCAGACGCTCCTGCAGCTTCTCCTTGTCGTAGTCAGAGGTGGTTTCCTCGATCTGCGCCTTAATCTGCTGCACGCGCGCTTCGATATCGGCTTTCTTGCCGGTGCCGTTGACGATCGTGGTCTTTTCCTTCTCGATCACGACCTTCTTGGCGCGGCCGAGCATGTTCACGGTGACGTTCTCGAGCTTGATGCCGAGATCTTCCGAGATGAGCTGGCCGCCGGTGAGAATGGCGATATCTTCCAGCATCGCCTTGCGGCGATCGCCGAAGCCCGGCGCTTTCACGGCCGCGACCTTGAGGCCGCCGCGCAGCTTGTTGACGACGAGCGTGGCGATGGCTTCGCCTTCGACGTCTTCGGCGATGATGATGAGCGGCTTGCCCGACTGCACCACGGCTTCGAGCACGGGCAGCATCGCCTGGAGGCCCGAGAGCTTCTTTTCGTGCAGGAGGATATAGGCGTCCTCGAGCTCGGCGATCATCTTCTCGGCGTTGGTGACGAAGTAGGGCGAGATGTAGCCGCGGTCGAACTGCATGCCTTCGACGATTTCGACCTCGGTCTCCATCGCCTTGGCTTCTTCAACGGTGATGACGCCTTCGTTGCCGACCTTCTGCATCGCCTGGGCGATCATCTTGCCGATCTGAACGTCGCCGTTCGAGGAAATGGTGCCGACCTGGGCGACTTCGGCCGAGGACGAAACCTTCTTGGCGCGCTTTTCGATGTCCTTGATGACCGCGGCGGTCGCGATGTCGATGCCGCGCTTGAGGTCCATCGGGTTCATGCCGGCGGCAACGGACTTGGCGCCTTCGCGCACGATCGCCTGGGCGAGCACGGTGGCGGTGGTGGTGCCGTCGCCGGCGAGATCGTTGGTCTTCGAGGCGACCTCGCGCAGCATCTGCGCGCCCATGTTCTCGAACTTGTCCTCGAGCTCGATCTCCTTGGCGACGGTGACGCCGTCCTTGGTGATGCGGGGAGCGCCGAACGACTTGTCGATCACGACGTTGCGGCCCTTCGGACCGAGCGTGACCTTCACGGCGTTGGCGAGGATGTCGACGCCGCGCAGCATGCGGTCGCGCGCGTCGCCGGAAAATTTGACGTCTTTGGCAGCCATGTGAGTTTACTCCGGATGATTGGTGCTGGCGGGCGCTTAGGCGACGACGCCCATGATGTCGCTCTCCTTCATGATGAGGAGATCTTCACCGTCGATCTTCACTTCGGTGCCCGACCACTTGCCGAACAGGACGCGGTCGCCGGCCTTGATGTCGAGCGGGATCAGCTTGCCGGTTTCGTCGCGGCCGCCCGGGCCGACGGCGATCACTTCGCCTTCCGACGGCTTTTCCTGCGCGGTGTCGGGGATGATGATGCCGCCCTTGGTCTTCTCGGAGGCGGTGATGCGGCGCACGACGACGCGGTCGTGCAGGGGACGGAACTTGGTTTTGGCCATGGGAACTTTCCTTGGGCTTCTTCGTGGACGGAGTCGCGACGGACGAATGGGCTGAGCCCGGGCTTCTGGCGCCGGAAGCATTGGCGCCAGGACAGAAAATGCAGGGAACAGAAACCCTTAGCACTCTTCGATAGAGAGTGCCAATCGCGCCAGCGGAGATATTGCCTTAACGGTTGGGTGTCAAGCTGCAGCCGTTCATGAATGTGGCCGCATTCCGGGCACAAGTGGCGGGTACCGAGCGTTAGGCTTTCGCTTGCACTGCCAGTCGATGCCCAGCAATCTCAATCCATAGCGCTTCCAGGAGTCCCGATGAGCCTGTTTAACCGCCTAGGTCTGCCCGGCGCCCGCCTGCGGACCGTTCTGGTTCTTGCCGTGGGCCTTGGCATCGCAGGCTGTTCGACCACGCCGAGCGGGCCGCCGGAGCCGCCGCCGCCGCCCGTGATCCCGACCTTGCCGCCGGCTTTCCCGCCCCAGGACATCGTCGGCAATTGGGGCCTGGCCGCCTATCACCGCGAGGAAGATCGCGTCCGCACCGAAACCAATGCCGCCGGCCAGTGTCGCCAGCCTTATGTCATCGGCCTTGGCCCGACCGGCGGCGTGATGATGCATCTGGCCGATCAGTCGACCCCGACCGAGCTGCGCCTCAAGGGCGCGCCGGGGGGCAAGACCTATATCGGCCCGGCCGAAGATCCGCCGGCCAGCCAGCAGGACCGCGAGGTGGTGCAGTTCGATGGCCGCGTCCTGATCCTGCGCTGGATGGACCCGGAAGTGCAGGGCCGTTACGGCAACATGATCTATGTGCGCTGCGGCGCCGAAGGCTCCAAGAAGCCGCCGGCCAAGCCGCGCAAGCCCGCCGCGAAGCCGAAGCCGCCGGCGCGCTGAGCAAGAATGAGCGCCGAACTCCGGCGTGCTCCCTCTCCATAGGCGAACGAACGTTCGCCGTACGGCGAACTATGTGGGGAGAGGGTTGGGGTGAAGGGGTTCCTGATCATCGATAGGCTATAACCTCTCACCCGGATCGTCATAGCGCGTCGCAAACGCGCTATGACGATCCGACCTCTCCCTATGGGAGAGGTGAAGAGTGGCACCATCGATGACTTCCCTCCGCAGCTTCCTCTCCGGCCCCTGGCGCGCGGTTCCGGTTCTCGGCGTCACGCAGATTCTGGCGTGGGGCGGCATTTACTACACGCCGGTGCTGATCGTGCCGATGATCGCGCGCGAGCACGGCTGGTCGATATCGTTCGCC
The DNA here is from genome assembly GCA_017849615.1 of Pseudolabrys sp. Lineage (GTDB taxonomy): Bacteria > Pseudomonadota > Alphaproteobacteria > Rhizobiales > Xanthobacteraceae > Pseudolabrys. The sequence continues at coordinate 109,740 of JAFIGS010000006.1, read as the reverse complement.
ATGGGCGGCTTTTCCGTCGCGCTGCTGGCCGCGGGTTTGTCAGCGCCCTATGTCGGGCGCGCGATCGATCATTACGGCGGGCACGTGGTGATGACGGCCGGCTCGCTGCTCGGCGCGCTCGGGCTCGTCCTGATCACCATCGCCGAGCATCGCGTCGCCTATATTGCGGTGTGGACCCTGCTTGGCGTCGCGCTGTCGGCGAGCCTCTATGACGCCGCCTTCGGCACGCTCGGCCGTATCTTCGGCGCGGCGGCGCGGCGGCCGATCACGGCGCTGACCTTGGCCGGCGGTTTTGCCTCGACCGTCGGCTGGCCGGCGACGCATTTCCTGTCCGAGGCCCTCGGCTGGCGCGGCGCCTATCTTATCTACGCCGTCCTGCTCGTCGTCATCGCGGCGCCGCTGCATGCGTTCCTGCTGCCGCGCCACCGTTTCGCGGTCGAGGCGCCGCCGGCCGACGGCATCAAGGTGCCCGACCGGGTGCTGCCGGCGCGCGGCTGGCCGTTTATCCTCGTTGCCGGTGGTTTTGCCGTATACGCTTTCGTGCCGTCGGCGCTGGCCGCGCACCTGCTGGCGATCTTCGCGCGCTCCGGCATCGACGGCGACACGGTGGTGTGGATCGGCGCGCTGTTCGGCCCGGCGCAGGTCGGTGCGCGCATCATCGAGTTTTCCTTCGGCCGCAACCTGCATCCTTTGTGGATCGCGCGCATCGCGCTCACAACCTTGCTGACCGGCTTCATCATGATCGCCGTGCTCGGGATCGCGCCGCCGGCGGCGGCGGCCTTTGCCATCATCTTCGGCGGCGCGAACGGGCTTATCACCATCGCGCGCGGCGCGGTGCCGCTCGCTCTGTTCGGGGCCTCCGGCTACGGCCGGCTGATGGGGCGGCTCGCCTTTCCGTTTCTTCTGGTGCAGGCGGTCGCGCCGCTTCTCATGGCCGCGGTGATCGATGGCTTTTCCGACAGGGCGGCGCTGGCGCTGGCCTGCGCCTTCGGCGCGATTGCGCTTGTCTGCTTCTATGTGATCAGGCGGCCTGCGTCCTAGGCGAACAACCGGTCGATGTCGCTCTGGGTGGCGTGGCCGGCATCGCCCGACAACTTCGGACCGTTGAGAAGGCTGTTGCCTTTGACCGGCACTTCCTGCGGTTCCGTGACGGCATGAACGCCGTCGCAGCGCGCCAGAATGGTCTCGAGCTGGCTTTCAACCGACGCCAGCATTCCGATCACCTTGCCGATGTGCTGTCCGGCGATGTCCTGAAAATTGCAAGCCTCGTAGATCTTGACGATCTGCTCCTGGATGTCCTGCGCAAGGCCGCGCTTGAATTCGTCGGTGAGGCTGGCGGCGAGCGTGCGCGCGCTGTCGTCGGCGGCTTCGGCGGTGCCGAGGATCGTATCGGTGGCGCCGCGCATTGCCGCGATGGCGGCACCGAGTTCGGCGCCGGCGCGGACCAGGCGGCGCTCCTTGTCGTCGCCGATCAGCGCGGTGAGTTCACGCTTGTTGCGCGCGATCGATTCGTGGACGTAGGCGAGTTCGGCCTGGAGTCCGATCAGCGCCTCGGCATTGTCGCTGGTCGACGGGGCCGGCTGGGACGACGGCGCGCGCATGGCAAGGCTGCCGCCGGGCTGCCGCCGCGGCGCGAGCATCGCTTCGATCTTGAACACCTTGCGTTGCAAGTATTCCGGGCCTCGCCTGTCGTCCAAGGCTTTAGCGCATGGTGAATTAACGCCGCGTTGCAACGCGAGAATTAGCAAAAAACGCCGCGGATTCCGGAAACCGGCGGTTAACCAAATCCGCTCGCATTTTACCCAATATAAACTTTGGCGCGACGATTTCGCCGCGCGACAAGGCCGCGCATGGCCGGATTTACCATTCGATGCTTGAGTGACGTGTGGTGAGCGCTCGGCGCTTGTTTGTTGTGTGAGTGGCGTGATGCGGCATCGTTCGACGATCTTTGGGCTGACGGCATTTGTCCTGTGCGCGATGCCGGCGCATGCGCAGTATTATGCCCAGCCCCAGCCGCAATATTACGCTCAGCCGCAGCCGCAGTATTACGCGCCTCCGGCGCAAGGCCGCGCCGCAATGCGCGCGCAGATGCAGGCGCCGCCGCCGATGGTGGTGACGGCGCAGCCGCAGCGCATGGAGCGCGATCTCGGCGGCGGATTCATCGAGGCGATTTTCGGCGGCGGCGGGCGCAACGAGCGCATGCAGGGCTATGCGCCGCTGCCGCACGAGCAGCAAGCGGCGCAGGGCTATTACGGTCAGCCCGCACCGGTGCAACAGGTCTATGCCAATACCGGTCCGATCGTGGGCGAGCCGATGGCGCGCCGCGACTATCCGATCAATCCGATCTACGAGAAGCAGGAAGTCGCCTACACCGGCACGGAAGAGCCGGGCACAGTCGTGGTCGATACGCCCAACAAGTTTCTCTATCTGGTGCAGCCGGGTGGCCGCGCGCTGCGTTACGGCATCGGCGTCGGCCGGCCGGGCTTCACCTGGGCCGGCACGCATCTGGTGTCGGCGAAAAAGGAATGGCCGGACTGGACGCCGCCGAAGGAAATGCTGGAGCGCCAGCCTTATCTGCCGCGCCACATGGAGGGCGGACCGAACAATCCGCTCGGCGCCCGCGCGCTCTATCTGGGCTCGACGCTGTATCGGATCCACGGCTCCAACGAGCCGTGGACCATCGGGCAGAATGTCTCGTCGGGTTGCATTCGCATGCGCAACGCCGACGTCGAGGACCTCTACGAGCGCGTCGCGGTCGGCGCCAAGGTCAAGGTGATGTGATCCGTCATTCCGGACGCTGCGCGGCAGCGATCCGGAATCCAGCGACAAATCTCCGGAGGCTGTTTCCGGATTCCGGGCTCACGCGTTATGCGCGCGCCCCGGAATGACGGTTACACGTCGCCGTCGAAATCACCGCCCGTGTCATCGCCGAAATCGCTGTTGTCGGCAGTGTCGTACTGATCGGCGTCATCGAACAGGCCGGCGCGCCGGTCGCCGCCGACATCGTTCACGCCGGCTTCGCGCGACAGGTCGCTGCCCGAGGCGTTATCCTTGCCGCCCCACGGACTGCCGGATCCCTGATCGCGCGGGACGTCGGCCATCGCGCTGCCGCTGTGATGGCCGCCGAACATGCCGCCCAGCGCATTGAACAGCATCGAGCCGCCGATGACGCCGGCGGCGGTTGCCGCCGCGGTGCCGAGGAAAGAACCACCGCCGCCTTGCTGTTGAGATTGCGCTTGCGGCGCGTTGAACGGCGCCGCCGGTTGCTGGACCTGCGCCAAGGCGCCGCCGGTATTCCAGCGCGAATCCGGAGTGCCGGCGCGCACGCTCGGCACGGAACCGCGGCCACCGCCCAGCGCGTTGCGCATTGAATCGAGGAAGCCGCCGCCGGCCGGCGCTTCGGCTTCGCCACTTAGTTCGCGGATGCGCGCCTCGGCCTGCTTGAGAGCTTCGTCCTGTACCAGCACGGTTTGCACCAAAGCGTACAAGGCGTGCGGCGCGCGCTGCGACGCCTCGGTGATGGCGCGCTCGGCGCTGGCATCGCGCGGCGTCGCCTCGACTTTGGCGAGCTTGTCGAACAGGTCGTCGATCAACTGGCGTTCCTGCGGCGTCATGGACATCCTCCCAAAGCGTGCAGGCTGCACGCCGTCAGAATTTAGGAAGCGCCGCCGCCGGTGCCAGAGGGCGGCGCCAATTCAACATGATGGGCGGCAAGCACGGCCGGAAAAGCATCCGAATTGAAAAAGGCGAATTCATGCTCGCGCAAGGTCGTCAGGCTGTCGAGCGAGGCTAGCTCGGCATCGACGAAGCCCGGATGACACATGATCAGGCCGCCATCGGGCAGGCTCTTGAGGAAGCGGGGGAATATCTTCGGAAAATCGGCCTTCGGGTTGAACGAATAGGCCCCCGCAAAGGCCGGGTTGGTGGCGATGCCAAGGCGGCTCGCCTTGGTACGGAAGCCGACATTGAGGATGTCGATGACCAGCGCCTTGGGCTCATGCAGCGGGCGGGCGCCGCGCGGCCGGCCGCACTGGCGCACCCAGGCCCCGGGCACGGCTTCGGCGGCCACCTTCAGGAAGGCATCGCGCACCTGCGGCAGCAACTGCACATGCTGATGGCCGTCGAGATAGTCGGGCAGGCGGCCGAACAGGCCGACAAAGGCCTCGACCTGGGTGGCGATCTCGATAGTGAAACGCTCGACATCGAGCCGCCGCATGAGAGCGAGCCGCATCAGTTCGGGCTGCGGCAGAAACGCGCCGTCGCGCAGCGGCTTGAAGGCGGCACTCAAGGGTTTGAACGGTGCGGTGAGCGTGACGTGGAGGCCGATGGCCGCCTGTCCGTCGATATTGACGTCAACCAGCGCATCGGCGTCGACGCGGTCCAGATGCGTCGCCGCCGTCATCACCGAGGTGGCATTGAGCCGCCGTTTTGCAATCAGTTGACGGATGGCGTCGTTGACGCCGGGCGCCATGCCGTAGTCGTCGGCGCACAGCCAGATGCGGCGGGTCCTGACGGACAAGATTTACTCCGCACTCACGGCAGCGGGGCGCGCGGAATCTTCCTTGACCTCTTTCAGGCTGTGTTCGGCGACGACATACACCGGACGGCCTTTGACCTCGGACAGCAGCTTGCCGATGTATTCGCCGAGCACGCCGATCATCAGAAGCTGCATGGCGCCGATGAACATGATGCTGACGACCAGCGACGGATAGCCCGGCACATCCTTGCCGAACAGAATCGTCTCGAGCAGGATCCAGAGGCCGAACAGCAGCGCCGAGGCCGCGAGCAACACGCCAAGCAGGCTGGCGACGCGCAGCGGCGCGACCGAGAACGACGTCAGCCCTTCGATCGACAGGCCGATCAGCGACCAGACGTTCCAGCTCGTGACGCCATGTTCGCGTTCCGCCGGTTCGTAGTCGACGCGCACCTGGCGGAAGCCGATCCAGGTCGACAGGCCCTTGAAGAAGCGATTGCGCTCGGGCAACTGGCGCAGCGCGTCGGCCGCGCGCGGCGAGAGCAGGCGGAAGTCGCCGGCGTCTTCGGGAATTTTCAGGCGGGCGCGCCAGTTCAGCAGCCAATAGAAGCCCGCGACGCCCTGGCGGCGCAGAAACGGCTCGTTTTCGCGATGCGCCTTGGCGGTATAGACGACGTCGTAGCCGTCATCGAGCCAACGCGACACCAGCGTGGTAATCAGGCTCGGCGGGTGCTGGCCGTCGCCATCCATGAACAGCACGGCGCCATGCCGACAGTGGTCGAGGCCGGCGAGCAGGGCGGCTTCCTTGCCGAAATTGCGTGACAGGCCGATGGCCTGGACGTCGAGAGACAGAGGCGGCAGCGCCAGCGCCACGCGAAAGGTGTCGTCGCGGCTGCCGTCATCCACATAGACGACCTCGACGGCGAGCCCGTATTTGCTGGTCAGCGAGCGCGCGGCCTCGGCGATCCGCTCGTGCAGAATCGGCAGGCCCTTGGCCTCGTTGTATACGGGCACCACGATCGACAGCCCCGCCGGGGCGCTGCGTGCGGTGAGGGACTTGTCGGCCCGGCGGGCCGATTTCCGGGTTTTTGCCGGCGCTTTGGACACTTAGGGCCTCCACTTAAGCCCGTGATCTATAGCGTATGGGCGCGGCCTTGTCGCCCCGGTGGGGGCCCGTGGCGCAGCCCCGGAACCGCCTTTTCGGACAAGACCTTGGCGATCCGGGATGATAAGGAAACGCGATGATCGAAACGCTGCAAAACCTCGTCCACCGGTTAAAGGTGGCCTGGGCCGAAAGAGCCATTGCTCTCAAGGCGCTCAGCTTCGCCATGATCGGCGTCGTCAACACGGCGATCGACTTTTCCATTTTCTGGACGGCCAACCAGTTGCTCGGCTGGCGGCTGGTGCCGGCCAATGTCATCGCCTGGGTGACGGCGGTGTCGTTCTCCTATGCGATGAACTCGTTCATCACCTTCGGGCCGGAGTCCGGCCGGGTGCTGCGCTGGCGCGACTACGGAACATTTGTCGCCTCCGGCGTCGCCGGCATGGTCGCCTCGACGGCGACATTGGTCCTGTTGTCCTATGTGACACCGGTGCTGGCGGCCAAGCTCATCTCCATTCTCGTCAGTTTCGTCGTCAACTTTTCGCTGTCCCACTTTGTGGTGTTCAGAAAGCGCGATCTGCCAAATCCCTGACCATCAGTCGCAGACGCCGGCGAAGGGATGGACGAGGCCGCCTTGCGCAAGGCGACCGAGCCGCTCTTCACCACCAAGGGCATTCGCAGGCCGACCTTGCCGGCGCGGTGGCGAAGTGCCGCTCTATTTGAGTCTCGTCAACATCACGCTCCGCAGCCCACGGATATTTATAAATCCGCGAGCGTCAAAATCATCTCTCTAGCTTGCGGTTTTACGGGCGCTATACGCGCTGTCTATGCCGGCGCTATGGGAGGGGCGGTTTTTTAAAGGAGCATTTATCGTTCCGCCGGCCCGATGGTTTTCTAGCTTGCGCACGGGGCGCGTGACGACCGGACCGTCGTCTCACGCGACAGGGCTGCAAGATGCGCTACTTTATCTTGGCGGTGCTTGTATCGTTCGTATGCGCTGCTGCGCCGGCGCAGGCCGAGGATTCCTACGCTCAGCCTGAAAACGAGCCGGCGACCGCGTCCGGCGATTTTGGCGGCGTACCGGCGGGTGCGCCAAGTTACGACGAATGCTTCAGGCTGGGTTGGGTGCGCGGCGTTCACGTCGAGCGCGGCGAGTGGGACGATTTCTTCCGGCAGTGCCTCCAGGGCCGGGTGCCGCTTCACAGCGGCATGGCGGTCGATTCGGTGCAGCCGGACCGATATCCGTCGCATTAGCGGCCATAATCTCTGCTAGCCTTTGTGCTGCGGCGACTCCGCCGCCAGCACAAAGGACATCGCCATGGCCGCGCCCCGCGCCTCCAAGACGCAGATCGGCAATCACCAGCTCAAGCCCGAGACCTTGATGCTCGGCTACGGCTACGACCCGATGCTGTCGGAAGGGGCGGTCAAGCCGCCGGTGTTTCTCACGTCCACATTCGTTTTCGGCACCGCAGAGGAAGGCCGCGATTTCTTCGACTATGTATCCGGGCGCAAGACGCCGCCGGCCGGCACTGGCGCCGGGCTGGTCTATTCGCGGTTCAACCACCCCAACAGCGAGATCGTCGAGGACCGGCTCGCCGTCTATGAGGGCGCCGAATCCGCAATCCTGTTCTCGTCCGGCATGTCGGCCATCTCGACCTCGCTGATGGCCTATGCGCGGCCCGGCGATGTCATCGTGCATTCGCAGCCGCTCTATGGCGGCACCGAAACGCTGCTGAGCAAGACCTTCGCCCAGTTCGGCATCAAGGCGGTGCCCTTCGATGACGGCGTCAGCGAAGGCGCGATTCGCGCGTCGCTGACACAGGCGCAAAAGCTCGGCCGCGTCGCCGTGGTGCTGATCGAGACGCCATCCAACCCGACCAATACTTTGGTCGATATCGCGCTGGTGCGCCGTCTCGCCGACGAAGTCGGAGCCGCGCAGGGCCACCGGCCGATCGTCGCCTGCGACAATACTTTGCTCGGGCCGGTATTTCAGCGCCCGCTGGATTTCGGCGCCGACCTGTCGCTCTATTCGTTGACCAAATATGTCGGCGGCCATTCCGATCTCATTGCCGGCGCGGCGCTGGGCAGCCAGGCGGTGATCGGCCCGGTGAAGGCCCTGCGCAGCGCCATCGGCACGCAGCTCGATCCGCATTCGTGCTGGATGCTCGGCCGCTCTCTGGAAACTTTGGCCCTGCGCATGGAAAGATCCAATGCCAATGCGAAGATCGTCGCCGAATTCCTGCGCGATCATCCGCGCGTCGCGCACGTTCATTATCTGCCGTTCCTTGGTGCCGGGCCGGCGCGCGCCACCTATGAGCGGCAATGCACAGGCGCCGGTTCGACCTTCTCCTTCGACATCAAGGGCGGGCAGGCGGAGGCCTTCGCCTTCCTCAATGCGCTGCAGGTGTTCAAGCTCGCGGTCAGTCTTGGCGGCACTGAATCGCTCGCCAGCCATCCGGCGGCGATGACGCATTCCGGCGTGCCTGCGGATGTGCGCGCCCGCATCGGTGTGCTCGACACCACGATCCGCCTGTCGGTCGGCATCGAGCATCCGGACGATCTGGTCGCGGATATCGCGCAGGCGCTGAAGGGATAGTGACGGCGCTGCTTCGGTCTTGCGGGCGGTTACGGCTGGAGGCGATAGATCAGCGCGGCGCGGGCCGTACTGGACGAAAAATCGACGCGGTGGCTGTAGACCAGCGGCGAGGGCGGAACGTAGGAGACGACCGAAGCGGTCGTGTCTGTGCCGAGTTGAGCGAACTTCGTATAAAGATATTCGCCGCGCAGCGTCCAGCGGTTCGGCAACGCGTATTCGACGCCGCCGCCGAGTGTCCAGCCGGCCTTCACCGACGAGATGTTGGTGTTTTCGGTGTTGCCCGCGGTGTCGACGACCTGCTCGCTGTATTTCAAATGCCCCAGGGCAAGCCCGCCGGTGGCATAGACAAGTGCGCGGTCGAATGCGTAACCGATGCGAGGCCGAATGGTCATCGTCCAGTCGGCCTTGACGCTCTGGCTCACGGTGAAGCAGCAGCCGCCGACGGGGAACGTTCCCGTGACCGTGCGTGATGCGCTGCCGGCGAGGCCGGAAAAATCGGCTTCGAGGCCATAAACCAGGCTGCCGCTCTGGAAACTGTATCCCGCAAGCGCGCCGCCGGCGAAGCCGCGCGGGTTCAGTGGTTGCGACTCGACGCTGGAGACAGCGTTACAGTTGACAACACCGCCGCCGCACGAGGCCGCCGGTCCGAGCGTGGTGTTGATGTCAGCTCTCGTCCAAGCGTAGCCGGCGTGAGCGCCGACATAAAAGCCGTTCCAGGAAGAGGCTGGATCGGCCGCAGCCGTGACGGGCGGCGCTGCCAACATCGCGCATGCCGCCAGCACAAGTGATCGCCACAGAAACGAGATCATTCTGATACCGGAAATTATAAACAGTTTCCGAAAGAAAATTACCCGGGTGAAGCGGCGCAACTCAAGCGCAATGTTGCCCGATGCCGCGTTATAAAGGGGATGCCGCCCCTCAGTAGGATAAAAATACCGCCGTTTTGGGTCGGTCCTCGCCGGATACCGGTTGTGGTGCTAGAGGGCGGGCCGCGACCCCCTGACGTAATCGGTTTGATGACGCTACAGCGCTGCTTCCAGTTTCGCGAACAGCGGGTTCTCCTTCGAGAACACGTAATCGAGATCGGCCACCGCGACGGCTTCGGCGCCGCGTTCGCGCAGGAACGACGTGAGCGCATAGACCTGCCCGGGCGGGCAATGCAGTGTCAGCATGCCAGAGGAGGTCGGTCCGCCGAACGGGGTCTGCACGCCGAATTTCGCCTTAGCGTCTTCGACGAGCCTGGCGTCGCAGGCGGCAAAGCGCGAGCGCACTTCGCGATAGGCGCGCGCGCGCGCCTGCGCGGCGATGCGGTCGAGGATGACGCGCGCCGTCTCGCGTGTGCCGTTGCCCCAGTCTGCGGTGCGCGCGGCGACGAGGTTGGCCTGCGAACGCAGCATGACGCCGTCATCGATGATCTTCAGCGCATTGGCGGCGAGCGTCGTGCCGGTGGTGGTGATGTCCACGATCAGTTCGGCGGTGCCGGCGGCCGGCGCGCCTTCGGTCGCGCCCGCGCTTTCGACGATGCGATAGTCGATAATGCCATGCGCGGAGAAGAACTCGCGCGTCAGGTTGATGTATTTGGTCGCGACCCGCATCTTGCGGCCATGGTTCTGGCGGAAGCCGGTGGCGACGTCGTCGATGTCGGCCATGGTGCGCACGTCGATCCAGGCCTGCGGCACCGCGACCACGACATTGGCAAAGCCGAAGCCGAGCGGCTCCAGCAGCACCACCTTCGCGTCGGCATCGGCGATCTGCTCGCGGATCAGGTCCTCGCCGGTGACGCCCATGTGGACCGCGCCGGCGGCAAGCTGCGCCGTGATTTCGCTGGCCGACAGATAGGCGATTTCGACGCCGTCGAGTCCGGCGACGGCGCCGCGATAGTCGCGGGCGCCGCGCGGCTTGACGAGTTGCAGCCCCGAGCGCGCGAAGAAGCTTTCGGCGTTTTCCTGCAGCCGGCCCTTGGCGGGCACGGCGAGAACGAATGGCGCGCTCATGCTGCGCCTCCATAAACGGCGAGGCGTTCGATCCAGACCGCGAAGCCCACGGCGGGAATAGGGGTGGTGGCGCCGAGCCGCGTCAAAAGGCCGTCATAGCGCCCGCCCGCGACCAGCGGATCGCCGGTGCGCGACGGATCGGTGATCTCGAAGACGAAGCCGGTATAGTAATCGAAGCCGCGGCCGAAGGCGGTGGAGAACGCGACGCGCTTGAGATCGATGTCGCGCGCGGCGAGGAAGCCGTTGCGGCTTTCCAGGAGATCGAGCGCGGGGGCCAGTTCGCCGGAGAGATTGGCGTCGGCTGCAAGCGCGCGCAATTCGGCGGCGGCCTCATCCGGATCGCCGGCAATGGCAAGGAAGCGTTCGATCAGGCCGCGCACATCGCGCGGCAGCTTGGTCGAGGCCCCCAGCGCCGATTGCTCGAGGAAGCGGTCGGCGATCTCCGCCACCGAGCGGCCGCCGACGGCGCTGATGCCGGCGATCGACAGGAGGTCGGTGACCAGCGCGTGTGCGCCTTTGGGGTCGGAGCCGGCGAGCGCGGCGAGCACGCCCTGATATTTCGGCCGGCCGTTGGTGCCGCCCAGCACGAGGCGCTCAAGGTCCTGCGCCAGGTTTTCCTTGCGGTTGAAATCCTTGATCAGGCGGCGCTTCCACGCCGGCGCCAGATCGAGCGCGGCAATCAGCGCGGCGAACAGCGCGACGTCGCCGGTGCGGATCGCCGGCGAGGCGAGGCCGAAATGGGCGGTCGTCTCGAGCCCCAGAGCAAGCATCTCGGCGTCGGAGGCTGCCGTGTCGTGGCGGCCGAAGCTCTCGATGCCGGCCTGCAGGAATTCGGCGTTGCCGTCGGCGCGGTGACGAAAGACGCGGCCGAGATAGCTGAAATTGGCAGGCTTGCCGGCGAGCGGCGAGGCGAGATAATCGCGCGACACCGGGATGGTCAGGTCGGGCCGCAGGCACAGTTCGGCGCCGCCCGGCGCGGTGGTGAGAAACATGCGGCGGCGAATGTCCTCGCCGGAGAGGTCGAGGAACGGCTCGGCCGGCTGCAGGATCGGCGGCGCGACGCGCACGTAACCGGCGCGCTCATAGGACGCGAGCAGCGCTTCCGCCCGCGGGTCCGATGCGGCGCCCGTGCCGCTTGTTGCCCAATTCCCGTTCATCGTCGTCCAGCGTCCCAATCGTCGTGCGGCGCTTTAGCACGTCAGCTTTAAGGTTTCGACGACGAATGCCTGACGGCGCCACGATAATTGACCCTTAAATCACTGGCGTCGTTAATGAATTTGCCCAACCGGGGCGTTGTCCCATCATTGTTGCGGCGCGGCAGGGGTGGGCAAGCAAGTGGCTGAAAAGTAAGGAATTTTCAACATTCAACCGCTTCACTGGTATCAGGAGGTTCGCACCAATGGCCCACTCCGTCACCCGGCAGGTCGTTGACGCATTCTACGCCGCCTACACGGCCGGCGACCGCGCTGAACTCGAGACCCTGCTGCACGAGGATGTCGTTTGGAGCATCCGCGGTCCCGTCGCCATCATGCTGTATTGCGGCGAACGCCACGGCAAGGCGCAGGTCCTGGAGCTTGCCGCCACCATCCTGCCCAGCGTGCTGGCCGACATGAAGATAGCCCATCAATCCGTGGTCATCAGCGGCGACGAGGTCGCGACGCTGAATCGCCTGACGGCACGGCGCCGGTCCGACGGCCGCAGCATCGGCTACCGCTTCTCGCATTTCCTGCGGTTCAAGGACGGCAAGGTCATCGAAACCCTGTCGATCATCGACACCTACGACGCCGCCGAGCAGATGCTCGGCCATCCGCTCACCGCGCGCGACGACACGCCCGCCGGGGCCGACAATCTGGTGATGCTATGACCGACGCCCTGCAAAAGCCGGCGGCGGAAGAGATCGCGGATGCCGCCCTATTCGAGGCCTATTTCCAAGCCTTCGCCTCGCGCGATCCGCAGGCCTTCGGCGCGTTCCTGCATGACGACGTCGTCTGGACCATCAGCGGCCCCGTCGACGTCATCCCGTATTGCGGCACGCACCGGGGCAAGGCGGCGGTGATCGACATCATGGCGCGCCAGGCGCCGAAAGTGCTGCGCAAGGTCCATCTGGTCCGGGACAAGTTTCTGATCGACGGCAATCGCGGCGCGGCGTTGACGCGGCTGACCGCCCAGGTGACCGCCGACGGCCGCACCGCCAGTTACCGGGTGGCCAATTTCTTCCGGTTCGAGGGCCGCAAACTGATCGAAAACACGTCGCTGCTCGACAGTTTCGACGCCGCCGAGCAGGTGCTCGGCCACGCGCTCGACATCGGCGATGCGCCGTCGCTCGCCGACGACAATATTTTCGTTCTCTAGGGCTTTTCGGCCGGGTGCACAGACGGGGCGGGAACGGGTCCGCCCGCCGTCGCCTCGGGCTCGACCGCCGGCGCCACCGGCGGGCTCGTGATCGCGCGCGGTTTCGGCGCGGAGCCGGAGTGCCGCTGCATCGTCAACGAAATTGGGTAAGGCCAACGATCGTCCATCGGACCGTCTCCCCGGTACGTTTGTTGTCGGTTTGGCGGCACAATGCGCCAGAACCGTTTTCGTTCCGGGGAGGCTAGCGGCTGCGACTTTACGGCCGATGACAGGCCGGTGACGCGGCGATGAACGTGCTCAGGCGCGGGCGTGACGCGCCAGCACCTTGCGGACCTCGGCGACCAGGTCAGCCTCGCTGACCGGATACTGCGCCTCGGCCTGCTTCTTGAGGTAATCCTCGCGGTCGGCCTCCGACGATGCGGCGCTTTCAGCGCCGGCGATCAGGTCACGGATGATGACCTGTTTGGCCTCGCGCTCGTTCGAACCCTGGATGATGGCGCAGGGCGAGTGCCGCTTGTCGGCATATTTGAGCTGCTGGCCGACATTGTTCTTGGGATTGCCGAGATAGAGCTCGGCGCGGATGCCGGCGTTGCGCAGTTGGCTCACCATGCGCTGATAGGCGGCGACATTGTCGCGGTCCATGATGGTGACCACGACCGGGCCCGGCTCGGGATTGCTCGACAGAGTGCCGAGCGCGGTCAGCGCGGCCTGCAAGCGCGACACTCCGATGGAGAAGCCGGTCGCCGGCACGGGCTGACCCATGAAGCGCGACACGAGGCCGTCGTAACGGCCACCGCCGCCGACCGAGCCGAACCGCACCGGACGGCCCTTTTCGTCCTTTACTTCGAAGGTGAGTTCAACTTCGTAGACAGGGCCGGTGTAGTATTCGAGACCGCGCACGACGGAAGGGTCGATCTTCACGCGGTCGTCGTAGCCAGCCGCAGCAACCAATTTTGCGATCTCTTCAAGCTCTGCCACGCCGCGCTGGCCAGTTTCACTTTTGGCAAGATAGAGGTCGGCGGCGGCTACGGTCTCTTTCCAGTCGCTGCGCTTTTCGACAACGCCGAGGACGATTTGCGCGTCGGCACGGCCAAGGCCCGCGCCTTTCGTGTAGTCACCGCTGTCGTCTTTGCGACCCTCACCAAGTAGCTGCTCGACGCCCACAGGCCCAAGCCGGTCGAGTTTATCGATCGCGCGCAGCACGGTCAGCCGCTTACCCGCGTTCTCATCACCGCCAATGCCGATGGCTTCCATCACCCCATCCAGCACCTTGCGGTTATTCACCTTCACCACATAGTCGCCGCGCTTGATGCCGAGCGCCTCCATGGTGTCCGCGGCGAGCATGCACATCTCGGCATCCGCGGCCATGCTCGGCGAGCCGACCGTGTCGGCGTCGAACTGCATGAACTGGCGGAAGCGGCCGGGGCCCGGCTTCTCGTTGCGATAGACATAGCCGCTGCGATAGCTGCGATAGGGCAGCGCCAGGTGCTGGTAGTTCTCGGCAACGTGGCGCGCCAGCGGCGCGGTCAGGTCGTAGCGCAGCGAGATCCACTGCTCGTCGTCGTCCTGGAACGAGAACACGCCTTCGTTCGGGCGGTCCTGGTCGGGCAGGAATTTGCCGAGCGCGTCGGTGTATTCGAACGTCGGGGTTTCCACCGGATCGAAGCCGTAGCGCTCGAAGGTCTTGCGGATGGTCTCGACCATGGCCCGCGTCGCGGCGATTTCGGCCGGGCCGCGGTCGGCGAGGCCCCGCGGCATGCGCGCCTTGAGTTTCTGCGGTTTCTTGCCGGATTTGGGGTCGGACATATTCGCTTCGTATATCTGTGGGGTGATTTTCGCCGTGGTAGCAGCCGTTTCCCGCTTTGTCATTATCGCGGAAAGCGGATATTCGTGGGCCTTCCGACTTCCGTCAGCACGCAGAGGCGAGCCCATGGCCACGGCCCCCAAAATCGCATCAACCTCCGTCCCCAACGACCTGGCGCCGTTCTGGATGCCCTTCACCGCCAACCGGTCGTTCAAGGCGCGGCCGCGCATGGTGGCGAGCGCCAAGGACATGCACTACTTCACGCCGGAGGGCCGCAAGATCATCGACGCCTCGGCCGGCCTGTGGTGCACCAATGCCGGCCACAACCGCGATTCCATCGTCGCCGCGATCCAGAAGCAGGCGGCCGAGCTCGACTTCTCGCCGACCTTCCAGTTCGGCCATCCCAAGGCCTTCGAGCTGGCGAGCCGCATCGCCGCGCTGGCGCCGGGCGACCTCGACCATGTGTTCTTCTGCAACTCGGGCTCGGAAGCCGACGACACCGCGATGAAGATCGCGCTGGCCTATCACCGCGCCCGCGGCGAAGCCTCGCGCGTGCGCTTCATCGGCCGCGAGCGCGGCTATCACGGCGTCGGCTTCGGCGGCACCGCCATTGGCGGCATGGTCGCCAACCGCAAGCAGTTCGGCGCGCTGCTGGCCGGCGTCGATCATCTGCAATCGACCTATAGCCGCGCCGAGCAGGCTTTCTCGGTCGGCGAGCCGGACTGGGGCGAGCATCTGGCCGACGAGCTCGATCGTCTGGTGGCGCTGCACGACGCCTCGACCATCGCCGCCGTGTTCGTCGAGCCGGTGTCCGGTTCGACCGCCGTGCTGCCGCCGCCGAAGGGCTATCTCAAGCGCCTGCGCCAGATCTGCGACAAGCACGGCATTCTGCTGGTGTTCGACGAGGTCATCACCGGCTATGGCCGCCTCGGCCACGCCTTCGCCGCCGAGCGCTATGGCGTGACGCCGGACATGATCTGCTTCGCCAAGGGCATCACCTCGGGTTCGGTGCCGATGGGCGGCGTCATTGCACGCAAGCACATCCACGATGCCTTCATGACCGGCCCGGATCACGTCATCGAATTGTTCCACGGCTACACCTATTCGGCGCACCCACTGGCCTGCGCGGCCGGCCTCGCGACGCTCGATCTCTATCGCGACGAGAAGCTGTTCGAGCGGGCCAAGAAGTTGGAGCCGGTGTGGGCGCAGGCCGTTATGAGCCTCAAGGGTCTGCCGGGCGTGCTCGATATCCGCGTCGTCGGCCTGATGGCGGGCATCGATCTGGCCAGCAAGCCGGACGCGGTCGGCAAGCGCGGTTATGACGCGCTGGAGTCGGGCTTCCACGACCACGGCATCATGTTCCGCACCTCGGGCGACTCGCTGGCCATGTCGCCGCCCCTGATCGTCACCGAAGACCAGATCGACGAAATCATCTCCAAGGTCGCGGCGATCATCAAGCAGGGGGCGTAATTGCTCGTCATTCCGGGGCGCTTGCGAAGCAAGCGAATCCGGAATCCAGCACTGGATTCCGAATCGGCGCTTCGCGCCGTCCGGAATGACGGGTTACCCGTTGCGGTACGTCAATATGGCCGGGACGCGCGGGCGGTAAAACCGCCCGCATGCAGAAGCGGCGCATTATTCTCATTGTTTTTCTGATCGTGGCGGCCGCCGCCGGCGCGATGGCGTGGCGCTACAGCCAGTGGCCCCGCGTCGCCGCCGTGGCCGCCGCGCGCGGCACCGCGGTGGAGATCGTCTATGCCACCGGCGGCGTCGAGCCGGTGCATTGGGCCAAGGTCGCCAGCGTCATCCGCGACCGCATTGTCGAAATCTGCGACTGCGAGGGAAAGACCGTCGCCAAGGGCGACCTGCTCGCGCATCTCGACGACGGCGAGGCGCAGGCGCAGATGAAAGAGCTGCGCGCGCGCGAGACCTTTCTCAAGAACGAGATGTCGCGCGTCAGCGACCTGATCGCGCGCGGCGTCGCCACCACGCAGGCCTATGAGCGCGCCTCCATGGACCTGCAGCAGGTGCAGGGGCTGATCGCGGTGCAGCTCGAGCGCATCGCCGATTACACGATCCGCGCGCCGATGGACGGCGTGGTGCTGCGCCGCGACGGCGAAATCGGCGAAATCGCCGAAGCCGGCCAGATCCTGTTTCGCGTCGGCGTGCCTGCGCCGCTGCAGGTGGTGGCGGAAGTCAACGAAGAGGACATTCCGCGCGTCGCGCTGGGGCAGGTGGTGCTGTTCCGCACCGACGCCTTTCCGGACCGGCGCCTCGAGGGCAGGATCAGGGAGATCACGCCGATGGGCGACGTCGCCGCCAAGACCTTCCGCATCAAGGCCGCGCTGCCGGCCGATACGCCGCTCAAGCCCGGCATGAGCGTCGAGGCCAATATCATCACGCGCGAGAAGCCGAACGCGCTGCTGGTGCCTGCCGATGCGGTGCTGGACAACGCCGTTTACGTTGTCGAGGGCGGTCATGCGCACCGGCGCGTGGTGACGGTCGATATTCGCGGCACGCGCGCGGTGGAGGTGCTCGACGGCGTCAAGGAGGGCGAGCGCGTCGCTTCGCCCGCGCCCGCCGGCCTCAAGGACGGCGCGCGGCTGCGGGTAACGCCGCCATGACCGCGGAATCCACAGACCGGTCATTCCGGGGCGCGGGCGCTAGCCCGCGAACCCGGAGGCCAGACACGGGCTCGGACGACCTCGCTGGATTCCGGGTTCGCGCGTTTCACGCGCGTCCCGGAATGACGGATCGTGCATCATGAACCTCATCTTCGACATCGCATGGACGCATGTTCGCGCGCGGTTGCGGCAGACCGGCGTCGCGGTGGCCGGCGTCGCCACCGGCGTCGGCTTCTCCATCATGATGGCGGCGCTGATGCAGGGCTCGCAGGATGATTTCATCCGCCAGCTCGTCAACGCCATGCCGCACATCAGCGTCTCGGATGAGCGCCGCGCGCCGCCGCCGCAGCCGGCCGAGCGGCTCTATGACGCCGCCGAGATTCACAATCTGACGCCGGAGGCGCGCCGGCGCGGCATCAAGAATCCGCTCGCCACCATGGCGGCGCTGGAGCCATGGCTGCCTGGCGGCATCGCGCCGACGGTGCGCGTGCAGGCGATCATCCGCTATGCCAGCCACGATGTCGCGACCAGCGTCGTCGCCATCGATCCGCGCCGCGAGGCGCTGGTGTCCGATTTGCCGAAGCAGATGCGCGGCGCGCCTTTGTCGGCGCTGTACCGCGCCACCAACGCCATCGTCATCGGCGACAGGCTGTCCGAGAAGATCGGCGCGCGGATCGGCGCCAACATCACGTTACAGACCAGTGAGGGCGCGCGGCTGAGCGCCCAGGTGGTCGGCTATTTTCATACCGGGGTGCGGCAGGTCGATGAGAGCACCGCTTATGTCCTCGTTAAAACCGGGCAGATTCTGGCGCAGCAAACCGGGCTGATCAACGAGCTGCGCATTCGCCTCAAGGATCCGATGGCGTCGCGCGACGTCGCGATGCGCGTCGAGCGCGAGACCGGCTACAAATCGGTGTCATGGCAGGAGGCGCATGAGGACCTGCTGTCCACCTTCGTCATCCGCAACGTCATCATGTTCACGGTGGTCGGCGCCATTTTGCTGGTGGCGAGTTTCGGCACCTACAACATCATTTCCACCATCACGCATGAGAAGGCGCGTGATATCGCCATCATGAAGTCGCTGGGCCTGAGCGAGTTCACGGTGCGCTCGATCTTTGTGGTCGAGGCGTCGATCATCGGACTTGCCGGCGCGGCGGCCGGTTTCGCGCTCGGCTATCTCCTGTGCCTCGCGCTCGGCTCGCTGGAGTTCAAGAGCCCGTTCCTCGACGGAAACCACCTGCCGCTGGCCTACAGCGCGCTGCATTATCTGCTGGCCGGCTTCGTCGCTTTGGCCTCGTCGGTCATCGCGGGCTACCAGCCGGCGCGCAAGGCGGCGCGCATGCACCCGGTCGAGATCATCCGAGGCGCGACATGAACGCCGAAGCCCCGCTGATCGAGGCGCGCAAGGTGACGCGCATCCTGCCGGGAATCGTGCCGACGACTCTGGTGCGCGACATCGATCTCGTCATCCGGCCGCACGAATTCGTTGCCATTACCGGTCCGTCGGGCTCGGGCAAGTCGTCGCTTCTGTATCTGCTCGGCCTGCTCGATATGCCGACCTCCGGCGAAGTGCTGATCGAGGGCAAGGTGACGACGGTGATGAGCGAGGAGGAGCGCGCCCGGGCGCGGCTGACGACGCTCGGCTTCGTGTTCCAGTTTCATTTCCTGCTGCCCGAACTCACCGTTATCGACAACGTCATGCTGCCGATGCGCGCGCTGGGCCGTCTTGGCCGCGAGGACATGCGCGCACGAGCCGCCGGTCTGCTCTCGTCGCTCGGTCTTGCCGATCATGTGGACAAGCGGCCCGATCAGCTTTCGGGCGGCCAGCGCCAGCGCGTCGCGGTGGCGCGGGCGCTCGCCAATGAGCCGCCGGTGATCCTGGCCGACGAGCCGACAGGTTCGCTCGATTCAAAGTCCAGCGCGCAGGTGTTCGAGGTGCTTCAGGACCTCGTGCACGGCAAGGGCAAGACCGTGGTCGCGGTGACGCACGACGCGGCCATGGCCGAGCGGATGGACCGCCACGTCGAACTGCTCGACGGCCACATCGTGCGCGACGAGATACACAGTCCCGCGCCGCAGCCGGCCTAGCGCGCCGCGAAAGACGGCCTCGGCAGCACGATGGCCCAGCCGATTTCAACGCTGCCGGTGCCGCGCCGGTAGGGCAGCACGAAAGACGGCTGTACCGCGGCGTCCGGCGCGACGGTGCGGTACATCGGCGGCACCACGGTCGTGTCGGCGTCGGTCCACACGATCACCGCGCCGCGCGCATGCAGGTCGTTGAGGTCGATCCACGGGGCGCGCCCCGGCTTGCCGTCGATCAGCACGCGCGGCCGGCTCGGCGCGTAGTGGCCGACATTGCCGCCGTCCCACATCGAGCCGATGACATAGACCGGCGCCTGGCCGGTGATGGCGCGATAGCGCATCGTGATTTCACGGGCCAGCGCCTCGCCGGGGAAGAACACCGCCCGATAGCGGTGGTCGAAGCGCGGCAGGATTTCGTAATTGACGACGAAAGCCCCGGCCAGCACGCAAAACACGACGGCCCAGGTGGCGACGATACGCGTCAGCCGCGCGCCCTCGATGGCGCGGCGGGCCGTGAGCACCAGCCAGAGGCCGAGGAACATCCACAACGGATAGCCCCACATGGCGATGGCGCCGCGGCCGCTGACGACGCCGAGCAGCAGCACCACGGCGCAGGGGCCGAAGGCGAGCCAGGTGACGATGCGCCAGTCGAAGTCGTCGGCCACGGCGGACGGCGGCGTTTCGCCGTCCGCCTTGCGCGGCCAGAACAAGGGCAGCGCGATGATCAGCGCCGGGATCATGAAGCCGAACTGGCCGAGGGCGAATTTGAGCGGGTGCCAGAGATGGTCGTACCAGCCGCGCGGCAGCACGGCGCGGTGCTCGGCATAGGCGAAGGGCAGGAAGTCGTTGGCGACCAGCCAGATCAGATGCGGGGCGGCGACGGTTAATGACACGACCGCGGCGACATAGGGACCCGGAGTCCTCAAAGACTTGCGCGCGTCGTCGTCGACCAAGGCAAAAAGCACCATCGGCGCCACCAGCACGACGACGAAATACTTTGCCCAGACCAGGATGCCGATAGCGAGGCCAAGCAGCAACCAGTCGGCGAGGCGGCCGCGGCGCAGGCCGCGATGCAGCGCGTAGCCGGCCATCGCCCAGAACGGCAGCTGGATGACGTCGTGGTTGAACTTGGCGGCGGTGTAATTGAGGTAGTGCAGGCCGTCGACGATCAGCACCGCGGCGAGGGCGCCGGTCGCGCCGATGATCGGCCGGGCGGTGGCGTAAACGAAAAGCAGTGCGACGACGACGGCGATCTGGGCCAGCAGGTAGTAGGCGAAGTCGTGCCCCGCGATGCGCCAGGCGATTTCGACGAGCCACCACGGTAAGGGCGGGAGCTTGTCATAGCCGAGTTGCCATTCGCGGCCATAGGTCAGGGCCTCGATCAGATCGAGCGGCAGGTTGGGGTAAAGCAGGTCCGGCAGCGCCGTCCACACGAGCGCATGCAGCACCAGAAACACCCCCAAGGCGCGGTTCGGGGCGCGTTCAATGGCTGCGGTCAGTGAGGCAAGGCGGGAGGCCATCATGAGCGGGCGCGGTTCCGATGAAGCAAGGCTTGGTTGGCTTTCGGCAGGAATGGCGAAGTGGCGGTAGAATAGCAAGAATTCCCGGTTGCACAGGCGGGCCTACTCAGGGAGATTGGTGCCGGCGGGCGCGAATCAGCCACGGCCGCCCGAGACCCGGGCTCAAAAGGCTCCCAGGACCGGTTTTGATGCTTCGTCTCAGCGCCATTTTCATCGCGGTCTGCATGGTGCTCATCGCCGCTTCGGTCGGCGCCGTGCTCTATTTCGGCCTCAAGGTCGATCCGCGTACTGCCGCGATCGTCGCGCTGGCGGCGCTCGTGGCGATGGCGATCTACAACATGGTGGATAACCGCCTGCGCGACCGCGGCATGCTGGGCGACCAGATCGCCGACCTGTCACGCGGTACCGCCGACCTGTCGCGGCAGATGGCCGAGATGTCGCGGCGCATTGCCGCGGTGGAAGGCCGCGTTGAGCAGACCGTCAGCCGCGCCCGCGGCGCCGTCGATCCGATCGCCGCCGAAATCGGCGAGCTCGGCGGACTGGTGCGGCAACTGGCCGAGACCGTCGCCGCGCATGAGGCCATGCTGGGCGCGCCGACCGGCATGCCGCAGCAACCGGCCGCCGCGCCTTCCGCGCCCGCTGTTGCCGACGAACCCGCGCCCGCCGAGCCGGAGTCGCAGGCGCCGCTGGCGCTGAACGAGACCGATGCCGTCAGCGGGGCGTCGCGCTTCAGGGCCATGAACCGCGAGCAGATCGGCGCCATGATCGCGCAGGCCGCCGACGCCAACCGCATAGACCTCTATCTGCAGCCGGTCGTGACCTTGCCGCAGCGCAAGGTGCGCTTCTATGAAGCGCTGTCGCGCCTGCGCACCGAAGATGGCGAAATCATCCCCGCCGGCGATTTCGTCGATATCGCCGAGAGCGCCGGCTTGATGCCGAAGATCGACAACATGCTGGTGTTCCGCTGCGTGCAGGTGGTGCGCCGGCTGCAGCTCAAGAGCCGCGATGTCGGCCTGTTCTGCAACGTCAATGCCACGACGCTGACCGACGGTTTCTATTTCCGGCAGTTCCTGGAGTTCATGGAAGCGAACAAGGCGCTGGCCGGCTCGCTGACCTTCGAATTCACGCAGGACGCCTATCGCAATTTCGGGCCGATCGAGTTCGAGAGCCTCGCCGCGCTGGCCGACTGCGGCTTCCGTTTCTCGATGGACCACGTCACCGACCTGCGCATCGTGCCGAAGGAACTGGCCGACCGGTCGTTCCGTTTCGTCAAGGTGCCGGCCAACCTGCTGCTCAACCGCGCCGCCACGGCGCAGAGCGACATCCACGCCGAGGATCTCGCCGATCTATTGGCGCGCAACGGCATCGACCTGATCGGCGAGCGCATCGAGAATGAGAGCACTGTGGTCGATCTGCTGGACTACGATGTGCGCTTCGGTCAGGGGTTCCTGTTCTCGCCGCCGCGCCCGGTGCGCGCCGAGGCGCTGCAGGGCGCCGCGCCGCCGCCGGCCATAACGCCGGCCAATCCGGCCGCCACCAAGACGCTGAGCGAGTATCTCGCCGCCAGCGCATCGTCCGGCTGAACGGTCAATCAACGTGCCCAATGTAATTCCGCATTTCTCGGCGCTGGCGTCGTCCTATGACGTGTTGCTGTGCGACGTCTGGGGCGTCGTTCATAACGGCGTGGCGTCGTTCCCCGATGCCGGCGAGGCGCTGATGCGCGCTCGCGCGACCGGCAAGGTGGTGATCTTCATCACCAATGCGCCGCGCCCCGGCAACTCCGTCATCAGGCAGATCGACCGCTTGCATGTGCCGCGCGAGGCCTATGACGGCATCGTGTCGTCCGGCGACGTGACGCGCGACGTCATCATCCACCGCAAGGGCCAGAGCATCTGCCACATCGGCCCGGAGCGCGATCTGCCGGTTTTCAAGGACCTGCCCGCGACGTTCGCGCCGCTGGAAACGGCGGACTACATCGTCTGCACCGGACTTTACGACGACGAGACCGAGAAGCCGGACGATTACCGCGCGCGCCTCCAAATCGCGCTGAAGCGCAAGCTGTTCATGGTCTGCGGCAATCCCGATCTGGTCGTCGAGCGCGGCTCGGAAATGGTCTATTGCGCCGGCTCGATTGCCGATCTCTACGCGACCATGGGCGGCGAAGTGCTTTACGCCGGCAAGCCGTATCGGCCGATTTACGATCTCGCGCTGGCCAAGGCCGAGGCCGCGCTCGGTCGCAAGGTTGAGGCGAAGCGCGTCATTGCGATCGGCGATTCCGTGCGCACCGATCTGAAAGGCGCGCGCGCCTTCGGCATCGACATGCTGTTCATTTCCGCCGGCATTCACGCCGAGGAGTTCGGCGGCCGCGACACGCCGAATGCCGATGTCATGAAGACCGTATTCGCGGCGGCGGGGGATGCGCCGACCGCGGTGATGAAGCATCTTGTCTGGTAGTCATTCCGGGGCGCGCTGAAAGCGCGAACCCGGAATCCAGCGCTGGATTCCGGATAGCCTCGCTTGGCTCGGCTTCCCGAATGACGGCGATCTAGGTAATCGGCGCCGGATTGAACAGCGCCAGCGAATTATAAAGTCCCCATTTGTCGGTGCAGGTTTTCGTCCGCCCGCTGGCGACGTCGAGGATGAGGCGAAACAGCTCCCAGCCAACCTCTTCGATGGTGGCTTCGCCCGTGGCGATGGTGCCGGCATTGAGGTCGATGAGGTCGGACCAGCGCGCGGCGAGTTCGTTGCGCGTCGCCACCTTGATGACCGGCACCGATGACAGCCCGTAGGGGGTGCCGCGTCCGGTGGTGAAGATGTGGACATTCATGCCGGAGGCCAGTTGCAGCGTGCCGCAGACGAAATCGGAGGCGGGAGTGGCGGCGAAGATGAGGCCCTTGTCCTTGACCCGCTCGCCCGGCGCCAGCACGCCGGCGATCGCGCTCGATCCGGATTTCGCCGACGAGCCGAGCGCCTTCTCCACGATATTGGCGAGGCCGCCCTTCTTGTTGCCGGGGGTGGTGTTGGCCGAGCGATCGACGCCGCCCTTGTCGAGGTAATCGTCGTACCAGGCCATTTCGCGGATGAGGTCGCGCGCCACCTGCTCGGTGGCCGCGCGCGGCGTGAGCAGATGAATGGCGTCGCGCACTTCGGTGACTTCGGAGAACATCACGGTCGCCCCGGCGCGCACCAGCAGATCGGATGCGAAGCCTAAAGCCGGATTGGCGGTGACGCCGGAGAACGCGTCGCTGCCGCCGCACTGCATGCCGACCACCAGTTCGGAAGCGGGGCAGGTCTCGCGTTTGCGCGCATTGAGTTTCTTCAGCCGCTCGTCGGCCATGCGCATGATCAAGTCGACCATGGCGCCGAACGAGGTCAGGCTCTCGTCCTGCAGCCGCATGATCTCGGCATCGGCGGTCTTGCCGTCCGGCAGCAGCCGCTCGGGCGCCAGCTTCTCGCAGCCGAGGCCGACCACCATGACTTCGCCGCCGTAATTCGGGTGGCGGGCAAGGTTCTGCAAGGTACGGATCGGAATCTCCGACTTCGGCGCGTTGATGGCGACGCCGCAGCCATAGACATGGGTCATCGCGACCGCGTCATCGACGTTCGGATATTTCGACAGCAACTCGTCCTTGATGCGCTTGAGCGCGATCTCCAGCGTGCCGGCGACGCATTGCACGCTGGTGGAAATGGCGAGGATATTCTTGGTGCCGACGGTGCCGTCGGCGTTACGGTAGCCCTCGAAGGTGTAGCCCTCGAGCGGCGGCAGGGCTGGCGGCGTGCGGGTGGCGAGTTCGAGGCCGTCGAGGCTCGGCGGCGTCGGCATGCGGATGCGCGATTCCTCGACCCAGGCCCCGGCGGCGATATCGTCCACCGCGTAGCCGATGACCTCGCCGTAGCGGACGATGGGCCGGTCCTTCGGAATATCGGCCAGCGCCACCTTGTGGCCCTGCGGCACGTAATCCTTCAGCGTCAGCCCGTCAGGAAACACCGCGCCCGCCGGCATGCCGAAGGCATTGGCGACGATGGCGACATTGTCGGCGTCATTGAGCTTGATGTAACGCGGCGTTTCAGAGGGCGGCTTGACCGGTATGGTCATATTACGTCTCCGGGGAGAGACGTAATATAGCGTGCGCCGGGAATGAGGGAAGGGTTTCAGGCCGTCGGCGCCGGGGCCGGCTTCTCGAACACCGCGTCGATCTTGTCCTTGAGCGTCTGCGCGTTGAACGGCTTGACGATATAGTTGGACACGCCGGCGCGCTTGGCGGCGATGATGTTCTCGGTCTTGGATTCGGCGGTGATCATGATGAAGGGCGTATGCGCCAGCGCCGCATCGGCGCGGACGTGCTGGAGCAGGTCGTAGCCGGTCATCGGCTCCATGTTCCAGTCGGAGATGACGAGGCCGTAGGAACGCTCGCGCATCCTGGCCAACGCCGCCTGGCCATCATTGGCGTCGTCGATTTCGACGAAGCCAAGCTGCTTGAGCAAATTGCGGATGATGCGAACCATGGTGGAGTAATCGTCCACCACCAGAACCGGCATCGAAAAATCGACGGCCATCGTGCAACCTATCGCCCCAGCCAGGGCGTCCCACCCGAGAATGGCAATCTAGCTTGCGTGCTTGAATAACCGGTTAATTTGAAGGATTGGTAACGATGCAATAACCCTAGGCGGCGTCAATGATGACGGTTGCCTTGGTCATGGCCGCGGGCGTAGGACGACGCGGCGCAGCGCAACAGTTTCGATCCGACAGAGCCTCGATTCTCCAATGATTGACGACGTTTCGTCCGGCCGGCCTTTTACAGTCATCGCCGATGGCGAGCCGGGTGCGCTGCACGGCGCGGTGGTGGCGATCGGGAATTTCGACGGCGTGCATCGCGGTCACCGCAAGGTCATCGGCGCCGCCTTGCAGCGCGCCGCTTCGCTCGGCCGCAAGGCCGCGGCGCTGACCTTCTCGCCGCATCCGCGCCGGTTCTTCCAGCCGGACGCGCCGATGTTTTCGCTGTCGAGCGAGCGCAGCAAGCTGCGCCTTCTGGCGGCGACCGGTCTCGACGGCGCCATCGTGTTTCAATTCGACGCCGCCTTCGCCGCGACCACGGCCGAGGATTTCGTCCGCCGCATTCTGGTGGAGAAGTTCGGCGTCGGCGGCGTCGCCATCGGCTATGATTTCCACTTCGGCAGGGGCCGCGCCGGCTCGCCGAACTTTCTCAGCTTCGAGGGCACGCGGCTCGGCTTTCCGGTTGATGTCGTCGCGCCGCTGGAGGACGAAGGCCGGCCGGTCTCGTCCGGCTCGATCCGCGAGGCGCTGAGCCAGGGCAAGGTGGTCGAAGCCGCCGAGCTGCTCGGAGCGCCATGGTTCATCACCGGCGACGTCATCCACGGCGAGAAGCGCGGCCGCGAGCTTGGTTTCCCGACCGCCAATATAAGGCTCGATCCGTCGTGCGGGCTCAAGCACGGCATTTACGCGGTGCGCGCCGATATCGACGGCGTGCGCGTGGACGGCGTCGCCTCGTTCGGCACGCGGCCGACATTCGACAATGGCGCGCCTTTGCTCGAGATATATCTGCTCGATTACGAGGGCGACCTCTACGGCAAGACGCTCGACGTCGCCTTCATCGGCTGGATCCGCCACGAGCAGAAGTTCTCCTCGATCGACGCCTTGAAGAAGCACATGATGGCCGACGTGGCCCAGGCGCGGGAATCGCTCAAGCGCTCCGGCAAGGCGTTTCCGATGTTGGGGAATCTCTGACCCGTCATTCCGGGGCGCGGCCGAAAGGCCGCGAGCCCGGAATCCATATCCCCAGCGCTGCGGCGTATGGATTCCGGGTTCGCTCACTTCGTTCGCGCCCCGGAATGACAGACGTGCGACGTCGCCCCTGTTCTCGAAGGCCCGGGGCGGCCTGTGTCCCTTTTTCCTGTCCCCCGGAGGGGATGGAGCGCCGGGAGGCGCCAAGGGGCTTGCGAGGCCCCTTCATGGGCCTCCCTTGCGATCGGGAGGGCCCGCACGCCGGGCCGGGGCGGGGTTGCGAAGCCCGCACCCGAGGCGCGCGCGCCGGAGGGCGGCAGGTTTGCGAGGCCCGCCGCCGCGGCGCTGCGCCTCCCGGCGCTCCACCGCGGCTCCGCCTGAAGGCGGCGCCGCCGACGGCGCCATTGTCGGGCGCCGGACCCGGCCGCCGCGCCCGCCGCGTCATGACGGCGGCGGAGGCTTTGGCCCGATCGCTGCCATATATAGTCCTAGGACTATAGGCGGTCAAGCGCCGCGTCGGCGCCGCCGCGGCCATTTACCCGGCCGAAGCCTTTGCGCGGCCAAAACGGCCCTGCTACACAGCCCGCGACCCCATTGATTTTGCGCGAAAAACGAATGTCCAAGTCCGAAAAAACGTCCGAAAAATCGTCCGAGAAAGATTATTCCGAGACTCTGTTCCTGCCGCAGACGGATTTCCCGATGCGCGCCGGCCTGCCGCAGAAGGAGCCCGAGCTCCTCAAGCGCTGGAAGGACACGGACCTCTACAAGCAGCTCCGCGCCGAGGCCAAGGGCCGCGCCAAGTTCGTGCTCCATGACGGCCCGCCTTACGCCAACGGCAACATCCATATCGGCCACGCGCTCAACAAGATCCTCAAGGACGTGGTGACGCGCAGCCAGCAGATGCTCGGCTTCGATTCCAACTACGTGCCGGGCTGGGACTGCCACGGCCTGCCGATCGAATGGAAGATCGAGGAAGAGAACTACCGCTCCAAGAACAAGGCGAAGCCGAATTTCTCCGAGCCGGCGGCGATGGTGGCGTTCCGCCAGGAATGCCGCGCCTATGCCGAGAAGTGGCTGAACGTGCAGCGCGACGAGTTCAAGCGGCTCGGCGTTGAGGGCGACTGGGATCATCCCTACACGACGATGAGCTTCCCGGCCGAGGCGCAGATCGCGCGCGAACTGATGAAGTTCGCCGCCAACGGCACCTTGTATCGCGGCTCAAAGCCGGTGATGTGGTCGGTCGTTGAAAAGACCGCGCTCGCCGAAGCGGAGATCGAATACGAGGATTATACGAGCGACACGGTCTGGGTGCGCTTCGAAATCGTGTCTTCGAAGGAAGCATCGGACGGTGCCTTTGAACTTCTGCGTGACGGCGCATACATCGTCATCTGGACGACGACGCCTTGGACGATACCGGGTAATCGGGCGATCGCTTATTCCAAGAAGATTTCATACGGTCTCTACAAGGTGACCGCCGCAGCGCCCGGCAACTGGGCGCAAATCGGCGACAAATATATTCTGGCCGACAAGCTCGCAGCCGATGTCTTCAAAGCCGCCAAAGTGGAGAGCTATGAGCGTCTTCGCGAAGTGACCGCCGATGATTTGGTCGGTCTGGTCTGTCACCATCCTCTTGCCGCTCTCGGATATGATTTCGATGTGCCTCTTCTGCCCGGAGAGCACGTCACCGACGACGCCGGCACCGGCTTCGTGCACACCGCGCCGGGCCATGGCCGCGAGGACTTCGAGGTCTGGACCGCGCATGCGCGCGAGCTCGAAGCGCGCGGCATCAATCCGGCGATCCCCTACACCGTCGACGAGAACGGCGCGCTAACCGCGCAGGCGCCCGGTTTCGAGGGCAAGCGCGTCATCAACGACAAGGGCGAGAAGGGCGACGCCAATGAGGCGGTGGTCAAAGCGCTCGTCGAGTACTATGGGATCATCGCGCGCGGCCGCCTCAAGCATCAGTATCCGCATTCGTGGCGCTCGAAGAAGCCGATCATCTTCCGCAACACGCCGCAATGGTTCATCGCCATGGACAAGGATATCGCCGGGCGCGGCGACACCTTGCGGGCGCGGGCGCTGCAAGCCATCTCGGTCACCAAATGGGTGCCGCCGCAGGGCGAAAACCGCATCAACGGCATGATCTCCGGCCGCCCGGACTGGGTGATCTCGCGCCAGCGCGCCTGGGGCGTGCCGATCGCGGTGTTCATCAAGGAAAAGCCGGACGGTTCGGTCGAGATCCTGCGCGACTCGCAGGTCGATATCCGCATCGCCGAGGCCTTCGCCGCAGAAGGCGCCGACGCCTGGTACAAGGAAGGCGCGCGCGAGCGCTTCCTCGGCAAGCTGGCGAACGATTCCTGGCAGAAGGTCGATGACATCTGCGACGTGTGGTTCGATTCCGGCTCGACGCACGCCTTCGTGCTCGAGGACCCGGCGCATTTCCCGCAGCTCGCCGGCATCCGCCGCAAGGTCGATGGCGGCCGCGACGCGGTGATGTATCTGGAAGGCTCGGACCAGCATCGCGGCTGGTTCCACTCGTCGTTGCTCGAGAGTTGCGGCACGCGCGGCCGCGCGCCCTTCGACGTCGTGCTGACGCACGGCTTCGTGCTCGACGAGAACGGCCGCAAGATGTCGAAGTCGCTCGGCAACGTCGTCGCGCCGCAGGACGTCATCAAGGAATCCGGCGCCGACATCCTGCGCATGTGGGTCTGCGCCTCCGACTATGCCGACGACCTGCGCATCGGCAAGGAGATTCTCAAGACCACCGCCGACACCTATCGCAAGCTGCGCAACACCATCCGCTGGATGCTCGGCTCGCTGGCGCATTTCCACGACGACGAGCGCGTCAAGGCCGAAGCGATGCCGGAGCTCGAGCGGCTGATGCTGCATCGCCTCGTCGAGCTCGATGAACTGGTGCGCAAGGCCTATGCCGAGTTCGACTACAAGAAGATCTTCGCGGCCTTGTCGGCCTTCATGACCTCGGACCTGTCGGCGTTCTATTTCGACATCCGCAAGGATACGCTCTATTGCGATCCCTATTCGTCGGTGACGCGCAAGGCTTCGCTGACGGTGATCGATTATCTGTTCCGCTGCACCGTCACCTGGATGGCGCCGATCCTGTGCTTCACCACCGAGGAGGCCTGGCTGTCGCGCTACGGCGCGGAGGCGAAATCGGTGCATCTCGAGGAATTCCCCAAGGTGCTGGCGGGCTGGCGCGACGACAAATTGGCGGAGAAGTGGCGCAAGGTGCGCACCGTGCGCCGCGTCGTCACCGGCGCCATCGAGATCGAACGCGCCGGCAAACGCATCGGCTCCTCGCTCGAGGCGCATCCGATCGTGCATGTGTCGAACGGCGAGCTTTACGAAGCGGTGCTCGACGTCGACATGGCGGAAGTCTGCATCACCTCGGCGCTGACGCTGGTGAGCGATGCCGGGCCGGACAGCGCGTTCAGGCTGCCGGACGTGACGGGCGTCGCGGTGGTGTCGAACCTCGCCGAGGGCACCAAGTGCGCGCGCTCGTGGAAGATCCTCAACACGATCGGCGCCGACCCTGACTACCCGGACGTTTCGCCGCGCGACGCCAAGGCGCTGCGCGAACGGGAGACGATGCGTAAGGCGGGGTAGTAATCGTCGTCCCCGCGAAGGCGGGGACCCATAACCACCGCCCTTCCGATGATGCTGGTCACCATGCGACAAAACAGCCATCCTGATAAGAAATTGGGATGCTGCGGCGTATGGGTCCCCGCCTTCGCGGGGACGACAGCTTCATGTACAGCGTTTATATCCTCGCCAGTAAAAAGCACGGCACCCTCTATATCGGTGTGACCAACAGTCTCGCCACGAGAATGGCGCTGCACCGTGCCGGAAAGGGCTCAGAGTTCGTCAAGCAATACGGCGTTCACCGGCTGGTCTATATCGAGCCTTATGAACGTGCCGAAGACGCGATCAGGCGCGAGAAGCAACTGAAGAAGTGGAATCGCGACTGGAAAATCCGCCTGATCGAAGAGGATAACCTGGAATGGAAAGATTTAAGTCATTTGATTGTCGAATAGAGTGTCGTCCCCGCCTGCGCGGGGACGACGAAAGATGATCGGGACGACCGGATAAATGAACCTCAAGCAATATCTCTTCGGGCCGCTGACCTTGTTCGGCCTCGCCATTGCCGCGGCGGCCGCGCTCGTCGATCAGGGCTCCAAGCTCTATCTGCTGTTCGTCTACGATCTCGAGGCCAATCCGGTGCGGCTGGCGCCGTTTCTCGATTTCGTGCTGACGCGCAATTACGGCATCAGCTACGGCCTGTTCCAGATGCCGGGCGAGGCGGGGCAGTGGCTGCTGGTCGGCTTCAAGGTCGCCGCGGTCGCCCTGCTGTGGATCTGGCTGGCCAGGGCCGAAAACCGGTTCACGGCGCTGGCGCTCGGCCTGATCATCGGCGGCGCCGCCGGCAATACCGTGGACCGCCTGCTGCACGGCTGGGTGGTCGATTTCGTGTTTTTTCACGTTTCCGGGGCAGGCTGGCGCTTCAACTGGTACGTTTTTAACCTCGCCGACGTGGTCATCGTTGCCGGGGTCGTGGCCCTGCTGTATGAGTCCTTCTTCGGGGACCATGCCGTAAAAGCGCCCTGATCCCAAGGCAATAGGCCTGCACAGGCGACCTCAAACGCCCGAAATCGCGCGGGTTTCGACCGGTCATCGAAAGAAGGGGCCAGTTCCATGTCCATTCGCCGCTTCCCCCGTCAGGCCGCGATCGCGGCCAGCGTCCTGGGCTTCGTCCTGGCGATGCAGGCCCTGCCGGCGCGCGCCGATGACGCCGACGACGATCGTCCGTGGGATTCCAGGATGATCGGCAACCTGATGGAAGGCCTCGGCCTGCAATCGCCGAACAAGGGCGCCATCGTCTATCAGGAGCGCGCGCCGCTCGTCATTCCGCCGAGCACCAATCTGCCGGTTCCGGAAAATGCCAACGCCGCCATCGCCAACAACCCGGCCTGGCCGAAGGATCCCGACATCGCGCGCAAGCGCGAAGCGGCCCGCCAGGCCCGCATCGACTCCTACAAGTCGGCGGACCAGAAGCAGCGCGACGACCAGCGCCCGCTGAGCCCGAGCGAAATGATGCCCGGCGCGTCCGCGACCAACCGCGCCCCGCGCGTCGCCAACGATCCCAACCGCACCGCCAGCACCTGGACCGAGTCCGGCGGCGGTCAGCGCCTGACCCCGTCGCAGCTCGGCTATCGCGGCGGCCTGTTCGGCAGGATGTTCGGCGGCAAGGATGACGAGACTGCGCGCTTCACCGGCGAGCCGCCGCGCACCGCGCTCACCGATCCGCCGCGCGGCTACCAGACGCCGTCGCCGGACCAGCCTTACGGCTCCGGCGTCGACCGCGATGCCGCGCCCAAGGCGACCAACTATCTCGAATCCAAAGGCACCGACAATCCGAAGTGACGCGAGGCGGGGGCGGTGTCCGACAGGCTTGTCGCGTGTGACGCACCATTCACGCCAACGTCATAGGGTTTGACCCGGTGAAAATTTCAGCTCGTTTATTCCGCGCCGCCGCTCTGGCACTGGCCGCGGCGCCCGTTCTTGTTTCCGCCGCCGGCGCCGCCGACAAACCTTCGCTCACCGTTTCGCACTTCAAGCTCGACAACGGGCTCGAACTGGTCGTCATCCCCGACCGCCGCGCGCCGGTCGCGACGCACATGATCTGGTACAAGGTCGGCGCCGCCGACGAGACGCCGGGCAAATCCGGCCTCGCGCATTTCCTCGAGCATCTGCTGTTCAAGGGCACGGCGAAGAATCCGGCCGGGCATTTCTCGTCCGTCGTGGCGCGCATGGGCGGGCAGGAGAACGCCTTCACCTCGAGCGACTACACCGGCTATTACCAGCGCGTGCCGGGCGACAAGCTCAGGCAGGTGATGGACTTCGAGGCCGACCGCATGACGGGCCTGCAACTCACCGACGCGGTGGTGCTGCCCGAGCGCGATGTCATTCTCGAAGAGCGCAACCAGCGCATGGAGAACAACCCGCGCGCCCGGCTCGGCGAGCAGATCGACGCGGCGCTGTTCCTCAATTCGCCCTATGGCCGGCCGATCATCGGCTGGCGTCACGAAATGGAAGGGCTGACGAAGGACGACGCGATCGCGTTCTACAAGCGCTTCTACGGCCCCAACAATGCGGTGGTCGTCGTCGCCGGCGATGTCGATCCGCAGCAGGCGCTGACATTCGCGCAGGAGACCTACGGCCAGATCAAGCCGCGCACCGACCTGCCGCCGCGCGAGCGTCCGCAGGAGCCGCCGCCGGCCGCGGTGCGCTCGCTCACGCTGGCCGATCCGCGCGTCGAGCAGCCGCTGATGCAGCGCTCCTATCTCGTGCCGTCGTTCCGCCTCGCCAAGGCCGGCGAATCCGAAGCGCTCGAAGTGCTGGCCCATGTGCTGGGCACCGGCTCGAACAGCCGGCTCTATCAGGCGCTGGTCGTTGACAAGCCGGTCGCGGTCAGCGCCGGCGCCTATTACGACTCATCCGCCTACGACATGTCGAAGTTCACGGTCTATGGCGTGCCGGCGCGCGGCGTCGGCCTGCCTGAATTCGAAGCCGCCGCCGATGCCGTGCTCGCCGCCGTGGTCGAGAAGGGCGTCACCGACGATGAAATCGACCGCGCCAAGTCGCGGCTGATCGCCGACGCGGTCTATGCGCAGGACAACCAGGCTACCATGGCGCGCTGGTACGGCCAGGCGCTCATGAGCGGCGCCACGGTGGACGACGTGCAGAAGTGGCCGGAGCGCATCAAGGCCGTCACCGCGGCCCAGGTGCAGGCCGCGGCGCGCGCCTGGCTCGACAAGCGCCGCTCCGTCACCGGCTATCTCATCAAGGATGAAACGCCGGCCGCCGGTGGCAAGGCCGAGCAAGTGGTGCCCATCAGCGCCGGAGGGAAGCGCTCATGAAGCCCGTCATCGCTGCCATTGCCGGCGTGGTCGCCTTCGCGCTCGCCGGCCTGACGCCGGCCGGCGCCGTCACCATCGAGACCATCGTCAGCCCCAAGGGCATCAAGGCCTGGCTGGTGCGCGAGAAGGCGGTGCCGCTGATCGCCATGAGCTACGCCTTCAACGGCGGCTCGGCGCAGGACCCGGCCGACAAGGCGGGCACCGCCAATCTGGTCGCCGACACGCTCGACGAAGGCGCGGGCGAGCTCGACAGCAGGGCTTTCCACGACCGCCTGGAGCGGCGCGCCATCGAATTGTCGTTCAGCGCGACCCGCGACCAGTTCTACGGCTCGCTGCGCGTGCTCAACGACAACCGCGACGAGGCGTTCGACCTGTTGCGCATGGCGTTGTCGCAGCCGCGCTTCGACGCCGAGGCGGTGGAGCGCGTGCGCGCCCAGCAGATCTCGGGCCTGCGCCGCGACACCACCAATCCCAACACCATCGCCAGCCGCGCCTGGTGGAGCACCGCGTTTCCCGATCATCCTTACGGCCGCGAGACCAAGGGTTCGCTTGAGAGCGTGCCCAAAATCGCCATCGCCGACCTGCGCGACTACACGCGCCGGGTGTTCGCGCGCAATGAGCTGACGATCTCCATCGTCGGCGACATCGACGCCAAAGCCGCCGGCGAACTGATCGACAAGGCGTTCGGCTCGCTGCCGGAGAAGAACGATCTCAAGCCCGTGCCCGAAGCCAAAATCGCCGGCATCGGCCGCCGCATCGTCACCGATGTCGATGTGCCGCAGGCCGTCATCACTTTCGGCGGCGCCGGCATCCAGCGCAAGGACCCCGACTTCATGGCGGGCTATATCGTCAACCACATCCTCGGCGGCGGCACCTTCTCGTCGCGGCTGTACAGGGAAGTGCGCGAGAAGCGCGGCCTGGCTTACGGCGTGTCGGAGAGTCTCGTCTGGTTCAAATCCGCCGCGCTCTATCTCGGCGGCACCGCGACGCGCGCCGACCGCACCGCCGATGCGCTGGCGATCATCGAGGCCGAGACCAGGCGCATCGCGGAGGAGGGGCCGACGGCCGACGAACTCGCCGCCGCCAAGGACTATCTCAAGGGCGCCTATCCCTTGTCGCTCGACACGTCGTCCAAGATCGCCGGGCAACTGACGCAGATCCAGCTCGACGATCTCGGCATCGACTATATCGACAAGCGCGCCGCCATGATCGACGCCGTGACGCTGGATGACGTCAAGCGCGTCGCCAAGCGCCTGTTCGGCGGCGGCATGCTGGTGACGGTCGCCGGCCGGCCGAAGGGACTGGCGTCGAGCACACAGTGAACCGTTCCGCATATGCTGCGTTAGATATTTTTCTCCGTCATGCCGGGACAAGCCCGGCCATGACCCGTACAATTTCATGACGGAGTCATCATGCCCCTGATCCAATCCATCGACAGCGCGCTTCATCAGAATATCGGCCAGCATGGCGTATCCGCGGAGGCGCTCGACGCGGCTCTCGAACGCACCGAAGGCGCGCTCGACTGGCTGCGCGCCCGCCATGCCGATGGCGGGCTGCCGCTCCTCAATCTGCCGGAGGCCACATCCGAAATCCCGGAGCTGCGCGACACCGCCCGCGCGCTCGCCGATCGCGCCACCGATATCGTTCTGCTCGGCACCGGCGGCTCGTCGCTCGGCGGTCAGACTTTGGCGCAACTCGCCGGCCATATGGTGCCGGGCGTCGGCGCCTTGCGCCCCGGGCCGCGGCTGCACTTCATGGACAATCTCGATCCCGACAGCTTCGCCTCGCTGCTCAAGCACCTGCCGCTGCCGACCTCGCGCTTCGTGTCGATCTCGAAGTCGGGCGGCACCGGCGAGACCTTGATGCAGACCATCGCCGTGCTCTCGGCGCTGCACGAGGCGAATCTCGGCCCGCGCATTCCCGATATCTTCCTCGGCCTCACCGAGCCGGCCAAGCCCGGCAAGAAGAACGGCCTGCGCGAGCTGCTCGGCCAGTACAAGGTGCCGATGCTCAAGCATCACACCGGCGTCGGCGGCCGCTTCTCGGTGCTGACCAATGTTGGCCTGCTGCCGGCGGCGATGCTCGGCCTCGACGTCGTCGCGGTGCGCGGCGGCGCCGCGCTGGCGCTCAAGCCGGTGCTCGAGAAGAAAAAGGCCAGGGACGTGCCGGCCGCCGTGGGCGCGGCTCTGTCGGTGGCGCTGGCCGAGACCAAGAACAAGGGCATCAGCGTCGTGATGGCCTATGCCGACAAGCTCGAACGCTTCACGCGCTGGTATGTCCAGCTCTGGGCCGAGAGTCTCGGCAAGGACGGCAAGGGCACAACGCCCATCGGCGCGCTCGGCCCGGTCGATCAGCACAGCCAGTTGCAGCTCTTCAT
This sequence comes from Pseudolabrys sp., assembly GCA_017849615.1. Lineage (GTDB taxonomy): Bacteria > Pseudomonadota > Alphaproteobacteria > Rhizobiales > Xanthobacteraceae > Pseudolabrys. The sequence continues at coordinate 74,137 of JAFIGS010000006.1, read as the reverse complement.
TGCCGGACCGCGCGACAAGTTGTTCACCGTCATCACCACCGACCGCGCCGGCAAGGGCCCGCGCATGGACAAAAAGCTGTCCGAGGTGGCGGGCGAGGCGGGCTTCGCCGGCAAGTCGATCGGCGATCTGGTCGGCGCGCAGGGCCGCGCCACGGCGGAAACCTTGGCCAAGAACGGCTGCCCGGTGCGCACGATCCACATGCCGGTCATCGACGAGCAGAGCATGGGCGAACTGCTGATGCATTTCATGCTCGAGACCATCATCGCCGCGCACCTCCTCGGCGTCGATGCCTTCGACCAGCCGGCGGTGGAAGAGGGCAAGGTGCTGGCGAAGAAGTATTTGATCTCCTAGTCATTCCGGGGCGCTCTGAAAGAGCGAACCCGGAATCCATACAACGCAGCAGAAATGGTGGTGGACTGCGTTTGTTTAAAAGCTGATTCTGGGAGTATGGATTCCGGGCTCGCGGCCTGACTGGCCGCGCCCCGGAATGACGGCTTCATGCACCAGGTCACCTCATCCATCTCCATCGACGAGTCCGAACTCGAGGAAAGCTTCGTGCGCGCCTCGGGTCCGGGCGGGCAGAACGTCAACAAGGTGTCGTCGGCGGTGCAACTGCGCTTCGACGCGCGGCGCTCGGCCTCGCTGCCGAACGACGTCGCCATCCGCCTGATGAAGCTGGCCGGCTCGCGGCTGACCAAGGACGGCGTCATCGTCATCGTGGCGCAGGAATACCGCGACCAGTCGCGCAACCGCGCCGAGGCGCGCGAGCGGCTGTTCGACATGATCCGTCAGGCCGCGGTGCGGCCCACGGTGCGGCGCGAGACGAAGGTGCCCAAATCCGAGAAGAAAAAGCGCGTCGAGGGCAAGAAGCGCCGCAGCGAGGTCAAGGCCGGCCGCGGCAAGAAGGGGTGGGATTAGTCCCCGACCAGTATATCGAGCGGCACGTCGAGCGCCTTGGCGATCGCACGGAGCGCGGCGGCCGTACCCTTGCGGCGACCGTTTTCCAGATCGGAAATGTAGCCTTGGCCGATATTGGCTTTGTGTGACAGGTGAAGCTGGGTGACATCGCGCCACTCGCGAATGACCCTGATGGGGTTTTCGCCATCGGCGATGCGTTCAGCCACCTCCAGAGGAATGAGCGGCGCGCCGGAGGCGACTTCCTTTCGCGCATGGGCCACCAGTCGCGCGGTGGCGGCATCCTCATCGGCTTCGGCGGCGCGAGCGACAAGCCGCTCGTACTCGGCGCGCGGCAGGATCGCTATTTCACCCTTGTCGGTTTTTTTGAACTGTACGGACATGGCTTTCTCTCAACCGTAGATGTCGCGGCGGTCGCTCACCGCGACGATGACCATGAGTTGATCCTCGGTGTAGAAGATCACGCGAAAATCGCCAACGCGCAGACGCGAACCGGCTCTGCCCTGCAGCTTCTTGATGTCGCCGCTGCCGGTCTGCACGAACGTCTCGATCTTCGCCCTGATGCGCTTGCGCACGGCGACGTCCAGTTTGGTCCACTGCCGCAGCGCCGCCGGGGTGAACGTAACCTGCATATTTCTTATTATCGCACTTTGCGATAATGGCGTCAAGGAATATCGCAGTTTGCGATATTAGAGAGGCGGAGCGGGGAGGGGCAGGCGGGCGCGACGAAGGGGCGGGATAACGGGCACAGCCCGCCCGGCCGCCTCGCGGCGGGCTCCTTCCGTCGCTAGATTCCTCGGCGAATCGTCACCTTCCCCTCTCCCCCGCGTGCGGGGAGAGGGTGCCGAGCGTCAGCGAGGCGGGTGAGGGGACGTCAGCGATTGCCCCTCACCCGGCTTCCTCGCCAAGGCTCGGAAGCCGACCTCTCCCCGTAAGAACGGGGAGAGGTGAAAGAGACAGAATGCCCGTCCGCCAGTTGTCCGAAGCCGTCGTCAACCGCATCGCTGCCGGCGAGGTCGTCGAGCGCCCGGCCAGCGTCGTCAAGGAGCTGGTGGAGAACGCGCTCGACGCCGGGGCGAAACGCATCGACGTGCTGACCGACGGCGGCGGCCGCCGGCTGATCCGCGTCACCGACGACGGCGCCGGCATGACGCGCGCCGATCTCGACCTGTGCGTCGAGCGTCACGCCACCTCCAAGCTGGACGGCGACGATCTGCTGGCGATCCACACGCTCGGCTTTCGCGGTGAGGCTTTGCCGTCGATCGGATCGGTGGCGCGGCTGACCATCACGACGCGGCACTTGAGCGAACCGCATGCGTGGTGTCTCACCGTCGATGGCGGCGACAAGTCCGAGATCAAGCCGGCCGCGCTGTCGCAAGGCACGACGATGGAAGTGCGCGACCTGTTTTACGCAACGCCGGCGCGGCTGAAGTTTCTCAAGACCGATCGCGGCGAAGGCGAAGCCGTCCGCGAGGTGGTGCGGCGGCTGGCGATGAGCCGGCCCGACGTCACCTTCACATTGGCCGGCGAGGACCGCGCGCCGATCACCTGGAGCGCGGCGGGTGAAGAGGAACCGTTGGTGCGGCTCGGCGATGTGCTGGGCGCCGATTTCCGCGCCAACGCGATCGCCATCGAGGCCGAGCGCGAGGGCGTGCGTGTCGAAGGCTTCGCCGGACTTCCCACGCTGTCGCGCGCCAATTCGCTCGGACAATACATGTTCGTCAACGGCCGGCCGGTGCGCGACAAGCTGCTCGCCGGCGCGGTGCGCGGCGCCTATGCCGATTATCTGCCGCGCGACCGCCATCCGGTGCTGGCGCTGTTCGTGACGCTGCCGACCAGCGAGGTGGACGTGAACGTGCATCCGGCCAAGACCGAAGTACGCTTTCGCGATTCAGGGCTGGTGCGCGGATTGATCGTGAGCGCGCTGAAGAATGCCCTGGCGCGCGAGGGCCAGCGCGCGGCCTCGACCGGCGGCGGCGCCACCATCGCCGCGTTCCGCCCGGTGTCGATGGCGCGGCGCGCGCCCTATGACTGGCGCAATTCGCCGTCGCGGCCGACGCCATGGTCGCCGACGCAGGGCAATGTCGCCCTCGGCTTTGAAGAGGTGGCACAAGCCGCCTTCGATGTCGGCGCGCCGTCGGCCGATGCGCGGGTCGAAAGCTTCGCGCCGGCCGCCGAACTCATCGAACAGCCTTTGGGCGCGGCGCGGGCGCAGATCCACGAGACCTATATCGTGTCGCAGACGCGCGACGGCCTGATCATTGTCGATCAGCACGCCGCGCATGAGCGCATCGTCTATGAGCGCATGAAGGCGGCGCTGGAGAAATCCGGCATCGCGCGGCAGATCCTGCTGATCCCCGAGATCGTCGAGCTCGACGAGGGCGACGCGGCGCGGCTCGTGGCGCGCGCCGCCGATCTGGAGCATTTCGGCCTGGCGCTGGAAGCCTTCGGGCCCGGCGCGGTGGCGGTGCGCGAGACACCCTCGATGCTCGGCGATGTCGATGTGCGCGGCCTCGTCACCGATCTCGCCGAGCACATGGCGGAGTGGGACGATTCATTGCCGCTGGAGCGACGCCTGCTGCATGTGTCGGCGACCATGGCCTGCCATGGTTCGGTGCGCGCGGGGCGACGGCTCAAGCCCGACGAGATGAACGCGCTTTTGCGTGAGATGGAAACGACGCCCAATTCCGGCCAGTGCAATCACGGCCGGCCGACCTACATTGAGCTGAAGCTCGGGGATATCGAGAGGTTGTTCGGGCGGAAATAAGCGAGAATATAAACAGGCTGTTTATTGGCAGCGCCGCCGAACGGCGATAAGTTCCCGCCCGCTGTTTTATCAGGGGGGCTTTCATGAAATCGATGTTTGGTTTGGCGCTGCTCGGCCTTGTCACCGTGGTGACGCCGGTATTGGCGCAGGACAATACCAAGGTGCTCGGTAACTACGTCGTGACCGGCACCGAGACCGACGGCGCCAAATATGACGGTGAAGGCACGCTGGCCGTCACCATGGACAAGAGCGGCGCGCTCGAACTGAAATGGGATGGCGGCAAATATGTCGGCATCGGTCAGGTCGACGGCAGCAAGCTGTTCGTCGGCTCGCTGGCCGACGGCAAGGTGGTCATCATGGTGATGGACATCAAGCCGGACGGCTCGCTGGAAGGCAAATGGTGGCGCCGTACCGATGCCGGCACCAAGGGCACCGAGGTCTGGAAGAAGAAGTAGGCGCCGGGCGGCTCTGGTGTCTTGCGGTACAAGGCAGTTGTGGTCGTCCCCGCGGAGGCGGGGACCCATACGCCGCAGCCTCTCGATTATACAGGGGTTATGGGCCCCCGCTTTCGCGGGGGCGACGGTTACGCGCGGCGTAAGAACACCAACTCGCTATCGTCGTAAGCCCGCCGCTCCAGTTCCTCGAATCCCTCCGGCGCGGCGAACTTCGCGCTCACGGCTTCCTCGACGACGACAAGCGCGTCCTTCGTCAGCCAGCCGCCGTCGCGCGCGGAGACCAGCGCCTGTTCGGCGAGCCCCTTGCCATAGGGCGGATCGAGAAAGGCGAGGCTGAAAGGCTCCAACGGGTAGGCCGGGCCGAGCTTCGTCGCGTCGCGGCGGAAAATGCGGCTGGTGCCCCCTAAGCCGAGTTGCTCGGTGTTGCCACGCAGCAGGGAGCGCGCCTCGACGCCGTCATCGACGAACAACACATAGGCTGCGCCGCGCGACAAAGCCTCGATGCCGAGCGCGCCGGTGCCGGCGAAAAGATCGAGCACGCGCGCGCCTTCGACCGGGTTGCCATAACCATGCGCCAGGATGTTGAACAGCGACTCGCGCAGACGATCCGCGGTCGGGCGAAGGCCTTCGCCTTTCGGCCCGGCGATCGGGCGCGAACGCAGGCGGCCGCCGACGACTCTCATGTTTTATCTCTGCAAATGATCTTATCCGAAAACCGGATTCCACTTTTCGGGATCATTTGCTGTTTCTCGGATAAGCGGGGCGGGGCCCGCTCTTGCTGCGGTCGCGGCGCGGGCGCTTCTTCTGCTGCGCGCGCTGTTCCTTCTCGCGGCCCCAGGCGGTCACCTCTTCGCGCTGGCGGGGCGCCGGCGCGTCCCGCCGCGGCGCTGCGGGGCGTTTGCGCGGGATGCGCTCCTCGTCGCTGACGAGCGGCGCCGAGAAATCGGCGCCCGATTGCTCCACGATCTTCTCACCGAGTTCGGCGCGCAGGGCCGCGCTCTCCACTTCCTTGACCTCACCCTCGGGCAGGTCGCCGAGCATGAAGGGGCCGTAGGAGACGCGGATCAGGCGGTTGACGCGCAGCCCGAGGGACTCCAGCACCTTGCGCACTTCGCGGTTCTTGCCCTCGCGGATGGCGAAGGACAGCCACGAATTGGCGCCCTGCGCGCGCTCGAGCAGCGCCTCGATCGGGCCGTAATGCACGCCTTCGACGGTGACGCCGTCGCGCAGTCTGTCGAGCGTGGCCTGATCGACGCGGCCATTGGCGCGCACACGGTAGCGGCGCAGCCAGGCGGTGGCCGGCAGTTCGAGCGTGCGGGCGAGGCCGCCGTCATTGGTGAGCAGCAGCAGGCCCTCGGTGTTCATGTCGAGGCGGCCGACGCTGATGAGGCGCGGCAGCTTCCTGGGCAGCGCGCCGAAGATGGTCGGGCGGCCTTCCGGGTCGGAATGCGTCGTCACCAGCCCGCGCGGCTTGTTGTAGAGGAACAGCCGGGTGCGCTCGCGGCCCGGCATCCTGGCGCCGTCGACCACGATGCGGTCGGATGCGGTGACGTTGAGCGCCGGCGAGGTGATGACCTGGCCGTTGACCGAGACGCGGCCTTCCGCGATCCAGGCCTCGGCCTCGCGGCGCGAGGCGAGGCCGGCGCGGGCCATGACCTTGGCGATGCGCTCGCCGCTGCTGGTTTTGTCGCTCATTTGTCTCCGCCGTGATGCCCGGCTATGAGGGCGTTTATGGCATCGTCCTCCTTCATGCAACTCGCCCTCGAGGAAGCCCGCGCCGCGGCGGCGCGCGGCGAGGTGCCGATCGGCTGCGTCATCGTCCGCGACGGCGAGGTGGTGGCGCGGGCCGGCAACCGAACCCTGGCCGACAAGGACCCCACCGGCCATGCGGAACTGATCGCCATCCGCGCGGCGGCGGCCACAATCGGCACCGAGCGGCTGACCGGCTGCGATCTCTACGTGACGCTGGAGCCCTGCACCATGTGCGCGGCGGCCTTGTCCTTCGCCCGCATCCGGCGGCTCTATTTTGGCGCCGCCGACCCGAAGGGCGGCGCGGTGGAGAGTGGCGTGCGCTTTTTCGGCAGCCCCACCTGCCACCACAGACCGGAGGTCTATGGCGGCATCGGTGAAGCCGAATGTGCTGCGCTGTTGCGGGAGTTCTTCGCGGCGCGGCGCTAGACCGCGCGCGGAATTTAAGTGCCTCAGACCGTGATGTCGATGAGGCGGCCGGGATCGAGCGACTCGGGCTCCTGCGCCGCGCCGTCGTCGTCCTTCGCGTCGGCATGCTTGGCGAGCGAGCGCTCGCTGCCACGCTCCGGCAATCGCCTGCGACTTTGCGGCGTGGCGGCAAACGGCGAAACGCCACGAATGCCGATACTGGCGCTCGTCATGGAGACCTCCTGTCGCGGTTAAGATACGCAAACGCGGCTGAAGGAAAGGCGGACGAAACCGCTCGAATGCCTCTAAAATGAGTTGTTTATTTTAGGCTGTTTATTCCGCCGCGCCGGCGGCGCGCGCGAATCCCCAGGCCTTGTCGGCCAGCGGCCGGATCATCTCCGCCTTGGCCGGCGCGTGATCCGAGGTCGCGGTGCCGTCGCGGACGCGGCCGATAATGCCCTGCAGGATCGCGGCGATGCGGAAGAAATTGTAGGCGAGGTAGACGTTAAGATGCGGCCGCGGGTCGAGCCCGGTGCGCGCCACGTAGTCATCGACGTAATCCGTCATCGACGGGATGCCGAGCGCGCCGAGATCGTGACCCTGCAAGGTGGCGGTGCCGGCCGCGCTTTCGCTTTGCGGCATGTGCCAGGCCATCAGGTGATAGGTGAAATCGGCGAGCGGATCGCCCAGCGTGGACAGTTCCCAGTCGAGCACCGCGATGACGGATGGTGAATCCTTCGCAATGATCAGATTGTCGATGCGGAAATCGCCATGCACCAGCCGCGCCGGACCGGCCGGCGGAATGTTCCGCGGCAGCCAGTCGATCAGCTTCTCCATCGGCTCGATGGTTTCGGTCTGCGAGGCGCGATACTGCTTCGACCAGCGATCGACCTGCCGCGCGACATAGTTCTCGCCGCGGCCGTAATCGCCGAGGCCGATCGCCGCCGGATCGAACGCATGCAGGCGCGCGATGGTGTCGTTCATGGCGTCGTACACCGCGGCGCGCTCGGCCGGGTCGGAACCGGGCATCGACGGTTCCCAGAACACGCGGCCGTCGGCGAAGCTCATGACATAGAAGGCGGTGCCGGCGATGGCCTCGTCGTTGCAGTAGACCAGCGGTTCGGCGACAGGAAAGCCCTGGGCGTGCAGCGCGCCGATGACGCGGTACTCGCGATCCACCGCATGCGCGGACGGCAGCAGCTTGCCCGGCGGCTTGCGGCGCAGCACGTAGCGCCGCGACGGCGTCTCCAGAAGATAAGTGGGGTTCGACTGGCCGCCCTTGAACTGTCGCGCCGCCAGCGGCCCGGCGAAGCCGCCAATATGGGCGCTGAGATAGTCGGCGAGCCGCGCTTCGTCCATGCGCAAGGCGGCCGGCGTTTCCTTGGTGCCCGAGAAGGCCTGCTGGCGATCTACGGCCATATCAAGAGCCACGGGGCCCGACATCGCGTCGATTTCGCGCTATCCGCATGGCGCCACCTTTCGTGCCGTCGTTTCTGACGGCGCGACTTTAGCGGCTGGAGACGAGGCGGCAAGGCCCGGACGCACCGGACCTTGCCGCAGGTACGACCGCGTCAGTTTCCGGCCAGATCGCCCGGATTGCCTTCACGGATGAGCTCGGCGCGGATGAACAGATCTGGATCGGCGCCGAGCACCTGGCCGTTCTGCACGACGACAGTGGTGGCCGGCGACATGGCGTAAGCACCGAACGCCATGTCGTCGGAAGCGGCCGCCATCCTCTCCGGCGTCATCGCATGGCGATGATGAATCGTCGCTGCGAACGACGGCGAGGCCGCGGCAGTCACGAGGGCGGCAGCGATGAGAAACTTTTTCATAGTCGGTAGCTCCAGTCCTTCGTCGCCCGTGACGAGGGAGCTAGGTGCGGCTTGCGGCGAAAAACAGAGCCACGCATGCGCATGCGTGGCATGCGCATGCTTATTTTATGCGTGCTTTATGCGCGGGCGATAACGAGATCGTGAGACTCGTCGTTATGGCTTCGTCGTTTCGCGCGCGATGGCCTGCCAACCGATATCGCGGCGGCAGAAGCCTTCCGGCCAGTCGATCCTGTCGACCGCTTCGTAAGCGCGCCGCTGCGCCTCGGCGACGGTCTTGCCGCGCGCGCAAACGTTAAGCACGCGTCCGCCATTGGCGACGATGGTGTCGCCATCGCGCCTGGTGCCGGCATGGAATATCTCGACACCGTCGATCTGCGCCGCCTTGTCGAGGCCCTTGATGATCGTGCCCTTGGCGTAGCTGCCCGGATAGCCCTTCGCGGCCATCACCACGGTGAGAGCGGCGTCGTCGTACCAACGCAGATTGAAATTTTTGAGCTGGCCGTCGCGCGAGGCGATCAGCGCCGGCAGAATGTCGGACATCATCCGAAGAAGAATGACCTGCGTTTCCGGATCGCCGAAGCGCACATTGTATTCGATAAGCTGCGGGCCATCCCTGGTGATCATCAGCCCGGCGAACAGCACGCCCTTGAACGGCGTGCCGGCTTTTTTCAGCGCGGCGACCGTGGGCAGCACGATCTCGGCCATCACGCGCTTGTTCATGGCTTCGGTCATCACCGGCGCCGGCGAATAGGCGCCCATACCGCCGGTGTTCGGCCCCTTGTCACCGTCGTAAGCGCGCTTGTGGTCCTGAGCCGAGGCGAGTGGAAGCGCGGTGTCGCCGTCGCACAGCGCGAAGAACGAGGCTTCCTCGCCGACAAGGCAATCCTCGACCACGACTTCGGCCATCACGCCGAGGCCGCCGTCGAAAATCATGTCGATGGCGGCTTCGGCTTCCGCGACGGTGGCGGCGACGACGACGCCCTTGCCGGCGGCGAGGCCGTCGGCCTTGACCACGATCGGCGCGCCTTGCTTGCGGATGTAGGCTTTGGCGGCGGCGGCGTCGGTGAAGCGCTCATAGGCCGCGGTCGGAATGTTGTTGGCCTTGCACAGGTCCTTGGTGAAGCCCTTGGAGCCCTCGAGCTGCGCGGCGGCCTTGCGCGGGCCGAAAACCTTGATGCCGGCGGCCTCCAGATCATCGACGATGCCGGCGACCAGCGGCACTTCCGGCCCGACCACGACGAAGTCGATTTTGGCGTCCTTGCAGAAGGCGATCACCGCCTGGTGGTCGGCGATATCGAGCGCGACGCATGTCGCTTCCTGCGCGATGCCGGCATTGCCGGGGGCGCAGTACAGTTTCGTCGTCAGCGGGCTCGCGGCGATCTTCCAGGCCAGCGCATGCTCGCGGCCGCCGGAACCGAGAATGAGGATGTTCATGGTGGGGGCGTCCGATCGTCCTGGCAGTGGCGGCGTGGCTCATGACCGTCATTCCGGGGCGCGGGCGTCAAGCCCGCGAGCCCGGAATCCAGCGACATCCTCGGATCAGGCTGGATTCCGGGTTCGCGCTGCCGCGCGCCCCGGAATGACGGTTGGTCAGACCGGTTAGCGGGCGGGGAGCGCTGCGGCAAGGGGCGGGAACACCACTATCGACAGGGGAAAATCGCGCTGTTTCGGGCCGCTGCCGGAGCGCGTATATCGGGGGCATGCCGAGCCCCCGAATCCCTGCTGAGAGCCGCGCCGAGGCCCCCGCCTCGAACCTCGTCGAATGGTCCGTCTCGGAACTGTCCGCGGCGCTCAAGCGCACGGTGGAGGACGCCTACGGCTTCGTCCGGGTGCGCGGGGAGGTGTCGGGCTTCCGTGGCGCCTCGCCCTCGGGGCACTGCTATTTCCGCCTCAAGGACGACCGCGCCGTGATCGAGGGCGTGATCTGGAAGGGCGTTTATGGCCGCATGCGCGTCAAGCCCGAGGAGGGCCTCGACGTCATCGCCACCGGCAAGCTGACGACCTTCCCGGGCTCGTCGAAGTACCAGATCGTCATCGACAGCCTCGAGCCCGCCGGTGTCGGCGCGCTGATGAAGCTGCTCGAGGAGCGCAAGAAGAAGCTCGCCGCCGAGGGCCTGTTCGACGAGGCGCGCAAGCAGCTCATTCCGTTCCTGCCGGAGGTGATCGGCGTCGTCACCTCGCCGACCGGCGCGGTGATCCGCGACATCCTGCATCGGCTGTCGGACCGCTTCCCGCGCCATGTGCTGGTCTGGCCGGTGCGCGTGCAGGGCGAGCAGTCCGCCGCCGAAGTCGCGGCCGCCATTGAGGGCTTCAACAATCTGCCGGAGGGCGGGCGCATTCCGCGCCCCGATCTCATCATCGTCGCGCGCGGCGGCGGCTCGCTCGAGGATCTGTGGTCGTTCAACGAGGAGATCGTGGTGCGCGCCGCGGCGGGCAGCATGATCCCGCTGATCTCCGCCGTCGGCCACGAGACTGATGTCACGCTGATCGACTTTGCCTCCGACAAGCGCGCGCCGACGCCGACCGCGGCGGCCGAGATGGCCGTGCCGGTGCGCGTCGAGCTGTTGCAGACGCTGAACGGGCTGGGCGCGCGCAAGCTCGCCTGCATGCAGCGCGGCATGGAGCGGCACCGCCGCGAACTCACCATGCTGTCGCGCGCGCTGCCGAAGGACATTCTCGCCGAGCCGCGCCAGCGTCTCGACACCCTGGCCGAGCGTCTGCCGCGCGCGCTGCGCGCCAATGCGCAGGTGCATCACACCCAATATACGCGCGTCGCCACGCGGCTGGCGCCGCAGCTTCTGTCCAACACCGTCGAGCGCCGGCGCGATCGCTATGACGCGCTCAACCAGCGCCTCAAGGCCAGCCTGCTGGCCAATGCACAGGCGCATCATGCGCGGATCGAACGCGCGCGCGAGCGCGTCACGGCCTTCGGCGAGCGCTCGCGCCGCGCCACGCTGGCGCTGCTCAAGCTGCATCACACCCGCATCGAGCGCGCCGAGCGGCTGCTGGCGGCGTTCTCCTATCGCGAGGTGCTCAAGCGCGGCTTCGCGCTGGTGCGCGACGACAAGGGCCAGCCGGTGCGCGCGGCGGCGCAGGTGGCGAGCGGCGCGATGCTGGATATCGAATTCGCCGATGGCCGCGTGGCGGCGACGGCGGGCGGCGCCGGTTCGGTCGTCGTGCGCGAGACGATCGTTACCGAAACCGTGGTCGAAGTCGCCAAGCCATCGCCGCGGGCCAGGAAGCCGCGCGGCGACGCTGAAGGTGGCGGGCAGGGCAGTTTGTTTGGGTAAACCTGCCCCGGACGCGACGCAGCGCACTTGCGGTGCGCCGCAGATCCGGGGCCGTACCACCCGCGTGCTTTGGCGGTCCCGGGTCTGCAGCGCGTCACGAACGCGTGCCGCACTGCGCCCGGGACAAGCTCAATACCTCACGCTCGCGAACACCCGCACACTGGCGCCGGGCATCAGCACCTGGTCCTTGCTGTAGGACGCGGCGTTGCGGATGTCGCGGTTCAGGAGGTTGCTGCCGCTGATGCCGACCGTGAATTCGCCGAGCTGGTCGAAGCGCGGTTTCGCATTTTTCCAGTTGTAGCTCACCTCTGCGCGCAGGTCGTCATAGGCGCCGGTGCCTGAATCCGCGACGGTGGCGACGTTGTTCTGCGCGAAGGCGTGGATCAGCTTGACGCGCGCGAACCAGTTGGCGTCGCGCCAGTAGACGCCGCCGCCGAGGCGCACCGGCGGGATGCGCGGCACATTGGTGCCGTCGGTGAAAGTGGCGCGTACCACGTCGAACTGGTTCTCGATGCCGAACATGCCGGAGCCGAGCGGCAGGATGTCCCACTGGCTCTGGAATTCGCCGCCGCGGAAGGTGGCGTCGGCCTGCGAATAGATCGCCTCGTTGAGTTCGGCGGCGCCGGTGCAGTCGCCCGCTTCGCTGCAGGTGTTGCCGGTGAGGCGGCGGTAGATGAAGCCCTTGAACCGCGTGTAGTAGATCGAGGCGTCGAAGCGGAACGGCCCCTTGGCGCGGCGCAGCCCGAGCTCGAGCGATTGCGCCGCCTCGATGCCGAGATTGATGTTGCCCTTGTCGAAGGTGGTGGTCGCGTCGTGCACGCCGCCGGAATAAAGCTCGGCGGGTTTCGGCGCGCGCTCGACATATTGCGCGGCGAGGCTTGCTGTCATGTCGAGCGGCATGTCGCGCAAAATGCCGAAGCTGACGCTCTTGGGTGTGAAGTCGCGCGCCGCCGCCGTCTGCGTCAGCGTGCCGACGGCGTCGAAGCTGCGGCCGGTGCCGTCCAGATGCACGCGCTCGATGCGGCCGGCGGCCTGCAGTTTCGTCAGTTCGTTGAGCTTGAACTCGTTGAACATGTAGCCGGCGATGCGGTTGTTGGTGTTGCGGTCCCACAGGCCGATGCCGCCGGGCGCCGGGGCGTCGAGCATCTGGTGGCCGCCCTGCACGCCGATGGCGGTGGTCAGCGAGGCAATGCGCAGGTCGAAGGGCGCCAGCTGCGCCTCGACGCGGCCCTCCTGCTCCTTGTTGATGAAGGTCTGCTGGATGCCGGCGCTGTTGAAATCGGTCTGATCGGACAGGCCGATTTCGTTGTGCTTGTAGTCGGTGAAGCCGCCCCAGAAGCGGATGGCATCGACAACCGACGATGGCGCGCGCCATTCGCCCTTGGTCAGGATCTTGGTTTGCTTGGCCTCGATGCGGGTCTGTTTGCTCTCCGGCTCGGCGCCGGGGATATGATAGAGCGCGCTGCTGCTGGTGATGGCGGCGCCGATGAAACCGTCGTTGAAGATGTAGGAGCCGCCCAGCGCCTGGCCGCTGTTGCGCAGGCTCGAATTGGTCTGCGTGCCGTTGAAGCCGCCCGGCTGTGTCGCGTTCGGCAGGTCGGCCGCATCGGGCGCGGTCCGGTAGGGATAGGACGGCACCTTGTAGTCGGTGGCGCGGCGCGCATAGCTGTCGGCATGCAGCGCGAAATTGCCGGCGCCGGCATCGAGCAGCACCGCGCCGTCGGCGCCCTTGTCCACCGAGGAAAAGCCGGCGCGGAATTCGGTCGAGACCGGGCGCGAGGGCAGCGCCATCGGGATGCGGTTGTTGCCGGTCTCGACCACGCCGCCGATCGCCTGTGAGCCGAAGCGCAAGGTGGCGGGGCCGCGGATGACCTCGACGCGCTCGGTCACCAGCGGATCGACCGGGACGAAGTGATCCTCGCCGAGGTCGGAGGCGCCGTTGGCGCCGATGCCGTTCTCCTGGATGCGGACGCGGTTGACGTCGAGGCCGCGGATGATCGGCCGGCTCGAGGCGCTGGGGGCGAATTGCGAGCCGGTGATGCCGGGCTTGTCGAACAGGAGGTCGCCGAGGGTGGCCGCGCCGCTGCGGCGGATTTCGCCGTTCTCGATGACCGTGACCGGCGCGAACTGGTCGGTGACCACGGGCAGGGTGCCTTGCAGGGAATCCGTGGTGACGGGCGTGCCGCGCTGGATCGGGCTCGGCGCGGTCACGGTGATCTGCGGCAGCGTCACGGTCTGCGCCGTTGAAGCCGTAGCCGCCGTTAAAACCGAAAAAGACACAGCAAGCCGCAAGCTGCGGCGGGACCGAAGCGACATGGAAAACCCAAGGATGTTCGAGAGAAGCGCGCCCGAGAAATGCCGGTCGCGCCGGTCATCGCTCCGAAGCCGGCCTCACCTCAGCCGATATGTAATATTATAACATTACATATATGATCCCGAGTCAAGCCGCTGCAGCCCCGGCACGGGAAAACGCGCCATTGCCGCAAAACAGTCGCGAGGCAGCGGGTTTCGCCGGGCGGTCGAAGCGATTATCTTGGGGGCATTCTCGCGCCGTGCCTTTGGAGACTGCCCTTTGCTCAATCGTTTCGATCCCAGCCAGCCGTCCAATGGCGAGGCCGAGGTCAAATATCTCGATGGCGATTTTCGCGTGGTGCGTCCCGGCGGCTTCGTGCGCTGCGCCGTCACCGGCGCGCCGATCGCGATCGACGAACTGAAATACTGGAGCGTGGATCGCCAGGAAGCCTACGCCACGCCCGAGGCCGTGCTGCAGCGCTACCGCGAGACGCCGCGGCCCTAAGCCAGCGCCCGCGCCAGCAGCGCCCGCAAGGCGTCGCTCTCCTCGACCACCATCGTCACCGGCAGCACATGCGTCTTTGACGCCAGCGCGGCAAGCGCGGGATCGCCCGCCATGCGCGCGCGATCCTTTTCGGTGGTCAGCAATGACAGGCCGTCGCGCTCGGCGCTCATCACCAGCTCGGCGGCTTCCTCGGCGCTGAAGCCGTGGTGATCGGCAAAGGCGCGCCGTTGAACGATGGCGATGCCGGATTGTTCGGCGGTGGCAAAGAACTTGTCCGGATCGCCGATACCGGCGAACGCCAGGACCTTCCGCCCGTGCAGTGATGAAACCGCCGCCGGCTCGGGCGCGAGCCGGCCATGGAGCACGGGCCTCGTTCCGGCGCGCGAGGTGACCGCGCGCGCGGCCGCGCCACCATCGCCGACAACGAGCAAAGCGTCGCAGCGCGTCATCTGAATATGGAGCGGCGCGCGCAAGGGCCCGGCCGGAAACACCTGACCATTCCCGACGCCGCGTTTGCCATCGACCACGGCGATGGTCAGCGTCTTGGCGAGCGACGGATTTTGCAAACCGTCGTCCATGACGACGACGCTTGCTCCCATGGCCTTGGCAAAAGCCGCGCCGAGCACGCGGTCGCGTGCGACGATGGTCGGTGCCGCGCGCGCCAGCAGCAGCGCTTCGTCGCCAACTTGCGCGGCGCTGTCGTTCTCGACATCGACGGCATGGGGCCCTTCGACCGAGCCGCCATAGCCGCGCGTCAGAAAGAAAGGCGTCGCGCCGAGCTCCCGCAACAATGCCGCCAGCATCAGCGCCGTCGGCGTCTTGCCAGTGCCACCGAGCGTGAAATTGCCGACGCAGATCACCGGAACGCCGGCAAGCGCGCCGCGCCGCGTCATTCGCCGCTCGGCGATGATGCCGTAAGCCGCGCCCAGCGGCGCCAGCAGGCTCGACATGAGCCCCGGTGGACGCCACCAGAAGGCGGGCTCACGCATGATCGCCTCGCCCGCGCAGCATCAAATGCATCAGATAGGGATTGAGCGCCTGCAACGTGCGGCCCAGCGCGCCGCCCAGCGCATCGACGGTACGCCGCGCCGCGGTGGTGACGCTCTTGCGCCTGTCTTCGCTTGCCAGCAGCGCGGCGAAGGCAGCGGCCAGGCGTTCCGGGTCTTCGGCGCGTTCCGCGCCATGCGCGGCATCGAGTGCTTCGTAGATGTCGGCGAAATTCCAGACATGCGGCCCGTGCAGGATGGCGGCGCCCAGCTTCGCCGGCTCGATCGGGTTCTGCCCGCCATGCTCGACCAGCGAGCCGCCGACGAACACGGCTTCGGCGAGGCGATAGACCAGGCCAAGCTCGCCCATCGTGTCGGCGACATAGATGTCGGTGTTCGCCGTCAGCGGCTCGCCGCGCGAGCGCTGCGCGGCAATCAGCCCGGATTCGCGGGCGAGATTCACGATTTCATCGCCGCGATCGGGATGGCGCGGCGCGATCAAGGTCAGCAGGCCGGGGAAGTTGCCGCGCAGGCGCCGATGCGCCTCGATCATCGGTGCGTCCTCGCCGGGATGCGTCGAGGCCGCCGCGATCATCGGCCGCGCGCCGATGGCGTCGCCGAGCGCCTGCAGCTTGCCGGCATCGGCCGGCGGCGGCGGCACGTCGAGCTTGAGATTGCCGGTTGTATCGACGCGCGGCGCGCCGAGTTCCGTCAGGCGCAGCGCGTCGCCCGGCGTGCCGGCGAGGCACAGATCGAAGCGGCGCAGCAGATTGAAGATGGTGCGCGGCAGACTCTGCCAGCGCTTGAACGAGGCTTCCGACATGCGGCCATTGACGAGGATCATCGGCACGCCGCGCTGCGACGTCTCTATCACCATGTTGGGCCAGAGGTCCGACTCGACCAGCAGCGCCAGATCCGGCCGCCAGCGGTCGAGGAAGCGGCGCATATAGGCGGGCGCGTCGAGCGGCACGAATTGATGGATGACGCCCGGCGGCAGGCGGCGCGCCGCCATCTCGGCGGACGTCACCGTGCCGGACGTGACCAGCATGGTCACACCCTGCGCGGCGATGCGCTCGATCAGCGGCAGCGCGCTGACGAGTTCGCCGACGCTGGCGCCGTGCAGCCAGACCAGCGCGCCCGGCGGACGCTCGAGCTTGCTGCGGCCATAACGCTCGCCAAGGCGCGCGCCGATTTCCTTGCCGCGCTTGAGCCGCCGCGCCAGCAGCACCGGCGCGAGCGGCATCAACAACCGCGTCAGTACGCGGTAGGTACGCAGCACCGCGGTGAGATGCGTGCTCATGACCGCGACCCGTTTGCCGGCGGATCCTTTGCCGCCGCTTCGCCGAACGGCGGCATCGGCGGCACCGGCTTGCCGTCGGCGATGGCGTAAGCGCGCGCCGTCATGTCGTTGAGCGCGGCCTCGATCTCCTGCCGGCTGGCCTCGAGCACCGCCTGGTCGGCGTCGGCCGGCACGCGAAACGGGCCGCAGCCGCAGAAAGCGATGCGCGAGAACGGAAGATTGATCGCGCTCTTGTCCCAGTTGTCGAGCTCGATGCGGCGGCTGGAGGCAATCGCGATTGGATAGATCGGGCGCTGCGAGTGCTGCGCCAGCTTGATGATGCCCATGCCGCAGACGCGCGACACCTTCGGTACGTCGGCGGTCAGTGCGACGTTGTAGCCCTCGGTCAGCGCGCCGACCATCTGCATGAAGGCCGTCATCCCGCCCTTGCGATGGAATTCGCCATTGTGCGCGCCGGAGCCGCGGATGGTCTCGATGCCGAGCTTCTCGGCGGCGCGGGCGTTGATCTCGCCGTCGCGGTGCCGCGAGATCAGCACTTTGGTCCGATGGCTCTCGTTCTTACGCTTGATGAATGGCGCGAGGAAGTGCTGGCCATGCCAGAACGCGATGATCGCCGGCGTCTCGACTTCCTCGTACATGTAGGGCGGATCGCGAACGACGCGGCTGGTGTGCCACACCAGGCGCAAGTAGTTCGCGGCAATCGAGCCCGCCGCGGACTGGAACGCGGCCGATGCAACGATCCGCTTCATCAATGGCATCGGTTGCTCGTCGCTCGTCTCGGAAAAGGGGCACGTTGATTGAGGCCCCGGTCTAGCATGTTCGGCGGCATCGGTCTCGATGACGAATTAGCAGCAAAATCCGCGGCTTTGAACAGCCTAATCGCGCTTGTCCGGATCGAGCAGGCGATGCAGATGCACAATGAAGTAGCGCATTTGCGCATTGTCCACCGTCTGCTGGGCCTTGCTCTTCCACACCGCATAGGCCGAGGCGTAGTTCGGATAGACACCGACGAGGTCGACCTTGTCGAGGTCCTTGAATTCGATGCCTTCCAGACTGGTCAGCTCGCCGCCGACGACCAGATGAAGAAGTTGCTTGGCGGGCTGATCGGCCATTGATTGATCCTCAAGGTCGGTTCCGGCGAGGGAACGGGATTAGACGAATTCCGTCAGGCGGTCGCGCATCAGGCCAACGAGCGGGCCGTGGCGCGCGGCGCCGGTCGCGATGAGCGCACCGTGGGTCGGTTCGGGCAGGTTATAGCGCAGTCCGTGGCCGGCGATATCGGTCAGAACGCCGCCGGCTTCATGGATCAACAGATCCGCCGCGGCCAAATCCCAATCGTGACTGCCGGGTGACGACAGCGCGACATCGAAGGCGCCTTCGGCGACGCGGGTCAGCCTCAAGGCCAGCGAATGCACTTTCGGCAACTGCCGGGTGCCCGGCGTGAGTGCGGCCAGATGATCGAGATACCGGCGCGGGCCGGCGGCGCGGACGCCGCCCAGATCGCTGCCGGCGCTGACGCCGATGGGCGCGCCGTTACGCGTGGCGCCGCGTCCTGCGGCGGCAACAAACATTTCGTTCGTTACCGGCGCATAAACGCCGGCGAGCTGCGGCCGGCCGCGATCGACCAGCGCGACGCAGATCGTCCAGTCGGGACGCTTGGTGATGAAGGCACGGGTGCCGTCGATCGGATCGACGATCCACACCGTGTTGGTGGCGCGCGCGGCCGGATCGTCCTCGGTTTCCTCCGACAGCCAGCCGGCATGCGGCGCGAGCGCCGGCAGCCGGACCTTGAGGAAGTCGTTGACGGCGAGGTCGGCCTCGCTCACCGGCGAATTGTCGTGGCCCTTGGTCCAGCGCTTGAACTCGCGGCGCGAGGTCTCAAGCGCGATCTCGCCGGCTTCTCGCAGGATCGCTTCGAGAGGCCCGCGCAACGATGCGGCGTCGCTATCACTGACCGGCAACGGTCAGGCCCTCCAGCCGGATGGTCGGCGCGTTGATGCCGTGCTTGAAAACGAGGTCGTTGGCCGGCGTCAGATTCTTGAACATGTCGAGGAGATGGCCGGCGATGGTCACTTCGCTCACTGCGTAAGTGCGCTGGCCGTTCTCGATCCAGAAGCCCGAGGCGCCGCGGCTGTAATCGCCGGTGACGCCGTTGACGCCCGAGCCGATCAGGTCGGTGACGTAGAAGCCGTCCTTGATGTCGGCGATCAGTTCTTCGGGCGACACCTTGCCGGGCTCCATATGCAGGTTGGAGGCCGATGGCGACGGCGTCGAGGACGCGCCGCGCGAAGCATGGCCGGTGGTCTTGAGGCCGAGCTCGCGCGCCGTGGCGCAATCGAGGATCCAGGTGGTGAGCACACCGTTGTCGATCAGCGCCATCTTTTTGCCGGCGACGCCTTCGCCGTCGAAGGGATGCGAGCGCAGTCCGCGCTTGCGCAGCGGATCGTCGATGATGCGGACGCCGTCGGCGAACAGCCTGGCGCCCATCTTGTCGCGCAGGAACGAGGTCTTGCGCGCGATCGACGCGCCGTTGATGGCGCCGGCGAGATGCGACACCAGCGAACTGGCGATGCGCGGGTCGAACACCACCGGCACCTTGCGCGTCGTCACCTTGCGCGGATTGAGCCGCGCCACGGCGCGCTCGCCGGCGCTGCGGCCGATGGCGTCCGGATTTTCCAGGTCCTCGGCATGAAGTGTCGATGAGTAATCGTAATCGCGCTCCATGCCGGTGCCTTCGCCGGCAATCGCCATCACCGAAACGCCGTGACGCGAGCCGAGATAGGCGCCGCGGAAACCGTGGCTGGTGACCAGCACCATGCCGCCGATGCCGGCCGAGGCGGAGGCGCCGCCCGACTTGCTGACGCCCTTGACCGCGAGCGCGGCCTCTTCGGCCTTGCGCGCCATCGCTTCGAGATCGGCGACGGCGGGGAGCTTGTCGTCGATGAGATCGAGATCGGGAAAATCATGCGCCAGCAGTTCGGGATCGGCGAGGCCGGCGAACTTGTCCTCGGGCGCGACGCGCGCCATCGCCACCGCGCGCTCGGCCAGGGTGGCGAAGCCGTCCGGCGATGTATCGTTGGTGGAGACCACCGCCTGGCGCTTGCCGACCAGCACGCGCAAACCGAGATCGTCGCCTTCCGAGCTTTCGCTCTCTTCGACCTGACCGTCGCGCACCTCGATCGACTGCGACAGGCCGCGCACCGCGACCGCATCGGCGGCATCGGCGCCGGCGGCGAGCGCCGCCTTCACCAGCTTTTCGGCGCGCTCGGTGAGTGCGGACTGATCGAACAGCGATTGGGCCGGAGCGAGCATGAGAACACTTTCGTATGAACGCAGTCATTCCGGGGCGCGCTGAAAGCGCGAACCCGGAATCCAGACACGTACTCACAAGTATCTGGATTCCGGGTCCGGTCCTTCGGCCCGTCCCGGAATGACGGTTAGGTTACAAATGGCCCCGGCGCGCGCCGCGCGCAACCGCTTGCCTCGATTTGTGCCGCCGAAATCAACACCTCGTCAATCATGGTCGGCAACGCGCCGTCAAGCATGGGCTCCGATGCCCCGGGCCCTAACGCCGATTAACCGCGAAAATTAAGGGGTTTCGGCCTCCCATGCGTCATTCTCTCAGGCAAGCGATACGGGTCAATAAGCCCGACGCGGGAGAGATTGAGGCGTCAAATATGCGAAGTGGCGGGGGTCCCGCCGGGTCGAGTCGTCAGGAGCGGCTCGACCCGTTCGCCCTGCCGGTTGCGTTCGCGACAAGCGACGCGTCGGCCGGGGTGCGGGTTATCGAACTTTACCGAGAGCGCGTGGTCATGCGGCGGTCGCTTGCCGGCATGGTGATGGCGTTCAACATGCCGATGTCGGCTTACGAGGGGATCGCTCTCAAGCTGGTGCGCGGCCGACATGGCGCCGCCGGTTGCGCCGAAATCACGCTCGAGCACAAGGACCCGGGGCTGACCGTGTCGCTCTATGCGTCCGAGCATTGCGACGACGTCGGAACCGAGTGGCAGAGCTGGAGCGACGCGCTCGGCCTGCCGATGATTGTCAATGACACCAGGGATGGCTGGCGCCGCATCGGCGAGGTGAGGGCGGCCAGGGTGCGTCCGCGCCGCCGCCGTCACTCGACGCTCAGGCGCCGCCGGCCGACGTTTCTTGCGCGCCGCAAGCCCGGCAAGGCGCCGGAAGCGATGGCGATCCACCGCGGCGAGCACGAGATCATCGCGCGGAATTAGATTCTGTCGTCCCGGGCGAGCGCCAGCGAGACCCGGGACCCATATCCACCACGCCATCGATAGTATCGTGGCTATGGGTCCTCGCCTTCGCGAGGACGACAATGTGGCTACTTACACTTCCGCAGCTTCAGCAAACCGCCCGGCTGCTGATTGATCTCGACGCGATCGGGCTCGACGATCTTCAGCGTGTACTTGGTCTGTCCGCCGCGTATCTGGCCGGTCGAAAATTCATCGACGATGCGGAAGTTGCTGCTGCCATTCGGCTGGACCGACTGGTTGCGGAAAGCGGGCACGCCGCCGCCGCTGTCGGTGCGCTGGTTGCCGTTGAAGCTGATGACGCGCAGCCGGCTGCAATCGACCGGGCCCTTTTCCATCGAGGCGGTCACGCCCCATTGGCCGACGATCGGATAACTGGCGGCCTGCGCGGCTGTGACGGCGAACAGGCTTAACGGAATCGCGACAATGAGAAGTTTTCGTGCGGCCATGGCGCAGCCTAACACGGCGCCGGCCGCATTGGTTTCACATTCTCAGGTGCGATAGGCGGCCATGAAGGTGCGCACCGCGATGCGAACCACGTGCTCGACGCGCTCGTCAGTCGGTGGCGGGCCGAAATTGAACAGCATCGGTTTCAGCATGGTGGCGTGGCAGGTCTCGATGAACTGAGAGGCCGCGACCTCGTAGTCGTCGACCTTGAGGACGCCGGCTTCGGTCTGTGCCTTGAGGTAGGCCGCCAGGCTGGCAACGCCGCGGGCGGGGCCGGATTCATAAAGCCGGCGGCCAACTTCCGGCATGCGTTCGGCAACCGCGATGACGGTGCGCCATGACGACAGGCGCTTGGGATCGCGCAGGGCTTTGACGAAGGCCGTGCCATGGCGAAACAGCACCGCCTCCACGTCATGATCGGCGTGATCGAATCCGAAAATGTTGTCGAGTTGCATGACGCATTCGCCGCGCACCATGCCGTCGAACAGATCGTCCTTGTCCTTGAAGTAGACGTAGAGCGTGCCCTTGGAGACGCCGGCCGCTCTGGCGATGTCCATCATGCTGGCGCCATCGAAGCCCCGGTCCAGGAACACCTGACGGGCCCCGTCCAGGATCTGGCGGCGCTTGGCGTTGTCGTCGGCGCCGTCCGCCGGGCGCTCGGCAATCGTTTCGGCGACTAACTGGCTCATCGTCTCGCTCCTGCGGCTAATTCCACTGCCGCCTCAAACCCTTGCGCGATTCCGGGCACGTCGGGCCGGGGAATCCGGCCTTTGCCCACACAATTTTATATGGCGTAACCCATCTAAAGAATCAATGACCGAACGGTTCGGTCAATCTTGACAGGCTGCATCGAACGGGACTATCCGAGTATTGACCGAACGGTTCGGTCATCGGAGATGGGTTATGTCGCAGCGCGGCACAGAACAATTGAAGGCCGGCCAGACAGCGGGCCCGCCAGCGTTTCCTGAGGCAGACCCGGCGAAACCCGGCCTCGGCGCAGCCCTGAAGGCGAACCGCAAACGGCTCTTGATGGGTGTCGCCGCGCTCGCGGTGGCCGGACTCGGCTGGTGGGGCTTCAACTACGCGACGACGGGCCGCTACCTTGTTTCCACGGACGACGCCTATGTCCGCGCCGATGCGACGACCTTGGCCGCCAAGGTGTCCGGCTACGTCGCGCGGGTCCTGGTGGATGACAATTCCTATGTCCGCGCCGGCGCCGTCATCGCCCGCATCGACGATGGCGACTACAGGCTTGCCGTCGATGCCGCGCGCGACAAGGTCGCGACGCAGCAGGCGACTGTTGCGCGCATCGGCCGCCAGGTCGAGGCCCAGCAGGCCGGGGTTACGCAGGCGCAGGCCCAGCTCACCTCGTCGCAGGCACAGGCCAGGCGCGCCCAGCTCGAACTCGAGCGCCAGCAGAAGCTGGCCGGCAATGCCTATGCGAGCCAGCAGACTTTGGAGCAGGCGCAGGCCAACCGCGATCAGGCGGATGCCGCCGTCGCCGCCGGCAACGCCGCCGTGGCCGCCGCGCTCGCCAATGTCGATGTGTTCAAGGCGCAGCAGCTCGAAGCCGCCCGCACG
The DNA here is from genome assembly GCA_017849615.1 of Pseudolabrys sp. GTDB lineage: Bacteria > Pseudomonadota > Alphaproteobacteria > Rhizobiales > Xanthobacteraceae > Pseudolabrys. The sequence continues at coordinate 51,341 of JAFIGS010000006.1, read as the reverse complement.
CTCGACGAACTCAAGACCGCGCAGGCCAAGGCCGAGCGCGATCTGTCCTTCACCGAAATCCGCGCGCCGATCGACGGCGTCATCGGCAACCGCGCCGTCAAGGTCGGCGACTTCATGCAGATCGGCCAGCGCTTCGCCAGCCTGGTGCCGCTCGACGACGTCTATATCGACGCCAACTTCAAGGAGACGCAGTTGGGACGCCTGCGTCCCGGCCAGCCGGTCGAGGTCAGCGTCGATGCGCTGCCCGAGCACGATATCGAGGGCAGGGTAGCCAGCATGTCGCCGGCCTCGGGCTCGGTGTTCTCGCTGCTGCCGCCCGACAACGCCACCGGCAATTTCACCAAGATCGTCCAGCGCATCCCGGTGCGCATCAAGGTGCCGGCCGAAGTCGCGAACCGCAAATTGTTGCGGCCCGGCATGTCGGTCGTCGTCAAGGTCAACACCAGGTCGGCGGACGACAGGACAAATGTCGCCGACGGCGGCGCCTGGTTCGCGGCGAAGGCCGCGGAGGCGCCGAAGCAATCGGCATCGAACGAGCCCTCTCTCCGGCGCTAGGCGGCGTGTCCCCATGAGTACGCCTGGCGTCATTGCCGCGCTTCCGGTTTCCGCCCGTTCCCCGACGGTCGGCGCCGGGAGCGCGGACGCCCAACGCAAGCGGCAGATCGCCGCCTTCGTCGTGATGTGCTTCGGCATGTTCATGGCGATCCTCGACATTCAGATCGTGTCGGCCTCGCTGTCGGAAATCCAGGCGGGCCTTTCGGCCTCGGGCGATGAAATCCCCTGGGTGCAGACGTCGTATCTGATCGCCGAAGTCATCGCGATTCCGCTGTCCGGTTATCTGTCGCGCGCGCTCGGTACCCGCATGCTGTTCGCGGTCGCGGCCGCCGGTTTCACCTTCGCCAGCGTGATGTGCGGCCTGTCGACCTCGATCAACAGCATGATCTTGTGGCGCGCGGTGCAGGGCTTCATCGGCGGCGGCATGGTGCCGACCGTGTTCGCCTCCGCCTATGTGATTTTTCCCGGTCCCCAGCAAAAGCTGGTGGCGCCGGTGGTCGGGCTGATCGCAACTCTTGCCCCCACGGTTGGCCCGACCATCGGCGGTTACGTCACCGAGCTGATGTCGTGGCACTGGCTGTTCTTCATCAACATCGTCCCCGGCATCATCGTCGCCGTCATGGCCTGGACGCTGATCGACTTCGACAAGCCGGATTATTCATTGCTGAAGAAGTTCGACTGGTGGGGCCTGTCGTCGATGGCCCTGTTCCTCGGCTCGCTCGAATACGTGCTGGAAGAGGGGCCGCGCTACGGCTGGTTCGACGACGAGGCGCTGGTGCTGCTCGCGCTGCTGAGCGCCGTGTCGGCCGTGTTCTTCTTCTGGCGCGTGCTGACGGCGGCCAATCCGATCGTCGATCTGCGCGCTTTTTCCAACCGCAATTTCGCGGTCGGCAGCGCCTTCTCCTTCGTGCTCGGCATCGGCCTTTACGGCCTGACCTATCTCTATCCGGTCTATCTGGCGCAGGTGCGCGGCTACAACGCGCTGATGATCGGCGACACCATGTTCGTCTCCGGCGTCGCCATGTTCCTGACCGCGCCGATCGCCGGCCAGCTCGCGCAGCGGCTCGACCCGCGCGTCATCCTCATCACCGGCTTCCTGTTCTTCGCCTTCGGCACTTGGCAGATGACGGCGATTACGCAGGACTGGGACTTTTACGAATTGCTGTGGCCGCAGATCTTCCGCGGCGTCGGGCTGATGTTGTCCATCGTGCCGGTGACGAACACCGCGCTCGGCACGCTGCCGCCCGACCGCATCAAGAACGCCTCGGGCCTGTTCAACCTGATGCGCAATCTCGGCGGCGCCCTCGGCCTCGCCGTCATCAACACCGCGCTCAATGACCGGATGGACCTGCACCTCGCGCGCCTCCACGAGGCGGTGAACAGCGCCAGCGTTACCGCGACCGAAACCCTCAATCAACTGACGCAAAAGTTCGGCGGCTCGGACGGCGCGTCGCAGGCGCTCAAGCAGATGTCGCTGATGGCGCGCAAGCAGGCGCTGGTGATGAGCTTCGGCGACGTATTCTGGATGCTCACGGTCGTCTTCGTCATGCTCGCGGTCGCGGGGCTCATGATGAGCAAGCCGAAGGCCGCCGCTGGAGGCGGCGGCGGGCACTAGGTTTGCCCGTCATCCTGAGGCGCGCTGCGCGCGCATGTCAGGGTGACGGTGCGATCGCTTACGCCTTCCCGTATCCTCCCGCGGTCGGTGTCTGGATAATGATGGCCTCGTCGGCATCGATCTCGGTGGCGTCGCAGCCCTCCAGCCTGACCATCGTGCCGTCCTTGCGCCGGGCCCAGTTCTCGCCGACCTGGCCGGCTTCGCCGCCTTCCAGCCCGAAGGGCGGCACGCGGCGATGGCCGGACAGAATGGTGCAGTCCATCTTCTCGAGAAAGCGGATGGTGCGACGGATGCCGTCGCCGGCGTGCCACTTGCCCTTGCCGCCCGAGCCCTTGCGGATGTGGAAATCCTCCAGCAGCACCGGATAACGGAATTCGAGAATTTCCGGATCGGTGAGGCGGGTGTTGGTCATGTGTGTGTGCACGGCGTCGGTGCCGTTGAAGCCGGGGCCGGCGGGCGAGCCCGAGCAAATGGTTTCGTAATACTGATACTTGTCGTTGCCGAAGTTGAGGTTGTTCATGGTGCCCTGCGCGCAGGCGAGCGCCTTGAGCGCGCCGAACAGGCAGTTGGTCACCGCCTGCGACACCTCGACATTGCCGGCGACCACGGCGGCCGGATATTCCGGCGTCAGCATCGATTTTTCCGGCACGATGATGTTCACCGGCCGCAGGCAGCCGGCATTCATCGGAATGTCGTCGGCCACCATCATGCGGAACACGTAAAGCACGGCGGCGCGCGTCACCGGCTCCGGCGCGTTGAAGTTGCTCGGCTGCTGCGGCGAGGTGCCGGTGAAATCGACGGTCGCCTCGCGCTTCTTCTTGTCGACCGAAATCTTCACCTTGATGACCATGCCCTGGTCCATCGGGTATTCGAACTCGGAATCGTGAAGGCGGTCGATGACGCGGCGCACGCTTTCCGCGGCGTTGTCCTGCACGTGCTTCATGTAGGCATTGACCACCGGCAGGGTGAACTGATCGACCATCTTGCGCAGCTCGGCGACGCCGCGCTCGTTGGCGGCGATCTGCGCCTTGAGGTCGTTGACGTTCTGGATCGGGTTGCGCGCCGGATATCTGGCGCCGGTCAAGAGATCCATCAGTTCCTTTTCGCGGAACTTGCCGCGATCGACCAGCTTGAAGTTGTCGATATAGACGCCTTCCTGCTCGATCGTCGTCGCATTCGGCGACATCGAGCCCGGCGAGATGCCGCCGACATCGGCGTGGTGGCCGCGTGAGGCGACCCAGAACAGGATGCTCTTCTTCTTGTCGTCGAACACCGGCGTGCAAACGGTGATGTCCGGCAGATGCGTGCCGCCGTTATAGGGCGCGTTGATGGCGTAGACGTCGCCGGGCGCGATCCTGCCCTTGTTGTCGCGGATGATGGTCTCGACCGAGCGATCCATCGACCCCAGATGCACCGGCATGTGCGGCGCGTTGGCAACGAGTGTGCCGTCGGACGCGAACACGGCGCAGGAGAAATCGAGCCGCTCCTTGATGTTCACCGAGTAGGCGGTGTTCTGCAGCGACACGCCCATCTGTTCGGCGATGGACATGAACAGGTTATTGAACACTTCCAGCATCACCGGATCGGCATGGGTGCCGATGGCGTGGACGCGCTTGAGCTTCTGCCTGCGCGACAGCACAAGATGGTTCTTCGGCGTCAGCTCGGCTTCCCAGCCGGGCTCGACGACGATGGTCTGGTGCGGCTCGATGATGATGGCCGCGCCCTTCACCCTGGCGCCGATCTTCAATTGATCGCGGGTATAGACATTGGCCTTGTGCCAGGCGCCGTTCGAATAGAAACGCGTCGCCTTGGCCGGCTTCGGCAGCTTGGCGGCGATGCGCCGCGCCGCCTTCTCGGCGAACTTGGCGCCGCCGCCGATGGCTTCCACCGAGATCGCTTCGATAACCAGCTCCTTGTTGCGGTCGATGAAGCCGAAGCGGGCCTTGTGCGCCTTCTCGAAGGCGCGCTGCATCGCGGGCAGGGGGGCGGCCTCGACGATCAGCGCCGTGTCGGTGCCGGCATAGCGAATATGCGCGCGCTGGATCACCTTGATCTTCGCCGCCGGCACGCCCTGGCCGACGACTTCGTCCTTCACGGCCTTGCCGAGCGTGACGCCGGTCTTCTTCAGCGCCGCCAGCGCCTTGGCGCCCCACGGCAGTTCGATGGCCTGTTCGCGCGTGGCGCGGATATCGGCGAGGCCCATGCCGTAAGCCGACAGCAGCGACGAGAACGGATGAATCAGCACCCTGGTCATGCCGAGCGCGTCGGCGACGAGGCAGGCGTGCTGGCCGCCGGCGCCGCCGAAGCAGTTCAGGGCATAGCGCGTGACGTCATAGCCGCGCTGCACCGAAATCTTCTTGATGGCGTTGGCCATGTTCTCGACGGCGATCTTGATGAAGCCGTCGGCGATTTCTTCCGGTGACTTGTCGCCGACTTCCTTGGCCACGTCGGCGAACGAGGCCTGCACGGCCGCGGCATCGAGCGGCTCGCTCTGCTGCGGCCCGAAGATCTTCGGGAAGAACTCGGGCAGCAGCTTGCCGGTCATCACATTGGCGTCGGTGACCGCGAGCGGCCCGCCGCGGCGATAGCAGGCCGGGCCCGGATTGGCGCCGGCCGAGTCGGGGCCGACGCGGAAGCGCGAACCGTCATAATGCAGGATCGAGCCGCCGCCGGCGGCGACCGTGTGAATAAGCATCATCGGTGCGCGCATGCGCACGCCGGCGACTTCCGTTTCGAAGGCGCGTTCGTATTCACCGTCGAAATGGGACACGTCGGTCGAGGTGCCGCCCATGTCGAAGCCGATCAGGCGATCGAAGCCGGCCTGCTTGCCGGTCTCGGCCATCGACACCACGCCGCCGGCCGGGCCGGACAGGATGGCGTCCTTGCCCTGAAACAACTCGGCGGCGGTGAGCCCGCCCGACGACATCATGAACATGAGGTTCGGGCCGCCCGCATCCTTCGAGACGGCACTTCGTGCCTCCTCAGGATGAGGGCGGAGCGTAGCCTCATCCTGAGGAGCGCTCGCTTGAGCGCGTCTCGAAGGATGGGGCGTGCTCACCAGCATGGAAGCGACCCGATCAACATAGCGCCGCAGGATCGGCGACAGATAGGCGTCCACCACGGTGGTGTCGCCGCGGCCGACCAGCTTGATCAGCGGCGAGACTTCGTGGCTGACCGACACCTGCGCGAAGCCAATGTCGCGCGCCAGCCTGGCGAGGCGCTTCTCATGTTCGGGAAAGCGATAGGCGTGCATCAGCACGATGGCGACGGCGTCGATACCGTCTTTCTTGGCGGCTTCGAGTTCGGCGCGGGCGGCATCGAGATCGGGCTCCTGCTCCACGGTGCCGTCGGCGCGCACGCGCTCGTCGATCTCGGCGACACGCTCGTAAAGCAGTTCGGGCTTGATGATTTCGAGCGCGAAGATCTTCGGCCGCGCCTGATAGCCGATCTTCAGCGCGTCGCGGAAACCCTTGGTGATCAGCAGGAGCGTGCGGTCGCCCTTGCGCTCGAGCAGCGCATTGGTCGCGACCGTGGTGCCCATCTTCACGGCGCCGACGGTGGCCGGCGGAATGGCGTCGCCGGCCTTGAGGCCGATGAGATCGCGAATGCCCTGCACCGCGGCGTCGGCATAGGCTTCGGGGTTTTCGGACAACAGCTTGTGCGCGATCAGCTTGCCGTCGGGGCGGCGACCGACAATGTCGGTAAAGGTGCCGCCACGATCGATCCAGAAATCCCACGTTCCGGCTTTCGCTGCCTGTTTCTTCGGCTTGCGCGCCTGTTTATTCGCCGCCCGCTTAAACACCCGCTTGGCCATGTCGCCGCCTCCTTGCGCCAACAGCGAATAAACCAGAGCTAAAAAAAATCGTCAATAAATCGTTGACAAATTATCAGCGGCCGATACGCTTTTCCAAATCTCGCGAGGGGCTGAGATGGCGGCACGAGCGGCAAGGGCGGGCACCGCCGACAAGGCGCGGGTTCCCAGGACCAGGAAGTACGACAGGGCCGCCGCCGCGGCGCTCGGCCCGATCGTGTCGTCGGCGCATCTGGCGTCCGGCGCCATGCCGGTTCTCTCCGAGCTCGAGTTCGGCATGATCCTGCTCGACCACGCCTTCGAGCGCTGGATGGTACGCTGCATCGCGGCTGCCGGCGTGCCCGATTTGTCGCCACTCGATGTTCTCGTTTTGCACACCATCGCCCACCGCGGCCGCGCCAAGCGCGTCGCCGACATCTGCCTCGTTCTCAATATCGAGGACACGCATCTGGTGACCTATTCGCTCAAGAAGCTCGACAGCCACAAGCTCCTGCTGAGCGGCAAGCGCGGCAGCGAGAAAACGGTGAGTCTGACGCCGAGGGGCGATGAGGTCGTGCAACGCTACCGCAAGGTTCGCGAGGCGCTTCTGGTCGATTCGGTGAAGAGCGCCGGCATGGACGAGAAACGCCTGTCTGAAATCGCCGCGCTGATGCGGGCGCTGTCCGGTCATTATGATCAGGCCGCGCGCGCCGCCGCCAGTTTGTGAGGGGGACTCCGGAATGCGCACCGCACTGGATAAGCTTTATTTGTGGTCCGGCTACGCCGCCGGTTTCTTCATGGTGTCGATCTTCGCCATCATGATGATCATGTCGCTCGGCCGCGAGTTTGACATCAACATCCCCGCCGGGGACGACTTCGCCTCCTGGTGCATGGCGGCGATGGCTTTCCTCGGCCTCGCCCACACCTTCAAGAAGGGCGAGATGATCCGCGTCGGCCTCGTGGTGGAGAAGGTCACGGGCAAGAAGCGCTGGGCTGTCGAAATGATCGCGCTCGGCGTCTCTACCATTTTCACGCTCTACTTCGCCTATTACGCCTGCCAGATGACCTACGACTCATACCGCTTCCACGATATGTCGACCGGGGTCATTTCGGTGCCGTTGTGGATTCCGCAGCTCGGCTACGCCGCCGGCCTTATCATTCTGTCCATCGCCCTGCTCGACGAGATGGTTCACGTCATGCGCGGCAACAAGCCGTCTTACGAGAAGGAGCCGCCGTCCTCGCCGGATGAGTTCGTCGAGCGCGTCGCGTCCGGGGGAGCCGGCTGATGTCGATGCCTCTCACCGATCTGGCGCTGATCCTTCTGGCGGCGCTCATCATCATCCTCGGCAGCGGCGTCTGGATCGCGGTGGCGATCGGCATCGTCGGCCTGATCGCCATGGTGCTGTCGACATCCGTGCCGGTTGGCGCGGTGTTGGCGACGACGGTATGGAGCTCGAGCGCGTCCTGGTCGCTCGCGGCGCTGCCGCTCTTCATCTGGATGGGCGAAATCCTGTTCCGCACCCGGCTGTCGGAGCAGATGTTCCGCGGCCTGTCGCCGTGGCTGCAATGGCTGCCCGGCCGGCTGGTGCACGTGAACGTTGTCGGCTGCGGTATCTTCGCCGCGGTGTCCGGCTCGTCCGCCGCGACCTGCGCCACCATCGGCAAGATCGCGCTGCCGGAACTGGAGAAGCGCGGTTACGATCCTGGGCTGAGCCTCGGTTCGCTGGCGGGCTCCGGCACGCTCGGCCTGCTTATTCCGCCGTCGATCCCGATGGTGGTGTATGCCGTGACCGCCAACGTCTCGGTGCTGCAGGTCTTCCTCGCCGGCTTCCTGCCGGGCGTGCTCGTGATGGTGCTCTATTCGGGCTACATCATCGGCTGGTCGCTGCTCAACCCGTCGAAGGTGCCGCCGCGCGATCCGCCGATGCCGTTCAAGGAGAAGCTGCGGCAATCGACCAAGCTGTTGCCGTGCCTCGGGCTGATCCTTGCGGTCTTCCTCGCGCTGGTGTTCGGCCTCGCCACGGCCACCGAGTGTGCCGCCTGGGGCGTCTCCGGCGCGCTGATCCTCGCGTGGTGGAGCGGCACGCTCACGCGCAGGACGTTCTTCGAGAGCGTCATGAGCGCGACGCGGCTGACCTGCATGATCATGTTCATCCTCGCCGGTGCCGCGTTCGCGACGGCGGCGATGGCCTATACCGGCATCCCGGCCGCGCTTGCCGAGTGGGTGAAAGGCCAGGACCTCACGCCGAGCATGCTCGCGCTCTACCTGTCCATCATGTACATCATCCTCGGCTGTCTGATCGACGGCATCTCGATGATCGTGCTGACGGCGGTAGTGGTGCTGCCGATGGTGCAGCAGGCCGGTCTCGACCTCATCTGGTTCGGCATCTATCTCATCCTCCACGTCGAGATGGCGCAGATCACGCCGCCGGTCGGCTTCAACCTGTTCGTGTTGCAGAACATGAGCGGCAAGGACACGATGACGGTGGCGAGGGCGGCGTTCCCGTTCTTCATTCTGCTGCTCGCCGCCGTGTTCATCATTACCGAATTCCCTCAAATCGCTCTCGTACTGCCGCAAATGGCGTTCCCGCCCCGTTGAGGGGGCTTGTTAGGGTGGGGACGTTTTCTGCTAGGATTGCGACAATTAACAACAAGTTGTGAGGAGAAGTCATGATCAAGACACTGACCCGCACCGCCGCACTCGGCGTGCTCGCGGCCGCCGCGCTGAGCGTTCAGCCGGCCGTCGCCCAGACGAAGTGGAATCTGCCGGCCGCCTATCCGGCCGACAACCCGCACAGCGTCAACCTCGGCCTGTTCGCCAAGGATGTGTCGGCGGCGACCGGCGGCAAGCTCGAGATCACCGTTCATCCGGGCGCGTCGCTGTTCAAGGCGCCCGACATCAAGCGCGCGGTGCAGACCGGGCAGGCGCAGGCCGGCGAGGTCCTGATCTCGATCCACGAGAACGAGGACCCGGTGTTCGGCATCGACGTCGTGCCGTTCCTCGCCACCAGCTTCCCGGAAGCCAAGAAGCTGTGGGTGGCCTCGAAGCCGGCGGTGGAGAAGAAGCTCGCCTCGCAGGGTCTCATGCTGCTGTTCGCCGTGCCGTGGGCGCCGCAGGGCATCTACACCAAGAAAGAGCTCAACTCGGTCGACGATATGAAGGGCCTCAAGTGGCGCGCCTATAACGTCGGCACCGCCCGCATCGGCGAACTCGTCGGCGCGCAGTCGGTGACGGTGCAGGCCGCCGAACTGCCGCAGGCGCTGGCGACCGGTGTCGTCAACTCCTTCATGTCGTCGGGCGGCACCGGCTATGACTCGAAGGCCTGGGAAACGCTCACGCACTTCTACGATGTTCAGGCCTGGATCCCGAAGGATGTCACCTTCGTCAACAAGGCGGCGTTCGATGCGCTCGACAAGCCGACGCAGGAAGCCCTGCTGAAGGCCGCCGCCACCGCCGAAGATCGCGGCTGGAAAATGTGGGAAGAGAAGTCCGGCTGGTACCTCGACCAGCTCAAGGCCAAGGGCATGAAGGTGCTTGCGCCGAGCGACGCGCTCAAGGCCGGCCTTGCCAAGGTCGGCGAGCAACTCACCGCCGACTGGAAGAAGAAGGCCGGCGCCGACGGCGACGCGATCCTCGCCGCCTACAAGAAGTAAGAGCGCTTACTTCAATTTCGAAAAGCGAAAGCCGGCGGGTTCATCACCCGCCGGCTTTTTACTGGTCGCATCGTTGTGCGTCAGAGTCGTCCCATCAGGACAAGGATCAGCAGCACGATGATCACGAGACCAAGACCGCCGCCGCCGTAGTAACCGGTGCCGTAGAACGGACCGCCGCCGATGCCGGAAAAGCCGCCGAGCAGGGCGATGATGAGAATGATCAGAATAATGGTGCCGATAGACATCGCGCACGTCTCCCTGGAAGCGTTGCAACAAATCCGTGGCGCGACTTGAGGCGAACGGCCGCATCGTCGGCGCGACTGTCAACGGAACAGGGCGCGGATGGTTCCCGCACCATGGCGCCATTGCGGCGGCAAATAGCAAACAGCCCCCGGCGCGAGGCCGGGGGATGTTTATTAGTTGTTAAGTCAGGCGATGCGATCGCTTATCGCGCCGCCTGCCGGTCGATCAGCGGCGTGATGCGCCGCACCGCAACGCGGCGATTCTCTTCGGACGGACCGTCGGTCTGCACCTTGAGATGCTGCTCGCCATAGCCTTGCGTGACCAGGTTCTCCGGCGGCACCTGGAATTGCTCCGTCAGCGCCACCGCCACCGCTTCCGCACGGCGGTCGGACAGGGACAGATTATCCTCGTCCGTACCGACGGCGTCGGTGTGGCCTTCGATCATGAAGACCTCGCGCGGGTTCTTCCGAACCGCGCGATTGATGCCGTCCGCGATTACCGCCAGACGGTCGATCTGTGCGGGCGAGATCTGCCACGAGCCGGTGTCGAAGTGCACGTCGAGATCGACGCGCGGCATGTAGGCGCGCAACGGTTCGCTGTAGCGCACTTCATCGAGCGTATAGCGGCGCTCGATGCGCTGGATCGGCGGCGCCAGGAACAACGTGTACACCGCGTCCCGGTCGGCGCGGCGGCCGTCGAGGATGTAGCGTTCCGGCGGACCGCGCCAGCGCGGCGGCGGTACGTCGACGAAGTAGCCCGGACGCGGATCGGCAAAGCGGTTGTCGATGATCACCACTTCCCGACCGCTGCGGTCACGCCGCACGCGGCGCAGCAGACGGCCGTCGCTGGCGATCGTCGTGATGATCTGGGCGCCGTCGGGACGAACGATGATGCTGATCGAGTCGTCGCCGCGTCTCGTCACCCGCACATCGCGCGCGCCGATGGCGAAGCGGTCGGCCTCGTTGTGACGGATGATGGTGCGATTGCCGTCACGCACGATGGTGCGGTCGCCTTCGGTGATGATGATGCGGTCGCCATCGCGGGTCTCGCGGCGCTCGCGGCGGATGTCGTCGAAGCCGCGCTGCGGGCCCTGATCGCCGCGGCGAATGAATTCGCTGGCGCTGCGGGCCTGGGTCGGCGGCGGCGGCGGAGCAGCGGCAGGGCGGCCGGCTTCCTGCGCGGCACGGCCGGCGATGGAGTTCGGCGGCTGCTGTTGAGCCGCGGGAGGCGGCGGGGGCGAGCCTGGCTGCTGCGCGGCGGGCGGAGGCGGCGCAGGCTGTTGTGCCGCCGGTGGCGGGGGCGAGCCGGGCCGCTGCGCACCCGGCGGGCGTTGACCGTCCGGACGCTCGCCACGCGGCGGCGGAGCCGACTGCGGCTGCGCGGCCGGAGCCTGGGCGGCCGGCGGCGGTGCTGCGGGCTTCGAATCCTGAGCCGCCGGCGGCGGCGTCGGGGCCTTGGGCTGTTCGGCTGCCGGCGCAGGCGGCGGTGTGGGGCGCTCACCGCGTTGACGGTCGGGACGATCCGGACGTTCGCCACGCTGACCTTCCGGTCGTTCGCCGCGCTGCGGTGTTGCGGCCGGTGCCTGAGCGGCCGGAGGCGGCGCTGATGGCGCCTGAGCCGCGGGCGGGGCCGGCGGGCGCGGACGTTCCGAGGCGGGAGGCGCAGGCGGACGAGGCCGCTCGGCGGCCGGCGGCGGAGGGGCAGGTCGTTCTGCCGCGGGTGGCGGCGGCGCTGGACGCTGCGCAGCCGGCGGCGCCGGCGGAGCGGGCGGCTTGGCGGCCGGCGGTGCCGGTGGTTGAGCGGCAGGCGGGGCGGGCGGCTTCGCCGCGGGGGGCGCGGGCTTCGGCTCTTCCTTCTTCTGTTCCGGTGCTGGCGGCTCCTTCTTCTGATCGGGCGCTGGCGGCGCCGCCTGGGCGATCACGATGGGCGCGTTTGTGGCGGCTGTTGCCGGCAGGGCCAATCCCGCGACCGCGGTGAGGGCCGTGCAAGCGAGAAGTATCGAACGGGCAGATGTCATCCGGCAGGACTCCTGTGGGAAGCACGGTTAACGTGGTCGCAATGCTGCGGTTCCGTGTCTGAATTGCTTCTGAACGGAATGCGGCTGAATTGTCACCGAGTGATGTCGGTTTTGCTTTCGCGGCGCTGCAACCTTATTGTGCGCAGTCATCAATGACCGACAATTCCGACCAGCGTCTCAACCGGGCTCTTGCCGCCTATCTGCGCCAGGAAGTGCAGGCGCCGGCGATGGCGATTGCCGACTTCCTCGATATTCTCATCGAGGATGCGCGCGAGCTTGGCGCCGACGACATGCTCGACGATCTCGATCGCATGCAGAGCGCCGGTGCACGGCTCAACGCTTTCGTCGCCGCGGTGGTCACCGACTCCACCGCCGACCGCAAGCTCGGCGAGAACGACCTGGAATTCAATCGCCGCCTTCGCCACGACCTGCGCACGCCGCTCAACGCCATCATCGGCTACAGCGAAATGCTGGTCGAGGACATGGAGGACGCGGCCGATGCACCGCTGCGCGAGGACCTCGTCAAGCTCAAGCAGGCCGCGGATCAGTTGCTCGGCCAGATCGACGCCATGGTGGCGCTCACCCATATCGACGAGGCGCCGATCGGTGCTGAAGACAAGCTCGCCGCCCAATTCGTCGGTCGTGCCGGGATCGTCGCCGACGTGCTGCGCACCGTCGAGCCGCTGAAGGCCGGCGCCTCGCATCTGCTCGACCGGCAAAGCCGCATTCTCGTCGTCGATGACAATGCCGCCAACCGTGACGTGTTGGAGCGCCGCCTGACGCGCGAAGGTCATGCCGTCGTCACCGCGGCGGACGGCGCGCAGGCGCTCGGGCTCATCGGCGAGGAGGATTTCGACCTCGTTCTGCTCGATCTCATCATGCCGGAGATCAGCGGTTTCGATGTGCTGACGCGCCTCAAGGCCAACGAGGCGACGCGGCATATTCCCGTCATCGTCATCTCCGCGCTCGACGAGATCGACAGCGCCGTGCGGTGCATCGAGGCCGGCGCCGAGGACTTCCTGTCCAAGCCCTTCGATCCGATCCTGCTGCGCACGCGCATCAATTCGTCGCTGGAGAAGAAGTGGCTCCGCGACCGCGAAAAGAAGTTCGTCGCCGATCTGGAAACCGAAAAGCGCAAATCGGAAACGCTGCTGCTCAACATTCTGCCGCACAGCATCGTCAGGCGCATGCGCGACGGCGAGGTCAGGATCGCCGATCAGGTCCATGAATCGACCATTCTGTTCTGCGACCTCGCCGGCTTCACGGTGCTGTCCGGCGCCATGCCGGCGCCGCGCGTGCTGGATTTCCTCGGCGAGATATTCACCCAGTTCGACGCGCTGGCCGCCGCGGCCGGCGTCGAGAAGATCAAGACCATCGGCGACGCCTATATGGCCGCGGCCGGCATTCCCGAGCCGCAGCCCGACCACGCCCACCGCGTGGCGCGGCTGGCGCCGCGCATGATGCGCGCCGTGCGCGAGGTGGCCGGCGCCACCGGGCTCAATCTCGACGCCCGCATCGGCATCCACACCGGGCCGATCGTCGCCGGCGTCATCGGCACCCACAAGTTCGCCTATGACGTCTGGGGCGACAGCGTGAATACGGCGAGCCGTATGGAGTCGCACTCGCTCAACGGCCGCATCCACATTTCGGAGGCGACCCGCGCGGCGCTCGGCGACGGATTCGCGGTCGAGCCGCGCGGCGTCATCGACGTCAAGGGCAAGGGCCCGATGCAAACCTATTTTCTGCTGGAGCCGTGAGCGCGCATGCCCTACAGCTTCGGCTTGTCTCTTGAGGCTTCCATCAGACGGGGCTGATGCCGTGCAGGCACACATGAAGCGGCAATTGTCGTACAAGGAAGAACACGCCTTCCTGCGCGCGACCATCGACAACATGCAGCAGGGCGTCGCCATGTACGACGCCGAGCACAAGCTGGTCACCTGGAACGAGCGCTTCGTCGAATATCTGGACATGCCCGAGGAATTCCTCGGCACCGACCGCACTTTCTCCGATTACATCCGCTATCTCGGCGCCCGCGGCGAGTTCGGCGACAATATCGACATCGAGAAGGAGCTGGCCAAGCGCCTCGCCGTGCTCGGCACCTCGCACTCCTTCGAACGCACCCGCCCGGACGGCATGGTCATGGAAGTGCGCCGCGACCCGGTGCCCGGCGGCGGCTTCATCGCCACGTACACCGACATCACCGAGCGCAAGCGGCAGGAACTGGCGCTGCGCCAGGCGATGGAAGAGGCCGAATCCGCCAACCGCGTGAAGTCGTCCTTCCTCGCCAATATGAGCCACGAGCTGCGCACGCCGCTCAACGCCATCATCGGCTACAGCGAGCTGCTGGCCGAGGACGCACAGGACCGCGACGACAAGGCGTCGCTTGGCGATCTGGAAAAGATCAGCGCCGCCGGCAAGCATCTGCTCGGGCTGATCAACGAGATCCTCGATCTGTCCAAGATCGAGGCCGGCAAGATGGAGGTCTATCTCGAGCGCCTCGATCTGGAACGGAGTGTCGGCGACGTGAAGACCATCGTCGATCCGATGATCGCCAAGAACGGCAATCGTCTGGTCATCGAGTGCCCGCCGGATATCGGCACGCTCAATACCGATCTCACCAAGCTCAAGCAGTGCCTGATCAACCTGCTCGGCAATGCCGCCAAGTTCACCAAGCAGGGCACCGTGCTGCTGCGGCTGTCGCGCACAAGCGAAGACGGCCGCGATCTCGTCCGCTTCGACGTCGGCGACAACGGAATCGGCATGACGCCGGAGCAGGTCGGCCGGCTGTTCCAGGCCTTCACCCAGGCCGATTCATCGACCACGCGTAACTTCGGCGGCACCGGCCTCGGCCTCACCATCACCCGGCATTTCGTCACCATGCTCGGCGGCACGATCGACGTCGTCAGCGCGCCCGGCAAGGGCACGACCTTCAGCATCGTGCTGCCGGACCGCGAAGGCGGCGAGGGCGCGACGTCCGTCGCCGACGATCTAGGCCTAGAACCGGAAGGCGTCGCCTCGTCGATCACGGTGCTGATCGTGGACGACGATCCCGCGGTGCACGATGTGCTGTCCGCCACGCTCGGCCGCGAAGGCTATGTGCTGCTGCATGCGCGCGACGGCGCCGAGGCGCTGTCGATCATGCGCAAGGCGCCGCCGGACATCGTCACGCTCGACGTCCAGATGCCGAAGATCGACGGCTGGTCGGTGCTCGGCATCATGAAGTCGGAGCCGGCGCTGGAGCACATCCCGGTCATCATGCTCACCATCGTTGACGACCGTAATCTCGGCTTCTCCCTCGGCGCCTCCGAATTCATGACCAAGCCGATCGACCGCAGCAAGCTCACCGCGCTGCTGCGCAAGCTGGCGCCGGCCAAGGCGGATTCCACCATCCTCATCGTCGATGACGACGCCGACGTTCGCGAACTGATCGCCAGCACCGTCAAGGCGGCGGGTATGACGCCGGCGCAGGCCGCCAATGGCCGCGAGGCGTTCGGCTGGCTGTCCAACCACGAGCCGCCGGCTCTGGTGCTGCTCGACCTGATGATGCCGGAGGTCGACGGCTTCGCCTTCCTCGAAAAGGTGCGCGACTTCGAGGCCATGAACGACGTGCCGATCGTCGTTCTGACCGCCAAGGATCTCACCGACGGGGAGCGCGCGTTCCTGGCCGAGCGGACGCTGCTGGTGCTGAGCAAGAGCGGTCAGCCGATCGGGACCTTGGGCGCGGCGCTGTCGGCGCTGGCGCACCGGCATCATGCCGGCGGGACGAAGGCCGGCCAATAGGCATACGGATACTGGAATGGGAAGGCTTGAGCGATGAAAGTGCTGCTGGTCGAAGACAACGAGATGAACCGCGACATGCTCTCGCGCCGCCTCGCGCGGAACGGCTACGAGGTCGTGATGGCGGTGGATGGCGAGCAGGCGGTGACCATGGCGGGTTCGGTCGGCCCCGACATCATCCTCATGGACATGAGCCTGCCGGTGGTCGACGGCTGGGAAGCCACGCGCCGCGTCAAGGCGGATCCCGCGACGCAGGCGATTCCGATCATCGCGCTCACCGCCCATGCAATGGCCGAGGACGAGAAGAAAGCGCGCGACGCCGGCTGCGACGATTTCGACACCAAGCCGGTCGATATCCAGCGGCTGATCGGCAAGATGAAAGCGCTGGTGGACGGACAATAGCTTTCTTGACCGGGCGTTTTCCGCCAACTATTGTTTTTTATAGAGCGACCTCGCCAGAACGCCATGCTCCGTGGGGGCTGGATGCGCCGGTTTTCCGGCGCGGCGTTATCTCGGTGAAGTCCGCTCCTTTCCCATGACGTCGATGATTTGTCGGCGCGCCTGACGCGCGTCGATGTCAACGCTTGTTCGTCAATCGCCGCGCGCTGATGAGCGTCGTGGCGAAAGGATTGCTCGTGCCCGAAGCCGTCCGCCTCCATGCGCCGCCGCGCGCCGACGCTGAATGGAATGCCGGCGATCTCGGCTGCGGCGAGCTCGTGCTCGATCTGCGCAAGCGGCTGCGCGCCATGCCCGGCGGCGTCATCAAGGTGATCTCGCTCGATCCCGGCGCGACCGAGGACCTGCCGGCCTGGTGCCGGCTGACGCGCAACGAACTCGTCCATCACGATCCAGGCGCCAAAAGCTTCTGGATCAGATCGCGCGCCGACTGGGACTGACCTGAACCCGCCACGCCTTCCGGCCCGGCACAACCAACGAAAAAGGAGAATGCGATGCCCGGTAAATTCGTCGTCAGCCTGACTTCCGCCAAGGACAACACCGACAAGGCCACCGTCGCCTTCGTCGTCGCCAATGCCGCCGTCGCTTCCGACAAGAAGACCCTGGTGTTCCTGTCGATCGAAGGTACCCGCCTGTCGCAGAAGGGCTATGCCGACGACATCCATGAAGAGGGCTTCGCGGCGCTCAAGGACCTGATGAAGAACTTCGTCGAGGCCGGCGGCGAGATCTATGTTTGCTCGCCCTGCTTCAAGAAGCGCGCGCTCGACGAGAACAACCTCGTCCCCGGCGCGGTGATCGTCGGCGGCGCCAAGCTCGTCGAGTTCATGGGCGAGGGCGCTCCGAGCGTCAGCTACTGACCTTCGGCACCGGAAGGACCGAGAGATGATTCCGTAGCCATGACGACGACGCATCCGCATTCGCCTGACGTTTCCTTCGACGGCGGCGATCTCGATTGCGGCAACGGCCTGCTGCTGCTGATCCGCAAGCACATCGATCCGATGGCGCGCGGCCAGTTGCTGGAGATTCTCTCGACCGAAATCTCGGTTGATGAGGATCTGCCGGCGTGGTGCCGGCTGACCGGCAACGATCTGGTGTCCTTCGTCAAGGACGGCAAGCAGCGCAGCTTTCTCATCTGCAAGGGCAAGCGCGACGAGCGCGGGACGGTCGAAACCAAAGCGGCGGTCGCTGCGGCCACTGCGCCAACGCCCGCGCCGCCGCGCGAGAAGCGAGCCGCACCGCCGGTCCCGCCGCTGTCGGTGATGGGCATCGGCAGTTGGCCGCGGCCGCGCTGGATGGTCGAGACCATGCACGATTACGTCTCGGGCAAGCTCGACGAGGCGGCGTTTCACGAAACCGCCAACGACGCCGTGCGCCTCGTCGCCGCCGCGCAGGACCGCGCCGGCGTCGGCGTGATGACCGACGGCGAGCAGCGCCGCGACAGCTACGCCAGCTTCGTCGCCACGCGGCTCGACAATTGCCAGCTCATTCCGCTGACCGACCTGTTGCCGCTCGTGGATCATCCGGAGGAGTTCGAGCGCGAATTGCGCGCGCTCGATGTGCCTGCGGCGGACGTGCGCCATCCGGCGGTGTTCGGCCGCATCGGCCGCAGCCGTTCGCTCGCCGCGCATGAATTCGACTTCCTGCGCACGCTGACCGCCAAGCCGGTCAAGATCGCGCTGCCGGGGCCTTATCTGTTGACCCGCACCATGTGGATGGAATGTCTGCAGGAGCGCGCCTATCAAAGCCGCGAGGAGATCGCCGAGGATATCGTCGCCGCCTTGCGCGCCGAGCTTGCCGAACTCGTCGATGCCGGCGTGTCGCTGATCCAGTTCGACGAGCCGGTGCTGTCGGAAGTCGTGTTCTCCGGTCCCAAGAGCCGGCCGAGTTTCATGTGCGGCGCGCTGTCGGAATCGCGCGGGCCCGAGCACGAACTCGGCTTCGCCCGCGATCTCGTCAATGCCGTGGTCGCGGGCATGCCGCGCGAGCGCGTCGCCGTTCATGTCTGCCGCGGCAACTGGACGCCGGACGAATCCGTGGCGCTGGCCGGCAGCTATGCGCCGCTGCTCGACACGCTCGGCGCCATGCAGGTTGGCGCCTATCTGCTGGAGATGTGCACGCCGCGCGCCGGCGAGATGGAGTTGCTGCGGCAGTTGCCGGACGATGCCCGTATCGGCGTCGGCGCGGTCAACCAGAAATGCGCGCACACCGAAGCGGCCGCCGACATAGAAAGCAAAATCAGGGAAGCCGTCAGCCTGTTCGGCCGCGAGCGCGTGCTGCTGCATCCCGATTGCGGCTTTGCGACCTTCGCCGACAATCCGATCTGCGGCATGG
The DNA here is from genome assembly GCA_017849615.1 of Pseudolabrys sp. Classification (GTDB taxonomy): domain Bacteria; phylum Pseudomonadota; class Alphaproteobacteria; order Rhizobiales; family Xanthobacteraceae; genus Pseudolabrys. The sequence goes on along the minus strand of JAFIGS010000006.1, from coordinate 32,903 downwards.
CCTCGGCCGAGGAGAAGCTCGGCGCCATCGTCGCCGCGGCGGAGCGCGTGCGCTGACGATCCCGAAACTGGTGAGGGCCCGGTGATTTCCCACCGGGCCCTCGTCATCATATCAGCCGGCCTGTAAGCCGGGTTTTGTATGGCCTGCGGATCGCTCCGCAAACGTGACGGCCATTCATCTGGTACGCCGGTTGCCCGGCGCATCGTGCAACCTACCCGGATGACTGACCTGGACAGGTCTTCGGCCCGAAAGCCTCAGCGTCATCCCTATTCGGTTTTGCTCCCGGTGAGGTTTGCCGTGCCGCTGTCATTGCTGACGCGCGCGGTGGTCTCTTACACCACCGTTTCACCCTTACCCTGGGCCAATACGCAACGCGGCCGAGGGCGGTCTGTTTTCTGTGGCACTGTCTCTGAGATACGGGCGATGAAGCCCGCATCCCGCCGGACGTTATCCGGCACCGTTTGTCCATGGAGCCCGGACTTTCCTCCCCGGCCGCCTTTCGGCATTGGCGCGGAGCGGCCGTCCGGCCGACTGACGAGATGAGGAATGGAGATTGCGGAGGGGCGCGTCAAGGCGGGCTCCCACAAGCGGTTAAGCAAAAAAAAGCCCGGACTGGTCGAGGGGATGACCGGTCCGGGCGTTTGCCTTGGGAAAAATCCGCTCAGGCAAGTCAAGCGCGCCGGTAGGAGGGGAAGGCGCGCTAGCTCAGTCGTCTCGCGGGAGGTTCAATCCGACGAGAAATCGGGTCGGGCGCGCTTAGTGGGCGGCCTGCGGGCGGAGCGCCGAGAACAGGCGCTTGATGGCGGCAGTCAACTCGTGGCCGGCGGCCCGAAGGGTCTCGGCGCGGGCGGCGCGCGCTTCGCGGACGATACGTTCCATGTCGTTGCGGGAGGCGGTGGTGAAGGCATTCAAGGCAGTCATTTCAATCTCCGGCGCGACGGGGTTTGGTCTGGTCCCATGCGCTGGAAGCATAATATTATCTTCCAGAGGAATGATAATCTGCTATAATACGCATACATATGTGAACATATGGAACAGATATGGACGCCACATCCGACTTGCGGGTTTTCGTTCGCGTCATGGATCGCGGCAATTTCTCTCAAGCCGCCAAGGACTTGGGGCTGACCCCCTCGGCGGTTTCCAAGCTGGTCTCGCGGCTGGAAGACCGGCTCGGTGTCAGGCTCCTGGAGCGCAGCACGAGGCGGCTGGCCCTGACGCCGGAAGGCGAGACCTTTCTCGAGCGCGCCCGCCGCATCGTCGCCGATATCGAGGAGGCCGAGGCCGAAGTCGCCCGCGCGCGCGGCGCCCCGCGCGGCCGGTTGCGCATCAATTCCGGCACCGCCTTCGGCCTGCATCAGCTCACTTTGGCCCTGCCGGATTTCCTGGCGCGCTATCCCGAGATCGATATCGAACTCTCGATCACCGACCGGCTGGTGGACCTGATCGAGGAGCAGACCGACATCGCCGTTCGCTCCGGCCATATCCCGGAGGGCCCGTTCATCCAGCGCAAGCTCGCCGACCTGCAACGCGTCATCTGCGCCGCGCCGTCCTATCTCAAGGCGCGCGGCACGCCGCAAAGCGCCGCCGATCTCAAGGCGCATGACTGCATCGTCGTCGCCGGGCCGGGGCTCAACCGCTGGCCGTTCAAAACCCGCGCCGGTATCGATGTCATCGAGGTGCGGCCGCGCGTCGTGACCGACAATGCCGAAGCGGCCTTGCGCATGGCGCTCGAAGGCGGCGGCATCGTGCGGCTGTCGGACGTGATCGTCGGCGATCCGTTGCAGAAGGGCGAACTGCTGCCGCTGCTCACCGCAAGTCACCATGTCGAGCCGCTGCCGCTGGCCGCGATCTATCCGGCCGGCCGCAACCGCCTGCCGCGCGTCGCCGTGTTCATCGAATTCCTGCGCGAGCGCTTCGGCCACGCGCCGTGGCGCATTCCGGAAATTCCGGCGCCGCCGGTTTGATCTGCCGCGCATGATCTCGTGAGCTCGTGCGGCGCCCGTTCGCGCTTTTGACACGAGAGGAGGGATCGACGCGATGCTCGGGCGTTCGCGCCGCTATTGCGGCGCTTAGGGATCACCGCCGCAGGTCGGGCCGGCCCTGGATCAGGCGGCCGAGCGTGAGCACGGTCGAGGGATCGGCGACGCCGTCGATCCGCGCCGGGCGGAAGTGGCGCTGGAAGGCGGCGATCACGTCAACTGTCTTGTCGTCGTAGTGTCCGGTCGGCTCGACGCCGTAGCCATAGACCTGAAAGCCGCGCTGCATCCGTGCGACCAGATCGCCGCGGTCGCCGGGATGCAAGGTGGTGCCGGGGGCGGAGAGGTCCGCGGGCCGGATCCAGTGTCCGACGCCGGAACTGTTCAGGAGTTCCCACGGGAACTTCTCGCCCGGGTCCATCTTGCGCGAGGGCGCAACGTCCGAATGGCCGAGCACCCGGTCCGGGCTGATCGGCCCGCGCCGCGTCAGGATCGACTTGCACAAGGCAATCACCGCCGCGATCTGGCGCAGGGGAAAGTCGGTGTAGCCGAACTCATGGCCGGGATTCACGATCTCGATGCCGATGGAGCAGGAGTTGATGTCGGTCTCCCCCGCCCAGGACGACACGCCGGCATGCCAGGCGCGCATCGCCTCGGGCACGCACTGCACAATCCGGCCATCCTCGAACACGACGTAGTGCGAGGACACCTTGGCTTCGGCCGAGGTCAGGCGCGCGAGCGCGGCCTCGCCGGTCTGCATCCCGGTGTAGTGCAACAGGATGAGGTCCGGCTGGCGGCCGTCGGCGCGCGCATCGACGTTCGGCGACGGGATGACGTCGGCGACGATGAAGGAATCCGGCTGGAAATCGGTCATTGCCAGCCCGCAACGTGGTGATGATGGAACATCGAAGGGTAATAATTAGCGGGTGTAGGTCGGTAAATCGACCCGCGCCCTCTTTTGGCCGCGGAATCGAAACAAATCCTTAAGTTTAAGAGCGGCTTAATAGGGCGTTCGTGCGCTGCGTCGTGGCCCTTAACGGGACGGCGAAGCAGCGTCAATCCGTTGCCGCCCAAGTCGCCAATGCCCACCGCAGCTTTCTCGTGGAGATCGGTCGTTTCCCGCCGCGGCATGGGGCCGGCCGGGCATGAGGCGCGACGGGGCGGTGGCCAATTGCGGCGCATGCGGCCGTGGCGCGAGGCACGGCGGATCGATGGTCGGGGATCGGGTTCAGACATGAAGGTGGCGCTCGGCGGTTCCGATGCAGATGCGCCGCATATCCCGGTGCTCGGCCGCGAGGCGGTCGGGTTCCTCAGCGTGCGCGACGGCGGCACCTACATCGACGGAACTTTCGGCGCCGGCGGTTATACGCGGCTGATTCTCGATGAGGCTCCCGGCGCGCAGGTCATCGGCATCGACCGCGACCAGAGCGCGGTGGCGCGCGGCGCCGATCTCGTCCAGCGCGCGGGCGGCCGGCTGACGCTGGTCGAGGATCGTTTTTCCCATCTCGATGACGTCGCGCGCGATTGTGGCGCGACGGTGGTTGACGGCATCGTGCTCGACATCGGCGTGTCGTCGATGCAGCTTGACCAGGCCGCGCGCGGCTTTTCGTTTCGCTTCGACGGCCCGCTCGACATGCGCATGAGCAAGGACGGGCCGGGCGCCGCCGATGTCGTGGCCGCGGCGTCCGAACGCGATCTCGCCGACATCATCTATCAGCTCGGCGAGGAGCGGCACTCGCGCGCCGTCGCCCGCGCCATCGTCAAGGCCCGCGCCGAAACGCCGATCGTCGGCACCGCGCAGCTCGCGTCGCTGGTGGCGTCGGTCGTGCGCGCCAAGCCGAACGACATTCATCCGGCGACGCGCACGTTCCAGGCGCTGCGTATCTTCGTCAATGACGAGCTCGGCGAGCTCGCCTCCGCGCTGCTCGCCGCCGAGCGCATTCTCAAGCCGGGCGGCCGTCTGGCGGTCGTCTCGTTCCATTCGCTGGAAGACCGCATCGTCAAATCCTATCTGGCCTCGCGCGGCGAGACCCGCGCCGGCTCGCGCCATATGCCCGATGTCGCGCGCACCGAAGCGCGCTTCGTGACGTTGACGAAGAAACCGGTCGTCGCCGGCGAGGAAGAGACCGCGCAGAACCCGCGCGCGCGTTCCGCCAAGCTGCGCGCCGCCGAACGCACCGCCGCGCCGCCGCTTGCCGGCGGTCTCGACGATCTGCTGCCGCGCCTGCCGTCGCTCGACGACGTGATGCGGGGGCGCTGACATGATGCGCATCCTCAACATCCTGGTCATCGCCGCGCTCGTCGCCGCGGCGGCCTATGTCTACAAGATCAAGTTCGAATCGACCTTGCAGGCCGAGCGTGTCGCCAAACTGCGTCACGAATTGCGCCGCGAGCGCGACGCCGTCGCCATCCTGCGCGCCGAATGGGCCAAACTGCAGGCGCCGCTGCGCGTTCAGGGCCTCGCCGACCGCCATCTCAAGCTCAAGCCGCTCGCCTCCGCGCAGCTCGGCAACTTCGACAACCTGCCGATGCGTCCGACGCCGGCGCCGCCGCCGAACGATCCGATCGCCTCGTTGATGGCGCCCGCCGCGCCGCCCGAAACGACCGGCAGCATCCTTGCTCCGGGAGCGCCGCGATGACCGAGATCGCTTTCAACGCGCCGCAGAAGAAGACCGGCGAGTCGCGCTGGCAGCGCGTCGTGCGCACGCTGCTTTACGGCGCCAATGTCGATCGCAACGTCAAGGCCAAGGCCCGCATCGGCCTTGCCGTCATCGCCTTCGTCGCCGTTTACGGCATCATCGCCAGCAAGCTCGTGATGTTCGCGATGATCAGCGAAGGCCATGGCGGCCGGCGCAGCGTGGCGCAGGACGCGATGGCGACGGCGCGGCCCGACATCGTCGATCGCCAGGGCGCCATCATCGCCACCGACGTGAAGATGCCGTCGCTGTTCGCCGAGCCGCGCCGTCTCATCGACGTCGACGAGGCGACCGAGATGCTCACCGCGGTGCTGCCCGATCTCGACGCCAAGGATATGCGCGAGCGGCTCTCGTCCGGCCGCGGCTTCGCCTGGCCCCGCCGCGAAATCACACCGGCGCAGCAGCGCGAGATCCATCGCCTCGGCCTGCCCGGCATCGGCTTTCTCACCGAGAACAAGCGCGTCTATCCGAACGGTCCGGTAGTTTCGCATCTGATCGGGCACGTCAACGTCGACAACCAGGGCATCGCCGGCATCGAGAAATGGCTGGACGGGCAGGGGCTGGCGGCGCTGCACATGGCCGGCCTCGCCACCGACCGTTTGCAAAAGCCGGTCGAGCTGGCGCTCGATCTGCGCGTCCAGTTCGCGCTGCGCGACGAACTCGCCAAGGCGCGCGACAAGTTCTCCGCCAAGGCGGCGGCCGGCCTGATGCTCAACGTCAACACCGGCGAGATCGTCGCCATGGCGTCGGAGCCCGATTACGATCCGAACAATCCGCGCGAGGCGAACGATCCGACCCGCATCAATCGCCTGACCACCGGCGTTTATGAGATGGGTTCGACCTTCAAGGCGCTCACCATCGCCATGGGCCTCGATTCCGGCCGCATGGGCCTCAACACGACCTTCGACGCGCGCATGCCGCTGCGCTACGGCAAGTTCGCCATCAACGATTACCACGCGCAGCGCCGCGTGCTGTCGATCCCCGAAATCTTCACCTACTCGTCGAACATCGGCACCGCGCGGCTCGCGCTGGCGCTCGGCGTCGATTACCACAAGGCCTGGCTCAAGAAGATGGGCCAGCTCGATCGCCTGCGCACCGAGCTGCCGGAAAGCGCCGAGCCGATCGTGCCCAAGCGCTGGGGCGAACTGAACACGGTGACGATCGCCTTCGGCCACGGTCTGTCGGTCGCGCCGCTGCAGGCGGTCATGGGCGTTGCCGCGACGCTCAATGGCGGCCTGCTCATTCCGCCGACGTTTCTCAAGCGCAGCCCGGAAGAGGCGCGCGCAATGGCCCAGCAGGTCATCAAGCCGGAAACCTCGATCAAGATGCGCTACCTGATGCGGCTCAACGCCGAGATCGGCAGCGCCAAGACCGCGAACGTTGATGGCTATTATATCGGCGGCAAGACCGGCACCGCGGAAAAGGTCATCAACGGCCGCTACTCCAAAACCAAGCTGCTGACCGACTTCATGGCGGTGCTGCCGGCGGACAAGCCGCAATATCTGCTGCTGGTCATGCTCGACGAGCCGCAGGCCACCAAGGAAACGCACGGCTACGCCACCGCCGGCTGGAACGCCGCGCCGACCGCGTCCAAGGTGATCGCGCGCGTCGCGCCGCTGCTCGATATCGCGCCGCGCTTCGATCTGCCGAAGGCCGAGCAGGCGATCCTTGTCAGCAACCAGGTGGCGCGGTGACGCTCGGCGATCTCCTGCCGGAGGCGAGCCTCGATCCGGGCTTTGCCCATACCGCGGTGACGGGCGTCACCTCCGACAGCCGCAAAGTGAAACGCGGCTTTCTTTTTGTCGCCATCGCCGGCAGCAGGGCGGACGGCGCCGCCTATGCGGCCAGGGCGGTCGAGGCGGGCGCCATCGCGGTTGCCGCCGAGCACAAGCCCGACGGTCTGCCGCAAGGCGCGGCCTTCATTCAGGTCGCCAACGCGCGCCGCGCGTTGGCGCTGGCCGCTTCCAAACTCTATCCGCGTCAGCCCGGCATCATCGCCGCCGTCACCGGCACCAGCGGCAAGACCTCCGTCGCCGCCTTCACGCGCGAGATCTGGAGCGCGCTCGGGCACCGGGCCGCCAGCATCGGCACGGTCGGCGTGGTGTCGCCGAAGGGCGAGGTCTATGGCTCGCTCACGACGCCGGATCCGGTCGATCTGCATCGCTCGCTCGACGAGCTGGCGGGCGAAGGCGTCACGCATCTGGCGCTGGAAGCCTCGTCGCACGGTCTCGACCAGCATCGGCTCGACGGCATTCGCATCGCCGCCGGCGGTTACACGAATTTATCGCGCGATCATCTCGATTATCACCCGACGCTGGAAGCCTATCTTGCGGCCAAGCTGCGCCTGTTCACCGATCTCGTCGCCGCGAACGGCACGGCGGTGATCAATGTCGATGACGAGCACGCGCCGCAGGTCGTGGCCGCTGCGCAGCAACGCGGCCTCAAGCTGCTGACCATCGGCAAGAATGCGACAAAGGGCGGCGAGGCCATCAGGATCGCCGACGTCGCCATTGACGGCTTCGCCCAGCGCGTCGTCTTCGAGCATGCCGGCGACATCTATAATGTGAAGCTGCCGCTGGTCGGCGCCTTCCAGGTCTACAATGCTGCCGTGGCCTCGGGGCTTGCCATCGCCACCGGCGCGCCGCCGGCGCCGGTTTTCGCCGCGCTGGAAAAGCTTACGGGCGCCAAGGGCCGCCTCGAACTCGCCGGCACCTATAAAGGCGCGCCGATCTTCATCGATTACTCGCACAAGCCGGATGCGCTGACGAAAGCCCTGGAGGCCTTGCGGCCCTATGCGAGCGGCAAGCTCGTCGTCGTGTTCGGCGCCGGCGGCGACCGCGATCCCGGCAAGCGGCCGCTGATGGGCGAGGTGGCGCACCGGCAGGCCGACCGCGTCATTATTACCGACGACAATCCGCGCAGCGAGGATCCGGCCGCGATCCGCGCCGCCATTCTCGCCGCCGCGCCGGGCGCGACCGAGATCGGCGACCGCGCCGAGGCCATCCGTGCCGGCATTGCCGGTCTGCAAAGGGGAGACGTGCTGGTCGTCGCCGGCAAAGGCCATGAAACCGGCCAGATTGTCGGCGGAAAGACACTGCCGTTCTCGGACCACGAGGCGGTCGCGAAGGTGTTGAAGGGATTGGGGACGTGAGGGCAAGCCTCCATCTTGTCCCGGGCGCGTTGCAATACGCAGTATTGCTACGCAGAACCGGGACCGTCTCGAATTCGGAACCTGCGAAGGTCCCGGGTCTGCAGCGCATCGTGAAGGCATGCTGCGCTGCGCCCGGGAAAAGAGGCCACGCATGACCGCCCTCTGGACTGTTCCCGACATGGTCCGCGCGATGCGCGCCGATATCGCCGGCGCGCCGGCGGCCGACATCACCGGCGTCTCCATCGACACCCGCACCATTGAGAAGGGCGAAGCCTTCTTCGCTTTGACCGATGTGCGCGACGGCCATGACTTCGTCGAAGCCGCATTGAAGGCCGGCGCCGGCGTCGCCGTGGTGGCGCGCGCCAAGCGCGATCGTTTCCCCGCCGATGCGCCGCTGCTGCTGGTCGATGACGTGCTCGACGGCCTGCGCGATCTCGCGCACGCGGCGCGCGCGCGCATGACCGCGAAGGTCATCGCCGTCACCGGCTCGGTCGGCAAGACCGGCACCAAGGAAGCCTTGCGTCTCGCATTGTCCGCCGATGGCGAGACCCATGCTTCGGTCGCCTCCTACAACAATCACTGGGGCGTGCCGCTGTCGCTGGCGCGCTGCCCCGCCGATGTGAAATACGCCATCTTCGAGATCGGCATGAACCATGCCGGCGAGATCACGCCGCTGACGAAGCTGGTGCGCCCCCACGTCGCCATCGTCACCACGGTGGAAGCCGTGCATCTGGAATATTTCGGCTCGATCGAAAAGATTGCCGATGCCAAGGCCGAGATCTTCCTCGGCCTCGAGCCCGGTGGCGCCGCCGTCATCAACCGCGACAATTCGCAGTATGAGCGGCTCGCCGCGGCGGCGAAGGCGGCCGGCGTCAGAAACATCGTGCGCTTCGGCGAGGATGCCTCCTGCGACGCGCGGCTCATCCGCTTCGTGCTGCGCGCCGACAACTCCTGCGTCCATGCCGACATTCTCGGCCAGGAGGCGCATTACAAGCTCGGCGCGCCGGGCAAGCATCTCGTGAAGAACTCGCTGGCGGTGCTGGCGGCGGCCTCGCTCGCCGGGGCCGATCTGGCGCTCGCCGCGCTGGCCCTCGGCAAATTGCGCGCGCCGACCGGCCGCGGCGCCCGCATGATTCTGCACCCGTCCGGCGGCACCGCGCTGCTGATCGACGAAAGCTATAACGCCAACCCGGCCTCGATGGCTGCCGCCATCGCGCTGCTCGGCCAGGCCGATACCGGTCCGCGTGGCCGGCGCATCGCCGTGCTCGGCGACATGCTCGAACTGGGCAGCGACGGCGAAAGGCTCCACAGCGCGCTGGCGGCCGAACTCGAAACCGCCCGGGTCGATCTTGTTTTTTGTTCTGGACCGCTGATGCAATCGCTGTTTCAGGCTCTTCCCTCGAACCGCCGGGGCGGCTATGCCGGAACCGCGGCCGAGCTGGAGCCGGCCGTACTCGGCGCGATTCGTCCCGGCGACGCGGTGATGGTGAAGGGCTCGTTCGGCTCCAGAATGGCCCCCATCGTCAAGGCGTTGGAAAAGACCTACGCAGGCACCCCGGCGCCGGAAGCGGACGCCGGAGCCTGACAAGGCCGACAAGCGGCAAGAAGCCCAACCAGCGGCAAACGTCCGCGACAAGGCGACTGCGATGTTTTACTGGCTGACCGAATTCTCGGACAAACTCTCGTTCCTCAACGTCTTCCGCTACATCACCTTCCGCACCGGCGGCGCGGTGGTGACGGCGCTGGTGTTCGTGTTCCTGTTCGGCGGTCCGATCATCGACATGCTGCGCATCAAGCAGGGCCGCGGCCAGCCGATCCGCACCGACGGCCCGCAATCGCATCTCACCAAGAAGGGCACGCCCACCATGGGCGGCCTGATGATCCTCTCGGGCCTGCTGGTCTCGACGCTGCTCTGGGCCAATCCGAAGAACCCCTATGTCTGGATCGTGCTCGGCGTCACGCTCGCCTTCGGCCTGATCGGCTTCTACGACGACTATCTGAAAGTGACGAAGCAGACCCATGCCGGCTTCTCCGGCCGCACGCGTCTGATCGCGGAAGCGACCGTGGCGCTGATCGCCTGCATGGCGCTCACCCATATCGGCAAAGCGCCGATGGCGACGTCGCTGGCGTTCCCCTTCGTCAAGGAACTCGTGATCAATCTCGGCTGGATGTTCGTCGTGCTCGGCGTCTTCGTCATCGTCGGCGCCGGCAACGCGGTGAACCTCACCGACGGCCTCGACGGCCTCGCCATCGTGCCGGTGATGATCGCGGCGGCGAGCTTCGGCCTCATCTCCTATGTGGTCGGCAACGCGCTGTTCTCCGAATATCTGCAACTGCATTACGTCGCCGGCACCGGCGAACTCGCGGTGCTGTGCGGCGCGGTGATCGGCGCCTCGCTCGGCTTCCTGTGGTTCAACGCGCCGCCGGCCTCGATCTTCATGGGCGACACCGGCTCGCTGGCGCTCGGCGGCATGCTCGGCGCCATCGCGGTCGCGACCAAGCACGAGATCGTGCTCGCCATCATCGGCGGCCTGTTCGTGCTCGAGGCGGTATCTGTGATCGTGCAGGTGGCCTCGTTCAAGCTCACCGGCAAGCGCGTCTTCAAGATGGCGCCGATCCATCATCACTACGAGCAGATGGGCTGGACCGAGCCGCAGATCGTCATCCGCTTCTGGATCGTCGCCGTCGTGCTGGCGCTCGCCGGACTGTCGACGCTCAAGCTGCGATGATCCCGGTCACCACCTTCGCCGGCAAGAAGGTCGCCGTGTTCGGTCTCGGCGGCTCGGGGCTGCTGACGGCCAAGGCGCTGAAGGCCGGCGGTGCCCATGTCATTGCGTGGGATGACGCGCCGCTCAAGAACGAGCAGGCGAGAGCCGCCGGCATCGAGGCCGCCAATCTCGCCGACATCGACTGGAGCGACGTCGCGGCCCTGGTGCTGTCGCCCGGCGTGCCGCTGACCCATCCGACGCCGCACTGGACCGTGCAGCGCGCGAAATACGAGAACGTCGAGGTCATCGGCGACATCGAACTGTTCTGCCGTGAGCGCGCGGTACATGGGCCGGCGTGTCCGCTGGTTGCCATCACCGGCACCAACGGCAAGTCCACCACCACGGCGCTCACCGCGCATCTCATCAAACAGGCCGGCCGCGACGCGCAGATGGGCGGCAATATCGGCACGCCGGCGCTGGCACTCGAGCCCTTCGCGCCGGGCCGCCATTACGTGCTCGAGGTGTCGTCCTATCAGGTCGATCTCGCGCCGTCGCTCAAGGCAACCGTCGGCATTCTCATCAACGTCTCGGCCGATCATCTCGATCGCCACGGCACCATCGAGAACTACGCAGCGATCAAGACGCTCGTCGTCGCGCAAGTGGAGCCGGGTGGCACCGCCGTCATTGGCGTCGATGACCGCTGGAGCCGCGAAGCGGCGGACCGCGTCGAGCGCGCCGGCAAGAAGGTCGAGCGCATCTCGGTCGAAGGCCCGGTGCGCGACGGCTACTTCGCCGACGGCCCACGCATCATGCGCGCCAGCGGCGGCAAGCCGTTCCCGGCGGCGCAGCTCACCGGCATTGGAAGCTTGCGCGGGCAGCACAATGCGCAGAACGCGGCTTGCGCCATCGCGGCCTGCGTCGCGCTCGGGCTCGACCTGCCGGCGATCCAGAAGGGCCTCGTGTCGTTTCCCGGTCTCGCGCATCGCATGCAGGCGGTCGGCCGCAAGCAAACCGCTGCCGGTCACATTCTCTATGTCAACGACTCCAAGGCGACCAATGCCGACAGCACCTCGAAGGCGCTGTCGAGCTTCCATGACATCTTCTGGATCGCCGGCGGCAAGCCGAAGGCGGGCGGCATCGACAGCCTGTCCGAATTCTGGCCGCGCATCCGCAAAGCCTATCTGATCGGCGAGGCGGCCGAGGCCTTCGCCAAGACGCTCGATGGCAAGGTCGACCACGAAATCGACGGCGTGCTGTCGAAAGCCATCGAGGCCGCCACCCGCGATGCCGAGGCGTCCGGCCTCAAGGAAGCCGTCATTCTTCTCTCGCCCGCCTGCGCCTCGTTCGACCAGTATCCGAACTTCGAAGTTCGCGGCCAGGCCTTCGCCGACCTCGCCCTCGCGCTGCCGGGCGTTTCTTCCCTCGCCCCGCGTTAGCGGGGAGAGGGTGGCGAGCGCCGGAAGGCGCGAGCCGGGTGAGGGGCATTGCACGGCCCCTCACCCGACTTCCTCGCTGACGCTCGGAAGTCGACCTCTGCCCGCATTGCGGGGAGAGGTGAAGCAGTCTTAACCGTTCCTAAACCACGACGCGTCAGCTTGGAGCCCTAACGGACCTCGGGCCATTCCATGATTTCGCGCGCGCAACGCACCCCGATCGGCGAGTGGTGGTGGACGGTCGATCGCCTGACGCTCGCCGCCATCGGCGCGCTCATGCTGGCCGGCATCGTGCTGTCGCTCGCGGCCTCGCCGCCGGTCGCCGGCCGCCTCGGGCTCGATCCGTTCTTCTTCGTCAATCGCCACATCATGTTCCTGTTTCCGACGACCGCCATCCTCATCGGCGTGTCGTTCCTGACGCCGCGCCAGATTCGCCGCCTGTCGCTGGTGGTTTTCACCATCATGCTCGTTCTCGTCGCGGCGACGCCGTTCTTCGGCCAGGAGATCAAGGGCGCCAAGCGCTGGCTGGTGATCGCCGGCATCAACATCCAGCCGTCCGAATTCCTGAAACCGGCTTTCGTCATCCTCATCGCCTGGCTGTTCGGCGAATCCGCCAAGCGCCCGGAAATGCCGGCCAACACCATCGCGCTCGGCCTCTTGCTGGCGGTCGTCGCGCTGCTCGTCATCCAGCCGGACTTCGGCCAGACCATGCTGATCGTTCTGGTGTGGAGCGCGCTGTTCTTCATGGCCGGCATGCGCGTCGTGTGGATGTTCGGCATCGCCGGCGCCGCCGGCTTCGGCCTGCTCACCGCCTATTACACCGTGCCGCACGTCGCCTCGCGCATCCAGCGCTTCATGAACCCGGCGGCCGGCGACACCTTCAATATCGACGTCGCCACCGAAAGCTTCATGCGCGGCGGCTGGTTCGGCCGCGGGCCGGGCGAGGGCACGGTCAAGCGCATGCTGCCGGAGAGTCACACCGACTTCGTGTTCTCGGTCGCGGCCGAGGAATTCGGCGTCGCCTTGTGCCTCGCGCTGGTGGCGCTGTTCTCCTTCATCGTCATCCGCGCGCTGCTGCGCGCCATGCGCAACGACGATCCGTTCTGCCGCTTCGCCGCCGCCGGTCTCACCATGCTGTTCGCCACGCAGTCGGCGATCAACATGGCGGTGAACCTGCATCTCATCCCCGCCAAGGGCATGACCCTGCCGTTCATCTCCTATGGCGGCTCGTCGATGCTTTCGCTGGCTTACGGCATGGGCATGCTGATGGCGTTGACGCGCGAGCAGCCGCGCGGCGCGATGCTGACCGCGCCGGCTCCGATGTTGCCCGCCGGAGCGCGGAGCTGATGCCGGGCGGCGCGCCGCTCGTGCTGCTGGCCGCAGGCGGCACCGGCGGTCATCTGTTCCCGGCGGAATCGCTCGCCGTGGTGCTGAACAAGCGCGGCGCCATTGTCGATCTCGCGACCGATACGCGCGCCGCGCATTTCGAGTTTCCCGCCCGCGCCGTCCATCTCATCCCGAGCGCCACCTTGCGCGGCCGCGACCCCGTGTCGCTGGCGCGCACCGCATGGCTGCTGGGCAGCGGCACGCTGAAGGCCTTCGGCATCATCGGCCGCATCAGGCCGGCTGTCGTCGTCGGCTTCGGCGGCTATCCCACCGTGCCGCCTTTGCTCGCCGCATCATGGCGCGGCGTGCCGACCGTGCTGCACGAGCAGAACGGCGTGATGGGTCGCGCCAACCGGCTGCTTGCGTCGCGTGTCACCGCCATCGCCACCGGCTTTCGCGTGCTCAACAAGGTCGATGACGGCGCGCGCGCCAAGCTGACCTTCACCGGCAATCCGGTGCGGCCGCTGGTGATCGAAGCCGCGAAGGTGCCGTATCACGCCGCTGCCGCCGACGGCACCTTGCGGCTGCTGGTATTCGGCGGCAGTCAGGGCGCGCGCGTCATGTCGGAGATCGTGCCGCCCGCGATCGAGAAATTGAGCGCGGCGGTGCGGGCGCGGCTGCATGTCGTGCAGCAGGCGCGCGCGGAAGATATCGACGCTGTCTCGGCGCACTACGAGCGACTCGGCGTCGCCCATACCTGCGCGCCGTTCTTCTCCGATCTGCCGGTGCGGATGGCGGCGGCGCATCTCGTGATCTCGCGCTCCGGTGCATCGACCGTCGCGGAGCTGTCAGCCATCGGCCGGCCCGGCATTCTGGTGCCGCTGCCGCACGCGCTCGATCAGGATCAGCTCGCCAATGCCGGCGTGCTAGCGGACGCCGGCGGCGCCATTCGCATCGTCCAGTCCGAGTTCACGCCGGAGCGGCTGGCGCGGGAAATCGAAGGCCTCGCGGCCCATCCGGCGCGGCTGAGCGCGATGGCGCTGGCCGCCAAGGCCTCGGGAACCGTGGACGCCGCCGAGCGGCTGGCGGATCTGGTACTGGCCATCGCCGCCCGCTAACCCTTGCCGGGTCTACCGGAACCAATTCCACGGTCTCAAGTTGGTTAACTTCGATATTGTATTGTCTCAATTCGCGGCGCTCGTTGCGACTGACCGGTTACTGGAACCCTCGGTTTGACCGACTCTTCGAACCAACACGTCCCGGCGCCAGCCGACGATGGCCGTTACCGGCTGCTGGTCGAAGCGGTGACGGACTACGCCATCTATATGCTCGATCCGGGCGGCTTCGTGAGCAACTGGAACGCCGGTGCCGAACGCATCAAGGGCTACCTGCCCGAGGAAATCATCGGCCAGCACTTCTCCCGCTTCTACACCGAGGTCGATCGCGCCAACGGACTGCCCGAGCGCGCGCTGTCGATCGCGGCGCGGGAAGGGCGCTTCGAGAGCGAAGGCGTGCGCCTGCGCAAGGATGGCTCGCGCTTCGTCGCGCATGCCGTCATCGACGCCATCCGCGACGATGACGGCAAGCTCGCCGGCTTCGCCAAGATCACCCGCGACATCACCGAGCGCCGCGAGGCGCAGCAGCAGCTCGAGCGCGCCCGCGAGGCGCTGGTGCAAGCGCAGAAAATGGAAGCCATCGGCCGCTTGACCGGCGGCGTCGCGCACGACTTCAACAATCTTCTGATGGCGGTGCTTGGCAGCCTCGAGCTGATGCGCAAGCGTCTGCCCGACGATGACAAGCTCAACGCGCTCATGGACAACGCGGTCAAGGGCGCCGAGCGCGGCGCGGCGCTGACCAAGCGCATGCTGGTCTTCGCGCGCCGCCAGGAGATCAAGCAGGAATCGATCGACATCCCGACGCTTGCGCGCGGCATGGCCGAACTGCTGAAGCGCTCGCTCGGCAAATCGGTCGCGCTCGAAACCCGCTTTCCGCTGGCGCTGAGCACGGTGCTGGCCGACGCCAACCAGCTCGAGATCGCGCTGCTCAATCTCACCGTCAATGCCGGCGACGCCATGTCCGACGATGGCGAGATTATCATCTCCGCGCGCGATGAGGTCGTCGGCCCCGGCGATGACGCGTTGAAGCCCGGGCGCTATGTGCGCCTCTCCGTCACCGATAACGGCGAAGGCATGGACGAGGCGACCTTGAGCCGCGCCATCGAGCCGTTCTTCACCACCAAGCAGCCCGGCAAGGGAGCGGGTCTTGGTCTGTCGATGGTGCATGGCCTTGCCCAGCAGTTCGGCGGCCGCTTCGTTCTGCGCAGCGCGCCGGGGCAGGGCACCACCGCCGAATTGTGGCTGCCCGCCGAGGAGCCGTCACAGCAGATGGTGGCGTCGGGACGGTCCGACAAGGAATCGCCGTCGCAGTCGCCGTTGACGATCCTGGCCGTGGACGACGATCCGCTGGTGCTCACCAACACCGTCGCGATGCTCGAAGACCTTGGCCATGTTTGTTTCGCCGCCGCGTCGGCGGATGAAGCGCTTGCCATCCTGGAAGCGCAGGACGGCATCGACCTCGTCATCACCGATCAGGTCATGCCGTACATAACGGGGCTGCAGCTCGCCCGGACCATCGACAAGCGCTGGCCCGATCTGCGCGTCATTCTGGCCACCGGCTATGCGGAGATCGACGCCGATCAGACGATGAAGCTGTTGCGGCTTTCCAAGCCCTTCACCCAGGCCCAGTTGGCCGCCGAAATCGCCGGCCTTGGCCTGCGCTCGCGCAAGGGCGCGGCGTCGCGGGTCATCAATTTCCGCGGTTTCAACGGCGATCAGGCCAATAACGGCGCTTAAGCCTTCATCCGCCTTGGTATTTCGCCGATCTTCCCTTTTGGCCCGGCTTGCCATACACGAACGCATCATCGAATGAATGTCCGCCCGGGCGGACGCGGATGCAGGGATAACCTTCCATGAAATTGCCGACCGAACTCGGACCGGTGCACTTTGTCGGCATCGGCGGTATTGGCATGAGCGGCATCGCCGAGGTGCTGGTCAATCTCGGCTACACCGTGCGCGGCTCGGACGCGTCCGACAGCGCCAACGTCAAGCGCCTGCGCGAGAAGGGCGTCGTCGTCGAGATCGGCCACAAGGCCGAGAACCTCGACAACGCCGTCGTCGTCGTTGTTTCTTCCGCGATCAAGCCGGACAATCCCGAGCTCGTCGCGGCGCGCGCCAAGCGCCTGCCGGCGGTGCGCCGCGCCGAGGTGCTCGCCGAGCTGGTGCGGCTCAAGTCCCGCGTCGCCATTGCCGGCACGCACGGCAAGACCACGACGACTTCGATGGTCGCGACCTTGCTCGACGCCGGCGGCATCGATCCGACCGTGATCAATGGCGGCATCATCAACGCCTACGGCACCAATGCCCGCCTCGGCGAAGGCGACTGGATGGTGGTCGAGGCCGACGAGAGCGACGGCACCTTCCTCAAGCTGCCCGCCGACATCGCCATCGTCACCAATGTCGATGCCGAGCATCTCGACCACTTCAAGACCTTCGCCGCCGTGCAGGAGGCCTTCATCGACTTCGTCGAGAACGTGCCGTTCTACGGCTTTGCCGTGATGTGCACCGATCATCCGATCGTGCAGCGTCTGGTCGGCCGCATCGCCGACCGGCGCATCATCACCTACGGCGAGAACGCGCAGGCCGACGTGCGTCTGGTCGATCTCGTCAACAAGGACGGCAAGCAGCACTTCTCGGTGCTGTTCCGCGACCGCGACGGCGCCGAGGTGCACCGCATCGCCGGCCTCGAACTGCCGATGCCCGGCCGCCACAACGCGCTCAACGCCACCTCGGCCATCGCGGTGGCGCATGAGCTGGGCATTGCCGACGACAGGATCCGCGCCGCGCTCGGCAAGTTCGGCGGCGTCAAGCGCCGCTTCACCAAGGTCGGCGAATGGAACGGCGCCACCATCATCGACGATTACGGCCATCACCCGGTCGAGATCGCGGCGGTGCTGAAGGCGGCGCGCGAGTCGACCAAGAACAAGGTCATCGCCGTGGTGCAGCCGCATCGCTATACGCGGCTCAAGACCCTGTTCGAGCCGTTCTCGACCTGCTTTAACGACGCCGACGCCGTCATCGTCGCCAATGTCTATGCGGCCGGCGAAGCGCCGATCGAAGGCGCCGACCGCGATCATCTGGTGCAGGCGCTGCGCGCGCGCGGCCATCGCAATGTCGTGCCGCTCGACGGCCCGGAGCAGCTCGCCGGCATCGTCAAGGGCATGGCGAAACCGGGCGATTATGTCGTCTGTCTCGGCGCCGGCTCGATCTCGCAATGGGCCTACGCGCTGCCGGGCGAACTTGCGGCGCTCGGCGCGAAGTAACGCGAATGACCTTTCCCGACATTACGTCCGACCTCAAAGCCCGCATGCCGCAGCTTCGCGGGCGCATGATGGCGAACCAGACGCTGGATCCCTACACTTGGTTTCGCGTCGGCGGTCCGGCGCAGGTGCTGTTCTCGCCGGAAGACCCGGACGATCTCGCTTATTTCCTGAAAATGCTGCCGGCCGATGTGCCGGTGATGGTGATCGGCGCGGCGTCGAACACCATCGTGCGCGACGGCGGCGTCAGGGGCGTCGTCATCCGGCTCGGCCGCGGCTTCAACGACGTGTCGATCGAGGCGGACCATCGCGTACGCTGCGGCGCCGCCATTCTCGACGTGCTGGTGGCGCGCGCGGCGCAGAAGGCGAGCATCGCCGGTCTCGCCTTTCTCTCCGGCATTCCCGGCACCATCGGCGGCGCGCTGCGCATGAACGGCGGCGCCTATGGCGGTGAAACGAAGGACGTGCTCATCGAAGCCTATGCCATCGACCGGCAGGGCAACCGCGTCACCTATGCGAACGCCGACATGGGCTTTTCCTATCGCCACGCCGGCGTGCCCGAGGACGTCATCTTCGTCGGCGCGCTGCTGCAGGGCAAAGCCGGCGACGCCGACGCCATCGCCGCCGAGATGGCCGACATCAAGGCCAAACGCGAGGCCTCTCAGCCGCGCAATCGCACCGGCGGCTCGACCTTCAAGAATCCGCCGGGCCGCAACGCCTGGAAGCTGATCGACGAAGCCGGCTGCCGCGGCCTCACCATCGGCGGCGCGCAGGTCTCCGAACTGCACTGCAACTTCCTGATCAATCTCGGCAACGCCACCGCGGCCGACATCGAGACGCTCGGCGAAACCGTGCGCGAGCGCGTCAGGGCGCATTCCGGCGTCGAACTGGAATGGGAGATCAGGCGGATCGGCGAGAAGGCTTAACGCGCCGCGCCTACAGCCACCTTATGCGCGGCTCCGCCCGCTGGCTCGCCGTGAGTTCCGTCACCGCCCACACCAGCGCGTCGAGCCGGTCCGGCGAGGCGCCGCCCGACAATCCGTCGAGGCCGAAATCGCACATCTCGTCCTCGAGCTCCGGCATCGGCGCGCCGGCATGCCTGACCTTGCCCTGCGTGTAGAGCGCGGCCACCGGCTCGGCGCGCATGTGTTTGCCGCGCGTTGCCTGCACGGTCCTGATCGGCACCGCGGCGTCGACATTGCGCAGCACCGCGCTGACCATGTCGCCGCCCTGATTGACCTCGGCGACCAGCGTGTCGGCCTGCCAGCGCCGGTACAGCGCGATGGCGCGCGATGCCCAGGCGGCCGGCGCCAGTCCGGCGGCGGTGGCGTCTTCCAGGATGTAGATGCAGCCGTCCTCGCCGCGTCCCGCCACGACGAGCCCGCAGGCATTGGCGCCGTCGCGAGAGGAGGCCGGCGGATCGATGCCGACGACGATGCGCGTCAACTCCGGCACATCGCTCACGCGCGCCGCCTCGATCATGGCGCGCGACCACAGCGCGTCGGTGCGGTCCTCGATGATCTCGCCGTCGATCTCCTGACGGCCGAGCCGGGTGCCGGCATAGCGCGCCAGCACCTCGTCGAGAAAGCCGGGCGACAGAAACGCGGCATTGGCCTGCGTGCCGGCGCGCGTCACTGCCGTGCGCGGATCGGCGACCAGCCGCTTCAGCAAAGCGATCGGCTTCGGCGTCGTGGTGATGAGCTGGCGCGGCTTCGGCCCGAGCCGCAGGCCGAACTGCAGCATGTCGAAGGCCGCCTGCGCGTAACGCCACTTGGCGAGCTCGTCGCACCAGGCGGCGTCGAATTGCGGCCCGCGCAGGCTGTCGGGGTCGTCGGCGGAGAAGGCATGGCCCACCGCGCCGTTCGGCCATTCCAGCCGCTGCCGCGACGAGGTCCAGCGCGGGCGCTCGCCGCGCGGCGATATGCGCAGCAGGCCCGCCGGCCCTTCGATCATCACTTCGCGGACATCGTGCTCGCTCTCGCCGACCAGCGCGATGTGGCCGCAGCGATGCGCGGCGTAGGGCGCGCTGCCATGCACCTGCGCGCGCACCCATTCGGCGCCCAGCCGCGTCTTGCCGGCGCCGCGCCCGCCCAGCATCAGCCATGTCGTCCACGGCTTGCCGTTGTTGGCGAGGCGCGGCGGGCGCTGGTGCGGATGGGCGAGGGCGGCGAAGTCGTCATTCAGCGCCAGCAATGTCCGCCGGTCCGGAATCGTCCCGAGCCAGCGCAATGTCTGTTTCGTTTGCGAAAACCGATTCAATACGCCGCGCAAGCGCGAGGCGGAATTCATCGAGGTCTTGCGGCATGTCGTCGTCATGGTCGGTCGGTCCTGCATGAGGGGAGGCGGCGCCGTCAGTGCGGTTGAGCGCGCGCATCGCGGCGGTGAGCGTCGCCAGCGTCCGCGCGCTCTGCGCCGAGCGCATGCCGTTGCCGATGGCGGCGGCCTCGGCGGTGATGAGCTGCGCCAGGATGTGCTCCAGCATCGCGAACAGGTCCTGGCGCGATGGCGCGCTCTTTTCCCCTCCCCCCAGGAGCGCAGCGACTGGTGGGGAGGGGTCAGGGGTGGGGGGCGCTTTTTTGTCGAGATCGAAATTCCCCCCACCCCGGCTCGCATCTGCCGATGCGAGCCGACCCTCCCCACCGTTGCACGGGAGGAGGGTAGAAGCTGCCAGCTTCTGCGCTTCCGCCAGTAACTGCCGCTCCGGCGGCAGGCCGCGCCGGCGCTTGCTGCGCTTGGCCCAGCCGTGGTTCTCCGCGAGCGTGCTCAGGGTGGTGATGCCGATGCCGAGTTCGCGGGCGAGCTCGCGCATCGGCTGGTCGGTGTTCTCGTAGCCGTGCCGCGCGGCCGCGAGAAATTCCTCGGTGTATTGCGCCATGGCAATGCTCCGTTGGCTGGTTGGGACTGCGGTGACGATGACGAGAGCGCTTGGGCGCTTTACGCGCCGCGTCGTCTCAATAAAAAAGCCCCGCGGAAGCGGGGCTTGGGGTTAGGCAGCTTCGAGTTCCTTATCGTATTCTTCCGCGTGTCTCGACAACTGACCGGAAAAATGCAGGTCACCGGCGCCAATGAACCCATTCGCGGTCTTGACCAGCTCAGCCTCGACAGCGGCTTCTTTTTCAATCTTGTCGTTTTTGTACATCCACTTTGCGACGCTCGCCCAATCCCAAAGCGGCGTCGACGATGTGACACGCGCGATGGGCGGGGGGAAATCGTCGCCGCGATCGCCCTTATGGTAATGAGATATTGCTGCACGCGTGAGGCCGGTCCGCGCAGCAATGTCGGAAAGACTGACGAGCGGGTCCGGCTCGATCCGGTTCACGGTCGCGCCGGCCTTGGTCGCGTCTTCCACCGCACTTGCAATCGCGGCCGCGATGGATTCGGCATCGCGATTGAAATCCAGAATGATGTGCCCCTTCTGAAACGAGATGGTCGCATCGCTGCATCCCGCTTCGAAGAAGCGGTCTGCGAAATCCTTTGCATCCGGATCGAGACCAGAAGCGACGATGCAGAATTCAAACGTTTTCATCGTTCTTCTCCTCGTCTTTATGCGGGCATCGATTGACGTCACGCTTTATCGCCTTGGCGTGGTTTCCGGCGCTTCTTGGTGTTGACCAGACGAAGATGGTGCAGCCATCCCGGTCATGGTGCTTACAGTACAGCTTGCCCCAGGCATGGCCGCTGACCTTGTGCCACGTCCAGCCCTGCGCCTCGGCGTCGGCAACCGCCGCCTCGATGTCTTTGCTGGGGTGACGCGGCCTAACGGCCATCGCTCAGAGCCGATTTAATCAAACCGTTAACAGATGTCAACACTATCGGTTCCGCCTTACGAACAGGTGAACGAGTGCGTTTAGCTTGAACTTACAGGATATCCGGCTACGGGAGCGGTGCAACCGCAAGACGCATGTCCGCCACCTCCGGTAGCAGGCACAGTAAGCCGAGCAAATTTTGATTGGGCGAAAGGTCCGGCCTGGCGCGTTCTAAATCCGGGCGCAGGGGCGGGACATATCGGATATATATCCTAGTAGCGTGACGCTGTCAAGGACTAGAATCCAGAAATCAAGGCGGCGAATGATGTCAGGTTGCTTTAGCGACAGTTTGCCGGACAGCCATCCCGGCATTGATATGTCGTCGCTGCGTTTTCGGATTAGGTGACATCCGGCCCCGGCGTTGTCCCGCGCCCCCAAACGGTACCATTCAGCCTCCCGTTCGGAACTTTCCGTGACTCAAAAGCCACGAAATCCAGAAGTTACCGAAGTCTGCGGCCGATCCGTCAAACTTTACTAATCGTTTACCAAATGGCCGGAAGACTAGCCCCCGAGCGGCGCCAGTGCGCGCTGTGCCGGGTCCGTGCGCGCCTTCAGGGCGTCCGGTCCGCCGCCCCTTTAAAGGGCTAACGCTAGAAGAACCGGTTGCGATGGATCGTCGGGGACACCTCGCCCAATCGTTGGACAGCAGCATCGGCCGTTCACCCGGCCGCTGGCGGCGCTCGATGCGCCGCTGGTTCAATGCGCTTGTCGATATCGACGTGCCGCGCGGCGCAGGCTCCGCCGCGGTCGCGACGATCCTGCTCGCCAGCGTCACTTACGGCGTCGTCAAGGGCAATCACGGCCCGACCATCGTCGAGAACGTGCAGGATCTGTGCGACGCCGCCGCCACCGCCGCGGGCTTCGGCATTTCCGAAGTCGCGCTGACCGGCGAGCGCGAGCTCGCCCGCGACGAAATCCTGCGCACCGCCGGCATCACCGATCGCACCTCGCTGCTGTTCCTGGATGCTTCGCAGGCGCGCGTGCGGCTCCTGACCAATCCGTGGATCGCCGAAGCCACCGTGCTCAAGCTCTATCCGGGGCGGCTGCGCATCGAGATCAAGGAACGCGTGCCCTTCGCGCTGTGGCAGAAGGATGCCCGCACGTCGCTGATTTCCGTTGACGGCACCGTGCTCGAGCCGGCCGTGCCGGAGCGTTTCGCCAAGCTGCCGCTGGTCGTCGGCTCCGGCGCCGCGCAGGCCGCGCCCGCCTTTCTCGATCTCGTCGCGCATTATCCGTCGGTGTCGCGGCTGATTACCGCCTCGGTGTTGGTCGCCGAGCGGCGCTGGAATCTGCGCCTTGCCAATGGCGTGGATGTCATGCTGCCGGAGGCCGATCCGGAAGCGGCGCTGCGCCTGCTCACCGATCTCGACCGCGACAAGAATCTCCTGGCGCGCGACATCGTCGCCGTCGATCTGCGCCTGGCCGATCGCGTCACCGTCCGCCTGTCGGAAGGCGCCGCCGCCGCGCGCGAGGAAGCCCTCAAGGCCGCCGACAAGAAAAAGAAGGCCGCCAAGAAGGGGACCGAGGCATGACCGTCCTCCGCTTCGGCCTCACCCCCAAGATGAAGCCGGTGTCGCCGCGGCGCTCCGCCGTGGTCGCCGGGCTCGATCTCGGCACCTCCAAGGTGGTCTGCATGATCGCCCGCCTGGAGCCGCAGGCGCCGCAGGACGTGCTGCGCCGCCGCAGCCATGGCGTCCGCATTCTCGGTTTCTCGCACACCGCCGCTTCCGGCATGAAGGCCGGCCAGGTGGTCGATCTGGTCGAGGCCGAGGAGGCCGTGCGCCAGGCCATCGACGCCGCCGAAAGCATGGCCGGCGTGCAACTCGAATCCGTCATCGTGTCGCTGTCGGGCGGCCGTCTCGGCTCGGAACGCTTCATCGCCGATGTCGAATTGACCGGTGGCGCCGTGGCCGACGGCGATATCGCCCGGGTTCTGGCCGCAGCGTCGCGCCATTCGGTGCGCGACGGCCGCGCCATCCTGCATTCGCTGCCCATCGGCTACGAACTGGACGCCGCCAAGGGCATCCGCGAGCCGCGCGGCATGCTCGGCCACCGTTTCGGCGTCGATATGCACATGGTGACCGCCGATGTCGCCACCGTGCGCAATCTCATGCTGACGGTCGAGCGCAGCCATCTCGAGGTCGAGGCCATGGTGGCGTCGCCTTACGTGGCGGGTCTGGCCTGTCTCGCGGATGACGAAGCGGATCTGGGCGCGGCCTGCATCGATCTCGGCTCGGGCACGACCTCGATCGCCTTCTTCTCTGGCGGGCGCTTCGTCCATGCCGATGGCTTCGCGCTCGGCGCCCATCACGTCACAATGGACATCGCCCGCGGGTTGAATACGCGAATCGCAAGCGCCGAGCGAATCAAGGCGATCTATGGCAGTGTTTTGAGCGGTGGTGCGGACGAGCGGGACATGATCACGGTGCCGACGGTGGGCGATGACGAACGGGACCCTCCGGGGTTCGTGTCGCGTGCGTCGCTCGTGCGCATCATCAAGCCGCGGGTCGAGGAGATCCTCGAACTGGTGCGCGACCGGCTGGCGACGTCGCCTTTTGCTTCAGAGACGCGCGCGCGGGTCGTGTTGACCGGCGGCGGCGCGCAATTGCCGGGGCTGGCGGATCTGGCCTCGCGCATCCTGCGCCGTCCGGTTCGCATCGGCCGGCCGTTGGGACTTGCCGGGCTTCCGGAAGCGGCCAAGGGGCCGGCCTTCGCGGTGGCAGCCGGCCTGCTCGTGTATCCGCAGGCGGCACATCTTGAGCACTTCGAGCCGCGGCGCACGCGGCAACTGATGACGGGTACAGGCGGGTACATCTCACGGGTCGGGCAGTGGTTGCGCGAGAGTTTCTGACCCTGCGAACAATCAAAGGCAGATAACATGACCATCAATCTGAAGATTCCGGACATCCACGAGATGAAGCCGCGCATTACCGTGTTCGGCGTCGGCGGCGCCGGCGGCAACGCGGTCAACAACATGATCGCCGCCGGCCTCCAGGGCGTCGACTTCGTCGTCGCCAACACCGACGCGCAGGCGCTGACGCTGTCGAAAGCCGAGCGCATCATCCAGATGGGCAACCAGGTGACCGAAGGTCTCGGCGCCGGTTCGCAGCCGGATGTCGGCCGCGCCGCCGCCGAAGAAACGATGGATGAGATTCGCGATCATCTGTCCGGCGCGCACATGGTGTTCGTCACCGCCGGCATGGGCGGCGGCACCGGCACCGGCGCGGCTCCGGTCGTCGCCAAGGTCGCCAAGGAGATGGGCATCCTCACGGTGGGTGTCGTCACCAAGCCGTTCCACTTCGAAGGCCAGCGCCGCATGCGCTTCGCCGAAGCCGGCATCAGCGAACTGCACAAGGTGGTCGACACCCTTCTCATCATTCCGAACCAGAACCTGTTCCGGGTCGCCAACGAGAAGACCACCTTCGCCGACGCCTTCGCGATGGCCGACCAGGTGCTCTACTCGGGCGTGGCCTGCATCACCGACCTGATGGTCAAGGAAGGCCTCATCAACCTCGACTTCGCCGACGTCCGCGCCGTCATGCGCGAGATGGGCAAGGCGATGATGGGCACCGGCGAGGCGACCGGCGAGAAGCGCGCGCTCACCGCCGCCGAAGCCGCCATCAACAACCCGCTGATCGACGACGCGTCGATGAAGGGCGCCCGTGGCCTGCTGATCTCCATCACCGGCGGCAAGGACCTCACCTTGTACGAAGTCGATGAAGCCGCGACCCGCATCCGCGAGGAAGTCGACGTCGATGCCAACATCATCGTCGGCGCCACGTTCGATGAATCCCTCGAAGGCACCATCCGCGTGTCGGTGGTCGCCACCGGCATCGACAAGACCGGCATCATGAACCAGCCGCTGCCGGCCGAGAACGCGCTGAAGGAACTGGCCGGCAAGATGCGCCAGGACACCAAGCGCATGGCGGATCGCGTTGCCCCGGCCCAGGCGCCGATGCAGCGTGCGCCGCTGGCGCCCACGGCGGCCCTCGACGCCGCTCACGCCGCCGTCGCCGCCGCCATCCTGCCGCAGCAGGCCGCCTCGATCGAAGACGTCTCGATCCGCCCGATGCCGATCAAGCCGTCGCTGTTCGAGCCGGCGCCGATGGAAGCCCCGGCTGCCGAAGCGCACATGCCGGCCGCCTTCGTGCCGCCGATGCCGGAAACGGTGCGCCGTCCGGTTCGCATGCCGCGCGTTGATGAGCTGCCGATGCCGGCGCAGCATCAGATGGCCCCGCGCACCGAACTCGGCGACGACCACCCGCAGAAGCAGCGCATGTCGCTGATGCAGCGGCTGGCCTCGGTCGGCCTCGGCAAGCGGGAGGAGGCGGAGCCCGCCGCCCCGCGCGCCGCGCAGCCGATGCCGCAGTTCGAGCAGACCCCGGCCCGCCCGACCGCCCGTAACCCGGAAGGCCGCCATGTCGAATCGCGGCCGGTCGATCCGGTTTCCGAATACGCCCGCCGGGCCGCGCCGCAGGGTCTCGACCCCCACGGCCGCTCCGCGCCTGTGCACAATTCGGCGCCCGACGATCAGCTCGATATTCCGGCCTTCCTGCGCCGTCAGGCAAATTAACAATTCGGCTGCCCCGCCAATGACTTCGGCGGGGCAGCCGGCCTTCTGCATCTCGCTGCCTTAATTCGTCAAGCTTTTGAAATTATTTGAATTTTTGTCCTGAGCGGTGTCTTGGCCGCGTCTATTTGGACCCCCTGGTAGGGTAAACACCACATCAACGCCCGCACCCATTCGTAAATTGCGGCAAAAAAGAGTAACAGTCCGTAAGAAACCGTGTGTTGGACGGCACCCGCCATGAGCCTAAGTTTCGGGCGCGGAAGGGGCTTTTCCGATCTTTGGGGGATCGGCCACATCTGCACGGAAGTTGCGAGCGTTGGCAGAATTGTGGCCTCGCGCAGGACGGAAGCGGGATTGCCGGTTGGTCGCCAGGCGCAGCGTGCGCTGCGGCACAACGGGCGGATTTCGCAGAACGGGGTTCGATGAAAGGCTCTAAGCAAACCACTCTTCGTGACGAAGTCACCGTCACTGGCGTGGGTGTGCATTCCGGCCGTAACGTCACGCTGGCTTTGCTGCCGGCCGATGACGACGCCGGCATCGTTTTCCGCCGCGTCGACGCCGAGGGCAATCTCGAGCGTGAGGTTCGCGCCGACGTCCGCGCCGTGACCGCCACCGAATTCGCGACTGTGCTGGGCGATGCTTCGGGCCCGCTGTGCTCGACCGCCGAACATATCCTTGCCGCGCTGCGCGGCCTCCACGTCGACAATGTCATCGTCGAGATCGACGGCCCGGAAGTGCCGATCATGGACGGCAGCGCCATGCCGTTCGTCGAGGCGCTCGATCAGGCCGGCCTCACCGACCGCGCTCTGCCGCGCCGTTTCATCGAAGTCATCAAGCCGGTGCAGGTCGTCAAGGACAAGTCCTTCGGCGAGCTGCGCCCCTATGAGCACGGCTTCCGAGTCGAGGCCGAAATCGAATTCGATCACCCGCTGATCGGCAGGCAGGCGCTCGACGTCGATGTGACGCCGGATACCTTCCGCAACGAGATCGCCCGCGCCCGCACCTTCGGCTTCATGAAGGATGTGTCGAAGCTCTGGAGCGCCGGCTACGCGCTCGGCGCCTCGCTGGACAACACCCTGGTCGTCTCGGAAGACCGCGTTCTCAATCCGGAAGGCCTGCGTTTCGCCGACGAGTTCGTGCGCCACAAGGCGCTGGACGCCATCGGCGATCTGGCCCTGGCCGGGCTGCCGCTGATCGGCGCCTACAAGACCATTCGCGGCGGCCACAAGCTCAACAACGCCGTTCTGACCGCGCTGATGAACAATACCGCCGCCTGGCGGGTGGTCGAGGCCCCGGTCGAGCGCGCGGTCCGCCCGCGCGGCCGTGCCGATCTCGCCGCCGGCGTGCCGGCCGCGGCCTTCGGTCCCGAAGTTTCCTGATTTATTGGGCGTTCCCGGCTTCGGCCGCGCCGGCGGCGTCAGGTCGCCTTAATCCCGGCCGATTGTGCCCCTAATCGCTGATCCGACGGGCCTTTTTCCGCGAGTCCCGCGGCCGATGGCCGTGCCGGTTGGCGCGGAGCCGGCTGTCCGTTAAGGATATGGGGACGCAGGCCTCCTAAACTGGGCCGCCGACGGACTAGAGTTTTCACAGTGGTTGTAGCGACGGATCGAGCCGGAATGACCTTGCGTGCGACTGACGAAGCTGACCGGTCCGGTCTCGCCCGGCGCGCCGGCCGCATGGCGGCGCTGGTGCTGCTGGCCGTGAGCCTTGGCGCCTGCTCCAGCCTCGACCTGTTCGGCAGCAAGAACGAGACGCCGCCCGACGAGCCGGCCGACCGTCTCTATAATGAGGGCCTGTTCCTTCTCAACAACAAGAAGGACCTCAAGAAGGCCGTCACCAAGTTCGAGGAAGTCGACCGTCAGCACCCGTATTCGGAGTGGGCGCGCAAGTCGCTGCTGATGACCGCCTACGCCCAGTACCAGGCCGGCAACTACGATGAGTGTGTCACTTCGGCCAAGCGCTACATCGCGCTGCATCCGGGCAGCGAGGACGCCGCCTACGCCCAGTTCCTGATTGCCTCGTCCTATTTCGATGAAATCCCGGACATCACCCGCGACCAGGACCGCACCGAGAAGGCGCTCGGCGCGCTCGACGAGGTGATCCGCAAATATCCGACCAGCGAATACGCCGTCAGCGCCAAGCAGAAGGTCGAGGTCGCCCGCGACCAGCTGGCCGGCAAGGAAATGCAGATCGGCCGCTATTACCTGGAAAAGAAGGACTTCACCGGCGCCATCAACCGCTTCAAGGTGGTGGTGACGCAGTATCAGACCACGCGGCAGGTCGAAGAGGCGCTGATGCGCCTGACCGAGGCCTATATGGCGCTCGGCATTTCCGGCGAGGCGCAGACCGCCGCCGCCGTGCTCGGCCATAACTTCCCGGACAGCCCCTGGTACAAGCACGCCTATGAGCGCGTGAAGGGCGCCGGCCTCGAGCCCAACGAGAACAAGGGCTCCTGGATCAGCCGCGCCTTCAAGAAGGTCGGGCTGGGCTGATTTCCCGCCGTCCCCGCGCAGGCGGGGACCCATGGCCGCCGGCGCCTGTTGGATTACGACGCGGTGCTGGCCTCCGGCACCAATTGCCTCTTGTGATTATGGGTCCCCGCCTGCGCGGGGACGACGGCTGACGACTTGTGTCGGGCATTCCCGTCTTTAATGATGAGCACGAATCGGCAACATGCCGGTTCAGTAACGGCCCGCAGGGTTGAACCATGCTCTCCCGTCTCTCGATCCGCGACATCGTCTTGATCGACCGGCTCGACATCGATTTCGCCGGGCACCTTGCCGTGCTCACCGGCGAGACCGGCGCCGGCAAGTCGATCCTGCTCGACTCCTTCGCGCTGGCTTTGGGCGGCCGGGGCGACCAGTCGCTGGTGCGGCAGGGCGCCGAGCAAGGCCAGGTGACGGCGGCCTTCGAGGTCGGCGCCAAGCACCCGGCGCGCGCCGTTCTCGCCGCCAATGATATCGCCGACGAAGATACCCTGATCCTGCGCCGCGTGCAGCTCGCCGACGGCCGCACCCGCGCTTTCGTCAACGACCAGCCGGTGAGCGTGCAGGTGCTGCGCCAGCTCGGTTCGGTGCTGGTCGAGATCCACGGCCAGCACGACGATCGCGCGCTGGTCGATGCCGCCACCCATCGCAGCCTGCTCGACGCCTTCGGCGGGCTCGATGCCGACGCCGCGAAAGTCTCCGCGCTGTGGGACGCCCGCCGCGCGGCCGCCGATGCGCTCGCCGCGCATCAGGCCGACATCGAGCGCGCCCGCCGCGAGAGCGATTACCTGCGGCACGCCGCCGCCGAACTCGACAAGCTCAGCCCCCAACCGGGCGAGGAAACATCGCTCGCCGAGCGCCGCACGGTGATGATGCAATCCGAGAAGGTCGCGCAGGACCTGCGCGACGCCTTCGACGCCATTGCCGGCTCGGGCTCCGCGGTGCCGGCGCTGGCCGCCGCGGTGCGCCGCCTCGAGCGCCGCGCCACGCAGGCGCCGTCTCTGGTCGAGCCTTCGGTGAAATCCTTCGACATCGCGCTCAACGCGCTGGAGGAAACCCGCGCCCATCTCGAAGCCGCCTTGCGCGCCGCCGATTTCGATCCGGCCGAACTGGAGCGCAACGAGGAGCGGCTGTTCGCGCTGCGCGCCGCCGCGCGCAAATACAATGTGCCGGTGGATGATCTCGCCGCGCTGGCGGCGAAGTATCGCGACGATCTCGGATTGATCGATGCCGGCGAAGCCAGGCTCAAGACGCTGCAGAAGGCCGCCGCCGCGGCCGAAACGGCGTTCAGCGCCGCCGCCGAATCCTTGTCGAAGGCGCGCGTGAAAGCCGCCGCCAGGCTCGACAAGGCGGTGAACGCCGAACTGCCGCCGCTCAAATTAGAGCGCGCGAAGTTCTCGACGCAGATCGACACCGATGCCAATGCCGCCGGGCCGAACGGCATCGACCGCGTCGAGTTCTGGGTGCAGACCAATCCCGGCACCAAGCCGGGCCCGATGATGAAGATCGCTTCGGGCGGCGAACTCGCGCGCTTCCTGCTGGCGCTCAAGGTGGTGCTGGCCGACCGCGGCTCGGCGCCGACTCTGGTGTTCGATGAAATCGACACCGGCGTGGGCGGCGCGGTGGCCGACGCCATCGGCCTGCGGCTGGCGCGGCTCGGCCGCAACGTCCAGGTGCTCGCGGTGACGCATGCGCCGCAGGTCGCGGCGCGCGCCGACCGGCATTACGTCATCTCCAAGGATGCGCTCGACAAGGGCAAGCGCGTCGCAACGCGCGTCGCCGAAGTGGCCGCCGATCACCGCCGCGAGGAAATCGCGCGCATGCTCGCCGGCGCCGAGATCACCAACGAAGCGCGCGCGGCGGCGGAACGGTTGTTGAAGGCGGGGTAGTTCATCCGTCACCCTGAGGTGCGCGCCTTTGGCGCGCCTCGAAGGGCGACGGCCCGGGTGCTGCAACGTGTGGGCCGTCGATCCTTCGAGGCTCGCCATGAGCGCGCCGGCGCGCTATGGCTCGCACCTCAGGATGACGGATCGAGGCTATGGCCAAAAAAGTTTCCAAAGTCCGCACCGACAAGACGCCCGTCGAACTGCTCACCAAAAAGCAGGCCGATGCCGAGCATGCGCGGCTGGGGCAGGAGATCGCCGGCCACGACAAGCGCTATTACCAGCTCGACGCGCCGTCGGTTAGCGACGCGGAATATGATGAGCTGCGCAAGCGCTACAACGCCATCGAGGCGCGCTTCCCGGAACTCAGGACGCTCGACTCGCTGTCGCTGAAGGTCGGCGTGGCGCCGGCGCGCGGCTTCGCCAAGGTGCGCCACGCCATTCCGATGCTGTCGCTCGACAACGCCTTCGCCGAGGAGGACGTCGTCGATTTCGTCGGCCGCATCCGCCGCTTCCTGCGTTTGTCGGAAGACGAGCTGATCGCTTTCTCGGCCGAGCCGAAGATCGACGGCCTGTCGATGTCGCTGCGGTACGAGAACGGCGAACTGGTCACTGCGGCGACGCGCGGCGACGGCCAGGAGGGCGAGGACGTCACCGCCAATATCCGCACCATCAAAGAGGTGCCGCAGAAGCTGAAGGGCAAGAACCTGCCGCCGGTCGTCGAGGTGCGTGGCGAGGTCTACATGACCAAGGCCGACTTCCTCAAACTCAACGAACGGCAAAAGGAGGCGGGCGCGCAGATTTTCGCCAATCCGCGCAACTCGGCCGCCGGCTCGCTGCGGCAGAAAGATCCGTCGATCACCGCCTCGCGCCCGCTCGGCTTCTTCGCCTATGCCTGGGGCGAGATCAGCGAGCGGCCGGAGGATACGCAATCCGGCATGATCAAGTGGTTCGAGCGCTGCGGCTTCACCACCAATCCGCTGACCAAGATGTGCCGCTCGGTGGAGGAACTGATCGCCTTCCATCGCAAGATCGGCGAGCAGCGCGCCGGGCTCGATTACGATATCGACGGCGTCGTCTACAAGGTCGATCGCGTCGACTGGCAGGAGCGCCTCGGCTTCGTCTCGCGCACGCCGCGCTGGGCCATCGCGCACAAGTTTCCGGCCGAGCAGGCGACCACGACCCTCATCGGCATCGACATCCAGGTCGGCCGCACCGGCGCGCTCACGCCCGTGGGCAAGCTGGAGCCGGTCGGCGTCGGCGGCGTCATCGTGCAGAACGTAACGCTGCACAACGAGGATTACATCAAGGGCATCGGTGGTGACGGCGAGCCGTTGCGCGAGGGCCGCGATATCCGCATCGGCGACACGGTGATCATCCAGCGCGCCGGCGACGTCATTCCGCAGGTGGTCGATGTCGTGCTCGACAAGAGGCCGAAGAGCGCGAAGCCTTACAAGTTTCCGACCGAATGTCCGGTCTGCGGCAGCGAGGCCGTGCGCGAGCACGACGCCGACACCGGCCGGCTCGATGCGGTGCGGCGCTGCACCGGCGGCTTCATCTGCCGTGCGCAGGCGGTCGAGCATCTCAAATTGTTCGCTTCGCGCCGCGCCTTCGACATTGACGGCCTCGGCGAGAAGCAGATCGAGCTGTTCCACGAGAAAGGCTGGCTCAAGGAGCCAGCCGACATCTTCTCGCTGGAGCGCAAGCACCGCAAGGAACTGCTCGAGGAAGAGGGTTACGGCGAGACGTCGGTGCGCAATCTGTTTGCCGCCATCGATGCGCGCCGCGAGATCGCGCTCGATCGCGTCATCTATGCGCTTGGCATCCGCCATGTCGGCGAGACCACGGCGCTGTCGCTGGCGCGCGGCTACGGCTCATGGGCGGCGTTTCACGACGCGGCGCTGAAAGTCGCGAAGGGCGATGAAGAAGCCATCGCCGAGATGGATGCGCTGGACCAGATCGGCGACACTGTCATCGAGGCGGTGACCGACTATTTCAAGGAGAAGCGCAACCTTGCCGCGGTCGAGCGGCTGGTGAAACAGATCAAGGTGCTCGACGCCGAGAAGCCGAAGACGGATTCGAAAGTCGCCGGCAAGACGGTGGTGTTCACCGGTTCGCTGGAGAAGTTCACGCGCGACGAGGCGAAAGCCACCGCCGAGCGTCTCGGCGCCAAGGTGTCGGGCTCGGTGTCGAAGAAGACCGATTACGTCGTCGCCGGCCCCGGCGCGGGCTCCAAGCTCGCCGAGGCGCAGAAGCACGGCGTCACGGTGCTCAGCGAAGACGAGTGGCTGGCGTTGATCGGGTGAGGGCGGAGGACTTCCCCCGTCATTCCGGGGCGCACCTCTTTTCTTCGTCATTCCGGGGCGCCACGCAGTGGCGAGCCCGGAATCCATAGTCCCTGCGCTTGGGTCTGGATTCCGGGTTCGCGCTTTCAGCGCGCCCCGGAATGACAAATAGAAGATAGTCCTTGACCATTATTCCTAGAAGGACTAT
>JAFIGS010000035.1 GCA_017849615.1 Pseudolabrys sp. | reverse complement strand
TTGCCCAGTGGCGCGCGGGCGGCGCGCCGGGACCGTGCGGCTTGGACCGCCGGGAGGGGAATTTGCGCCGCATCTCCGACGCCCCGTCCCGGCCACCGCTCCCCGCCCCAGCATCTGGAGACGCTGATCAGACACCCCTCGCTAACAGGGGCGGGATAGGTGGGAATATAGGGCTAGGTGGAACTCAAAGTCAATAGTCCTAGGAAATAATATTTACAACAGGGGGTGCGGCAGGCTTTCTTCCCCTCTCCCCTTGGGGGAGAGGGTGTCCGAGCCATAAGCGCGTTTACGCGCGTCTTCGATGCGCTATGGGCGAAGCCGAGCGAGGACGGGAGAGGGGTGTAGGGGCCTGAGATCGAGACTCACCCCTCTCCCGGCTCGCGCTTCGCTGACGCTCCGCACTCGCCGCCCTCTCCCCCAAGGGGAGAGGGGAAAGCGTGGGCGCGGCTGGGCATTATACCCCTTGGGCGTTTCGTCCGGCGTGACGGTGTTTATAACGTTCAGCCCCCGGCAGTTCACCTGCCGACCAGATGGAAGCTCGCTCCATGTCCCGCAAATCGATCGAATACACCGAACGCGAAATCGGCAAGGCCCGCGTCGTCAGCAATTTTCTGCCGTCGCCGGACGCGCTGGTGGCGCGGGAGGAGAACGTGAAGGTCACGATCGAATTGTCGCGGCGCAGCGTCGATTATTCAAGCGCGCCGCCAAGGCCCGCCGCGTACCCTATCAGCGCATGATCCGCACGCTGGTCGATGCCTATGCGGAGAAGCAGAAGGGGTAGGGAGCGAGCCCGACCTAGATAAACGGCTAACTCATGTAACCACCAAACTTACTGAGGCTCGCCCGCCTAAGCGGGATGCCCGGGTCAAGCCCGGGCATGACAGAGTGGGTGGCTGACCGTACAAGCAAAGGTCCGCTTCACACGGTCCGCCGCCCAACACTCAGTCTTCCCCATCCCATGTCCTCCCTCGCTATCTACTTTTCTCTCTTCCTCACCGCGCTGATTGCCGCGACCATCCTGCCGGCGCAGTCGGAGGCGGTGCTCGCCGGCCTCCTGCTCACCGGCGCCTATCCGGTGTGGGCGCTGATCGTGGTGGCGAGCATCGGCAATGTGCTGGGCTCGGCGATCAACTGGCTGCTCGGCCGCGGCATCGAGCGCTTCCGCGACCGCCGCTGGTTTCCGGTCAAGCCGGACGCGCTGGCGCGCACTGAGCGCTGGTATCGCCGCTATGGCCGCTGGTCGCTGTTGTTGTCCTGGGCGCCGTTCATCGGCGATCCGCTCACCGTGGTGGCGGGCGTGCTGCGCGAGCCGTTCCCGGTGTTTCTCGCGCTCGTCACCATCGCCAAGGTCGGCCGCTATCTGGCGCTCGCGGCGGTGACGTTGAGCCTGGTGTGAGGGCGGCGCGGTATGGTCAAGCCTTGCTTAACGCGCGGTCCGCGAATTCCCGACAAGTCTCGGTAATCTGAGGACGCTAAAAAGCGAAGGAACTTTCGGTTCACCATCGCCGGGTTACAACAGTCCGACATTGGAAATAGTCGAGCGGATGCGACGACGACAACAGCGGCCGTCTGCCCCCCAAAAGCCTGACTGTCATTCCGGACGCCGCGATAGCGGCGATCCGGAATCCAGCGCTGGATTCCGGGTTCGCGCTTCGCGCGCCCCGGAATGACGGTGGGCGCAAACAAAAACCCCGCCATCGCTGGCGGGGTTTTTCATGTCGGCCCGGTGAGGGGAGGGGCTTAAGCGGGGATCCGCTCGTCCGCCTCGCTCGGCTCGCGCAGCACATAGCCGCGGCCCCAGACGGTCTCGATGTAGTTCTTGCCGTCCGACGCGTTGGCCAGCTTCTTGCGCAGCTTGCAGATGAACACGTCGATGATCTTGAGTTCCGGCTCGTCCATGCCGCCATAGAGATGGTTGAGGAACATCTCCTTGGTCAGCGTGGTGCCCTTGCGCAGCGAGAGCAGCTCGAGCATCTGGTATTCCTTGCCGGTCAGGTGCACGCGCTGGCCGGTGACCTCGACGGTCTTAGTGTCGAGATTGACCACCAGGTCGCCGGTGTTGATGACCGACTGGGCGTGGCCCTTGGAGCGGCGGACGATCGCGTGGATGCGGGCGATCAGCTCGTCCTTGTGGAACGGCTTGGTCATGTAGTCGTCGGCGCCGAAGCCGAGGCCCTTCACCTTGTCCTCGATGCCGGCGAGGCCGGACAGGATCAGGATCGGCGTCTTGACCTTGGAAACCCGCAGCGACCGCAGCACCTCGAAACCCGACATGTCGGGGAGGTTCAGGTCCAGAAGGATAATGTCGTAATCGTAGAGCTTGCCGAGGTCCACGCCTTCCTCGCCGAGGTCGGTGGTGTAGACGTTGAAGCTCTCGGATTTCAGCATCAGCTCAATGGATTGAGCGGTCGCGCTGTCATCTTCTATGAGTAGAACGCGCATTGAAGTCCCCTATCTCGCCGCTTCCGGGCTCTGGGTCGGCGCCGCATGGGCGGCGAGTTCTTGAAAAAAACGCGGTGGGACAAACCGATTCGACACTATGCCGACATGGTTAACAAAACCTGATTCTTGGCCGCAAGGGTTAGCTGGCGCCGAGACGCCGAATCGCCCTAAACTGTTGCTGCCGAGTGGTTTTTTGGCCACGTCTAGCTTCCATGCTCCGGTTTGACCGCCTTAAGCCGCTTTCGGCGGCTTCAACGATCAGCCCATCGGTTGACGAAAGAGGCCGGACGAATCGATGCGATCGGTCCAGTTCCGTCTTCCGAACGATGACCCAATGATTAACGACGCGGGTAAACACGACGTTAATGACCGGGGTAGGGCGGTAAGCCTAAGGGCGGGTTTACGGCGTTTTTCACAGGGCCGGCGGACGCCTTTGTGGCGCCCAAAAGGTGAAGAGGGCGCCAATTCGTGAAAGCACTGGCTGAACAGCTCACCGATATCGACGGCGTCGAGATCTACGGCCGGGTGGTCGGCGTGCGCGGCCTCATGGTCGAGGTGGCCGGGCCGCTTTACGCCATGTCGGTCGGCTCGCGGCTGACCATCGAAGGCGGCAACGGCCCGGTGCCGTGCGAAGTCGTCGGCTTCTCCGGCAAGCTGGCGCTGGCCATGCCCTTCGCGCCGCTGGAAGGCGTGCGCCGCGGCTGCCGGGCGCTGGTGTCGCAGGGCGCCATGAGCGTGCGGCCGTCGGACGCCTGGCTCGGCCGGGTCGTTAACGCGCTGGGCGAGCCGATCGACGGCAAGGGCCCGCTCAAGCTCGGCCCGTCGCCTTACCCGTTCCGCAACGCGCCGCCGCCGGCGCATTCCCGCATGCGGGTCGGCGCTCCGCTCGATCTCGGCGTGCGGGTGCTCAACACCTTCCTCACCGTCTGCCGCGGCCAACGCATGGGCATCTTCGCCGGCTCCGGCGTCGGCAAGTCGGTGCTGCTGTCGATGCTGGCGCGCAACGTCTCGGCCGACGTATCGGTCATCGGCCTGATCGGCGAACGCGGCCGCGAGGTGCAGGAGTTCCTGCAGGACGACCTCGGCGAAGAGGGCCTGAAGCGCTCCGTGGTGGTGGTCTCAACCTCGGACGAGCCGGCGCTGATGCGCCGCCAGGCGGCCTACCTCACCATGTCGATCGCCGAATACTTCCGCGACGAGGGCAAGGACGTCCTCGCCATGATGGACTCGGTGACGCGTTTTGCCATGGCGCAGCGCGAAATCGGCCTGTCCGCGGGCGAGCCGCCGACCGCCAAGGGCTATACGCCGACGGTGTTCACCGAGCTGCCGCGCCTGCTCGAGCGCGCCGGCCCCGGCGCCGAAGGGCAGGGCACCATCTCCGGCATCTTCACGGTGCTGGTGGACGGCGACGACCATAACGAGCCGGTGGCCGACGCGGTGCGCGGCATTCTCGACGGCCACATCGTCATGCAGCGCTCGATCGCCGAGCGCGGCCGCTATCCGGCGATCAACGTGCTGCGCTCGGTGTCGCGCACCATGCCGCGCTCCGCCGACCCGAACTATCTCGCCGTGATCAAGCGGGCCCGCGAGGTGATGGCGACCTATGCCGACATGGAGGAACTGATCCGCCTCGGCGCCTACCGGCCGGGAACCTCGCCGGACGTGGACGAGGCCATCGCGCTGAACAAGCCGCTGGAGGCGTTCCTGTCCCAGCGCAAGGACGAGGCGACCAGCCTGCTCGAGGGCTACAAGATGCTGGAAGCGGTGGTCGGCCGGGGCTGATGCCCGGGGCGCGGGGAAATATCCATGTACATGACCGATTCTGGAAACCGAAAACTAACGATATTGGCCCAGAGTCGTCCTGCTGAACGGTCCGGGGCGTGCCCGGCCTGCGGCGAGTTGAGCCGTGGCCGGCGCGTATGTCGGGGCTTCGGGGGAGTATGTAGTCGATGAAGTCACGTGAAACCCTCATCCGCCTGAAGAAATTTCAGGTCGACGAGAAGCGGCGCAAGGTCGCGCAGATCGAAGCGATGATGGCCGAGTTCGACCGCATCGCCACCGAGCTCGAGCGCGAGATCAAGGTCGAGCAGGACCGCGCCGGCATCCACGATCCGGGCCACTTTGCCTATCCGACCTACGCCAAGGCGGCCATGGTTCGCCGCGAGAACCTCAAGCGCTCGGCAGACGAGTTGCGCGCCCAGCTCGACGACGCCAAGGCGGCGCTGGGCGAGGCCTTCGAGGAGCTCAAGAAGGTCGAGATGCTGGACGAGCGCGACAAGGAACGCGACCGCGCCGAGCAGAACGTCCGCGAGCAGCAGGAGCTGGACCGCATCGCCAGCCTGCGCTTCACCGCCGGCGGCGCGCACGCGTAAGACGCGAGCGTCACATTCGAATTTGAAAACGGCGCTCGTGACGGCGCCGTTTTTGTTGTCGGGATCGCGGACGGGCGCTGCGCCGAACTATTTGCCCGGGTCCTTCACATCTTTGGCGGTGAAGATCTCGACGTTTACCAGTCTGTCGCCCGCTTTCTCGAGGCGGCGGACATAGACGTTCTGCACGATGTCGCGGGTTTCCGGGTCGATGGAGATCGGGCCGCGGGGGCTTTCCCATTTCATGCCTTTGGCGGCGGCGATGAAGCTGTCGCCGTCGGCCTTGCCGCCGGTCTTCTTGAGCGCCTCGTAGATCAGGTGCATGCCGTCATAGCCGCCGACCGACAGGAGGTTCGGGATCTCGTCCTTGTTGGCGGCGCGAAAGGCTTTGACGAAAGCGGAATTGGCGTCGGACTTGTGCGCCGGATCGTAGTGGAATGACGTCAGCACGCCGGCGGCCTCGGCGGGCAGACGCTTGAGCACGCGCACGTCGGTGAGATTGCCGGAGCCGAGAATCTTCACCTTGTCGGGCGACATGCCGCGATCGAGCATGGTTTTCATCAGTGCCGCGGGTTCCGGCCCCGCCGGCAGGAATACGAATACCGATTGCGCGCCGGAATCCTTGGCGCCCTGCACGAAGGCCGAGAAGTCGAGATTGCCGAGCGGCATGCGCACCGAGCCCAGAACCTTGCCGCCGCCGGCCTTGAAGGCCGCGCCAAAGAATTTTTCGGCGTCATGGCCCGGCCCATAGTCGGACACCATGATGTAGGTGGACTGGATGCCTTCCTTGGCGGCCCAGGCGCCGAACGGCGTATCGAGCTGCGCTTCGGTCATCGACACGCGCACCGAGTAGGGCGACTTGGTGACGATGCTCGATGTCGCGGCATTCATGATCACCATCGGCAGCTTGCCTTCGGCCGAGATGTCGGACGCCGCCATCGCGTTGGGTGTCAGCACGAAGCCGGCGAGAATGTCGACCTTGTCGCGGGTCAGCAGCTCCTGAGCGAGGCGCTTGGCCGCCGCCGGATTGGCGCCGCCGACATCCTTGCGGATGATCTCGATCTTCTTGCCGGCGACGGTGTCGCCATGCTGCGCCATGTAAAGTTTGATACCCGCATCGACGTCGCTCGCGGTGTCGGCGAAGATTCCGGAATAGGGCATGATCACGCCGATCTTGATCGTATCGGCGGCTTGCGCCGGGCCGAGCGCGGTCACCGCCAACGCCGCGGTGCCGGCGATCATTAAACGACGTCGCGTCAAGCGTTGCATGTTATTTCCTCCCGATGATGGCTTGCGATACTTGTTCGTTATGAGGCAAGCGTTCCGGCTGGCACGCGCCAGCCAGCAGAAATAAGCTATCCAGCTTATATCAGTTGCCGCTAGGGCCGTGAAGCCGTATTGTCCCTGGGACAAACGCGCGCATCGTTCGCGCCGAACAGACGCGAAGACACGCCGAAGTGCGTCTGGACGCGTTGCAACAATCGGGAGGACGCCATGTCCGTGCAAGACCAAGCCGCGGTGCAGAAGAAATCGTCTGCTGCGACGCAGCGACCACCGTTTCGCGCCGACCAGGTCGGTAGTCTGTTACGACCGCAATATCTGAAGGAGGCCCGCGAGCAGGCCGAGCGTGGCGAGATCACCGCGGCGCAACTGCGCGCCCACGAGGACCGCGCCATTCGCGAGGTCGTGAAACTGCAGGAAGAGGTCGGGCTGCAGGGCATTACCGACGGAGAATTCCGCCGCGCCTTCTGGCACGTCGATTTCCTGTCGGGCTTCGACGGCATCGAGTGGACGCACGGCGATTATGCCGTGAGCTTCAAGGGTGCGGACGGCAAGGTTGCCAGCACCTCGTCGATGCTGAAGGTCAGGGACAAGGTCCGGCGCAGCAAGCCGATCATGGTCGATCACTTCGCGTTCCTGAAATCGGCGACGCAGCGTACGGCCAAGTTCTGCATTCCGTCGCCGACCTACATGCACATGCGCGGCGGCCGCAAAGTCGTGGACAAGCAGGCCTATCCCGACATGAAGGAGTTCTGGGCCGACGTGGTAACGGCCTATCGCGCCGAGATCGCCGATCTGCGCGCGGCCGGCTGCACCTATCTGCAACTCGACGATGTATCCTTCGCAACCATGTGCGACCCCAAGGTGCGCAGTCAGGTGGCGGAGGACGGCGAGGATCCGTCCTCGCTCGCCGTGCTCTACTGCGACATCGTCAGCGCCATCACGAAGGGCCGCGATCCGGGCCATGCGGTGACCATGCACACCTGCCGCGGCAACTCGCAGAGCATGTGGATGGCGGAGGGCGGCTACGATCCCGTCGCCGAGGTGCTGTTCAACCAGGCCGACGTGGACGGTTTCTTTCTTGAATTCGACACCGAGCGCGCCGGCGGTTTCGAGCCGCTGCGCTTCGTGCCCAAGGGCAAGAAGATCGTGCTCGGCCTCGTCAGTTCGAAAACGCCGGAGCTGGAAACCAAGGACGATCTCAAGCGCCGCATCGAGGCGGCGGCCAAATTCGTGCCGCTCGAAGATCTGTGCCTGTCGCCGCAATGCGGCTTCGCCTCGAGCCATCATGGCAACAAGGTCACCGAGGAAATCGAGCGCCGCAAACTGGCGCTGGTGGTCGAGGTGGCTGATGAGGTCTGGGGCGGGCGCTGATGGCCGCGCGCGGCGCAACGACATCGCTGAAGAGGCGCGCCGCGCCCAAGGCGGCGAAGTCGCCGCGCCGGACGCAGGAAGAGCGCCGCC
This sequence comes from Pseudolabrys sp., assembly GCA_017849615.1. Taxonomy (GTDB): domain Bacteria; phylum Pseudomonadota; class Alphaproteobacteria; order Rhizobiales; family Xanthobacteraceae; genus Pseudolabrys. The sequence goes on along the minus strand of JAFIGS010000035.1, from coordinate 94,840 downwards.
GAGCGACGCAGGACGCGATCCTGAAGGCGGCGATCGATCTTTTGGTCGAGGAGGGCTATGCGCGCTTCTCGACCATCGCGGTGGCGAAGCGCGCGGGCGTGTCGCGTGGTGCGCGCGAGAACTACTTTCCATCGAAACATGATCTCATCGCGGCTGCATGGCGCGCCGCGCTGGTCGGCGCAAAGGAACAGGCCATTCGGTCGGCCGGCGCCGGCGGCAAGAGCGCCGTGTTGCGTTTTCTCGACGACTATGAGTCGTTCTATCTCAGCCATGTCTATATGGCGCTGATGGAACTGCAGGTCGCGGCGCGCACCGATCCGGCGTTGTCGCGCCTGTTTCACCGGCTCTATGCCGAGCATCGGCAGAGCCATGACGACATCTGGATCGACGCCATGGTGGCGGAAGGTTACGCGCGCGCGCGCGTCAAGGCGTTCCTGCGCTCGACACAGTATCTGCTGCGCGGCATGGCGCTGACCGCGGTGTGGCACGTTCCGGATGCGGATTTCCGCACGGCGCTGCGGCAATGGCGGGAGCAGGCGCCGCAGTTCCTGCGCGGATCTGCCGTGCCTGCGCGCGCCCGGTCCAGAGCCTGATTAAGGCAACTCCGGGGCAGGAACTTGGCCGACATTTTAGGTTTGCCGCGTTTCTTCACGCGAACCGGCAACCACTTCGCTCGAAAACGCGTTGTTGCCCGCGTTGGGTCACGGGCGGGCCATTGGCGGGCCGTTTTTTCAGGCCAGATTTCACCTGTCCAAACTTTAACTACCCAAGGCGGAGGCGCGCTGGCACCTCAGGCCGCCGGGAAGTTTCGTTCGTTGTTGCTGGAGTCGATACCTGATGAAGCGTTCGCTCGTTCTGTTGCTCGGTGTTGCCATCACTGCGTTTGCCGCGCCGGCTTTCGCGGCCGATGCCGTTGCGCCGGTGCGGCCGCAGGGAGCGCCCATCTATCAAGCGCCGACGCCGGTGTATGACTGGAGCGGGTTCTATCTGGGCGTCAACGGCGGCTACGCCTTCGGCCGCTCGAGCTGGAGCGATCCTTTCGCCGGCGGCGATTCCGGCCGCTTCAATACCAAGGGCGGACTGATCGGCGGGCAGATCGGCTACAACTGGCAGGTCGGCCGCACCGTGCTCGGTCTGGAGAGCGACATCAACTGGGCCAGGGTATCCGGCAGCGCCGCCAATGGCGGCGTCTGCGCCATTAATGGCGGCGGCGCATGCCGCACCGAGCAGAACTGGTTCGGCACCACGCGCGCGCGGATCGGCTATGCCTTCGGCAATTTCCTGCCTTACGTCACCGGCGGTCTCGCTTACGGCGACGTCAATGCAGTGCAGGCCAATGGTTCGCAGCGCGACACCAGGGCCGGCTGGACCGCGGGCGGCGGCCTCGAGGTCGGCCTGACCAAGAGCTGGACCGCCAAGGCCGAGTATCTGCATCTCGATCTTGGAACCGCGACCTTCATGGGCGCGGCTTCAGGCACCAACTCGCTCAAGGTGCCGATCACCGACGACATCCTGCGCGCCGGTTTGAATTACAGGTGGTAGGACTGGTCATTCCGGGGCGCGGCTGAAAGCCGCGAGCCCGGAATCCATATCCCCCGGTACTGCGGCGTATGGATTCCGGGCTCGCCACTTCGTGGCGCCCCGGAATGACTGCGAACTATTCCTTCGTCGCTGCCACCATGAACTGCGCCTTCGCCAGCCCGGCGAAGCGGCCGCCTTGCGCCACCAGTTCGTCGAACGAGCCGCTCTCGACGATCTTGCCCTGATCGAACACCAGAATGCGGTCGGCATTGCGCACGGTGGACAGCCGGTGCGCGATGACGAAAGTGGTGCGGTCCTTCATCACCTCGTCGAGCGCGGCCATCACCTTGGTTTCGGTGTCGGCGTCGAGCGCGCTGGTGGCTTCATCGAGAATGAGGATCGGCGGATTCTTCAGGAGCGCGCGGGCGATCGACAGCCGCTGGCGCTCGCCGCCCGACAGCGAACGGCCTCGCTCGCCGACTCGCTCCTCGAAGCCGTTGAACTTGCGCTCGATGAATTCCAGCGCCTGGGCGCGTCGCGCGGCGTCGCGCAATTCGTCCGCGGTGGCGTCCGGCTTGCCGACGCGCAAATTCTCGCCGATCGAGCGGTTGAACAGCAGCGCCTCCTGAAACACCACACCGATGTTGCGGCGGAGCGCGGCAAGCTTGATGTCGCGAATGTCGTGGCCGTCGGCGACGATGGCGCCGGATTGCGGATCGAAGGCGCGGTGCAGCAGCGCGATCGCCGTCGATTTGCCGGCGCCGGTCGCGCCAACCAGCGCAATGGTCTCGCCGGGGCGGACGGTGAAGTTGAGATGATCGGCGGCGAGGCGGTTGCCGTCATAGGAGAAGCTGACATCGTTGAAGGCGATGTTGCCGGTGAGACGGCCGGGGTCGATGGCGTCCGGCTTGTCGCGAATGTCCGGGATGGTGTCCCAGACATTGAAGAACTCGCGCAACTGGGGCACGTGGCTGACGAGGTCGTCGACGAAGGAGACGGTGTGCTCCATGCGCGCGATGATCAGGCCCGCGAAGCTCATGAAGGTGACCATCTCGCCGATCGAGGCCTGGCCGTTGATGTTGAGGAAGGTGCCGATGACGATGATGGCGAGCACGGCGAGCGTGGTGGCGGTGCGCGTGAGCACATTCGCCAGCGCCCACCATGACAGCACCGGCATCTGCGCCGCCAGCAGGCGATCGACGATCTGTTTGAGCTCGGTGACTTCCTGTTCGAGGCGCGAGAAGCTCTGCACCAGCGCGATATTGCCGAGGGTGTCGGAGGTGCGCTCGGCCAGCGCCGAGTAATGCTCCTCGACTTCCTCCTGCATCGAGCCGGTCTTGCGCACGATGATCGAGGTCAGCACGGCGAAGACGACGCAAAGCGCAATCAGTACGCTGGCGAGCTTCCAGTTGATGTAGAGCGACAGCGGCAGCAGCACGATCAGGCCGACCATCGAGGCGAAGTGCTCGCGGAAGAAGCCGAGCCACAGCGCCCACAGATCGTCGGTGCCTTCCAGCATCACCTTCATGATGCGGCCGGAATGGGTGTTGCCGTGATAGGACAAAGGCAGTTGCAGCACGTGCTCGAAATAGCGCGTCATCACCACCTGGCGCCGGCGATGGGCGAGGCGGTCCGAATGCAGCGAGATCAGCGTGCCGGCGATGATGGTGAAGATGCCGAAGCCGGTCCACGCGCCGAGCAGCACCGACAGTTCGGACCAGGACGGCGCCTTGCCGCTGGACTGGCCGTTGCTCAGCGTGTCGATGATGCGGCCGAGCAGCACCGGCTCGGCGAACTGCGCGCCGACCAGCGCCAGATTGCCGAAGGCCAGCGCCCAGCCGAGGCGGCGCTCCGAACCCAGCAGAGCGAGCACGCGGCCGTATAGTGCGATCATGGACATGGCGGTTGCTTGGGGGTTGCCCGGGGGCGTCTCTATTTCTTGTCGGGCGCCGGTTTACTGGCGGCGGCGGCCTTCTTCAATTCCGCCAGTTCCTCTTCCAGTTTGGCGAGGCGCGTCTTGAGCGCCGCGACCTCGGCATCCGCCGCGGCGAGCTGACGGCGGGATTCGCGCTGGTGGCGGTCGAGCGCCTGCTGCAGGAAATCGGTATTGGCCTGCAGGCATGACGTGCGCCGCTCCATCTGCTTCTCGGCGGTGCAGACCTCGAGGCCGCGGATATCCTGGGCGAGCGCCGGGGAGGCGAGAAGGGCCAGTACGGCCACGATTGCGCGCGTCATGAAGCCACCTGTATTTCTTTCAACCGCGCGATGGCGCTGTCGGGCAGCGGCGTCGATTTGCGCGTCGCCTCATCGAACATCACCATAACCGTTTCGGCCAGCGCCGCCACGGTGTCGTTCTGCACGATGACCTGTTCCAGCACGAAGGACGAGCGGCCGATGCTCTTGCAGCGGGTGCCGATATGGGCCTCACCCGGCCAATGCATCTCGGCCTTGAAGTCGAGGATCAGCTTCGCGATGACAAAGGAGACGCCCGGGCTGTTTAGCCCTCTAGCGGGGTCGAGCAGGAAGTGCACGCGGCCGGTTTCGAGGAAGGTCGAGAACGCGGCGTTGTTGACGTGGCCGAGCTTGTCGGTGTCGGCGAACCGGATGGTGTCCATCGTCCAGCTTCGATAGTCGCTTCTGTCCATGGCGGCTTACCGTCCGAACATTTCGTTGCGCAGTTCGTAAGCGAGCCGCAGGCCGAGGCCGATCATGATGACGCCGGCGATCCGGTCCAGCCACAGCGCGAAGCGGTGATAGTAGCGGCGCGCGATGTCCGTTGACAGCACCAGGGCGACGAAGGCGTACCAGGCAAAGGACTGGAACACGATCAGCGCGACCACGGCGGCGTAGAACCAGGCCGGCGCATGGGCCGGCACCACGACAACGAAGACACTCGTCCAGAACACGGCGGACTTCGGATTCGACAAAGTGGTGAGCAGGCCGGCGACGAGCGGCGCGCGGGCGCCCTGCGGCGGACGCTGCAGTTCGGCGGGGCGCAGGCCGGCCATCAGCATGCGGGTGCCGACATAGACGAGATAGGCGGCGCCGAGCCAGCGCAGCGCGCGATACACGATGCCCGCCTCGAGCAGCAAAACGCCGACGCCGAACATCGACAGCATGACCCAGATGGCGGAGCCGAGCACGACGCCGCCGACCGCGAGCATGCCCGCGCGGCGCGACACGCGGGCGGAAACGTAGCTCACCACCACGGTGTTCGGGCCGGGGATCATCGCCATCAGGATGTGCAGGGCCGACAGTTGAAGGAGCGTCGCCCAGAGCGTCATGGCCGGTCCGCCGCGTCAGACATAAGGGCCGGACACGGAGCGCCGATAGGCCAGATAGCGCGGGGTCCACATCTTGACGTGGACGGCGACCTCGATATCGGCCTCGCTGCCGATGCCCTCGGTCAGGCCCTCGGCATAAGCCTGCTTGCCGACGGCGATCGCCACGGCGATGGCGACGTCGCGCAATTGCGTGACGCGCGGCAGCAGATTGGCGTTCGGATCCTTGCGCGCCGGCGACATCTCCGCCAACGCCTTGGCGGCGGCCATGAACATGGTGTCGGTGATGCGGCGCGCGCGCGTCGCGATGGCGCCCAGGCCGACGCCGGGGAAGATGTAGGAGTTATTGGTCTGGTCGACGGCGAAAGTCCGGTCGCCGCGCTTGAGCGGCGGGAAGGGCGAGCCGGCGCCGATCACGGCGCGGCCTTCGCTCCACAGTTCGATATCGGCGGGTGTTGCTTCGGCGCAAGACACCGGGTTCGACAGCGGGAAGATGATCGGGCGCTTGTTGTGGCGCGCCATGCCGCGCACCACGCTCTCGGTGAAGGCGCCGGCCTGCGCCGAGACGCCGATCAGCGCCGTCGGCTTGGCGTTGTAGATGACGTCGAGCAGCGAGATGCGGCTCGGATTGCCGAGATTCCAGTGCGCCAGCGCCTCGCGCTTCTGCACGAAAGGCCGCTGGAACGGCGCCAGATCGTTCATGCCGTCGATCAGCAGGCCGTCCTTGTCCACGAGATAGAAACGGCTGGCGGCGTCCTCCGCCGACAGGCCGGCGTCGATCATCGCCTCCATCAGCAGCTTGGCGATGCCGCAGCCGGCCGAGCCGCCGCCGAGAATGGCGATGCGCTGGTTCTGCATCGGCTCGCCGGTGACATTGATGGCGGCGAGCAGCGCGCCGGTCGCGACCGCGGCGGTGCCCTGGATGTCGTCGTTGAAGCTGCACAGTTCGTCGCGGTACTGGTCGAGCAGGCGCGTGGCGTTGGCCTTGGCGAAGTCCTCCCATTGCAGGAGAACATGCGGCCAGCGCTCCTTCACCGCGGCGATGAACTCGGCGACGAAGGAGTCGTATTCCTCGCCGCGCACGCGCTTGTGCCGCCAGCCGATATAGAGCGGATCGGCGAGGTTGGCTTCGTTGTCGGTGCCGACATCGAGCAGGATCGGCAGCGCCGTCGCCGGGCCGATGCCGCCGCAGGCGGTGTACAGCGCCAGCTTGCCGATCGGGATGCCCATGCCGCCGGCGCCCTGATCGCCGAGGCCGAGAATGCGCTCGCCGTCGGTGACGACGATGACCTCGGTCTTGTCAAATTGCGGGTTGGAGAGGATCTCGCGAATGCGCGAGCGGTGCGGGATCGAGAGGAACAGGCCGCGCGGCTTGCGGAACAGCCGGCTGAACGAGGCGCAGCCGGCGCCGACCGTCGGCGTGTAGACGATGGGCAGCAGTTCCTCGACGTGGCGGCCGAGCAGGGCGTAATACAGCGTCTCGTTGGTATCCTGGAGGTCGCGCAGGAAGGCGTAGCGCTCGAGGTCGGTATGGAATTCCCGGAAGGCGTGGAGCCGGCGGTTGACCTGATCGTCGATGCTCACGACCGTCGGCGGCAGCAGGCCGTGCAGGAGGAACGCCGTGCGCTCGTCCTCGGTAAAGGCGGTGCCCTTGTTGAGCCGCGGGTCGGCGAGCAGGCGGTAGCCGAACATCTCGGCGGGGAGGGTCAGCGAACCCTGCTTGTCTGAGGCGCGATCGAGCAATTCGGCAGTCCCGGCAACGTGATCCATAGCCGGGAACACTAGCACAGGCCGTGGGGCCGCCGCATTGTCGATTTCGGGACGGAGGTTACCGCCGAAAGCGTAGCTTTTCGGGTCAGCTACCGCCGTTTGTCGGCGTCGTACTCGGCGCTGCAGAAGGGGCCGCCCTGGTAGTAGTCGCCGATCGGGTCCGCGGGGAGCTTAGCCTGCGCGGCCATGGCCTCGGCGCGGAAATCCTCGGCCTTGTGCTTGGGCCGGTAGCCGAACCTGTGGGCGTTGGAATTGTCCCACCACGCCGCGGCGTTGTCGGAAGCACCGTAGAAGATCTCGTACTTGATCTCGGGGTGCTCCAGCCCGATGCGGATGAGCTGCACCAGATCGTCCGGGTGCAGGAAGATGGACATGCGGCGCTGGTCGGTCGGCTTGTCGGCGAGATTGCCGATGCGCAGGCAGGTGACGCTCAGGCCGTGCTTGTCGGCATACAGGGCGCCGAGCGCCTCGCCGAAACACTTGGAAACGCCGTAGCGCGAGTCCGGCCGCACCGTGACATTGACGCCGATCTTCTGCTCGCGCGGATACATGCCGACGGCGTGGTTCGAGGTTGCGAAGATCACGCGCTTGACGTTCGCGCGATAGGCGGCCTCGAACAGGTTGTAGCAGCCGATGATGTTGGCCTGCAGGATCGTCTCCCACGGACCTTCGACCGAGAAGCCGCCGAGATGGACGATGCCATCGACACCGGCGACGATCTTTTCGACCTCGGCCATGTTGGCAAGATCGGCGGTGACAAACTCGGCGCCGGCGGCGAGGTCGTCCGGCTTGCGCAGGTCGCTCCAGCGGATGTCCTTGTATATCGACGGCAGCATCTGGCGCAGGCGGCTGCCGACACCGCCGGCGGCTCCGGTGACGAGGAGTTTCATGAGGGCGTTGCTTTCCTTTGTTTACCCTTCGCCCGCGAAGCGTCATCGGTCTGAGCCGGGCCTACTTTATCCCCAGCTCCGCCGCGAGCTTCTGATGCCGGTCGCGGCTGGCGCCGAGATGCGCATGCATGGCGGCGCGTGCCTTCGGCACATCGTGGGTGCGGATCGCAGACAGGATCTTGCCGTGCTCGCGCTGGAATAGTGTGAGGTTGTTGCGGCGGAGCAGGGGCGCGCTGCGGCCCCACACCGTCTGGCGCGGAATGACCACGCTGCCGAGATACTCCAGAAACACCTTGAACTGCGGATTGTTGGTGCCTTCCGCGATCTCGCAGTGGAACGCGAAGTCCTGGTCGACGGCATTGTCGCCGGCGTCGATGGCGGCCTGGATGGCCTCGAAGCGCTCGGTGATCTTCTTGATCTGGGCCGGCGTTGCGCGCTCGGCGGCCAGCCCGGCGGCCTCGACCTCGACGCCGGTGCGCAGCTCCATGACATTGAGCACTTCGCGCAGCGAGGAGTGCTCGTCGAATTCCACACGGAAGGGACGGCGCACCTTCTCGGCGACGAATGTGCCGATGCCCTGGCGGCTCACCACCAGCTTGTCGGCGCGCAAGGCCGCAACCGCCTCGCGAATGACGGTGCGCGAAACGCCTGTGGCGGCGATCATTTCCTGTTCGGTCGGCAGGCGCGAACCCGGCAGCAGCTTGCCGCTCATGATGTCGGCCGTCAGGCGGGCCACGATCTCCGCGGTCAGGCCGCGGGGCGCCTCGATCGGCCTGAGAAGGGAAAGATTTTTATTCAACCCGGCAGTCCACCATCTTGACCAGAGCCGGCTGCTCCGGTCATCATATGACCTGATGAATAGCACGGGTGGTGTGGCCGATCAATCGGCGCGGTCACGGGAGGCTATTCGCAGAAAAATGAATTTCATAGGGAGGACTTTCATCGTGACAAATCGCAGGACGATTCTGACCGCGGGCCTTGTGGCCGCCGCGGTAACGCTTGCTGGCCCCGCGCTCGCCCAGAAGACGGTGCTCAAGGCCGCCGACGTGCACCCGCTTGGCTATCCGACCGTCGAAGCGGTGACGCAGATGGGCAAGAAGCTCGAGCAGGCCACCAACGGCCGTCTGTCGATCCAGATGTATCCGTCGATGCAGCTCGGCGGCGAAAAGGAAATGATCGAGCAGGCGCAGATCGGCGCGCTGCAGATCGCCCGCGTCAGCGTCGGCCCGGTCGGCTCGGTTGTCGACAACCTCAACGTTTTCAACCTGCCTTTCGTGTTCCGCAACACCGCGCATATGCGCGCCGTGATCGACGGCCCGATCGGCGAGCGCCTGCTCAAGGAAATCACCGACAACCCGAAGTCGGGCCTGATCGGGCTCGCCTGGATGGATAGCGGTGCGCGCTCCTTTTACAACAAGTCGAAGGACATCAAGACGGTTGAAGACCTCAAGGGTCTCAAGTTCCGCATGATGGGCAACCCGATCTTCGTCGACACCGCCAACGCGCTCGGCGCCAACGGCGTCGCCATGGGCATGGATCAGGTGATGAACGCGCTGCAGACCGGCGTCGTCGACGGCGCGGAGAACAACCCGCCGAGCTACGACTCGTTCGGCCACGTTCCGGTCGCCAAGCACTACTCGCTCACCGAGCATCTGATCATCCCCGAAATCCTGGTGTTCTCGAAGCGGTCCTTCGACGGCATGTCGAAGGAAGACCAGGCGCTGATCATGAAGTTCGGCAAGGAAACACAGCTCGAGCAGCGCAAGCTGTGGGACGAGCGCACCAAGGCCGCCATGGACAAGATCAAGGCCGCGGGCGTCAACGTCATCACCATCGCCGACAAGAAGCCCTTCCAGGACGCGGTGAAGCCGGTGTGGGACAAGTACGGCGCCAAGTACGCCGACCTCGTCAAGCAGATCCAGGACACCAAGTAAGCTGACGCGAATGTAGGCCGGCGTCCGGCGAAAGGCCGGGCGCCGGCCTGCGGCATTTGGTGGAAGCAACGGGGTACTGGGCCATGAAGGCTGCTTACGTCAGCGCGATGGAAGCGCTTTACTTTCTATGCGCGGCGATTGCGGGTGCATGCCTGGCGATCGTGACGCTGATCATCCCGTACGGCGTGTTCTGCCGTTACGTTCTCAACAGCGCGGCGTCGTGGCCGGAGCCGCTGGCGGTTCTGCTGGTCATCCTGTTCACCTTCCTCGCGGGCGCCGCCTGCTACCGCGCCGGCGTTCATATCGCCGTGTCGATGGTGGTGGATGCGCTGCCGACGCGCGCCGGCTGGCTACTGCGCCACGCGCGCGATCTGGTCATGGCCCTCATCGCCCTGTTTGCTGTGATCTGGGGCATCAAGCTGGTCAATATCACCTGGGACAATACGGTCGGCGAATTTCCGTGGCTGTCGGTCGGCGTCACCTATCTGCCGATCCCGATCGGCGGCTTTATCACCTTGCTGTTCATCATCGAACAGATCTGGATCGGTCCGCCGGGCGAGGGCTCCATCGTCCATCGTGAACCTGTCAGCGCCGATTGATCCGGGGGAAACAACGTGGACGCAATTTTTCTTCTCGGCAGCCTGTTCCTGATGATCGCGATCGGCGTGCCGGTAGCCTATGCGCTCGGCGCGGCCGCCATCGTCGGCGCGTTCTGGATCGACATCCCGCTCGAAGCGGTGATGCTCAAGATCTCGGACGGCATCAGTAAGTTCTCTCTGCTGGCCATTCCGTTCTTCGTGCTGGCCGGCGCCATCATGGCCGAGGGCGGCATGGCGCGGCGCCTGATCGCCTTCGCCAATGTGTTCGTCGGCAGCATTCGCGGCGGCCTGGCGCTGGTCAACATCTTCGCCTCGAGCCTGTTCGGCTGCATCTCCGGTTCGTCGGTCGCTGATACGTCGTCGATCGGCTCGGTGATGATCCCGCAAATGGAGAAGGCCGGCTATCCGCGCGTCTTCGCCACCAACGTGACCATCGCCGGCTCGGTGCAGGCGATCCTCATCCCGCCGAGCCATAACGCGGTCATCTATGCGCTGGCGGTCGGCGGTTCGGTATCGATCGGCCATCTGCTGGTCGCCGGCTTCTTTCCGGGCCTGCTGCTCGGCGGCTCGCTGGCGATCCTCGTGCTGATCGTCTCCTACAAGGAAGGCTACCCGAAGACCGAGGCCATCCCGTTCCGTCAGGCCGTCAAGGCCGCGGTCGAGGCGCTGTGGGGCCTCGTGACGATGATCATCATCACCGGCGGCATCGTCGGCGGCATCTTCACCGCCACCGAAGCCGCCGCCGTGGCTTGCGTCTGGGCTTTTCTGGTGACGATGTTCATCTACCGGGATTATCGCTGGCGCGATCTCCATCTGCTGATTCACCGCACGATGAAGACCGTCGGCATGGTGATGATGCTGATCGCCTTCGCGTCGAGCTTCGGCTACATCATGGCGCTGATGCAGTTGCCGGCCCACGTGACGAAGTTCTTCCTCACGGTGTCCGACAACAAGTACGTCATCCTGTTCCTGATCAACATCCTGCTGCTGTTCCTCGGCACGCTAATGGACATGGCGCCGCTGATCCTGATCTGCGCCCCGATCCTGCTGCCGGTGGTGCAGACCTTCGGCGTCGATCCGGTGCATTTCGGCGTCATCATGCTGGTCAATCTCGGCATCGGCCTGATCACGCCGCCGGTCGGCTCGGTGCTGTTCGTCGGCTGCGCGATCGCCAAGCTGTCAATCGAGCAGGTGACGCGCAAGATCTGGCCGTTCTACATCGCCATGTTCATCGTGCTGATGCTGGTGACCTACATTCCGGCGATATCGATCTGGCTGCCGAAGCTCATCGTCGATTAGCGCGGTTCACGGACACGCAAGGCAAAGGCCGGGGTTCGCCCCGGCCTTTTTGTTTGCCGTGTTTCTCGCGACGGAGCTCCGCAGCGTGCGCGCTCCGGGCATGTAACATCGCGGTAAAATCGAACGAGGCGCCCCGGCCGTCGGCTTGACGGTTTGCGCGGCCTATTCATCATATGACCTGACAAGTAAGACAGCGCCCGCGATGACGCCGAGCGCCGTCATGGAATACGTTGGGGGGGCGAATGAGGGCGCAATATTTCCGCATGATGGACGCGGTCCATCGTGGCTGTCTGATCGTGGCGGGCGGCTGCCTGCTCATCATCACACTCATCATTCCTTACGGCGTGTTCACGCGCTACGTGCTCAACAGCGCCGCGTCGTGGCCCGAGCCGCTGTCGACGTTGCTGATGATCGTGATGTCGTTCGTCGCGGCGGTCGTCTGCTATCGCGAATATCTGCATATCGGCGTCGGCGTGCTGCCGGCCTACCTCAAGGAGCCGTACAAGTCCTGGCTCGGCTGGGTGCTCGAGTCGCTGATGATGCTCACCAGCGTCTTCATGCTGTGGTGGGGCCTGCGGCTGGTCGCCACCACCTACAACCAGATCATCCCGGAATTTCCGATCCTCTCGGTCGGCGTCAGCTATCTGCCGGTGCCGCTCGGCGGCGGCCTGACCATGCTGTTCATCATCGAGCGCATGATGAAGGGTCAGTTCTTCCAGGAAGCTGACGCCGAGACGGTCAGCACGCTGACGACCGAGTAAGGGGCGGCTGTCATGGAAATCCTCATTCTGATCGGCGGCTTCACCGTCGTCTGCCTGCTCGGCATGCCGGTCGCCTATGCGCTCGGCATCGCCTCGATCGCGGCCGCGCTCTACACCGACATCCCGCTTGAAGCGGTGATGCTGAAAGTGGCGGGCGGCATGAGCGGCTTCTCGCTGCTCGCCATTCCGTTCTTCGTGCTGGCCGGCGCCATCATGGCGGTCGGCGGCATGGCGACGCGCCTCGTCAATCTCGCCAAGGTCTTCGTCGGCGCCATTCGCGGCGGGCTGGCGCTGGTCAACATCGTCGCCTCGACCATGTTCGGCTGTCTGTCAGGCTCGTCGGTCGCCGACACCGCGGCGGTCGGCTCGGTGATGATCCCGCAGATGATCAAGGCGGGCTATCCGCGGCTGTTCGCGGTCAATGTCACCATCTCCGGCTCGCTGCAGCCGCTATTGGTGCCGCCGTCGCACAACATGGTGATCTACTCGATCGCGGCCGGCGGCACGGTGTCGGTCGGCGCCATGTTCATGGCCGGCATCATCCCCGCGCTGATGCTCGGCGCCTCGCTGGTGACCCTCGGGCTGTATGTGGCCAAGCGAGACGACTTCCCCAAGGGCGAGGCGATCCCGCTGCGCCAGGCCGGCAAGATCGCGATCGATTCGATCTGGGGCCTCACCACCGTCGGCATCATTCTCGGCGGCATCACCTCGGGCGTGTTCACGCCGACCGAATCCGGCGCGGTGGCCTGCGTCTGGGCCTTCTTCGTCACCATGTTCATCTATCGCGACATCACCTGGTCGGACCTGCCGATGCTGCTCGGGCGCGTGACGCGCACCGTCGGCATGGTGATGATCATGATCGGGTTCTCGATCTCGTTCGGCTACATGATGGCGATCCTGCGCATCCCCGCGATCGCGACCGAGTTCTTCGTCCACATCTCCAGCGACAAATATATGTTCCTGCTGTGGATCAACATCCTGCTGCTGCTGCTCGGCACCTTCATGGATCTGGCGCCGATGCTGCTGATCTGCACGCCGATCTTCCTGCCGGTGCTGGGCACCTTCAACATCGATCCGGTGCATTTCGGCATCATCATCATCCTCAACCTCGGCATCGGTCTTCTGACGCCGCCGGTCGGGCCGACGATGGTGGTGGGCTGCGCGATCGGCAAGGTGTCGATGGAGGCGGTCTCCCGCACCATCCTGATCTTCTACGTCCCGATGGTGGTCGTGCTGCTGCTCGTCACCTATATTCCGGAGCTGTCGCTCTGGCTGCCGAGAACGCTGGGATATTGACGGCGCGGTTCGCGGCCGTCAGTTCGCCGCCGCGGCCAGTTCCTTGGAGCCGGCGGCCTGCGCGCCGCGCTGCATCTTGCCGTCGATGTCGGCGATGAGATTGCCGACCACGCCGGTGCGGCGCGCCACCGGATTGCGCTCGTAGCCGTTGCGCTGGAAGAAATTCGATGTCGGCACCTGGGCGCGGGCGTCCGGGGACATGGTGATCATGTCCAGCCCGGTGGAATCGCCGGTCAGGTTCATCAATTCGAGCTCGGGCGCGGTCAGCGGCGTGCGATAGCCCTTCATGCGCGCGAACTGCACCGAGTTGAGCAGCTTCTGCGTCTGCACCACCGGGCCGATATCGATGTCGAGCACGATGGCGTGGATGCCCATGCCGCCCGGCGTCGTCTTGGCGAGCTTGTCGTATTCGCTCCACCGGCCGGGCACCGACTTGGAAAATGCGATCATGCGCTTGACCGCCTCGATCTTGCGAACCATCGCGCGCCTGGCCTCGCCCTGCAGCCCCTTCTCCTTGCGGCGCAAGGTCGCGAGCACGATGTCGGAATGCTCGGCGAGCATCGACACCGAATTGGTGGAGAGCATCTGGTTGTAGCCGACCGCCGGCGAAATGGCGGCGGCACGCTTGGGCGATACGCCGGCCTGGGTGTCATAGGTGCCGTTGCCGCCGGTCTCGAACGCATAGACGCCGACGATCTGCTCGCGCGTCAGCCCCGCCGCCAGCGCGGTGCGGGCATAGGCGCGCTTGAACCCGAGATCGCTGGCCGGTTGGTCGGGCACGAAGCCGAACTGCGATTTGGCGTGGCGCAGAAAGTCGGCGATGACCGGGATCGGCTTCGGCTCGCCGGGCGCGGGGCCCGGCGGCGCATTGGGATCGACCGGGCGCGGCGGGCCGGTATAGACCGGCGGCTGGTCCAGCACATAGTCGTCGAGCAGGATCGGCTCGTTGCTGCGACGCTTGGCGTTGCGAATGCGGCGCTTGTCGCTGATCGCATCCCAGTAGGCTTCCGCCGCTTCGTCGTAGGGGCGGCGGGCTGCCTGCCAGGCAGTGAGCTTCGCCTCGTAGTCGCTGGCGATGGCGACGCTGGAACTGGCGGGCAAACCGCCGGCGCAGGCCGACAACGTCAAAGCGAGCGGCGAAAGGAAGCAGGTCGTGACGAGGCGGCGCAGCATGAACGGTCCCGGCTGATTCGCGTGTTTCCCCACCCTGCGGCTTTTGCCCGGCGATTCAAGACCCGAGCGGCGGCTGCGGCGCGCTCATTCGACGCGCCGGAACCGCGCGCGCAAAAAAAACGCGCCGGCAAAGCGGCGCGTCTAGTCTTGGGGGAGGTTCAGTCAGTCGTCTCAGTCAAATGTCAGTCGTCGTCGTTCAGTCTTCGTCGTCCAGTCAGAAACTCAAAAGCGGTCAGTGGATGGACGCGCCCTCACGCACGGTCAAAACCACCGGCTGGCCGGCTTTGTAAACTTGCGGGCCCTTCGCGGTCATAACGTCCGCGCCGAGATTAAGTTGCGTGGCCGAAATGCCGATCACGGCAATCATGAGCGCGGCAAAAAGCCCGACCACCACGATCTTCAGGTGGGTGGTGCGATCAGCGGTGTACATCGACCAGTTCATTACGCGACCCTCCATCCGGCTCGGGATAACTTCTCGGGATAACCTGGCGAAAGCGCTTGCCTTCATTCGTCAAGTAAACGTGGGGGCGCGCGTCAGGTTCCGCCCGCCGTTTCACGGAACGGTGAAGGTTTGTGACCGGTGGGAGGTATTGGGGGCTGCCCGCGGATCCGCAAAAAAGAAAAAGCCCGGCGCGAGGGCCGGGCGATTTCTCGGATATGAGGCAGGCTACGCGATCAGGCGTTGGCCGCGCGCTTGAGCGGATAGGCTTCGCTCTCGTACAGCGCCTTGATGTCCTGGTGGCTCAGGCGCGCCTCGTTGATTTCGATGTAGGCGCCAAGAAGCTGGGCTTCCGGCAACTCTTCGACCGCAAAGCGAATGGCCTCGGAGGCCTTGTCAAAACGGCGGTAGCGGACTTTGCTCGCGACCTTGCGATTACGCGACGGAAACAACTCCGCCGGCGCGGTAAAATCGATGGTTTTCATGGTGACTCCAGCGCAGCCGGGCCAACAGGCAGACCGGCACTAGTTTGAGTACTCTATATAGTCATAAAACTGCGGCAATCCAGTGGCCCCCGCGACATAAGAAACGGCGGGCGGCTACCGCTGGTGGCGTAGTTAACACCGTGCGACCAAAAGCTTTATCCCGAATATAGGCCCGCCCTGCAACAGGACAAGAAGCATGCCCCACATCGTGGTGAAAATGTACGCCGGGCGCTCCGACGCCGACAAGGTGCGCCTCGCCGAGGCCCTGACGAAGGCGACGATCGAGGCGCTCGGCTCGAGCGAAAAGGCGATTTCGGTCAGCATCGAGGATATCCAGCCGGAAAACTGGGGCGCGCAGGTCTACCGGCCCGATATCGCGGCCAAGCTCGATACCATCTTCAAGGCGCCGGGCTACGAACCGCCGGCGTGAGAGGGCCCCGATTGGCCGGCGCGGTGCAGTGAAATGGCCATGGCAAGGCCCAGCACGGCCCCGATAGCGCCGATCAGGTAGACGCTGCCATAGCCCGCCCGATCCGCCACCAGTCCCGCAACGGGGCCGGTGAGCCCGTAGGCGATGTCCTGGAACGCCGCGAAGCCGCCGAGCGCAGTGCCGCGCAGATGGGGCTCGACCAGCCGCATGACCTCGCGGCCCATGGCCGGGAACACCATCGAGCAGCCGAGCCCGGTGAGAAACGCGCCGGCGAGCGCGAAGCCCGGATGCGGCGCGGTCCACAGCAGGATCTGGCCGACGGTCTCGACGGCCAGCGACACGATGGCCACAGGTACGCCGCCGAAGCGATCGGGCAGGTGCCCAAACAAAATGCGCACCAGCACGAAGCCGCCGCCGAAGGCCGTGAGGCCGAGGCCGGCATAGCTCCAGTGCTGGTCGCGGAAATACAGCACGAAGAACGCGCCGATTGCGGCGAAGCCGACACCCTGGAGGCCGACGATCGCGCCATGCCGCCAGATGCGGCCGATGACGCTGATGAAGGACGGCCGCCGCGCGTCGGGATGCGCCGGCACGGCAGGCATGCGCCAGGTAACCACCAGGGCGATGGCCGGCAGCACCGCGCTGATCGCCATTGCCGCGGCGAAGCCGAGCCGGTCGAGCAGGATGACGCCGATCGGGCCGCCGACCGCGAGCGCACCGTACATCGCCGCGCCCATCAGCGCGAGCACGCGCGATGAACGCGCCGGGCCGACGATGCCGACGCCCCATGACACGACGCTGACCGTGACCAGGCTTTCGCCGATGCCGATGAGCAGCCGTCCGGCGAGCAGCAGGCCATAGGCGGCGAGTGGCGTCGCCGGCATCAGGCCGGCGCCGAGCGCGACCGTCGCGCCGACGATGTAGAACATCAGGCCGCGCCGCATGGCGAGTTTGGCGCCGCGCCGGTCGGTGAAGCTTCCGGTGACGCCGCGCGAGGCGATGGTGGCGACGAAGGCGACGCCGACGCCGAGGCCGGCCCACACATTGCTGTAGCCGAGCTGCGCGGTCACGAAGACCGGCACGATCGGCAGCGGCATGGCGATGCAGAGATAGGAGAGGAAGAGAACGGCGGTCAGAAGAAGCAGTCGGCGGTTGGACGGATCGCGTGTCGAGGCGGAAGTCATGGCAGTCCTTTTGAGGTGCTTGTCGCCATTCGGACTGCGCCGTGAACAATAAAAAACGCAATCCGAACGGCGACGGTCGTTGCGACCGAGAGCCGTTGATTGCGTTGGTTCACGTTGAACGCTTACGGCCGGTTGGGACCGGCGGCACCGGGCGCAAGGGAAGCGCCCGGAGAGGTATTAGACGAGGGGGTGCAACAGGGCAAGCTCAGGACGGATCGCGCTTAAGTCCTTCGCTCGTCCCCGCGAAAGCGGCGTCCCTGAAATGAGTCGGCTTCGCGCTTTGGCGTGGTTCTGGATTCCCGCTTGCGCGGGAATGAGCGGAGTTCGGGTTGGTCTCAGTGGGTCCAAAGAGATGAGCTCAAACACTCCCCACCGTCTTGAGCCGTGCCCGCGGGTGGATTTCCGACTGCGAGATCACCGGCGTCTGCGCGCGGAAGCGCTCGACGATGCCGCGCACGTAAGGCCGGATGCCGGCCGAGGTGACCAGAACCGGCGCTTCGCCTTCGCGCGCCGCCGCCTCGTAAGCCTGCCGCACGAGGGTGATGAACTCGGTCAGCTTCGAGGGCTGCATGGCGAGCTGACGGTCGTCGCCGGTGCCGACCAGCGATTCCGCGAAAGCCTGCTCCCACTTGGCCGACAGCGCGATCAGCGGCAGATAGCCCGCCGGGTTGGCGTATTGCGCGCAGATCTGGCGCGACAGGCGCATGCGCACATGTTCGGTCAGCGCCACCGGGCTGCGCGTCGACGCAAGGCCTTCAGCGATGCCTTCGAGGATGGTCGACAGATCGCGGATCGAAACGCGTTCGGCGAGCAGCATCTGCAACACGCGCTGGATGCCCGATGTGGTGATGAGCGAGGGCGCGATGTCCTTGAGCAGTTCGCCCTGTTCCTTCGGCAGTTCCTTGAGCAGCTTCTGCACTTCGCCGTAGGACAACAATTCCGACATGTTGCCCTTGAGCAGCTCGGTGAGATGCGTCGACAGCACGGTGGCGGCATCGACCACCGTGTAGCCCTGCATCGCCGCTTCGTCCTTGATCGCGGCATCGACCCAGGTCGCGGGCAGGCCGAAGGTCGGTTCGGTGGTGTGGTTGCCGGGCAGACGCACCTGGCCGCCCGCCGGGTCCATGACCATGTACTGGCCGGCCCAGACCTTGCCGTTGCCAGCGTCCACTTCCTTGATCTTGATGATGTAGCTGTTGGCGTCGAGATGGACGTTGTCGAGGATGCGTACCGCCGGCATCACGAAGCCCATCTCGCCGGCGAGCGAGCGGCGGAGCGCCTTGATCTGCTCGGTCAGGCGGTCGGTGCCGTCCGGCGCGTTGACCAGCGGCAGCAGAGCGTAACCCAGCTCCACCTTGAGATCGTCGATGCGCAGCGCCGTCGCGATCGGCTCTTCTGCGACCTGGGCGGCCTGCGCCTCGGTCTGTTTCTTATCGGCCTCGCGTGTCGCCGTCGCCTTCGTGCGCTTCGCGGTCATGGTGGCGAGGCCGATGGCGCCGCCGCCGAGGATGACGAAGGGCAGGAACGGGATGCCCGGCAGCAGGGCCATGCAGACCATGACCGCGCCGGACATGCCAAGCGCCTTGGGATAACCCGAGAGCTGCTTCATCAGCGCCTTGTCGGCGGCGCCGGTGACGCCGGCCTTGGACACCAGCAAGCCCGCGGCGGTCGAGACGACCAGCGCCGGGATCTGGCTGACGAGACCGTCGCCGACGGTGAGCAGCGTGTAGGTGTGCGCGGCGTCGGCGAACGGCATGCCCTGCTGGGCGATGCCGATGATCATGCCGCCGATGACGTTGATGAAGACAATGAGCAGGCCGGCGATGGCGTCGCCGCGAACGAATTTCGAGGCGCCGTCCATGGCGCCGAAGAAGCCGCCTTCGTCCTCGAGATCCTTGCGGCGGCGGCGCGCTTCGCCCTCGTCGATCAGGCCGGCGGAGAGATCGGCGTCGATCGCCATCTGCTTGCCCGGCATGGCGTCGAGGTGGAAGCGCGCGGCGACTTCGGCGATACGGCCCGAACCCTTGGTGATGACGACGAAGTTCACGATCACCAGGATGGCGAAGACGATGATGCCGATGACGAAGTTGCCGCCCATCACGAAGTTGCCGAAGGCTTCGATGACGTGGCCGGCGGCGGCGGTGCCCTCGTGGCCGTGGGACAGGATGAGGCGGGTCGAAGCGAGGTTGAGCGACAGGCGCAGCATCGTGGTCACGAGCAGCACCGTCGGGAAGGCCGAGAATTCCAGCGGCGCCTGGATGAACAGCGACGTCATCAGGATCAGCACCGACAGGATGATCGAGATGGCGAGGAAGATGTCGAGCAGGACCGGCGGCAGCGGCAGGATCAGCACGACCAGGATGATCAGGACGCCGATCGCCAGTCCGAGATCGCTGCGCCGGATGATGTTGCCGATGTCGGTAAGACTCGGGATGCGCGAGGCGCTCGGGGCGGGGGACGCGGCGGTCGTATCGGTCATGCTGGGCGGGTGCTCGGGTGGCCGGACGGCGAAAGCGGCCGCCCGCGACCAAGCGCCGGCAACCCGGCAAAGATTGCCCAGTTTATGGTTAGCGAGTGGTTAACGGCCTGGGCCGGCCGCCCCCTCCCGCGGGGAGCCGGAAGAGGGGGCGACCTAGCCGTTACCTGCGTCAGCTCGCCGGCAGCAGCACGGTGTCGATGACGTGGATGACGCCGTTTGACTGTTTCACGTCGGCGATGGTGACGGTCGCGGTCTGGCCCTTTTCGTCGACCAGCTGAAGCTTGCCGCCCGTCATCTTGGCGGTCAGCGTGCAGCCGCCGACCGTCTTGACCTTGTGCATGCCGCCGTCGTCCTTGATCATCTTGCCGATGGTCGCGGCCATCGCATCGGCGGCGACGACGTGGCAGGTCAGCACCTTGGTGAGCTGAGCCTTGTTCTCGGGCTTGAGCAGATTGTCGACGGTGCCGGCGGGCAGCTTGGCGAATGCGGCGTTGGTCGGCGCAAATACCGTGAAGGGCCCCTTGCCCGATAGCGTGTCGACAAGGCCGGCCGCCTTCACCGCGGCGACCAGAGTCGTATGGTCCTTCGAATTCACGGCGTTTTGCACGATATTCTTCGATGGATACATAGCGGCGCCGCCGACCATCTTGGTTTCTTCGGCGTGAGCCGGAGCGTAGGAGGCGGCGGCAACGGCCAGGCCAAGCGTCATCGCGGCGCCGGCAAGCGCGGACTTGCATAAAGATTTCATAGCTTCCCTTTCTCTCGTTCGCTGCCTCCGTCTTGTTGCGGAGACATTCGAGATACGGGGCGTTCGGCAAGCCGGATGTACGACGCGTTCTCACAGACGCGTGAGATGCGCGTGCGGAGGTGACATCGCTACATGATGCGGACTGGGCCGCGCTTTTTGTCAGGCGTGGCCGGCAGGGGCCTCGGCGACGCAAAGCAGATGCATCTCCCCGCATGCCGGGCAGCGCCGCTGCAGCGAAGGGCGCGCTTTCAGCGACGCCAGAATGGGCTCTTCGGTGACCAGCACGAAGGAGGCGCTGACCGGGCAGCGATAGCGCATGGCGCCCGACGCGCGCGGTACGGTCGCCGCCTGCAGCAGGCGGCCCGCGGTCGCATAGACGGACGGGTGGAATTGTCGGGTCGGCCTGATGTCATCGGGTTTCATGAAGGTCATCCTCATTCCGCACTGCAAACGCGCCGAACGGGCCAAGCGTTCCCCCTCGCGCCTGTCCGAGTTTCAGTCATGCACAGGGATCATGCAGGCAGCAGCGGTAAAATGTGACGGCCATCGGCGCCGAGCGGCAGCGGGGCGATGCGATTGACGGCGGTCAAGTCGAGCGCGCCGTAGAGATGCGGAAACAGCGCCCCGCCGCGCGACGGCTCCCATTTCAGCGCGTCGCCGAGCCGTGCGGTATCGACTTCGACAAGAACGAGGTCGCTTTGGCCGGAAAAATGTTTCGCCAGGGTCTCTGCGAGCTGCGCGGCGGTGGAGAAGTGAATGTAGCCGTCCGCCAAATCCACCGGCGCGCCGCGGAACACGCGCGCCTGCTCGGCATCGTTCCAGAGCGCGGCCGGGCACACTTTGTAGACGAACATTATAAACAACCTCGTATCGTGGCCGCGGCGTCAGATTATTTCAGCCGCGGCGGCAAAAATGATCGGTATCGCCCGTTCAATTCCTTGAATGGGGCGTGATTTACCTCTACCTGCAGCGCAACGAAAGGGATGCGATGCAGGATATCGAACAATATCTCATCGAAAAAGCCGACGAGTGTGCCCGTCTGGCCCGCGCCGGACGAGAAATGGCGGACAGTCTCGAAGCCATGGGCAACGGCCTCCTCGCCAAGGCGGTTGAACTGGATTCACGCCGCGATCGCGAGAGCAAGGATGCGAGGATTGCCCGGGCTGCCAAACGTTGAGCCCGCCAGTCCTGCATCGGATGATGCGGAAAGCCCGGCGCTTGCGCCGGGCTTTTTGCTGGCCGGTTACGTTGCCTTTTGCGCCTCGCACATGCGTTCGACCGCGGTCGGCTCGCCGACGATGAGCTCGCGCTTCCAGTAACGCAGATCCGGCGTTTCTTTGGTCGGCTCGAACTTCTCCATCGGAACCCAGTCGTCGCCGTGACGCCGCCGCGCGATCCCGCCACCGGCGAAGATCAAAGCCAGCCCGCCGGCGACATCCCAGATGTTCGGCGTGGCAAAGCGCGCCGCCTGCATCAGGCCGGCCGCGACCATGGCGCATTCCAGCGCCGCCGAGCCGGTCTTGCGCGTTTCCCAGAAGCCGTCGCTCACGGTCGCCACCGGCACGCCGACGAGGCGGCGCCGCACCGCCGGATTGACCTTCGGCGTCACGTCGGCGCCGTCGAAGCGCACCTTGCCTCCGCGCGTGCAGTGATAGACGCCGGCGCGCATGGCGTGGCTGATCGGACACCACAAGGCGCCGACCACCGGCGCGCCCTTGTACAGCACGCCGATCGACGCCGAGAATAGCGGAAACCCGTTGACGAAATTCGCGGTGCCGTCGATCGGATCGACCGACCAGATGAAATCGCTGTCGCGGCTGGGCCGCTCGTTCATCTCTTCGCCGATGATGTCGTGATCGGGGAAGTTCTCGGCGAGGCGCTCGCGCATCAGGCGCTCGACCTTGTCGTCCACTTCGGACACCGGGTCGCGCCACTCGTCTTCCTTGACGGCGGTCTTGTATTTGACCGCGAGCAGGCCGCCCATCGCCTTGGCGATCTCGGCGCCGGCAATGCCGGCGAGTTCGATCGCCAGGTGTTCGATATCGCGCAGCAGGTCGCGCGAGACCCCGTCGATGGCCGGCGCCGAAGCTGCCGCGGCAGTGGCCGCCTTGGCTTTCGCTTTGGCGGCCGGGCTCACGACGCGGCCGCCTTCTTCTCGGGCGTCTTCTGCACCGGGTGCTTCACCGGAATGACGACGTTGAGCTGCGCTTCCTCGCAGACGAGATCGATGCTGTGCTTGCCGCCGGTCGCCTCGTAGGATTCGTCGTCGAGCCGGGTCGGCGCATCGCGGAATGTCACCTCGATCTTCGCGCCCTTGCGGAAGCTCACCGGCGGCTCTTCCTCCTGCGGCGCCTCCAGCCACTTCATCAGGGCCTTGCGCTGGTCGGCCTCGAACAGGACGACGTCGAGCTTGTCGTCGCTCACATCGGCCTTCGCCGCGAGCGGCAATCCCGGCCCGGTGAAGGCGATGTTGCAGACCTCGAGGCCGAGGACTTTCAGATCCTGCTTCCTGTCGCCGATGGTCAGCGTGACCTCGATCGGCTTGGCGCGCTTGAGCGCCTTCTGCAACAGTTCGCGGCCCTGCTGCAGGTTGCGCGCGCCCTCGGGCTTCTTGCCTTTCGTGGCGTCGAGCAGGAACTGCGGGAAGACGCCGACGCCATAAGCTTCGAGAAACCGCGTGGTACCCCAGTGACCGGTGACGGAACCGAGCGACACCGGACAGGTATGCTCGGCGTCCCACATCTCCACAAGTTCCTGCGGCGTGCCGGCGATGCCGAGCGAGCGCGCGAAATTGTTGGCGGTGCCCAGCGGCAGGAGGGCGACCGGAACGCTCCGGTCGGGAATTTGCGTGAGAACCGAGGCGATGGTGCCGTCGCCGCCGGCGGCGACGATGAGATCGACCGACTTGTCGAAGGAATCGACGAATTTCTCGTCCTTCACCGACGCATAGCGGACGTCATGGCCGGCAAGCTTGAGCGCGGCCTCGAGGCTGTCGCGGTCGTGGCCTTTGTTGCCGGCATTCGGGTTGTGGCAGAGCAGAACTTTCATGCCCCGCTTAACCGCGCTGGAGGGGCGGCGGTTCCACGACTGCAACAATAGACAACGGCCGGTGGGGATAAGCCACCGGCCGTTTCAGGGAATTGGCGTGCAGCTTTACGCCGCGCCCTTCATTTCGCCGCCGTGCGGCGGCGGAATCGGTGCGCCGTCGGCCGAATATTCGTTCAGCTTGTTACGCAAGGTCCGGATCGAGATGCCCAGAATATTGGCGGCGTGGGTGCGGTTGCCGAGGCAGTGGCGCAAGGTCTCGAGGATCAGGTCGCGCTCGACCTCGGCCACGGTGCGGCCGACCAGGTTGCGGGTGACCTGTTCGGCGGCGAGCGCCGCCTGCTCGGCGACGCCGGTGCCGCGCGATGAATCGAGCCGCGCGCCGTCGGGCGACAAGATGCCGTCGACGCCGATTTCCGCGCCCGTCGAGAGAATGACGGCGCGATGCAGCGTGTTTTCCAGTTCGCGCACGTTGCCCGGCCAGCGATTGACGGCGAGCGCGCGGCGCGCCTCCGGCGACAGCGGCCGCACCGGAAGGCCGTTAGCCTCGGAGTATTTCTTGACGAAGTGCGTGGCGAGTTCGGCGATGTCGCCCGGACGATCGCGCAGCGCCGGAATCTTCAGGTTCACGACATTGAGGCGGAACATCAGATCTTCGCGGAAGGTGCCGGCACGCACCGCTTCGGCGAGATTGCGGTTCGAGGTGGCGATGATGCGGATATCCACCGGCACCGGCTTGCCGCCGCCGACGCGGTCGATGACGCGCTCCTGAATGGCGCGCAGCAGTTTGGCCTGCAGGCGCACGTCCATTTCGGAGATTTCGTCGAGCAGCAGCGTGCCGCCATTGGCCTCTTCGAACTTGCCGATGCGGCGGGCCAGCGCACCGGTGAAGGCGCCTTTCTCGTGGCCGAACAGTTCGGATTCCAGCAGGTTCTCCGGGATCGCCGCGCAGTTGACCGAAATGAACGGTTTCTTGGCGCGCTGCGAGCGCGAATGCACGAAGCGGGCAAGCACTTCCTTGCCGGTGCCGCTCTCGCCGGTGATGAGCACCGAGGCTTCCGACGCCGCGACCTGCTGGGCAAGCTTCACGACCGCGGCCATCGCCTCGTCGCGATAGATCATGTCGCGGTTGTCCTGCGTCACGGCGGCAAGGACGGCGGCGATCAGATCGGGATCGGGCGGCAGCGGGATGTATTCTTTGGCGCCGGCATGAATGGCGCGCACCGCGGCGCGGGCGTCATTGGTGACGCCGCAGGCCACGATCGGCACATGAATGCGCTCGGCTTCCAGCTTCTCCACCAGTTCGCGAATGTCGATGGCGACATCGACCATCATGAGATCGGCGCCGCGCCCGGAGCGCAGCACGGCGAGTCCCTGATCGATGGAGTCGGCGTGGGTGACCGAGGCGCCCTTGTCCATCGCGATCTTGCTGGCGATGGTAAGCTGGCCGCCGAGGGTGCCGATGATGAGTAGCCGCATGGCTTTCGTCCTTAATTTGCGGGCCGCGCCCTAAAGCGCGCCGCGCCGCGTCAGTTCTTGTCCGCCTTGATGATTTCCGTCATCGTCACGCCGAGTTTGTCCTCGACCAGCACGACTTCGCCGCGCGCCACCAGCCGGTTGTTCACGTAGATGTCGATCGCTTCGCCGACTTTGCGGTCGAGTTCGAGCACGGCGCCGGGTCCGAGCTTCAACAGATCGCCGACTTCCATGCGCGTGCGGCCGAGCACGGCCGACACCTGCACCGGGACGTCGAACACCGCCTCGAGATCGGCCGCGCCGCGATGCACCGACTCTTCGCCGGTCGGCGCCAGCGGGCCGGCCTCGACGATCTCGGGCGAGCCGCCTTCCAGGTCCGGGAGGGGTACCTTGCTGTCATTGTCACTCATCGTCTGTCTCCGAACCCCTGCTGTTTAATTCTTCGGCGCCGTGCGGGCCGTAATGTAGCGCTGCACCGCTTCCTCGATGACCTTGAGCGTCGCCTCGCGATCGCGCACGACGCCGCCTTCGGCCCATTCGATGCGGCAGTCGCCGGCGGCCAGGGTCGCGTCAGCCATCACATCGATGCGGCCTTCGAAGCCGCGCGCGCGCGCGATTTCTTCGAGCTTGTGCTTGGCGATGTCGTAGATGTCCTGGCCAACATGGATCGAGATCTGCGGTGTGGCAATGAGCTGGCGGAAGCAGTCGGTGGCCAGCACCTCGATCTCGGCGAAGGGCTCGCGGGCGATGAGTTCCGGCACCAGCTTGCGCGCCACGGAGAACGCGACCTGCACCGCTTCGCTTTCCAGCCGCGCTTCGATGTCCCTGAGAGCGCCGTCGAGCCGCGCCGCCTGATCGGCGAGCGACGCAAGCGCGCCGGCGATGCGCTCGTTCTGTTCGGTGCGCGCCTGGTTCTGGCCCGCTTCGAATCCCTGACGATGCGCGATCGACTCGGCATCCGCGCGGCGGCGTTCTGCCTCGACCAGGGTAATGGTCGGCTTCTCGCCGGAGGCGAAGTCTTCGTCGAACAGGAATTTGGCGGCAGCAGCCATTTATCGAAGTCCCTAATACACCAGTTCGTCGTCGCCGCCGCGGCTCTTGGCGATCAGGATTTCGCCCTTTGCCGCGAGGTCCTTGGCGATATTCACCAGCAAGGTCTGCGCCTCGTCGACGTCGCGCAACCGAACCGCGCCCATCGCCTGCATGTCGTCGACCAGCATCTTGGCGGCGCGCGAGGACATGCTCTTGAAGAAGAATTCGCGAACGCCCTCGCTGGCACCCTTGAGCGCGACCGCGAGCTTGTCCTTGTCGATGGAGCGCATCAGCGTCTGCGCCGAGGCGGCGTCGAGCTTGATGAGATCGTCGAAGGTGAACATGAGCGCCTTGATGCGCTCGGAGGCGTCGCGGTTTTCCTCTTCGAGCGCGGTCAGGAAGCGGGTCTCGGTCTGGCGGTCGAAGTTGTTGAAGATTTCGGCCATCACCTCGTGCGCGTCGCGGCGGCGCGTCTGCGAGATGTTGGACATGAATTCGGTGCGCAGGGTCTGCTCGACGCGCTCGATGACTTCCTTCTGCACCGCTTCCATCTTGAGCATGCGGTTGACGCAGTCGAGCGCCATTTCCTCGGGCAGGATGCCGAGCACGCGCGCGGCGTGTTCGGGGCGCAGTTTCGAGAGCACCACCGCGACGGTCTGCGGATACTCGTTCTTGAGATAGTTCGCCAGCACCTCTTCCTGAACGTTGGCGAGCTTTTCCCACATGTTGCGGCCGGCGGGGCCGCGGATTTCGTCCATGATGCCGGCGATGCGGTCCTTCGGCAGGAACTGGGCCAGCAGGCGTTCGGTGGCGTCATAGTTGCCGAGCAGCGCGCCGGACGCCGACAGGCGGCCGACGAATTCGAGCATCAGCTGCTCGACCTGCTCGGCATCGACGGTGCCGAGTGACGACATGACGATGGAGATTTCGCGCAGTTCGTCGTCGTCCAGCAGCGAGAAGATCTTGCCGCCGTATTGTTCGCCAAGCGCCAGCATCAGCACGGCGGCGCGCTCTGGACCGGTCAGCTTGCGCATCGGCTTGTTGCTGCCCGGGCGGCTGGCGAGTTCGGCCATCAGGCCGCCGATGTCGGTGCGCATCGCGTCGGGATCTTTGGGCTGCGTCTTGGCCATCAGGCGGCGTCCTCATGCAGCCAGCTGCGGATGATGGATACCGCCTCATGAGGGTTTTTTTCGGCCAGCTCCCCGACCTTCTGCACCGACTGGGCGTGCACCTGGCCCTGCACCTTGGCGACGTCGATCATCGCGGAGGTGCGGTTGGAAATAGCGACCTGATCCTCTGCGCCGACGATGGCGATATTGGCGCCGCTGGTGTCGGTGATGGAGGCCAGCGGTTTGCCGTCAGCGCCGATCTCCACGGCGCCCGCGTGCATACCGGGGGCGGCGAGCGCGCCGGCGACGCCGGCCACGCCTGCCAGGCGCGCCTTCTCGGCGGCGTCGGGGGCGATGACACGGCGCACCAGCGGGCGCACCACCATCAGCAGCACGATGAGACCGAGCAGGGCCATCACGCCCTTCTCGGCAATGCCCATGATGTCGTCCTTGCTGAAGGCGAAGTACTTCATCCAGCCGGCGTCTTCGCCGACCGAAACCGGCGCGGAGTCGGCAAAGCGCAGGTTGACCACCTCGACCTGATCGCCGCGCTTGGCGTCGAAGCCGATGGCGGTGCGCACCAGCGCCGCGATGCGGTCGATCTCTTCCTTCGGGCGCGGCTCGTAGACCATCTCGCCCTTGTCGTTCTTGCTGTAGCGGCCATCGACCAGCACCGCCGCCGACAGGCGGTTAAGACGGCCCGCCTCGGTCACCTCGGTCTTGGTGATGCGGGAGATTTCGTAATTGACGATTTCTTCCGTCTTCTTGCTCTGGTCGCGGGAGTTGCCGTTGTTGTTGCCGTCGCGGCTGGCGCCGGGCAATTCGTTGCCGGCCGAGACCTGACCGGCCTCGCGGCCTTCGCTGGAGTTCGACTGCTCCTCGCGGGTCTGGCTGGAGCGCAGCACGCGGCCGTCCGGATCGAACCGGTCCTGCGTCTCGGTGATGCGGTTCATGTCGAAATCGGCGCTGATCTGCACCCGCGCCTTGCCAGGGCCGACCACGGAGTTGATGATGCCCTCGACCTGATTGCGCATTCGGCTCTCGAAGGCGGTCTTGCGCTCGTCGGCCGAGACGCCGCCGACCAAGTTGTCCTGCTGGGCGCCGTCGGCGAGCAGGCGGCCGCTCTCGTCGATGACCGAAACGCGCTCGGGCTTCATGCCGTTGACCGCGCTCGCCACCAGATGGCGGATGGCGCGCACCTGCTGCTGCTCGAGCTGGCCGCGCACCTTGAGCACGATCGAGGCGGTCGCCTCGACCTTGTCGCGGGAGAACAGCGGCCGCTCCGGCAGCACCAGATGGACGCGCGCCGACTGGACGCGCTCGATCGAGCGGATGGTGCGGGCGAGCTCGCCCTCCAGGGCGCGCAAGTGGTTGATGTTCTGGATGAACGAGGTGGCGCCGAGCGCGTCCGACTTGTCGAAGATCTCGTAGCCGACGCCGCCGCCCTTGGGCAGGCCGCCTTCGGCCAGCTTCATGCGCAGCCGCGTGACCTTGTCCTTCGCCACCATGATGATGGCGCCCTCGTTCTTGACCTGAAACGGGATGGCCTGGCGCTCGAGATCCTTGATGATGGCGTTGGAGTCCTCGACCGCGAGGTCGGTGAACAGCGGCACCATGACCGGGGCGGTCATCTGCATCATCACGAAGGCGAAGAAGCCGATCAGCGCCATGGTGACGGCGCCCATGGCCGCCAGGCGCGCGGCGCCAAGAGACTTCAGAAAATCGAGCAGACCTTGCACGGGGCTATCCTGACCGGACGGCGCAGCGGGTTGCGCCCTTACCCGGCAAGTTTTGCCCAGTAGATGGTTAGCGTCCGGTTAACGAATACCCGCGCCGGCCGCTGTGGTATGGGCCTGCAACCGGCAATCGGCGGACGGGGTGAACGCAAAATGAAAGACGCCAGCCGGTGAGGGCTGGCGTCTTCATTGAACCGGATATCGGATCGCTTACTGGCGATACTGCTGGATGCGGGTGGTGCGCAGGCCCGCGAGACCGTGCTGGTCGATCGAATACTGCCAGGAGAGAAATTCCTCCACGGTCAGCGTATAGCGGGCGCAGGCTTCTTCGAGCGACAAAAGGCCACCACGGACGGCTGCGACCACCTCGGCCTTGCGGCGGATGACCCAGCGCTTCGTCGTCGGCGGCGGCAAGTCGGCGATCGTCAGCGGACTGCCATCGGGCCCGATGACGTATTTGACCCTCGGGCGGTGGGGTTCGGTCATTGGTTTACTCACAAAGACTCGGACTGACTAAGTACTCAACATCGCAAAAACTACACATCGCGGCTTAAAATTTGCCTAAGCGTATTGCGACGATGAGGAAATGTTTGCCTAATCGGCGCTAACCTTTTGGTTACGGTTGGCGGCCTGGGCCAGGTCTTTCGGCCGGGTTCGCCGCCACCGGCAAAAGTCGTTAATGGATTTAAGGTCTTTGCCGGCCGTTTAAACAGCCGGCCGCGTCGGGGCGCAGGCGCAATTCCGACGTGCTGATCGCGCAGGGTTATCGGGTATCAACGAAGCCGGCTGCTGGAACTTTGTTGTTAATTGCAGGCGGGGCCTCAGGATGTTCAGGCGCCGCTGCCACCGCCACTCGTGTCGGGCTGGGGGATGGTGCTCGGGATCACGATGCGCTTGATCTTGTCGGCGGTGTAGTCCTTGCCGGCGATGGTCAAGGTCGGCGGATCGTTCTGCATGTTGGCCGCGGTCACGACGGCCTGAATCTCCGTGGAGATGTTGACCGCCTGCTGGTTGGCGTCCACCGCCGTGACCGACATCGTGTAATTGCCGGGTGGCCAGGTCTTGCCGTCATTGCCCTTGCCGTCCCAAGTGAACTTCTGGTCGCCGGCATTGACGCCGAACGTGCCGGTATAGGCGGTCTGTCCCGTGGCGTTGTCCTTGATGGTCACGGTCGCGGTCGCAGTCTTGGGCGCGTTGAAGCTCCAGGTCGCGCCGTTGCTCGTCAGTTCGGTGGACGAACCGTCGACGACGACGGTGTGGCCGACATAGGCCATGGCCGCCGTCTGCTGGGCGCTCTTTTCCAGCGCCAGGATCGAGGCGAGCTGGTCGTTCGATTTCATCTGCTGCTCGACCTGCGCGAACTGCACCAGTTGTTGGGTGAACTGGTTGGTGTCCAGCGGATCGAGCGGGTTCTGGTTCTTGAGCTGCGTCGTCAGCAACTGCAGGAAGGTCGTGAAATTGCTCGCGACCATCGCATTGGTTGACGAGGTGCCCGACGTCGTGCTGGTGGTCGAGGCGGCCGCGGCCGCGCCTGCGATCGTGCTCATGCTGATGTCCCTGCTCTCAAACCCGGATATCGACGCCGCTCGGCCGCTGGAAGTAGCGGCCGTAATCGCGGGCGATAACGGTGGTCGTCAACGTGGTATCGAGTTGGTCGTCGGCGGCGGGCTGCCGGGCCGGCTGGTCGTCGCGGCCGTTCTGCTGATGCTGCGCCTGATCGCGCAGCGAGAACTGCAAGCTGTTGTCGGATGTCTTGAGACCGGCATCCTGCAGCGCGCGCTCCAGGCCTTGCGTGTCGCGGCGCAGCAGGTCGAGCGTGTCGGGGCGGTCCGCCATCATGTGCGTGGTGATGTTGCCGTCGCGATCGACATTCACTTTGACATGAATGCGGCCCAGTTCTTCCGGATCGAGGCGGATGTCGAACTGGTTCTTGCCGGACGAGATCCTGGCCGAGATTTCGACGGCCACATTGGCCATCGCGACGGGCTTGTCGTCGCTCGACGCATGCGTGGTCCCGGCGGCCGCGGCCGAAGCGGCGCCGGCCGCATGACCGGTCGCCGTCATGAGATGAGCCGTGAAGCTTTCCGGCGCCTTGATCGTTCCGGTGTTGCCGGTGGCGGCCGCTTGAGCCGTGTCCGGCCCGGTCTTGGCATTCCCGTCGCCCTGGCTGCGCTGATGTTCGACGCCGACCTTGGCGAGATCGGATTGCACCGGCCGGGCGTCCGCGGACTTGGCGTCGCCGCCATCCGTCTTCGCCTGCGCTCCGGCGTCGGCGGCCGGCACGGCATCGCCATTCAGCTTCGCGGCATGCGCCGGCTTATCGGATTTCACCTCGGCCTTGTCGCCCTCGGCGTTCTTGAGGCCCTGCTGCGCCTTGGCGGCCAGCGCCGACAGCACTTCGGCGTCGTCGCCGGTGAGGCCGCTCGACTGATCGGCAAACGCCGCGGCCTGCTGTTCGGCGGCCTTGATCGAGGGATGTGCGGCGGCGGTGGGAATTGCGGCCTTGGCATCCGCCGGCTTCTCGTCGCCGGCCTTGGCGACGGCGTCGCCCGCGAGCGACGGCACCGCGGCGGTGACGGCGGGGTCGGCCACGACCGTCGGCTGCACCAGGGCGGCGACGGAGTCCTTTGTCACCGGTGCCGTATCGGCGGTCTTGGTCTCGGCGGTCTGACCGGCATCGTCGGTCTTGCCGGTGTCGCCCGCGCCGGCCGTCTTTGTGTCGGTCGGGGCGGCGGCGGTCTGGGTCGCGGCGGCGTTTTTCGCCGGCGGAGCGTTGGCCGCCGGCCGGTTGTCGCCGGCCGTGCTGTCGGATTTGGCACTGCGGTCGGTGCGGGCCGCGCGATCGTCGCGGCTGGTGCGGTCGGAACGGTCGGCGCGCTTGTCGGCCGGGGCGGGCTGGGCCCGTTCAGGGGCGTCGGCCTTGGCGCGGGCCCGCGGCTCCGGCGGCGCATCCGGGATGGCGCTTAGGAGATCGTCGAACCTGCCGGACGGCGCTTTCGACGCGGAAAAGGTCTGCCGGCCGCCCTTCGGCAGCGCGCTCGAAGCCTGACTCTGAAAATCGGTCGCAACCTGGGACAAGACGAACCTCCGCAATTGACCCCCAGGGGATTGCAATCGGCAGGCCAGTGTTCGTCTTCTATAAAAACCAGTTTTTTCAATTGGTTGGCTCCTTGTCGCCCGGGCGATGGCCTCGCGCGGCCGGCCAAAACCGCCCCGCGGGCGGCAGGTTTTGCCCGGTTCCCTCGGCGGAGCCCGAGTCTCCACTCGTAACGCGAGAAATCTCGCCATTTACCCGGGAGTGTTGCCTGACGCAGCGGGACGCTGCCGATCTGCGGGATGAGGCGGGTGCGGCACGGCCGGTGCGAGACATCCGGCTGACGGACATCTTCTTCCACGCCGCCTGGATAGCGACGCCGGGCATCTATCTGACGTCGGCGGATAACCGCGCCTGGATGCAGGCGACAGGCGCCATGGCGAGATAGCCAAATCGATTGAACGGGATAGACCGGGTTCCTCGAGCCCGGCCCCCCGCTGCCACCCCGGGCTTTGCCTTCCATTTCGCCCCACGCGCCGCCATATGGTGTAAGACAACGCCATGATGAACTCGCTCGAATTGCCCAAGCGGCCGGAAGATACCCGTGTCGTCGTCGCCATGTCCGGCGGCGTTGACTCGTCGGTGACGGCTGCCTTGCTCAAGGCCGAGGGTTACGACGTCGTCGGCGTCACGCTGCAGCTCTACGATCATGGCGCCGCGGTGCATCGCAAGGGCGCCTGCTGCGCCGGGCAGGACATCTACGACGCGCGCGCCGTCGCCGAGCGCATCGGCATTCCGCATTACGTGCTCGACTACGAAAGCCGCTTCAAGGAAGCGGTGATCGACCGCTTCGCCGAGAGCTACATCGCCGGCGAGACGCCGGTGCCGTGCATCTCCTGCAACATGTCGATCAAGTTTCACGACCTCCTGCACACCGCGCGCGATCTCAACGCCGATGCGATGGCGACGGGTCATTACGTGTCGTCGCGTCTGCTGCCGTCCGGCCGCCGCGGCCTGTTCCGCGCGCGCGAGGACGAGAAAGACCAGAGCTATTTCCTGTTCGGCACCACGTCCGATCAACTCGACATCCTGCGCTTTCCGCTCGGCGACAAGTCCAAGGCCGAAACGCGCGACCTTGCGCGCCAGTTCGAGCTCGCGGTCGCCGAGAAGCATGACAGCCAGGATATCTGTTTCGTGCCGACCGGCAGCTACGCCGACATCATCGCGCGGCTCAAGCCCGGCGCAGCGGAGCCGGGCGAGATTGTCGACATCAATGGCCGCGTCCTCGGCAAGCATGGCGGCATCATTCATTTCACCGTCGGCCAGCGCCGCGGCCTCGGCATCGCCTCGGGTGCGCCGCTCTATGTGGTGCGGCTCGATGCCGACAACCGCCGTGTCATCGTCGGCCCGCGCGAGGCGCTCAAGACGCAGAGCATCACCTTGCGCGACGTCAACTGGATCGGCGAGGGCGATATCGACGACGTGCTCGGCAATGGCCGGCTCGAGGTTCATGTGAAGGTTCGCTCGTCGCGTCCACCGCAGGCGGCGTGGCTGCGCCGCGGCGCGGGCGGCTACGAAGTCGATCTCGTCGATGGCGAGCATGGCGTCTCCCCCGGGCAGGCCTGCGTGTTCTACGATGCGGCCGAAGGCCAGGCGCGCGTGCTGGGCGGGGGTTTCATCCGCGGCGCGGTGGCGGCCGGTGAGCGCGCGCCGCTTGCCGAAGCCGCGCGGGCTTCGGTCGCGTAAGCAACAACAAACAACAACAAACAAAAGAGATCATGGGCGGGGACATCAGCAAGGACGGCGTCGAGAAAGCATATGCGCGCTGGGCGCCGATCTACGATTTCGTTTTTGGCAAGGTGTTCGAGGCGGGGCGCAACGCCTCGATTGAAGCGGCGAGCAAGGCCTGTCCGCCGGGCGGGCGGCTGCTCGAGGTCGGCGTCGGCACCGGCATTTCGCTGCCGGGCTATCCCTCCAACATCAGCATCGTCGGCATGGACCTGTCGGAGCCAATGCTGCGCAAGGCGCATGAGCGCGTCGTCACGCAGAAGCTCGTGCATGTCGAAGCATTGGCGGTGATGGACGCGATGCGCATGGCGGTGCCGGACCATTCGGTCGATGTGGTGGTGGCGCAATATGTCATCACCGCCGTGCCGGATCCGGAAGCGACGCTCGACGAATTCGCGCGCGTGCTCAAGCCGGGCGGCGAGATCATCCTCGTCAACCACATCGGCGCCGAGAGCGGCTTGCGGCGGCTGTTCGAGCTCGGCTTTGCGCCGATCGCGCGCCGGCTCGGCTGGCGGCCGGAGTTTCCGTTCGCGCGGCTGGCCGACTGGGCGGCCAAACATGGCGGCATGCGCATTGTCGAGCGGCGGCCGCTGCCGCCGATGGGGCATTTCGCGCTGATCCGCTTTGCCCGCACTGAGCGGGAATCCAGGGCGGCCTGAGGCCGAAGGGCGCGGAACTGGGCTGCGGGCCCGTCGGTTGTCCTCCGAACGGAGGATGCCATGGCCATCCAGCGCATAGTCGGACAATCCACCCTTGCCATCCTGGCGGCGGCGTTGCTTGCCGTCTCGGCCGGGGTCGCGGTGGCGCAGGCGCCGCCCCTCGCCAAGCCGGCGGAACCGCCGAAAGCCCAGTCTACCGACAGCAAGGCGTGCGGGCCCGACGGCACCCATGCCACGGTCGGGGAGGGCGGGGACGTTGTGGTTCGCAAGCCCAATGACGAAAGCCTGAGCAGCAAGCTTGCCCAGTCGGGCGGGGTGATCTGCCCGCCGGCCGTCGATCCGGAGATCAAGGCGCCGACGCCGGAAGCGGGGCGGACGCCGGTGATCCCGCCGCCGGGTTCGCCGGGCGGCAATCCGCAGGTCCAGCCGAAATAGGTCCCGCCGATATAGAGCCGGGCGGGAAAATCCGGCGAATTGACAGGCGGATCAGGGATTTCGGCGGGAGCTTGCTTGACAGGCTTCGCCGCGCTTCCCTATATCGCGCCCTGATCGGCGATGGTCTTGGCTGGGTAGCTCAGTTGGTTAGAGCGGCGGAATCATAATCCGTAGGTCGGGGGTTCAAATCCCTCCCCAGCTACCAAATCTCTGAAAACTACTGATGCCGACGCCGGTCGGGTTCGCGCAAACGTCTGACATACCGGCTTCGCACGGGTCGCCAACCTGAATGTGAGGCGCGACACACGACACGTATCGGTGCCTTACGCGACGGCCTATCCAATTCGCAATTATTCAGCGCTTTTTGACATAAAGCGCGATTGTATGGCCTAAGCTTGCACTGTGCGTCGCTGCAACATAACAGGTTGTCCTGGACGAATTCCCGCAAGGGTTGCTGATGATGATTGACCTTCAGGGTCGAAACGGGGTATTGATGTTCATCTCATGAACGCCGGTGAACAAACGACTGATGTCGAGAATTGCCCAAAACGATGAAGCGGAAAACCGGATAGTTTTAAGTCTGCTCCAGTCCGTCGAGAGGGACGGCGGTCAGACGCAGCGGCGCCTTGCTACCGAACTCGGCATCGCTTTGGGCTTGGTCAATGCTTACGTCAAACGCTGCATCAAGAAGGGTCTCGTCAAGGTCGGCGAGGCACCGACGCGGCGTTATGCTTATTACCTGACGCCGCAGGGCTTCGCCGAGAAGTCGCGCCTGACTGTCGAGTACTTCACGCATTCGTTCTCGTTCTTTCGTCAGGCGCGCACCGACTGCGCCGACGTCTTTGCCATCGCAACCGAGCGCGGCTGGAACAGCGTTGTGCTCGCTGGCATCTCCGATCTCGCGGAAATCGCCCGGATCGCCTCGCTTGAAAGCGACGTTTCGGTTGTCGGAGTTGTTGATGGTCAGGCATCGGCGGAGAGTTTTGTCGGACTGATGGTGTTCGCGGACTTCGATGGTGTGGCGGCGGAATTCGACGGCGTTGTCATCACCGCTCTGCGGTCGGCGCATGAAACGTACATTGCGGCAGTCGAACGTTTTGGCGCCAAGCGCGTGCTGGCGCCGCGGCTGCTCGGTCTTGAAAAGCAGGCGCGGAGGCCGGTGTCATGACGGAAACCGCGCCGCAATGGTACGCCGTGCTCGCGCATGCTCACGGTGAGAACAAGGCCGCCGCCCATCTCGAGCGGCAAGGCTTCAAGACGTATTTTCCGCGTTATCTCAAACGGCGCCGTCACGCGCGACGTATCGAGACCGTCGCTGCGCCGCTGTTTCCGCGCTATCTGTTCGTCGCCATCGATGTCGCGACCCAGCGCTGGCGCGCGATCCAGTCG
This sequence comes from Pseudolabrys sp., assembly GCA_017849615.1. Classification (GTDB taxonomy): domain Bacteria; phylum Pseudomonadota; class Alphaproteobacteria; order Rhizobiales; family Xanthobacteraceae; genus Pseudolabrys. The sequence goes on along the minus strand of JAFIGS010000035.1, from coordinate 58,848 downwards.
ACCGTCGGAGTCGTCGGTCTCGTCCGCAACGGCGAAGCGCTCGCAGCGGTCCCCCCGCAGATCATCGCGGCGCTCAGGCAGCGCGAGGATGAGCGGGGCTTCGTCCAGATGGATGATAAGCCTCGCTTCGCACCCGGCGACAAGGTGCGGGTCATCGACGGCGTGTTCTCGAACTGCTTCGGTATGTTTGAAGGCAACGATCAGGAAAGAGTTTCGATCCTGCTCGATCTTTTGGGACGCAAAGTGCGCGTCATGATCGACGAATTGTCGGTTGCTGCCGTCTAATAACGCCTCCTCCAAGAAGGGAAAGTCAGGAGATCGCAAAGTTCCGGCTTCGGCTTGCTAAGGGGTGACGTTCATGTCATGAACGCCTCGAGGTCGGGTTCCGGGAAAGCTGACGGGCCATTTTCTCCATACAACGCAGGACGTTGGCGAGGAGCAGCGGCGACTGGGCGATCTCCGGGATTTTGATTTTTCGCGGGGTTTTGGCGGCGCCAACTGGCGCGGTACCGACGCGGTTGAAGTGCAGGCTCGGGTGACAGCATTTCACCCGAACTGCGGTAGCATGGCTAAACGGCGGGGAAGCACGTGACGACTTTTGCGTTGATCGGCGTTGGTGGCTACATCGCGCCGCGCCACATGAAGGCCATTAAGGCGGTCGGCGGCGATCTTGCCGTGGCCTTCGATCCGAAGGACTCCGTCGGCATCATCGATAGCCATTTTCCCGACGCCTACTTCTTCGTGGAATTCGAACGTTTCGACCGGCACATCGACAAGATGCGCCGCCGCGGCCAGAAGGTCGATTACGTTTCCATCTGCTCGCCGAACTATCTGCACGACGCGCACTGCCGTTTCGCGCTGCGCTCCGACGCGGACGTCATTTGCGAGAAGCCGCTGGTGCTGAACCCGTGGAATATCGACGGCCTCGCCGAGATCGAGAAAGAAACAGGCCGCAAGATATCGACCATCCTGCAGCTTCGCCTGCATCCGGCGATCCAGGAGCTCAAGCGCAAGGTCGATGCTTCGCCGAACAAGACCTTCGTGGTCGATCTGACCTACATCACGTCGCGCGGCCGCTGGTATCACGCCTCCTGGAAAGGCGATGAATCGAAATCCGGCGGCGTCGCGACGAATATCGGCGTCCATTTTTTCGACATGCTGTCCTATATCTTCGGACCGGTAACTCAGAACGTCGTGCATCTGCACGACGACGAGCGCGCCGCCGGTTACCTCGAATGCGGCCGCGCGCAGATCCGCTGGTTCCTGTCGGTCGATCGCAACGATCTGCCGGACAACGTGCGGGGCCAGAAGACGACCTATCGCTCGATCACCATCGACGGTGAAGAAGTCGAGTTCTCGGAAGGCTTCACCGACCTGCACACGCGCAGCTACGAAGAGATACTGGCCGGCAAGGGCTTTGGTATTGACGAAGTGCGGCCCTCGATCGACATCGTTTCCGGTTTCCGCACCAAACCCATCGAACTGCGCGCCGGCGATCAGCATCCCCTGGTTCGCCGCTACGTCGCCTGACCTCGATCGCTCTCAGCACAATGACATCGCAGTTGCGACAGGATCCCCGGCTACCGGGCGTGACCTATCACGAGAGCGCCTATATCGACGGTCCGGTCGAGATCGGCGAGGGTACGCGCATCTGGCATTTCAGCCATGTCCTGCCTCGCAGCAAGATCGGCCGCGGCTGCATCATCGGCCAGAATGTCGTGATCGGCCCCGATGTCAGTCTTGGCGACAAGTGCAAGCTGCAGAATAATGTCAGCGTCTATCCGGGTGTTACGCTGGAGGACGGCGTGTTCTGCGGGCCGTCCTGCGTGTTCACGAATGTCATCAACCCGCGCGCCGAGATCGAGCGCAAGACTGAGTTCCGTCCGACGCTCGTCAAGCGGGGCGCCACCATCGGCGCCAATGCCACCATCATCTGCGGCAACACTCTCGGCGAATACTGCATGATCGGAGCTGGCGCGGTGGTGACCAAAGACGTGCCGGCTTTCGCGCTGATGGTCGGTGCGCCGGCGCGGCGGGTCGGCTGGATGAGCAAGGCCGGTATGAAGCTCGGTGCCGATCTCGTCTGTCCGCTGGATGGCTCGAAGTATCGCGAAGCCGGGCCCGACAAACTCGAGATGATCGGCTGAGGTTTCGACGATGAGCGCAGCCCCGATCGCCTTCATCGATCTCGACGCGCAGCGGCGCCGGATCGAGGCGCCCATCAAGGGGGCGATCGATGCCGTGCTCAAGCACGGCCAGTACGTCTCAGGCCCGGAAGTCGGCAAGTTCGAGAAGATGCTCGCGGCGCATTGCGGCGCCAAACATGCCATCGGTTGCTCCAGCGGAACCGATGCTATCGTGCTCGCCCTGATGGCGATGAATATTGGCCCCGGCGATGCCGTGTTCGTGCCGTCCTTTACCTTCGCCGCCACGGCTGAAGCGGTGGCGCTGGTTGGCGCAACGCCGGTGTTCGTGGATTGCCTTCCGCGCACCTACAATGTCGATCCGGCCAGCCTCGATGAGGCCGTGAGCATGATTACGGCGCAAGGGAAGTTGCGGCCGGTGGGTGCGATCGTGGTCGGCATGTTCGGCCAGGCGCCGGACTTCAATGCGATCGATCCGATTGCCGCCAAGCACGGCCTCTGGGTCATCGACGACGCGGCGCAGAGCTACGGCGCGTCCTATGGCAATCGCCGCGTCGGCACGCTTGCCAAGGTGACGACCACCAGCTTCTTTCCGGCCAAGCCGCTCGGCTGTTATGGCGACGGCGGCGCCATCTTCACCGACGATGACAGTCTTGCGGAGATCATTCGCTCGCTGCTCGTGCATGGCAAGGGCTCGGACAAGTACGACAATGTCCGCATCGGTATGAACGGCCGGCTCGACACCATCCAGGCGGCGATCCTTATCGAGAAGCTCAAAATATTCGACGACGAGATCGAGCTGCGCGACAGGGTCTACAAGCGCTACAACAATACCCTGGTGACGGTTGCGGGTGTCCCGACAATCGTGGCCGGCGGCACCTCCGTCTGGGCGCAGTACACGATCAATGTGCCGGACCGCGACGCGGTCGCGGCGCGCCTGAAAGCGGCCGGTATCCCGACCGCGATTTACTACCCCAAGCCACTTCACCAGCAGACAGCCTATCGCCACTACCCGGCGGCGCCGTCCGGCTTGAAGAATTCCGAGACGCTGTCGCAGAGTGTGCTTAGTCTGCCAATGCATCCCTATCTCGACGAAGCGACGCAGAACCGGATCATCCGCGAAGTGATCGCCGCCGTCGGTGCTTCACTCCAGTAACAAGGCCCACTCGTGGATATCACCGGCAAGAAGCATCTCGTTATCGGCGGCGCCGGCTTGATCGGTTCGCACACCGTCGACCAACTTCTCAGGCACGACATCAGGTCAGTGCTCATTTATGACAACTTCGCACGCGGCACGCCGGAGAATCTGGCGGACGCGCTGAAGGACCCTCGCGTCAAGATCTACGATGTCGGCGGCGACATCACGCAATCTGATATTCTTCAGTCAGCGATGGACGGCATCGACTGCGTCTTCCATTTCGCCGCTTTGTGGCTTCTGCAGTGTCATGAGTATCCGCGCTCAGCGTTCGACGTGAATATCCGCGGCACCTTCAACGTTCTCGAGGCGGCGGTCGCCAAGAAGGTCGGTCGGCTCGTCTACTCGTCATCCGCGTCCGTCTATGGCGATGCGATCGAAGAGCCGATGACCGAAGACCACCCGTTCAACAACAAGAACTTTTACGGCGCGACCAAGATCGCGGGCGAGGCGATGGCGACGGCGTTCCATTATCGCTACGGCCTCAATGTCGTCGGCCTGCGCTACATGAATGTCTACGGCCCGCGGCAGGATTATCACGGCGCCTATATCGCGGTGATCATGAAGATGCTCGACGCCATCGACCGCGGAGAGGGGCCGACCATCTTCGGCGACGGCTCGGAAGCGTTCGATTTCGTCGCTGTCGAGGATTGTGCGCGGGCCAATGTTTGCGCCATGAAGGCTGACGTAGCGGCCCGCTACTATAACGTCGGCACCGGCAAGCGCACCTCGCTCAAGGAGGTCGCCGAAATGCTTCTGAACCTCACTGGATCCAACCAGCCCATCCAGTACGCGCCGCGCAGCCAAGCGACATTGGTCCGCAATCGCATCGGTTCGCCCAAGCGCGCTAAGGAAGAGATCGGCTATGAGGCCGAGATCGACCTGACCGAGGGCCTTCGCCGTCTCATTGACTGGCGGCGCAGCCACATCGCCGAAGTCGAGGCACGCCGCGCCAAGGTGGCGAAGTAGGTTCCGCGAAATGACCATGCGTCGGATTCAGATATCGCAGCCCAGCACCGGCGAAGAAGAGTGGCTAGCCTTGCGCGGGCCGCTCGAAAGCGGCTGGCTGACGCACGGTCCGAACGTGACTGCCTTTGAAAAGGCCTTCGCGACGCGCCATCAGGTGCAACATGCCATTGCAGTCAGTTCGGCGACCACCGGCCTGCATCTGGCGATGGTCGCGCTCGGCATCGGACCGGGCGATGAGGTCATTGTTCCCTCGTTTACCTGGGTGGCGACCGCGAATTGCGTTCTGTATTGCGGCGGCACGCCGGTGCTTGCCGACGTCGATCGCACGACGTTCAATCTGGATATCGCCGATGTCGCGCGCCGCGTGACGCCGAAGACCAAGGCGGTGATCGCCGTGCATCTTTTCGGGCTTTGCGCCGATATCGATACCTTGCGCGCCGCGCTGCCCGCATCGGTGGCAATTGTCGAAGACGCCGCCTGCGCGGCCGGCGGTGCGTTGGGCGATCACCCGGCCGGTAGCCTCGGCACGGTCGGCGTATTTTCGTTTCATCCACGCAAGTCGGTAACGACGGGGGAGGGCGGCATGGTGACGACCAGCGATGCCGCCCTCGCCGAGTGCATCCGAATTCTTCGCAACCACGGCGCCTCTGTCTCGGAAGAAGAACGTCACAACGGACCGCAGCCTTATCTGCTGCCGGACTTCGATGTCGTTGGCTTCAACTACCGTATGACCGACCTGCAGGGAGCCGTCGGTGTGGTGCAGCTCGGCAAGCTCGACCGCTTTATCGACGAGCGATCGCATTGGGCCGGCTATTATCGCCGGGAATTGTCGGACCTTGCCTGGCTCAAGCTTCCGGCCGAACCCAATCAAGGCCGTCACGCATGGCAGGCTTTCGTCACCTACGTTGATCCGGCAAAGGCGCCGCGGCCGCGCAACGACATCATGGCGTTCCTGCAGGAGCGGGGCATTTCGACCCGGCCGGGCACGCACGCCGTTCATATGCTTGGTTATTACCGCAACACTTACGGCATTTCGGCTGATGCGCTCCCGGCCTCGCGCGATTGCGATCGCCACACCATGGCGATCCCTCTGCATAACCGCATGACAGAGGACGATTACAAGTATGTCGTCGAAGCCATTCGCCAGCTCTAAGCCATGCTTGCCCGACTGGCTTAACCGCCTAATGGGCGCAACGCTGCCATGCGTTGACGGCGCCGCAATCGAAGTTGCCGGCCAACGTTTGGTCATGCGCGAAGGTATTCTGCGAGCCGAACAACTCCTCTCCGTTACACAAGCGCAGACAAAGGATGCCTTCGCTTTCATCTGGAGCGGCCAGGATCGCTTCCAGCAAGACGAAGACCTAGCGTTGATGGGAGACTGGTACCGTCAGATGTATGGCGACGTGGCGAATGAGCCGTGGTGGGCCGATTACGGCGAGCGCCCAGTCCTCCTCGAAGCAGGTTGCGGCGCAGGGATTTCCGCACTTGGTCTATTTGGAAGGAAACTCAACGACGTGCGCTACCTAGGCGTTGATATATCAACTGCGGTGGAAGCGGCGGCCCGTCGCTTTGCGGGGCAAGGCATTGAAGACGCAGTTTTTTTGCAGACGAGTCTGCTCGAGGTGCCCGTTCCCGACGCAAGCGTCGATGTGATCTATTCGCAGGGGGTTTTGCATCACACGGATTCAACGCGAAGCGCAATTCTTGCCCTTGCCCGAAAGCTGAAACAGGGCGGTCGCTTCATGTTCTATGTGTATAAGAAGAAGGGGCCGATCCGCGAGTTCACCGACGATTATGTGCGCGCCAAATTGCAGACTATGACGCAAGAAGAATCGTGGCGCGCAATGCTGCCGCTGACGAGATTTGGAAAGTATCTTGGTGATCTAAAGATCGAAATCGACGTTCCTGAAGCAATCAATGTTCTCGATATTCCGGCAGGTAGGATCGATTTGCAGCGTTTTTTCTACTGGCACATTTTTAAAGCTTTTCATCACGAGAAGTGGAACGAGGACGAGCTCAACCATATCAACCTTGATTGGTACGCGCCGGTGAACTCGCATAGGCAGACTCCGGAGGAAGTCCGTGACTGGTGCACGGCCGCGGGCCTATCGGTCGAACGTGAGCACGTACAGGAATCTGGCATCACCGTCATCGCGCGCAAGACAGTCTCGAATTAGATTATGTGCGGAATCGTTGGCGTGCTGAATTTCTCCGGCGAGCCAGTCGCGCCGGCGCTGGTGCGTGATATGATGGCGGCGGTCGCCCATCGCGGCCCTGACGGCGAGGGCGTCTTTTTCGATCGAGGTGTCGGGCTCGGTCATCGCCGCCTGTCGATCATCGATCTCTCGGACGCGGCCAGCCAACCGATGGCGACCGCCGACGATCGCTATGTCATCACTTACAACGGCGAGCTCTACAACTTCCAGGAATTGCGCGGTGAGCTTGAGGCGAGGGGACGAGTGTTCCGCTCGCGTTCGGACACCGAAGTGCTGCTCAACGCCTGGGCGGAATGGGGTGCAGAGGCGCTCGAGCGCTTCAACGGCATGTTTGCCTTCGCCATCTGGGACCGGAAGACCCGCGAACTGGTTCTGGTCCGTGACCGCTACGGTATCAAACCGCTCTACTATTTGCGCAGGAACGGCGTTTTGCTGTTCGGCTCGGAGATCAAAGCGCTGCTGGCGCATCCGGCTGCCAGGACCGAGCCGGATCCCGAAGCGCTGCTGGAATACATGACATTCCAGAACTTTTTCACCGACCGTACCTTGTTCAAGGACGTGCGCCTGCTGCCGGCCGGTTGCTATATGAAGGTCAAGGCGGCGACCGGCGCGTCGCATATTGAGGCCTATTGGGATTTCAAGTTCGACGAGCCGGAACGCGCGCTTCCGGTCGAGGAATATGCCGAAGAGCTGGACCGCCTGTTCTCGCGGGCCGTCACCCGCAACCTGATCTCGGATGTGCCGGTAGGCTCCTATCTGAGTGGTGGCATCGATTCCGGCGCGGTATCGGCGCTGGCAGCGCGGCAGATCGCCAACATCCGCAGCTTTACGGTTGGCTTCGATCTGCACTCGGCATCTGGCCTAGAATTGAGCATGGACGAGCGCGATGCCGCCGAGCACATGTCCTATTTGTTCAAGACGGAGCATTACGAGATGGTGCTCAAGGCCGGCGACATGGAACGAGCGCTGCCGCGCATGGCCTGGCATATAGAAGAGCCGCGCGTTGGCCAGAGCTATCCAAACTTCTACGCGGCGCAGCTTGCCAGCAAGTTCGGGCCTGTCGTTCTGTCCGGCGTCGGCGGCGACGAACTACTCGGCGGCTATCCGTGGCGTTACTACCGCGCCGTCGTCAACGACGACTTCGAGCACTACATCGATCGCTATTATTCGTTCTGGCAGCGGCTGCTGCCCAATACTGAGATCAAGGCGCTGTTTGCGCCGATATGGAACGACGTCAAGCATGTGTGGACGCGCGACATTTTCCGCGACGTCTTCAGGCGCCACGCCTCCGAACTGTCGCGGCCCGAGGATTACGTCAACCACTCGCTGTACTTCGAGGCCAAGACGTTCCTGCACGGCCTTCTGGTCGTCGAGGACAAACTCAGCATGGCCCACGGCCTTGAAACTCGCGTGCCGTTCCTCGATAACGATCTCGTCGATTTCTCGATGCGGTTGCCGGTCGCGATGAAGCTCGGCAATCTTAACGAGGTCGTTCGGATCAACGAGAACGATCCCGACAAGGCACGGCAGTTCTTTCAGAAGACGCGCGACGGCAAGCTCCTGATGCGCAAGGTTATGGAACGCTACGTGCCAGCGTCGGTCGCCGGTGGCGAGAAGAAGGGCTTCTCGGCGCCGGACGCGAGCTGGTTCCGCGGTGAAAGCATCGACTATGTGCGTTCGACCTTGATGGGCAACGACGCGGCGATCTTCGCCTTCTTCGATCCCAAGGTCGTCCACGCCCTGGTATCGGATCATCTCGAAGGACGGGAAAACCGCCGCCTGTTCATCTGGTCGCTCCTGAGCCTCGAGAACTGGTGCCGGACGTTTCTCACTGAAAACAGTAGGTCCGTTGGCATTGGCTAAAGCCGTATTCCGAGGGGCGATCGAGGCATATCAGGCCGCGTTCCGTGAGCATGGCGAAACGCCAGCCGCGGTCATGTGGCCGAAAGGGCGTCAGCCGCTTCGATTTGCCGCGCTGACACGGTTTTTCGATCGCAGGGGCGGTTTTTCGGTGCTGGATTACGGCTGTGGACTTGCTGATCTCAAACCGTATTTGGGTGAGAGGTTTCCCAATGTTCACTATAATGCAGCCGATATCACGCCGGAGTTTGTGCAGTCGGGCCGTACAAGATACCCCGATGCACGCTTCCTGCTTGTCGAGAGTGTTCAGGACATCGTTGAGGACTACGATTATGTCGTGATGTCCGGAGTGTTCAATTTTCGTTACGATTGTTCGCTCGATGATCACAAGGCGATTGTGCGGTCCTCTCTCCGCGGCCTGTTCGCGCGGGCCAAGCGAAGCATCGCAGTCGACTTCATGACGGACGACGTGGACTATCAGGCGACCAATTCGTATCACCAGAACGTCAACGAAATTTACCAATTCGCGCGTCACGAATTGAGTCGCCGTGTGATCGTCGATCACAGCTATCTGCCTTACGAATACGCGTTGACGGTTTTCAAAGACGACGTCGTTACCGGCTAGCATGAGACTAACCGTCATCGATGCAGACGATAGCGCGTACGGCAACTACGTCGCGACGCACAGAGGCGCCTTGCTCTACCATGGCCTTAAATTCAGGGATTTCCTCGTTGAGTTGCTTGGCGTGCGGCCGTTGTATCGCATGGCGATTGACGAACGGCAGGCCGTGGTCGGCGTGCTACCGATTACGGCGACGGATGGGCCGAAAGGTGCAGTGCTAAATTCCTTGCCCTTCTTCGGCAGCAACGGCGGCGTGCTTGCCGACACCGTTGAAGCGAAAGCTGCCTTGGTCGACGATTTCAACTTGGCAGCGAAACGGCCGGGTGTTGCCGCCGCAACTTTGATTGCAAACCCGTTGGATGACGTCGATTACGACGCGCTGGACTACGATCTGACCGATAGCCGCATCGGCCAGTTCACGCCGCTACCTGTGGCGACGTTTGATGAAACGACGCTAAACGATGTGCTGATGGCGATGTACCATCAAAAGACGCGCAACATGATCCGCAAGGCAATCAAGACGGTCTCGCGTGTATTCATCGACAATGTTGCTTTCGATTTTCTGCACGAAGTCCATCGTGAGAACATGAGCGCGCTTGGTGGGATCGCCAAGCCGGACGCCTTCTTCGATTTGGTGCCGAAACGCTTCCGCGCTGGAGACGATTTCGATCTCTTCATAGCGGAGGTCGATGGAGTTCGCGCGGCGGCGATCCTCGTCTTTTATTTCAATGGTGTGGCGGAATACTATACGCCGGTTGTACGTGCCGAGGCGCGTAGCAGTCAAGCGCTTAGTCTTCTCGTCCATCGGGCGATGATGAAGGCGGCGCAACGCGGCTGCCGATACTGGAACTGGGGCGGTACGTGGTCTACCCAGCAGGGCGTCTACCAATTCAAGAGCCGGTGGGGCACGGAAGATAAACCATACACATATTACGTCCGCGTGTCCGACCGCAGTGTACTGGCAAGTCATCAGAACGATCTGTTGCGGGACTATCCGTTTACTTACGTCGTTCCATTCGGCGCGTTGAATAACGGGGAGTAGGCGCGTGGCTGAAGGCAAGACGGCGTTGTTCGTTGGCGGCGGCATCGCCGGCCTGTTCGGTGCTCTAATGCTTTCGGAGCGCGATTCTCGCACGCGTATCGTTCTTGTTGAGCGCGAATCGGAGGTCGGCGGCCTGCTGCGAGCCTTCGATTACGGTGAGCACGGTCGGTTCGACTACGGCATGCATAACGTCTACGACACGGGCCTTACGGGGCTTGACGAACGAATCGCGGGACTTCTACCAGACGCTGAGTGGCAGATATCCAAGGGCAATGCGCGCGACGTCGCAGGCATCTTTTTCCGGGGCCGACTACAGACCAACAGTCCCTATATCGACCTACGCACGCTGCCGGCAACACTTCGACAAGAATGTGTGACCGGGTTCCTCGATGCGGCGTCCAATTTAGCTCCGGAGCCGGCCGTCGCCACGTCCGCTGCCGATGTGGCGAGGGCCAAATACGGCGCGGCGATTGCCGAAAACCTAATCCGGCCAGTCTTACAGAAGCTCTATCGTCGCGATCCCGAAGATCTCGATCCGCTCGCGCTGCGTCTAACAGCCCTCGGCCGTGTCGTGATGTTTAGCGAGCCGCTCACGCTTGAGTTGATGCGCTCTGCCTATCTACGCGGCCGGGTCGCTTATCCGGAACAGCGACGCCTGCCGGCCGAGTTTGTGCCCTCGCTCAGGACGTACTATCCGAAGAACTACGGCATTCACCACGTTATTGATGCACTCAAGGCCCGGCTTGCGCGCCGTAACGTCGCGATCATGACCGGGGCGCAGGTCGTCACTATCGATCGCGATGATCGTCGTGTGACCGGTGCTACTATCGAACGCAAAGGTGAGCGTACGATACTGGAAGGCATCACCGATTTGTACTGGTCGGCCGGCCCACAATTCCTTGCGCCGCTCGTGGCCGGCAAACTACCCCCGGTTACTTTCGAGCGCGGCGCGCGCACGGTCGTGGTCAATATGCTGCTCGACCGTCAGCCGGCGATGGACGGGCTCTACTACTTCTACTGTTACGAGCCCGGCTTCGATACGTTCCGTCTGACCAATTTCACTGCCTATTGCGACGGTGCGCCGCGCAACGGCTTATTTCCGGTCAGTCTTGAGTTCCTGACGTATGAACAGAAAGACAGACCGGCCCTCGAAGCTCAGGCTCGGAGCGAGGCCGAGCGCTTCGGCATTCTGTCACGCGGCGCGACCATTAAGTTCTGTCGAGCTGAGACGCTTGCTTCCGGCTTCCCGTTGCCAAGCGTAACCAATATGAAGTCGCTGTCGGCGTTGCGCCAGGTAATCGAGGATTGTGACATCGAGAACCTGCACCTGCTTGGCATTCTCGCCGAGCCGGGTCTCTTCTTTCAAGGCGATGTTCTTAAACATGTCTACCGCACGTTCGAGCGGACTGCCTGAGGAATTCGTTCCATGAGCCGGCCGCCTATCAAACTCGATGCGATGTCTTTTTACTGGCGCATGTCGAAGGAGCCCTCTGCTTCGGTCGATAGTATTCCGCATTTTCTCCCGTTCGAATTCGGTTTCAATCCGGCTTTCGGTCTATTGGTGCAAAAGCACAATCCTGCCGTAGATGACGCCCTGCATCGTGCTTATCTCCAGGCTGAAAATGTCGGTTATCTGCAGGATGGGCATGCGCTGGCGGCGTCTTACGGTGGCGATTTTCTTGCATTCATCGCCGGAACGGCGCCGAGCGGTGGACGGGTGCTCGAGATCGGCTGTGGCGGAGGTTACATACTCCAGCGTTTGAGAGAATTGGGGTTCTCGGTTCATGGTGTCGACCCCAGTCCCGTAGCAGTAGATAAAGGGCGCGAGCACGGCATCCCAATCGTCGAAGCTTTCTATCCTTATGACGGACTTAAATCCTCCTGCGACGCGGTTATTCACTATGACGTTCTCGAACATGTCTACGATCCGCTGGCGTTTCTGAAGGCGCATCATCGACAGCTGTTGCCGAACGGCATGATCGCCTTCGCGGTGCCGGATTGCACGGAAAGCGTCGAGTACGGTGATCTGTCCATGGTGATCCATGAGCATATCAACTACTTTGATATGTCGTCACTGCGTCGATTGGTTGAGGCGGCATCTTTTACCGTGGATCGCATCGAACGTGCCAAACACGGTGGCGTCCTATTTTGCGCGGCGCGACGGAGCGACGTAATCACTTCCTCGCCTTCCACCAACGATGCCAAGTACTGCCGTTTCTTGGATCGGGTGGATCAGTCGATCGCGGCTTTCCGCAAGGTGTCTGACACGGCAGGAGAGGAACTCGGCGTCTACATTCCGCTGCGTGCCGTGCCGTATCTTGCTGCCGTCGATCGCCGGCGCGGCTTGCGTTTCTTTGATGATGACCCCGGTTGTCATCAAAAATACTTTGCCGGCTACGACGCTGCGGTCGAGAATTTCGATGACTTTATCGCGTCGCCTCCGAGACACCTGTTCATCGCGAGCTTGGCTTTTGCTGATCGCATCAAAGCAAAAGTCCGCGATCGTTTCGGCGACACGATCAGAATCACGACCTTGCGCGAACTATTTCAGGACTAGCTTTTCGTATGATCGTCGTCGTCGATCTTGGCATGGGCAATCTTGGCTCGGTACCGAATTGTTGCACGCGAGTAGGCTATCAGGCCGTTGTCAGCGCCGATCCGGCGCTGGTTGCGGTTGCAGACAAGCTGATCCTGCCTGGGGTAGGGGCGTTCGATTCTGCGATGAAGGCGATGCGTTCGCGCGGTCTCTACGCTGTGCTTCAGCGCCGAGTTATCGACGATAATATTCCTATTCTGGGGATTTGTCTCGGAATGCAGTTGCTATTTGAAGGCAGCGACGAGGGGCAGGAAGCGGGCCTTGGCTGGTTGCCGGGCCACTTCAGCCGTTTTCCGTCCCAACATGATGGCAAGCGGCTTCTGGTGCCGCATATCGGATGGAATACCGTGGAAGCGCGGGCAGGGTCGCGTCTTTTTGCCGACATGCAGGATGACTCCGAGTACTATTTCGTCCACTCGTACCGGCTAGTGACCACCAGTGACGATGTGATTTCCGGCACGACAGATTACGGTGGCCATTTCGTGTCTGGAGTCGAACGAGGTTCGATCATGGGCACCCAGTTCCATCCTGAGAAGTCGCACCAGTTCGGTGCGCGATTGGTAAAGAACTTTCTGTCAATAGTTTGAGGACGGATTTGCTACGACCCCGCGTCATGCCCTGCCTGCTGTTAAGCGAAACCGGACTGGTGAAGACCGTTCGTTTCGACAAACCGAACTATGTCGGCGATCCGCTCAATGTCATCAACATATTCAATCGGCTTGACGTCGACGAACTGATCTTGCTCGACATCGATGCCTCGGTATCGGGACAGCCGCCGCGTTTTGACATCATCAAGGAGGTCGCGGGTCATTGTACCGCCCCCCTGACTTACGGAGGCGGCATTCGGGATGTCGACGAGATCGGAAGGATATTCGAGATCGGCGTGGAGAAGGTCGTAATTGGCAGCGCTGCGGCGCGCGACCCGTCATTCGTTACAAAAGCTGCCGACCGGTACGGCAGCCAGGCGATCATTGTGTCGATTGATGTGAAGAAGAACTGGCTTGGTCGGTATGGCGTTTATGCCGAACACGGCCGGCGTGCACTTCACGTGAATCCAGTTGCCTATGCGCAGAGCGTGGCCGAAAGAGGGGCGGGAGAAATTCTGCTCCATTCGATCGATAGGGACGGTGTTATGAACGGTTTCGACGTCGAACTCGTTCGCTCGGTAGCCGATGTTGTAAGCGTTCCTGTGATCGCTTGTGGCGGAGCCAGCAAGCGGCAGGATCTCGCCGCGGCAGTCGGTGCGGGTGCCTCGGCTGCGGCTGCTGGCAGCATTTTTGTGTATCAGGGGATGGAGCGGGGTGTGCTCATCAATTTCCCGACCCGAACTCAGTTGCGAAGCATTCTGATGAAATCTCAACCGGCGGCTTCGATCTCGAAATGACCACAAAGCCTAACATTGTAAGCTGTGCACGTTGTCTCTACGACGAGACCACGCCCAGCATCTCGTTCGACGAGGCCGGCGTGTGTAACTATTGCGCCATGCATGACAACCTCGACCGGGAGTATCCAATCGGTGTCAACGGCGGGGTGCGGCTGAAAGCCCTGGCGGAGGAGATCCGAGCTTCGGGTAAGGGCAAGAGGTACGACTGTGTCGTCGGGGTCAGCGGAGGCTGCGACTCGTCATATCTCCTCGTCAAAATGATCGAACTCGGCCTGCGGCCGCTCGCGGCGCATTTCGATAACACCTGGAATTCGCCGATCGCGACGCAGAACATCTACAATCTGCTCGAGCGCCTTAATGTCGATTTGTTCACGATCGTAGTCAACAACAAGGAATATGACGACATCTATCGTTCGTTCATGCTCGCCGGATTGAAGGAGGTGGATGCTGCGACGGACATCGGTCTTGCCGCGACACTTTACCGGGCATGTGAGAAATACGGCATCAAATACATTATTGAAGGCCACTCATTCCGTACCGAGGGCGTTTCTCCGCTCGGGTGGGCCTATGTCGACGGCAAATACATCGCGAGTGTGCACAAGAAGTTCGGTAAGCTGCCGCTCAAGACATTTCCTAATTTGTCGCTTTTCAACTTCCTGCGCTGGACCACAGTCAGCAACATCAAGAAAGTACGACCGCTCTACTTCATCGACTATCGTAAGGAAGAAGCGAAAAAGTTCCTGGCGCAGAACTACGGGTGGCAATGGTACGGCGGTCACCATCTGGAGAACCGCTTCGCGGCATTCTGCCACGCTTACCTCTATCCGAACCGCTTTGGCGTAGACATGCGCACGCTGGGCTACTCGGCGTTGATCCGGTCTGGACAGATGAAGCGCGAGGAGGGCGCTGCATTGATGACGAAGCCGCCGCAGCTTGAGCCGGAAATTCTCGACATGGTCAAGCAGCGTCTCGGCTTCTCGGACGAGGAGTTCGAGCGTGTCATGACTATGTCGCATCACGACTACACCGAATACAAGACCTACAAAAAAACGTTCGAGCGCCTCAGTTGGCTGTTCTGGATCTTGTACAAGTTCAATCGCGTGCCGAAGAGCTTCTACATGAAATACGCCAACCGAAAATTGAAGGTTTCCTAAAGACATGCGTGGCTGCATCGATGTCGCCGCTTGAAATGATCGCGATTGCGATACCTGCGTTTGGAATTGCACTTCTGACGCGTGCTGCCGTGATTGCCTTTTATGGAAAGTGGTTTCGGCAGGGCTTCATGGGGGACAGCGCGTTGCATTACGCCATCATAGGCACGCTGCGACGCAACGGGCGCTATAGCGGCGTCCCTGAATTTCTCATGCACAATGAGCCGGACACGTATCCCATCGCGTATCACCGCTTTGCGGCCTTGTTTCCCGACGATCTGCTGAAAAGGCAGTCTTACCTTCCGAGCCTCCTCATCTTCGCTACCGGGGTCGCGGCCTTCGTCGTCCTCGTGGCATATGTCGTCAGCATCTACCTTGGTCAAAACGGGTTCGCCGTCGCGGGCTTGAGTGTTGGGTTGTACATTACCGCGATGGGCACTGTGGTTCACAACGGCAATGCGATTCTATACTTGGCTTTATCGGAGCGGTTGTTGGCCCGGATGCTGTCCTCGCTGTTCTTTATGTTGCTTGTCTGCGCGATGGCTTTCGACGATCGATTGCTACTAGCGTTGGCCATCGTCGTTGGGTCCGTGATCGGCATCACATCAATGTTTGGTCGCCAGACGCTGTGGTTCGTGGTGCCTCTGTTCGCACTTTTTGCCTGGGACTTACGTCCGCTGCTTGCCATGGCCGGCGCTATGGTGGGGTCGATTCTGCTTGACCGTGGCTATTATCTGCGAGGCCTTCGGCACATGTACACCTTCTGGCTCACGTACAGCCGTATTAGCAAACACAGTCGTTACGTAAAATCCTCGCTCAGTCGCTATGTGAACTGGCGTGTGGTCCTGAGTCCATGGACACCACTCAACGCCAGGATCACCGAGATGGAGGCATATGAGCCGACTCAGCTGATTTTCCGGTTTCCGGAGATTTTCCTGCTCGGCATTTTCATTTTCATGGATCGGAGCGGGGTGCTTTCGCCTTTGATCCCGCTGATTGCGGCGGTGCTTGTCGTTTACGGCTTGACTGCGACGCCGGTGCTGCGGCAATTCGGCGAAGCCGCGCGCTATCTCGACTACTGTCTCTGGATGGTTGTGCCGTTCCAGCTTGCACTGTGCTTGGTCAAGCCGCACGATGCCTCAATGGATGTTCTCCTTGCGGGCTATTTCGTCTTCTGTTTTGCCATGATGGTTCGGCTGGCATTGCTGTGGTCGCGCTTTCCCGTCCCGGCCGAAGACAAGTTGCTCAAACTCCTTGCGCCGCTCGATCTTGGCCCAAAGCACGTCTTTTTTCCAATACCGTTCACGCTTGGCTCGAGTGCTGTCATTCGGACTGCTGGCGCCAGCGCCATCATGTGTCAAGGCGCGGCCATTACACCGGATCTGTATGAGAGATACTGCGAAGAAACGCCGCTTCTGAAGCGGGATTGGTCTGGACTATTTGATCAGTTCGGTGTGACGCATGTCGTCGCGCTCAATTCGATCCTGAGTCTCACCCGAAATCTCGTGGGGTGGGAGTATTCGTTCGACGGTCTGATCAAAGTAGCTGAAGACGAAGTATTCGTCGTCTATGCCCGTCCGGACAATCCAGCATGAGTTTAGCATGATTGAGTTGTTACAATCGATCGTTCGGCGATGGCCGTTCGCGCGGGCCATGGCTGCCCGCGAAATGAAGGGCATAACAAAGGGCTCCGTACTCGGTGTCGCATGGCTTGTGTTTCGGCCGTTCGTGCAGGTCGCGGCTTACGTTACCATCGTGACTTACGTCTTTGGCGCCAGACTCGGCCCTGCGGCGGGTCCTTATGACTATGCGCTGTTCGTGCTTTCGGGCCTCTTCGCGTGGCAGGTTCTGCAGCGCGCGCTAGAAGAGTCAACGTCGCTGATCCGCGACCGGATGGAGATCCTCAAGCAGGTCGTTTATCCAATTGAGACGTTGCCGATCACGACATTTCTAATCTCGTCAATCGGTCCGGCGGTTATCCTCATCGTCTACCTGTGTCTGGCGGTGCTCGGCGGCAAGCTGAGGGTTTCGATCGTGCTTCTGCCGATCCCGCTGGCGATGTTGCTGCTGCTGAACCTTGGACTTTCCTGGATTTTCATGGTGATCGGTGTCATCTTGAAAGATCTCAAGGAAATCATCTCGGTTCTACTCGGGTTGACCATCTATCTTTCGCCGGTTCTCATCAGCCCGGCAATGGTATCGCCGAGGATATGGAATTTGATCCTCCTCAATCCGATATCGCATGTTATCATTACGTTTCGGGATGTGTTCGATGGAACCTTCCATCCCCTCAGTTGGGTGATATTCGCGACCGGCATGCTGATTTCACTCGGACTTGGAGCTTTCGTGATCACGCGCGCGAGGGTGGCAATCAATGAATATATCTAGCGCACTGCCGACGACGGAAACAAAAGGCCAGTTCACTTTTGAACGGCTCCACCTGTCTGAAGCAGAACTGCACCCGATCAGGATGGACCTGTATCATTCGAAGGGGTCGGGATTTCACATATTCCGGCAGTTCGTGCCGCCGGCGCTTGTCGAGCAC
Organism: Pseudolabrys sp.; assembly: GCA_017849615.1. Classification (GTDB taxonomy): domain Bacteria; phylum Pseudomonadota; class Alphaproteobacteria; order Rhizobiales; family Xanthobacteraceae; genus Pseudolabrys. The sequence goes on along the minus strand of JAFIGS010000035.1, from coordinate 41,124 downwards.
ATGCGGTCGGTCTGGCCTAAGGCGGAATTGCCGCCGGGATTTCAGGTATTGCCGGCGTCCGACGCCTATTATCCCGGGTGTCCGAACTACTACGTGCGTTACCCGGACAACAGCCTGATCTTCTTCAACTTCCTTCACGCGCCGCCGCTCGACGAAACGACGCAGGAAGTGTCGGTGGCCGTTCATATGCTACGCAACCGTCTCTCTGGTCGTAATGCCTTCCAGGATTTGGCTGGTCGTCACGCTTTGTCCTATCGCGTGACGCTCAATCGGAATTTCGAAGAGTGGATCGCGCCGCATCGCGATTTCATGGATTGGGATCGTCGCTGGGAGAAGGGCCAATTCGACCCTTCGCGACTGCAGGCCACCTTATTCTTATCGGACAGCGGTACGGATTACTCCGGAAACGGCTTTTTCTTTCAGACCAATGATGGCCGCGATATCACGCTAGGCAAGCAGGTTCCGATAAGATCCGGCGACTTGCTGATCTGGCGTTATGGAAATCTGCACTCGGTCGAGAATGTCAAATGCAACGACGACCAGTTTGGGTTCATGCGCATCATTTTCCCTGTCCATGATCTCGTGGACAAGCCGCCGAGGCCGCCATCCATCCGGACTCGTGCACTTGCTCGCGTCAAACATTTGATCGGGCGCGGCCGCAGCGTGCTGGGCGGGTTGAAGAGGAGGTTTGCGTGAAGGTTGATCTCCAGACCCGAATTGACGCTGCGGTTGAGTGCAACGTCGCACCGGACGAATACTTCTCGATTTGGGACGAGGTTTCGGACTGGCAACTATCGGCACTAAGACAGGTTGGGTTGCTACCGCAACACAAACTGCTGGACTTCGGCTGTGGCGCGTTGCGCCTCGGCCTGCCGGCCATCGAGTACCTGGACGATGGCAACTATTACGGCATTGACGCCTATCGTCCTTACATCGAGATCGGCAAGAAGCTGGTTCAGGCGGCCGGCATCACGAAGAACTATTCTGTTCTGGCCTCGAAAGACTTCGAGTTCGACAGGTTCGGAGCCCGTTTCGACTTCGGGAATGCGCAGTCGGTCTTCACGCACATGTCCGGCGACGAGTGCGACCGATGTATGGCTGCGCTGAAGCAGGCCATGGTTCCCGGCGGCAAGTTTTTTTTCACCTACCTGATCGGCGCGCCGATGACGCGCGGCATGCTCTATCTGGGCGCGCAGCCGATGCAGCGCTTCGCGATGAACGATCCGCAGTTCTTTGCAACTCTGGCCGCGCGGCATGGCGCTCGTTTCGAGCCTGTAGAGATCAGGCACATCACCGGCCAGCAGGTCGCGTTGTTCAATTTCTAATGGGCACACCGGTCATTGTGATGAATAATACGGGCGGCGCTGTTGCCGGCGCTGAGGATATCGTCATCGACGTTCGCAACGTCTCGAAGCGATTCAAGCTTTATGACAATCCGGTCCTGGGACCGTTGAAGGAGTTGCTGTACTATTGGCGGGCGGACAGTTTTTACCGCGAATACCTTGCGGTGGACGACGTTTCGTTCAGCATCAAGCGCGGCGAGATTGTCGGGATCATCGGTCCTAACGGCGCGGGCAAGACCACGCTGCTGAAAATGATCGCCGGGCTTCTTCCGGTTCGCGAAGGGTCGATTTCCGTCAAGGGCAAAATCACGGCGCTGCTCGCGCTCGGCGTCGGCGTGCATCCGGAATTTTCTGGTCGCGAGAACATCTTCTTTAACGGCCTGTTGCTCGGCATGTCGGCTGAGGAGATCAGGGCAAAGACCGAGTCGATCATCGAGTTCGCGGAGATTGGCCGCTTCATCGATCAGCCATTCCGCACCTATTCGTCCGGGATGAAGGCGCGTCTGTTGTTTTCGATTTCTATGAGCATCGATCCGGATGTGATGATCGTCGACGAGGCGCTGGCGACCGGGGACATCGCTTTCGTCCGCAAGTGCGAGCGGCGCATCCGAGAACTTTGCGACAGCGGCGCGACCATCTTGTTCGTTTCGCACAACATGACCCAGATCAACAGCCTCTGCGACAGGTCGCTGCTGCTCATGCGGGGAAAGGTCGTCAGCGACGGCTCGCCGCTCGAGGTGTTCGACAAGTACCGCGAGCTTTATGTTCAGTCGGAAGCGGAGCGCCTTGCGGTCAAGGCGCGCGACGAAAAATTCGTGCCGACGGCCGGCAATGGCGAAGTCGTTCTCGAGGAAGTGACGTTCACGGACAAAGACGGCGTCGCCAGCAATGCCTTCTATACCGGCGAGGCGATGAATGTTGTTCTCAAGCTGAAGTGGCGGCGGCCGGCGCGTAAATGTCATCTTTTCGTCGGTATTCTGATGGGCTCGCAGTATGTCGGCTATATCGACGGCGAGAATCTGGTGACTGCCGATGGCCATGCCTCGGCCGAGATTCACGAGAGCGAAGTCATCACGGTACGCATTGATCAGGTTGTGATGCTCAACGGCGTCTTTTCGCTATGGATATTGTTTCAGGATGCCGAGACGCGCGAAGTTGTCGGTGAGTATCGCGGCGTCGGTAACTTCAGGATTGCGAAAGGACATTATCCGTTCGACGCCGATTCCTATTTCGTGCAGCCCGTGCGCAGCATCGAAGCCGACGCCGGCCTCACAGTGAAGCCGCTCAAGGCATTCGGCGTGGGCGACGTTGCCCAATAGTGGCGCTTGTGCCGAAGAGTTTCGATATTCGATGTTTCGATTGTGGCCTTAACCAATTGGGCTTATTGAGATGAGCGACTCTATCCAAGTCGAGTACGATCGCCTGAAGGCTGTCAGCGCCGGGCCGGTGGTGAGCGATCACTTCAGGCAGTTCAGCAATCTTTTTGCCGATCAGCAGTTGTGGAAGAGCTATATCTGGCTGCTGGACATCGCCGACAAGCCGCTGAAAGGCGCCACTGTGGTCGATATCGGCTGCAAGTACGGTCATCTGATGCCGCTTCTGATTGCCAAGGGCGCTCAGTCGACGATCGGCGTCGATGTGGATGATCTGTATCTTCAGCCGGCCAAGGACGTTATCGCAGCCAATTGGCCGCAGGCCTCGTTTGTGAAATCCGAGTGGGGTTTCCTCCCCATCAAATCGGACAGTGCAGACCTTATTATCGTCAACGAGGTCATATCGCACGTTAATCCGGGCTATTTGCCGACGATGTTCTCCGAGATTGGCAGGATCCTCCGCGTGGGCGGCCGGGTCATCATCTCCGATGGCAACAACATCGCCAACGATGCCTGCCGGCAGGATCTGGTTAATGTCTATGATGCCTGGGAGAATGGCCCCGAGGGGCGCAACACCGGGCGCGACGTTGTCGAGGGGTCCTTCCTTGAGCTCCGCAAACAGCGCATCCGTGGATGGTTTCCCGACCTTGGCGCCGACAAGGTCGATTATCTCGCCCTCAATACATCCGGTTTGTTCGGCGATTATCTCAAGACCGTGATCGAGCGCTACCTGTCTGGCGGCGAGTTCATCGAGCGCCGGTATCGACGCGGCGATTGTCCGACGAATCCCGGGGATGGGGGGGTCGTTATGGAGTATGGCTTCTATCCGCAACAGGTCGAGATGCTGCTCGGAATGTATGGCATGCGCGCCCATCAGGTCGAGTTCGCGCCGCGTATCGATTGGAGCGGCGCCAAGCGTGCCCTAGGCAGCGGGTACGTAGTAGCAAATTATTGGTTACGCAAAATTCTCCAGCCCAACGCGTATCGGAGCGCAAACTGGGGATTCCAGATTCTGGGCGTCAAAGAGCGTTAGGTCTTGATACGCGTCTGCTTCGCAACTCCCGGCGTGCTGCCAATGCTGAGAAAAGCGGCGGGCACCGTTTATGGGGGGTCTGAACTGCGAGCGTGGCGCTTCGCCCGTGGCCTGGCCGGCCTCGATTTCGATGTCAGCATCGCCGCGGCCGATGGCGGCCTTGTACCGACGGATGAACTCGGGCCTGTGCGTGCTCCCAGCTCCGCTGCAAAACGCGGCTGGCTGTCTCGCCTGGTAACGCCGCTGAGACATCGCCATAGCGGAGACGGGGCGTTGTGGTCCGCGGCGAACGCCGACATCTATGTTGCCTTCGGTGCGGCCGAGTACAACGCTGACCTCGCCGACTGGTGCAAAGCGAACGAACGCCCATTGCTTCTGTTTGCCGGGAGCGATGCCGATTTCAGTGTCGACTACAGGCCCGGTAATAGCGCCCGAAATGTGTGGGGTAGTCGCTGCGATCGCTGCTTCGACTCGGTTGTGGGGGCAACCGCTATCGTTGTTCAAACCGAGTTTCAGCGGCGCTCGGCGCTGGAGCGATATGGTCGTGACGCGGACGTCGTCGTCAACCCGATTCCCGTCGCCGAGCTGGCGGACAGGGCCGATGCGGGAGCGTTTCTTTGGATCGGCAAGGCAGTGCCGAACAAGAGACCGGATCTGGTCCTCGAGATTGCACGCGCCTGTCCCGAACATATGTTCGTCATGATCCTGAACGATGTCGGCAATGGTCTGTTCGAAAAAATTTCTCGCGACAAGGGGGCCAATGTCGAGATCATTCGCAGTGTCGCGCCGGACGATCTCGGCGCCTATTTCGCCCGGGCAAGAGCTTTGCTCTGCACCTCCGATTTCGAGGGCTTTCCCAATACATTCCTGGATGCGGGCCGCTTTGGCGTCCCGGTCCTGTCGCTGACGGTCGATCCCGATGATCTTGTGACTCGGGAGCAGGGCGGTTGTATCGCGGATGGCAAGATCGATCGCCTGATCGATGCCGTCGTCGACTATGCTAATGACCCTGACAAGGCGCGGCTGGCCGGACGCCGGTGGCACGACTATGTGCGCCGCCGCCACGATCTCGATGGCCGGGTCGCTGAGTTCGCGGCCATTGTTCGCCGTACGGTAAGGTCGGGCGTCTCCGTGAAAGCCTTGTCCTGATGTGCGGCATCGCCGGCATCGTTAACTTCGCGCGCGGTCGCGCGGTTGAGCCGGCCCGCCTGCGAGCCATGGGCGACGCCATGGCTCACCGCGGCCCGGACGGCGATGGCATTCATGTCTCCGGCCAGGTCGGCTTCGCCCATCGTCGGCTGGCGATCATCGATCCGCGCGGCGGGCAGCAGCCGCTGGTTGATCGCCAAAGCAAGGCGGTGATTACCTATAACGGCGAGGTGTATAACTATATCGAAACCCGCCGCGAGATCGGCGGCGAGTTCGAGTCCGAATGCGATACCGAAGTCGTGCTGCGGGCCTGGCAGCGCTGGGGCGTCAATGCGCTGGAGCGCTTCCGCGGTATGTTTGCCTTCGCCCTGCATGACGTGGCTGCCAATAAGGTATTCCTCGTTCGCGATCGGGTCGGGATCAAGCCGCTTTACTACCGGCTCACCGGCGAGGGGGTGATTTTCGCGTCCGAGATCACCGCCATCGCTGCTGCCGTCGAGAGCGATCTCGAAGTCGAGCCGCAAGCCGTGTCGCTTTATCTTCGCTACGGTTATGTGCCGACGCCGCGAACGATCTATCGCGATGTATTCAAACTCGAGCCGGGTCACATCCTGGCCATCGACGTTGCAGGCGCGCGCGTCGAGAAGTCTCGCTACTGGAGTGTCAAAAGCGATATCCGGCCTGTTGGCGAAGCGGAGGCGCTGGACGAACTCCACGAGTTGCTGAAGGAAACGACCAGGCTCTATGTGCGCAGCGATGTGCCCTTCGGCGCCTTTTTATCCGGCGGTGTCGATTCGAGCCTTGTCACCGCGCTTATGGGCGAGGTGCTGGGCGACGGCGTCCGCAGCTACTCGATCGGCTTCGACGATCAGGAGTACTCCGAACTGCCTTATGCCGTCGCCGCTGCGGAACGACTGCACACGGCGCATCGTGCCGAGGTCATGCAGCCTGACCTCAGTCTTGACCACCTCGAAGGGATTGCCGCGCATTTTGGCGAACCATTCGCAGACTCTTCGGCTTTGCCAACCGGGTTGGTCTCCGAACTGGCGTCTCGCGACGTGAAAATGGTTCTGTCCGGTGACGGAGGCGACGAACTGTTCGCCGGCTATCACAGTTACACGGCGGTTGAACGCCGTCGTGGCGACCGGCTGCTTCCGCTCTACAAGGCCGTTTCGCGCTTGGGCGTGGGCGGCCGAGTCGGTGCCTTCGCCGCGGCGCGTGCAATCGACTGGCCGGACGAACATCACCGCCAGCGCAATACCTTCGACGAGGTCGCGCGGCGCAGGTTGACCGGCATCGATACACCGGAGAACCGGCTTGAGGACGTCCCGGTCAGAGGCGTGGACCCGGTGACCTGGTGCCAGGAGCGCGATCTCGTCACTTATTTGCCGGACGATATCCTGACGAAGGTCGATCGCATGAGCATGGCGCATTCGCTCGAGGTGCGCGTACCGCTGCTCGATCACAAACTGATCGAGTTTGCGTTGCGGCTTCCGCTCGCGCTGCGTCTTCACCGAGACAACGATCAGTTCACCGGAAAATACCTGCTTAAGCGGGCGGCGGAACGGTTCTTTCCGCGCGATTTCCTCGATCGTCCAAAATGGGGCTTCGGCATTCCGCTGGAGCGTTGGTTACGCGGGCCGTTGCAACCGATCGTTCGTGACCTGCTGGGCGCATCATCCGCGGGCGGCTCGGGTCACATCGATCGGGATGCAGCGCACAAGCTGGTCGAACAATTCTATGCGGGTGGTCCCGTTGGGCCGGGCGAGATCTGGACCTTGCTGAGCTTCGAGCTATGGCGCGCGGCGTCCGGGTCACGGCAAGCCTTCGACAAGCGGCAGCGTGTCAGCCATTGATCCGGCGACTGGTCAAAGCGGCGTTGGCGCCGGCGGCGCAAGGGGTTCGTATTGTTCTCACCCCGGTCAATTCCGTGCTGGCGAATTTGCTTCGCGGCCGGGTGAAGCCAAATTCCGTGCTGCACATTTCGTACATGGTGCACATCCCCTACGAGACCGTCGGCCATTTGCGCCGGCAGGGCATGACCGCCGATTATCTGGCGATCGGCGCGAGTCCGTACTGGGACAAGAGCGACTTCAAATTTCTGCCGTCACGCTTTCCGCCGGTTCGCGCCTGGCAGGAGTTCGTGCTGTTCTGGAGAGTGGTAGCGCGCTACGAGGTGGTGCACGCGCACTTCATGTACGCGATCTCGGAGTCAGGCTGGGAGCTGCCTTTGCTCAGACGCATGGGCCGCAAACTCGTGGCGCATTTTCGCGGCTGCGAGGCGCGAGACCGGACGCTGAATATGCGCCTGCACCCGGACGTTAATATCTGCCAGACATGCGACCATCGTCCCTATATCTGCGAGACGGCCAGCGCCGCGCGACGCCGCGGATTGGCCCAGCGGTTTGCCGATGCAACGCTCGTGACGACGCCGGACATGAAAGACTTCATGCCCTCGGCGGTGCACTTCCCGTTTTTCGCGCCGGATCTTCCGGAGCCAGTGCCGCGACCGGCGCCGGCGGGCCGGCAGCCGTTCGTCATCGTTCACATCAGCAACCAGCCGGGGATTGAGGGGACGGCGGAGATTGAACGGTCGATTGCCGAACTCATGACCCTCCGTCATGACATCGAATTCCGCTGGCTGCGGAACCAGACCCATGACGAGGTCCTGGCGCAGATGGCCGACGCCGATCTGGCGATCGGCAAGATGAAAATGGGCTATTACGCCAACGCCCAAATCGAGACGATGGCGTCCGGTGTCCCCACCGTGACCTATGTCCGGGAGGAGTTCATCACCGACGAATTGCGGGAATCCGGGCTGATTCTGACGACGCTGCCGAAACTGACCGAAACCCTCGACTGGTACATCCGGAATCCGGAAGCGCTCGCCGCCAAGCGCAAGATCGCGCGGGCCTCGATCCTGCGGATTCACGACAACGACCGGCTGGCGAAGAAACTGGTAGAAACGTACCGCGCCCTGCGGGCCTGCGCATGACCCGGTGCCGTGTCGTCCTGTTCGGCGATCCGCAAGGCATTCCGCAGCTGCTGGCCAGCCTGGGCGGGCATGCCGACGTCCTGGCGATCGTGCAGGCGTCGATCCGGCCCGGGCAAAACGCCGAATTACAGGCTTTGGCGACCGAGGCGCAGGCGCCCTTGCTGGTACAGCCGTCCTGGCGCGACGGGGCCTATGCCGGCTTCGTCGCCGGTCTGAAGACGCTCGAACCGGACCTTTTCGTGATCAATTCCTACGCGATGATCCTGCGCCCCGATCTCCTCGGCGTTCCCCGGCGCGGCGCCGTCAATATTCACGGGGCCTTGCTGCCGCACTACCGCGGCGCCAATGTCACGGAATGGGCGCTCATCAACGAGGAGCGCACCAGCGGCGTCACGATGCATGTCGTGGATGCCGGAATCGACACCGGCCCCATCGTGGCGCAGGCGACCGTGCCGCTCGACTTCACGGATACCTGGTTCGACGTGCGGCAGCGTATCAACGAGGCGACGCGCGGACTGCTGGCGGACAAGATGCCGGCGGTGCTGGCCGGCGGCTATGAGGCGACGCCGCAGGGCGAAGGCCGGCATTGGCCGCGCCGGTCGACAAAGGATGGGCAGTTCGAATGGAGCCTGCCGCTGCGGCAAATCTACAATCTCGTTCGCGCGCTGGTCGCGCCGCACCCGGGGGCATTCTGGCGCAGGCCGGACGGCGCAGCGGCAACGCTCGATCGCTGGATGTCGCTGGCCGAACTGGCGGCCCTGAAGGCCGATCAGCTTGGGCCATGGCGCTATAACGGTTTGGCGCTGTCGCCTCGGGCGGCCTCTCCGGGGCCGCGCCGGGATGTCGCCAATGCCGGCATCGAATTCGACGTTCTCGATGCGGGGGGCACGACGATCGGCGGCGCGGCGCTGACCGGCATCGACTGCTACGGCGGATCGGCCGGCGCGACGCTGCGAGGCTGCGGAGAAGCGGCGGATCGTGCCGCGTCGGCGCTCGGGTCGTTCCTGCGCGATGAATTGCGGATTTCCAATCTCGATCGCGTCGAAACCGCGTGCTGATGCTGGTCGCCATCCACCAGCCGAATTTTCTGCCGTGGCTCGGCTATTTCGACAAGATCGCGCGGGCGGATCGTTTCGTCATCCTCGATTCTGTCCCGCTCCAGCTGACCGGCGGCAACTACACCAACCGCGTCAAGATGATCGTAAGCGGCAAACCGGCCTGGATCACGATGCCGCTGCGCCGGGGACATGAAGCGAGGAATCGGATCGATCAGGCCGAGTATGTCGGCGATGCGGGAACGCGGCGCAAGATCGTTCGGTCGATCGCGCAGTCCTACGCCAAGGCGCCGTTCTTTTCCTCGGTCATGCCGCTCGTCGAGCGAGTGATGGGCCGGGAAACGGCGTCGCTGGTCGAGTTCAACCTCGCGGGCATTTATGCTGTTGCCGAAGCCCTCGGTCTGCGCACGGATCATATTGTCCGCTCGAGCGCGATGGCGGTCGAGGGACACAGCAACGAGCTTCTTGCGCAGATTGTTCGCGCGGCGGGCGGACAGACATATCTGGCGGGGCAGGGCGCCGGCGGATATCAGGACGATAGTATATTCGCCGCCAACGGCGTGACGGTGAGCTATCAGGGTTATGCCCACCCGGTTTATCGGCAGGGCAGTGTCGATGAATTCGTGCCGGGCCTCTCGGCGATCGATGCCCTGATGAATTGCGGCCCCGAGGCCGCGTCAATGATCGGCTCAAAACGGAATTGATCGAATGCGAATTTTGCTGACCGGCGCGACCGGCTTTCTGGGTGGACGTCTGCTGCGCAAGCTGGCCGGCGACCATGAGGTTTTCGCGTTGTCGAGGCGCATGCCGGAGTCCGGCGCGGAGGGCGGAGCAACCTGGCTCATTCAGGACCTGGCTCAGCCGACGTGGACGGTTCAACTCCCGGACAAGGTCGATGCGGTCGTGCATCTGGCCCAGTCGCCGCACTTCCGCAATTTCCCCGCGCAGGCCGACGATATCTACGGCGTATCGGTCGGTACGACGGTGAAGCTGCTGGACTGGGCGCTCAAGGCCGGCGCGCAACATTTCGTGCTTGGATCGACCGGCGGCCTGTACGGCTCGAGCAAGGAGCCGATCGCCGAAAGCGCGCCACTGCCGCACGAACGCAGCCAGCTCGGATTCTATTTTGCCACCAAGCGCGCCGCGGAACTGCTCGCCCAGCAATATGCCGGCCAGCTCACCGTCGCCACGTTGCGCTTCTTCTTCATCTATGGGGCAGGGCAGTCTTCGTCCATGCTGATGCCGCGGCTGGCGGCCAACGTCCGTGACGGCAAGCCGATCATGCTGCACGGCGATGACGGCATTCACCTCAACCCCGTGCACGTCGACGACGCCGTCAACGCCATCATCCGGGTCATGAACCTCAAGGACAGCCGGCTGCTCAATATCGCCGGTCCCCAGGTGACGACGCTTCGCGAAATCTGCGAGGAAATGGGACGGCTGCTCGACCGACGCCCGGTGTTCGATGTCGACATGATCGCGCGGCCCAATCATCTGGTCGCCGATATCGAGCGGATGTCACGCGCGCTCGGCGCGCCGGAAGCCGGCATCAAGGCCGGCATCGCGGAATTGCTCGGCAAGGTCTGAACGTGACATTGCCTGCATTCACGCACGACGATTATCGGGACATTGTGCGGCGCGGCCTTGCCGCGGGGTACCGCTTCGCCGGCTTTGCCGAATTGCGCCAGCAAGCGCCGCCGTCGAAGCGCTGCTTCATGCGCCATGATTGCGATAACGATCTCATGGCGGCCGCGAGCATGGCGGAAATCGAGGCGGAAGAAGGCGTCTCGACCACCCATTTCCTCATGCTTCAGTCGGCGATGTACAATCTGCTGGCGCCTGAAAATCTTCGCCTCGCCCGGCGCATCGTCGCCTGCGGCCAGAAGATCGGCCTGCATTTCGACGCGTCGGAAGGCGCGCGGCGGCCGGGCTCGGATGTCGCAGAGGAAGTGGAGCGACAGCGCGCGCTCCTGTCGAGCGAAATCGGCGCAGCGGTCGAAGCCGTGTCGTTCCACCAACCCGACCAGTCGATCCTCGAAGGCCGCGTCAAGGTTGCCTGCATCAACACCTACGATGCGCGGGACATGGCCGGCGTATATTACACCTCCGACAGCAACCTCACCTTCAGGGGCGGCGATCCGCGCCAACTGTTCGAGCGTGCCGAGCATCGCGATATCCAGGTGCTCACGCATCCCGAATGGTGGACCGCGTCGCCCATGCCGCTGATGGACAAGTGGGCGCTGATGCTGAAAAACAACGTCGATCTCATGCAGAAAAGTCTTCTTGAACGTGAAAAGACCTACAACGACAAGCACGTCGTCACCATCGAGCCGCCGGTGAACTCCAGCGATGCTTGAGAAGATCAAAGCCTGGCTTGCCGTCCAGTACGATTATCTGCGCCGCGGTCATGCCCTGCGTCTGGGCGAGATTTCGCTCGTCCGCACCATGCACTTCACCAACCTGCTCAGCCGCCTTCGCCGCGCCGAGCGTGAACTGGCGCGCAATGCGACGATATTGCCGGCGCGCGAAGACTATGCACGCGATGGCGACGGCAGCGGCGGGAAGCGCAGCGTCGTCTTCCTGCACCATGCCTATTACAACTATCTCTATCTGGCGGCGGCGCTGCGCAAGCGTGGCTGGGATGCGATGTGCATCAACATCGACGACCCCGACGGGCCGGACCAGAAATACTTCCACGGCGAGGATCTCAGCCTGTTCGACGCCGATCCGCAGAAATGTCAGGCCAACCTCGACCAGTTCTTCGACGCGATAGCGCCGCGATTCCGGATGGTCCATTTCTATGGACGCGGACGGATGTCGTTCTTCCCGTCGTTCTTCGACCGCACACCGCGTTACGACACCTTGCCGTCGGACTTCCTTCGGCTGCGTCAACTGGGCGTCAAGATCGGCTACTCGGTATGTGGATGCCTCGATGGCGTGGCGCAGTCGAGCGTACACAAGTGGAGTGGCGGTGCTTGCGACCGCTGCGTGTGGCAAACGGTCCCCAATATATGCTCCGATGTCGGCAACTTGGCCTGGGGACATAAACTGCATATGGTCGCCGACCTGATCGCAACGGAGGGCTTCCCGGCTCTCGACTGGCAGGCGACTGAAAAGGCCTATCGCGAACCTCTTACAACGGCCCTCGATCCGGAACTTTGGCGCCCCGACCTCGTTGTTCCGGAAAAGTATAAGTTGAACCGCGCTCCGGGTGAGTTGATCGTGTACCACGCCGTGGGGAACATCGAGACGCGCGCTCGCGGTGGCCGCAACATCAAGGGCACGGATGCGGTGCTGGCCGCGATCGAACGCCTGAAGGCGGAAGGCTTTAATGTGCGTATCGAGTTTGTGACCAACGTTCCTAGCAAGGATGTGCGTTTCATCCAGGTTCAGGCCGACGTCATCATCGACCAGCTCAATTACGGGCGTTACGGCGCGACGGCGCGCGAAGCCCTGATGCTCGGCAAGCCGACCATTTGCTACATCAACAAGGAAGAACCGACGGGAGCCGAGCGGCTCGAATCGATCGAGACCTGCCCGCTTGTATCGGCGAACGAAGACACTGTTTATACGCAGCTCAAAGACCTGCTTCAGGACGCGGAGCTTCGTCGCGCGGTCGGCGAGGCCAGTCGCGCGTTTGCCATCAAATGGCATTCGGCTGATGCTTGCGCCGAGCGATTCGAAATCGTTTACGACCGGTTGATGCAGGGGTTGCCGCCGGAAGGCGGCAAGGCCGCGCCTCACTCAATGCTGTGACGGGAGCGGCTAACGACCTTGGAACGGCCTCTGAACATTCTGCTTCTTTGCGATACGCAGAAGAACATCGCAGCGACGGTACGCGACCATATCGAGTCGCTCGAGCGTCATTCGCGCCACAACTGGCGCCGGTTGTCTATGCTCGGCGATATTCCGCCGGCGCTCGACCTGTCACGTTTCGACGCCATCGTCATTCACTACACGCTCGTGGCCTGCTCGGAATTTTATTTGACGCCGGCGGCACGCCAGCGCCTTGCCGACTTCACGGGGCTGAAAGCGATTTTCATCCAGGACGAGTATCGCTTCGTCGACAAAAGCACGGCGGCGATGCGAGAGATCGGCGTGCATGTGCTGTTCACCTGCGCGCCGCCGGCCGAGATGAGCCGGGTGTACCCGCCGGAGAAGCTGCCGGGCGTGACCGTGGTCAATTGCCTCACCGGCTACGTGCCGGCCGAATTGCTCGACCGTCCCGTGCCGCCGCCGGCCGAGCGGCCGATCGATATCGGCTATCGCGGGCGCAATGTGCCTGCCTGGCTCGGTGAACTCGGGCAGGAGAAGGTCCGGATCGGCATCAGGGTCAAGGACGAAGCGCCGGCGCATGACCTGAAGGTCGACATCTCGTTCCGCGAAGAAGACCGGCTCTACGGCGAGGCGTGGATCGATTTCGTGTCGCGCTGCAAGGCCATGCTCGGCGTCGAGAGCGGCGCTTCGGTCGTCGACTTCAGCGGCGAGATACAGCGCAAGGTAGAGGCTCACGTTTCCGTCAGTCCGCACACGCCGTTCGCGGAACTGCGCGACCTGTACTTCGCCGACGAGGAAGGCAAGATCAGCTTCGCCCAGATATCGCCGCGGTGCTTCGAGTCGGCCGCGTTGCGCACCCTGATGGTGTTGTACGAGGGCAGCTATTCCGGAGTTTTGCAGCCGTGGCGGCATTACGTGCCGCTCAAGAAGGACCATTCCAATTTCGACGAGGTGGTTCGCATTCTGCGCGATCCGGCGCGGATCGACGAAATCGTGTCTTGCGCCTATGAAGAGATCGCGCGCAATCCGCGATGGTCGTTCGAGCAGGCCACGAAGGACGTCGAGGCCGTTCTCGATGAAGCGTTCCGGCCGGACATGCGCAGCAAGGCCGCTGCCTATACCGATGCTGAACTTCAGTCGCTGACGGGCGTCAGCCTGTCGACGCTGCGCCGCCGAGCCCAGCGGCATATTTTGTCGGGGCTATACCAATTCCTGTTCGGGTTCCTGCTCAGCGGACTCGATCCGGTCGCGCGTACCAAAGTGCACGGCACGTTGCGCAAAGTGTACAACACCGTGACGCTCTACCGGTGGCGTCGCGGCCAGTGAAGCCGCCGAGCCCCTCAATTCTGGTAACCAAGCAATGTGCGGCATAGCAGGCATCGTCGGTCTGGACGGCCGGCCGGTCCCACGGCTCGAGCAATGCCTGCGCGCGGCCGATCGCATGATCGCGCATCGCGGCCCCGACGGTCATGGGCTCTGGATCAACGAGCGGCAATGCGTCGGGCTCCTTCATCGCCGCCTGGCGATCATCGACCTGACCGAGTCCGGCCACCAGCCGATGACCGCGCCGAACGGAACCGTGATTACCTACAACGGCGAGATCTATAACTACATCGAGCTCCGCGACGAACTGAAGGCGCATTGGGATTTCCGTTCGACGTCGGACACCGAGGTGATCCTCGCCGCCTATGAGCGTTGGGGCGATACCTGCGTCGATCATCTGCGCGGCATGTTCGCCTTCGCCATCTGGGATGAAAAGCGCCAGCGCCTGTTCTGTGCGCGGGACCGCTTCGGCATCAAACCTTTCTACTACGCCGATCTGGGCGGGAGGCTGTACTTCGCCTCGGAAGCCAAGGTGCTGCTGCCCTTCCTGCCGGACATCGCAACCGATTCCGAGGCGCTCGCGGAGTATCTGACCTTCCAGTACACGATCGGCGACAAGACACTTTTCAAGCACGTCTACCAGCTCGCGCCGGGTCATCTGCTGGTTGCGGAGCGCGGCGGGTTCAACGTTCGCCGCTACTGGGATGTCCGGTACGAGATCGATTACAGCCACACGCCGGCCTATTTCGAGACGCGCCTGAGGGAGCTGGTGAATGACAGCGTGGCCGTTCACCTGCGCTCCGACGTGCCTGTTGGCGCCTATATTTCCGGCGGCGTCGATTCGAGCCTGATGGCGCGTCTTGCCGCCGGCGCCGACGCCCAGAATCGCCACGGCTTCCACGGCCGCTTCACGGACTATTCGGGCTACGACGAGTCGCGCTACGCCGAACTGGCGGCGGCGCAGTCGGGGATCGATCTTCATGTCCGCGATATTACGGCGCGCGACTTCCGCGACAAATTGCAAGACGTGATCTGGCACCTCGATTTTCCGGTGGCGGGTCCAGGGTCGTTTCCGCAGTTCATGGTGTCGGAACTGGCCGCGCAGAGTGTCAAGGTCGTGCTCGGCGGGCAGGGCGGCGACGAGGAATTCGGCGGCTATGCCAGGTACCTGATCGCGTATTTCGAGCAGTGCATCAAGGCGGCGATCGAAGGCACCTACAAGTCCGGCAACTATGTCGTGACGATCGAGTCGATCGTTCCCAATCTGGGACTGCTTCGCGAATACAAGCCGATGATGCGGGAGTTCTGGCGCGAAGGGCTGTTCGACAGCCTCGATGCCCGATATTTCCGGCTGATCGATCGTTCGAGCGATATGGCCCAGGAGGTCGACTGGAATTCGCTCGACAAGGAGCGCGTGTTCTCGGCTTTCAAAGCCATTTTCAACAATCGCGAGAATGTGGCGCACGAAGCGTATTTCGACAAGATGACCCATTTCGACTTCAAGTGCCTGCTGCCGGCTCTGCTGCAGGTTGAGGACCGCATGAGTATGGCTCACGGCCTGGAAAGCCGGGTGCCGTTTCTCGATCACCCGCTGGTCGAATTTGCGGCCACGATTCCCGCCGACGTCAAGTTCGGCGGCGGCAATAGCAAGCACCTGCTGAAGAAGGCGTTCGCGGCCGATCTTCCCGAGGAGATCGTCAACCGGCGCGACAAGATGGGCTTCCCGGTGCCGCTCAAGGAGTGGTTCCAGAACGAATTGCGGGACTTCGTCGGCGACATGTTCGGCTCGAACGCCGCGCGCCACCGGCCGTTCATGAATGCCGATGCCGTGCTGGCGAATTTCGACAAGGCCGGACAGTTCTCGCGCAAGACCTGGGGCTTGCTGTCCCTCGAGGTCTGGCACCGGACGTTCCACGACCAGGCGGCCGAGATCAGAGCGGCCAGTGCGGCGGCGGGGGGCTGAGACGATGGCCAGCATCGACGACCGGAACAAGGCCTTCTGGAACGAGCTCTGCGGCAGCACGCTGGCGCGGCGCCTCGGTATCGCCGACGACAGCGCGGAAAGCCTGCGGAAGTTCGACGACTGGTACTTCGACTTCTATCCCTATCTGTTCGACCATATCGCCTTCGACAGGATGGCGGGGCGGACGGTGCTGGAGATCGGCCTCGGCTACGGCACGGTTTCAGGCAGGCTGATGCAGGCCGGTGCGGACTATCACGGCCTCGATATTGCCGAGGGCCCGGTGGCCATGGCGCGGCACCGTGCGGCATTGCTTGGCAAGAGCGCCAATATCCAGACGGGTAGCGCGCTCGCGATCCCTTTTGCCGATGCAACCTTCGACGACGTCATCACGATCGGCTGCCTGCATCACACCGGCGATCTGGCGCGGGCTCTCACAGAGGTTGCCCGCGTCACCAGGCCCGGCGGCAGCGCCAGCATCATGGTCTACAGCGCTGTGTCGTACCGCCAGTGGATGCGCGCGCCTATGGCCACGTGGCAGCGCAACGCGCGGCCGGAGTTCGATTGGACCAATGCCGATGATCGCTCCCGGCGCGCTTACGACGCCAATCTGGAGGGCGACGCCGCGCCCTCGACGACGTTCATCTCCCCCGCGGAGGCCGAGAGCTTCCTGCGCCGGCTTTACGGCTCGGTGACGGTGACGCCGCGCAATGTCGGCGACGATTTCCTGCCCGCCCGCCTGCTGCCGCGCGCTCTGGGGCGGCGGCTATTCGAGCGGCGGCTGGGCTTGGACCTTTATATCAATTGCGCTAAATGACGCGCCGCAAGTGAGGGATTCATGAAAGTATTCGTAACCGGCGGGGCGGGGCAGGTTGGCTCCACCCTGATCGACATGCTGGCCGCGCGCGGCGATGACGTGCTGGCGATCGATAATTTCGCCACCGGCCGCCGCGACAATCTGGCGGCGCACGCCAAGGTTAAGCTGGTCGAGGATACGATCGTCGACGGCGCGGTGGTTGACCGGCTGTTCGAGGAGTTCAAGCCGGATGTCGTCGTCCACACCGCCGCGTCCTACAAGGACCCGGAGGATTGGGGCACGGACGCGCTGGTCAACGCGGCGGGCACCGCCAACGTCGCGAGGGCCTGCAAAAATCACAAGGTCGGCCGGCTGGTCTATTTCCAGACCGCGCTCTGCTACGGCACCAAGCCGACGCAGTCGCCGATCCGCCTCGATCATCCGATCAACCCGGTGAACTCGAGCTACGCGATCTCCAAAACCGCAGGCGAGCACTATGTGCAATTCTCGGGCACCGACTGGGTGACCTTCCGTCTCGCCAATGTCATCGGCCCGCGCAATGTCTCCGGGCCGCTGCCGATCTTCTTTCAGCGTCTGTCCGAAGGAAAGAAGTGCTTCGTCACCCCCGCGCGCCGCGATTTCTGCTTCGCCGGCGATCTGGCGCGCACGGTGGTCAACGCCGTCGATGGCAAGGGGCATGGCACCTATCACTTCTCGTCCGGCAAGGATGTCGCCATCCGCGAATTGTACGACGCGGTGGTGGATGCGATGCAGCTGAACGACCGGCCAGAGCCGGAAGTGAAGCCGCTGGGCCCGGATGACGCGCCGTCGATCCTGCTCGATCCCTCGCGCACCTTTGCCGACTACGGCGCGATCGAGTTCACGCCGCTGTCCGAGATTGCGCGGCTCGCCGTGTCGCACTGGCGCCAGCACGGCGTGCAGGGCGGCTACACCCACCTCAAGCTCGAGAAGAACGAGCGCTGATGCGCATTCTCGTCACCGGCGGCGCCGGCTGCCTGGGCTCGAACCTGATCGAGCACTGGCTGCCGCAGGGCCACGACATCCTCGTGATCGACAACTTCGCAACCGGCAATCGCGAAACGCTGCCGTCCGGTCTGCCGAAACTGGCGATGGTCGAGGGAAGCGTCGCCGATCGTGCGCTGGTCGAGCGCGTGTTCGCCGACTTCGCGCCGACGCATGTCGTCCACTCCGCCGCCGCCTACAAGGATCCCGACGACTGGCGTGAGGATGTTGCCAGCAACGTGCTCGGCTCGGTCAATGTCGTCGCGGCCGCGCGCACGGCGAAGGTCGAGCGCTTCGTCAATTTCCAGACGGCGCTGTGCTATGGCGCGCCGGAGCAGGTGCCGATACCGGTGGATCATCCGTGCCGGCCAGTTGCGAGCTACGGCATATCCAAGACTGCGGGCGAAGCCTATGTCGCGGCGAGCGGCCTGCCGTTCGTATCGCTGCGGCTTGCGAGCATCATCGGTCCTCGGCTGACCATCGGCGCCATCCCGACTTTCTATCAACGCCTCAAGGCCGGAAAATCCGTGTTCTGCACCACGGCGGTGCGGGACTTCCTCGCCATGTCGGACTTCCTTGCCTTCATGGATCTGGCGATGAAGACCGGCGCGCCGACCGGCATCTTCAATCTGGGGCCGGGGAAGGGCCACTCGATCAAGGATGTGCTGGTTGCGGTTGCCGGGGCCATCGATGCGGCCGTGCCCGATCCGATCGACATCCGCCCGGTCGGCGCCGATGACGTCGAAACCGTCGTTCTCGATCCGGCCGAAACCACCAGGGCTTTCGGGTGGAAGGCGCAGGTCTCGTTCGAGAAGGCCATCGCCGACATGGTGCGCTGGTACGACGCCCACGGCATTTCGGCGATCCACACCCATTTGAAGGCGCCGGCGGGGAGCGCGAGGTCATGAACGGCGTCAGCAATGCCGAGGTCAAAGCGTTCTGGGAAGACAACCCGGTCGCCGCCGAAGGCATTGCGGCAGAGCCCGGTACGCCCGCGTTCTTCCAGGCGTTCGATGCACTGCGCGAGGCCGACGACTGCGAGCCCTTCGCGTTCTCCGACTACATCCACGGCTACTCGACGTCGGCCGGCCTACGCGTGCTCGATGTCGGCTGTGGCAACGGTTATGTACTGAAGCAATATGCGCGCTTCGGCGCCTCCGTTGCCGGAGTCGATCTGACGCAGACGGCGGTCGATCTATGCAAGGCGAGGTTCGAGCAGGCGGGACTCGCCGGTGACTTCCGGGTCACCGACGGGGAACGTCTGCCCTTCGACGATGCGAGCTTCGATATCGCCTGCTCGATGGGCGTGCTGCATCACATCGAGGATCCGCGGCCGATGATCGCGGAGATGCATCGCGTGCTGAAGCCGGGCGGTCGAATTATCCTGATGCTCTACTACAGGGGTAGCTGGAAGTATCACGTCGTCCTGCGCCTCAAGCGACTGATAGACCCGCGTTACCGCGGCAAGAGCCAGGCGGAGGCGCTGAATATGAACGACGGCCCGAACTGCCCGCTGGCGCTGGTTTACAGCCGGGAAGAAGCCCGTCGGCTGCTCGACCGGTTCACCGATCACCGCTTCGAGCTCAATCAACTGAGCTGGCGGCAGTTCCTGCTGGTGCCGGGCCTGGATCGCATCCTGCGGCCGATACTGCCGGCCGCCAACCGCAACATCCTGGCCCGCACTATGGGCTGGAATCTCTACATCACGGCGACCAAACCGAAATGAACACATCGTCATCGACCCAGGCACTTCCCAGTTTCTCAGGCGCCCGCATTCTCGTCGTCGGCGGGGCCGGATTTGTCGGTTCGAATCTGGTGCACCGGCTGCTGGCCGACGGTCCGGAGCAAATCGTGGTCGTCGACAACCTTCTGTCGGCCGACAAGGTGAATGTGCCGGACGATCCGCGCATCAAATTCGTCGAGGCGCCGATCACCGACGACAAGGTGCTGCGCGACCTGCCGCAGAATCTCGACATCGCGTTTCATCTGGCCTGCTATCACGGCAACCAGTCGTCGATCGCCGATCCCATCGCCGATCACGACAACAACACGATCACCTCACTGAAGCTGTTCGAGCGGCTCAAGGACATCAAGTCCCTGAAGAAGGTCGTCTATGCGGCGGCGGGGTGCGCGGTGGCCAAGAAGACCCGTGACGAGCCGGCGGCGACGTCCGAGGACGCCGATGTCGAGCTGTTCCACGACAGCCCGTATTCCATCTCCAAGCTGGTCGGCGAGATGTACGGCAACTACTATTTCCGCCGCTACAAGATGCCATTCGCCAAGGCGCGGTTCCAGAACGTCTATGGCCCGCGGGAGATTCTCGGCGCCGGTCGTTGGCGCGGCACGCCGCACACCGTATGGCGCAACGTGACGCCGACCTTCATCTTCAAGGCGCTGCATGGCGAAGCTCTGCCTCTCATCAATGGCGGGCTGGACGGGCGCGATTTCATTTTCGTCGGCGATCTGGTCGAGGGCCTGATGCGCATTGCCGCTTATGGCAATGCCGGCGAAGCGTACAATCTCGGCAGCGGGCGCGAGACGCGCATTCGCGACCTTGCCACCTCGGTCAATGCGCTGACCGGCAATGCGACGCCGCCGGATATCGCGCCGGCGCGCGATTGGGACAATTCAGGCCGCCGCTTCGGCGATCCGACAAAGTCACGACAGACCATCGGCTTCGTCGCGAATACGGAGCACCAGCGCGGCCTCGAGGAAACGGTGGCCTGGACCAAGGCCAATCTCGACCTGATCAAGAAGACCATGGCGCAGCACGTCGACCGGCTTCCCGAAGTCGCGAAGTACCTGTAAGCAACGGCAATGGCGAAGATACTGTCCGTTATCGGGGCGCGTCCGCAATTCATCAAGGCGGCGCCGGTGAGCCGTGCGCTGCGCGCAAGGGCAAGCCTCGACGAGGTTGTGGTCCACACCGGCCAGCATTTCGACCACGCCATGTCCGACGTCTTCTTCGACGAGTTCGGCATGGACAAGCCGCATCATCATCTCAGCATCAATGGCGGCGGCCACGGCGAGATGACCGGCCGCATGATGGTGGCGCTCGAGGCGCTGGCGCTTTCGGTCAAGCCCGATGCGGTGCTGATCTACGGCGACACCAATTCGACGCTCGCCGGCGCCATTGTCGCGGCCAAGCTCTACATCCCGATCGCCCATGTCGAGGCAGGGCTTCGTTCGTTCAAGCCGATGCCGGAAGAGATCAACCGCGTGGTCGCCGACCGCGTCAGCCGCTGGCTGTTCTGCCCTACCGAGCTTGCCGTGGCCAATCTCAAGGCCGAAGGCATCGTCAAGGACGTCTACAATGTCGGCGACGTCATGTACGACACGACGCTGATGATGCGCGATCGCGCCAATTCGCAATCGACAATTCTGTCCGTGCTTGGCCTCGCGCCGGGGCAGTATCACCTCGCCACCATACACCGCGCCGAGAATACAGATAGCGCACCGGCGCTGGCCGAAGTCGTCGCCTATCTCCGGAACGCCGGTCAGGGGCTGCCGGTCGTGCTGCCGCTGCATCCCCGCACGCGTCAGGCCGCGGCCCGCTTCGGCATCGACCTGTCGGGCCTGCGCATCGTCGATCCGGTCGGCTATCTCGACATGACGGCGTTGCTGGCCAATTGCAGCACCGTGCTCACGGATTCCGGCGGCGTGCAGAAGGAAGCCTATTTCCATCGCAAGCCCTGCGTGACATTGCGCGACGCCACCGAATGGGTCGAGACGGTGGATGCCGGCTGGAACAGGCTCTGGAAGGGGCCGGACTACCGGCCGCGCCGGGACATCGACGCCTATGGCGACGGCCACGCGGCCGATAAAATCGCGGATATTCTGGCGGCGCAGCTCTGATCGAGCGCCGCGATCGGGAGGATAGTGTGGCTGGCCACAATCGCAAGATTTCCATCATCGGCCTCGGCTATGTCGGTTTGCCGGCGGCCGTGGCTTTCGCGCGCAGCGGCGCGCCGGTCATCGGGTTCGACATCGACCCGGGCCGCGTCTCCGAGCTTCGCGCCGGCACCGACCGCACGCTCGAGGTCGAGCCGCACGAGCTGAAGTTTCCCTCGCTGTCGTTCAGCAGCGACGCCGCCGATCTCGGCAAAGCCGACTTCCACATCATCACCGTGCCGACGCCGGTCGACGATGCGCACCGGCCCGATCTCGGCGCCATGCTGGCCGCGTCGCGCACGATCGGCGGCATCCTCAAGCCCGGCCACATCGTGGTCTATGAGTCGACGGTCTATCCCGGCGCGGTCGAGGAAGATTGCATTCCGGTCCTGGAGAAGGTGTCGAAGCTCAAGGCGGGGGTCGATTTCTTCGTCGGCTATTCGCCCGAGCGCATCAATCCGGGCGACAAGCAGCACCGCTTCGAGACCATCACCAAGGTGGTGTCGGCGCAGACGCCGGAGGCGCTGGATATCGTCGCCAGTGTGTACGGCTCGGTGATCACGGCGGGCATTCACCGCGCGCCGTCGATCAAGGTGGCGGAGGCCGCCAAGGTCATCGAGAACACCCAGCGCGATCTCAACATCGCCTTCATGAACGAATTGTCGGCGATCTTCCAGGTACTCGACATCGACACCGCCGACGTGCTCGCCGCCGCGGCGACCAAATGGAATTTCCTCAATTACCAGCCGGGTCTTGTCGGCGGCCACTGTATCGGCGTCGATCCGTATTATCTGACGCACCGGGCCGAGAGGGCCGGCTATCATCCGGCGATCATCCTTGCCGGCCGGCGCATCAATGACGGCGTCGGCGCCCGCATCGCGCAGGAATGCGTGCGGATGATCACGCGGCGCAATTCGAGCGATCGCCTGGTCACCGTGCTGGGCATGACGTTCAAGGAGAACGTGCCCGACATCCGCAATTCCAAGGTGATCGACATCCTGCGCGAGCTCGACCGGTTCGGCGTGCGCTATCAGGTGCACGATCCCATGGCGTCGGCCGACGAGGTCCGCCATGAATACGGCGTGTCGCTGACGGCGGCCGCCGATCTCAAGCCCGCCGACGCGGTGATTTTCGCCGTGGCGCATCGTGATTATTGCGACGAGGGCTGGCCGCTGCTGCAGAGCTTGCTCAAGGGCGGTAAGGGGGCGGTGCTCGACGTCAAGTCGAAGCTTGACCGCGGCGCAAGGCCGGACGACATTGAGCTGTGGCGCCTCTAGGCCGCGCGCCGGGTTCGGTGGATCAGTCATGACGAGACAGGGCAATGCCCGGTGACCGCTTCCGGCTTCTTCTCCTCTATGCAAACTACACCGACCGGCTGTCGTATTATGACGACTGGTTCGACGCTTTCAGCGCCTGGCCCTCGTTCGCCGTAGACGGCTTCGATATCGTCAGGGACGGCCGGCAGGACGAACTCAGGAACAAGCTTGCCGCCAGCGACGGCGTCGTTCTGCTGCATTCGACCAACGGCGACACGACCGTCTATCTCGATAACTACGCGCGGGTTCTCGCCGAACGCCGCATTCCGCTTCTGAGCTTCGTCGGCAACGAGGTGAACCTGCCGGGCTCGCCGATCGCGGCCAAGCGCGCCACCTTTTCCGTCATCCGGCCGGAGTGGGTGGCGACGCAGCTTCTGCAGGAAGCCGGCGAATTCCTGTTCGGCGACGTGACGCGGGGCGTCGTCGCCATTCCCCACGCGCTCAATCCCGACATCTATCGCGGTAGCAAGCCGTCGAACGAGCGGCCGATCGACATCGGCACGCGGGTGGCGCGCTATCTGGCGCATCTCGGCGACGACGATCGCAACCGCATCGTCGATTTCTTCCGCGACAACGGCGCCGCGTTCGGCCTAACGACCGACATTTCGGACGCGCGTTTCGACCGCGCCGGCTGGGTCGCCTTTCTCGGCGACTGCAAGGGCACCGTCGCCACCGAGGCGGGAAGCTGGTTCATCGAGCGCGACGACGCCACCGTGAACGCCATCCGCGACTATGTGCGGGGCCAGACCGGCGGCATCATCATCTCCAACGACTCGCCGCTGCGCATATTGGGGCACCGGCTGCCGTGGTGGCTGCGCGCCTCGATGCGCAAGGCGCTGAGCTTCGGCGTGGTGCGCCACGAGGCCCTCGTGAACGAGCGCCTGTCCTATCAGGACATCCACGATCGGTTCTTCGCTGACCGGCCGCGGCCGGCGGTGCATGGAAAGTGCATCAGCTCCCGGCATTTCGATGCCATAGGCACCCATACCTGCCAGATCATGTTTCGCGGGCGTTTCAACGACATCCTTGAGGCGGACCGGCACTACATCGCGCTGGCGGACGATTTTTCGAATATTGACGATGTGCTCTGCAGGTTTCGCGATAGAGATTTTCGCGATATGGTTGCAAGGTCGGCTTACGAGCATATACTTGCCGGCCACACTTATGCGCATCGCATGAGGCAGGTGGCCGGGCTGCTCGGCTGCTAGCCTTCAGCTTTTTTGGTCCGTCGCGCTTCGCGGATCGCGGCGCCGCCGGCGACGCCGACGCCGACGATGTACAGCCAGCCATGCGTGAAGTCGAAAAGATGGGAATTGAACATCGAGCCGGCGATGTTCTGTAGCACGATCGCGAGGCCCATCCAGCCCGCGATACTGCGGGATCCGAACAGAGCCAGATGCGAGAGCCACATCGCGATCAGGGTGGCGATGCCGACGAAGCCGATCTGGATGCCGACGGCGAACATCTGATTGTGCGGATTGGCCGCGACCGTCGCCGCCATGCCGGTCTGTCCTTCGGCCGCTTTCCTGAATTGGTCCCGGATCGATCCGGTACCATGGCCGAGGACGGGAGCCGCCGCGATGAACGATACCGACTTGCGCCAGAACTCGAGCCGCTCGCCCGCCGGCGTGGCGTGACCGTCCGGGCTGAAAGTCTGGACCTCCTCGAAAAACCCGAGCACCCGGGTCCGCAGATAGTCCGCTGTCGGCCAGGCGGCGGCTATCAGGATGACGAATGCCGCCGCCATCGCCGCTGCGCCGCGCCATCCGAATTGACGGAATCCGAACACGACCAGCAGCATCGTTGTGACCACCAGCGCGGTGCGGCTGGTGGCGACGTAGAAGATATTGAGCAGGCACAGAGCGGTGAGGACTGCCAGCGCGAGCGCCAGAACGCGGCGCTCCGCGCCCCAGGCATCGACGGCCAGCCGTACGAAAAACAACAGCGCCACGCTCAGCATCGCGCTTTGCGAAATGTAGTCCTTGACCGGTAGACCGGCAGGGTTGCCTGACGGTGGAGGCAACATGCCGAAGAAGCTGAGCCACGACACCGCGAGCAGCGCCGCGCATGACACCGCAAATCCGATCATGACCCGGTTGGCGTTCTCCGACCGGCTGAACTGCGCAAACAGCAGTGGAATGCACAGCAAGCGGAGATATGAGGTAAAACCGTCGAACCGCTCGTGCCACGTCACATCCGCCCACAGCATGCCGAGCGCCGCGAGGGCAACCAGCGCGAGGATCGTGTAACCGGCCGGCCGCCAGTAAGCGCCCCGGAAGTCATGGGCCGCCAAAGTCGGCAGCAGCGCGACGAGCCACAGCACAGCGAGGATCGAGGTCAGGGAAGTCGACCATGGCAGCGAGGCCGCCAGGGCCACGGCAAGCCAGTCGGCCTGCCTCGGCAGACTGGCGCGGTAAGACTGCCAGAGCGTCACGGGGCAACCAGCCCCAGTTCGATCTCCAGCGCGCCGCACAGCATTTGTCCCAGCGTGATGTGCATTTCCTGGATTCGGGCGGTGGTGTCCGATGGCACCACCAGCAGATGCCGGGCAAGACCGGGTAGATCGCCGCCGTTCCTGCCGCTGAAGGCGGCGGTGACAAGGCCCATCGACTTAGCCTGCTTCAGGGCCAGCACGACGTTGGGGCTCTTGCCCGAGGTCGAAATGCCCAGGGCAATGTCGCCGGGGCGGCCAAGCGCCTCGATCTGGCGCGCGAAAATATGGTCGAAGCCGAGGTCATTGCCGCCGGCGGTCAGGGCCGAGGAATCCGTGGTCAGGGCGATGGCGGCGATGGCCTTGCGGTCCTTCTTGTAGCGGACGGTGAGTTCGGTCGCGAGGTGCTGGGCGTCTGCGGCGCTGCCGCCATTGCCGAACAGCAGGATCTTGCCGCCGCCCCGGATCGAGGCCGCGCAGGCTGCCAGCAGGCCGGCAAAAGCGTCGCCCAAAGCAGCTTCGGTCGCCTCGGCGACCTTGCGCTGCTCGGCGAATTCGGCCCGGTAGAAGGCGGCCACATCGAACGTCATTATCCGGCGTCCCCGTTTGGCGTGATGTGCCCTCGAAAGCGCATTGGATCCCGCGGCGCCCCTTATAGAAGGCGGCTCCGGCCGTTTCAATCGACCCTATCATCTTGCCCGGACACGGAAATCCATCCCCGCAGTGGTTCTAGATGACCACCGCGTGCCGCATCCGTAGCCATGCCGGCGTGTCTGCCCGCCGGATTGTCTGGCTTCGGGGACAATGGAACAATCGCTGGCGCCAATCGTAGGTAGCCTAGGGCGGCAGCCCTCGTGGGGCGTTTTGTTCTCAGGATTGTGACGGAGGCCGTTCATGGCCCATACCGCGATGTCGCCGGCGTCCGGCGCTTTTGCTGATCCGCAGCCGGCCGGCGATCGGCGCGACCAGTGGCTTGCGGCCTATCGCGCGGTGCGCGCCGAGACCGAGCGGCGCGCCTCGTTCCTGTCCGCCGAAGACCAAATCGTGCAGTCCATGCCGGATGCTTCGCCGACAAAGTGGCATCGCGCGCATGTGACCTGGTTCTTCGAGACCTTTCTCGTGCGCGAATACGATCAGTCTTACGTGCTGTTCGACGAGCGTTTCCCGTTTCTGTTCAACTCCTATTACGTCGCCGCCGGACCGCGCCACGCGCGGCCGCAGCGTGGCCTGATCACCCGGCCGAACAAGGACGAAGTGACGCGCTATCGCGCGCATGTCGACGCCGCGGTCGAGAAACTGATCGGAACGGTGCGCGACGAGGATGCGCCGCGCTTCTTCGAGGTGCTCGAGATCGGGCTCAATCACGAGCAGCAGCATCAGGAGTTGCTGCTCACCGACATCCTGCACGCCTTCGCGCAGAATCCGACCTATCCCGCCTATGATGCGGACTGGCAGATGCCGCGCGGCGCAACAGGGCCGCGCGAGGTCGATGGCTTCGTCGATGTGCCTGCCGGCATTCATCCGATCGGCCATGACAGTACGACGTTCTGTTACGACAACGAACTGCCGCGTCACGACACGCTCATCCCGAAGATGCGCATAGCCCGCCATCTGGTGACCAATGCGCAATGGCTCGCCTTCATCGAGGCGGACGGCTACCGCAACCCGTCGCTTTGGCTGTCGGACGGCTGGGCGGCGGTGCAGGCCGAGGGCTGGGAGGCGCCGGGCCACTGGCGGGAGGTCGATGGAACCTGGCAGATCGTGGGCCTGAGCGGCCTGAAACCGGTGGATGCGGCCGCTCCGGTTTTGCATGTCAGCTATTACGAAGCCGACGCCTTCGCCCGTTTCGCCGGTAAATGCCTGCCGAGCGAGCAGGAATGGGAGGTGGCGGCCCGCGCCGGGCTGTTCGCCGATGCTTTCGGCCTGGCTTGGCAATGGACGCGCAGCGCCTATCTATCCTATCCGGGCTACCGCGCTGCCGAAGGAGCGCTGGGGGAATACAACGGCAAGTTCATGAGCGGGCAGATGGTGTTGCGCGGCTCGTCGCTGGCAACTCCTCAGGGCCATGAGCGTTTAAGCTACCGCAACTTCTTTCCGCCGGCGGCGCGCTGGCAATTCTCCGGCCTGCGTCTGGCCGAGTTTCCCTGATCGGGACGGCGGCAGACACTTGATCGGCAATACCTGATCGGATCGTGAGGCTTTATGGTCGCGTTGGCACGAACTCAGTCGTTTGCGTATGACGCCGAAACCTCGGCTTTCGCGGCCGACGTCATCACCGGCCTCTCCGCGCAGCGCAAGCGCGTGCCGCCGAAATACTTCTACGACGAGAAAGGCTCGGAGCTTTTCGAGCGCATCACCGAGCAGCCGGAGTATTACCCGACGCGCTGCGAGATGAGCATCCTGCGCGAGCAGGGCGCCGACATCGCCAAACTGATTGCGCCGGGCGCGGCGCTGACCGAATTCGGCTCCGGCTCGAACCAGAAGGCGCGCATCCTTCTGGCGGCGGCGCCGCAGCTTGCCGTGTACGTTCCGGTCGATATCTGCGGCCCCATGGTCGAGCAGGAGGCAGCGGAGCTTGCGCCGGATTTTCCCGCGCTCAAGGTGCTGCCGGTCGCGGCGGATTTCACCCAGACATTCGCGCTGCCGCAGGAGGCCGCCGATGCGCCGGCGCGCGTCGGTTTCTTTCCGGGCTCGACCATCGGCAATCTCGAACCGCACGAGGCGGCGAGCTTCCTGCGTAACGCGGCCAAGACGCTCGGCAGCGGCGCCAGAATGATTATCGGCGCCGACCTCGTGAAGGACTCCGAGACGCTCAACGCCGCCTATAACGATGCGGCGGGATTCACCGAGAAGTTCAATCTCAATTTGCTGACGCGCATCAATCGTGAACTGGGCGGCACCTTCGATCTGTCCACTTTTGAGCATCACGCTTTCTACAACCGCGAGCGCCAGCGCATCGAGATGCATCTGGCCAGCACGCGGCGGCAGAAGGTGAAGGCGGCGGGGGAGACCTTCGAGTTCCGCGCCGGCGAGACCATCCACACCGAGAACAGCTACAAGCACACGCCGGACTCGCTGGCGGCGCTCGCCCGTGGCGTCGGCTGGGAGCCGGCCGGCGTCTGGACGGACGCGGAGCGCCGTTTCTCGATCCAGGCGTTTTCGCTGCCGAAGACCGCGAAGGTCTGAGGTGGGCAAGCGCCCTTCCGCAATCCGAAAATAGCCGCACCATCAGGCTGTTGAACGACGGCCATGGTCTGCGCTAAGCCTCTCCCCGACATTCCGCGCGCGGCCGCGCCGGAAGCATGACAACGAAAGTCCGGGTGAGGCGCGCAATGAAGATCGTCAATTTCCAATCGAGCAACGGCGTGCGGATGGGTGTCGTCGACGGCGACATAGTCGTCGACGTGCATGCGGCCGACAGCAAGCTGCCGACCGAATATGGCGCCTTCCTGCGCGCCGGCGGCGACGTCAAGGCGCTGGCCGATGTGGTGAAGAAAGCGCCGGCCTCGGCGCGCGTGCCGCTCGCCGGCATCAAGTTCGCCCTGCCGGTGACGAGCCCGAGCAAGGTCATCTGCCTCGGCCTCAACTACCTCGACCATGTCAAGGAAGGCCCGCAGAAGGACAACATCCCGAAATTCCAGTCGATCTTCTTCCGCATGATGTCGTCCTTCACGGCGCCGGGCACGCCGCTGATCCGGCCGAAGAAGTCGATCCAGTTCGACTACGAGGGCGAGCTTGTCGTCATCATCGGCAAGCGCGCCAAGCACCTGACGCTGGAGAACGCCGCCGATTGCGTCGCCGGCTATACCTGCGGCATGGAAGGCTCCATTCGCGAGTATCAGCGCCACACCACGCAGTGGGGCATGGGCAAGAACTTCGACCAGACCGGCAGCTTCGGCCCGTGGGTCGTCACCGCGGATGAACTGCCGCGCGGCGGCAAGGGCCTCACGATCGAAACGCGCCTCAACGGCAAGGTCATGCAGTCGTCGAACACCGACCACTTCATGTTCCCGGTCGCGGAATCGCTGGTCTATCTGACCGAAGGCATGACGCTGGAGCCGGGCGACGTGCTGTTCACCGGCACGCCGTCGGGCGTGGGCCACGCGCGCAAGCCGGAGCCGGTCTGGATGAAGGCCGGCGACACCATCGAGTGCGAGCTCGGCGGCATCGGCACGCTCAGGAACACCATCGCCGACGAGAAGTGATGTCGGGCCGGCTCTGGCTTTGTTAGTCCGGGTTTGACAGATTGCGCGTCCCGCCAGACCGGCGGGGCGCGTTTTGTCGCATGGGTGAGGCGCGCGGGGCGCCGGCGTGACGGAGACAGTTCATGGCAGAAAAACTCAAGGTGCTGACGATCTGCGGATCGCTGCGCAAACAGTCGTACAACCACGCGCTGGTGCGCACGCTGCCGGCCTTGGCGCCGGAAGGCATGACCTTCACCGAGTCGCCGCCCTTCGACGCCATGCCGTTCTACAATCAGGACATCCAGGACGCGTCCGGCTTTCCGGAGTCCGTGGTGAAGTTTGCCGACGCGGTGCGCGCCGCCGACGGCGTCATCATCGTCACGCCGGAGTACAACTGGACCATTCCCGGCGCGCTGAAGAACGCGTTCGACTGGGTGTCGCGCATGAAGGACCAGCCCTTCAAGGAAAAGCCGGTGGCGCTGCAATCGGCGAGCGGCGGCCCGCTCGGCGGCTCGCGTATGCAGTATCACATGCGCCAGTCGCTGACCTATCTCAACGTCTTCCTGTTCGGCACGCCGGAGATTTTCGTGTCCTTCGCGCAGAACAAGTTCGACAAGGACACGCTGGAGCTGACCGATCAGCCGACGCGCGACATCGTCAAGACGCAGCTCGCCGCCTTCGGTGGCTTCATCAGGCGCGTGAAGGCTCAGTAAGAAAAAAAAGGAGCAGCCATGTCCCGGCTTCAGGGCAAGGTCGCCATCGTCACTGGCGGCGCTAAAGGTATCGGTCGGCACTATTCGCTGGCGCTCGCCGCGAGCGGCGCGCGGGTGATGATCGCGGACATCGCGGACGGCAAGGATGTCGTCGCCGAGATCGGCAAGGCGGGCGGGCAGGCGGCCAGCGTTGTGTGCGATGTGGCGGATGAAGCCTCGGTCAAGGCCATGGTCGCCGAGACGCTGAAGCAGTTCGGCGGCATCGACATCCTGGTCAACAACGCCGCGCTCTATGCCACCCTCAAGCCGCGCCCGTTCGACGAGTGGGACACCGACCTCTGGGACAACGTGATGGCGGTGAACATCAAGGGCACGTATCTGCCGTGCCGCCATGTCGCCCCGCACATGATCGCGAAGAAGGCCGGCAAGATCATCAACATCGCCTCCGGCGCGCCCTACAAGGGCATTCCGCGCATGTTGCCTTACGTAACCTCGAAGGGCGCCATCATCGCCTTCACGCGGGCGCTGTCGCGCGAACTCGGCGTGCACAACATCAACGTCAATACCTTGTCGCCCGGCTTCACCTTGTCCGACACCGGCCTCGCCAACACGGTCCATGTCGAGGAGGAGAGCGAGAAGGCGAGGGCCGGCCGCGCGCTCAAGCGCGACGCCTATCCGGAGGATCTCACCGGCGCGCTGCTGTTCCTCGCCTCAGACGACAGCAATTTCGTCTCCGGCCAGTCGCTGGTGGTGGACGGCGGCTCGGCGAATAACTGAGTGGGCCTGCCCGCCGTGCGGCGCGGGGCTCCGCCTGACGCGACGTTGTTTCGCGCCATCGAATTGCGCTATAAGATGGTTACAAACGGAACAATCGGGCGGAATCGCCCAGGGAGCGCGCTCATGTCCACGGCGACCGCCGGCCAGACTTCCCCTGGCTCCAAGCATAACATCCAGGCCTCGCGTCAGGCCTACTACGAGAAAATCAGCGGCTACAATCTCGCGCCGCTGTGGGAAGTGCTCAAGGGCCTGGTGACGCCCGAGCCGAAAACCCAGATGGTGCCGGCGCTGTGGAAGTTTCCGCAGGTCGAAAAGCTGATGCTCGAAGCCGGTGACGTCATCACGGCCGAGGAGGCCGAGCGCCGCGTCCTCGTGCTGGAGAACCCCGGCGATCCCGGCAAGTCCAAGATCACCAACTCGCTGTTTGCCGGCATCCAGCTCATCATGCCCGGCGAGGTCGCCGACGTGCATCAGCATGTCGCCTCCGCCATCCGCTTCGTCCTCAAGGGCGAGGGCGCCTATACGGCGGTCGAGGGCGAGAAGGCGAACATGGAGCATGGCGACTTCATCATCACCGCCAACTGGGCGCCGCACGACCACGGCAACACCGGCAAGGAGCCGGTGATGTGGCTCGACGTGCTCGACATGCCGACCGTCAACCACTTCCAGGCGTCGTTCGCCAAGCACTTCGACGAGAAGATGCAGAACGTCAATCACGAGGACGGCGACTCGTTCGAGCGCTACGCCACCGGCGTGCTGCCGGACGGCATGCCGGCGGTGACCAACCGCTCGCCGGTCATCAACTATCCGTATCGCAAGATGAAGCCGATCCTCGACCGGCTGAAGAAGACCGGCGACATCGACAAGCGCTTCGGCGCGCGCGTGCGCTACGCCAACCCCATCAATGGCGGCCCGGTGCTGCCGACCATGGGCGCGCATCTGGCGCTGCTGCCCAAGGGCTTCAAGGGCGAGCCCTATCGCTCGACCGACGGCGCGGTGTTCTGCGTCGCCGAAGGCTCCGGCACGACGATGGTCGACGGCAAGCCGCTCGACTGGGGCGTCAACGACGTCTTCGTGATCCCGCCGTGGAAGCGCTACAGCCACGAGGTCAAGGGCGACGGCGACGCCGTGCTGTTCTCGATCTCGGATCGCCCGGCGCAGGAGGCGCTCGGCATCTGGCGCGAGGGCCAGTAACCGTCACTCCGGGGCGCTTGCGTAGCAAGCGAACCCGGAATCCAGAGACGCCCTCATGCTGAGCGGCTTCCGGGTTCGGCCCATAGGGCGGCGCAAGACGCGCGTAAACGCGCTGTTGGGCCCGCCGCGGAATGACGGATGAAACCTACGGCGCCGCCGTCTGCGGAGCCGTTTGCTTTTGCGCGCGGGCCTGCGTCCAGTTGAGCGCCATCAACGCAGCCGCCGCGCCGAGGCCGGCAAAGTCGATCCACTGCGAGCCGGCAAAGATATTCGGCGGCAGCAGGATGGCGATGGCCGCCACGCCGAAGCCGAGGCGCAGGGCGCCCGTAACCGGCGCGAACATGAAGCCGACAATGGCGGCTGTGCCGACCACGATGCCGAGCACGTTGCGCGACAGGTTCCAGACGATCTCCAGCCAGGTGCCGTCGAACAGCAGCGATGGCTGGGTGACGAACAGGAACGGGATGAAGAACGTGCTCCATCCCACAACCACGGCCATCCAGCCGGCGTTCCAGCCCGGCACCCGCGCGATGTTGGCCGCGGCATAGGCGGCGATCGCCACGGGCGGCGTGATCATCGACAACATGCCGAAATACATCACGAACATATGCGCCGCCATCGGCGACACGCCGAGCTTGATGATCGACGGCGCCAGCAGCGAAGCCGTGAGCACATAGACGCTGACCGTCGGCATGCCCATGCCGAGGATGATCGAGATGATCGCGGTCAGGAGCAGCAGCACGAACAGGTTCTCGCCGGCGATGGCGATGAGCTGCAGCGTCAGGCCGAAGGAGATACCGGAGATGTTGAGCGCGCCGACCACCATGCCGGCGGCGGCGCCGATCAATATGATATCCAGCGCGGCGCGTCCGGTGTCGAGTACGGCGCGCAGCATTTCGCCTGGAGTGACGCGTTTGCCGCGATAGCCGAACATGAGCGACAGCACGATGAGAAGGCCGGTCGAATAGACGGCGGCGCGCTCGATCGGGATCTGGAAGAATTCCGGCCAGGCCAAAGTGGCGATGAGGAAGATCAGCGGGATCGGGAAATGCCAGCCCGATTTCAGCACCGTGGTGAAGGCTGGTATTTCTTCGACCTGCGCGGCGCCGATCTTGTGCTTGGCCGCCTCGAGATCGACGTGCACGAACAAGGCGATGTAATAGAGCAGCGCCGGAATGAAGGCGGCGAGCGCCACGGCGCCATAAGGCACCTGCAGAAATTCCGCCATCAGGAAGGCGGCCGCTCCCATCACCGGCGGCATCAGCTGGCCGCCGGTCGAGCCGACGGCTTCGATCGCCGCGGCGCGGGTGCGCGAGAAGCCCGAGCGCGACATCAGCGGAATGGTGACGATGCCGACGGCCATCACGTTCGAGACCGCCGCGCCGGAGATCAGCCCGAACAGGCCGGAGCCGACCACGGCGATCTTGGCGGCGCCACCGCGGAAGCTGCCCATGCCGGACATTGCGAGATCAGCGAAATAAGCCGCGCCACCGGTGCGGCCGAGCACCTGGCCCATCAGCGTGAAGGGCACGACGATCAGCACCGCGACCGACAGGATGTTGCCGATGATGGCATTGGTGTCGAGGCCGTAATAAACCAGCAGTCGTTCCGGCGCGACCGCGCGCGTCGCGAAATCGCCCGGCATGTGAGGGCCGATGAACACATAGGCCGAGATGACGAGAATGACGACGATCAGCACGCCGCCGGCCGAGCGGCGCGTCGCTTCCAGCACCAGCAAAACGAGGATGGCGCTGCCGATGATGCCTTCGGCCGGCAGCAGCGCGATCGAGAGCGTCAGTTCCTCGTAGCGGACGGCGATATAGCCGCAGATCACCAGCGCCAGTACCGCGCCGCTCCAGCCGATGACGGCGCGCTCGTAGCGGGCGGTGATGAACGACAGCGCCAGGGCCAGGCCGAGGCAGACGACGAGCAGTTGCTCGGTATAGAACGACATACCGAGGAATTTGCGCGGCAGGTCGAGCACCCAGCCAACAACGCAGGCGAGCAGCAGCGCTTGCAGGATATCGGTGGCCCAGCGAGCGGAAGGTGAGGCAGCCGGCGCTGGGCCGGCCGCTTCGTCGATGGCGCGATTATCGCTCACCTGATGCTCACTCGACCTTCGTCGCCTCGATCTTGTGATCCTTGAAATACTTCAAGGCGCCGGGGTGATAAGGAATCTTGTAGGTCTTGTAGAGCTTCTTGGCGTCGAAATCGCGCAGCGCCGGCTGCACCGCGACGAGTTCGCTCTTGTTGGCTTCCATGACCTCGATCATCTTGTAGACGACCTCGTCCTTCACCTTGGCGTTGGTCAGCAGCATGTTGTCCCAGGTGTAGACTTCCGTCGGCTGCTCGACGCCGACGAAGAACGGCGAGGGCGCGGCGGGGGTGAGATAGCCTTCGGGCACGATCTTCTGCGCCGCGGTCATGCCTTCCTTCGGGATGGTCAGGGCGCGGATGCCGCCGACGGTGGCGTCGACTTCGCGCACCTTGGCGCCGCCGAAGGCGAAGAAGAACATGTCGGCCGAGCCGTTGGCGAAGTCTTCGGCGCCGCGTACGACGTTCGGCACCAGCACCGGCTTGATGTCGGCTTCGGTCAGGCCGCCGGTGGCGAGAATGGCTTTCACCAGCGGGTCGATCGTCCGCATCGCCGAGAAGCCGAGCACCACGCGCTTGCCCTTGAGATCGGCGATGGTCTTCATCGGCGAATCCTTGCGCACCCAGAAGGCGCCGCGCAGGGAATGCAGCGAGCCGACGACGCGCAGGTCCGGATAGGCCTTGGCGGCGATTTCGGTCTCGAAGATGTTGGCAATGCCGAGTTCGCCTTCGCCGCGGGCGAGCAGCGGCAGCAGCGTGGTTTCGCCGGCGGTCGGCTGCACCAGCATGTTCATGCCGCCTTTTTCCTTGAGCACCTTGGCGATGGCGGACGCGGTGGTGTGGCTCAGCGTGCCGGCCGGCATGCTGTAGATGCCATAGGCCTGCGACCAGGCCGCGGACGCGGTGAGCGTCAGCGCGGCAACGGCGCCGAGTGTTGTGCGGGCAAAACGGGCGACACCGGAACGTGTCGAGATCGACATTTCAATCGACATGGTTTTTCTCCTCCCTGCCGATCCGGTCTGTCGCGCGGGCTGGAAGCGCCGCCGGATCTGGTTCTCTGTGGGGCAGCGTAGGCGGTGGCAGACGTCAGTGCAAAGCCATTCGTGCAAACGTTTTTCGGATAACGGAAATCGTGCACGGCGAATGCGGGCGACGGCCCATCGTCGCGTGCATCGCGGCGCGGCAGCTACCCCAGCGCCGTCATCACCGCCTTCGATATCGCCGCGGTTCCGTCGCCGCCGCCATACTCCATCGGCTTGAGCCCGCTGCGATAGGCATCGTCGACAGCCTGCTCGATGCGCTGCGCCGCTTCGGCGGCCGGCTGGTGGTCGTGCTTGTCGGCGAGCCAGTCGAGCATCATCGCGGCGGACAAAATCATCGCGGTTGGATTGGCCTTGCCCTGTCCCATGATGTCCGGCGCGGTGCCGTGGCAGGGCTGAAACACCGCATGGGTGTCGCCGATATCCGCCGACGGCGCCATGCCGAGGCCGCCGATCAGGCCGGCGGCGAGATCGGAGAGAATGTCGCCGAACATGTTCTCCATCACCATGACGTCGAAGTCCCACGGCTTCTTCACCATTATGGCGGCACAGGCGTCGACATAAAGCTTGTCGGTCGCGACATCGGGAAACTTGGCCTTGCGTTCGTCGAAGATCGTACGCTGCCAGTTGAACGCCTTGAAGACATTGGCCTTGTCCACGAGCGTCAGCCGGCCGGGCTTGCCGCGCATCTTGCGGCGCTGCGCAAGGCGCAGGCAGAAATCGAACAATCGCTCGGTGGTCTTGCGCGTGACGACGAGCGTCTCGCGCGCTTCATCGTTGGTGGTGACGCCCTTGCCCATCGATGCGAACAGACCCTCGGTCGATTCCCGGACCAGCACGAAGTCGATGCCATGCTCATGTGCGCCGACGATCGGCGAGGGCACGCCCGGCACCAGCCGTGCCGGTCGCACGCCGGCATAGAGGTCGTAAATGAAGCGCAGTTCGACCTGCGGCATGATCTCGGTGCCGTCGGGATAGCGGATGCTCGGCATGCCGCAGGCCCCGAGCAGAATGGCGTCGGCCTCGCCGGCGAGCTTCACCGTGGCGTCCGACATCGACTTGCCGGTCGCCTTGTATTCCTCGGCTCCGGCCGGCGCTTCCGAAAAACGAAATTTGAGGCTCGGCGTCGTCTCCTCGACACGGCGCAGCACATCGAGCGCCGGCTTCATCACCTCGTGGCCGATGCCGTCGCCCGGCAGCACGCAGACATGGAAGGCGGAATTGGCGGACATGCGGCGTTCCTCGATACGGGTGGCCTTTGCGGCGCTTGGACGGTAGTTTGCCCGCTAATGAATACGGCTCAAGGGACGGGCGCAAGAGGCGAGGATAAGGGGAGAGGCATGCCGCGGTTTTCCGCTCACATCGACTACCTGTTCAAGGAGCGCCCGCTGATCGAGCGCATCGACGCGGCGGCGGCGGCCGGCTTCACCGCGATCGAGGGCCGCTTCCCCGATGGCGTCAGCGCCGCCGACTATCGTCGCGCCGCGACGCGCAACAATCTCAAGGTGCTCGGCATCAACACGCCGCAGGGCGGCGAGGGTGAGTTCGGCCTCGGCGCGCTGCCGGGGCGGCAGGACGAGTGGCGCGCGGCCTTTGCGCAGACTCTCGATTATGTCGCGAAGGTGGATGGCCTCGCGATCCACTGTCTCGCCGGCCTGGTGACGCCGGCGCAGCGCCGCGAAGCGGAAGATGTGTTCGTGGACAACCTCAAGCGCGCCGCCGATGAGGCCGCGGCGAGGAACATCAGGCTCTATATCGAGCCGATCAACCACCGCAGCGTGCCGAACTATTTTCTCTACGAGGTCGAGCACGCCGCCGACATCATCGCGCGGGTCGGCAGCGACAATGTCTTCATGCAGTACGATTTCTTCCACGTTCAGATCGTCGGCGGCGACATCATCGAGCGCTTCAGGAAATATCAGCCCCTGATCGGCCACATCCAGTGCTCGCAGGTGCCGGTGCGCCACGAGCCGAACGAGGATGGCGAGATCAACTACCCCTACGTTTTTGCCGAGATCGACCGGCTCGGCTACGCGCACTGGGTGGGCTGCGAATACATGCCTTCGACGCCGCGGACCGAGGACAGCCTGGGCTGGGCGCGCCAATATGGGGTGAAACCCCGCAATTAACCTTTGGCCAACCATCAATGGTGTTGAAAAAGCTTAACTTTCTCCCTTTGCCGGCTTCGTGCGGCCTGCTAGAAGGGGGCGATGTGGGGACGCCGCAAAAAGCCTGAGTCCGAGCCGACGGTTCCGCCGACGCCGCTCAAGGAGGCCATGCGCGAGGCGCGCATCGAGGCTGCCGAGCGTTCCGCCGTCATTGTCGATTTGCGCGATGCCGAGGTGGCGCGGCTGGAGCTGCTGAACGAAGCGCTCGACCCGCTGTTCGCCGAGATTCCGAAAGACGTCGAACTGTTCGACCGCGGTGTGAGCCAGGGCGAGACGCCGCGGCTCTGGGTCGACGTCGTCGCCCATGTCGAAATGGGCCGCGACAAGCGCCAGTACCGTTTCGTCCAGGATACCCGCTACGGCCGCGCCGTGCTGGCCGAAAGCTACGACCTGGCGGAGATGGTGTCGGCGGTGACGCGCTACGTCGCGCGGCGTCTCCTGGAGCGCGAGCGCGCGCTCACCGACGATGTGCCGTTCGGTCAGGCGGCGACGCTCAAGACCATCGACGACGAACAGCGCCGCGGCCGCCTGCGCGGCCTGCGCATGTTCGTGTACGGGGCAGTGGTCGCGGTGGCCGTGCTGTTCACCTGGGCGCTGCTCACCGCGCCGGTGCCTTAAAGCACCGCTCGCTTCACTTCCTTCACCACCCCATCCTCATCCATCCCCCGCACCACCATTTCGCAGCGCCACGCGCCTGGTGCGCCGTCGATGCGATAGAGGTGATAGGCCGGGTCATCCTTGTCCATGCCCGGCCTTGACGAGGCCGACGGCACACCGACCGCGGGCACGCGCGCGCCATCCGGTCCTTCGATGTAGTTCAGCATGTCGCGGTGATCATGGCCGTGCAGGATCAGGTCGGCGCCGTGCCGCGCGACGACGCGCATGAAGGCGTCCGCATCGGTCAGCCGCTTGTAAGCCGGCGACTCGCTCACGGGCGGATGATGGATCAGAACGACGCGAAACAGATTGTCGGCCCGTGCGCGATCGAGCAGGGCACCGAGCGCGCCGATCTGGCTGCCGAGCTCGCCGGTGGCCTGGAACGGTGCGGTCGGCACGCCGGTGGAAAGCCCGATGATCGCCAGCGGTCCGCGCCGCCGCACATAGGGAAAGGTCTCGCCGTCGTCGCCGGCCATGAACGGGCCCCAGGCGCGCGCGGCAAAGCCCGCGCACTCAGTGACATAGATGTCGTGATTGCCGGGCACGAAGCTTACGGCCTCGGGCTTGCCCAGCGCGTCGAGAAAGCCGCGACCAGCGGCATATTCCGCCTCCAGCCCGATATTGGCGATGTCGCCCGTGACGGCGACGTGGTCGGGCGCCTGCGCCTTGAGGTCGGCGACGATCGAGCCCAGCACCGCCGGGTCATGCACGAAGCGGCGCTTGCGCTGCCAGTTCAGATAACCGGTGATGCGCTTGGAGCCGAGGTCGAGCACATGCGCCGGCGGCAACGGCGCAAGGTGTATGTCGGAGAGGTGGGCGAGAGTGAAGGGCATGCCGCCCTGTAAAGCACGCCGGCCGGCCCGCCGTCACGAACTCCCGATCAAGATGCCTGAGAGGAACACCAGGACGCCGCCGACCACGATCTGGAACGCGGCCTTGAGAAACGGCGTGTCCATGTATTTGTAGCGGATCCACGAGATCACCGCGAGTTCGATGGCGACCACGATCACGGAGACGACGGTCGCTATATAGAAATCGGGAATGAGATAAGGCAGTGCGTGGCCGACGCCGCCGATGGTGGTCATCAGGCCGGAGACGAGGCCGCGCAGCCACGGCGCGCCGCGCCCGGTGAGCGAGCCGTCGTCGGACAAGGCCTCGGCAAAGCCCATCGAGATGCCGGCGCCGACGGAAGCGGCCATGCCGACCAGAAACGTCTCCCAGGTGTTGTGCGTGGCGAAGGCGGCCGCGAACAACGGCGCCAGCGTCGACACCGAGCCGTCCATCAGCCCGACGAGACCCGGTTGCACATATTGCAGCAGGAACATGCGCCGCGCGGTTTCATGCTCTTCGGCGCGCGCGTCCTCGGTGAGGATCTTCGCGGTGAGCTTGTGCGCCAGCGATTCGTGGCCGGCCTCGGCTTCGGCGAGCGTGATCAGCAGTTCGCGCACCGACGCGTCGCGCGCGTTCTCGGCGGCCTTGCGGTAGAAGCGCTCGGCCTCGAACTCCATGTTCTCGGCGAACTTGCGCACTTCGTCGAGGCCGAGCGGCCGCATCAGCCACAGTGGCTTCTTCGGGTGCATGAAGCCCTTCACGTCCTGGCGGCGGATCAGCGGCAGGTATTCCCCGAAGCGCTGGCGGTAGAGGTCGTAGAGCATCGCCCGGTGATGCACTTCCTCCTCGGCCATCTCGTCGAACACCTTGGCGGAGGCCGGAAACTGCTCGCGCAGGCCCTCGGCGAAGCCCCGGTAGATGCGGCTGTCCTCCTCCTCGTTGGTAATGGCGAGGGCGAGCACTTCCTGCTCGGTCAGGTCGGAAAATTGCTTCACGGGAGGCGTCCTTCGGGGGAGTGGCTGGCCCCCATATATTGGAATAATTCTAAAGAATAAAGGGGCCGGACGGCCTCACTTTTGGCGGGTCCGCTGGTAGGACTTGGCGGCCAATCGGGAAGGAAACCGCCGCTTGTCCGCCTTGCGCCGCCGCCTCGAGCCGCTGTTGCGGCGTGTTTTTCACGTCTACTGGCGCTTCGCCCGCGGCGCGACGCTGGGCGCCTTTGGCATGGTCATCGACGGCCAGGGCCGGGTGTTCCTGATCAAGCACTCCTATGTCAGCGGCTGGCATCTGCCCGGCGGCGGCGTCGAAACCGGCGAGACGGTCAAGACGGCGCTGGCCCGCGAACTGGTCGAGGAGGGCAACATCAAGCTGACCGGCGAGCCGGCGCTGCACGGCGTGTTTCACAATCACCGCGTCTCGAGGCGCGACCACGTGATGCTCTATGTGGTGCGCGATTTCGTGCAGGAGAGCCCGCCGGTGCCGGACCGGGAGATCGTCGCCCACGGCTTCTTCGCCATCGACGAACTGCCGGAAGATACCGGCCGCGCCACCCGCGCCCGCATCGCCGAGGTGTTCGAGGGCCGCGCGGTGAGTGAGGTGTGGTGAGCTCGGCCCTGTGGCCTGTAGCCCGAATGGAGACTCGGCGTCGTCCCCGCGCAGGCGGGGACCCATAACCCCGGTGTTCGCGATGCGGATGACGCGGTGGCTATGGGTCCCGGGCCTCCTTCGCTGCGCTCAGTCGCCCGGGACGACAAAGGACTAGAAAATAGTCCTTGACTGTTATTCCTAACATAGGATAGGGTTCATTCGTCCTGCTCGGCCGGGGACGTCATCTAGAGACGTCTTGATGACGGAGCAGGATGTGGCGCCTGCGGGCGGGGCTCGTAACCCTGCTCCCGGGAGGCCGCGGGTAGCCGTCCGGGCCCACTACGGGGCTCTGCCTTCAATGGCTGGACGGGGGTTCGGTGAAGGCGGGCGAAAGCCTGCCGGAGGTCGATGTCC
>JAFIGS010000034.1 GCA_017849615.1 Pseudolabrys sp. | reverse complement strand
GCTGATCCGCTCCCGACCGGGGAACGGGTAGCGCTCACCATCAGCGAGCTCCTCGCGGCCGGTCTTAGTGCCGGCGAGCGGTGCCCCGGCGCCGCCCGAGCCCGGAGGTTGCGTAACCTCCCCCGGCCGCGGGCACCGCATCCCGCCCCCACTGAAACGACGCCTCATGACAGCGCCCCCGGCCGGAGCAGGACGCACGAACCTTATCCTATCGTAGGAATAACAGTCAAGGACTATTTTCTATAATTCCGGGCGTCCGAGAGATTCTGCCCAGCCCTGTCGCTGCGCCGCGCAACCGCTATAATGGTCCCGAGCAAAACCGGCCGTGCGGTGATCCCGCGCGGGCCCAAACAAGAATTTCGACCACGAGGAAGCCCCGATGGACCAGACCGTCCGCCAAATCAGCGCCGAAGACATCAACCCGCGCCACAATTGGGGCCGCGCCTTGCCCTCGCTGGGCACCAACGGGGTCGATTTCGAGGAGCGCGTCAATTACCAGCGCCTGCACCGCTACCGCCTCGGCCGCGCCAAGAAAGCGCTCGACAACTCCGAGCTGGGCGCCCTGCTGGTGTTCGACGTCAATAACATCCGCTACCTCACCTCGACCAAGATCGGCGAGTGGGAGCGCGACAAGCTGTGCCGGTGGGCGCTGCTGACCCGCACCGGCGAACCGATCCTGTGGGACTTCGGCTCGGCCGCCGTGCACCACAAACTGTACACGCCGTGGCTGGCGCCGGAGAACTGCAAGGCCGGCCTGATCGGCATGCGCGGCATGGTGGATCCGAAATTCGGCCTGATGAAGAAGCACGCCGGCGAGATTGCCTCGCTGCTCAAGGAAGCCGGCGTCGGCGACATGCCGGTCGGCGTCGATCTGATCGAGCCGCCGATGATGTTCGAACTGCAGAAGGCCGGTATCAACGTGGTGGACGGCCAGCAGGTGATGCTGGAAGCGCGCGAGATCAAG
Organism: Pseudolabrys sp.; assembly: GCA_017849615.1. Classification (GTDB taxonomy): domain Bacteria; phylum Pseudomonadota; class Alphaproteobacteria; order Rhizobiales; family Xanthobacteraceae; genus Pseudolabrys. The sequence goes on along the minus strand of JAFIGS010000034.1, from coordinate 247,895 downwards.
TCGCAGGACGAGATCCATCTGCTCAATCGCGCCGCGGCGATGGTGGACGGCGCCTATGACCTGATCAACGAGAAGCTGCGCCCCGGCGTGCGCGAGAACGACATCGTCGGCATGGTCAACGAGTTTCTCTACCGCCACGGCTCCGACGACGTCGAGGCGGTGAACGCCATCTCCGGCGAGCGCTGCAACCCGCATCCGCACAACTTCACCGACCGCATGATCCGGCCCGGCGATCAGGCGTTCTTCGACATCCTGCAATCGTTCATGGGCTACCGGACTTGCTATTACCGCACCTTCAATGTCGGCCGCGCCACGCCCGCGCAGCACGACGCCTACAAGAAGGCGCGCGAATGGCTGGACAACGCCATGGACCGCATCAAACCCGGCGCCACCACCTCGCACATCGCCGAAGCCTTCCCCAAGGCGCACGAGTTCGGCTTCCCGGACGAGACGTCTGCCTTCGGCCTGCAGTTCGCGCACGGCCTTGGCCTGGCGCTGCACGAGCGGCCGGTGATCTCGCGCGTCGTGTCGATGGATCATCCGACCGAGATCAAGGAAGGCATGGTGTTCGCCATCGAGACCTACTGCCCGGCGACCGACGGCTACTCCGGCGCGCGCATCGAGGAAGAGGTCGTGGTCACCGACAAGGGCTGCAAGGTGATCTCGCTGTTCCCGGCGGAAGAGCTGCCGATCGCGAACAGGTATTGAGGCATGCTTACCTCTCCCCGCTATGCGGGGAGAGGTGAACCCCGCTGCGAGACGATTTGAATGAATGCAAGCCTCCCGCCCGTCGATCCCCGCTACATGACCGACAAGCAGCGCGCCGAGAACCGCGCGCGCTATGTCTCGTTCGCGATGTGGGGCGGCGCGGCGGTGGCGGTGCTGCTGGCGTTCATGCTGTACGCCTACACCGACCAGGCGCCGCCGTGGCTGCGCAACCTCGCCTACCAGATCGACGCCGCCTTCGGTTACCCGGTGCTGGCTTTGATCCGCGCGCTGGCCGGTTAGCCGGATGGACACGGTCCACCTGCCGCGCGGCGCCTTCGGCGCGCTCGGCCGCGGCTTTCGCGGCAAATGCCCGGCCTGCGGCCAGGGCCGCATGTTTCGCGCCTTCCTGAAAGTCGCCGATCGCTGCCCCGCCTGTGGCGAGGAGCTGCATCATCACCGCGCCGACGATTTCCCGGCCTATCTGGTGACGGTACTGACCGGCCTGCTGCTGGTGCCGGTCGTGCTGGCGGTGGAGATGAATTATGCGCCGCCGATCTGGCTCAGCGTGACGCTGTGGCCAGCGCTCGCTTTCGTCATGGCCATGAGCCTGCTGCAGCCGGTCAAGGGCACCGTGGTCGCGCTGCAATGGCATGCCGGCCTGCACGGCTTCGAGGCGGCGCGGAAGGCGAGGCAGCGACCGGCCTCATCCTGAGGAGCGCTCCAACGGAGCGCGTCTCGAAGGATGGAGCCGCCTATGGTTCGAGACGCACGCCTGCGGCGTGCTCCTCACCATGAGGCGGACCCCTCTGGAACCAAAACGGCACCCCCGCGCTTACACAGCCATCGTTTTCTTTGAGGAGTTCCAGATGGCTGAAGGCAGCGACGGAAATGGTGTGCTGGGCGTGCTCGTGGGAGCCCTGATTGTGGTGATGGTCGGCGCGGGCGTCCTGTACGCGACCGGCCATCTTGGAGGCGGTGGCGGTGGCGGCACCAGCACCGTCAAGGTGGAAATGCCGAAGGTCGGCAGCGGCGGTAACGCCAAGTAACGAACGTTGAGCGGTGCCGGCCAACACGGGCCGGCATCGCCGCGCATGGCTCAGGCCGCTCGCACGCCGGCGATGAAATCCTGCGCCTCGACCTGCAACGCGGCGGCCTGACGGCTCAGATCCGCCGCAGCGTGCTGGATCTCGACGGCGCCGTTGCGCGTGCGCGCCGCGAATTCGTTGACACCATCCACCGTCTGCGACACCTGGCGCGAGCGCAGCGCGGCGCCCTCGACGGTCTCGGCGATCTTCTGCGTCGCATGGCTCTGCACGCTGACGGCCTCGGTGATGGCGCGCGCCACGGTGCGGATGCCGGATATGCCCTGCACGATGGATTCGGTCCCGCTGCGCACGCCGCCGATGATGGCGGCGACTGATTCGGTCTTGCCGCGAATATCGGCGAGTGCCTGCGTGGTCTGCGTCGCCAGCGACTTGACCTCCTGCGCCACCACGGCGAAGCCGCGTCCGGCCTCGCCGGCGCGCGCCGCCTCGATGGTGGCGTTGAGCGCCAGCAAATTGGTCTGGCTGGCGATGGCCTGGATCATGCCGACGACCTTGTCGATGTCGCCCACGGCCTCGGTCAGACGATCGACATTGGTCACCGCTATTTCGGCGCGGCGCGAGGCGTCCAGCACCGTGCCGGTGGCACTGCCGAGCTGGCCGTCGATGTCGTGCATCGACGCCGACAGCTCCTCCACGGCGGCCGCCACGGTGCTCGCGACCTCGGTGGTTTCCTGCGCCACGACGGCGGCGGTGCCGGCATGATCGCCGGACTCGTCCGCAACTTCGCTCATGGCCTGCGCGGCGCGGTCGAGCTCGGAAGCCGAATGGGCCAGCGCCGCGGCGACGCTGAGAATCTTGCTTTCGAAATTGCCGGCGAGCTCGTCGAGCGCCTGGCGCTTGTCCTGCGCCGACTGCTCGCGCGCGCGCTGGCGCATCTCCTGCGCATCCCTCAGGGCGACGGCGTTGTCGCGAAACACCAGCACCGCGCGCGCCATGGTGCCGACCTCGTCGCTGCGCTGCAGGCCGTCGATCGGCGCGTCGAGCCGGCCCTGCGCGATCTCACGCATGACGGCGGCAAGACGCCGCAGCGGCCGCGCCACGGCGCGGTGGGCCAGCAGCATGGCGAGGACGATGGTGAGCAACGTGCCGCCCACCAGCATGATGGTCAGCAGGCGGTAGGTCGCCGCCTTGCCGGCGCTCGCCGCGTCCATGGCGGCGCGCATCTGCCCGCCGAGAATGTCGATCAGGCGGTTCATGCTGGTCGTGGTATCGACGATGGCCGGATCGAACCGGTATTCGAGCAGATGACGCACCTTGCCGTTGTCGCCGGCCTCGATCGCGATCCGCACCTCGTCGGCGATCGTGTTGAGCGTGTCGAGCCGCCGCAGCATGCCGCGCACATCGGCTTCGCGATCAGGCATCGCCTCGATAACGCCGCCCAACCAGTGCTTCGCCGACGCATACTGGCCGGCGCGCTCGTCGATGGCCTCGCGCACCGTATCCGGATCGCTGGCGGCCGCCATCTTGTAGGTCGCGAGCCCGAGCGACTCCGCGGCAATCTTGGATTCGGTGAGAACGAGCCGCACCGGCGCGATCTCGCGCGTGACGATGTCATTGAGGCGATCGACGTCGTGCAGGCTGCGCAGGCTGTACCAGTTTGCCGCGGCCGAGAGTATGCCGAGACCTCCGATCAGCAGCATCGCCTTGGCGGCGATTGGCAGTCGAATCGCAAGATTGCGCGGCATTGCATTGTCCAGGGGCGGGAACTTCGGCGCCGGTATTTAGGCGCTCATGTGTTCCCGATTGCTTAACGGCGCCTTCATGCAACTGTCGTGGTCGAATTATGACAGTATTCGCCATGGTCCCGGTATCGAAGGCTTTTATTACAGCATCTTTACTTGAGACATCGCACCGCCGGGGCTTCACTCAATCCTGTTGTGCGATGTCGTCGCTCAATCACATGACGTGACGGCAACGAAAATCCTCCACCTTGTGAAAAGGGGCTTCCTCGGAAGCCCCTTCTTTTTTTGTCGCCGCGCCGTGGCGCGCGATCATTCCAGCCCGGTGCCGACCTTGACGTTCTCCGGCTCGAGCTTCATGCCGGCGGCGAGCGCCATGGTCTCCATCAACGCCGCGAAATCCTTCTGCAGATAGGCTTCGGGGTCCTTCTGCAGCGTCGCCGCGCCGAAATGGCCCTGCAGCACCTCACGCGTCGCCGCCGTCACCGGCATCGGCACGTCGAATTCGCGGCCGAGCTCGAGGCCGAGGTCGAGATCCTTGCGCAACAGTTCCGGCGTGAAGGTGGTGGTCCAGTCGAGATTCACCAGAGCCGGCGACTTGTACTTCGTGAACATCGAGCCCATGACGCCGTTGTTCATGAAGGCGAGGAAGGCGTGGCGCGGCACGCCCATCTTGTTGGCGAGCAGCGTGATCTCGATGAGGTTCTCGATGACGACGCCGAGCATCACGTTGTGCGCGATCTTGCAGACGCGGGCGAGATCGCCCTCGCCGACATAGGCGACGCCCTGCGGCGCGATGATGTCGATGAGCGGCTTGGCGGCGTTGAACACGTCTTCCGAGCCCGACACGACCGACGACAGCTTGCCGGCCTTGATGACCTTGGCGTTGCCCGACACCGGCGCGGTGAGATAGTCGCTGCCGGCTTCCATCAGCTTGCGCCGGATATCGACGGAGTCCTCGATCGAAATGGTCGAACAATCGACCACGATCTTCGGCGCCTTGCCGCCGCCGGCGAGCACGCCGTTGGGGCCGAAATAGATCTCGTCGAGATCCTTGCCGGTGGAGACGATGGAGAACACCACGTCGAGGCCGGCGAGATCGGACAGCTTGTCCGCGACCTTGCCGCCGCTCTTGGCCAGCGGCTCGGCCTTGGCGCGCGTGCGATTCCAGACGGTGACGTCGTGGCCGGCTTTCAGCAGACGCTCGGCCATCGGCGCGCCCATGCGGCCGAGGCCGATCCAGCCGATCTTCTGCGTGTTCTTGGACATTGAAACTCTCTCCCTTGCCATTGCCGCCGCGTTGACCGCGGGCGCGTTCGTCTTGCGTATCCGCATAGCGTTTCCCCGCGAAGCGCGCCAGTGGTGGGCAGCGGGTACAGGTCCGGGCCGCAGGCTGCTATAGATCAGTACCCTTTTCGGTTGCAGTCCCGATACGTCCGAGGAAGCGCCCATGAATCCGCCCATGACATTGACCATCCCGCCCCGCAGCAAATCCGAACCGCGCGTCGAGGACGACGCGCTGGTGCGCGGGGCCGGGCAATTCATGGACGACCCGCATGTGCCCGGCCAGGCGGCGGCGGTGTTCGTGCGCTCGCCGCATGCCCACGCCCGCATCCGGTCGGTCGATGCCGGGGCGGCGCTCAAGGCCAAAGGCGTGCTCGCGGTGCTCACCGCCGCGGACATGGCGGCCGCCAATGTCGGGACGCTGACGCGGCATAATCCGCTGATCGGCCGCGGCGGCGTCAGGATGGCGACGCCGTTCCGGCCCGCGCTCGCCGGCGACAAGGTGATGCATGTGGGTGAGCCGGTGGCGGTCGTCGTCGCGGAAACCCGGGCGCAGGCCATGGACGCCGCCGATCTGGTTGCGGTGGATTACGAAGAACTGACGCCGGTCGTCGATCTCGACCAGGCGAAGCAGGCGGCGACGGTGCTGTATGAGGAGGCGCCCGGCAATGTCGTGGTCGACTGGCCCGGCATGAAGGAAGACCGGGATAACGAGAAGGCGGTCGCGGACATCATCGCTAGGGCCGCGCATGTCGCGAAGGTGACCGTCACCAATCAGCGCATGATCGTCGCCTCGCTGGAGACGCGCGGCGCAACCGGCGTCTACGACAAGGCGAAGGACAGCTTCACGCTTCATGCCAGTTCGCAGGGCGCCGACACCTTGCGCGGCATGGCGGCCGCGATCATGGGCGTGCCCAACGAGCGGATGCGCGTGGTGACCGGAGATGTCGGCGGCGCTTTCGGCATGAAGACGCCCGTCTATCCCGAATACATCGCCGTGCTGGTGGCCGCCAGGAAGCTCGGCCGCCCGGTGCACTGGATGTCGACGCGCTCGGAAGCCTTCGTCAGCGACACACAGGGCCGCGACACCGTCACGCATGTCGAACTCGCCTGCGACGACAAGGGCAAGTTCACCGCGCTGCGCGTGCGCCATCTGTGCAATCAGGGCGCCTATGTTTCCAATGCCGGCGTGCAGATCAACACCGTGAACTTCTGGCGCTGCCTGCCGGCGATGTACGCCATTCCGAAAATGGACGTGTCGGTCGCCTGCTATTTCTCCAACACGCTTCCGATCGGGCCCTATCGCGGCGCCGGACGCCCGGAGGCCAATTTCGCACTGGAGCGCGCGGTCGAGGAAGCGGCAAGGCTGCTCAAGATGGACCCGGCGAAATTGCGCAAGAAGAACCTGATCCCGGCGAAAGCGATGCCGTTCAAGACGCCGATCCAGACCTACGATTCCGGCGACTTTCCCGCCGTGGTCGATCAGGCGCTCGCGCTCGCCGACTATGACGGCTTCGCCAAACGCAAACGCGAGGCCGCCAAGCGAGGCAAGCTGCGCGGCATCGGCATCTCCTGCATGCTCGAACATGCCGGCTCGCTGCCGACCGAGTGGGCGTCGGTGAGTTTCCCCGACGAGGACAAACTGATCCTCGGCTGCAATGTGCAATCGACCGGCCAGGGCCACGCCACCGTGTTCGCGCGCCTGCTGGCGGCGAAACTCGGCATCGACGCCAAGGCCATCGAGCACCGCCATGGCGACACGGACCTGGGCCTCACCGGTTTTGCCTCGGTCGGCTCGCGCTCGGCGCAATGCGCCGGCTCGGCCATCGTCGCCACCGCCGACGCCATGCTGGTGAAAGCGAGGAAGGTTGCCGCGTCGGCGCTGGAAGCGTCCGAGAGCGATGTCCAGTATCGCGACGGCCGCTTCGAAGTGGTCGGCACCGACCGGCGCATTTCGTTGTTCGAGACGGCGGCCCGCGCCAAGGCGACGGGCGAAAGCCTCGACACCAAGGAAAAGGCCGAGGCGCCGCTGACCTTCCCCAATGGCTGCCATATCGCCGAGGTCGAGATCGATCCCGACACCGGGCATTTCGACATCGTCACCTACACGGCGGTCGATGACTGCGGCAACGTGCTCGACAAGGCCGTGGTCGAAGGCCAGGTGCAGGGCGCTATCGCCAACGGCCTCGGCCAGGCGCTGACCGAGAGCGCGGTATACGACAGCGGCAGCGGCCAGCTCGTCACCGGCTCGTTCATGGATTACGGCATGCCGCGCGCCCACGACATGCCGCTCGAACTGCGCGAGGCAACGCATGCCGTGCCGGCGACCACCAACCCGCTCGGCGTCAAGGGCACCGGCGAGGCCGGCACCACGGCGGCCATCGCCGCGGTGATGAACGCGATTTCAAACGCCATCCCGAACGGCGCCGCCGATGCCATGGACATGCCGGCGACGCCGGCCAAGGTTTGGGCGGCGTGTCAGAGGGGGATGGGGAAGTGACAAACACTGTCGTCCCCGCGCTGCCCTAGTGTCGTCCCCGCGCAGGCGGGGACCCATAACCCCTGCACTTGTCACCGAACGCGGCAGAGGCCAAGAGCAAAGCCGCATTACAAACTGCTGCTCACGGCTTCACATCCTCGTGCGGCAACCAAGGCGTTGGGCGCGACGGCAGGGGTTGAACCTGCATCTCCCCGCCCCTATGCTCCTGAGTGCGAACTTAGGCGGCAAGGTCGAAAGCGGGGGCTCTTTCCAGTTGAGCTACGTCGCGGAACTTTAAGCAGCAGTTGAGGCAGTTTCGGCCTTCTCCATCCGTTTGCTCTTAAACTGTTTTGCTGCTTTAAACTGCGGCTCGACTTCACGCAGCTTGGCGGTGAGACCAGTAAGGATGTAGGCACTAGAGGTTTGCGCCTTCTGCCCTTTGTAGCGGGCTTCTCGGCGTATCAAGCCGGCGGCCTCCAATTCGTCAAAGTATCTGAACAATGAGCGAGGGCTCTTATTCATACGCCGCGCGATTGTCTTGATCGCCGGATGCGGCGCTTCGTGCGCATCCCACCAGTGCATGACCAAGTGCAGCAACACATTGAACGCGGTCGGGCTGACTTTAAGATGAGCTTGGGCCTGCAAGAGTAAATTCGGTACGACCGTGAACCATGGGCCATGACGGCCTTGCCATACTTGGACTCGGCGCGCCGCTTATCCTTTGGCGCAATCGGAAGGGCGACAACCTGCCCTGCGGGGTCTTTGGGCTGTTTCATGATGCAAACTATGGCGATGCGCCACCGCTACAACAAGGGTCCTGCAGGGCTCCGCCCCGTGTCATATTTGGCGCCCCCTGATGTGTATACTGTGTCCTAATAGACCTTGAGTGCTATTAGCATGGCGTACTACTTCGTGTGCAATTCCTGGCACTCCCCCTAGTGTCGGTATCGACATGGGCCCGCCTGTCATTATTGGCAGGCCTAAAATCAACGCCGTTTGCTGCGGGCCCGCTGCAAAGCCGTCTATCCAGCCTCCTCGCTGCGGCGTATGGGTCCCCGCCTGCGCGGGGACGACATCTAACTAAAACGGCCGGGCGCTTGGCCCGGCCGTTTGGCATTTGAAGCGCTGGATCGTCCGCCTTCGCGGACGATGACTTACGCCTGGCTGATGAACTTCGTGTTGAGATAAGCCTGCAGGCCTTCGATGCCGCCTTCCGAGCCGTAGCCGGAATCCTTGACGCCGCCGAACGGCGTCTCCGGCGTCGACACCGCCACCGAGTTGATGCCGACCATGCCGGCCTGGATGGCATCGCCCACCGCGTTCGCCGTCGCCGTCGAGGTGGTGAAAGCATAGGAGGCGAGCCCGAAGGGCAGCGAGTTGGCGCGCTCGATCACTTCATCGAAGGTCTTGAACGGCACGATCGGCGCCAGCGGGCCGAACGGCTCCTCGGTCATGATCTTGGAATCGTCGGCGATGTCGGTGATGACCGTCGGCTCGAAGAAGAAGCCCTGGTTGCCGTGACGGTTGCCGCCGGCCGCGATCTTGCCGCCGCGCGCCTTGGCATCGTTGACGAAGGATTCCATCGCGTCGAGCCGGCGCGGATTGGCGAGCGGGCCCATCTTGGTTTCTTTCTCGAGACCGTCGCCGAGGGTGAGGCCCTTGGCGTATTCGACGAAGCGCTCGACGAACTTGTTGTAGTTCTTCTCCTGCACGTAGAAGCGCGTCGGCGAAATACAGACCTGCCCGGCGTTGCGATACTTGAACGCGGCGATGGTGTCCGCCGCCTTGACCGGATCGGCATCGTCGAACACCAGCACCGGCGAATGGCCGCCGAGCTCCATGGTCGCGCGCTTCATGCCGCGCGCCGCCATGGCGGCAAGGTGCTTGCCGACCGGCACGGAGCCGGTAAACGATACCTTCTTGACGATGGGCGACGGAATGATGTGCTCGGACACTTCGCCCGGCACGCCGAAGACGAGATTGAGCACGCCCGCCGGCACGCCGGCATCGGCGAAGCACTTGACCAGCTCGACGCAGCCGCCCGGCACTTCTTCCGACGCCTTGATGATGAGCGTGCAGCCCGCGGCGAGCGCGCCGGCGATCTTGCGGATTGGCGTCAGCGTCGGGAAATTCCACGGCGTGAAGGCGGCGGCGACGCCGACCGGCTCCTGCACCACGATCTGGCGCGTGCCCTTCACGCGGCCCGGCACGATGCGGCCGTAAGCACGGCGGCCTTCCTCGGCATACCAGTCGGTGATGTCGGCCGAGGTCATGACCTCGATGCGCGATTCCGGAAACGGCTTGCCCTGCTCCTGCGTCTGCACGCGCGCGATGTGATCGGCACGCTCGCGCATCAGCATCGCAGCCTTGCGCATGATGTTGGAACGGTCATAGGCCGAGGTGCGGCTCCAGGCGCCGAACGCCTTGTCGGCGGCGGCGAGCGCGTTATCGAGATCGGCCTTCGAGGCGTGCGGCAGTCTGGCCAGCACCTTGCCGGTCGCCGGATTGATGACGTCCTCGCTCTTGCGGTTGTCGGCGCCCAGCCACTGGCCGTCGATGTAGAGCTTGAGATCGGTGTACATGTGCGAACCTCGTCGTTTCCCGGTGTCGTTCAACTGGGCGGGAGCCTTAGCATTTTCAGCGTGCCGCGGCCACCGCGCCCGTCAGCGCGCTGCGAAAGATAATTCGAAACAAATATGCCGGCTTATTTGCCGGTGAATTTCGGCTTGCGCTTTTCCATGAAGGCGTCGCGGCCCTCAATGTAGTCGCGGGACGCGAAGCAGGCCTGGACCATGGCCTCCGCCTTGTCCATGTCGCGCTCGGCCGGGTCCTTGAGAATCTCGCCGACGATGAACTTGATGGAGTCAACGGCGAGCGGCGCGTTGCCGGCGATGGTCTCGGCATAGTTCTGCACATAGGACTCCAGTTCGCCATCGGGCAGCACGCGATTGACGAGGCCCATCTCCCTGGCCTCCTGCGCGGTGAACTGGCGCGCGGTGTAGAAGATCTCCTTGGCGAAGGATGGCCCGACGACATCGACCAGCTTCTTCACGCCGGCAAAGCGGTAGCCGAGCGACAGCTTGGCGGCGGGCACCGCGAATTTCGAGCCCTCGGTGCAGATGCGCATGTCGCAGGCCAGCGCGAGGCCCATGCCGCCGCCGACGCAATAGCCGCGGATCATGGCGATGGTCGGCTTGGGGAAATTATGGAAGGCGCCGTAAGCGCGATCGACCGCTTCGTTGTAGCGGTCGGAGGCCTCCTTGCTGGAGCGCTCGTTGGCGAATTTCGAAATGTCGGCGCCCGACACGAAGGCCCTGCCGCCCGCGCCGGTGACGATGACGACGCGGATATTGTCGTCGTTCTTGAACTCGTCGAGATAGCTCTCCGCCGCCTCCCACATGTCGAGCGACACGGCGTTGAGCTTGTCGGGATTGTTGAATGTGAGATAGCCGACCTGACCGTCCTTGCGGGACAGCATCTTGTCGGTCGTTACGGGGGCGTTCATGGGCGTGTCTTTCTTTCACTATTCTGTCATTCCGGGGCGTGAGCGAACCCGGAATCCAGGAACAAAACTCCGAATATCCGTCTGGATTCCGGGTTCGCACCTGCGGCGCGCCCCGGAATGACGAACTACACCGCCTTCGCGTCGTGCAAGGCGGCAATCTCGTCGGCGGCGAAGCCGAATTCCTTGAGCACCTCGTCGGTGTGCTCGCCCTGCTTCGGCGGCGTCGCGGCGATGCGGCTCGGCGTGCGCGACAGCCCGATCGCCTGACCGACGAAAGTCTGCGTCTCGCCATTCGGCTTGATGCCGTCCTGCGCCATCTTGAGGTGCCTGACCTGCTCGTCGGCGAACACCTGATCGATCGAATTGATCGGCCCGGACGGCACGCCGGCCTTCTCGAACAGCGCGATCCATTCGGCGCTGGTCTTGTGCACGGTCCTGGCGGCGATCGCCGCGTTGACCGCCTCGCGGTTCTTGGAGCGCAGACTGTTCGATTTGAAATCCGGATTGGCGATCAGCTCCGGCGCGCCGATGGCGTTGCACAGCCGCTCCCAGATCACCTGCCCGGCGGCGGCGATGTTGATATAGCCGTCCGCGGTCCTGAACACGCCGGTCGGGATCGTGGTCGGGTGATCGTTGCCGGCCTGCTGCGCGACTTCCTGATGCTGCAGCCAGCGCGCCGCCTGGAAGTCCAGCATGAAGATCTGCGCCTGGAGCAGCGAGGTCTGCACCCACTGGCCTTCGCCCGACACTTCGCGCTCGAGCAGCGCGGTCTGCACGCCGAGCGCGCACAGCAGGCCCGTGCACAGATCGGCGATCGGAATACCGACGCGCATCGGACCGCGGCCGGGCTCGCCGGTGATCGACATCAGGCCGCCCATGCCTTGCGCGATCTGGTCGAAGCCGGGACGATCGCGATAGGGGCCGTCCTGGCCGAAGCCGGAAATGCTGGCGAGGATGATGCGCTTGTTGATCTTCTTGAGCGACGCGTAATCGAAGCCGAGGCGGTCCTTCACGTCGGGGCGGAAGTTCTCGACCACCACGTCGGCCTTTTCGACGAGGCGCTTGAAGGCGGCGATGCCCTGCGGCGATTTCAGATCGAGCGTGATGCTGCGCTTGTTGCGATGCAGATTCTGGAAGTCGGCGTTCTCGCGCGGCCCGCCCGGGCCTTCGCCCTTTTCGAGGTGCGGCGGGGTCTCGATCTTGATGACATTGGCGCCCCAATCGGCGAACTGGCGCACGCAGGTCGGTCCGGAACGGACGCGGGTCAGGTCAAGAATGGTAAATCGGGACAGGGCCGAGGACGCCCGGGGAAATGGCATTTTCAAGCAGCTCCACGCGGTCAAAAGCTTCAACGGAACCAAGACCTTCCACGATCCGGACGGGGATGTCTATCGGCGATGAAGGCCATGGTCCGCGAGCGGAATTTGTTCACGATCCGGGCCGATATTGCCGAATTCGGCCTTGAAAAGAACACCCGGCGCTGTCATATCAGCCCTGCGGATGAAGGCTCGATTCGAGCTCCGCGGGCTGCGTGCACGAATTTCCAGCAGATCATCTCGATCAGACGATTTTCGCCCCGCCTCTTCCGCCTCACCTACCGACACGACAACCCTGGCAACGCGGGATGTCTTGAAACCCCGATCCGCCGTGCGCGAAGCGCGCCCGGTCGTGTCGACGCATTAGAAAAGAGCTGTTTTGACTAACTTCAACGACTTCGGCCTCGCCGAACCGATCCTTCGCGCCCTCGCCGAAGAGAAATACGAAACCCCCACCCCGATCCAGGCCCAGACGATCCCCGCCGCCATGAAGGGCCGCGACATTGTCGGCATCGCCCAGACCGGCACCGGCAAGACCGCATCCTTCGCGCTGCCGATCCTCAACCACATCGTCAACTACCGCATGCGTCCTTCTCAGAAGGCCGCGCGCGTGCTGGTGCTGTCGCCGACGCGTGAGCTGTCCGGCCAGATCGCCGACTCGTTCCGCACCTATGGCCGGCACATTCGTCCGCTGACGGTCGAACTCGCCATCGGCGGCGTGCCGATCAACCGGCAGTCCCGCGGCATGGCGCGCGGCGCCGAAGTGCTCGTCGCGACGCCGGGCCGTCTGCTCGACCTCGTGCAGCAGCGCTCGGTCGTGCTCGATCAGGTCGAAATCCTGGTGCTCGACGAAGCCGACCGCATGCTCGACATGGGCTTCATCCGCGACATCAGGAAGATCGTGCAGATGCTGCCGCAGAAGCGGCAGACTTTGTTCTTCTCGGCCACCATGCCGAAGGAAATCACCCAGCTCGCCGAGTCGATGCTCAAGGATCCGGAGCGCGTATCGGTGACGCCGGAATCGACCACCGTCGAGCGCATCGCGCAGCGCGTGATCCTCACAGAAAAGTCGGCCAAGCCGGGCCTGCTCGTCGAGGTCATCAAGTCCGAGACCATCGACCGCGTGCTGGTCTTCACCCGCACCAAGCACGGCGCCGACAAGGTCGTGCGTCAGCTCGAGAGCTCCGGCCTGCCGGCGGCCGCGATCCACGGCAACAAGTCGCAGAACCAGCGTGAGCGCGTGCTCGCCCAGTTCCGTGACGGTTCGCTCCGTATCCTGATCGCGACCGACATCGCCGCGCGCGGCATCGACGTCGACGGCATCACCCATGTCGTCAATTACGATCTGCCGAACATTCCGGAATCCTACGTGCATCGCATCGGCCGCACCGCGCGCGCCGGCCGCGACGGCGTCGCCATCTCGTTCTGCGATCACGAGGAGAATGGCTTCCTGCGCGACATCGAGCGCACGATCCGCATCAAGATCCCGTCCGAGGACAGGCGCACCGGCCGTTCCGCCGGGCGCTCCGAACCGGCGCCGCATCATCATGCCAATGGCCGCAATGGCGGCGGTAACCGCCGCGGTGGCAATGGCCAGAACCGCGGCCGCAATGGCGGTCAGGGTCACGGTCAGGGTCATGGCGAGCAGCGTCCGCAGCGCGCCAAGGGCCATGGCGGCAACGCCAATGGCGGCCACCAGAACGGCCAGCGCAATGGCGGCCGCCCGGCGACGGCGGCAGCCGGCGGCCATCATGGCGGCGGCGAGGACATCGGCGGCATGAAGTTCATGCAGCGGGGCCCGAACCGGCCGCGCAACCACGCGCCGCGCTAACGACCGACTGAATTACCTCCCCCAAGGCCGAAAAACGGCCTTGGGGAGGGATCGGTTTTTCGGATAAAGGTACCCCGCCCGTTCCAGGGCGCGGGCCACCGGGAGAGGATTTGGATGCCGAAAGAAGAAATGCTGGAGTTCGACGGGACGGTGACCGAAGTGTTGCCGGACGGCAATTTCCGGGTGAAGCTCGATAACGAGCACGAGGTGCTGGCCTACACCGCCGGCAAGATGCGCAAATTCCGCATCCGCACCGGCGTCGGCGACCGGGTGATCGTGGAAATGTCGCCTTACGACCTGCAGCGCGGTCGCATCAGTTTCCGCCACAAGGGCGATGCGCCGACATCGGCGCCCGCGCAGCGCCGGCCAAATTTCCGCCGCCGGTAGTCTCTCTAAATGTCCCGGCCTTCGCGCCGGGACATTTCGTTTCGGCGGGACCAAGTATCAAGGGAGCGCCGCGGATGACGAGAAAGTCGCTTTGTTCGGTCGTCGCGCTTCTGCTGGCGGCATCGGCCGCCCTGGCTCAGCCCTCCCCCGAGACGAAAGAACAGCGCCCCGAGGCCCGGCGCGAAGCCAGCACCGATGGCATTCTCAAGCTGCTGCCGGCCGACGCCGTCACCCAGCATTCCATCACGACGCCGCAGGGCAAGATCGACTACACCGCGACCGCGGGCACGCTGCCGTTCTACGACCAGTCCGGCAGCCAGAGCGCGTCGGTATTCTACACCGCCTATGTCGCCAAGAATTCTGACAAGAACGGCGGCCCGAACCGGCCGCTGACCTTCGCCTTCAATGGCGGGCCGGGCGCGGCGTCGGCCTATCTGCACATGGGCGTGGTCGGTCCGCGCATTCTCGAACTCGGCCCCGAGGGCCATGACGCCGCGCGCGCCGAATTGCGCGACAACCCCGCCACCTGGCTCGCCTTCACCGATCTCGTGCTGATCGATCCGGTCGGCACCGGCTGGAGCCGCGCCGCCAAGGGCGACAACGCCAAGAATTTCTGGGGCGTGCGCAGCGACGCCGACGCAATGGCGAAAGCCATCGCGCTTTACGTCGCGCGCAACAACCGCGGCGCCGCGCCGAAATATCTGCTCGGCGAGAGCTATGGCGGCTTCCGCGCGGTGAAGACGGCCCGCGCGCTGCTGCGCGAACAGGGCCTCGCGGTCAGCGGGCTCATTCTCGTGTCGCCCTTGCTCGAGGGCTGGCTCACTTTCGGCGACGACACTTCCGCGCTGCGCGCGGCCTTGCAGATGCCATCGTTCGCCGCCGCCGAACTCGAGCGTAAAAAGGCGTTCACGCCGCAGGCGCAGGCCGAGGCGGAAAAGTTCGCCATGACCGATTATCTCGTGACGCTCGCCGGCAAAAGGCCGGAAGGCGAGGCCGCCAACGCCTTCTATGCGCGTGTCGCCGCCATGACCGGCGTACCGGACGGCACGATCGCGTCGTCACGCGGTTTCATCAACGATTTTGTCAAGACCATTCGCGCCGGCAAGATCGTCAGCCGCTACGATGCCGATTACGCGGTGGACGATCCGACCCCGGAGCGCCGCTCAGCGCGGGGGCCCGACCCCATTCTCGACGGCGTGTCGCGCGCCTATGGCGGCGGTTTTGCCGATTACGCCCGCAACGAACTCGGCTTCAAGACCGAGATGACCTACACGCTGCTGGCCAATGACATTGCCGGCAACTGGGACTGGGGTAATGGCGGCCGCTTCGCCGCGACATCGGACGACGACATTCGCACGCTGCTGGCGTTCAGCCCGTCGTTCCGCCTGATGGTGGTGCACGGCTATGCCGACATGGTCACGCCCTACGGCATGTCGCGCTACGTGCTCGACCATCTGCCGCCGATCGGGCCATCCGGCCGCGTTCAGTTCAAGCTCTATCGCGGCGGCCACATGTTCTACATCGCGGCCGGCCAGCGCAAAGCCTTCAGCGACGACGCCGCCGCCTTCTATCGCGCGGCGGAATAAGCCCCGGCTCCCTTGAATACCTGAGGCCCCATCTGTCATGGTGGTCTGGCCGGGCTATTCCTGGGGGCCGCTGCTTGGACTTTTCTCTCGTCGTATCCGAACTGCTGAGCGCCACGGTACGCTGGCTGCATGTCGTCGCCGGCATCGCCTGGATCGGCTCATCGTTCTACTTCATTCACCTCGACCTGAGCCTCAAGAAGCGCGCCGGCCTGCCCGACGGGGTCAAGGGCGACGCCTGGCAGATCCATGGCGGCGGCTTCTACCAGATGATCAAGTTTCTGGTGGCGCCGAAAAACATGCCGGACGAGCTGACCTGGTTCAAATGGGAAGCCTATACGACCTGGCTGTCCGGCTTCGCGCTCTTAGTGCTGGTCTATTACATGCAGGCCGACCTGTTCCTGATCGACAAGTCGGTGCTCACCATGAGCGCGCCGATGGCGGCGGCAATCGCCTTCTTCAGCCTGCTGGCGAGCTGGCTGGTGTACGAGGCTTTGTGCCGCTCGCCGCTCGGCAAGCACGAAGTGGCGCTGGCGCTGGTCGGCTATGTCTATCTCGTCGCGCTGACTTACGCTTTCACGCACGTGTTCAGCGGCCGCGGCGCCTTCACCCAGATCGGCGCGCTGATCGGCACCATCATGGTCGCCAATGTGTTCGCCGTGATCATGCCGAACCAGCGCAAGACCGTGGCGGCGCTGATCGCCGGCGAGAAGCCGGACCCGGTGTGGGGCGAACTCGGCAAGCAGCGCTCGGTGCACAACAATTACCTGACGCTGCCGGTCGTGTTCCTGATGCTCAGCAATCACTACCCGCTGCTGTTCGCGACCAAGAACAACTGGCTCATCGTCGCCATCGTGCTGGTGGTCGGCCCGGTGATCCGGCACTTCTTCAATGCGCGGCACGAGGGCAAGCCATCGCCATGGTGGACGTGGTTCGTCGCCGCCTTCGCCATGATGCTGGTGCTGTGGCTCTCGACCGGCGGCCCGATGGGCGGCAGGTCCGGCGCGTTGCCGGAGACGCCGAAATTCGCGCAGGTTAATGAAATCGCGATGTCCCGCTGCAGCATGTGCCACACCGCCGAGCCGGTCTGGACCGGCATTGGCGAAGCGCCGAAGGCGGTTCATCTCGACACCGCCGAGGCGATCCGCCTGCATGCCAAGCTGATCGCGCTGCAAGCCGGCCATTCCAGCGCCATGCCGCCGGGCAATGTCACGGAAATGACGCCGGAAGAGCGGCAGGTCATCGCGGCCTGGTATGCGGCCGGCGCGCCGGGGGAGTAAGAGATGGCGCGAGCGGTGCCAATTCCTCCGCTCGTCCCCGCGAAAGCGGGGACCCAGTGCGACGCTGAAGAGCCGATCTGGATTCCCGCTTGCGCGGGAATGAGCGGAGTGTGATGCAACGCCAATGAGCCAACTCACCCTCGATCAACTCAATTCGATGTCTCCCGCCGATTTCACCGCGGCGCTGGCGGACATCTATGAGCATTCGCCATGGGTCGCGGAAGCGGCGGCGAAGCAGCGGCCGTATCCCACGCTCAATGCGCTGCATGAGGCGATGGTCGCGGCGATGAAGGCCGTACCGGCCGAGGCGCGGCAGAAACTGATCGCCGCGCATCCGGACCTCGCCGGCAAGGCGGCGCGGGACGGCGCGCTGACGCCGGACTCGACGCGCGAGCAGACCAGCGCCGGGCTCGATCGCCTCAGCGAGCAGGACTATGCGCGCTTCCACGCGCTCAACGACGCCTACAAGGCCAAATTCGGCATCCCCTTCATCGTCTGCGTGCGCCGTCACACCCTGGATTCCATCCTCGCCGAATTCGAGCGCCGCCTGGCGCAAGGCGACGACGCCGAGACCGACACCGCGCTGTCCGAAATCTTCCGTATCGGCGCGCTGCGCCTCGACCAGCGCGTCAGCGCACCCGACAAGCTGCCGGTCGCCGGTCGCCTGTCCACCCATGTGCTCGACACCCATAGCGGCCGGCCGGCCGAGGGCGTGGCGTTCGAATTGTGGGAACTGTCGCGCGACGGCAGCGAACGGCTGGTGGTCCGGACCGCGACCAACAAAGACGGCCGCACCGACGCGCCGCTGATCGGCGGGCGGCCGGTGCCGCGCGGCACCTACGAACTGCGCTTTGCCATCGGCGCCTATTTCAGGGCGCGGGCCGTGCCGCTTGCCGACCCGCCCTTCCTCGACGTGGTGCCGATCCGCTTCGGCGTCGCCGAGTCGGAAGGGCATTACCACGTGCCGCTCTCGGCCTCGCCCTGGGCTTACGGAACCTACCGCGGCAGCTAGCCTTCGTTTGCCCAAACGTCAGGCCGGACCGCCGCAATTGCCGCGTGGATAGGCAGGGATTGGCAACAATTGGTCCCTTCTACTGCCGCCGGAATTGGCACAATATTGGCTTGTCACTTTTCTAGACGCCGCACGGGGGATTGCGGCGTCGTCAGTCACGGGTACGGGACAACCTTCCATATGTCGGATCAGGGGCCGGTCAGTTCTGCCGCGCGCGCGCCGCTGCTCCAGGCCATCGGCATCACCAAGCTTTACGGCAGCTTCCGCGCCAACGACGACGTTTCCATCGACCTCTACCCCGGCGAGATCCACGCGCTGCTCGGCGAGAACGGCGCCGGCAAGTCCACGCTGGTCAAGACCATGTACGGCCTGATCCAGCCGAGCGCCGGCGAATTGCGCTGGCTCGGCGAGACAATCGAGCTCTCCGGCCCGTCCGACGCCCGCGCCCGCGGCATCGCCATGGTGTTCCAGCACTTCTCGCTGTTCGACAACCTGACCGTCGCCGAGAACGTCGCGCTCGGCCTCGACGGCTCGGAAACCTTCGCCGCGATGTCGGCGCGGCTGGCGCAAGTGTCGCGCGACTATGGCCTGCCGCTCGACCTCAAGCGCGAAGTCTGGCGGCTGTCGGTCGGCGAGCGCCAGCGCATCGAGATCGTGCGC
The DNA here is from genome assembly GCA_017849615.1 of Pseudolabrys sp. Lineage (GTDB taxonomy): Bacteria > Pseudomonadota > Alphaproteobacteria > Rhizobiales > Xanthobacteraceae > Pseudolabrys. The sequence continues at coordinate 229,065 of JAFIGS010000034.1, read as the reverse complement.
GCGCTGATGCAGAACCCCAAGTTGCTGATCCTCGACGAGCCGACCGCGGTGCTCACGCCCCAGGAGGCCGACCAGCTTTTCACCGTGCTCGAGCGCCTCAGGGGCGAAGGCCGCGCACTGTTGTACATCTCGCACAAGCTCGACGAGGTGAAGCGGCTCTGCGACACCGCAACGATCCTTCGCGGCGGCAAGAAGGTCGCGACCTGCAACCCGCGCAGCGAAACGGCCGCATCGATGGCGCGGATGATGGTGGGCGCCGAGATCGGCGAAGTGCGCGCGAGCACGGCGCGCGCGACGACGGTGCCGCGCCTCCTGATCCGCGACCTGTCGATGGCGCCGGACGATCCGCACGGCACCTATTTGCGCAACATCTCGCTCGAGGTCTTCGGCGGCGAGATTCTCGGCATTGCCGGCGTGGCCGGCAACGGCCAGGACGAATTGTTCGCGGCGCTGTCCGGCGAACGCGTCTCGAAGCACGAGGACAACGTCATCATCGACGGCCGCGCCACCGGCAATCTTTCCGTCACGCAACGCCGCAAGCTGGGCGCCGCCTTCGTGCCGGAGGAACGTCTCGGCCACGGCACCGCGCCGCGCATGAAGCTGTCGGAAAACGCGCTGCTCACCGGCCACGCCGCCAGCCACATGGTCAATCACGGCTTTATCGACCGGCCGGCGACGCTCAAGGCCGTCGACAACACCACCAAGACTTTCGACGTGCGCAAGGCCAAGCGCGATCCGGAGGCCGCCAGCCTGTCCGGCGGCAATCTGCAGAAATTCATCGTCGGCCGCGAGATCCTTCGCGAGCCCGGCGTGCTGGTGGTGAGCCAGCCGACCTGGGGTGTCGATGCCGGCGCCGCCGCCGTGATCCGCCAGGCGCTGATCGACCTGTCGAGCCGCGGCAGCGCCGTCCTGGTGATCAGCCAGGACCTCGACGAACTCGCCGAGATATCGGACCGCATCGCCGTGATGTTCCACGGCACGTTGTCGGAACCGGTCGTCGCCGCCGATGCGACGCGCGAGAAACTCGGCTTGCTGATGGGCGGCGCCTCGCCCGAGACCGCGAGCGTTGAGGAGGTTTCTCATGCAGTTGGTGCTTGAGAAACGCGCCGAACGCTCGACCTTCATCGCGCTCGCCTCGCCGGTGCTGGCGATCGCGCTCACTTTGGTGACGATGTCGATCTTCTTCCTGATGCTCGGCAAAAATCCGGTCACGGCGCTTTATGTCTACTTCATCGAGCCACTGACCGATTCCTACACGCTGATGGAAATCGCGGTGAAGGCTTCGCCGCTCATCATGATCGCGATCGGCCTGTCGCTCTGCTATCTCGCGAATGTCTGGAATATCGGCGCCGAGGGCCAGTTCCTGATGGGCGCCGTCTGCGGCAGCTACCTGGCTGTCGTCACCAACGGCACCGGGGCCGGACCCTGGGTGCTGCCGGCGATGCTGGTGATGGGCGCGTTCGGCGGCACGCTGTGGGCAATGATTCCGGCCTTGTGCAAGACGCGGTTCGGCGCCAACGAAATCCTCACCTCGCTGATGCTGGTCTATGTCGCCGATCTCATTCTCGATTATCTGGTGCGCGGGCCGTGGCGCGACCCGAAGGGGCCGAATTTCCCGACCACCGCCTCGTTCGATCCGGTCGCGACCGTGCCGACGCTCATGGAGTTCGGCCGCCTGCATGCCGGCGTGCTGCTGACTGCGCTGCTCGTGGTCGTCGCCGCGATCATGCTGAGCCGCACCATCAAGGGCTTCGAGATCCGCGTCGTCGGCGCGGCGCCGCGCGCGGCGCGGTTCGCCGGCTTCTCGTCCGAAAAACTGGTGATCTTCACCTTCGCCGTATCCGGCGCGCTCGCCGGCCTCGCCGGCATTATCGAAGTCGCGGGGCCCGTCGGCGTGCTGCAACCGGGCATCTCGCCGGGTTACGGCTTCACCGCCATCATCGTCGCCTTCCTCGGCCGGCTCAATCCGGTCGGCATTCTGGTCGCGGGACTTTTCCTGGCGCTGACCTTCATCGGCGGCGAAGGCGCGCAGATCTCGATGAAAGTGCCGCTCGACCTCACCAAGGTGTTTCAGGGCATTCTGCTGTTCTACGTGCTCGCCTGCGACAGCCTCATTCTCTATCGTATCCGCCTCGTGGCGGCGAAACCGAAAGCTGCGTGAGCGCCATGGGCCTCGTCGAAGCCATCGTCATCTCGATCATCGCCGCCTCGACGCCGCTGTTGCTGGCGGCGGCCGGCGAACTGATCGTCGAGCGCGCCGGCGTGCTCAATCTCGGCGTCGAAGGCATGATGATCATGGGCGCGGCTTGCGGTTTTGCCGGGGCGTATCTCACCGGCTCGACCTTCGTCGGCGCGCTGTTCGGCGTTGCCGCCGGCATGGCGCTATCTTTCGTCTTCGCGGTGCTGACGCTCGGCCTCGCGGTGAACCAGGTCGCGGCCGGGCTGGCGCTCACCATTCTCGGCATCGGCCTGTCCGGCCTGATCGGCGCCGGCTTCGTCGGCGAGAAGATCGTGCCGGCGCCGCAGCTCTCCATTCCGGTGCTGACCGGCATTCCGTTCATCGGCCGCATCCTGTTCGGGCAGAACGCGTTCATTTACTTCTCCATCGCGCTGGTCATCGGCATCTGGTGGTTCCTCTATCGCACGCGCGCCGGGCTGATCCTGCGCGCGGTCGGCGACAGCCACACCTCGGCGCATGCGCTCGGCTATCCTGTGCTGAAAATTCGCCTGCTCGCCGTGCTGTTCGGCGGCGGTTGCGCCGGCCTGGCCGGCGCCTTCCTGCCGCTCGCCTATACGCCGTTCTTCATTCCCGGCATGACCGCCGGCCGCGGCTGGATCGCGCTGGCGCTGGTCGTGTTCTCGTCATGGCTGCCGGGCCGGCTGGTGGCCGGCGCCTATCTGTTCGGCGCGGTGTCGATCCTGCAACTGCATGCGCAGGCCTTCGGCCTCGGCATTCCCTCACAACTGATGACGGCGCTGCCTTATCTCGCGACCGTCATGGTGCTCGTCATCATCTCGCGCGCGCGCGGCGCCGCCGGATCGGTGGCGCCCGCCTCGCTCGGCACGGTGTTCGTGCCCGACCGCTGATGGAATTTCTGACGTCACTCTAACCGGAGCTGGAACATGAAAAAACTGCTGATGACCGCCGCGGCCGCGGCCCTGACGCTGGCCGCAACCGCCTTCAACGCCACCGCCGCCGACAAGCTCAAGGTCGGCTTCATCTATCTCGGCCCGGTCGGGGATCTCGGCTGGACCTACATGCATGAAGTCGCCCGCCAGATGATGGTGAAGGAGCTCGGCGACAAGGTCGAGACGACCTATCTGGAGAACGTCAACGAAGGCCCGGATTCGGAGCGCTCGATCGTGCAGCTCGCGCGCACCGGCCACGATCTGATCTTCACCACGTCGTTCGGCTACATGGACCCGACGGTGAAGGTCGCCAAGCAATTCCCGAAGCTCAAGTTCGAGCACGCCACCGGCTATAAGCGGGCGGAGAACCTCGGCACCTATTCGGGCCGGTTCTACGAAGGCCGCTACATCCAGGGCGTGATCGCCGGCAAGATGTCGAAGACCGGCACGCTCGGCTACATCGGCTCGTTCCCGATTCCCGAAGTGATCTCCGGCATCAACGCCACCATCCTCGGCGCGCAATCGGTCAACCCCAACATCAAGGTCAAGATCATCTGGGTGAACACCTGGTTCGATCCCGGCAAGGAAGCCGACGCCGCCAAGGCGCTGGCCGATCAGGGCGTCGACGTGCTGATGCAGCACACCGACTCGCCGGCCGCCATGCAGGTCGCGGCGCAGCGCGGCATCTACGCCTTCGGCCAGGATTCGGACATGATCAAGTTCGGCCCCAAGACCCAGCTCACCTCGATCATCAACAACTGGGGGCCTTATTACGTGAAGCAGGCCAAGGCCGCGCTCGCCGGCACCTGGAAGGCGGAGGACACCTGGGACGGCCTCAAGGAAAAGATGGTGCTGATGGCGCCGTACACCAACATGCCCGACGACGTGAAGGCGCTGGCCGAGAAGACCGAGGCCGCGATCGTCGCCGGCGAATTGCATCCGTTCAAATGTCCGGTCATCGGCCAAGACGGCAAGGAAGTTGAATGCAAGGGCGGCAAGAACCTCGACCCCGGCCAGATCCTCGGCATGAACTTCTATGTGAAGGGCATCGACGACAAGTTCCCCGGCGGCAAATGAGGACCAGTCATTCCGGGACGGCGCGCAAGCGCCGGACCCGGAATCCATACTCCGCAGCGCTGGGGTTATGGATTCCGGGCTCGCGACCTCCGGTCGCGCCCCGGAATGACGAACAAATGCTGCGCGCTTTACCCCTGCACCATCGTCGCCGCCGCCTGATGGCGGCGCATGAGACCGGCGATATCGAGGCCGGGAATGGCGCCGTCGATCACGGTCCAGGTGCCATTGATCATGACGCGGTCGGCGCGATGCGCGCCGCACAGCACCAGCGCCGCGAGCGCATCGCCGTAACCCGAGAAACGCAACTCATCGAGCTTGTAGAGCGCCAGATCGGCGCGTTTGCCGACGGCGATCTCGCCAAGCTCAGGCCGGCCGACGCAGGCCGCCGAGCCTTGCGTTGCCCAGCGCAGCGCATCCTTGTGGCTCACCTTGGTGACGCCGTAGCACCCGCGCTGCAACAGAAACGCGGCGCGCACCTCCTGCATCAGATTGGATTCATCGTTCGACGCCGAGCCATCGACGCCGAGACCGACGGCGACACCGGCGCTTTCCAGGTCGCATACCGGGCAATGGCCCGAGGCGAGCGTCTGGTTCGAGCAGGCGCAATGGCTGATCGACACCTTGCCCCTGGCGAGGCGCGGCATCTCCGACTTGTCGAAATGCACGCCATGCGCCAGCCAGGTGCGGTGATTGAGCCAGCCACAATCCTCGAGATAGTCCAGCGGCCGGCAGTGATAGAGCTCAAGGCAGAAGGCGTTCTCGTCCTCGGTTTCGGCGAGATGGGTGTGCAGCCGCACGTCGAGCTTGCCCGCGAGCGCGGCGGTCTTCTTCATCAGCGACGTCGTCACCGAGAACGGCGAGCATGGCGCCAGCGCCACTTGCGTCATCGCCGCTTCGCCGCGCTGGTGATAACGCGCCACCACGCGCTCACTGTCGGCGAGGATGGTGTCTTCGTCCTGCACCACGGAATCCGGCGGCAGGCCGCCATCACGCTCGGAGAGATTCATCGAGCCGCGCGTGAGCAGCACGCGGATGCCCAGCCTCGAGGCCGCCGCGATCTCGATATCGACGCCGTCTTCGAGGCCCTTCGGGAACACGTAGTGATGGTCGGTGGTTGTGGTGCAGCCCGACAGCATCAGTTCGGCCATCGCCACGGTGACGGCGGCATCCAGCGCCTCCGGCGTCATCTTCGCCCAGATCGGATACAGCGCCTTGAGCCAGGGGAACAGTTCGCGGTCGAGCGCGGCCGGCACGGCGCGGGTCAGTGTCTGGTAGAAATGATGATGGGTGTTGATCAACCCCGGAATGACGACATGGTGGCGCGCCTCGAAAGCCTTGGCGTTCGGCGTCGCCGGTTCGTGGCCCTTGCCGACCAATTCGACGAGGACGCCATCCTTCACCACGACGCCGCGCTCGGCGCCGTCAGCGAGAATGGCGAGCGGGTCCTTGATCCAGACTGCGTCGGTCATGCGCGATTTCCTTTGGCAGCATCATACGAAAGATTGCAAATTCAGGACCAGCCCCATAATCCGCTCCCCCCCGCGGAGGCGGGGGTCCAGCACTGGATTCCCGCCTCCGCGGGAATGAGCGGAGTGTGTGGCTGCGCGCAGCGGGTCACACCATGGACCTGAACACCATCGCCGAGATCGTCCGCCCAACCGAGCGGAGGGAGATTCCGGCCTGGCGAGCCGGCGATGCCTTTCTCGCCGGCGGCACATGGCTATTCTCCGAGCCGCAGAACAGGCTCACGCGGCTGATCGACCTTTCGACGCTCGGCCGGCCGCCGCTGCGCGCGACGGATGCGGGCCTCGAGATCGCCGCGACCTGCACCATCACCCAACTCGAAAACATGAGCATGCCGGCTTTATGGCCAGTGAAGCCGCTGATCGAGCAGTGCTGCAACGCTTTCCTCGCCTCGTTCAAGATCAAAAACGTAGCAACGGTCGGCGGCAACATCGTGATGTCGCTGCCGGCCGGGCCGATGATCTCGCTCTGCGTCGCGCTGGGCGGCGAACTCATCATCTGGACGCCGGATGGCGGCACGCGGCGCGCGCTGGTGATCGGTTTCATCACGGGCAACAATCGCAATACGCTTGGCCCCGGCGAGATCGTCGACACGATCCATCTGCCGGCGGCAGCACTGACGCGGCGCACCGCGTTCCGGCAAATCTCTCTAACGAACTTCGGCCGCTCCGGCGCGCTGATCATCGGTACTTTGGATGCGGCCGGCGCCTTCGCGCTCACCGTTACGGCCTCAACGCCGAAGCCCTATCAGTTCCGTTTCGACGCCCTGCCCGGCGCCGACGAACTGACCGCGCGCATCGACGGCGAAGTTGCCGGCAAATGGTTCGGCGACATTCACGGCCTGCCGGCCTGGCGGCGCGACATGACTTTGCATTTTGCCCGCGAGATCGTCGCCGAACTCGGCGGAGGTGCGCGATGACCTTCCGCGTCAATGGCAACGCCTTCGACGAGCAGCCCGCGCCGGGCCAGTGCCTGCGCACCTTCCTGCGCCAGCTCGGCCATTTCGGCGTCAAGAAAGGCTGCGACGCCGGCGACTGCGGCGCCTGCACGGTTTATGTCGACGGCGAGCCGGTGCATTCCTGCCTCGTTCCGGCCTTCCGCGCCGAAGGCCACGAGGTCACGACCATCGAGGGCCTCGCGAAAGGCAACGCGCTGCATCCGATGCAGCAGGCTTTCCTCGATGCGCAGGGCTATCAGTGCGGCTTCTGCACTGCCGGCATGATCATGACCGCGGCCGCGCTCAACCAGGAACAGAAGGCCGATCTCGGCCGCGCGCTCAAAGGCAATCTGTGCCGCTGCACCGGCTACCGCGCCATCGAGGATGCCATCGCGGGCCGCTGCGACGCCGCGAAGCCCGAAGCCGGCCGCGGCGTCGGCCACAACGTGCCCGCGCCCGCGGGCCCCGATGTCGTCACCGGCCACGCGCGCTTCACGCTCGATGTAGCCATTGACGGCCTGCATCACATCAAGCTGGTGCGCTCACCGCATGCCCATGCCCGCATCAAGGGCTTCGACAAAAGCGCGGCGCTCGGCGTGTCCGATGTCGTCGCGGTGCTGACGCATGAGGACGCGCCTAAGACGCTGTATTCCAGCGCGCGGCACGAGACCCGCGAGACCGATCCCGACGATACGCGCGTGCTCGACGAGGTGGTGCGCTTCATCGGCCAGCGCGTCGCCGCGGTCGTCGCCACCAGCGAAGCCGCCGCCGAGGAAGGCTGCGGCAAGCTGGTCGTCGATTACGACGTCTTGCCTGCGGTCTTCGATCCCGAGGAAGCGATGCGGCCCGGCGCGCCGCTGCTGCACGACAAGGGCCCGGAAGCGCGCATCGCCGAAGCCAGGCGCAATATCGTCGCCGAACTGCATGGCGCAACCGGCGATGTCGAACAGGGCTTCGCCGAAGCAGACGTTGTCCACGAAGGCGCCTACTTCGTGCCGCGCGTGCAGCACGCGCATCTGGAGACGTTGTGCGCCATCGGCTGGATCGACGACAATGGCCGGCTCAATGTGCGCTCCTCGACGCAGGTGCCGTTCCTGACGCGGCTCGAACTGGCGCATGTTTTCGGTCTGCCTCGCGACAAAGTTCGCGTGTTCTGCGAGCGCGTCGGCGGCGGCTTCGGCGCCAAACAGGAAATGCTCACCGAGGACATCGCCGCGCTGGCGGCGCTGAAGACCGGCAGACCGGTGAAGCTCGAATTCACCCGCGAGGAGCAGTTCACCGGCGCGACCACGCGGCATCCGATGAAGGTCCGCGTCAAGGTCGGCGCCAAGCGCGACGGCACACTGACGGCGATCGAGATGCATGTCGTCTCCAACACCGGCGCCTATGGCAATCACGGCTTGCCGGTGCTCGGCCATGCCTGCTCGGAGTCGATCAGCGTCTATCGCTGCGCCAACAAGAAGGTGGACGGCTACGCCGCCTATACCAACACCGTGCCGGCCGGCGCATTTCGCGGCTACGGCCTGCCGCAGACCGGCTTCGCCGTCGAATCCGCGATGGACGAGATCGCACGCATGATTGGCATGGACGCCATCGAATTCCGCCGCCGCAATGTCGTGCGCAAGGGCGATCCGATGATCGGCCTCGAACAATCGCCGGACGATGTCATCTACGGCAGCTACGGCCTCGACCAGTGCCTCGATATGGCGCAGGCGGCGATGCTGCGCGGCGACGGCGACGAACCGCCGCCAGGCTGGGCGGTCGGCGAAGGCTATGCGCTGACCATGATCGACACCGTGCCGCCGGGCGGGCATTACTCAGACACGGCCATCCGGCTCGACACCGACGGCGGTTACGGCTTGACCATCGGTACCGCCGAGTTCGGCAACGGCACCTCGACCGTGCACCGGCAGATCGCGGCCAGCGTGCTGAATGCCAGGCCGACGAGCATCAACGTCAGGCAAAGCGACACCGACCATGGCGGCCACGACACCGGCGCCTATGGCTCGACCGGCACGGTGATCGCCGGCCGCGCCACGCAGTTCGCGGCGCAAGCGCTGCACGACACGTTGCTCGATTTTGCGGCCAAGCATGCGGGCGTTGAGTCGAAGCTTTGCAAGCTTGCCGATGGCGCGGTCGAGTGCGACGGCAAATCCATGCCGCTCGCCGAGCTGGTCAAGGCGGCGCAAGCGCAGGGCGTCGAGCTCAGGGCACACGGCACCACCAATGGCACGCCGCGGTCGGTGGCCTTCAATGTGCAGGGCTTTCGCGTCGCGGTGAACACCGTCAGCGGCGAGGTCAAAATCCTGAAGAGCGTGCAAGCCGCCGACGCCGGCACCGTCATCAACCCGATGCAGTGCCGCGCCCAGATTGAGGGCGGCGTGGCGCAGGCGCTCGGCGCCGCCTTGTTCGAGGAAGTCGTGATTAACGATGAAGGCCGCGTCACCAATCCGTCATTCCGGCATTACCGCATTCCGGCCTTTGCCGACGTGCCTCACACCGAAGTGCTGTTCGCCAGGACCTCCGACGAACTCGGGCCCTTCGGCGCCAAGTCGATGAGCGAAAGCCCGTACAACCCGGTGGCCGCGGCGCTCGCCAACGCCATCCGCGACGCCACCGGCGTGCGGTTTTATCGCCTGCCGCTCAAGCCGGACCGGATACATGCGGGATTGAAGGCAGCCGCCAATTAACGCCGCTCCAACCGTCGCCGGTTCGTAACCAAGTCCCGCTAAATGACTGGAAGTTGTGCCATTTTGAGCGCCCAATGGGCGCGCAGGCGGCCCGGAATTTGCTTGGTTAATGGGCAGTCGTTTCGGCCGCAAAGCGATTAGAGTTGGCTCCGAGCATCAGGGTTACGGGTATCCATGTCCATCCTCGCCGGCCTTCATCATTTCACCAGCTACAAATACGACCGGCCCATCGCCCTCGGCCCGCAGATCGTGCGGCTGCGTCCGGCGCCACACAGCCGGACAAAGATCCCGTCCTATTCACTCAAGGTCACGCCGGCCGAGCATTTCGTGAACTGGCAGCAGGACCCGCACGGCAACTGGCTCGCCCGCTTCGTGTTTCCGGAGAAGACCACCGAGTTCTCGGTAACAGTAGATTTCACCGCCGATCTCGAAGTCATCAATCCGTTTGACTTCTTCGTCGAACCCTACGCCGACAAGTGGCCGTTCGCCTACGGCGAGGAACTCAAGGACGACCTGACGCCCTATCTCAAGGCGGAACCGGCCGGACCCTTGTTGCAGGCACTGATCGACTCCATCCCGCGCGAGCAGACCAACACCGTCAATTTCATCGTCGATCTCAACCAGCGTCTGCAGCAGACCGTCAAATATGTCGTGCGCATGGAGCCCGGGGTGCAGACGCCGGACGAGACCTTGTCGTGCGGTCTTGGTTCATGCCGCGACTCGGCGTGGCTGATGGTGCAGCTCCTGCGCCATATCGGCCTCGCCGCGCGCTTCGTTTCCGGCTACCTGATCCAGCTTCGCCCCGATCTCAAATCGCTCGACGGCCCGAGCGGCACCGAGGTCGATTTCACCGACCTGCATGCCTGGACCGAAGTCTATCTGCCGGGCGCCGGCTGGATCGGCCTCGATCCGACATCGGGCCTGCTTTGCGGCGAAGGCCATATCCCGGTGGCGGCGACGCCGCATTATCGCTCCGCCGCGCCGATCACCGGCCTGGTCGAGCCGGCCGAAGTCACGTTCGCATTCGAGATGAAGGTCGATCGCATCGCCGAGCGGCCGCGCGTCACGCTGCCATTCTCCGATGAAGCCTGGGCCGCGCTCGATCACCTCGGCGACAAGGTCGATGCCGATCTCAACGCCTGGGACGTGCGCCTCACCATGGGCGGCGAGCCGACTTTCGTTTCCATCGACGACTACCAATCCGCCGAATGGAACACCGCCGCGCTCGGCCCGCAGAAGCTCAAGCGCGCCGACGATCTCATCCAGCGCCTGCGCACGCGCTTCGCGCCGGGCGCGCTGCTGCATTACGGCCAGGGCAAATGGTATCCGGGCGAAGAACTGCCGCGCTGGGCCTATTCGCTGTACTGGCGCCGCGACGGCCAGCCGATGTGGCAGAACCTCGACCTCATCGCGCGCCAGCCGACGACGCCGCCGCCGACCTCGCTCGATCTGCAGAGCTTCGCCGAGACCGTCGCCGCGCGCATCGGCCTCACCGCCGATTTCGTGCAACCGGTTTATGAAGACCCGGCCGAACGCCTGCTCAAGGAAGGCGCGCTGCCCGACAATATCGACCCGGCCAATCCCAAGCTCGACGACGCCGCCGAGCGCAATCGGATCATGCGTAGCTTCGAGCGCAAGCTGACTCATCCGGCCGGCTTCGTCATTCCGGTGCAGCACTGGACGGCGAAGGCCGGCGGCGGCTGGCTGTCGGAGGTGTGGCGCACGCGGCGCGGGCGGCTTTATCTCATCCCCGGCGATTCACCGGCGGGCTTCCGCCTGCCGCTCGGCCAATTGCCCTATATCGCGCCGGCCGATTATCCCAATCCGATTCCCGCCGACCCATTCAGCGATCACCCGGCGCTGGCCGCTGTCGCCGCGGCGGCCGAGCCCGGAAAGGCGCCGCCGCTGCAGCCTGAAACACTGGTCGCGCAGACCAGCACCGGCGGGCTGTCGCAATTGCAGGCGCAGAATTTCCCGGTGCGCACCGCCGTGACCATGGAAGTCCGCGACGGCAGATTGTGCGTCTTCATGCCACCGACCAACCGGCTCGAGGAGTATCTCGAACTGCTCAGCGCCGTCGAGGAAACCGCAGCCTCGCTGAATATTCCGGTTCATATCGAAGGCTACCCGCCACCGCACGATCCGCGCATCAATGTCATCAAGGTGACGCCCGATCCCGGCGTCATCGAGGTGAATGTCCATCCGGCCGCGAACTGGCGCGAAGCCGTCGAGATCACCAAAGGCCTTTACGAAGACGCGCGGCAGGCGCGGCTCGGCACCGACAAATTTATGACGGACGGTCGGCATACCGGCACCGGCGGCGGCAATCACGTCGTGCTCGGCGGCCAATTCGCATCGGATTCGCCGTTCCTGCGCCGACCCGACGTGCTGAAGAGTCTGGTGCTGTACTGGCAGCGGCATCCGTCGCTGTCCTATCTGTTCTCCGGCCTGTTCATCGGCCCGACCAGCCAGGCGCCCCGCATCGACGAAGCGCGCATGGACATTCTCTACGAACTCGAAATCGCGATGTCGAACGTGCCGGCGCCGGGCAACGGCTATACGCCGCCGCCGTGGCTCACCGATCGCCTGTTCCGCAACATCCTTGTCGATGTCACTGGCAACACGCACCGCACCGAAATCTGTATCGACAAGCTGTTCTCGCCGGATGGACCGACCGGCCGGCTCGGCCTCGTCGAATTCCGCTCCTTCGAGATGCCGCCCGATCACCGCATGTCGCTGGCGCAGCAACTCCTGCTGCGCGCGCTGGTGGCTTGGTTCTGGCGCGAGCCGCAGGACGGCAAACTGGCGCGCTGGGGCACCGCCCTGCACGACCAGTTCATGCTGGAGCATTTCGTGTGGAGCGACTTCCTCGACGTGCTCGATGATTTAAAGCGCGCCGGCTATGCGTTCGATCCGGTGTGGTTCGACGCACAGCGGCAATTCCGCTTCCCGCGTTACGGCGTCGTCGAGCATGGCGGCGTCTCGCTCGAACTGCGCCATGCGCTGGAGCCGTGGCATGTGCTCGGCGAGGAGGCCGCCGGCGGCGGCACGACGCGCTTCGTCGACTCCTCGGTCGAGCGCCTTCAGGTCAAGGTCGAGGGCTTCAATGACGCCCGCCACGCCGTCACCTGCAACGGCCGGCGCCTGTCGCTGCGCTCCACCGGCCGCAACGGCGAGGCCGTGGCCGGCGTGCGCTTCAAGGCGTGGAATCTGTCGGCGGCCTTCCAGCCGACCTTGCCGGTCAACGCGCCGCTCACCTTCGACATCATCGATCTGTGGAGCCGGCGCTCGCTCGGCGGCTGCGTCTATCATGTGGCGCACCCGGGCGGCCGCAACTACGAGACATTTCCTGTGAACTCCTACGAGGCGGAAGCCCGCCGGCGGGCGCGATTCGAGGATATCGGCCATACTGGCGGCCGCTATGAGCCGCCGCCGGAGACGCCGTCGCGCGAGTATCCCTACACGCTTGACCTGAGACGGCCGGGCTGGCTCTAACCCTTTCAGATGGCACCGCCACGCGACAACACGGCAGCGGACACGACCGCCCAGGACCCGGAAGCAAGCCTCGCTCAATTCGTGGCCGGCTATCGGCCGCTGCCCGGTGTGGTCGACGAGATGATGGATGCCAATGGCCATGTGAGGCCGCATTGGCAAACCTTGCTGTCGCAGTTCGCCGCTTTGGGCGCCGACGAGATCGGCCGCCGCTTTGCCGCCGCCGACCGTTATCTGCACGACTCCGGCGTATTCTATCGGGTCTATGAAGATCCCGCCGGCGCCGAGCGCCCCTGGCCGCTGAGCCATGTGCCGCTCATCATCGATCCGACCGAATGGAAGGCGCTGGAGGAAGGCCTGATCCAGCGCGCCGGCCTGCTCGAGGCCATGCTGGCCGACACCTACGGCCCCGGCGAACTGACTCGCGACGGCCGCCTGCCCGCGGCGCTGGTCGCCGGCAATCCGGAATTCCTGCGGCCGCTGGTCGGCGTCGCGCCTCCGGGCGGCGCGCATTTGCGGTTCTACGCGGTCGATGTCGGCCGCGGTCCCGACGGCCGCTGGTGGGTGCTGGGCGACCGCGCGCAGGCGCCATCCGGCGCGGGCTACGCCATCGAGAACCGGCTGGCGTTGTCGCGCGCCATGCCGGATGTCTATTCGAAGACGCGCGTCGAACGCGTCGCGCCGTTCTTCCAGGCCTTTCAGGCCGAGCTGTTCGAATACAACCGGCAGGACGACGCGCGCGTCTGTCTGCTCACGCCCGGCCCGCTCAACGAAACCTATTTCGAACACGCCTTTCTGGCGCGTTATCTCGGCCTGCTGCTGGTCGAAGGCGAAGACCTGATCGCGCGCGAAGACGGCGTTTTCATCCGCACCATCTCGGGCCTGCGCCGCACCGAAGTGCTGCTGCGCCGCATCGACGCCGACTTCGCCGATCCGCTCGAACTCAATGCCGCCTCGCGCCTTGGCGTCGCCGGGCTGGTGCAGGCGGTGCGCGACGGCAAGGTGGTGATCGCCAATGCGCTCGGCGCCGGCTTCGTCGAAGCGCGCGCGTTGCTCGCCTTCCTGCCGGCGCTGGCGCCGCATATGCTCGGCGAAGAACTGAAGCTGCCCAATGTCGCCACCTGGTGGCTCGGCCGCGACGACGTGCGCAGCGACATTCTCGAGCGCCTCGACGACGTCGTCATCGCGCCGGCCTTCGGCGCGCAGATGACCGACCTGCGCCTCGGCGGCGGCGTGCTCGGCGCCAAGCTGACCGACGACGAGCGCGGCATCCTGATGCAGGCACTCGACGACCGCCGCATCGATTACGTCGCGCAGGAGGCGGTAACCTTATCGACGACGCCGGTGTGGCGCGACGGCCGCCTGCAGCCGCGGCCGTTCACGCTGCGGCTTTATCTCGCGCGTACACGCGACGGCTGGCAGGTGATGCCGGGCGGCTTCGTGCGCATCGCCGAGAATGCCGACGCCCGCGCGGTGAGCCTGCAGCGCGGCGATCTCACCGCCGACGCCTGGGTGCTCACGGAAGGCCCTGTCTCCACCGCCACCATGCTGCCGGCGCCGGAACAAGTGACGATCCAGCGCATGACCGGCATGTTGCCGAGTAGAGCCGCCGACAACCTGTTCTGGGTCGGCCGCTATTTCGAGCGCGCCGAGGCGACCTTGCGGCTGACGCGCGCGCTGCTGGGCCGCGTCGCCGACGGCTCGGACACCACCGGCCCGCTGGTGTCGTCGATCGCCGGCCTATTGCAGGGCTGGAGCGCGGCAACGCTCGACCCCGCCTTCTCGCCGCCGAATCTGGTGGCGCGCTCGGTGCTGATGAATCCGGATTTCGCCGGCGCGCTGCCTCGCCTTGTCGGCGCGGCGCGCAACGCCGCCTCCGTGATCCGCGAACGCTTCTCGCCCGACGCCTGGCGCGCGGTGTCCGATCTCGTCTCGCTGATCGCCACGCCGCTGCCGAGCGGCCCTGCGGAGAGCGCGATGATCGATCGCGTCGAAGCGGCCTTGCGCATCACCGCCTCGTTCTCCGGCCTCGCGCAGGAGAACATGACCCAGCTCGCCGGTTGGCGCTTCCTCGAACTCGGCCGCCGCATCGAACGCGCGCTCAACACCTGCCGTTTCGTGCGCACCTTCGGCGACAAGACCTCGCCCGGTGGCAGCCTCGACGTGCTGCTCGAACTCGCCGACAGCCAGCTCACCTACCGCCAGCGTTATGTGATGATCGCGGCCTTGGCGCCGGTCATCGACCTCGTGATGTTCGACCCGTCGAACCCGCGCTCGGTCGCCTTCCAGCTCGACCGGATCGAGGCGCATCTTGCCGCTTTGCCGAACCGCGAAGTGGCGGGGCGGCTGTCGCCGGTGCGGCAGATCGCGGCAACGCTGGCGACGCGCCTGCGCACCGCCGATGCCGCCAGCATTGTCGCGTCCGAGATCGTCGACATCGAAAACGAATTGATGAAGCTGTCCGAGACCATCGCCTCGACCTACCTGACGCACAGCGAGCGCCTGCAACCCGGCTGGAGCGGCGCGTCATGATCTACGACGTGCGCCAGGTGACGACCTGCAGCTACGCCTCGGCCGTGAGCCACGCCCACCATGTGCTGCGCCTGACGCCGGTCAACCGCGACGGCCAGCGCGTCCATGTGTCGTCGCTCCAGATCGAACCGCGGCCGGTGAAATCGCGCGAGGGCCAGGACTTCTTCGGCAACAAGCTGACCTCGGTCGCCATCAACGAAGCGCACGAGACGCTGACCGTGAAGGTGTCGGCCCGCATCGCGGTGGACAATGTCGCGCTGCCCGATCCGGCCACTGCGCCGCCGTGGGAGAGCGTGCGCGAGGAGGTGTTCGCGGCCAGCGATATCGGCCCGCAATCGCCGGTGCATTTCCTGTTTCCGAGCCGCATGGTGTCGCTCGATCCGGAGATCCGCGACTATGCGCGCGAAAGTTTCACGCCGGGCCGCTCGATCCTCGAGGCGGCGCTCGACCTCAATCATCGCATCAAGACCGACATGGCCTATGAGATCGGCGCCACCACGGTGACGACGACGGCGCCGATGTCGTTCACGCTGCGCCGCGGCGTTTGCCAGGACTTCGCCCACATCATGATTTCGGGCTTGCGCGGCCTCGGCCTGCCGGCGGCCTATGTCAGCGGCTATCTGCGCACCACGCGCGCGCCCGATCAGGCCGAATTGCAGGGCGCCGACGCCATGCATGCCTGGGTGCAGGTGTGGTGCGGCCATGACATCGGCTGGATCGGCTTCGATCCCACCAACGACATGATCGCCTCCGACGATCACGTCACGCTGGCGGTCGGCCGCGATTATTCGGACGTGGCGCCGATGGACGGCGTCATCGTCGCCGCCGGCGGCCAGCGCATCACCGTTTCGGTGAGCGTGACGCCGGTGCAGACGTCGAGCACGCTGCTGCCGCAGAACACCCTTTAGAGACTGTCGAGAAACCTCAGCAGCGCTTCGCGCGACGAGGCATCAAGCCGCGTGAAAGCCTCGCGCGCCTGCCTGGCCTCGCCGCCATGCCAGAGGATCGCCTCCACAACACTGCGGGCGCGGCCGTCATGCAGATAACCGGCGCGGTCCGGTGTATGTCGCACCTGGCCGAGACCCCAGAGCGGCGCGGTGCGCCATTCCCGGCCCGTCGCCGCTGCTTCCGGCATGCCGTCGGCAAGGCCATCGCCCATGTCGTGCAGCAGCAAATCGGTATAGGGCGCAATCTCGCCCTTCGTGCCGTCCGTCATGACGACCGGCACGGCCGGCGCATGGCACGACGAACAGCCCGTGCTGGCGAACAGCGCGCGGCCGCTTTCCACGTCCGCATCGGGACGCGGCGGCGGCAGCGACGCCACATACTGCGTAACGGCGTCGAGCGTCGCGTCATCGACCTCGATCCGGCCCGGCATTGCGGCGGCCTTGCATGCGGCTTGCAGCTCGCCGCAATTGTCCGACGGAAACAGCCGCGACGTCAGCCCCATATCGGTGATGAAGGCGGCGGCGATGATGCGTGTCAGTGTCGGCGTATCGGCCTTCCAGCCGAACCGGCCGAGGGTCATGCGGAAGTTGATCGAATCCCACACCGCGTTGGGCTTGCCCCTGACCGGGCCTGCGCCCGCGGCGTTGGCGGCGGCACGGGCCTTGATCCAGTCTTCGGGCACTTTTTCCAGCAGGCCGAGCCCGGCAATCGGCGGTGCCATGCGAACGGCGATGAGCGTCTCCTTCTCGATCGCGCCATAGCCGAGCTTGTCGAAGCCATAGACCGGCTTTTGCAATGTGTAACGTTCGCCATCGGCGAAACGTCCTTCGATGGCCTCGAACGACACCGTCAATTCGCCTTCGGCCGGCACGCCGGCCACGGCGCGATAATTGAAACGATTGCCATAGCGTCTGATGGTATCCGCCCCGGCGCCATCGTCCCGCGCCGCCAGCTTCACCACCAGCGAGGTGTTGGCACGATCAGTGCCGCGAACCGGCACGCCGCGGCCGTTATCGACGTGGCACGAGGCGCAGGAATCGGTGTTGAACACCGGACCCAGCCCGATGAATTCCCCGGCTTCACCAGGCGGGACCCAGGTTGCATGAAAAACGGCACGCCCGCGCCCGGCGGCGTCCGGCTCAGCGGCGAACACATTTCCGGCGCTCAGGACCAAAGCCGCGGCGACCAGGACCGCGAGGACCGATACGGATGCAACTGAACAACGCCGTAACATGGCGCGATCAGAGCGCCGATTGACCGGCCGCGCAAGAAGCGGCCCGATCAACTTCGCTTCATTGCTTCGACGGCACTAGTTCTGCATGCCCCAGCGCACCACCGTGCGCTTCTCGAGGGTGCGAAATACAAGGTTCTCCACGACCAGACCGATCAGGATGACGGTCAGGAGGCCGGCAAAAACATTCGGAATGTCGAGCAGGTTGCGGTTCTCGAAGATGAACCAGCCGAGGCCGCCCTGCCCCGACGACACACCGAACACCAGCTCCGCCGCGATGAGCGTACGCCACGTGAAGGCCCAGCCGATCTTCAGGCCCGACAGAATCGACGGGAACGCCGCCGGGATCAGTATCTTGAAGACGTAGCGCAGGCCGCGCAGATCGCAGTTGCGTCCCACCATACGCAAGGTCTGCGAGACGCCGCGAAAGCCGGAATGAGTGTTCAGCGCGACCGGCCACAGCACCGAATGCACGAGAATGAAGACGAGGCTGCCATTGCCAAGCCCGAACCAGATCAACGCCAGCGGCAACAGCGCGATGGCCGGCAGCGGCGAAAACATCGCCGTCATGGTTTCGAGGAAATCCGAGCCGATCCGCGTATTGATCGCGATAATCGTCAAGGTGAAGGCGAGGACGACGCCGATGGCATAACCCATGACCAGCACCTTGATCGAAGCCCAGGCTCTCATCAGCAGGACCCCATCGGCGATACGATCTCCCAGAGCCTTGAACGACTCCGTCAGAGTCGGAAACAGCAGCGCATCGTTGAGATAGCGGCCGTATGCTTCCCATATCAATGCCAGAACGAGGAGAATGGCCAACTTGCGCACGAAGCCGCTTTCCCAGGCCTGCTCGTACCAGGCGAGTTTACGTTCGACTTCCGGAGTCGCAATCGCGCCGACGTCGCGCATGATGATGCGGGCGGTGGACATGCTGGTCTTCCTCGTTCAGGTGAAGAGAAGATCGTGAATTTCTTTTTCGAGGCGGCCGGCGCTGCCGTCGGTTGTCGACGTCGTGTCGACGTCGACAACCTCCGCCTTGACCCGCCCGGGATGCGGCGACAGCAGCAGAATCCGGTTGCCTATCTTGATGGCCTCGGCGATCGAATGCGTGACGAAGAGCACCGTGAAGCGCGTTTCATTCCAGAGCTGGAGCAGTTCGTCCTGGCAGGTACGCCGGGTCAGCGCGTCGAGCGCCGCGAACGGCTCGTCCATGAGCAGGATGTCCGGCTCCATCGCCATGCAACGGGCAATGGCGACGCGCTGCTTCATGCCGCCCGACAGCATGTGCGGGAAGCTGTCGACAACGCGCGTCAGTCCGACCTTTTCGACGTAGACGCGCGCCCTGGCTTCCGCCTCAGCGTGCGGCAGCCGCCGCGCATTGAGCAAGGGAAACATCACGTTCTGCAGAACGGTCTTCCATGGCAGGAGTTGATCGAACTCCTGGAAGACCATCATGCGGTCGGGACCGGGGCCTTTGACCTGCCTCCCCTTGATGCTGATCGAGCCTTCGCTCGGCTGCAGATAACCGCCCACCGCCTTGAGCAAGGTGGACTTGCCGCATCCCGAAGGTCCGAGCAGCACGAATCGATCGGACGCGTTGACGCGGAAACTGACGCGTTCCGTTGCGGTGACGGCCGCGCTCTGCGTCTTGTAACGCAGGGTCACGGACGAGACCTCGAGCAGCGCGTCTCCGGCGCCGGGCTCCACGCCCGCCGTTCGGTTAATTGCCGGCGAGGTCATGTGCGATCGGCAGGTAATACTCTTTCCACGCCGTCGGCATCGTCTTGATCGAGCCGACCTTGTGCAGGTGGGCGGCGAATTTCATCGTGCCCTGCGGATAGATATTCCATTCCGACATGCCCGGACCGGCAAGCAGTTCGATCAGTACGTTCGTCTCGGTCTTGTCGTTGTTGACTTCCTTGTAGGCCTCAACGCCGGCTTTGACGTCCTTCTCGATGATCGATTTGGCCTCTTCGGCAGCGGCGCGAAGCGCCTCGATGATCTTCGGATTGCCGTTGGCGAACTTGGTCGTGGTGATGAACTGCCCCTGGGTCAGCGGCCCTCCGATGATCTTGGCCGAATCGACGATCTCCCGCGCGCCCTCGATCTGCTTGAGTTCGTAGAAATCGAACGGCGGCGCGCCAAAGTGATTCCTCACCTCGTGGGAGGCGTTCTTCATGGCGATAAAGGCGTCCGGGTGCCCCATCTGGACGGTCAGCGGATCGAACTTGGCCCACTGGTCGGCGCCGAACATCTGGCCGGCGGCCATTTGCAACAGAATGGCCTGTGTCGAGACCTTGACCGTCGGGACGGCGACCTTGTCGCCCTCGCCAAGATCCTTCAGCGACTTGATGCGCGGGTCGCGGGTGACGAATTTCAATGGCAGCGCCGAAGTCGCGGCCACGCCTTTCACCCCGCCTCGGGTTCTGTCCCAGAGCAGCAGCAGGTTGCCGGTGCCGGTATTGATGATGTCGACATTGCCGGACACAAGAGCATCCTGCTGCGGGCCGCCGCCGGAAAATGCCACCCACTTCACCGTCGCGCCGGCAACGCCCAATCGCTCGGCATGCTTTTCCAGGAGCTTGTGTTTCTCGATGACATGCAGCGGCATGTAGAGAATGCCCGGCTGCCGGCTCATGGTGATTTCGGTTTTGGCCTGAGCATTGGCCGTTCCCCGAGCCAGGGCCGGATAAAGGGCGAGCGCCGCGGAGCCCTGCAATATGTGTCTGCGGTTGATCATTTGTTCCTCCTCATGTCATCGCTTTTATTGAGGACGAACTTGGCAGACCTTACGACTTTTTACAAATTTTTATTGCGCCGCTAGCTGGTCGCGCCGCGCGCATCGACCGGCCACACGGTCTCGACGCGGGCGCGCGGCGTGCCGAAGTCGCGTACGCCAACGTACCAGTCGTAGAGATTGACGGTCGGATCGCAATGCCCGGGCACCAGCAGCAGCTTCTCGCCCCAGGCGGGCTTCACCGCGTCCGCCGCAACCGTGATGACGCCGTGCTCGTCGGACGGCCGGTGATAGGCGAGCCCCGGCCGCAACCACACCGAAGGAAAGCCGCTGTCATTCGACAGGGCCTTGTGTCCGGCATCGACGACGACCTGAGCCTCCGAGGTCGCGCTCATCACCGTCGCCAGCACGAACAGCGCGTGCTCGAAGCGCGGCGCATTGCCGCCTTCATCGGAAACGTTCTTCGCATAGTCGGCATCCATGAAAATGTAGGAGCCAGCCTGCAACTCGTTCCAGACGCCGGAGGCGCCTTCGATCAGGAACGTGCCGGTGCCGGCGCCGCCGATGGTGTCGCAGGTGAAGCCCGCGGCCTCGAGCGGTCCGAGCGTGTCGGTCACCGCCCTCTGCGCGGCCTCGATCGCCGCCAGGCGTTCCGCCGGCGTGCGCAAGTGCTGGGCGCTGCCGTGATAGGCCTGCAGCCCGCCGAACCGCAAATGGTCATACCGGGCGATCTCGGCCGCGAACCGAGTTGCCTCCGGCCCCGGCGCGACGCCGCAGCGGCGGCCGCCGACATCGATCTCGACCAGGACATCGATGCGCGCGCCGGTCTCGCGCGCGGCCTCGGCGAGCGCCGCGATCTGGGCGAATTCATCGACGCAGACGCCGATGCGGATCTGGCGGCCCAGCGCGGCCAGCCGCCTCAGCTTGCGCGCGCCGACCACCTCGTTGCTGATCAGAATGTCGCGCACACCACCGGCGGCGAGCGCCTCGGCCTCGGCCACCTTCTGGCAGCAGACACCGACGGCACCGAGCGCCACCTGTTTGGCCGCGATGATCGCCGACTTATGCGTTTTGGCGTGCGGGCGAATGCGGATGCCGAGCGCCTTCACCCGCTCCGCCATCAACGCCATGTTGCGCTCCATGGCGTCGAGGTCGATCACAAGCGCCGGCGTGTCGATCTCCGAGAACGGCGCGCCAATCTCGGCGGGCGGCAGAACTGACATCATCCGGTGCACCCCTTGCACGATTCATTCACGACCCAAGGCATCAATGGCGAGACCGATCTCGTCTCCGGCGACCAGCCTCTCCCGCCAATCGCTCACCGCCGGCCGCATGACGACGGCCAGCCTTCGCCGAACCCATCCTTCACCAGAAATTCCGGCAGGTCCATGAGAGCCATATGCCGCGCGATCGGGGCGCCGCCGAAAGCGGCGCACGCGAGGCTCATACTCCGATCGCGAGACAGGCCGGCGGTGCAGACCCTGGTCAACGCTCCGTTTTCCGCAGCAAAGCGGCGAGCTATGCTACCGAAAAAGCGGAACGCGGAGGCTGGGTCAGGATCTGACGCAGCGCACCCAGGCCGGCGTCGAGGTCACGCGTTGCGCAAGCGCCGAGACATACACGCACGCCGCGTTCGCCCTTTCCATCGACCGCGGCCGATCCGGGCGGCGTCAACAGAATCCCCTGGTTGCGTGCGACGAAAAACAATTCGTCGGCCGTCCAACTATCGGGAATATCCATCCAGACGTGATAGCCGGCCAGCTCACCATCATGCGGCAGCGTTTGCTCCGGAAAATAAGTCCGAAACAGGTCGGCGCGCCGGCGCGTCTCCTTGCGCAGGGAGACGACAATGTCCTTGAGCTCTCCGGAGAGAATAAGCTTACGGCTCAATTCGAAGAGTAGCGGCGTCGCACTCCACGCGCTCGCCCGCATCGCGAGCCGCGCCCGCTCGAGAAGGGCGGCCGGAACGACGGCCATGCCCGCCCGGAAACCGAGTTCGAAAACCTTGGAAAGACTCGCAAGATAAATCGTGCGATCCGGAATCAGGCCCGCGATCGGATCCGGCTTCGGATCGACAAGGAAGGAATAGACATCGTCCTCGATCAGCATGGCATCATGCTTGACAATGACGTCCGCGATTTTTCGCCGACGTTGGGCGCCCATCGTTCTGCCGGTGGGCGTATGCAATGTCGGCATGACGTAAACGACGCGCGCGCCGCTCTGCTGCAGCTTCCGGTCCAGCGCGTCGGGCATCATGCCTTCCTCGTCCATCTCGACGGACGCGAGGTCGTGCCGGTGCAGGTTCGCCAGCGCCTTGAAGCCGACATAGGTCAGTTGCTCGACCAGGATCGTGTCGCTCGGCTTGCATAGAATGCTCAGCGCCAGATCGAGGCCGTGCTGCGCGCCGTTCGTGGCGAGCAGCAGATCGGGCGACGGCTGAAACCCCGGAGTCGATATCCATTCGGCCAGAACGGCACAATGCTCGCGAAGGCCCTGCCCGGCGTCGTATGCGAACAAGCGATCAATATCGCCGGCGCGCATGATTTCAGCCATTGCCAGCCGCAGCTTTTCCTTCTGCCCAACGTCGGGAGCAAGGTTGACGCTGAAATTGGCGGTGCGGCCGGCGCGGCCGTCCATATCGGAGGCGCCGCGGCGGGCCACGAAAGTACCCTGCCCGACGCGGCCGGTGACGATGCCCCTGGCATTGGCCTCGCGATAAGCCTTGGAGACGGTGGACAGGCTCAAGCCGAGGTGGAGCGCCAGCGATCGATGCGGCGGCAGTTGGGTGCCGTGCGGGAGCACGCCGTTGCGCACGTCCTCCTCAAGCGCGGCGATCAGCGCGAGATAGGGCGGCAAAGTCAGGTTGAGATTGCTGGGGATCCAGCTCAGCGACGAACTGGAATCGGCAGCGTCGACATCCGCCGCGGCGGCTTTCTCAGCCGTCCTGGATGCCGCCGCCCGCCGCATGGGAGAAGTCTTACGCGAACTCATAAAGCCCCGCGGTCAAATCCACGATGCATAGGCGTGGAGAATCGGTAACGGCGAATAGCTCGCCCGGCAATCCAGACGCGAGATTGTCACAGTACAATAAACCGATGCGGTTTCAAGCGACGGGGGAGGAAATCCACACCCTCCTCCCCCGCGCCTGCGAGGCACGAGCTAGCAGTACTTGCCCGACTGCGGCACGACCGAGAGATCGATGCCGCGGTCTTGCATGTATTTCGTAATGTGCGCGCAGGACAGGCCGAGGGTCCGCTGTTGCATGGACCAGTTCGCAAGCAGGTTCATGAAGCCTTCATTGCCTTCCTTGCGCGGCACCGCCGTCATCATCGGATTGCGCAGAACCGGCGTCGGAACAATCGCCTTGCCGAGGCCGGCCTTGTGCAGTTGCGCCGAGTTCTGATCCGCCAGCAGGATCGCATCGATGCGTTTGGACTGCATTTCAAGAACGGCCTGATCGCGATTCTTGACCAGGACGATCTGGGCCTTCGGCGCCATCGTTTCGGCGATGACCTGCATCGTGCTGCCGCTCTGGGCCGCGATACGAACTTCCGGCTTGTTCAGGTCGCGCCAGGTTTTCGGCTCGAAGCCATCGCGCGCCGTGATCGTCCACACGCCCTCGACGATCGGCTCCATGACGTAGTCCACGACAAGACCGCGTTTCGGGTTCGGGTTGACGCCGAAGGCCATATCAAGACGGCCGGCCTGGAAATCGGCGGCAAGGTTGCCCCAGGTCGTCTCGACGAAGTTGATCTTGACGCCAAGCAGTTCGGCAATCTGGCGGCCCCAATCGGGATAGATGCCGGTCCAGTCGCCGGTCTTCGGATCCTTGATGAAGTCCGGCTCCTCGCCGGACATCACCGGATAATTCAGCGCGCCGCGCTGCTTGATCGCATTGATAACCGTGGACGGATCGGCGGCGGAAGCGAGCGACGCCAGATTGACGGTGCCAACAACAAGCGCTGCCAGAAAGGCAAGAACCTTCAGTCTCATGTTCGGTTTCCCTGTCAAAAATGAAGTGCATCGCGAACCGACGATGCCAAGGCCGCCCTTACCCGGGCATTGACATGCTACACAGATCGCCGCAGTGTAGTACAGCACTTTCAAATTGTCGCGCTACAATAGTTCATTATTCTGCCAGCCCCGGCGGCGGGATAAAGTCACGCCTCTCACGGACGCGCCCTTGTATCTCGCGGTTTCTGCACATCCTCGCGGCAAGCCCGGCGAACGCCCCTACTTCAACAACGGAGGGGCCGCCGCATGATCGGCCTTGATGCTTCCTTCTCGGTCATCGACACCCACACGGCGGGACACCCGACCCGCGTCATTCTCAGTGGCGTTCCGAAGCTCGAAGGCGCCTCGGTTCTCGAAAAGCGCGATGATTTCCGGCGCCGCTTCGACAGTCTGCGCGGCCTGCTGCTGCACGAGCCGCGCGGCCATGCCGCCATGGTCGGTCTCGTGCCGGTGCCCTCGACCGTTGCCGACTACGGCGCTTTCTTCATTTCGTCCTACGTCTATCTCGACATGTGCGGCCACGGCACGATCGGCCTGGCCAAAACCCTGGCCTCGACCGGCCAGATCACCCGCGAACAGGGTGACAGCTTTACACTCGAGACGCCGGCGGGCGTCGTGACGGTCGGCCTCGTCTGGAGCCATGACGGAGCGCTATCGGCCGTCCGCATCAGAAACGTTCCGAGCTTCATCGGTATCGAAGGCCTGAAGGTGCAGTCAGAACCTTTCGGCACCGTGTCGACCGACATTGTCTACGGCGGCATGTGGTACGCGCTGGTCGATGCCGACGAACTCGGCCTGTCGCTGACGCCCGAAAACGCGTCGCGGCTGATGACGCTCGGCAGCGAACTCAAGCTTGCCATCAAGAAATCGATCGCGGGCGATCCAAGATTCTCCGGCGCCGTGCCGCCCAGCGTTCTCTTCTACTCCGACAACGCGCCCGGCGAGGCGACCCATTTCCTTGTACTCGAATCGAACAAGTTCGATCGCTCGCCATGCGGCACGGGAACGGCCGCACGTGTGGCCATGCTCGATCGCAAGGGTCAGCTGAAACCGGACGGCTCCTACATCGCCAAGAATATTCTGGGCGTTCCTTTCATTGCCCGTGTCGTCGAACGGCCGGACGCCGCAGTCGTCGTTGAAATCGAAGGCATGGCGCACCTCGTCGCCCATTCCACCATTCTGCTCGAAAACTCCGACCCGTTGCGGCAGGGGTTTCTGTGCAAGTGACAGCAAGGAAGCACTGATCGCCGGACCGGGCCGGCGCACGAGCGGCCCCACCATCCGCGGCAAGGATTGAACATGGATTTCTCAGTCGTTACCAGCCACGCCGATCTGCTCTGGTTCGGCATTCTCATTACGCTCTATTACACGGCGATCACGATCGCCGGCGGCATGATCCTGGGGCTGATCATCGGCCTGATCCAGTTTGCTCCTTTCAGGCCGCTGGTATGGCTCGGCTGGTTGTTCGTCGAATTCTTTCGCAACATCCCGCTGCTGGTCATCCTGCTGTGGACCTATTACGCGCTGCCGATCTTCCTGAATATTGAAATCAGCAAGGGATAGGCGGGCTTCCTCGCCCTCACCTGCTATTCGGCGGCCTTCTACGCTGAAATATTCCGCGCCGGCGTCCAGTCGATCGATCCCGGGCAGACCGACGCGGCAACGGCCCTCGGCATGTCTTACGGGCAGAAGATGCGCCGCATCATCCTGCCGCAAGCCTTCAAGCGCATGATCCCGCCGCTGGTCAGCCAGTCGATCATGCAGATGAAAAATACGAGCCTGCTCTCGACGATTACGGTGCCGGATCTGCTTTATCAGGCCGGATATATCTCGAGCCAGACCTTCAAACCCATGGAAGTCTACACCGCCGTCGGCGTCATCTTCCTCATGTTCCTTATTCCGCTGACCACCCTGTCGCGCATGATCGAGCGCCGGCAGGCGTCGCATCGCTGAGGGCCGGCCGTGACGGAAACATCATCCAAGCCGCTTCTCCGCATCGACAACCTCTGCCTGCGCTTCGGTTCACGCGAGGTCCTTCGCGGCGTCGATCTGACGGTCAACGAAGGCGAAGTCGTCGTGCTGATCGGCGCCTCGGGCTCCGGCAAGACCTCGCTGCTGCGTTGCATCAACCTCTTGAACACGCCGAACAGCGGGCGCATCGACATCGACGGCGACGTCATCTTCGACGCGGCGCCGGACAGCGGCGGCTCGCGCATTCCCCCCGCCGAGGTGAACCGTATCCGTTCGAAGACCGGCATGGTCTTCCAGCAGTTCAACCTGTTCCCGCACATGTCCGTCCTCGACAATGTGACCGAGGGGCCCGTGATCGTGAAGCGGGAAGCGCGCAAGGAAGTCGAGGTCCGCGCTCGCGACCTGCTGGCGCAGATGGGCCTCGAGGGTCACGAGCACAAGCGCCCGGCTCAGCTCTCCGGCGGCCAGATGCAGCGCGTGGCGATCGCCCGCGCACTGGCCATGCATCCCAAGCTGATGCTGTTCGACGAGCCGACCTCGGCGCTCGACCCCGAACTGGTCGGCGAGGTCCTCAAGGCCATGAGCGCGCTGGCGCGTTCGGGCATGACCATGGTCATTGTCACCCACGAACTCGGCTTCGCCTTCGAGATCGCCAACCGCGTGGTCTTCCTCGACGAAGGCACCGTCGCTGCCGACGGTTCGCCGCATGACGTTCTGCTCAAGCCCGAGCATCCGCGGCTCAAGAGCTTCGTCAACCGCTTCCACGAAACCGCCGACATGCTTCGGCCCTTCCTCGAAAAGCGTTGAGGAGCACCATGACAGTGAGCGAGGCAGTTTCCGTTTCGGATGTTGCATCGCCGGCCAGGGGTCGGCGGGTCGCCATCATCGGCGCTGGCGCCGTTGGCACCTGCTGCGCCAACTATCTGCTCGATGCCGGCTTCGAGGTCGAAGTCATTGACACCGCCGAGCCGGGCGGCCCCGATCAATGCTCCTACGGCAACGCCGGCGGCCTGTCCCCGGGCTCCTGCATTCCGAACGCAATGCCGGGTCTCATCGCCGAACTCCCGGGCATCCTGCTCGATCCGGAAGGCCCGGTGAGCCTGCGCATTCTCGACCTGCCTCATGCGCTGCCGTGGCTCATCCGTTTTCTCTGGGCGAGCCGCCGCAGCAGCGTCGAGCGAATTTCCGATGCGATGATCGCGCTCAATCGCCATACCTTCGATTTCTACAATCCGCTCATCAAGCAGGCCGGCTGCGAAGATCTCATCCGCTATCACGGCCAGCTCTTCGTCTACGAGCATCCAGACGGCCCGTCCAAGTCCAAGCTGTCGATCGCGATGCGGCGCGCCCGGGGCGTGAAGGTCGAGATTCTCAACGACCGTCAGATTCACGAACTCGAGCCCGCGCTCGGCCCGGCCTACAAGGCCGGCGTCTTCCTGCCCGAACAGGGGCAGTGTCCAAATCCCGGCCGGCTCGTCGCCAGCCTCTGGCGGCTGGCCGTCAGCAAAGGCGCCAAGCTCCACAGCACGCGCGCGAAAGGTTTCGTCTTCGGTGCTAACGGCCCGACCGCAGTCATTACCGAGACCGGCACTGTGAGCGCCGACCAGTTCGTCATCGCGGCCGGCGCCTTCTCCGGCCCGCTGGCGCGGCAGGTCGGAACGACGGTGCCTCTGATTTCCGAGCGCGGCTATCACGTCATGATCGAAAGCGCACGCACGGGGCTGCGCGTCCAGACCAACTCCGCCTCGCGAAAATTCGTCGCCGCGCCGATGGAAGAAGGTCTGCGCCTGTCCGGCACGGTGGAGTTCGCCTGGCCTGGCACTGAGCCGTTCTGGAAGCGCGCCGATCTGCTCGTCCGCCAGGGCCAACACATGTTCCCCGGACTCGACGTGTCGCAAGTGAAGCGCTGGATGGGCAATCGTCCGGGAACGCCCGACAGCATCCCTATCATCGAGCGCGCGCCGCGCCACAACAACGTCATTTTCGCGTTCGGTCACGGCCATCAGGGCCTGATCGGCGCTTCCGTCACAGGCAAGCTGGTCGCCGAGATCGCCGCCGATCGGCCCACGACGATCGATCTTTCACCCTACCGCTCGACACGATTCTGAACGTGCGCGGGGCCATCCCGACTGGAGTATTCTGGAATGTACGACGAAAAGATTGCGCTGCTGATCAACGGCCAGTGGTGCAATGGAAGTGAAGGCAAGTCCGAAGCCCTGCTCAATCCGGCCACCGGCGAAGAAATCGGCCGCGTGCCGCACGCCAGCAAAGCGGACCTCGACCGCGCGCTCACTGCCGCCGACCGCGGCTTCAAGCTCTGGAAGGCGATGACGCCGCATGAGCGCTACAAGATCATGATGAAGGCTGCCGATCTCATCGAGGCCGATGTCGAGCGCATTGCCCGCATCCTGACGATGGAAAACGGCAAGCCGCTGGCCGAAGCACGGGGGGAGATCCTGTTCTCCGTCGAGGCGACGCGCTGGTATGCCGAGGAAGGCAAGCGCGCCTATGGGCGCGTCGTTCCCGGCCGTCTTCCCAATCAGCGCCAGATCGTGCTCAAGGAGCCGGTGGGCGTCGTTGCCGCCTTCGCCGCCTGGAATTTCCCGGCCTCCAACGTCATCCGCAAACTGGCGGGTGCCCTCGGCGCCGGCTGTTCGATCATTCTGAAGACCGCCGAGGAAACGCCCGGCACGGCCGTCGCTTTTGCGCGCTGCTTCGAAAAAGCCGGGACGCCGCCCGGCGTGATCAATCTCGTGTTCGGCGTGCCGGACGAGGTGTCGCTGCACCTGCTGGCCTCGCCTATTCCGAAGAAGGTGTCGCTGACCGGTTCGACCGCCGTCGGCAAGCTTCTGCAGGCCCGCGCCGCGCAGACGCTGAAGCGCTGTACGATGGAGCTGGGCGGCCACGCGCCGGTCATCGTTCACGCCGACGCCGACATCGAGAAATCCGTTGCCACGTTGGTGGCGGCAAAATTCCGCAATGCCGGGCAGGTCTGCACGTCACCGACACGCTTCTACGTGCATGTCTCGATCTACGAGACTTTCGTGAAGCAGTTTTGCGAAGCGGCGGGCAAACTGACGATCGGCAACGGCCTCGCGGCTGACACGCAGATGGGGCCGATGATCGCACCGCGCCGGCTCGACGCCATGCAGGGCCTCGTCGACGACGCCGTCGGCAAAGGCGCGCGCCTCCTGCTGGGCGGCAAGCGCATCGACGGCAAAGGCTACTTCTATGCGCCGACCATCCTCGCCGACGTGCCGGACACGGCCCGTATCCTCACCGAAGAGCCCTTCGGACCGATCGCATCGTTCCAGCCCTTCGAGGACTTCGATGACGTGATCGCGCGCGCCAACTCGACGCCCTACGGCCTCGCCTCTTTCGTCTTCACGCAGAGCGGCGCGCTGGCCCAGAAGACCGAGCTCGCACTGGACGCCGGTCTGGTCGGCGTCAACAACACCTCGATCTCCACGCCGGAAACACCGTTCGGTGGCGTCAACGAGTCCGGCTACGGCTCCGAAAGCGGCATCGAGGGGCTGGAAGCCTTCCAGCGCGTCAAATCGGTTTCCGAAATCTTCGCATGAACTATTCCGGGCGCCCCGCGCCCGGACACTAACCTCTTTCGGGATCGTCCATCGAGGCATCCCGTCGTCAAACTCAGGAGAACACGCAATGCGCCCGAACAACGTCCGGACCGCCTGGAAGCAAGGCAAGAACGTCTACAACGGCTGGCTGATGATCCCGTCATCCGTGTCCGCGGAGCTTATCGCCCGCCAGGGCTGGGATTCGGTCACCATCGACATGCAGCACGGCCTCGTCGATTACACCGACGCGGTGCCGATGCTGCAGGCGATCTCCGTCGGCGACTCGGTGCCCTTTGTGCGCGTTCCCTCGCTGGAGTCCGGCATTATCGGGAAGATGCTCGACGCCGGCGCCTACGGCATCATCTGCCCGATGGTGAACACACGCGAGCAGTGCGAACTGTTTGTGCGGAGCTGCCGCTACGCGCCGCTCGGCCAGCGCAGCATGGGCCCTGTCCGGGCCACCATGTATGGCGGCCCGGATTACGCCGCGCATGCCAATGACACGGTGATCGCGATGGCGATGATCGAGACCGAGGAAGCGGTCCGCAACCTCGACGACATCATGTCGACGCCGGGCCTCGACGCCATCTTCGTCGGCCCCTCCGACCTCTCGGTCTCGATGGGCCATTCGCCGGGCTTCGATCCGAAGTTTCCGAAGGTCTATGACGCAATCAAGAAGATCGCCGAGACCGCGAAGAAGTACAATGTCGTGCCGGGCATCCACACCGGCTCGGTCGAGTACACCCGCGAGATGGAAGCGCTCGGCTATCAGTTCTTCGCGTTCCTGAGCGAATTCCGCTTCATGGCCATGGCAGGGAACGCATACCTCAAGGACCTCAAGAATACGACCGAGTCGGCGCCCGCCACGCAATCGAAGTCGTATTGATTCTTTTCGGTACCCCGTAGTCGCTGCGCCTTCTCTCCCGCGAGAGGGCGCAGCAGATCGCGCCTGATGCACCGTGGCGCTCGTAAAACCCGGCCCGCAACTGCTATCGATGCCTGGATAGCCCGGAATAGCCGACGCCCGCGATGTCGTATGCGTGGAGGAACTCCGCTGCGGCCCGTCAGCCGGCCTTGCCGTCAGCGCCGGCTGGATAGACCTGCCCTCGGGACGGCGAGAGATAGACATCGCCGGCAATGTCGGGGCACTGCGCGGCCGGCAGCGTGACTTCGATGCGGTGGCCGCCGCTGGTAACGACGTCGAGACGCCGCAGGCCGCCGTCACGATGACTGGCCGTCACTTTGCCGGCAATCGCGCCATCTCCGTCGTGTACAATCTCGATGTCATGCGGCCGCAAAAACAATCGCGCCGTCCCCTCGATCCCACTATTCGCCGTAACTGACAGCGCAGCATCGCCGTAGAAAACCTGGCCGCCGCGCACGGATACCGGCAGCTCGCTCGACTCGCCGATGAACGAGAACACGAAGGGCGAACTTGGCCTGTCGTAAACGTCATCGGCGCTGCCGATCTGCTCGATGCGTCCCTGACTCATCACCACCACGCGATCGGCAAGTTCGAGCGCTTCTTCCTGGTCGTGCGTGACGAACACCGTCGTATGTCCGGTCTGATCGTGTACTTCGCGCAACCAGCGCCGCAGATCACGCCGCACCTGGGCATCCAGCGCCCCGAACGGCTCGTCGAGAAGAAGGACGCGCGGCTCGATCGCCAATGCGCGGGCCAGCGCCACACGCTGACGCTGACCGCCCGACAATTGCGACGGAAAACGCCTCTCGAGGCCCGGCAGATGCACGAGATTGAGCAGTTCGGAAACCTTGCGCGCGATTTCGACGCGGGGCGGACGCCGGTCATGCGGGCGCACTTTCAGGCCGAACGCGATATTGGCGCCGATCGTCATGTGCTTGAACAGGGCATAGTGCTGGAAGACGAAGCCGACATTGCGCTCGCCGACGCTGCGGTCCGAAGCGTCCTCGTCGCCGAAGTAAATCGCGCCCTCCGACGGATACTCCAGCCCGGCGATCAGCCGGAGCAGGGTCGTCTTGCCGGACCCGGACGGCCCGAGCAGCGCGATCAGTTCGCCCGAGCGGATATCGAGCGAGACATCGTGCAGCGCCGGATAGCGGTCGAATTCCTTACGTACATTGCGGATACTGATATCCATGACGCCTCTAATGCCCGTTTGATGCGCGAATTTCGTCGTCGAAGCGCCATTCAAGGAAGGTCTTGAGCGCCAGGGTCACCAGCGCCAGCAACGCCAGCATCGAGGCGACGGCAAAGGCGGCGGTGAACGCGTACTCGTTGTAGAGAATCTCGACCTGCAGCGGCATGGTGTTGGTCTGGCCGCGAATCTTGCCGGATACCACGGCGACGGCGCCGAACTCGCCCATGGCCCGGGCGTTGCAGAGCAGGACACCGTACAGCAAGGCCCATTTGACGTTCGGCAGCGTGACCAGCACGAAGGTCTTGAAGCCGCTGGCCCCGAGCGACAGCGCGGCCTCCTCGTCGCCGCGGCCCTGCGCCTGCATCAGCGGGATCAACTCACGCGCAACGAAGGGAAACGTGACGAAGATCGTGGCCAGCACGATGCCCGGCAGGGCGAACACGATGGTGATGCCGTGCGCCTGCAGAAAGGATCCGAAATAACCCTGCGCGCCGAACAACAGTACATAGACCAGACCGGCGACCACCGGCGAGACCGAGAACGGCAGATCGATCAACGTGATCAGAAGGCTTTTGCCGACAAAGTCGAATTTGGCGATGGCCCACGCCGCGGCGACGCCGACGACAAGGTTGGCGGCCACGCTGATCGCGGCCGCGATCAGCGTCAGGCGCACCGCCGATAGCACATCCGGCTCGACAATCGCCGCGATAAAACCGGCGATGCCCTGCTGCAACGCTTCAACGAAGACGACGACCAGCGGCAGAAAGACGAACAGCGCGAAGAAGCCGAGCGCAAGCGCGATCAGCAGAATTCGCACCGGCCGCGCCTCGCTGGTGGCGGGCCGCCGCGTCCGTTTCACAAACGCCCCCACTCTATCCCCCGTAACCCAGCCGCCTGCGACTCCACGCTTGCAGCAGATTGATGATCAGCAGCATCGCAAAGGAAATGACGAGCATCACCGTAGCAATGCCGGTTGCGGCCGCGTAGTTGAATTCCTCGAGCCGGACGACGATCAGGAGCGGCGCGATCTCGGACACAAACGGAAGGTTTCCGGCGATGAAGATGACCGAGCCGTACTCGCCGATGGCCCGCGCCAACGCCAGCGCGAAACCGGTGAGGATGGCCGGCACCAGCGGCGGCAGAATAACGTGCAGCACTGTTTGCAAGCGGTTGGCGCCAAGCGTTGCCGCAGCCTCCTCGAGTTCATTTTCGAGGTCGGCGAGAACGGGCTGAACCGTGCGCACCACGAATGGCAAGCCGATGAACACCAGCGCCACCACGATCCCGGCCGGGGCGAAGGCGATCTTGATGCCGACTTTTTCCAGCACCGGACCGAACCATTCGTTCGGTGCATAAAGCGTCGTGAGCGCAATGCCGGCAACCGCGGTCGGCAGCGCGAACGGCAGATCAATCATCGCATCGACGATGGTACGCCCGGGAAAGCGATAGCGAACCAGCACCCAGGCCAGCAAAGGGCCGAACACAATATTGACAGCCGCCGCCAGCAGCGAGCAGCCGAAGCTCGTCTTCAACGAAGCGACAACACGCGGATCCAGAACGAGCTTGAGGAAATCGGACCAGCCCAGCGCGGAACTGCGCATGATCAGCGCGCCGATCGGGATCAGCACGATCAGGAGCAGATAGGTCAAGGTCAGGCCGAGCGCCAACCCGAATCCCGGGATGACGCTCGGCTGCCTGAGCCTCAAAGTGTTTATGCTGGCGGCCATGCCCGCTTACTTCGACGGCGCGTAGATCTGGTCGAATATGCCGCCGTCGCCGAAGTATTGCGGCTGCACTTTGGCCCAGCCGCCGAAGTCCTCGATGGTCGCCAGTTTCAGGTTGGGGAAGCGCGCGGCATCCTTCGGATCGGCCAGCTCGGGCTTGAACGGACGATAGTAGTTCTTCGCCGCGATGGCCTGGCCTTCCTTGCTGTAGAGGTAGTCGAGATAGGCCTTGGCGAGCTCGGTCGTGCCGTGCTTCTCGGCATTTTTCTCGACCAGCGCCACCGGCGGCTCGGCCTTGATCGACACGGAGGGAACGACGATGTCGAGTTTGTCGGGCCCGAGTTCGTCGATCGCCAGGAACGCCTCGTTCTCCCAGGCCAGCAGCACATCGCCGAGGCCGCGCTTGACAAAGGTATTGGTCGAGCCGCGCGCGCCCGTGTCGAGGACCGGCACATTCTTGTAAACCTGCGCGACGAATTCCTTCGCCTTCGCTTCGTCGCCTTTGTAGTGCTCGCGCGCCCAGGCCCACGCGGCGAGGAGATTCCAGCGCGCGCCGCCCGACGTTTTGGGATTGGGCGTGATCACGCTGATGCCGGGCTTCACCAGGTCGCCCCAGTCCTTGATGCCCTTCGGGTTGCCCTTGCGGACCAGCAGGACGATGGTCGACACATAGGGCGCACTGTTGTTGGGCAACGTGCCGCGCCAGTCCTTGCGAATTCTTCCGCTTTTTTCGACGATCGCGTCGATGTCGGCTTCCAGCGCCAGGGTGACCACGTCAGCCTCAAGACCATCGATGACGGCACGCGCCTGCGCGCCCGAACCACCATGCGACTGCTGGATGGTGACGGTCTTGCCAGTCTTTTCCTTCCAGTGCGCGATGAAGGACGTATTGAATGCGCGGTAGAGTTCGCGGGTCGGGTCGTAGGACACATTCAACAGTTTGTCCTGCGCCTGCGCGGGCAGAGCCGACAAACCCATCAACGCCGCACCGGCAATCGCGGCGGCAAACTTGCCGTAATTCCATTGTTTCATCGGATCACCCCATTTGTTCTTGGGTTACGAGAGTGTCCAATCGAAACAACCACGACAAGCCGACAACGCACCAAAGAAAAGACGTTTCAAGCACGCCGCTTACAAAGATAAGCACATTCGTAAAAAATAAATCCCGCCGATATTGCCGCGACGATGCCGGTCAGCGCTGCGCGCCCACAAGGACATCGTCGGAATAGACCTGAGCGGACAGCGCCGCATCGAGGACCTTGCCGACAATGACCAGCACCGGCCCTGTCAATTGCGCCGCGACGATATCGCCAGACAGCGCGCCAATGGTGGACACAATGCGCCGCTCCGTTGGCCGCGTCGCATTCACGATCGCCACCGCGGGCACCTCGGCGTCCAGACCGGCGGCGACGGCACGCGTGACAAAATCGGCCAGCGTCTTCACCGGCATGTAAATCGCCGTCGTGGCCGCGCCATCGGCGATGCTCCGCCAGTCGATATCGTCCGGCAGTTGGCCGTTGGCCGCATGACCGGTGACAAGCTGCAACCGGCGCACCTTGCCACGTCCGGTGAGCGACACGCCGAGGCGGCTGGCCGCGCCCTGAACGGCCGAGATGCCGGGAACGATCTCGACAGGAATGTTCGCCGCCCGGCACGCCTCGATTTCCTCGCCGGCCCTGCCGAAGATCAACGGATCGCCGCCCTTGAGGCGGACGACATGACGCCCCTGCCGCGCCAGCGACACCATCATGTCGTTGACGTCGCTCTGCTTGCATGACGGCCCGTGACCCTGCTTGCCGACCAGAATCTTGCGCGCCTCGCGTCGGGCGAAGTCGAGCACCTCGCCGGAGACGAGATCGTCGAACAGGATGACGTCCGCGGTCTGTAGCGCGCGCACGGCGCGCAACGTCAGCAGCTCCGGATCACCGGGGCCGGCGCCGACCAGCGTGACCGATCCGGCATCCGCCGCGGGCCCAAGCCTGCCGACATTATCGATGAGCGATGTCAGGTCATCGTCCGCCGGCGTGCGGCCGGGATTGGCAATCGCCAGCCCCGCGAACAACTGCCAGAATTTGCGGCGGCCCGCGAACGACAGACCGCTCTCCTTGATGCGCGCGCGCCAGGAGCGCGCCGCCGCCGCCCAGGCCGCGAAGCCATGCGGCAGCACGGCCTCGATCTTGGCGCGCACAGCCTGCGCGAACACCGGCGCAGCGCCGTCGGTCGAAATACCCACCACCAGCGGCGAGCGGTTCACGATCGAACCGAAGGAGAAGTCGCAATAATCCGGCTTGTCGATCACATTCACGGGCACACCCGTGGCGCGCGCCGCCGCGGCAAAATGCGCGGCATCATCCTCATTGTCGCAAGCGCCGACAGCCAGCGCCGCGCCGGTGAAATCCTCAGCCTGCCACCCGCGCGCGTGCCAGGTCGCCGTACCGGGCGAGGCTACGCCGATGACAGCCTGCATCTCCTCGCCGATCTCCTGCGCATAGACGGCGACATGAGCGCCGGTCGCCAGCAGAAGTTCGACCTTCCAGGCCGCGGCGGCGCTGCCGCCGGCAACCAGCGCCCGCCGTTCGGACAACGCGAAGAACACGGGCAGACGCGCCAGCGCGCCCATGCGCTCGCTGCGCTGCTCCATCGGCTGGCGCGGGATGACGGTCATGCGCTGCGCTTTGCGCCGGTGTTAACGTGGAAATCGGCGCCGTTCGAGGTCGGCGCCACGAAGCCGGCGCGCACGGTGTAGTCGCCGAAATGCTCGCCCGCCTGCCGCTCGCGCGCATAAGCGGCGAACACCGGATCGAGCGTGTTGACGATGCCTTCATGGTCGAGGCTCTCGGCATAGAGCTTCGACAGCCGCGACCCGTCGAAGGCCGCGCCGAGATAAAGATTGTAGCGGCCCGGTCCTTTGCCGACGAGGCCGATCTCGGCGAGATAAGGCCGCGCGCAGCCATTCGGGCAGCCGGTCATGCGGATGACGATCTCGTCCGCCGACAGGCCATGACGCGCCAGGCTGTCATCGAGCGCGTCCATCAATTGCGGCAGATAGCGCTCGCTCTCGGCCAGCGCGAGGCCGCAAGTCGGCAAGGCCACGCAGGCCATCGAATTACGGCGCAGGCCCGACCACGGCGCCAGCAGACCATTGGCCTTGGCGATCTCGTCGATCTGCGCCTGCTTCTCGACCGGCACATTGGCGACGATGAGATTCTGGTTCGGCGTGATGCGAATATCGCCGATGCCGAGCCGCGTGATCTGCCGCAGGGCCGACATCTGCTGCGCGCCGGGCCCGCCGTCGCGCAGACGGCCGTTCTGCACGAACAAGGTCAGATGCGCCTTGCCGTCGTCGCCTTGCGTCCAGCCATAGCGGTCGCCCATCGACGTAAAAGCGAACGGCTTCGGCGCTTCGAATTTGATCCCGGCGCGAGCTTCCACCTCGGCGCGGAACACGTCGAGGCCGCGATCTTCAACAGTGTATTTCAGCCGCGCATGCTTGCGGCTGGTGCGATCACCCCAGTCGCGCTGCACGGTGACAACCGCTTCGGCTACGCGCAGCGCCGCCTCAGGCTTGATATAACCGAGCAGATCGGCCGTGCGCGGATAGGTGTCGGTCTCGCCATGGGTCATGCCCATGCCGCCGCCGATGGTGACGTTCCAGCCGGCCACGTCGCCGGCGTCATCGACGATGGCGATAAAGCCCAGGTCGTGGGCATAGACATCGACGTCGTTCGATGGCGGCACAGCGACGACGGTCTTGAACTTCCGGGGCAGATAGGTCTTGCCGTAGATCGGCTCGACGACGTCCTTGGTCTCGCCGCCGGCGATCTTCTCGCCCTCCAGCCAGATCTCGCGATAGGCCGCGGTCTTCGGCGTCAGGTGGTCGGAAATTTCCTGCGCCAGCTTGAGCGCGACGCCATGGGCGCGCGACTGATACGGATTGGGATTGCTCATGACATTGCGGTTGACGTCGCCGCATGCCGCGATGGTGTTGAGCAGCTGCTTGTCGATTTCCTTCAGCGTCGCGCGCAGGTTCGACTTGATGACGCCGTGAAGCTGCACCGTCTGCCGCGTGGTCAGGCGCATCGTGCCGTTGGCGTAAGTGCGGGCGACATGGTCGAGCGCCAGCCACTGGTCCGGCGTAACAACGCCGCCGGAAATACGCACGCGCAGCATGAAGGAGAATGCTTTCTCCAGGCGCTTTTTGCCGCGCTCGGCGCGCAGGTCGCGATCGTCCTGCAGGTACATGCCGTGGAATTTGACGAGTTGCTGGTCGTCCTCGACGATCGCGCCGGTCATGGCGTCCTCGAGGCCTTCGGTCAGGGTGCCGCGCAGATACTCGCTGGCTTCCTTGATGTATTCGTTGCGAGCCAGTTCTTTGGTCATGTCGAAAATCCAGCCGTCGTCGCGGCGCTCAAGCGCCGCGGCCGGCGTTAATAGGTGTCGGTGAGATAGCGCTTGTCGCGCTCGATCTGGGCAACGGCGGCTTCCGCCGCTTCAGCGCTCAGCGCCTTGACGTCCTGATAGGCGCGCACCAGCGCGGCGCGCACGTCCTTGGCCATCGCCTTGGCGTCGCCGCAGACATAGAAGTTTGCGCCGCCATCTAGCCATTCGACGATGTCGCGCCGGCGTTCCCAGATGCGATCCTGCACGTAAACCTTTTCGGGCTGGTCGCGCGAGAACGCGACATCCATGCGCGTCAGGTCGCCTTCCTTCAACGCCTCCTGCCATTCGAGCTGGTACAGGAAGTCGTGCGTGAAGTGCCGGTCGCCGAAGAACAGCCAGCTGCGGCCCTTGGCGCCAGCCGCACGGCGCTCCTGCACGAAGGCGCGGAAGGGCGCGATGCCGGTGCCGGGGCCGACCATGATGATGTCGCGGCCGTCGGTCGGCGGGCGGAAATGCTTGTTGACGCGCACCTTGACGCGGACCTTGTCGCCTCGCTTGCGCCGCAAGGCGATGTAGTTCGACGCCACGCCCTTGCGGGCGCGGCCATGCGTCTCATAGCGCACGGCGGAGATCAGCAGATGAGCTTCGTCCTCGTTCTCCCGACGGGAAGACGCCACCGAATAAGCGCGCGGCGCCAGCGTGCGCGTCACGGCGCGCAAATGCTCTGCGGTCAGGGTGATCGGGAAATTCGAGACGAGATCAATGAGTTGGCGGTCCTGGATCCAGTCGCGGGCTTCGCCGCTGTCGATCAGGGCTTTGACGTATTGATGGCCCGTCGCGGTGGCGTAAGTCTCAAAGCT
Source organism: Pseudolabrys sp. (assembly GCA_017849615.1). GTDB lineage: Bacteria > Pseudomonadota > Alphaproteobacteria > Rhizobiales > Xanthobacteraceae > Pseudolabrys. The sequence continues at coordinate 190,115 of JAFIGS010000034.1, read as the reverse complement.
CTTGAGCGATAGCGTATGAATATCGCGCTGGGAGATCAACTCGTCGCGCAACGCCTTGTCGTCGGACAGCCCCGCGGCCTTCAGCAGCTCATCCACCTCGGCCGGATCGTTCTCGACATAGAGATCGAGCGAGTCGCCCGGCTCATAGGGCAGCACCGTATCGGTGAAGCGCAAGGCCAGATGCACCGTCTCTTTATCAGAGCGGGACGAGTTGAGATTGGTCAGTTCGACGATCTCGGCCTCGACAATGTCGGGCTTGACCGCGGCAGCCTTGCCGAATTCGACGGGAATGATCTTGCCGCGTTCCGCTTCCGGCGGAGCCAGCGCCTTGACGGCCTTCTCCGTCCAGGCGGCCGCCGGTTTCTCGAAATCGAGATCGCAGTCGACGCGATCCACCACGCGCTTGCCGCCCAAGGCGGCGAGACGCTCGTCGATCTTGCGGCCGATCGCGCAGAATTCGGCATAGGCGGTATCGCCTAGCGCCAGCACGGCGTATTCCACGCCATCGAGCCGGCCGAAATCCGCCGTCATCAGTTCATTGTATTTGACGGCAACCCGCGACGGCGGCTCGCCCTCGCCCCATGTCGCCGCCACGAAAACCAGCCGCCTGGCGGCTTTCAGGGTCGCCATGTCGAGATCGGCGAGATCGACGACAGAGGGCTTGAGGCCGCTCTTGCGGGCGGTACGCGCAATGTCATTGGCCAGGCGCTCGGAGTTACCGGATTCGGTTGCGAATACGATGGTCAGAGGCTGGGCGGCGGCGGCGGCAGGCGCCGCGACCTCGACGACCTCACCCGAGACGGATTCGACTCCGGCAAGGAAGCCCGCGAGCCAGGCCCGCTGCGTAGGGGTAGCGCCGCCGACAACCTGATTGAGGAGCGCGATGTCTTCGTCGCCGAAAGGCGCCGTTTTAGGGATCTGAACCACTGCCATCGCAAAACTCACCGCGCCGGGGCATGGCAGAAAGACACCTGATGCCCGCAATACTTTGGAGTTGTTAGATAGAAGGCTCGCGCGGAAACAGGCAATAGAACCGCCGAAATAAGAAGAAAACCATTGCCGCAGACGCCGTCACGGCGAGAATTTTTCATGGTCTGCGCGAAAGCAACCAACCTCGCCTACGCCTCCTCACCCGTTTGCACGGGCGATAACTATGTTCGGCGCCGGATGCTCGTGATTGCCGGCCTCAAGCGCCGCCTGTCACGAAAGGACCGGTGAAAACGGGCAGCATTTTTCAGCTTTCGAGCGCCGCGCCGAAGCATGGACTTTCTCCAGTTGTGGCGCGCCCGGGAAGAAATTTTCAAATATGCAAGTTGCTTCAAGCGGTTCATTGACCGCTGCCGATTCACGTATAAAACAACTTGCATGGAGCGTGCGCAACCGCCGCTTCCCACTCGTGTTTCTCCGATGACACGCCGCGCCCGCCAGAGACGCTCTCCTCGTTTCCAGTCCGCACGACGCCGTTCGGGGTTTGGATCGGTGTCTTATGGAACGTCTCGATGAATTAGAGGCGCAGAGCATCTTTATTCTGCGCGAGGCCTTTGCCCGGCTGAACAAGCTCGCGCTGCTCTGGTCGCTGGGCAAGGACTCGAATGTGATGATCTGGCTGGCGCGCAAGGCCTTCTTCGGCCGCGTGCCATTCCCGGCCATGCATGTCGATACCGGCAAGAAATTTCCCGAGATGTACGCCTTTCGCGATCGCTATGCGAAGGAATGGGGTCTCGACTTTATCGCCGAAGAATGCCCGCCGATCGACGCCGTCGATCCATCGTTGCCGCCTGCGGCTCGGTCCGCGGCGCGGAAGACTGAGGGGCTCAAGCGCGCGCTGGCCAAGCACGGCTTCGACGGCGTGATCGCGGGCATCCGCCGCGACGAAGAGCCGACGCGCGCCAAGGAGCGCGTGTTCTCGCCGCGCGGCGCCGAGGGCATCTGGGACGTGCGCGACCAGCCGCCGGAATTCTGGAACCACTTCAACGCCTCGCCGCCACCGGGCGCGCATCTGCGCATCCACCCGATCCTGCATTGGACCGAGGCCGATATCTGGGCCTATACGCGGCGCGAGAACATCCCGATCATTCCGCTCTACCTGAGCCAGAACGGCAAGCGCTACCGGTCGCTCGGCGACATGGACATCACCTTCCCCGTCGTGTCAGACGCCACGTCGATCGACGAGATCATCGCCGAACTCGATTCCACCAAAGTGCCCGAACGCTCCGGCCGCGCCATGGATCATGAATCCGAGGACGCTTTCGAGCGCCTGCGCACCGCCGGCTATCTCTAAGGTCAGCCCACCATGAACGTTCTTGTCTCGCCCCAGGCTATCACCAACCTTCAGGAGCGGCAGGCGACCCGCATCGTCATCGTCGGCGATGTCGATCACGGCAAATCGACCTTGATCGGCCGCCTGCTCTACGAAACCGGCAGCCTGCCCGACGGCAAGTTCGAGAGCCTCAAGGCGATGAGCGCGCGGCGGGGCATGCCGTTCGAGTGGTCGTTCCTGCTCGATGCGTTGCAGACCGAACGCGACCAGGGCATCACGATCGACACCAGCCAGATCCGTTTTCGTACCGCGCTGCGCGATTTCGTCCTCATCGACGCGCCGGGCCACATCGAATTCCTGCGCAACATGATCACCGGCGCGGCGCAGGCCGACGCCGCCCTGCTGCTCATCGACGCGATCGAAGGCGTACGCGAGCAAACCCGGCGGCACGGCTATCTGCTGCACCTCCTCGGCATCCGGCAGGCCGCCGTGGTCATCAACAAGATGGACAAGGTCGGCTACAGCCCGGAGCGCTATCGCGAGATCGCCGATGAGATCGGCGCCTATCTCGGCGCGCTCGACATCGAGCCGGTGGCCATCGTGCCGATCTCGGCCCGGGAAGGCGACGGGATAACGGTGAAAACGCCGGCCATTGGCTGGCACGAGGGCCCGACCGTCGCGGAAGCGCTCGACCTCTTCTCGGTGGCGCCGCCGCTTCGGGACCTGGATCTGCGCCTGCCCGTTCAGGCCGTCTACAAGTTCGACGACCGGCGCATCATCGCCGGCCGCATCGAGAGCGGCCGCATCGCGGTTGGTGACGAGATCGTCGTTCAGCCCGGCAACAAGGTGGCGCGCGTCAAATCCATCGAAAGCTGGCCGGTCGCTCGCGAGGCGCTGGCGCCATCGAGCCTCGAAGCCGGCCGCTCGGTCGGCGTCACGCTCGACCGCGAGCTGTTCATCGAGCGCGGTCAAATTATCGCGCCGGTTTCGGCGCCGTCACCGATCGTCAACGGCCTTCGCGCGCGGGTCTTCTGGTTGCATCCCACGCCGCTGGCGGCGGGAACGCCGGTCGTGTTGCGCTCGGGCACGGCGGAAATCCGCGGCCACGTCTCCGCCATCGTCGAGGCACTCGATCCGGCCGACCTGCAATCGGCCGGCGTCGAGGCCATCGGCCAGAACCGTATCGGCGAGATCGATATCGTGCTGGCGAGGCCGGCCGCGCTCGACACCTTCGCGAATAACCCTCTGACCGGACGCTTCGCCATCGAGGTCGAGGGCCGCATTGCCGGCGGCGGCATAGCCGTCGAATTGAAGCCCGTTGCGCGCGGCAACCGCGCGCGCGATGCCGGAGAATTACAGAGCCTCGCCGCCACCTTGCTGCCGCGCCTCAAGGAGCAGACCGCTGCCGAGCGGCTGGCGACCTTGCGCCAGTCGATTGACGGGCGGATCGTCTTCACCACCAGCTTCGGCATCGAAGATCAGGCCATCCTCCACATGATCGCCAAGATCGGGCTCGATATCGACGTCGTCACGCTCGATACCGGCCGGCTGTTTCCGCAGACCTACGATCTTTGGGCCGAAACGGAGCGCCACTTCGGCCTCCGCATCAAGGCCTTCTATCCGCGCCACGACCAGCTCGAGGCGCTGGTCGAACGTCAGGGCATCAACGGCTTCTACGAAAGCCGCGAAGCGCGTCAGGCCTGCTGCTTCGTGCGCAAGGTCGAGCCGCTCGACCGCGCACTTGCCAACTCCGAGGCCTGGATCACCGGACTGCGCGCCGATCAATCGGCGAACCGCGGCGACATGGCGTTGATCTCGGCGGACAAGGCGCACGGCCTCGTCAAGCTGAGCCCGCTGTTCGATTGGTCGCGCGACGACGTCGTCGCCTTCATTGCAGCCAACGGCATCCCGGTGAATGCGCTGCACGACAAGGGCTTCGCCTCGATCGGCTGCGCGCCCTGCACGCGCGCGCTGCGCCCGGGCGAGCCGGAGCGCGCCGGCCGCTGGTGGTGGGAAGACGAGACCAAGAAGGAATGCGGCCTTCATCCCGGCCGCTAACGACGATTTCAACCGCGCATCGAATTACCGCCGGCCAACGGGCGTTTCTTCTTCATCGCGGCAGCCGAGAACGAAATCCATCCAAGCGGCGGCGCGCCGGCGAAATGGCGCGTCTTATTTTTCCGAATGAATTGACTGTGCCCGGTCAGATGGCAAAGTGACGATGTCGACATGCCTTGCATGTGGACCGCGGGATTTGACGGAGCAGCTTGCGCCGCGGAGTTAATCGCTAAAGCGCCACGAATGGATTCGTGGGCTCCTTCTGCTGGAGAAGACTCATGATCGTTCGTCGGATGTCAGTCCATTCCTCCCTGGAACACTTGTCCTGTCGCCGCGCCTCGCACGCGGCCGGCGCGTGTTGACGCACCGGTCACGTACTCTCCATCCCCTTCGCTGACACGATCAGGAGACCGGCGCGAGCCGGCGGCAGGATCTTTATGTCCCAGGCTTACATCATTGAAGTGCAATCCGAGACGGCCGGCATCGTTGTGCGCCATGGCCAGCAGTTTCAGTTCTTCTCGTCCAATCGCCGGTTTGACGCGCTCGAAGGCCGTCAATTCGCCTCGGCGCGTGCCGCAGAGGCTGCCGCGCGTGACCATGCCAAACAGGACCGCAAACGCAGTCCCGCCAACGACTGGTTCAGATTGACGGGTTAGTTGTTCTGCGGCCGGTCAGAGCGGTGCCTTGACCGGCCCGATCAGCCAGATCTCAACGGCCAGCACGATAAACAGGAACCACGGCGCCGCGCGCTTCACCTTGCCGGCCAGGGCTCTTGGGCCGGCGCTGCCGGCGAGCAACAGCAAGCCGACAAGACCGAAGACGACGATGAGGACCTGCGCCCAGCCCGCGCCAACGCCGAAATGTGCGGGCGAGAGATAAGCCACGCCCGCCATCGCCAGCCAGGCGAGGCCGGCGACGGGGCCAACGATGTTTTCCGCGTCGCGGCGATCAAAATCGGCTTCGCGGACGCTGGCGAAGCGATCCCGGTCGTCGGCCGAATCAAGCGTCGGACTGGTCATGGCGAATCCACGGCCTCCCATCAGGCGTCGTCGCCGGCGCGGGCGTTCTTGAACAGCTCGCGCAGGATGCGCCCTTCAAGCGCCGCCACATCGGCTGAGCCGCGCTCGCGCGGCCGCGGCAAATCGATGCGCAGGTCGAGCGAGATGCGGCCGTCCTCGATCACCAGCACCCGGTCGGCCAGCGTCACGGCTTCGGCGACGTCGTGCGTCACCAGCAGGGCAGTGAAGCCCTGATCGGCCCAGACCTGCTCCAGCAGCCGCTGCATCGAAATGCGGGTGAGCGCATCGAGTGCGCCCAGAGGCTCGTCGAAAGCGAGTACGCGCGGACGGCTGACCAGCGCCCGCGACAGCGCGACGCGCTGCTTCTGCCCGCCGGACAGCACGGACGGCCATTCGGCACGGCGCTCCAGCAGACCGACACGCTGCAACGTGTCGAGCGCACGGCGGCGCCCGTCCGGCGAGCGGCGCTGCGCGCCGAGGCCCACCTCGACATTCGCCAGCACCGAGGCCCAGGGCAGCAGCCGCGGCTCCTGGAACATGACCCGCACCTGATCGCGATCAACCGCGTTGGGCTCGTCGTCGCCGATGCGGAACGAGCCGCCGGTCGCCGCATCGAGGCCGACCAGCAGGCGCAGGAGTGTGCTCTTGCCGCAGCCGCTGCGGCCGACAATGGCGATGAATTCGCCGGCATTGATCTCGAATTCGAGCCCACGCAGCACTTCGTTGTCGCCGAACGACTTCTTCAGACCCTCGACCTGGATCGGCAGGCCGGCAATCGGCCGCGCCGCAGGCTTGAGCGTCTCGCGCTGAATCGACGGGATTTCGACACGGGTGTTCATGGCATGGCCTAGTTGCGTTGGAACGCCGGATGCCACGACAGGCACGCGCGTTCGAGAAGACGCGCCAGCGAGTCGGCGAGCTTGCCGAGCAGCGCATAGATGACGATGCTGAGCACGACGATATCGACGAGCAGGAATTCGCGTGCCTGCATCGCCATGTAGCCGATGCCCGACGAGGCCGCGATCGTTTCGGCGACGATCAGCGTCAGCCACATGATGCCGAGGGCGTAGCGCAAACCGACGAAGATCGACGGCAAGGCGCCCGGCAAATAGACTCGCCAGAACAATTCGGCCGGCGTCATGCCGTAGGTGTGGCCCATCTCGACAAGCTGAGCATCGACGTTGCGAATGCCGTGCTGGGTGTTGATGTAGATCGGGAAGAACACGCCGACCGCCACGAGAAATATCTTTGCGGTCTCGTCGATGCCGAACCAAAGAATGACCAGCGGAATCATGGCCAGGTGCGGAATGTTGCGCACCATTTGCAGCGTGCTGTCGAGCACCCGTTCCGAGCGCCGCGACAGGCCATTCGCCAGCCCCAGCGAAAAGCCGATGCCGCCTCCGATGACGAGACCGATGATGGCGCGGCGGAAGCTGACCCACATATTGGTGAGCAGTTCGCCGCTGAGCAACAGCTTCCAGCCGGCGAGGACGACCGCGGCCGGCGACGGCAGAACGCGCTCCGGAATGAAGCCGACCGACGACAAGAGCTGCCAGATCGCGATGATCGCGACCGGCAGGATCCACTGGGTCAGATTCTTGAGGTCGAACGCCGCACGCTTCGCGCTCATGACGACGACGCCTGCTTGGCCGGCAGGAAGTGATTGCCGATGATCTCGCCGAACGGGCCGCCATTGTAAGCCTTGCCGAAGCGCGTCTGATGCGCGAGCGGCAGCAGCGGGAAAACGAGCTCGGCGAAGCGGTACGCTTCTTCGAGGTGCGGATAGCCGGACATGATGAAGGTATCGACGCCGACGTCCATGTATTCCTTGATGCGGGCCGCAACCGTCTGCGGATCGCCAACCAGCGCCGTGCCGGCGCCGCCGCGCACCAGACCGACGCCGGCCCACAAATTGGGACTCACTTCGAGCTTGTCACGACGCCCGCCATGCAGTTCGGCCATGCGCCGCTGCCCGATCGAGTCCATCTTGCCGAACGCGGCCTGCGCCTTGGCGATCGCGGCATCGTCGACATAACGAATGAGGTCGTTCGCCGCCGCCCAGGCCTTCTCATTGGTCTCGCGCACGATGACGTGGAGGCGAATGCCGAAGGACAGCTTGCGGCCGCGCGCCTGTGCTTCTGCCGCGACACCTTTCACCTTTACGGCTACCGCGGCCGGCGGCTCGCCCCAGGTCAGATACTTGTCGATGATTTCGGCGGCGACCGCCGTGCCCGCGCCGGACGATCCGCCGAAATACAGCGGCGGATGCGGCGCCTGCACCGGCTCGAACAACAGGCGTCCATCCTCGATGCGGATGTGCTTGCCGGTAAAGTTGACGGTCTTGCCGGCGAGCAGATCCTTGTAAACCAGAAGGAACTCGCGCGTGACCTCGTAACGCTCGTCATGCGGCAGGAAGATGCCGTCGCCCTTGTTCTCCGCGGGATCGCCGCCGGTCACGACATTGATAAGCAGGCGCCCGCCGGTCACGCGGTCGAGCGTCGCCGTCATGCGCGCCGCCACGGCCGGCGATTGCAATCCGGGCCGCACGGCCACGAGATAGCGCAGCTTCTCGGTCTGCGGCGCGACCGCCGAGGCGACCACCCAGGAGTCCTCGCAACTGCGGCCGGTCGGCAGCAGAACGCCGAAATAGCCGAGATCGTCGGCGGCCTGCGCGATCTGGCGCAGGTAGCGGAAGTCAACCTGACGGCCGCCTTCCTGCGTCGCTAGGTAACGTCCGTCGCCGTGCGTGGGGAGAAACCAAAGGACGTTCGCTGCCTGGGCTTTCGTAACCGTCATGACCCCGACCTCACGGCATCCGTGATCTTCAATGCCTTCGGAATGAGGCCGAGGCCGAAGAACACGTCGGCGAGCTTCTGCTGGTCGGCGATCACCTTCGCGTCGATCGGCCGGATGCCATAGGACTGGCGCTTCAGCGCCACCGTGAGGACGTCCGCGGGAATGCCAATCGACGGGCTGAGCTGGGCCGCCACACCATCGATGTCGCCCTTGGCCCAGTCATCGACCTCTCGCAGTTGGGTCAGAACGACGTCAAGCGCCTTGGCGTGATCGTCCAGCGCCTTTCGCGAGGCGAGATAGAACTGATAGTTCGGCACCAGGCCTTCGGCATTGACCAGTTCACGCGCCTTGATCGACTTTTCGGCGGCGGCCTGGAAGGGGTCCCAGATCACCCAGGCATCGACCGCGCCGCGCTCGAATGCAGCGCGCGCATCGGCCGGCGCAAGGAAGACCGGCGTGATATCGGCGTAATTGACGCCTGCCTTCTTCAGGGCCTCGACCAGCAGAAAGTGAACATTGGAGCCTTTGTTCAGGGCTACTTTCTTGCCCTTCAGTTCGGCGACTGACTTGATCGGGCTGTTCTCCGGCACGAGAATCGCCTCGCCTTTCGGCGCCGGCGGCTCATAGGCGAAGTACACGAGCGGGGCGCCGGCTGCCTGCGCGAAGATCGGCGGCGTTTCGCCGGTGTTGCCGAAGTCGATGGCGCCGACATTGAGCGCTTCCAGCATCTGCGGACCGGCGGGAAACTCCTTCCACTCGACGGCGTAGCCGATGTCCTTCAGCTTGCCTTCGAGCGAGCCTTTGCTTTTGAGCAGAACGAGCTTGCCGTATTTCTGAAAACCGATGCGTACGACCTGGTCGCTGGCCTGAGCCCCGCCGCCGATAACGGCGAGCGCCAAAGCGGCGACAATCACGCTACGGAACACGAACCTGCCGATCGACATGGCATCCTCTCCATACGCCCGTTCGTGACAAGTTCGGGCAGAGGGACGAATGTCGGCAAAGAAGCCGGTTTTGTCGATGAAATGGAAAACCAAAGATGCCCGGGAAGCGATGCAAACTCTCTCCCGCATGCTGTCGCGGGAAAATGATGCTTCGCTTCACCGAGATCTTGAGACAAATCGTCCGATCAGGCGGCGGAGGCCTCGAGGGCTGGATAGTCGGTGTAGCCTTTTTCATTGCCGCCGTAGAACGTCGCCTTGTCGGGCGACGCCAGCGGCGCGTTTCGACGCAGCCGCTCCACGAGATCTGGATTTGAAATAAACAGCTTGCCGAAAGCGACGAGATCGGCGCGGCCCGCAGCGAGGGCCTCGTTCGCCAGGTCGAGCGTATAACCGTTATTGCCGATGTAGGTGCCGCGGAACCGCTTGCGCAATTCGGCATAATCGAACGGCAGATTATCGCGCGCGCCGCCGGTGGCGCCTTCGATAACGTGAATGAACAGCAGGCCGATGCGGTCCAGCTCCGTCACGAGGTAGTTGAACAGATCCTGCGGCTTGCTGTCGGAGACATCATTGGCGGGCGTGACCGGCGAAATGCGGATGCCCGTGCGCTCGGAGCCGATTTCATCGACAACGGCTCTCGCAACCTCCAGCGTCAGACGCGCGCGATTTTCGATCGAACCGCCGTAATCGTCGCCGCGCTTGTTGCTGGAGTCGCGCAGGAACTGATCGAGCAAATAGCCGTTGGCGCCATGAATCTCGACGCCGTCGAAGCCCGCCTCCACAGCGTTCTTCGCCGCCTGTCGGTAGGCCGCGACGATGCCCGGCAACTCGTCGCGGCGCAGCGCGCGCGGCTCGGACACATCGGCAAACTCGCCGTTGAGAAAGGTTTTTGTCTTCGCCCGGATCGCCGATGGCGCCACCGGCGCCTGCCCGTTCGGTTGCAGATCGACATGCGACACGCGGCCTACGTGCCAGAGCTGCACGACGATGCGCCCGCCCTTGGCATGCACGGCCTGCGTCACCTTCTTCCAGCCTTCGATCTGCTCGCGCGAGTGAATGCCGGGCGTCGCTTCATAACCCTGGCCCTCGGCCATGATCTGCGTCGCTTCCGTCACGATCAGACCGGCGGATGCGCGCTGAGCGTAATACTCGACCGAGAGCGGTGACGGAATATTCCCTTTGGAAGCCCTGTTGCGCGTCAACGGTGCCATGACGATGCGATTTCGCAATGTGATCTTTCCAAACTGATAGGGCTCGAACAATTTTCTGTTGGATTTTTCAAGCATCGTCATACCTTCATGGGCTGGATTAGAGCGAGAAAAATCTATGCTCTCAGTCTACAAGTTCAAGCAGCGCATGACGGACGAATGACGTGAACGTGATTACCGACGGCAGCACTATCGATCTCTCCGCGCGAGACAGCGCCGGGCAGGATGCGTTTCGGTCGGCGATGCGGCAGTTGGCTGGCGGCGTCAGCATCATCGCGGCAGGCAGCGGCCTCCATCGCGCCGGCATCGTCGTCTCCTCGCTGACGTCATTCTCGGTAGAGCCACCTACCGTGCTGGTGGCCATCGCAAACGCTTCGTCGATCGCGCCGGCGCTCAGGCGTTACGGACATTTCAGCGCCAACATCCTTCGCGCATCTCAAGAACCCCTCGCCAAACGCTTTTCCGGACAGACCGGCATCAACGGTGTCGAGCGTTTCGAGGAAGGCAACTGGACGACACTGGTTTCCGGCGCGCCTGTGCTCGTCGACGCGCTGGCCAGCCTCGATTGCGAGATCGAAGACAGCATCGAGCGGCATACGCATTCAATTCTGATCGGTCGCGTGGTGGCCGTGCGGGCCGACGAGAACGGCGACGCACTCGGACACTGGCGCCGCGCCTTCTTCAGCATCGGACAGTCCGGCGAGTTTACGCCATAACCTGAAAGGACGAATTACCATGACGTTCAGCATGACCCGTCGCCTCGCGCTCGCAATGGTGCCGGTCATCCTTGCGACCGGCGTCGCCGCCGCGCAGGACGCCAAGACGTTGCGCATCGGCTATCAGCGCTCCTCCACGCTGATCGCGCTCCTCAAGACCAACGGCGAACTGGAGAAGTCGCTGGCGCCGCTCGGCGTCAGCATCACCTGGCACGAATTCACCAGCGGCCTGCCGCAGCTCGAGGCATTGAATACGGGCAATATCGACTTCAGCGCGGATGTCGCGGACACCGTCCCGATCTTCGCCCAGGCCGCCGGCGCCAAGCTGGCTTATGTCGCCGAGGAGGCGCCCTCGCCCGCGGCGCAGGCCATTCTTGTGCCCGCGGATTCGGCCATCAAGACGGTGGCCGACCTCAAGGGCAAGAAGGTCGCGGTGACCAAGGGCGCCGGCAGCCACTACCTGCTGGTCGCCGCGCTCGCCAAGGCCGGACTCAGCGCCAAGGACATCACACCGGCGTTTCTCACACCCGCCGACGGCCGTGCCGCCTTCGTCAGCAGGAATGTCGATGCCTGGGTGGCATGGGACCCCTTCCTGACCACCGCCCGTCACCAGAACAGTGCACATGTCCTGGCCGACGGCGCCAATGGCCTGGCGAGCTACAAGCGCTATTACCTGGCGTCGGAGAGCTACGCGCAGAAGAACGGCAATGTCCTGAAGGTGGTCTATGACAGCCTGGACAAGACCGGAAAGTGGGTGAAGGCCAATCCGAAGGAAGCCGGCAAAATTCTCGGCGAGATCTGGAAGATCGATGCTGCCATCGCTGAGGAGTCCATCGCCAACCGCAGCTACAAGGTCGGCTACGTCACGAGAGACGGCCTGTCCGAGCAGAAGAAGATCGCCGATGCCTTCCACGCCGAGGGCGTGCTGCCGAAGACGGTCGACACCCTCGACGTCGCGATCTGGCAGGCGCCGACCAACTGAGCCGGCGGCGCCGCTCACGCCTTGGCTTATGACCTGCGGGACAACCTCCCGCAGGTCAGCGATCTTCTCGAAGCGCCGGCCAATCCCAACCGCCCCTCCATCGTCTGCATGCCGCTGAAAGATGAGCGCTCCGTCGCCGCCGTCGAAAGCCAGCCTGGCATCAAGCAGCCGACTTTACCGCAACAGCCAGGCGAACTGAGCGAGGCCGGTCAGCCTCGGGCTGCGCGGCGTGCTCTCTAGAAGAAGGGCCTGATTTTATACGAGAGATCGCATAAAATTTGGATCGGATGCTTCAGCTGCACGCCATCGACTAACATGGTCTGAGATCGGCATGAATAACCGGTCGCGAGAAGACGGTCGCCGTACTCCAGATTCCGAACAACCGACGCCCAGCTCAGGCCATAGATTAACTCCGAGGTGTCCCGGTGGGAACGGTCATGGCCGTAGGTTCCGGCCATACCGCAGCATCCGCTAGCAAGTACACTGAGTTTCGCGCCGAACATTCCGAACACGACTTGCCAATCTGTCACCGCACCGGCAGCCGTTGTCCTCTCTGTGCAATGCGGCAGCAGGAAATACTCTCCTGCTTCGGCGGCAACAGGTTTTCGTCCCATCAACGCCGTGCGGAGCCACTCCTGCGGCAACAGAACCTTTGGCGCGCGGCCGCCCAGCGCCGCGACATACTCAGTTCGGTAGGTGAGCGTCATGGAGGGATCGACGCCGACGAGAACCACGCCGGAGGACGCGATCACTTCGAGCATTTCCGTGTTCTCGGTGGCTCGCCGTGTGAATTTTGCGAGTTGCCCGGTGACCTGGAGCGGCTTCCCGTTAGGCCTAAAGGGCGCAAGCCATGCCTTGAAGCCGAGTCCCTCGATCAGTCGCGCAAGATCCGCGATCAGCTCGGTTTCGAAGTAGCTGGTGAAAGCGTCCTGCACGATGACAACGCTTCGCGACCGCTCTTGGGTCGAAAGCCCCCGAATTGCCTCAGGAGTCGCCAACCGTATGCCGCGCCTTGCCAACATGGCTTCCGGACGAACTCCGGAAAGTTTCGGGATGGCGACGAGACCAACCGAACGCAGCGCGGCGGCGCCCGCCTTACTCGTAACAAAGCTGTTGTAGACGCCGGGGACATAAGCCAGGAACGGCAGCACTGCTTCGAGGAGACCAAGAAGCCAATCTTTTATCGGCCGCAGGTAGCGCGAGTAATAGGCCGCCAAGAACTTCGATCGAAAGGCAGGCACGTTGACTTTGACCGGGCACTGACCGACGCACGATTTGCAGGCGAGACAGCCGTCCATTGCCGCCTTCACTTCGTGCGAGAAATCGCTTTGTCCCGTCGTCGCCCGGAGGGAGTTCCAGACGCGTCTTGGGAAGTCGGTCCAACGCGCCTCCACGAAGTGCGCATAGTGCGGCTGCGCAGGTCCCAGCAGCCGAAGCCATTCACGCATTAACGCAGCGCGTCCTTTAGGTGAATGGCGCCGGTCGCGCGTCGCCTTCCAGGAAGGACACATCGCGTCCGAGGGATCGAAGTTGAAGCAAGCGCCGTTGCCATTGCAGTTGATTGTGTCGCCAAAAGCTTCCCGCAATGGGGCAGCGATCTGCCGGTCGTGCTGGCCACGCGTGGCGACGCCATCGATCCTCAGAAGCTCTTCGGCGAAAGGCGTCGCGATCTTTCCCGGATTGAGTCGGTTGTCCGGGTCGAATGCGCGCTTGATCCGCTGCAGCACTGGGTAGAGCGGCCCGAAGAAGGACGGCCCGTACTCCGATCGAAGTCCCTTGCCGTGCTCCCCCCACAGCAATCCCCCATACTTCAAGGTAAGCGCGACGACTTCGTCCGTAATTTCGCGGATCAGGACTTCCTGCGTGGGATCCTTCATGTCGATGGCAGGGCGCACATGGAGGACGCCTGCATCGACATGACCGAACATCCCATACTTCAAGCCGCGCCGGTCGAGAAGGTCCCGGAACTCGCCGATGTAATCCGCCAAGCGCTCGGGTGGGACGGCTGTGTCTTCGACGAAGGGGATCGGCCGCTTATCTCCATGGACATTGCCGAGCATGCCGGCGGCCCGCTTGCGCATCTCCCAGATGTTTTTGATGTCCGCCGCCCTGCGCGTGACTCCATAGCCACGCCGCGTGTCGCTGGACGACACGCCCAGCGCCGGCCCTACGTTCGCGAGGCGCTCGTCCAGTTCCGCTTCGCTGTCCGCGACAAACTCCACCAGATTGAGCGCGGCAGCCAAACCATCAGGATCGTTTGGGAAGCAGGAAGCGATCTTCGGCCACGAGCTGTCGCCACGGCCCAGCTGCAACACCAAGCTGTCCATCGTTTCCACCGAAGCGGCGTTCAGGGCGACGAGATTCGGTGCATCGCGCAGGGCCGCGTCAAAGCTTCCGTAACTCACGTTGACGAGTGCACGGGCCCTGGGCAACTGCAGAACGCGCAACTTGGCTTCCGCGATAAAGCCCAGCGTACCCTCCGAGCCGCAGAGGATGGCGTTCAGATCAAAAAGGCCCTCTGGATTGCGAATATGGTCCAGGTCATAGCCAGTTAGGCACCGATTCAACTTCGGGAATGTGGCGGCGATCGCCGCTACGTTCTCGCGGTGCGCGCTGGCGACCGTTCGGTGAACCGCGCCCACCAGATCGTCACGCATTTCAATAGCGGCGAGCGCATGGTCGTCCAGAGGCGACGAGACCCATGCGGTGCCATCCAGCAGCACCGTGGTCAGTTCAAGCACGTGATCCCGGGTTTTCCCGTAGAGGCAGGACCCCTGACCGCTTGCGTCCGTGCCGATCATTCCGCCGATGGTGGCGCGATTCGAGGTCGACAGTTCGGGGGCGAAAAAAAGACCGTACGGGAGAAGGGCCGCATTCAGCTGGTCCTTGACGACGCCGGCTTCCACCCGCGCCCATCCGCGCTGTGGGTCGATCTCCAGTATGCGATTCATGTTGCGGGAGACATCGACGACAATGCCATCCGTCAACGATTGTCCATTCGTACCGGTGCCACCGCCCCGCGGCGTAAATCGGACGGACCGGTATTCAGTATCATTCGCCACTCGGGCGATCAGCTGCAGATCAGCGACTGATGACGGGAAAACCGCAGCCTGCGGCATCCATTGGTAGATCGAATTGTCGGTGGCGAGCACGTTGCGGTCGGAATGAGCGACGGAAAGCTCGCCCTTGAATCCCCGCACTCGCAATTCATGGATGAATCGAGAGTGCAGGGAATCGGGCAGCGCGCTTTTGAGGCGCGGAATCATTTGGGCGAGGTCCGTTACACCATCGCGTCGGCCAAGTCCGTCATCGTCGGAACAGTAATATCGGGCTGATGCGGTGTTTTCTCGAATGGACGATTGCGCCGGTTGATCATTGCAGTCCGCATACCCGCCGACTTGGCGCCGATCACGTCGAACGCATGGTTCGCCACGAAGAGAATCTCGTCCATCTTCAGGCCGAGAAGCTCTGCCGCCTTGGTGTATGTCGCGACGTGCGGCTTGAACGAATTTGCTTCCGAGACTGAAATTACGTGGTCAAAGGGTACCTTGTGATACCGCTTGGCAGTCTCCAGCATATCCGGGTCGCCGTTCGATAGAACCACCAGTTTATATTTCGTCTGCAGCTTGGCGAGGGCGGCTGGCACCTCCGGAAAGCATTCTAGCTTCTCGATCTCGGCGACCAGATTGCGAACCTCTGCGTCCGTGTGCTCGATACCGCAACGATTCAGCACTTGATCAACCGCACGAAAGCCGATCTCCCGATATGACGTGTGCTGCCGATGGAGGAGCGCATCGATCATCGAGTTCTCAAAATGCGTACGACGCCACCACGTCACGAAGGAGTTCGGCTTGCCTTTCCAGCCTTTAGCTTCGAGGTAAGGCGTGGCGATCTTGGTCAGCCCGCCTTGCATGTCGACGACCGTGCCGTACTGGTCGAACATGCAGACCTTGATCGTGTCTTTCAGCATCTTGATATCGGTCACTTCGCATCCTTTCCGATGGCATGTAAATTTCGTCAGCACATAGAAGCGGATGCCGGCCCATTTATGAAATGGATTATTGAACTTAACGAATTGATCCAGTGAATGATGATCCCCTGGAGAGCCGCCAGGCTGCGGAACACCGTCCCGATGACTACGAGCCGGTCCTTCCGCCTCGGCTTCGCGGGCCTAAATTCCCGAGGATGTCGGTCCCGGCCGGCGTACACCGAATGGACGGCACCGTGTTGAGAGGATTACACAATCGGCGTTACAGCAACTTCCAGGTCGACGTTGCGAACGCTATGCCTTCGCCCTTCTCGTCCCTGCCTGTCGATTGCAGGAAAAAGAGTTTCCGACCCTTCTTGAGGAAGGACGCCTCGCAACTCACCCGTCCGCCCCGTACAGACCCCAAATACTGAATCTTCATTTCGAGCGTCGCTCCCGGACCGAAGCAATGCTTGAGAAGATGGCCCATCGAGATGTCGAGAGCCGTCGCGAGCACACCTCCGTGCAGCGATCCCTGAGGATTGAACATCGGTGGCTCGGCCTTGAGCGCGACGGTGCACGTCTCGGCTCCGTAGCTGACCTCCATTCCGAAAAGACGGGACAGAAAGAACGACCCGAACTCCTGGCGACCGTCGCCGAGCCCCCGCGCGAGCATCGCCTCTGCCTGATCCTTCATGGTACCCCTCTTTCGGCAACGCGCTTCCCTGCATAGGTGGCGCCGAACGCTCCGTCGACGATGCTCTTCTCGATACGGTCATTATTCCAACCGAGCCATTCCGAGAGCACTTCCTGAGTGTGTTGCCCTAGCATGGGCGGAGCCGTCGACGGTGCAGGCGCCTCGTCGTTGAACCGGATTGCTCTGGCGATAAACCGAACTGGACCGGAAATGGGGTGCTCAACGGTCTGAATCATGCCGCGCTCCAACAGTTGAGGTGTCTCACAGACCTCCCCTACGGTCTTGATCGCGCCGCACGGAATTCCCGCAGCGGAAAGTTCCGCGAGCCAATCGGCTCTCGTTCGCTCGACGAATATCGGCGCAATCAACTCGACCAGCGCGGCACGGTTCGCGGCCCGTTTGGGCGCCTTGTCGAACCTTTCGTCGGTCGACAGGTCCGTCCGTCCGATTACGTTGCAGAATGCAGCCCAGAATTTGTCGTTGGCGACGCCGACATTTATCCAGCCGTCGCGCGTCTGGAACGGCTCATAGGGACTGATCGTCGGGTGCACGTTACCGCGCCGCTTTGGCGTCTTCCCCGAGGCAAAGTAGATCCCCGAATTGAACGTCAACAGAGATGCCATGGCGTCGAGCATCGAAACGTCGACGCGGCCGCCCTCGCCTGTCCGATGTCTCTGCATCAGTGCCGCAAGTACCGATTGGACCGCATAAAGCCCTGTCACAAGATCAGCGATCGACGTGCCGACCTTCATCGGCGGCCCGTCAGGATCTCCGGTAATGTCCATGATACCGGACTCGCCCTGGATGATGAGATCGTAGCCGGGCCGCCGCGCATCGGGACCGGACCGCCCGAAACCGGAGATGCCGCACAAAATCAGGTTCGGGTTTCGCGCCTTAAGAGCGTCATATCCGAGTCCCCATTTTTCGAGAGTTCCGGGACGAAAATTCTCGATAACGACGTCGGCCTTCTCGGCAAGCGCCAAAGCGACATCCCGCCCGGCCTCCGACTTTAGATCGATCGCTATGCTTCTTTTATTGCGGTTCACGGAGAGAAAGTAGGCGCTTTCGCCCGCGACAAACGGCGGTCCGTAGCGGCGGCTCTCATCGCCGTCCTTCGGGTCCTCGACCTTGACGATGTCGGCACCCAGATCACCGAGCTGCATGGTGGCGAAAGGCCCGGACACGACTCGGCAGAGGTCGAGGACTTTGATGCCGAAGAGTGGCCCGCTTTTTGACTCACGCATCGAGGCGATCCTCCATTGCAATTTCGATCGCTAGACCTCACGCAGTCATTTGTACAATGGATTTGTACTCTCTCGATATTTGCCATATGAATGATGCCATGAACCTGCGCTCGATCGATCTGAACCTCCTTGTCGCTCTCGACGCTCTCTTATCGGAGCGACATGTCACCAGGGCTGCCGATAAGGTCGGCCTAAGCCAGCCTGCCATGAGCAATACGCTCAACCGGCTCCGAACCATGTTTTCCGACGAACTGCTTGTTCGCACCGCGACCGGAATGCAGCCGACGCCGCGCGCGATCGAGCTTGTCCAGCCGCTTCGCAACCTGCTTCGACAGGTCGAGCGAGTGCTGGAAAGCGACTCCAATTTTGACCCAGGTACGTCGCAACGCACATTCACAGTGCGGATGTCCGACATTTTGGCGTATCTCATCCTTCCGCTGCTTGTCGCGCGTCGCCCGCCTGATGCGCATATCGGGTTGAATATTCTTCATCTGCCACCATCCGCCACCGTCGATGCTATCGAACGCGACGAGATCGATGTCGCCGTGAGCATGGGGCTGGATCACTCCAGTTCCATTTGCTCCCAGACGGTCATGCGGGATCAAATGGTCTGTCTAATGAGGAAGCACCACCCTGCCGCCGGGAGTGAGCTAACGTTCGACAAATTCATCGAGCAAGAACACATCAAGGTATCGATGTCTCCGGCTGATCTCAGGTTCGTCGATGACGTCCTGGCCCAGCTCGATCACTCACGCAAGATTGCTCTGAATGTGCCTCACTGGCTCGTCGTACCGCGTATCCTCAAGAAGAGTGACCTCTTCGCCGTGATGCCAGGCCGTCTCGCTGCCGCCTTGATGGACGACGAGCTTCGCATGACCGAACTCCCGTTTGAATCGGCACCTTTCGATTGGAAGATGTACTGGCACCGCCGCCATGACCAAAGCAAAGCCAATAAATGGCTTCGCGATCAAGTCAACGCCGTATGCTCAAGCCTTAGTTAGGCACTGGCTCGGTACGGCACTACGATAACGGCTATTAGCTTCGCGACTTTATTTGACAACGGGCCCCATCAAATAGTCGGGGAGCCATGTGACGATTTCGGGGAAGATACACAAGATCACAATGCAGAGCACCATCATCCCGACATAGGGGACGGAGCCCCAGAGCACGGTCTTGGTCGGCACGTCCGGCGCTATGGCGTTGACAACAAACAGGTTCAGGCCAACCGGCGGCGTGATCAGGCCGATTTCCATGTTGATCGTCATGACGACGCCGAACCATATCGGATCGAACCCCGCCGCGGTGATGATCGGCAGCAGAATCGGCGCCGTCATCAGAATAATGCCCGCCGGCGGAATGAAACAGCCGCAGACGAGCAGGAACAGGTTGATGAGCCCCATCAGCACCCATTTGTTGACGTTCAGGGCGGCAATCGCCTCCGCCAGCGTCTGGGTGATGTAGAGCGACGTCAGCATGTAGCCGAACAACACGGCAGTTGCGATGATCATCAGGATCATCACCGACTCGCGCGTCGTGGAACGTAGAATGTCCCACCACTGCATCGGGTTCCACATGCGATAGATCAGCACGGCGAACAGCACGCAGAACGCCGCGCCGACGCCGGCCGCTTCCGACGGGGTCGCAATGCCGCCATACAGCACGTACATCACCGCGATGACGATCACGAGGAAGGGCGCGACCTTCGGAATCGACGCGAACTTTTCCTTCCACGAGTAGCGGAAGTCCGCCGCATAGGCGCGGAAGCCGGACTTCCAGATGTAGAAGACGGTCCAGCCCATGAACAGCGCGGTCAGCAGCAGGCCCGGCAACACGCCGGCAAGGAACAGACGGCCGATCGATGTCTCAGTGGCGATGCCGTAGAGGATCAGGGTGATCGACGGCGGGATGAGGATGCCCAAAGTGCCGCCGGCGCAGATCGAGCCGGTGGCAACTTCATCCGGATAGCCGCGCTTGCGCATTTCCGGAATGCCCATCTTGCCGATGGCGGCGCAGGTCGCGGGCGACGAGCCGGTCAACGCGGCAAAGATCGCGCAGGCGCCGAGGTTGGACACCACGAGGCCGCCGGGCACGCGATAGAGCCAGCGATCGAGCGCAATGTAGAGATCGCGTCCGGCCGGCGACGAGCCGATCGCCGCGCCCATCATGATGAACATCGGGATCGACACCAGTGTGAAGTCGTGCAGGCCCGAGTACAGCGTCTCGGCCGCCACATGCAGCGCGGCTGGGCCCTGGAAGATGACCAGGAACGCGATGCCGACGGCGCCGAGCGCGAAGGCAACAGGTGCGCCGGTCAGGAAGACGGCGATGGTGACGATGAAGACAAGAATGCCTTGTGTGGCCGGACTCATATGCCGGTCTCCTTGATCGAAACGGCGGGCCCTTCGGCGGTGATGCCGAAGGGCGGCTCGCGCCCGGTCACCAGGTCGAGGAAATCGACGATGTATTGCAGGGTGAGGATGCCGAGACCAACCGGCATGGCCATGTAGGGAATCCACAGCCGCGCGCGCCACATCGAATCCGAGCGCCAGTTGTTCTCATAGGCCTCGAGCCAGAACGAGAAAGTCAGCCAGGCCATTACAGCGACGAACATCAGCGAGATCGACACGGCGAAAAAGGCCAGCCACCAGCGCGCGCGCGGGCCGGCGTATATCGGCAGCACGTCGACATTGACGTGGCCTTTGGTCAGCAGAACGTAAGGGCTGCCAAGGAAGGTTGCGGCGACGAGACTGTATGTGACGAAATCGGTTTGCCAGATTGTCGTCTGGTTCAGCCCATAGCGCACGAATACCATTTGGCAGACGACGACCACGCCGGCGGCTGTAAGCCCCGCCGCAATCAGGCCGAACGTCGCCGAAAGCCACCGCACGATGCGGGCAAAGAGTTCCATGGTCCCCTCGGTCGATCTCTCAAAAAAGATCGGCCGGCGAGGCCGGCCGATCCTTAGCAGACGCTGATTACTTCACAGCCAGAGCGGCGTCGATCAGTTTTTTACCGTCCGGCACTTCGTCGGCAAACACCTTATACGAGCTCTGCTGGGCGATCTTGATCCAGGCGTCGTATTCCTCCGGCGTCAGTGTGACGACCTCGACATTGTTCTTCTTGAATACCTCGACCATCTTGTCGTCGAGCTTGCGGCTCTCGGCGTTGAAGTATTCTTCCGACTTCTTGCCGGCCGCCATTAGCGCCTTCTTCTGGTCGGCGGAGAGTTTGTCGTAGCTCTTCTTCGAAATCACCACCGGCTCATACATGAACCACAATGCGTTGTCGCCGGGCGCGGTGAGGCACTTGACCTGCTCATAGAGACGGAACGAAATAAAGCTGCCTGCCGAGGTGTCGGTACCGTCGGCAACGCCGGTCTGCAGCGCGTTATAGGCTTCGCTCGACGGAATGTTGACGATCGACGCGCCGGCCTGCTGCCACATCTGCGCGAAGGTCGGGCCGGCCGCACGGATCTTCTGGCCCTTGATATCGTCCGGCTTGCGGATGCAGCCTTTCTTCGAGGCGACGGCACCGGCGAGCCAGGCATCGGCGACGACCATGACGCCAGCCTTTTCGATCTTGGCCTTGATTTCCTTCATGAAGGGCGAGCTGTTGAGTCGCGCGGCGCGGTCATGGTTACGCACCAGGCCCGGCATCAGCGTGGCCGAGAAGGCGCCGATTTTGCCCGAGGCGTAGTCCAGCGGGAAAGCAGCGATGTCAAGCTGGCCGCTGACCAACGCGTTCCACTGATCATTCGGCTTGAACAGCGACGCGCCGGGATAAACCTGAATGTCGACGCCGGCGGCCTTCATTTCCTTGGCGACGATCTGCACCATCTCGTCGCGCGGATCGCCCTTGCCGCCCGGAAATTGGTGCGAGGCTCGCATGGTGATCTGGGCCTGAGCCGAGGCCGAGATCGAAACTGCGGTGGCAACTACAACCGCCAGTTTCGTGAATACTTTTTTCATAGCCATTCCTCCTCTTGCTGCTTTAATGCCGGCGAAGTCCGCTTTTTTCCTCTTGGACTGCCGGTTACTGAGCGCTTGGACACCGTTGCCGCGCCACCGGCGCGGCTGTCCGGATATAAGCAGAAAATTACGGTGTCGACCCGGCGTCTAATCTGAATCTGACATCTGACTATTCGGGAGCTTGATAGTCGCGAGCTTTGCCCGCTGAACCTACGAGCGAAACCGGCTGAGGAGAAGGCCATACGGCTAAGAGTCGCCGCTGCCACCGGCTACGGACGACTCAAGCGCCCCATCAAGGAGCAAGTCAGATGAAACGGGGGGAACCTTACCAACTTTTATCGGACACAGTTGGCGGGATTCGACGTGACATCACGCTGTAAAAAACCATATCTGCCCTTCTGCGGTGCCAATCTTCCGCTACAACGATGCCGTCGTAGCGTCAGCGAATATCGGCTCACATGTCAACCGCATGACGGCCGACGAAATGACCGATCGTTTCTTGCCGGTGCTGAACGAAATGTCTGTCGCAGCAAAGCCGCTGCTGCTTTGATCCTGGTCAGGCCCCGCGTTAGATAGCTACATCGAGACATGATTTGATGTCCGACGCCCCGCCCACGCATACGTTTAGCCTTACGACGAGCAATGCGCGACCGCCTTCGCCGACACGTTCGTACCTTTGGCGGCGGAGCGTCTTTAGTCCCGCACCCCACGACTGAAACGCCACACTTGGCGCAGCCCGAACGCGTCGTGCAGCGTATCGTCGATGGTCTGTGTCGCTACCCGTAAAGCGCAGCGACATTGCGATCCATGGTCCACATGAGCGCCGCTCTGCCGAGTTGCTGATCGCTCGCGACATCCCGCAGCTCGGGGATCTGCTTGAACCGCTCCGCGAGCTTGGGGGCGAGGCTATTCATCTCATCGATGCCGGCGTCCGCGTTTATCGGTCTATTGGTCCGGACGCGGCGGCGGGTGGGTCCGGGGCGAGGAGGGCCGCGTCGCAGATAGCGGTGCAAAGCGCCGCCAACCGCGGACCCAGGCGCCTTGCGTCCGGCCGGCTTCGCGGTCCCAACGCTGCCCGAATTGTCGAAGGCCCGCTGGCAAGAGCAGTATGGGCGGGCAGCCGCCGTTGAAAGCGCCAGCCGCCGGCCGTCGGACTGACGTAGCTTGCGGCAGCCGCACCTTTTGTCGGACCTTGGGCCCCGACCGGGGCGGGGAGCGCGGCAGGCGCGACGGTCCCCTTCCGCCGTGTCGGCGGCGGGCACATCCAGGGGTACAAATGGAGGTACGGTCATCGATAACGCCTCTGTTGAGGCGTCGCCGGACGCGAAAACGGCCGTTTTAGGGGCCTAATGCCTGAAAATCTGACGGAAATAATTGGCGGAGAGGGAGGGATTTTGTCTCTCGCGTCAAGAATTCAGCAAAATCAATGACTTAGTGAGCGCCGCGACGCATCTTGTGTACCACCGATGTGTGCCGCCGTCACCCTCGTTTCCTTGGTCTGGTCGAATTTTCCAAGCCGAGGGCTCGCGTACCGCGGCGCTTAAAAAGACGATCTCTTGAATGCGGTCACTAAGCCCGTGAAACCCGCCTGATCTGCGTAGTCTTCGGCTAAAAGCCGCTCCGCCACGGCGCTCCACAATTCTCGCGGCTGAATAGATGTTGCACGGGCTTTGGCCATCAGTAAATCGGCAAGGTGCTCGATCCTCGCGGAATCAATGAGCGCCGTCGCGACTTCTCGGTTTCGGTGGGGCCGATCGGTTTCAAGGAGGGGAGTCAGATAGGACCATATCACCCGCATTCGGGTTGTTGCCTCTCCGGTCTCGACTTCTCCGAAAAGCACCGCCGGCAAAGAACCGTTTTCATCGAAAAGAGCGCTCAAATACTCAATTGCCGCATCCGTCCACTCAAGACCGAGGGCCCGTCGCGCGTCCAACGCAGTTATAGGTCTTTCATCGCCGAGTTGATCTGCTGCGGCGACAAGCACCCCTGGCAAACCGCGACAGCCTACAAGAAACGTGTCACGGGCAACCTCGTCGTTGAATGAAATGCCCCGCGCCTCGAAAATCCTGTCGCAGAGCTCAGCGCGCTGACCCGTGTCCAGCGGTTTGAGACGCTCGATTTGGCATCGTGATTGTCCGGCCTGCCGAACTCCCCGCAGGTCTCGAGCGAGAAAGATCATCACCGGATTATGACGCTGCTCCGTACGTGCCGATTCACTTTCATTGTCGTCCTCAAGCGGCTTGAGCAAGGCATCAACAAACGCAGGCGATGCAATATCGAAATTCTTCGTGAGAACAACGCGGCGTGGCCCGATTGATGCCGCCTTCAGGACCTCGCGAACATAAGCGGCATCTGAAGAGACTCTGGCATCTAATTCCAGAAAATCGATATTCCCGGATTCATTTTTCATGCCGATGCAGATATCACACTCGCCACATGGCAGAGATCGATCCTGCCGCCGATCGTCACAAAGCAGGGCTCTTACATATGCACGAGCTAGAGTACCCTTACCAACACCC
Organism: Pseudolabrys sp.; assembly: GCA_017849615.1. Lineage (GTDB taxonomy): Bacteria > Pseudomonadota > Alphaproteobacteria > Rhizobiales > Xanthobacteraceae > Pseudolabrys. The sequence continues at coordinate 165,737 of JAFIGS010000034.1, read as the reverse complement.
TCCGGACCATAGAGCAACAATGCTGTTTGATGTCCATCGTCTATGAAACGTCGCCTGATCCGACTGACAGCGCCGGCGTGGCCGACAATGTCGCCTAGCGAAAAAGGAGGGAAGGTGCGAAGACGATTCATGATGGCGTCGCAATAGATTCCGAGTACTCTCGCTCACGTTGACGACGCAACTCGACCGCCGACTTGACCAACGACGCGAGCCGCGTAACCCACCCTTGACCCGAAGGTGAATGATCCACGTTCTCGAGGCACCCGTACATCGCTTCGATTAGGCGCTCCTCCTGCGTCAGCCATCTCTTTGGCTGAAAGTCTGAGTACGAACTTAGAAGGTGACGTAATTCGTCCCAACAGCCCACGAGGTAGTCTTCGCTAGCGACCGTTGTCAGCCTTCGACAGCAATCGCGATAAAGACGCTCGAATTCAGCGATGCTCGCATCCGGTCGGGGGCCAAGCAGGTCATGACCGCGGCGGCCGGCCACCGCTAGGCGCCGGGCGGTCAAGAGCACCGCCACGGACAAGACGAACCTTCGCCTCATTGTAGAATCAACCGATTTTCCTCTAGCCTTAAAGTCCGGCGCTCCAAGCAATTCGCGGGCGGCACGAAGAATTTCGCGACTGAGTTCCGCGACTGTCCACGCCCTGTCACGAAGTCTGTCTGCGGCACTTGCGACTAATTCTTGAATCGCGTCGCCCCGCCGCTGGTCGATGAGGCGACGAAGGGGCCTAAGCATCTCATTTCGACTTCTTAGATCCCCTTCCGTTTCCAATTCGCGCAATGCTCCTTGGACCTCGTCATAGTCGATGATCAAGCGGCGTTCACACCGTTCCAGAAATGAACCAAGATCCGGATCTGAGGTTACGACTGACCTCAAAAACTTAGTGGTTGCGGTATGATCCAAAATACAAAAGGGCAAATCTGTTGTCGCCCAAAAGAAGCGAATAATGTCGGGAGCCACCTCCGTGGTCGCGCTTACTTCATCGATGACGATGCAATTCCGCGCCGCATCAGGCCAATGTTGATGCTGAAAGATCGGATCATGAGCGTCCGCAAACAACACGATTCTATTCGCTTTGAGGCTCGAGAGGCCTGCTAAGAGCGCTTCGGCGCTTCGAGCCACTTCTCGCGACCTGAGGAGCGGCCACTTGCAGAATCCGATGAACTGCTCGATCAGGTTCACGCCGAATAGCGTCGACCCGATCTCTTCAGGCAAGACCGCTCTCAATGCCTCTCCGCGATCAGCAAGGGCTTGCTCAATCGAGGCTTTCATCTGCGGCGCAAGAACCCCGGTTCGATATCGGTAAATCACCGACCGGGTGACATCCGGCTCTAACAGGTAGCTTACGTCATGTACGGCTTGCACAGCTCAGGACCACCAAGTGTTCGTCCAACTGCGCAGTCGACGCTTCGGGTCCGTTGGCCATCGCTGCAATTGGCCTTCTTCGGCTTCTTTGCGCTCAACCGAAGCGCGATAGCGCTCTCGGATTGATTGCATTTTCAGCTCGCGGCTCTCGGCCTCGGTTCGACGGTCCCGGTGCTCGTCGAGCTCCCATCCATTGCGCACCCAGTCGAATGCTCGGTCATCATAAGCTGACAAGAAATCCATGCGGAGGCCCTGGTCTCTGGCCAGGATCTCGGTCTGTAAAGCACCATAAAACGCAAGCCGAGGGGGCTTGATCGGCCGAGGCTCCCGGCGCTCCTTCTTATTTATACCGAGGTCATCGAGAATGCCGTTTCGTATCAGGCCTGACGCCGCCGATACGCCCGGCTCGTGCACGCTCGCACACAACTTAAGCACGCTCTTCCAGTGCAACTTGAGACGAGATTTCTCATTTCCAGATGCTAACTGGATATCGATGCTTGCGCCCTCAGAGCCAGACGCCATCTCCGCGGCTGCAAATTGCTGTCGAAGCCAATTCCCTCCGGACGAATTTTCTAGAACTGCAAAGCGACCAACAATGAGGCCATATACTCCTTGCGCCTGGCCACGCTCGATGAGGACGATAGCCGCATCAGCGCTCGCTTCATGCGACCGCCGCGCCGCTTCAAACAATTCTTTGCAAAACGACCGGATCCACAAAACCGCAGCCTCCTCAGTTTCGGCGTGCGGTTCAATGGACATAGCACAATTGAAGAGGAGACCATGTTGCTGAACGAAAAACGAACTACGATTCACAATCTCGCGCACCTCAATGGTAGTCAAGAATTCGGATTGGCTCTCAATGACGCTCGGCTCCGATGTCGAAGCCCCGACAGAGAAATGCTCTTCCTCGTCGATCACACGCGCGATGGTGCCATCCGCTACACCGTCATGAACTGGGGCGGGACTGCGGAATTGCTGAACCTGTCTTTCGAAAAGCGCTATCGTCAGAAGGGCACTCGCCTCATCGGCCGGTCGATGATCGGCCCAGAATTGTAATAGTCCCGCCCAATATGCCTTCCATTGCCGATCGTCGAGCGCCTTCATTCGCTCCCTGAAACTCTCGACGATAGAGCCGTGATCTGCCACGGCGCTGTGTATCACTGGATCGACAATGACTTGCCGATTCAAAACATTGTTGTAGTAGAGCGAAATAAATAGGTTCCTGATCCATTCCACTTTGCTTAATGGATCTTCGTTCCAGGCCGAAAGAATGGCCCCCTGCCGACTAGAGTCTCCCTCCACTAAAGCACATGCATAGTCGTACAAGATGTCTGTCTGGTCGACGCCAAACGCTTCTTTGACATCGGACACTGCCAAGCGCCCGCCGTTGAAGGCGAGCTGCTCCAGCCCGATCAGAAGATCACGTGGGTAATTTCTCTTAACCGCGGCGAGAAGCTCTAGAGCGCGCACGTCGTAGTCGAGGCCCTCCTTATCGGCGACGTTCTGAAGCAGGCTGACCGAGGTATGGTGGGGTAACGCCCTCACCTGCAAAACCATGAGGCGCGAAACGAGGGCATCTCTCAATGCGCCGGGAGCGGTCGTCGCAAAGCAATAAAGGAAATCTGACCCGGTCTCTTCTATCCTCTTCAGAAGAATGTCAGCTGCATTTTGCTCAAGTGCATGAGCCTCATCGAAGAACAAAACGCGCACGTCACAATGCCGGTCTTCGCGTTCCGCTCTATACAGAAAGGCATCCACGCTTGCCACGTCTCCGCCCTTTCCCGCCGTGTCGTACTCGAACAGGCCGCCGCCATCCAGGCAGTTCGTACAAGCTCCACAAGGCGAACCGTCCTCGGCATTCGACAGGCAATTGAGAGCTTTTGCATAGATGCGGGCCAGACTGGTTTTCCCTGACCCGCGATCACCGCATAACAGTAAATTGCGACGGAGCTTGTTGCGTCGGATCAAAGCCTGGAGAACGCGCACAGCTTGCTCTTGGCCAAGCACTTCGGAGAAGAGACTAGGGCGATAAGCTAGGTCCAGTCGTTTAGTCGTTCGCATGCGCTTTCAAACAACCGTAACTATTACGTTTTGCGTGAACATCATCGACCCCTCCGTCGCGACAGGGTTCATGCATCACTGAAAAGGAGGACGGCATGTAGGGTGTGTACGGTATGCATGGTGTGTATGGTGCGCACAGTGTAAATTCACTCTGATCCGACGTCCTAGCGACTGCCACCGGCGACTGGATTCACTTTTCTAGCAAAACAATCGTACAGCACGAAGCGAACGATTCGGTTGCTATATGGACTTAATGTGCCGACGTTCCTCGTCGAACTACCTCCTCAGTACGTACACGAAACCACTAGCGGTGCGTTTCTTACGCGAGAACGGTATCTCGGGCTGTCCGAGATATGGGCGCAGCCTCCTGCCGAATTCCGTCGGACCGATTTCGTCTCCCGTCTCATCGACGTACAGTTCATAGAGCAGCGTCGCGGTTATGCCGGCGGGTCCAATGATGTTGCGCGCCTGTTCCGAGTTCGGATCAAATGACTTAACCCACTGCTCGAGGATATCGGGCGGCACATACGCTCGTTGATAGGCGTGGAGTTCTTTGAGAACTGCTTTGATCGGCTCCTCGGCCTCATGCGAGACCGAGCGCCACATCAATTGGAAATCCAAACTATTGATGATGAGCCAGATATCGGCCGAACCGCCTTTTTCGACGGCGCCGTTCTTAAGCGGAAGAACCACAAAGCGGCGATGGCCGCTGGTGTCAGGGATCAGATGAGTAATATGTTCGTTTGTGGTCGCGATGAATGTCGTCAGTTGCTCCCGGCGATCTTGCCTCGACTTGCGCATCGCTCGAGATTGGATACGGCCATTCGTAATAATAGCCTTTAGAACGCTGACCTTCGTTCGAGCCGAGGCACCTGCATCGTCAATATTAACGACCGCGTAATTCATCAACTGTTGGCCGAACGGATCCGTAAGGGCCGAGATCTGCACGGGATCGGTCGCTAATTCTTTCAACGGCCCGAGAAGCCGGGCGACGAACGCGGTTTTGCCAGAACCCTGGATACGATTCGTGACGATGGGCATTTGAGGATAGCTGACCGGGAGGCGCAACTGCTTACGCTTGACTGACCACATTAGCTGTTTGACGGCGGCAACGCACAAGGTTTCGGGCATATCAAAGACTTGTGCAAGTGCCTCGAAGTTCTTCGTAGCTTTCGCCTGCTCCTCAGTTGTGAGGCTGTTGTCGCAGATCGGCATCAGGATGGACCGGCGCTTTTCGGCGGCAGCGTCGCGGATCATCTTCTCGAGCTCACGTTTGGCCCTGCCTTTGGGTAAACTGATGCCAATGCTATCGGCCCGGAGGATGATCTCGTCGACGATCACGTCCGGATCGATCGGTTGCAGCGCGAGCCGCTCTGCGACCGGCATGGTCGGGTCGATCTGACGACCAATGCTCTGGTCGGCTTCAATCACATAGCAGTTCTCCTTTAGACACATAGCGGCCAAGGGATATACGGCCTTGGGGTGTGGATTTTTAGAGTGGTCATTGTCTGTCGAAGTATCGGTCAATCTTTGCCTCATTCATTGCAAGATTGGCCGCTTGTGGTGCGGCCCATAAGAGGCGGATGACCACGTATCTATCAGATGAGCCTTTCTGGCCTACCTGTCGGCTGGCCTATGACGCACGTACTAGATGTGGAGTGCTCTGTAGCAATCTGCCGCGCATAAATCGGAGAGCAACGCCGGCGAAGGTCGGACCGTTCATGCGGCCGGCAGAATTGGCGCAACGAACGCCGCTTTAGCTTTCGGCTTTAGGTCTGCCGACCCTAAAAGTTAGGAGGCTGCGAAGTGACAGCGTGACTTTCTATATAGGTTTGGATCAACCAAACCGAGATGCCCTATGCCCCACACCCTCATGCCCGATCCAGAGACATCGGATCGCAGACTATCTGAAGCACTCTCGGCGATCAGAGAGGCAAACTTTAATCCCAGAATGCCGAGCCCTTGGCACATCAAGATCGGTAAGCACAACTATTTCTGGACCACCGGCAAGATTACAATCGACGGTGGGCCGAAGGTCGAGATAAAAGGGCTACTCGCCTTCATCAAGCTGCTGCAAGACGAAGCCGAGAAGGGAATCAATCCACAATACTTGAGGTCATTCAATCCGCCTCCAATCAGCGCAAAGCGATCGGTGATCGGAATCGGCACTGCCAAACAGAATGTTCCTGCCACGGGCGGTCTCGGTTCAAGCCGCAACGGTTCGGTCCCTATCTGGACGCGTCTATACCGCGGGAGCGGCGACACCGACGCACCCTTCTAACGGTCAAGAAGCGGCCTGACGCGCGGCACGCTACGGTCCGCTCAAATTCGCGAGCCGCGCGGTCCGCCGAACGCGGCTACATCATTCAATGTGCATCTCCAAAGGAGAGAACTATGACGCCCTTCGCGCTAGCGGCGAAAGGAGATCCCCATCCACTCTTGCTGGAGGCTGCGATATTCATTTCGCGGGCCGGCTTCAACTTTGACATGCCAAGCCGGGACGAGCTTCGCGTCGGCAACAAAAGCTACTTCTGGGCCTCGGAAATCATAAGCGTCGACGGTGAACCAGCGCTTGGCTTCTTCGGTATCCAACAGTTTGTTGATTTGTTGCACCCCCTCGCAACCGCAGAGCAAGAGAATCATGAACATGGAGCGCTTTAGCTGGACGCCGCCTTGCCGTCTCGGCGCAGGAGATGCCGTTGCCCGTCTATCTCTGCTGGCCCGAGCGAATAACGGCACATCGGCACTAAATTGAATCGATGTAATCTGTGAAGAACACGCCGGCTTACCGGCAAACCACATAGCCAGCTCCTAACGAGCTCTGCTCTCCGGATTGCTAGCCAGGCAGCGGGGACCAAGCAGATCAACCAACCGAAGGGCATCGGTACCTAAGAAGCGACACAGAGATGTCGTCGCAGGATTGGGCTCCGGGTTGCCCCGACCCAAGACTCACTACCCCGTTGGCGGATCAGCGCGGTGGTGCAAGTTGCGCCAATAAGCAGCAAGTAAAGGCCGACCGCATGACCCCGGCCTCCCTCTAACAAGGTTTTGCCGATCCGAGCGACTGACGGCGGCACGAGGATTGTGCGCCCAAGTTCCACAGCTTTGCCGGTCAACGGCAAAGCTGTGCCTTCGGCACAGGGAAGCACGTTCGGGCAGCACAAAAAAAGAAAAGCGCACCAGCGATAAAAAGGCCGGTTGATTAAGAACCGGCCGCTGCACCGGAGCCACCCAGCTACGCTCCTTCCTGCTCTCTTTCCGCTTCCAATTTCGAGCCGAACTATGCCCGCTCGGCACCGAGATTCCGGCCGCAAACTCGCTGTCCGGAATCCGCCTCTGCCGCGTCCAGGGTTGAAACTACACTTTCCGGCACAACCTAAGATGGTGATACTAGTGTATCCGGGTGTACAAGCTGCGCGGCTGTAAATTGACCGCCGCCTTCTCCGAATCCCTCTCACCACCACAAGGGATTCATCGCTCATGTCCACCGCCGCACTCGGCCGCGTGCCGTTCATTCCGGAAACAACGCTCCGCGCCCACCACGTCCACGAACAAGCCGACGACCGCTTCCGCGCCGCTGCCCGCGCCCGGCAGGCACTCCTCCGTGAGGCAAAAGGCTGGCCGATGGGCCTGTGGCCCGCCGGCAGCGACGAACAGCGCGAACTCGGCTCCTACCTCGCCGAAGAGCATGGCGATGCCAACTTCATTACCCCCGACGTCGCCCGGCTTGCCCGCCGTGTCGTCGCCTGGCGCGAGGACGATGCCCTCATCGACACCGACCGCCTCTACCGCAATCTCCTGTCGTCCATGCCGGCGACGTTCAATCTCATCGGCCCGCTGGCGCTGAACTCGCGTCTCGCCACCGCCGTCCTGCGCCGCCTCTGCCCGGGCTTCGTCAACAAGGTCGAAGACACCCTCTTCGAGCATTCCCCGGCCCGCCGCCACCCCGCCTTCACCCAGGACCGCTCGGCCTTCGACGCCCTGTTCAAGATCACCACCCCGGCCGGCGAGCACGGCTTCGTCGCCACCGAGATCAAATACACCGAGTCGATGCACGAGCAGCCGGCGCGCCTGCGGCCGCGCTATAACGAGCTCTCCCGTCTCTCGACCCTCTTCGTCGACCCCGACCACCCGGACCTCCGCGCAGCGCCCCTGCAGCAGCTCTGGCGCCAACACCTCCTCGCCTTCGCCATGGTTCACAATGGCCTCTACACGACCGGTCGCTATATCCTCATCGCGCCGACCCTCAATCGGGCCGTCGCGCAGGCCGTCGCCCAATATCGGTCACACCTACTCCCCGGTGGCGTCATCCCCTTCGACGTTATCTCCTACGAAAGCTTCATCGAGGCACTCGGTCGCTCGGGCGCCAAGGACGTCGCCGCCCTCCTCCACGAGCGTTACCTGGACTTCAGCCCGGTCGACGCCCTCATCGACGGGACGCAATCGTGAGCGGCCCGGATCCTCGCTCCATTGTCGCCGCGGCACCCGCCGCGGCGACATCCCGCTTCATCCAGCGGTGCTCGCATTGCCACTCCGAGGACGTCGTTCGCGACGCATGGGCCTCATGGTCCTTCGAAAGACAGGAATGGGAGCTCGGGCAAGCCTTCGACCACTCATACTGCGAAGCCTGCGAAAGCGACTGCACGATCGAAACCATTCCCGAGGAACAGGCCGACTGACGCTTTCAGCCCGCCATTCGTCGCACCGCGCTTACCCCGTCGCAACTGCCGCAACTCGCACAGCCGCGGGCAAGCGCCCGGCTTTCTCGAGGACAATCCCATGGAGCCCCAGATTTCAAAAGCAGCCGCCATTCGGCAACTCAACGATCAGTTTCGCCGCACCTTCATGGGCGGCAAAATCATGCTCACTCCCGGCATCATGGAGTTGGACGAAGACACCCGCGCCGAAATCTTCCGCCAGGTGGCGGAATTCTGCGACTTCAACGAAGCGAACGATCCCCACGACGAGCATGATTTCGTCGCGTTCGAATTCAATGGCGTCCACGTCTTTGCGAAGATCGATTACTACTCTCTCGATCTTGCGGGAGGCAGCGAGAACCCATCCGACCCCGACAAAACGATGCGCGTCATGACCATCATGACCGCCCACGAATATTGAGCCGTGCCGTCGGTAAATTGCGCCACCACACCGGGGAATATTAACCAGAACAAATCGGAGCTCAGTGTTATGTCCGCTAAAGTCCTACCCGACTTCAAGGCCTACACCGTCGTCAAACGCGACGGCCAGAAGGACGTTTGGATCGATCTTGGCGCTGCCTTCCTCCACGAAGACGGCGCCGGCCTCAACGTCCTCCTCCAGGCCAACCCGCTCGACGGCAAGATCGTCCTGCGCCCCTTCGTCAATGAGGGCCGCAAAGAACCTGTACATCAGGCAAACCGCACCTAATGCTCACCTTCGCCATCGGCAGTATCCAAGGCAACTCCGCGCAGCTCGCTGATCTCCTTGAGCAATGCTATGACTTTGCTGGCGGCCAAGCGGCCCGCTACGTCTTCCTCGGCAACTTCATCCATCGCGGCTCGGATAGCCGGGCGATGGTCGAGATCATCATCAATTTACAGGAGACCACTGCCAATAGGGTCATTGCCCTCGCCGGCGAGAACGAAGATCTCCTCCGCCACTGGCAAATCGCCGACAACAGGCCCCGGTGGCTCATCCGCGGCGGTAGCGCCACCCTGCGCTCCTACGGAACCACCTCACCCAACGATTTGCCCGCCAAGCACCTAATGTGGCTTCAACGTCTACCTGACATCTTCAGCGACCAACACAGGCTCTACGTCACCGAGGAACGTCAGATAGGGTCGGAGCAAGGCCGACTCATGGTTATAGGAAGACATCCTCGTACCGAGGCGGGCCAATCGGCTAACGACCCCCGCCGGATCTACCTGGGGGCCGCCTCTGGCAAACCGCCGAGAGCCGCTGCTTTCGCCTCCGACCCGCCCATACCCCTGGCCTTCTTCACAGCCCAATCGAGCTAGCCCCGGTGGGGAGTTCCCGCTCAAAGCACCGTCTCGACGAAAACGCGGAAGAGAACGCTCGGCAGCGTGTAACACGTCTATCTGGATTTCTTACGGCCCTTCTTTGGCGGCATCTCAAGGAAATCTGCCGGTTTGGCGTCCAAGACCTCGGACAATTTTCCAATAATCTCCAGTCCGACGTAGCTGCCACCCTTTTCGAGCTTGCTCATATAGCTGCGATTGACGCCGGCCTCATGAGCCAGCGCCTCCTGCGAGATGCGTTTGGCATGTCGTAACCGACGCAAATTTGCTGCAAAAACTTGGCGAAGGTCCATGCCCTAGCCAAGCCTAATGTCGCCTATTGACCCACCGCTTTAAAGCGACAAAAATAGCGCGCGGGGGCCGGCACGTAAATTTCCGACACCGATGACCGAATACATTTTGAGGGTGAGCGCGACTGCTCGGCCCAAAAGGAGAGCTCATGACCGAGACAACGACTGACGATTCCTGGTTCTACACGCAGGGAGGCCAGCGACTGGGGCCAGTATCCGCCGACAAGCTGCGCGACCTCCTCGCCGCCCAATTGATCGACGGCGAGACGCCAATCTGGCGCAAGGGCCTCGGCGACTGGCAGCCGGTCCGGGCCACCGAAATCGGAGCCAGCCTCCAGGACAGTCCTCCCCCGGTCGCCGCCGCGCACGTGAACAATATGCTCGTCTGGACGCTCGCCTTTATGCCGATCGCCTACGTCGTCATCGACGCCTTCATCTACGGCTATCGGGTCAATCACCCCGAGGCCGACCAAACCTTCCTTAATTCCCTGACCTGGATGATCCCGTTCGCCATCAATGGGGGGCTCTGCTTCGGGGACGAGCGGCAGCTCGCGCTTGCCGGACACAACACCAAAAACCTCCAGATACTCGCCGTGCTTCTGGCGCCGGTCTATCTCTTCGTCCGAGCCAAACGGGTCAAGCAGACCCCCATTTACGGCTATGTCTGGATCGGCACCTTCCTCGTGGCCGCCATCCTCGCAGCGTTCTGAGACGCCTCGATGTCCGACGACAAGCTGATCCTCGTCCTCTTCCTGCTCGGGACCATCATCTTCTGCCTCGTCTATATGGCGCCGAGTATTGTTGCCTTCAAACGCAACCACCCCAATCGCTGGCTCATCCTCGTCATCAACTTTGCCTTCGGCGGGACGATCATCGGCTGGGGAGTTTCCCTCGTTTGGGCTCTACGAGCGGTTCACCGCCTAGGCGCAGCGGCAGACGGCGGCGAATCCGGCCTCAACATCTTCGCCAACGATCCGAAGAAGGTTCAACTCAGCGAACTGCCACCAATGCCGGCGTCCATCGGCCATGAACTCGAGCGACTTGACGCACTGCTCGCTAAAGGCTCGATCTGTCAGTCAGAATTCGACGTCCTCAAAGCAAGGCTAATCCAGCTTTAAGAATAGCGCGCCTACATGCAAATTCTTTAGTTTGAGGGCAAAATCGGTCTTCAGAATTTCTCTGTGCTAAGAGCTCATTTCCGCTCGGTCGCGCGACGGCTTGTGCAATGCGAGGGGAAGATTCGCCTTAACAAGTCGCTAGGCAGCTTCGCGGGAGGCTTTTATCAGGTTGCCATGGGCCGCCAAGTCATGCTGGTCATTTCCGGCGCAATGGACGCGTATCTCTTTAACCAATCTTTTTTTTCGCTGGTGGTGGCCGGCCTATCGCGTTCCCCGTCAACCGCTGGGGACGGAGCCCTGCCTCCATCACGCACATCACCAAAGAGAAAGCAGTCGTGCCGATTAAGGCTGACTCGGTACGCCGGAGCCCGGTGCCCATGTCTGGCCGACAAGTTCGTCCCGGGTGCCTGCGCGTTCATGCTGGTCTTCCTTGTAAGTGTTCTGCGGGAATGAATGGGGCCCGATAATGTAGAGCGGTCGCCCGCCCGGTGGCACCTTGGCTCCGTTCTGCGCCAGCCAGCGCTGGAACTGATGGATTTCCTGCTGCTGCTCGATGATGACGGCTTCCGCCGCCTGCCGCGTCCACGGATCCCGTGCGTGGCGCAAGGCAACCCGCGCCATGTCGATGGCGCCCTGATGGTGGGGAACCATATGCATCTTGAAATCCACGTCGGGGTCGCCCGTGAAGGGCATCGCCATTGCACGCATCATCTTGGCGTGCACAGCTTTGAACGCCCGCACGGCGCGAGCATCCTGTATCTGCTCCCCGGCTGCCCGCTTCGCAAGCAGGGCGCGGAATTCATAGACTTCACGTGACTGCGCGATGGTGATGGCCTCGGCCTCCTGCCGCGTCCACGGATTGTTGGCGTGGCGCATGGCGACACCGGCCATGTCGATAGCGCCTTGATGATGCGGAATCATATGCGAGAAAAAATCGACATCCGGGTCTCCCGTGAAGGGAACCTTCATGTTTCGCATCATCTTCATATGCGCCGCTTTGAACTCGCGAATGGCTGCCGAATATGCCGGAACCGTCGTTGCTCCTTGCTGATGTTGGCCAGCGTGGCTTGCAAGCGCTCCTGCCAACGGAAGCGCCGTCAGGCCTAACGCAAAGAGCGACATCGTCATCCTGCGCATAACGCAACTCCGTCATTTGTCGCCAATGAGGCCACTATTACTCAACTGCTTTGGATTCCGTTGGTTCCGGCGCTAAGTTAGAAAGCGCTTTTCCCCTCTGTCTTCTTCCTGACGGCCGTCGGGGCGATCGTTCGTTCATGCCGCCGCTCCACCCCGCCCTAATTCAGCTTCCAGTCGCCCTGCCATCTTTTCAGTAATTGTGTATCTGCTAGGAATGGCGCTGAGAGGACCGTCCCTTGGGTCGCGGGGTTTTGGTCTCTGTTCGGCGAAGCACTCATGCTCGGTGCGCCAATTGTGTCCGGCAATTAGAACAGAGCCCCGCCACATCATCAGAAGATGACTACGGCTATGTCCACTTTTACCCTCGCATCGGCAGGCTAATCTATGCTTCGGCGCTTATGCTTTTGGGCGGTGGTGGGCAGCCGAGCGGCTGGAGGAATGGCGTGGTTCGATAACGCCACCGCCGGATTGGCCACCATGTCGCTGGCTTGGTACGGCTGGAAGATGGTCTATCTTCATGAGCATAGGTCACCGCTGCAGCAAAAGGCGTCGAGGAAATGGACAGAGCACAGACAGCGACTGCACACTATCTATGAGTTCTTTGCTGCCCGCACGGTGAAGGGCACGAAACGAGCGGCCACGGCACTAACGAAATTTCGTCGCCGACCGTAAAATGTCGTGGGGAGCATAAGACACCTCGCTCTCACTGATGAGGGGTGCGGCCAGCCGCAGTCTTTCACTTATACCGGGCGAGATATCCGGCGCGTTGGCAGGAGCGGGAGTCCTCCGAGGTTTCCGATGAATTGGTTCATCTCGCCGATTTCGCGCACTTGCGCCGGGTCGCGCGGGTCCCGTATGTGAGCGCGCCGGCTGGTCATGATAGCGATCGAATGGTGCGGTATCATCGCCCGCATGTAATCGACATCTGAAACTGTTTCCTGACTCCGGACAAGCCAAAGGGACACAACGACACGTCCGCCCTGCTATATGTCAGCCTCTGCCAACAGTGAGACTCCGGTGGAACGAGGCTGCCGGATCGAGAACCCTTTCACCACTGCGTAGATGGATGGAATAACGATCAACGTCAGTAATGTTGACGATACCATGCCGCCGATCATCGGCACAGCAATGCGTTGCATGACCTCCGCACCGGTCCCATGGCTCCACATTATGGGCAAAAGGCCGGCCATGATCGCAGCAACGGTCATCATCTTCGGTCGCACTCGGTCCACCGCACCTGTCATGATCGCCTCGTAAAGATCATCGCGTGTGAATATCCTTCCTTCCGACTCTCGCTCCGCTTTCAGCTCAGACAATGCGTGATCAAGATAGATTAGCATCACCACGCCGGTTTCGGCGGCCACGCCGGCAAGGGCGATGAAGCCGACCGCTACCGCCACCGACAGATTGAAGCCGAGCCACCACATCAGCCATAACCCACCGACGAGCGCGAATGGCACCGACAGCATGACGATCAGCGTTTCGGCGACACGGCGGAAGTTGAGATAGAGCAGCAGGAAGATGATCAGGACGGTGATGGGTACAACGATCTTGAGCCGCGCTTTGGCCCGTTCCATGTACTCAAACTGACCGCTCCAGCTGACATAGTAGCCAGGTGGGAACTTGACCTGCGCCGCCACCGCCTTCTGTGCGTCAGCCACGTAGCCACCAAGATCGCGATCGCGCAGGTCAACATATATATAGGCCGCAAGCTGCGCATTCTCGGTGCGGATGGTCGACGGCCCCTTGGCGAGCTCGATCTTGGCGACTTCTCCGAGCGGCACCGTTCCGCCGCTCGGCAACGGGATCAGCACCTGTGTGGCGATTGCTTGCGTATCGCTGCGCAGATCGCGCGGATAGCGGATGCTGACCGTGTAGCGCTCGCGGCCCTCCACGGTCGTCGTGACGGCCTCGGCGCCCAGCGCGGTAGCAATGACATCCTGCACATCCGTGATCATCAGGCCGTAACGCGCCAACTGCGCGCGGTCGGGCTCGACGTTCAAATAGTAACCGCCGATGATGCGCTCGGCGAAAGCGCTGGTCGTGCCGGGAACCGTCCGGATCGCGGCTTCGACCTGCCGCGCCACCTTCTCCATTTCCGCAAGATCGGTGCCGAAGACCTTCACACCGACCGGCGTACGAATACCGGTGGCGAGCATATCGATGCGCGCCTTGATCGGCATCGTCCACGCGTTGGACACCCCAGGAAATTGCAATGCCTTGTCCATCTCGGCGATCAGCTTGTCGACGGTCATACCCGGCCGCCACTCCTCTTCGGGTTTAAGATTGATGACCGTCTCGAACATTTCGGTCGGCGCCGGATCGGTTGCGGTCATCGCCCGGCCGGCCTTGCCCCAGACCGATGAGACCTCCGGGAAGGTCTTGATGATCTTATTCTGCGTCTGCACCAGTTCGGCCGCCTTTGTGACCGAAAACCCAGGCAGCGTCGTCGGCATGTAGAGCAGCGTGCCCTCGTTCAACGTTGGCATGAATTCCGTACCGAGACGCAACGCTGGCCACACACTGCCGGCAAGAATGGCGAGCGCGATTAGGATGGTCGCCGCCTTGTATCGAAGCGCGGCACGGATCACCGGCCGGTAAATCCAGATCAGGAACCGGTTCACCGGATTGCGATGCTCGGGCATGATGCGACCACGCACGAACAGCAGCATCAGCGCCGGCACCAGGGTCACGGACAGTAAGGCGGCCGCCGCCATGGCGAACGTCTTCGTATAGGCGAGCGGCTTGAACATGCGCCCTTCCTGCGCCTCAAGCGCGAAGATCGGCAGGAACGACACCGTGATGATGAGCAGACTGAAGAACAGCGCCGGGCCAACTTCGATCGCCGCTTCGATCAGGACCTGACTACGCGGCTTGTCCGGCGGGGCGCGCTCCAGATGCTTATGAGCGTTTTCTATCATGACGATCGCGGCATCGACCATCGCGCCGATGGCGATCGCAATGCCGCCGAGGCTCATGATGTTCGAGCTCAAGCCCAGCACGTACATAAGCAGATAGGCAATGAGCACGCCGATCGGCAGTGTAATGATGGCAACGAGCGCACTGCGCACATGCAGCAGGAAGATGACGCAAACGACAGCGACGATGATGCTTTCTTCTACAAGGGTGCGTTTGAGCGTGTCGATGGCGCGGTAGATCAGATCTGAACGATCGTAGATGGACTCGACGCTCATACCTTTTGGCAGGCTGGGAACGATCTCGGCTAGCCGCTCTTTGACGTTCTGAATCACCGACAGGGCATTGGCGCCGGTCCGCTGCAGGACGATGCCCGTCACCGCCTCACCCTCGCCGTTCACCTCAGTGATCCCGCGCCGTTCGTCCGGCGCAAGCTCAACATGCGCCACATCGCGCAAGAGCACGGGAACGCCGCGATCGTTCTTGACCACGATCTGCTCCAGGTCGGAAATGTTGCGGATATAGCCACGGCCGCGCACCGCGAATTCGGTCTCGGCCAGCTCAACCGTGCGTCCGCCAACGTCGATATTACTGGAGCGCAAAGCGTTGCGGATGCTCGCGAGCGAGATGCCCAGCGACTGCAGCCGACGCGGATCGATGACCACGCTGTATTGCTTCACAAAGCCGCCGACGCTCGCTACCTCGGCGACGCCTTCGGCCTTCGCGAGCCCGTACCGAATGTACCAGTCTTGAGCCGTGCGCAGTTCGGCGAGACTCTTCTGCGCACCACGCACGATATATTGATAGACCCAGCCGACGCCGGTCGCGTCCGGCCCGAGACTTGGCGACACCCCGGTGGGCAATCGCCGCGCGGCGGCATTGAGGTATTCGAGCACGCGCGAACGCGCCCAATAGAGGTCGGTGCCGTCCTCGAAGATCACATAGACGAAGGACACGCCGAAGAACGAGAAGCCGCGGACGACTTTCGATTTCGGCACACTCAACATGGCCGTCGTCAGCGGATAGGTGACCTGATCCTCAACCACCTGCGGCGCCTGGCCGGGATACTCGGTGTAGACGATGACCTGGACGTCGGAGAGGTCCGGAATGGCATCGAGCGGCACACGCGAGACGGCATAGATACCAGCAAGTGTGATGAAGACCGTCGCAAGGCCGACAAGGAACAGGTTGCGGGCTGACCAGCGGATGAGCGAGGCAATCATCGCGACGCCTCCTTACGGCCTGGTTCATCCTGCGTGAAGGTCTTGAGCGCTGCGCGGAGATTACTTTCCGCGTCGATGAGGAATGTCGCGGCGGTAACAACCTCTTCTCCTTCGCGGACGCCATCGCGCACTTCGCGATAACCATCGCCGCGACGTCCGAGCTTCACCGACCGCGGCTCGAACCGCCCCTCGCCTCTTGCGACGAGCACGATCTGCTGCGAGCCGCTGTCGATCACCGCGCTGTTGGGAACCGCAACCACCGGCGTCCCATCCGCGGCGGCGCGGAATACGACATCGGCGTACATGTCGGCTTTCAATCGACCGTCCGGGTTCGGAACTTCGATGCGAACCCGGGCCGTGCGCGTTTCCGCCTTCACCTCCGGATAAATGAGCGTTACCCGGCCTTCCGCCGGCTCATTTGGATAGGCGCGGAAGGTGACTTGCGCCGGCGTGCCGACTTTGAGCAGCCCGACATCGGCTTCCGCGACATCGGCAATGACCCATACCGTCGAGAGGTCGGCGATGCGGTAGAGTTCATCGCCCGCTTCGACGCGCTGGCCGTTGATCACCCGTTTGCTCAGGACAACGCCGGTTGCGGGCGACGCCCAATCGAGCGTGCGGGGATTGGTACCGCTGTCGCGCACGTCCTTGATACGGCTTTCGGGAACGCCGAGGTTGCGCAGCCGTTGCATGGCGCCATTCACCGATTGGCTCATATCGGTGCCGGATACACCACGCTGAACGGCACCGAGCGAGATCCTCAGGTCGATCTGCGCGTTGACGATGTCGGGGCTGTAAACGCGGAACAGCGGCTCGCCGGCACGGACCGTTTGGCCGGCGGTGTTGACGAACAGATCTTCTATATAACCGGCTGAACGCATGGCGACGACCGTGAGCTTGCTTTCGTCGACCGCAACCGTCCCAACGGCGCGCACCGGCTGCACGAGCACGCGGGTCTCGGCAGGCTCGGTACGCACACCGCTGCGCTGGACGCGATCGAGGCTCACTTTGATGACATTGCCGTCATCCGCCTCATCCCCCTCGTACACCGGGATGTAATCCATCCCCATCCCATCCTTCTTGGGCACCGGCGATGTGTCCGGAAGCCCCATGGGGTTGCGGTAATAGAGAATCTTACGCTCGCCTTTTGCGGCTTGCGCCTGAGGCCGTTGCGGGTCGAATGACGGCTCTTCGTCGTCGTAGACCGGCATGTATGGCCGGCCTTGTTGATCCTGCTTGGGCACTGCCGACCAGAACGGCGCCTTGTCCGGCGCGCGGTAATAGAGGATCTGCCGTTCTGCGGCCGACGCTATGCCGGCAACATGCGTATTGACCGGCGAAGGCAGCGCATGCTGCGCGGCCCAGTAACCGCCCGCCGCACTGAGCCCGGCGCCCAAGGCAAGGATGAATAGAGTTCGTGTCGTGTTCATCGGATTCACCGCGATCAAGCGCCCGCGGCCGCGGGCTGAAAGGTAGCGGCCATCTGGCCGCTACCGGTGTCTGTTCGACGCGCCGCAAGGACGCGCCGATGCTCTCACTTGTTCGCTTTGACGATGACCTTGCCGACGACCGTCTCCGGCTCGCCCTGCACTTTGGCAGCCACGCTGATCTGGTAGCGTCCGGCCATAGGCAGATCGGTCTTGAAGGTGTAGACACCCGGCTCGCTAGCCGGCAACGGAGCGACCGGCGACTGCATGTCCGCCATGCCATCCGGCGCCATGTCGACGCGCGTGCGGATAATCACGGCATCGGCGACAGGCTTCCCGGTCGGCTTATGGACCAGGCGCAGGGCGACGGTCACGTCGTCGCCTTTCTTCATCTCAGGAGCGACGGGCTCGAACGCGTAGTCACCGGCGGCAGCAAACGCAGCACCGCTGGCAAGGCTGAGCGCGGCGGCGAGCGCCACCGCAGCGGGGAATTTCGATGTCATCAATAATCTCCTCGTGTCTGTCTTGGCTGCGGTTTCGGCAACGATAACCGTCACAGCCGTCGTCATCGCACGCAGGCGCAAGCCCGCGCGTTGAAAGCGGATTTCAACGTGACGTCAGACGCGAGGAGGTCGGAAAGGAGGACTGTCGCTATGGAGATCGACGGCCTGGTCGGCCAGTGCGAGGACCGGCTTCTTCGGCAGCGGAGGGTATTTCAAGCCAGCGCTGCCCACATCGGCGAGGCTCACACTGAGCAACGCGCACGAGGCCATCGACGGGCATTGATCGCTAGGCAGATCACACGGCGCGGTCTGGTCTGGGCAGCACCCGTCCATCGAAGCAGACATGCTGCTAACCAAAATCGATTGCGTGACTTGCGCGCCGCCGGAGCTTTTCACAATGGACGAAGCCGAGCCCGCCACCGGCAGCGTAGCCACCGATAGTGCGATCATAAAGGCCATGACCTTGCGGATGAATCGCATCATTCGCGCCATCTAGTGCCGGGAAATATTGATGCTGGCGGTCCCAGCATCAAGTCTCGGCAATCTCTTAAGCTAGCTTCACCGAGCCCTCTATAACAAATAATTATTTGGCGGAATAATGCCTAACCGCCATTGATCAGGATCAAGTATTTGCTGAAACATCATCATGATTAATCTTCAACGCCATCCCTAGCCACTGATCGGCGGTCATCTTCGGAACCGTCGCCATCGCCTTGTTGCCGATCTCTCGTCCGGTCGCTGCCGAGCAAGCACCCCATTACCGTCCTGCGCTGAATGCCGTTCTTTGCAGCCCGCGAATAACGACCGCAATGGCTATCTGCCGGGAGCCGGCGTCGGCGTCGGCGTCGAGTTTAGCGTACCTTTTCGCTTTGGCATCATCCGCCACAAAAGCCCGTCCCCGCGGACCGCCTGATGCCAGATAACTGCGATGACATGCAGCAGTACAAGCCCAATACCGAGGTTCACAAGTAGAATATGGATCGGCACAAATCGCTGAGAGAAATACATCGCGCCTGTGCCGGTGGCAGCGAGCACAGCGATTCCAGCGTATAGAGAAAAATGCGCCAGACGAGCGAGACAACGCTGCCAGATCGGCATGCCATGAGGTAGCTCAGGTGCGCCACGAATGGCGCGTAACGCAACCAGCGCCATCGCAAGGAGGAAGATTGCCCAACCGCTCCACGCGTGGATCTTGTGCAGGAAGAGATCAAACGGATCAGGGGAAAATCCAAAGCGATGCGCAACGTGGGTCCGCTGAATAGCCCAGGCAGTCGGAAATTGCGAAAGGCAGAATAGTACTGTCAGCCAGTGCGCGGCCTTCTGCATTGGAGAATATTGCAATGCAATGGGGAATTTCATGGCGCAGCGCCCCTCCGCTTCGGCTCGATGCGATAGCGCGTTTGTTGGCTAAGTCTCTCTGTTCTCGATTAATTTTCCGTCAAACTATTCACGCCCCCGACAGGCGGACAAATGGCCGTTTCGATTGCAGGTTGATACTAGAAACTCCAACGTTTAGCTTAACCAATATCAGACACGGCCCTACGGCCACCCGCTCTGGATGAAGGCCCCGCCGGGCTGTCTCTGAGGAGGGAACGTGTCATGAAAACAATCAGTCAGATAACCGCCGTCGCAATCGCTCTGTCTATACCCGCAATTGCCTTCGCCCAAGAGCTCACCATCGACGGAACCGCGGCAGCGATTCGAGAAGTCGTTTCTGGCAAGACCTGCGTGGGCAAGGATGTGCTCAAGTTCGGAGAAAGCACGGTCGGCTCGCCGGGAACGTTCAAGCGCGCCGGGCATTCCGAAGCAAGGTACGCAGTCGGATACGGCACAATCCTGATTCGTCGTGGCCGGGATTTGCATGGGCACGTCACGGCGGTTTCAGTTCTCGATCGCAAGCTGTATGTGAGCGCCGAGACTTACCAATGTGAACCTCGCGTCAGAACCGACGCGACGTTCAATAAGCTGTCTGACTAGATTTGGCGCAACCAGAGCGGACGAGTTAGATCAGCGGGTGCATCGAATCAGGAGCACCCTGTACCTTGCTCATCGAACCCGGAGCAGCACTAAGCCCTCAAACTCCCTAATTTTGGCGATATTCACCGTCTTGATCAAATTGTTGAGATCGGGCTTGCCGGTTACAGCACAACAATGCCATTTTGCCCCGGTAGTGAGCCACCGGTTCGGCTTCCACAGGACGGCATTCGACCCTTGTTCGCGCGGTTAACCAATCAGTGGCGGAAGCGGGCCGCGACCCTGGTGGTCGCGCTCTATGCCCTCACTTTGGTGGCGCCAACCGCGGCTTTTGCCGTCAGCAGCAGCATTGCGGCCGCCCATTGCTTGACCGTGATTGCCGATCACCATCGCTCGGCCGCGCCCCAGAGCCATGACGATCATGATGGCCACGGTCATGCGACAATGGCCCAGGCAATGGCGCATGAGGACGCGAATCAGGCCGCGCCGGCGGCCGGCGGCAGCGGCCCGATGGTACCCTCCGACTGCTGCGGCCTCTTCTGCGTATCGGCCGTCACCCCGGTGGTATTCGGCGTCATAGACGCACAGCTTTTTGCCCTCTCGCAAGTAGCCATACCTGCCGCCGTCAGCCTAGCGGGGTACGACTCCGGCCGCATCGACCGGCCGCCACGAAACCTCTCCGCGATTTGACCTGGCCGTCGCGTGGCGTGAGCCGCCACGCGCACGCTTATCAATCGACGATGAGGAACTCGAATGTCCGCCGCTACGTGTGTGCGGGCCACCGTCTTCGGACAGTGGTCGACGCTGTGCCGTCATAAGGCGCAATTGCTATCTCTTTCCGCCCTGCTGCTCCTGCCGGCCTGCGCGAGTTTCTCGCCCGACGGCGGCATGGGCGTAACGGTCGGCATCGCCGCGCAGCATTTAGGCAAGGAGGTCGTCGCGATCCGCAACGACGAAGATGCCGACGCCGCCCGAGCCAAGGTCGACGACCTGCTCAAGCGGACCTTGAATGCGGACGCGGCCGTGCAGATCGCCTTGTTTAACAACCGCGGCCTGCAGGCCGCCTATAACGAGCTCGGCATCGCCGAGGCCCAACGCATCCAGCAGTCGCTGCCGCCCAATCCCTCGTTCTCAATATCGCGGCTTTCCGGCGCGGCGGAAATCGAGATCGAGCGGCAGATTGCCGGCAATATCCTCGCACTCCTGACGTTGCCGGCGCGGGCGGAAATCGCCACCGAGCGCTTCCATCGCGCGCAACTTGCGGCCGCACTCGAAACCCTGCGCGTCGCCTCGGAAACACGAAAAGCGTTCTATCGCGCCGTGGCCGCAAGGCAGGCTGTCGGCTTGCTCGAGCAGTCAAGCGCCGCTTCTTCCACGACCGCCGAGCTTGCCAAGCGCATGACGGCCAGCGGCGCGATGAACAAGCTCGACCAATCGCGGCAGCAATTGCTGCACACGGAACTGACGACCGAACTTGTGCGGGCGCGGCAGCGCGCCACGTCCGAGCGCGAGCGGCTGGTGCGCGCGCTCGGCCTTTCCGGCAAGGGCCTGGCATTCAAGTTGCCGGCACGGCTACCGTCACTGCCGAACCGGCCGCCGGCCATGAAGACGGTCGAGGAAGAAGCGCTCAAGAGCCGCGTCGACCTCAAAATCGCGCGAAGCGAGCTCGACTCGCTCGCGAGGTCCTACGGACTCACCAAGGCCACGCGCTTCGTCAACGTGCTCGAAGGTGACTTCATCGACAAGCGAAAGGAAGAGCGGGCGACGGGCGAGCACTCGCACGACAGCGGCTTCGAGCTGACTTTGCAGGTGCCGCTCTTCGACTTCGGAGAAGCGCGCGTACGGGAAGCCGAGCAGACCTACATGCAGGCCGTCAACCGGCTGGCGCAGAAGGCCGTCAACGCCCGCTCGGAGGCCCGCGAGGCCTATCGCAACTATCGCACCAGCTACGACGTCGCAGCGCGTTACCAGCGTGACGTTCTGCCGCTGCGCAACACGATCTCCGAAGAACTGATGCTTCGCTACGGCGCGATGCAAATCGACGTTTTCGCCTTGCTCACGGAGGCGCGGCAGCGGATCGCCGCCAACGCCAATGCCGTCGATGCGCTGCGCGACTTCTGGCTCGCCAGCGCCGACCTGCAGGCAGCCGTGATCGGCGGCGGCGGCACGCCAAGCGACTCGTCATCCAGCACAACCGCTATGGCCGGCGACGGCGAGCCGGCCGGCCATTGAACGGAGCGACATCATGATCACACGACGCAACCTCATCGGCACATCGGCTGTTCTTGCTGGCGCTGCCGCCATCAGCGGCCGCGTTCAGGCCGCCTCCATCCCCGAAGCCGTCACCACCAAATCGCCTGCGATGCAGCCGCCGCTTATGCCATCGAGCGGGCCGGCCTATCAGCCGGTCGTTACGCTCAATGGCTGGTCCCTGCCCTGGCGCATGAACGGCGAATGGAAGGAGTTTCACCTCGTCGCCGAGCCGGTCGAGCGTGAGCTATCGCCCGGCATGACCGCGAAGCTGTGGGGCTATAACGGCCAATCGCCTGGCCCAACGCTCGAATTCGTCGAAGGCGACAAGGTGCGCATCTTCGTCACCAACAAGTTGCCCGAGCACACGACGGTGCATTGGCACGGCTTCGTCCTGCCGAACGGCATGGACGGCGTCGGCGGACTGACGCAGCCTCACATCAAACCGGGCAAGACCTTCGTTTACGAATTCGTCGTCAAGCGCAGCGGTACCTTTATGTATCACCCGCACGCCGACGAGATGGTGCAGATGGCGATGGGAATGATGGGCTTCATCGTCGTGCATCCGCGCGACCCGCAAGAGCATCGCGTCGACCGCGACTTCGTCTTCCTGATGTCGAGCTACGACATCGATCCCGGCACGTCGTTGCCGAAGGTCATGACCATGACCGACTTCAATCTGTGGACCTGGAACACGCGCGTGTTTCCGGGCATCGATTCGTTGGTGGTGAGGAAGGGCGATCGAGTCCGTATCCGCATCGGCAATCTGACGATGACCAATCACCCGATCCATCTCCATGGCCCACACTTCGAGGTGACAGGCACCGACGGCGGCTGGGTGCGTGAAAGCGCGCGCTGGCCGGAAGTGACGACCGATGTTCCGGTCGGCGGCATGCGCGCCATCGAGTTCACCGCCGAGGAACCCGGCGACTGGGCCATTCATTGCCACAAGTCGCATCATACGATGAACGCCATGGGCCACGAGGTGAAGACCTTCATCGGTACGCCGCAGAAAGACCTCACCAAGGCTGTTCGAAAACTGTTCCCGGACTACATGCCGATGGGCACCGAAGGCATGGCGGAAATGGGGTCGATGGAAATGCCGATGCCGGACAACACGCTGCCGATGATGACCGGCTTCGGCCAGTTCGGACCCATCGAAATGGGCGGCATGTTCTCGGTCGTCAAAGTGCGCGAGGGCATCGCACCCGACGACTACAAAGATCCCGGGCCCTACAAGCATCCGCCGGGAACCGTGGCCTATGAGTTCAAGGGCAACGTACCCGATCCCACGCGTCGTAGCGAAAGTTCCGCCAAGCCGAGCCAAGTCGAACTCTCGGTCGTGAAGCCGGGAGCCAAAATCCACGGCGGGCGACACTAACGAATTGACGGCTATGTCTCAGCATCAACCCTCAGTCAGTACCACTGAACGCGTAACGAATGCGGCCGCGTGAAACCGGCCGGCAGCAACAAACCTCAATCAAACTGGAGCCAAATTGCAAATGATACGGTCAATGATCCTTCCGACACTCGTTCTTTCTCTCGCCGTCTTGGCGGGACCCGTGTCCGCCGAACCGGGAGCGCCCGGCCACAGCCACGCCGCCTTCTCGGCCGGCAAGCCCGGCGATCCCAAGATGCGTGCACGAACCATCGTCGTCAACATGCGCGAAGGGGACGGAACGATGACCTTCAGCCAGAACAAGATCGAGGTCCGCCGCGGCGAGCAGATCCGCTTCGTTCTGAAAAACGAGGGCGAGCTCGATCATGAATTCGTGCTCGCGACCGCCAGAGAGAACGACAAGCACGCCGAGTTGATGCAGAAGTTTCCGGATATGGAGCATGACGACCCGAACGCGAGGCGTCTAACGCCGAAGAAATCGGGCGACCTGCTGTGGCAGTTCACCAAGGCGGGCGAGTATCAGTTTGCCTGCCTTATTCCGGGCCACCGCGAAGCCGGCATGCACGGCAAGGTCGTTGTAAAGTAAATAACACGAGATAAAGGAGAACGACGATGAAAAGTATCGTTACGCTATTGGCGCTTGCATTCGCGTTGGCGCTGGCGCCGGCCGTCGCAACCGCACAATCGCTCATCGAGGGCACGGTGACCAAGATCGATACGGCGGCGAGCAAGATCACCATCAAGCACGGGCCGATCAAGAAGTTCGACATGGACGAAGGTATGACAATGGTCTTCGCCGTGAAGGACAGGAGCCTGCTCGACAAGGCCAAGAGCGGCGACAAGATCAAGTTCGACGCCGACAACGTCAACGGCCAGTTCGTCGTGACGAGGATCGAGAAGTAAAGCGCGGAGTGCGGCGTACCACGCGGATGGCTCGGGCGAAGGTCAATGAACAAAACACACATTCAAACGTTTGGATGTGATCGCAACGCTGCGATGCAGCGACCTTCGCCCGGGTCGCCGTTGATCCAGCCGCCATGATGGAGCGTTCAATGTCATACTATTTCTCGAAAGAGATCGAAGTTCCGTTCGACCAGGCCGTCGAAAAGACGGTTGCGGCGCTGAAATCACACGGCTTCGGCGTCCTGACAAAGATCAATGTCCAAGCCACCCTCAAGGAAAAGATCGGAGCGGAGTTCCGCCCCTACGTGATCCTTGGCGCCTGCAATCCGCAGATGGCGCACCAGGCATTGCAGGCCGAAGACAAGATCGGAACGATGCTGCCCTGCAATGTGATCGTCCAAGAAATCAACGGCAGGAGCGAGGTCGCCGCGGTGGATCCTGTTGCGTCCATGCAGGCGATCGAGAACGACAGGCTCGGCGCGATCGCCAGTAAGGTCCGGAACGAACTCAAGGCGGCGATTCAGTCACTCTGACGATCCGCCCGACGATTCTATCGCAAGGAATAGCCGGAGAGAAGAAACGGCAAACCGGCTGGGATCCAGCAGTGCCATAGGGGACACAGCAAATGCTCAGCAGACGCATGTTCGTTGCCGGCGCTGTAGTGGCCGGGCTCGGAGTTCGAAGCGGTATTTCGTACGGTCTGAACGCAAGCGCGGCGACACCGTTGCCGGTCCCGCAACTGATCGATCCGCAGGCGAACGGCGGAAAGCTCTCATTGACCATCAGCCAAGGCACTCATGCCTTTCTTCCGGGCAAGCCGGTTCGCAGTTTCGGCTACTCGGCTCCGGTGCTTGGACCTGCGCTTCGTCTCCGGCGCGGTAAGACGACAGAAATTTCAGTCGAAAACAGGATGGACGAACTGACAACGGTTCATTGGCATGGGTTGCTGATCCCTGGCGCTGTGGATGGTGGGCCTCACAATGTGATCCGGCCGGGGCAAAGATGGACCGCAAGGCTTGCAATCGATCAACCCGAAGGGACCGCGTGGTTTCATCCGCACCCGCATGGAGCCACCGCAGCGCAGGTCTATTCCGGCCTTGCCGGCCTGCTGTTGATCGAGGATTCCTCCGGCGAAAGTCTGGGATTGCCGCGCCGATATGGCGTCGACGATCTGCCCCTCATTTTGCAGGACCGTGCGTTCGGCGAAGATGGATCGCCGCTCTATAGCCCCGGCCCCATGGGCGTCATGGCCGGCTTTCGTGGCGACACTTTCATTGTCAATGGCGTCTCCAACCCGATTGCGCGTGTGCCAGCTGGCCTTGTCCGCCTTCGTCTCCTCAACGGCGCCAACGCCAGGTTTTTCGAACTGCAGTTCTCGGACTCACGCACCTTCCACGTCATCGCATCGGATGGAGGATATCTGCCTGCGCCCGTGCCGCTGCAGCAACTGATCCTCGCTCCTGGCGAGCGCTATGAAGTTCTGGTCGATTTCGCCAATGGCCAGCGGACAACGCTTTTGACCGGAGCCGATCGCAACGTCCCGATGATGGGCATGATGATGGGCGGCGCCATGCCTGCAGAAGGCGGGGCACTCGTAACCTTCGAAACCGACGCCTCGCTGCCGGTCGCGGCAACGACGCTTCCAAAAGCACTCGTGCCGGTCCCCGCGATCAACCGAGCGAAAGCCGTCAGAACCCGGCAGTTCTTTCTCAATGACATGATGATGCGGGGCATGATGGGCGGAGGGATGATGGGTGGCCGGGGTGCCGGGCCGGCGATGGGCATCAACGGCAGGCCGTTCGACATGGGCCGCATTGATGCAGACGTTCGAAAAGACACGGTCGAGCTCTGGCAGATCGGCTCTCACATGATGAGCCACCCGTTTCACGTCCACGGCACGCAGTTCCAGATCCTGTCGATGAACGGGCAAAGGCCGCCGGCCTACATGCGAGGCTGGAAGGATACGGTTATCGTCGCCCGGGAAGCCGAGATCCTTGTGCCCTTCTCGCAACCGGCGTCGGCAGATAACGCGTTCATGTTCCATTGCCACATCCTCGAACACGAGGACGCGGGCATGATGGGACAATACACCTGTGCCTGATCGCGACATCGAACAGTCCGCTTGCCGCAACCGCGGTGCCTCTTAGAGGCTCGCCGGAACGAGTCGAACAGAGAATCCGACGGTCCGAGTCAGCACCAATCCGACGAGATGCGTTCGAACTGGATCATCAACGCGCGCCTGACTCGAGGTCGTATCTGGCACACATGACAGCGCTGCGCGTGAAAAATGCAACACAAGACACCGAAGAGCAATCATGGTTAGAAATCGATCCAGGCGGTCAAAGCGGCGTCACCTCGACGATGTCCGGATTTCGGTCGGCGTATTCTTTTGCATAGGCCAGTTCACCCTTCGTGTCGGCATGAATGGAAAGCATCGTCTCGCCTTTAAAAACTGACTGACCGAGCTTCACATTCATTAACACGCCGGCAGCCTTTGATTCGGGAGCGCCGGCGAGCTTGGCAAGACGAGACAGCCTGCGGTTGTCGATCGCAGCAACGCGGCCAGCATGGATCGCCTCTAGCGGGCTCACCAATGAAGCGACAGGGGGCTCGCGCATTCCGCCCTGCGCTTTGCAAATAGTCACAAACTTCGCCCACGCTCGGCCGTCGGCGAGCGTATTCGCTGCCCGTGCGCTGCCCTCCCCTTGTTTGGCTTTGCCGCCAATTTCCAATGCCGCCCCCGCAAGTGCTATCGCGCGCTGGCGGAGGTCGTCTGGCGCCTCAGGCGCATTATTAAGAACCGCGAGAACATCGTGCGCTTCAAGTGCCGGTCCTATGCCGCGCCCAACAGGTTGCGCTCCGTCGGTCAGAATACATTTAGCCGTCATTCCGAAACGGTTGGCAACGGCGCTCATCCGCGCTGCAAGACGCGCAGCATCCTCCTTGCTTCTGACTTTCGCCGTTGCGCCGACGGGAATATCGATGACAACGTGAGTAGAACCCGCGGCGATCTTCTTGGACAGAACCGAAGCGATAAGCTGGCCCTCGGTGTCGACGTCGAGTTCTCGCTCGACGCGCACAAAGATGTCGTCGGCCGGGCTCAGATGAACCGCGCCGCCCCAAGCGATGCAGCCACTTTCGGACTCAACGACCCGACGGATCGTCGCGATGTCGAGATCGACTGGCGCAAGCGTCTCCATCATATCGGCGGTGCCAGCAGGCGACGTAATCGCCCGCGACGACGTTTTCGGCATGACGAGGCCGTGCGCGGCAACGATAGCGACTACGATCGGCGTCGTGCGGTTGCCAGGCAAGCCGCCAATACAATGTTTGTCGACGACAATCGGCGCATTCCACCGCAGCTTTTCGCCAACGCCAACCATGGCGCCTGTCAGGTCTAAGATCTCGGCCTCATCGAGCGGCAAGGCGGCGCACGCCGTCAGAAAGGAAGCGAGATGCACATCGGTGTAATGCCCCGCGACAACGTCCCTGACGATCGACGTGAAGGCGGCCCCCTCGAGCCTGTTTCCGTAAATGCGCCGGCGCACGCTTGCCAGCGATTCCAGCGCGGGCGCATGCGTGACCGTGACAGCCTCTCCCGCGGAGACGCCCAGAATCGACCAGGCCGTTTCCGAAAACGCCACTTCATCGATCGCCAGCAGATCATTACCTTCGACCTGGAACAGCGTCGCGTGAACGTGACGATCGCCGACCTTCACCAGCACCTGCGATCGGGCAGCGAGGCCTTCCGAGCGGCACACATGACAATCGGTCCGCATAACAACGACGGCTTGATGC
Source organism: Pseudolabrys sp. (assembly GCA_017849615.1). Taxonomy (GTDB): domain Bacteria; phylum Pseudomonadota; class Alphaproteobacteria; order Rhizobiales; family Xanthobacteraceae; genus Pseudolabrys. The sequence goes on along the minus strand of JAFIGS010000034.1, from coordinate 137,349 downwards.
TGGGTATGAAGACCGAGACGCTTGGCGCGAAGCATCGGCCGGGCCGTTTCTCTCGTCATTTCATGAGATACCGTCATAGATCGAACACCTGCTCTTGGCGGGGAACGCTGGCGTTCCATGAGAGCTCTCTGCCGATGCGGACCCTCAAGGCTTCGGCCGCTTCATCTTCGCCATGGACAATGAACGTTTGCGTCGGCTTCCGGCGGAAGCCCGTAAGCCAACGCATCAACTCGTTTGCGTCTGCATGGGCCGAAAGCGGCCCCAGGTCCTCGACCCCCGCTCTGACAGGAATCCACTCGCCGTGGACGTTAATTTCCTTGGCGCCTTGCAGCATCGCGCGTCCGCGCGTGCCAGCAGCCTGAAAGCCGGAAAAGAGCACGGTGTTCTTTGGGTCGGGGGCGAAGACTTTAAGATGGTGCAACACACGGCCACCGGTGGCCATGCCGCTGGCTGATATCACGACCTTTGGGTAGCGACTCGCTGTGATCGCCTTGGACTCCTCGACCTCCCTCGTATAGGTCGCGATCTTGCAGATCGCATCGCAAATCTCCGGAATCAGGCGATGGTCCTTTCGATGCGCATGAAGCAAATCCGTCGCATTGATCGCCATCGGGCTGTCGAGATAAACTGGAATATTAGACAGGCGGCCCGCCGTCTTCAGTTTCCAGAGATGATAGAGAAGCGACTGCGCTCTGCCGACGGCGAACGCGGGGATGACTACGGTGCCTCCGCGCTGCACCGTGCGCTCGATGACGACGCCAAGCAGCTCTGTGGGATCTCCAGGCTGATGAATTCGATTGCCATAAGTCGATTCGACGACGACGTAGTCGGCGTCCGGGACCGCCTCGGGATCAGGCAACACACTGTCGTCGTAACGGCCAAGGTCGCCTGAGAAGACGATGCGCTTGCCCGACCAAGCGATGTCTGCGATGGCGGCACCGAGAATATGGCCGGCATATCTGAAGGTGAGCACCGCGCCTCCCGGCAGCTCAATCGGCTTGCCAAATGGAAGAGCTTGAAACAGCTCAAGCGCGCGTTCGGCGTCGCGAACACCATAGAGGGGCAGCGCGGGTTTATGTTTTGAGAATCCCTTTCTGTTTGCGTAGTCGGCGTCCTTCTCTTGCAGATGGCCGCTGTCCTTCAGAATGAGTTCCGCAACGTCGCATGTAGCGCTGGTTGCGAAAATCGGACCGCGAAACCCTTCGCGCACAAGCTTTGGGAGATAGCCCGAATGGTCGAGATGCGCATGCGTGAGAACGACGGCGTCCAAGCTGGAAGGCGCGATAGAAAGCGGAGTCCAGTTGAGGTCGCGCAGGTTCTTCAATCCCTGAAAGAGGCCGCAATCAATCAGGATACGCTTGCTTCCGTTTGTCAGCAGATGCTTGGAGCCGGTAACGGTGCCGGCACCGCCAAGTGAACTGAGGGTGAACATGAACTAACCTTGTTTGGAGGAATCGTGCAGGTCGGCCGGACTTCCCAAGCCGTCGATCGCTCTAGTCTCGAAATCTCGTAGCAACTCGCCGCGCGGCCAGCCTGAAAGCCCTGCCGCAGCATCGACCAGATGAGCCCACGAACAGCGATTGGCAAAGAGCATGCCGGCAACATCCAGCGTCCCGCCTCGGCTGATATAGCCGCGAGCGACGGTTCTGAGCGGCCCGCCGTCGAGTCTCCGCAACAAGCCGAGCATTGGCTCGGGCCGGGTGTGGGTGACGACGACACGCGGCATGCCCGGCGGGAACAAGGCCGAGAGTTCGACATCGCCTGCGGTAAAGGCACCTTCGATGGCATCGCGGGGCGACCGGAAACGGCCCGGTTCGCAAATAGCGGTTACTACGACCTTATGGCCACATGCCTGGATACGCTCGGCAGCCTTAATTGCTTCCTCGGCTTGATAGGCGCCGATAGCGACAAACTGTAACTCGGCGTTTTCAGGCTTGCCGAAGATATGGACCGCGCCTGCGGAGATAAATTGGACAGCCGCGTTGCGATCAAGGCGATGGGGCATGTCTCGCTTAGACACAATCAAGCAAGCGACTTGACCGCGTCCTTGATAGACCGAGCGAAGCGCCGCCATCGCGCTGTTGGAGTCAATCGGAAACAGAACCCGGGCAGTGTCCGACATCTCGCCGAGCAACGCCTCGCCGATGGTTGGGTCCTGATGAGATTGCTCGTTCTTGGAATTTTCCCAAGTATGCGAGGTTACAACAAGCGGCACGGAAAGCCATTGCGGCGCTTGACCGATTTCCCGTTGACGCCGAGAGAATATAATCTCCTGACGAAGGCCTCCAAGCATCTTCATGGCGAAGGCTTCGTAACTGACGATAAGGTTGATTCCGCCTTTGTTGGCGAGCGCCGCGCCAGCAACGGCTTCTTCATTCAAGGCTGTGATCACGGCGCCGTCGACGGCTTCGGCTACCCCGGTCTCTGGCACGTTCACGCGATGTCTTAGGCGGTCGAGCGCGGCTCCCAGGTGGTTGGAACGCAGTTCGTCCGGATTGCCGAGGCGCGGCCTGAGACCGGGGTTAGCGTCCACGACTTTCACGAACCAGCGGTCGAGGGCATGCATCGCGCAATCGGCGACGTCGCCGGCGTTGCTCCATGCAGGTTCCGGAAGGCTTGGTGCCGCGGGAATACGGTTCGCCAGCGCGTGCTTGCTTTCCAACACTCTCGCCTGCTGAGAGTGACGTCTAAGCGCAGCTAACGCCGCGGTCAGTTCCTTCTCTGGCACGTGCAAGGCTGCAGCCGCTTCATTGAAGACGCGGCGCGAGGCGGCATCGCGCGACGGATTGCCGGCAAGCGGAAGGTTGTGCGCGACGTTTGTGCCGGCGCCCGCAAAGCCAAAGCCTTTGACGGTCTCGGCAATGACATATGGCATCCGTGCTGGATATTTGCGATCTGCCCCATCAACGAATCCTTTGAGGCGCTGCTCGGCAGTCAGAATGCCCCATACGAAAGCTGCGGGGTCCCGGCCGTCGATAGCAAACGGATCAAATCCGTTGAGTGCAAGATGCCCGGCGAGCCAGTCCGCACCGCCTTGCTGGGCAATCTGCGCACGCTCCTCAATGCGCCTTCCATTGAGGATCATGACGGGAACGACAGATCCGGAATCCTCGGCCCGCCACCAGCGCGGGGTCCAATCCGATCCGCGCTGCTCTTCAAATGCGCCGTCGCTCAAAAATGCCACGAGGCTTTCGCCAGGAAGCGGCATGTGAACATATTGGACCTCCGCAAAGCCGAGATAGCCGCCCTCTGAGATGGCGCCGGCCGTATTCGGCCCGGCATGACTTCCCAGCGGGACGGCCGGTCGACCGCTCGCGTCGATCGCATAAGAATAAAAATCAGCAACCAGTCGCGAGAGGCCTTCGGCCGTTCGATCGTAGCGCCCCTTTTGGGCCCGCGAGACATCTCCCGTCAGCGCATTGATGGCTTCGATGGCCGCCACGCAGTGGCCCTGACCCATCAGCCAGGATCGCGTCGTCCCGGTGATGGCATTCGCGGCCAGATATCCGACGAAAGCCGGCACCATGTTGAGCGATCCGCCGGTGTGGCCTTCCGGCACCTCCTTGAAGGCATCCGCTGGTAGTGGCGCCCCGGAAGGATCAACACGGCGAGCGTAGGTCATATGGACGACGGTCCACATGCCTGCGCATGCCAGACGATCGGCGGCCGCGAGCACACCGTAGAACGTCGCCTCATCAGACCCGCCGGATTGAGCGAGACTTGCCGCGAGATCTGCGATCCGCCGTATTGTTTCCGACGCATGCTGGATCGGACCGTGACCTGCTGCCCAGCGTTCAAACGCCTGCGATTTCGTTTCACTCATTTGAGTTGCCCGTTATCAGCAGCGACGGACGCCTCTCCGGCATCATCAATCATCGGTTCGGGCGGTCGCCGATGTCGCGTCAAGTTTGCTTGGCTTGAATCGGACTTGCCGAGCGCCGCTGCTACAAGGGGCGCGAGCGAGATGGCGTTGCTCACGTGAGCCACTGAATCGGTCGACACGATCTTTTGGCTGACGGCCTGGAGGCGACTAAAGGAGTCTTCGGCAAAAATGCCATGGACGACCGCGCAAACAGGCATTGCAAAGCCCTGGAGCGGCAGCTTCCGCGCCGCCTCAATCATCGTGCGGCCTGAAGATGCGATGTCGTCAACCAGCACGGGCTGGTGCCCACGCCATCTTGAAAGGTCAGGTACGTCGATATCGACATTGCGGTCTCCATGCCGCAGTTTCCGTAGCACCGCATATGGAGCGGCGATGCGCGAAGCGATCGCCGACACCCACTGTTCGCTTTCTATGTCGGGCCCGACGATTAATGGCCGCCGCACATTCTCTGCAATCCAGTCGGACAGCAACGGCGCCGCATGGAGTGCGTCGGTGGGAATGGTGTAGACGGCGGAAAGTGATGGATACCGGTGCAGGTGCGGATCGACGGTGATCATTCGATCGAACGTCGATGAAACCAACCTGGCAAAAGTGGTCGACGTTACGGCTTCACCAGGCTGGAAACGTCGATCCTGCCGCATGTAGCTAAGATAGGGCGCAACCAGCGTCACATCTTTAGCACCGAGTGAACGCGCCGCATCCGCTGCGAATATAAGCGGGAGAAAGTTCTCATCCGGACGCGCAAGCGTGCAGACCAAGCCCACAGACCGGCCCGTCACGTCGACGCGGATGCGGACATAGCTTTCGCCGTCCGGAAAGCGCCGCGTCTCGATTCGACCGAGTTGCCATCCGCTTGCCTTGGCGAGATCGGCCGCAAAGCTCTCATTTCCCGAGAGCGGCAGAACCAGCCGTGCCGGTCCCGCGGCGCTCACAGTCGCCCCCGGTAGAACCGCAGCAATTGCGCGTTGATTGCGACAATGACGGTGCTGGCGGACATGAAGACCGCGGCCACGGCGGGCGTCATGAGAAAGCCCGTACCGAACGTGATCCCGGCGGCCATCGGAATGGCGACAGTGTTGTAGCCCGTTGCCCAGATGAGGTTTTGCACCATCTTTCTGTAAGTCGCACGCGACAGGCCGAGGATTGCGGCGACGTCGCGCGGATCGCTCCTGACAAGCACGACATCGGCGGACTCGACCGCGACGTCGGTGCCGGCGCCGATGGCGACGCCGAGATCGGCCTGCACGAGGGCGGGCGCATCGTTGACGCCGTCGCCGACCATGGCGACAGCCAGTCCCCGCTTCTGCAGTTCTTCGATTTTCTGGGACTTCTGATCCGGCAGCACTTCAGCGAAGAATTCGCTGATGCCGAGCTCCTTGGATACCGTCTCTGCGACACCGCGCGCATCCCCCGTCAACATGACCGAAGCAATGCTCAGTCGCTTTAGTTCGGCGATAGCCTCCCGCGATTCGGGGCGCACGATGTCCGCAAGGGCGAAAAGCGCGCGCGGCTGGTCATCGCGAACGAGCACGACAACCGTCTTGCCCTGCGCTTCAAGCTCTTTCAGGCGGTTGTGTCCAATCGGTCGACCGGAACGGGCGAGATGGCCGGGGCTGACGATCTGTATTTTGGTGTTTCCGACCTTTGCGACAATGCCTTCTCCGGTGATGTTGCTGACATCGGTCGCCTTGGGGATGTCGATTTTTCGGTTTTTGGCTTCCGTGACGATGCCGTGCGCGATCGGGTGCTCGGACTGGCTTTCGGCGGCGGCTGCAAACGCCAGCTCTTCTTTCTCGTCGCCCTCTCCGAGCAGGACCACGTCGCTCACGCCAAACCGCCCCTCGGTTAGCGTACCGGTTTTATCAAACACGACTGCATCGAGATTTCGTGCCCGCTCAAACGCCGCGCGATCGCGAATCAAAAGACCATTGCCTGCGCTGAGCGAGGTGCTGACCGCGACAACGAGAGGAACAGCCAGTCCAAGCGCGTGAGGACAGGCCACGACCATCACCGTAACCATCCTTTCGAGCGCAAACTCCAGAGGCGCGCCGAGGATCGCCCACCAGATGAAGAGCGTTCCAAAACCGACAATGAGAGCGATGTAGGTCAGCCAGGCGGCTGCGCGGTTGGCGATGTCTTGCGTCCGCGACCGCGTTGCCTGGGCCCTTTTCACAAGGTCGATGACCTGGGCGAGATAGGTCGCGTCGCCAACCGCAGTAACCTCGATCGTGACCGCGTTAGCTCCGTTGATGGCGCCGCCGATGGCCGTAGCGCCAATCGTTTTGGAGACCGGACGGGACTCGCCCGTCAGCATCGCTTCGTTGAACCCCGACGAACCCTCGATAATACGGCCATCGACGGGCACCTTCGCACCGGGCCGCACGAGCACATGATCGCCCGGACCCAAGGCAGAAATTGGTACCTCCTGCGCGACTCCGTTGTCATCGAGTTTGAAGGCTTTATCTGGCAGCAGCCGAACGAGTTCTTCCAAGGCGCGTGAAGCGCCCATGATGGAACGCATCTCGATCCAGTGACCGAGCAGCATGATCGCGATCAGCGTCACTAGTTCCCAGTAGAATTCCTGTCCGGGAAAACCGAACGTGACCGCCGCAGAGAAGAAGTAAGCAGCCGAGATCGCCAGCGCGATCAAGGTCATCATTCCGGGCTGCCGATTGCGAAGCTCGGACGTGAAGCCAGTCAGGAACGGCCATCCGCCATAGACGTAGGCAATCGTCGACAGCGCGAAGAGAACATAGCTGCTTCCACGGAATGAGAGCAGACCGGAGATGCCGAGCCAATGCTGGATCATCGGCGAAAGCAGCAAGATGGGCGGCGTAAGCAAGAGCGTCACCCAGAAGCGACGCCGGAAGTCGGCGACCATCGCTGCATGATCATGTCCACCGTGAGCTTCATGGGCCGTATGCGTTGAGCCAGCCGCTGTTACGGTGTTGCCGCGCCCAGCATCGACTTTTGACGACGCGCTCGCTGGGGTGCCTCCATCATGCTTATGCGCATGATGCACGTGATGGTGATCGGCTTTCATGTCTCAATTCCAGGGGAAGCACTGTTGTGGTCGAATTCTGCGGAAGCGCGAAGAAAATCACTCACATGCTTCGCGATGATGGCTTCCTCGTCGGTCGCAATCGCCTGAACAACAACCGAGGCGCCAACTCTTGAAATCAGCCGGCTTCCCGCATCGTTGCGTTGCTGATCGATCGCAATGCCGAGATATTCGAGTCCGGCGCAGATGTTCGCTCGGATCAGAGGCGCGTTGGTGCCGATACCGCCGGTGAAAACGAGCCGATCAATTCCTGAAAGCGAAGCAGTAAGGCCGGCAATGCGTTGGCGGGTATGGTAACAAAATACATCGACCGCTTCCCGAACGGCAGGCTCGTCAAGCTTGTCCAGTAACTCTTGCATGCTACCGGACAGTTGCGAAAGACCCAGCATTCCCGCCTCGGAGTAGAGCAACCGTGTCAAGCTCTCGATCGTCATGTCCTTTTGTGCGGCCAGATGGAGAACGAGACCTGGATCCAGATCACCGCATCGTGTCCCCATCGGGAGGCCCGAAAGCGTGCTGAATCCCATCGTGGTCTCGATACTTCGACCCTCCTTGATCGCACATACCGAGGAGCCGCCGCCAAGATGAGCTACGACAATCCGCTCTTTCGCAACGTCGGTTTTCTCCTGCCTCAACTCCTCGAGAATATATTCAAAGGACAGGCCGTGATAGCCGAACCGGCGAATGCCATTTTCAAAATAGGGCCGCGGCAGCGTCGTTATCTGCGCGACGGCAGGCATATCCCGGTGAAAATCGGTATCGAAGCATCCGATCTGGGGCAGATGCGGCAACATTCGTCGCGCTGCCGCCACTCCGGCCAAATTGTGTGGCTGATGAAGTGGTGCGAGCGCTGTGAACTCTCGCAATTCGTCTTCGACATCAGAACTGAGAGCAACAGGCCCGGCTCCGCGACGGCCTCCGTGAACGATACGGTGACCGATCGCCTTGAGTCCGGAATACCACTCACTTTGCTTGATCAGCGCTTCGATCAGGCGGAACGCTTCTGTGTGGTTCGCAACCTGTTCGTGGCGGTGAAGCAAGTAAACGCCTCTTGAATCGCGCACAAATACCACGGCGCCATCGCCTATCCGCTCGACCGCCCCATGCAAAAGGCGCCTGCCGGGACTGGAATGCGAGAACATCGCCCATTTCACACTCGACGAACCCGCATTGAAGGCCAGAACCGCGGCTTCGTCAATGTTGGATCGGACGTCTCCGGAGCGGGTCATCAGTCGACCGTTTCGTCGCTCAAGACGCGGAATACTGATTGCATTTTCCACCTCACGCATCTGCATAATTTACAACTAGCCTCAGACCAACTTGTCGCCCTTGTAGCGACCCCAGGAAAGCCGCCCGCCATCGCCAAAGAGAGTCACCTCATAAACTTCATGAACTTCACCAGGCATGCCGGGCGAACCGGAGGGCATTCCAGCTACAGCAACCCCCCTCGCGACCGGCCGTTCCGCGAGAAGGCGCTTGATGGCGGGAATGGGCACATGCCCCTCGACCGCATAGCCCGCCACGATTGCGGTGTGACAGGCGGCAAGATCGTCGGGAACGCCAAGATTGGACTTAAGGGCCTGCACTGCATCTGCGTCGTTGATCACGCTCACGGGAAAGCCGGCGCGCCGGAGATACGCAACCCAGCCGTTGCAGCAGCCGCAATTCGGATCCTTGGTCACTGCAATTTCTGGCGATCCCTGCGCGAGCACGCGGCCCGGCAGCGCGACGAGCGCCGCTGCACCTGTCCAACGCAACATTTGTCTACGATTCATGATGATGACCTCCGTAATATTCACTGCTCGCGCTCGGCGACACGCACGCCGTCTCTGACTCGATCGCTTGGATGAAGAACAACTCTATCTGCCGGCGAAAGGCCCGAAAGAACCTGCGCGACCTGTCCGTTTCTCTGGCCAATCTTGACTATCGTCGGCCGCGCGCGACCGTCTTTCACAACGAAAGACGATCTCCGCCGCTACGACGCCAAGGTACACTGTCACTCCGCCGACCGTCTTGTAGCCTTCATCGGCGGCCGTGGCCGTATGCGCGCTGGGGAAGCCGCCAAGCCACAACCCTGCGAGGGCAACGATAAACGATCTCAAGAGCAGTCGTTTCGTTTTCATTTCCAGCACTCCCATTCCGACTCCGGCAGTTCATTCGGCCGCGGCCTTCGGCGCACCGCCGAAAAGTCGCCCGAGCCTCGGAATGAAACCGGGCACTTCGGCAGCATACCTCTTATATGCATCTCCAAATTCGGCGATGACGTCCCGCTCTTCGCTGTATGCGAGACGCACATACATGAACGTCAACACTGGAAACATCGCGAGCGTCAGCAGCGTCGGCCACTGAACCAGGAATCCGGCCATCACCAAGATGAAGCCGACATATTGCGGGTGACGCACATAGCTGTAGGGGCCGGCTGTCGCAAGCGTACGCTTCTGCTGCGCGGCGAACAGCACGCTCCACGACGAAGCGATCAGAGCGAAACCGCCGCCGATCAGAATAAAGCTCAGGATGTGAAACGGACCAAAATGCGGATTGGTCTTCCAGCCGAATACCATTTCGAGGAAATGGCCGGCGTCGTGCGAGAACCAATCGATCCCTGGGTAACGCGATTGCAGCCAACCCGAAAGAAAGAAGATACTCAGAGGGAAGCCGTACATTTCCACGAACAGCGCTATCACGAATGCGCTAAAGGCGCCGAACGACCGCCAATCACGCGGCGTGTCCGGCTTGAAGAAACTGTACGCGAACATGATGAAGACAAAAGAGTTGATCAGAACCAAGCTCCAGAGCCCGTAAGACGCTGTTTCTCCGCTCATTGGGCTTTCCCTTCCGGATTGGATTGAGTGCCTCTGCGATGGCCGGCGTGGCCACCATGCCCTCCGTGCATAAACATGTGCAGCAGCGGGCATGCGATCAGCGGCACCCACAGCCAGAGGCCAAGCACATGCGCACGGTGCTCCGTGAACAAAAGCGCTCCGGAAACGAGTAGAAATGCGATGAAGACCCAGCCCATCGGAGAGGACCAAAAGCCTCTTGCCGGCGGTTCGTCATGTGCGTGATCATGCGGCGACATCTGTTGTTCTCCTATCTGCATTTGCCGGTGTCCAAGCCATTAGACGGCGTTGAAGTCCTGTCGCCCGCCTGACTCCTAGCGAATGTTCGGATTCACCGCGGCGGCATAGGACTGGTCTGGCCAGGCATCATCTGTCCGGGCTGCATGGGCATTTGCCCCTGCATCATCTGCCCCTGCATCATTTGCATCATCTGCATCATGCCCTGCATCATCTGCATCATCGCCGGGCCAGATGATTGATCAGATCCCGACATCATCGGGCAATTCATCATGCCGCCGCTTTGCTGCCCCTGCGCTGACCCGCGCTGCATCCGGCCAGCCTGCATCTGCCCGGGTTGCATCTGCCCAGGTTGCGTCTGACCGGACTGCATTTGGCCCTGCATCATTCCCATCATGCCTTGCATGGTCTTCATCATGCCCTGCATCATTTCCTGCATCATGGGACCGCTCATCATCATGCCGCCCGATCCCTGGCCAAACTGCATGGGCGCTTGCGGGGTTGTTGCCGGACCCGGCATTGAAGATGACGCCTGACTGACCGTCGATGCCGGGCTTGGCGCCGCGCCGGACTGAGTGGCAACTCCCAGCTTATCGAGTGTCGCCTTGTCCGCTTCGCCGGTGACGGGTAGGTGATGCTGAGATTGATATTTTCTGATCGCGTTACGCGTCTCGTCGTTCAGAACGCCATCCGCCTTCACGGCGATGCCTTGCTTGTTCAACGCTTCCTGCAGCGCCTTGACGACGGTTTCGGACAGCACGGCTTGCGCATGCGCCGGCATGTTCACGGACACGCCCGCCAGCACTATCGCGAACGCAAAGGCGGCTGCACTGAGACGGATGATCTTGATCAGGGATCGCATTGTTCTGTTCCTTCTGTTTGAACTTGCACTTCAGGACTCGTAGCTGACCGTCGCCATCATGCCGGCCGCCATGTGGTAGAGGTGGTGGCAATGAAATGCCCACTGGCCGGGATTTCCGGCATCGAAGGCGACGGTGACGGACCGCATCGGCGGAATGTGAACGGTGTCGCGAACCGCGCCGGCGAACCGCTTGCCGTCGATGGCGACGACCTGGAAGTGATGGCCATGCAGGTGCATCGGATGCGCCATCATGCTAGCGTTCGTCATGGTCACTTCGACGCGGTCCCCCTTGCGGACTACGAGTTTCGGAGTGGTTTTCAGAGCCCAGACATAGCGCTGCATGTCGCCGCTCAGTTGCATGTCGAAGCGCTTGTCGGCGGCACGCTGGGAGAGCGGCCTGGCTGCGCGTAGCGCCTGCTCAATTTTCAGATCGACAACAGGTGCATTTGCCGTGGCAAGCAGATCGATCTTTCTGACCGCGGACCTTCTCGGCGCCAGAATGATTCCGGTTTGCTCACGCGCACCTTCCCGCAACGCCAGGATCGGGAATGCGTGCGTGCCGTGCGGGACTTCGAGCCGGATGTCGAGCCGCTGGCCCATCGTTATGGGAAAGCGGCTGCCTTCCACCGGCTCCACATTCTGCCCGTCAACCGCAATCAGGGAGCCGCCGATACGACCGGTGTCGATCGTGAAGGCGGTCGCGGTCGCGCCGTTGATGATACGCAGGCGAACCCGCCCGCCGCTTTCGACGTTGACGACTTCAGGATCGTCAAGCGTTCGATCGTTGGCCAGATACGCATCATATTCGATGTCGTTGAGGTCCATGCTCATCGGCATCGACGCGACACCCTTGGGCATCGACATGCCGGACATTCCCGACATCGCGTGCCCCATGCCGGCGTGATTCATCGCCGCGGGCGTACCGGCGCTCGCGCCGCCCTTGAGTCCGGCGAGCAATTCTTCCGGCGTGGAGAACGAGAAGTCATGAAGGAGAATGACGACATTCTGCTCGTCGACGTTTCTCTCGGCCGGGTCGAGTACGATGAGCGGCGCGGCGAGCAGGTTCTGTTCCTGAAGCGTGTGAGCGTGCATCCAGTGGGTGCCGGGTCCGCCGACCGGAAACCTGAACTGACGATCGGCTTTGGCTCCCAGCACAGGCGCCGGCGCATTCGGCACTCCGTCCTGGTCCCAGGGAGGGGTCAAGCCGTGCCAATGAATGAGCGTCGCTTCTGCGGCTTCGTTGCGAAGCGTAATGTCGAACATTTCGCCGGCGGCCAGCGCCAGGCCACTCGCCCCGCTCTGCTGAACGAGGCCGAAGACCTTGGCTGGACGTTTCAGGACCTCAATATTGCGTTGGACGATGCGAAGCAGCTTCGCTTCATTTGCCTGCGCGGCGCTGGGTTGCTGCGCGAAAGAGCTCTGCACTTTGAACGGCAATACCGTTGCGGCTGCGCCACACAGGGCCGCACTGATGAACTCACGACGGTTCATGACAGTTCCTCAATTCTGGAGCCAAGGCGCAACTCGAGCGCACTCAGGCAATAAACTTTCGATCTTGGGAAACTGAGGTAACGGAGCCTGCCTCAGGTCAGGGGGCCAGCGAGCAACCGGTACTCGCCGTAAGCCTTCAGGCCGTGCGTCGAGGCGGGTGGAAGATCACGCCCGGGGCGACCGGCGTCGGAGCAGATGACGAAGCTGGCAAGAGGCGCGACAGTTGAGCCGTCATCATCGCTGGAGCCGGAGCAGTCGCTATCGTTGCCGAAGACGAGCCGCAGCTCAGGCCAAAACATCCGGCGTCCTGATGCTGATTTCCACCACAGCAACCGGAAGATCCTGCTGCTTTGAAGTTGGGCATCGATGAAATGACGAATGCGCCGTGACCGGGAGCAGTCAAAGCCGTCGTTTCGCCTCGGCCGAGTTCGACGTCTACGACGCTTATTTCCTGGCGCACTTCATCGCGCGAAACCCTATCGAAACAGGCGTAGGCCGGCGCGGAACCGAAACCCGCAATGAGAAACAACACGATCGCAGCGAGGAAAACGCGGAAGTATCCGCGATTGATCGCAATATCGGTCGAATTCCCTTGAAGTTCCGAAAGCATCGGTCACATCCACCCGAATGCTAGCACCGTAGCGGAGCGTGCTAAGAAAGCGATTGACCTAGATCAACACGACGAAAAGACACTAGTCACGTTCACTTGGGTGATTGTTGATCGGTCTTCTCTTTTGATTTCGACCCGCCACATCCACATGTCGACGAGGCGGCCTGGACGGGCGCTTGCCCCTGGCAACACTCGTGATCCGCCTTTACTGGCGCATGTCCTTTCTCGCTTTCAGCCGGTCCCGTCCCACAACATTTGTGTTCATGATGACCGGGGACATCGCCTCTTTTATGCACGGTCTCAGTCATGGCCATACTCCTCTCGTTGAAAGATGCATCAAAGCACGGCGAATGTGAACGGCCTTAACCCAGATCAATTCGACTACCTTGGTTCCCGACGGTGTCGCGAAGCTTTCCCGCATTGCCGGTGCCGCGTTTCTGGCAACATCGCTAGAGGCACCGAAGGGAACCCTCTTTAAACTCTAGCAAACCGCTACCATGTGGCTGCTTGCAGATCGAAGACCTTGATCTGCTATGCACCTGCAGACCTGAGGCGCGATCCTTGAATTGGCTATCGCCGTAGAACATTGGTGGGCTCGGCAGGACTCGAACCTGCAGCCAGACCGTTATGAGCGACGTTCCCGACCCGGGAATGCCTGTAAAACCTGGTGACTAGCGTTCTGTTCGAAGACGTTTGTTCTCGTTTGGTTGCGGCGTATCGTTGGTCAATCGTTGGTCAAGGCGGCGAAACCCACCGCGCTCACGACCCGATTCTGCCCAACCGGGCGGGCTACAGCGGTAGCATTGGATTCCAAAACCTGGCATCGAATTGCGCGAGTAGTCGGTTGAAAACCTCATTCTTTCATCCGTTAGCATGTGCCGCTGCACGGCGTGACGATATGCGCGGCAATGGCGCACCCTTCCGTGTGTATTCACGCATTTTTATCTGCATTTCGTGTTGCATTTCGCGACAATTTTGCGTACATGTTGCCTTGCAGGTACGGAGAAAAGTATGAAAGCGAATGATGAAAAACGCGAGAAATTCGTGAAGTTAGCGGAGGGCAGAGTGCAGGCAGCACTCGCCGCAATTCGCAAGATCGGGAATTTGTCGAACCGGCGGTCCTATCAATTCGAGGACACCGACGTGCGGAAGATCATGAAGGCGCTCCGCGACGCAGTGAGTGAGACCGAACGCAAATTCGATCCCGGTAGCGGCCCGGGTCAAAAGACGTTTAAATTGTAGGAAACACAATCGGGAGGGGAATTTATAATGGCTAATGAGGCGCTTAAAATCTCGGACGTTGCGTTCGTTGTTAGCTCGCAGATCGAGCGAGCGCCGCATTGGACAATGATCCGTGAACTCACGATGAACGCGCTTGAAGCCGCGTCCAAGGCGGACGGCGACAAGACGGTTCACTGGTCCTCCGGCAACTATAAGGGGGTCCGCAAGGCCGTCATCTGGAACACCGGCCCCGGCATGGACGCTGCCGAGTTGAAGGCAGCGACCGACCTCGCCTGCGAGATCAACAAGAGCCTCGGCCTCGACGACAACTTCGGCGTCGGCGCAAAGGTCTCCTCGCTAGGCAACAACAAGGTCGGGATGCGCTTCCGCTCGTGCAAAGCTGGCAAAGTGAGCGAGGTCATCCTCGGCTACGACTTCGACGACAAGGTATACGTCCGCTTCGAGCGCGATCTGCCGAACGGCTCGACCGACACCGTCATCGACGTGACGCACGCCGCGATCAAGGACGGTCGCAAGCTGGATCACGACTGGACCGAAGTGATGCTGCTCGGGAACACGGAGGAGCAGGACACCGCCAGCCGCCCCCTCGCCGGTACCGTCACCGAGAAGGCGTATGTCGCGACCTCGCTGTATCGCCGCTTCTACCGTCTCCCGGAAGGCGTGAAGCTCCGTCTCGATGCAAACTATCAGCGTCTCGACGGCACGCGCACGATGACCGCTATCGGGCAGCGCTATGACAAATTCGCGCGCACCGAGAGCGTCCACGTCCCGGATGCGAAGCTGACGATCCACTTCCTGCACGATCCGGCCGTCGGCGACCGTTCAGGCAACCGTATGTCTTCGAGCAACGCGCTCGGCAGCTCCACCACGACGTGCTGTATCGTGCACAAGAACGAAATGTACTCGGTGATGACGAGTAACGAATGGTCGGCCGCTGCTCCCCGCTTTGGCATCCCGTTCGGCTCGAAGGAGTTGTGCGTTCACATCGAGATCGACAACGAGGCGGCGCGGCCGAGCCAGTACCGCGAGCGTCTGATCTCGAAGGCGAGCGGCGACGACATCCTGCCCGCCGACTTCAGCCTCTACGTCCGCGAGCGGATGCCTGAGTGGGTGAAGGACGTGATCCGCGCGGCCAGCCCGCAGCGGACGGAGAACTACAACGATCTACAGAAGGAACTGCAGGACCTCCTGAACAAGTACAAGGTCAAGGTCACGGGTCGCCGCGTCGATACACAGGGCGAGAAGTCTCAGGACCAGGAAAAGGGTCAGGAGCTTGGCGCAGGCGTGACGGGCGGCGGTAACAATGGCGGTGGCGGTGGTGGTGGCGGTGGAGATGGCACGCGCAACACCCGTCGCCGCTTCCATGAGACGCCGGAAGGTTCGACCGCGACGGCGCTGTACGAAATCTATGAGAAGCCGCCGAAGATCACGATGCTCGAAACGCCGGAGGATGTCCTCGAAAAGGGACTGAAGGGCCGTGCTGCGGAGTTCATTGTCGAGACCGGCGACCTGTTCGTCAATGGCCTGTACGAATCCGTTGATCGTACCGTGGAAGACGTTGAGCCTGAGTTCGTCGAGCAATCGGATGCTGAGACCGTGCGGAAACTCGTCATCAGCGCTGCTCGTCGAGCCCTGGCTTTCCGTGTCGGCAAGGCCACCGTCTACGCGCTCGCAAAGCGGGCGAATGAAGACTGGGGTGAAGCCGCAATGCTGGCAGCGCTGAGCAAGGAGAGCTTGTCCATCGCCGCCGACAACTACGACGAAAGCCTGACTGCTGTTCGCAAGAACGTGCGCGAGGGCATCAAGGTCGCGCGCATCGCCGCGTAGCCGCCAGTTCCGAACTCAACGATTTTGCTGTGCGCCTCTGGCGCGCAGACCCTTGGCTGCGACCCGGTATCATAGGGAGATCGAGATGCCTATTTCAGTTGATTTTCTGCCGGTCGGTGACAGCAACGGCGACGCCATCATCATCAAGTACGGCCAAGGCGACAATTTCTATCTGCAGGTCGTCGACGGTGGCTACACCCAGGTCGGCGAAGAAATGATCGAGCACATCGAGAGTCATTACGGCAAGGATATCATCATCGCCGACATGGTCGTGTCGCACGCCGACAACGATCACGCGAAGGGCCTGATACCAGTCTTCAAGCACTTCCGGGTCGCGAACCTTTGGATGAATCGTCCGTGGCTGTACGCGAACGAGGTAATCGACCAGTTCCATGGCAACTTTACAGTAGACGGTTGGATCGAATACGTCCGTGATGAACACGAGTATCTTGTCGAACTCGAAGTCTTGGCGCGTGCGCGCGGCATGGAGCCGAAGGAAGTTTTTCGTGGCGCACAGATTGGCCCGTTCCACGTCCTCGCCCCGTCGCGTGAACGCTACGTCGCGCTGATCCCTGATCTCGACAAGACGCCGCCGCCCTACAAGAGCGAGACGGCCGGGCTCGGGAAGGGTCTATTCGAGCTTGCTCGCAACGTCCTCGACGCGATCAAGGAGACGATGGATATTGAGACCCTGGATAACAACCCACCCGCGACATCGGCGTCGAACGAGGCGAGCGTCGTGCAGCTCGGCCTCTACGACAATAAGAAAATCCTGCTGACGGCGGACGTGGGGCCTGCTGGCCTGACCGAAGCCGCTGAGTATGCGAAGGCGCGCGGCTTCCTCGGACCGCCCGACATGATCCAAATCCCTCATCAGGGCAGCCGTCGTAACGTTACGCCTGCAGTCCTGAACGCATGGCTCGGCGAACCGAATGGCGGCAATCCGCGTCGCGGTGCCGCGCTGGTGATGGTCGGCAAGAACAAGACGGAGCATCCCCGTAAGAAGGTGAAAAACGCCTTCATCCGGCGCGGCTACCCCGTGTTCGTCACCCGCAGCACGAGCTGGATGCACATGCCCTACGGCTACGATCTGCGCGGCTCGCCGATGACGGCGGAACCTTTCTCGTACGACGTTGAGGAAGATTGACGATGAAAAGTCTCGACGGCTACGCGCTGAAGGCTCGCTACTATCCCGCGCTGCTGGCGACGATCCCGGCGCTCGTCGCGCTCGCCATCCTGATCTCGCGCGCAAAGTTCGGTCTCACGACAGGCATCGCGTCGCTCGCGGTCCCCGTCCTCGTGTTCGCGGCGGCGGACATCGCGCGGCGGATGGGCAAACGGATCGAAGATCAAATCTATACCGAGAGCGGCGGCAAGCCGTCGATCACGATGATGCGCTACTCCGACGATGCGTTCGATCCCGCGTCAAAGGAAGCGTACCGCGCGTTCTATGCGTCGAAGATCAATCAGCCGATCCCGACCGAAGAGGCGGAGAAGGCTAACATTACGGCGGGCGATGCCTTCTATGATCGTGGTGGCGCTTGGCTGCGCGAGAACACGCGCGGCAAAAAGTTCACCGTCCTGCTCGCCGAAAACATCACATATGGCTATCGGCGCAACCTCCTCGGTCTCAAATGGCCCGCGCTCCTGGCGAACCTCGCACTCATGCTGCTGTGCGGCTACTTGCTGTATAAAAGGGGGACCCTTGATCTCGAAGACGAGACGACAATCGCTCTGCTGATCGTCGTCGCGCTTGCCGTCGTGCATTCATTGTTCATGGGGTTCGGCGTCAGTCGTAACGCCGTCATCGAAGCCTCGCGGCAGTACGCGCGACAACTGATCCTGTCCTGCGAGACCTTCCTCGGCCGCGAAGCTGCCGCACCTAAGCTCGCGAAGCCTAAGGCTCCGAAGACGAAGTGACGATCCTCAGGTCTGGCTTCCTCGGCGGGATAACACGTTGCTGATAGGTGTCACCGATCACCCGCCAGCCCGCTTTGTGCATTGTGATGTGGTCGCACCGCGTCTCGCTCTCCCGGCCGTGGTCATGGCAGAACCAAAAGCACCCGTCGAACTTCTCGGATCTTCGCCGTCCCGCCGTATCGGCATTCGACGATGTCGTTCTCAAAGATCGCCACGTCGTTTTCGTCCTTCACCCCGGTCCCACTCGTCGCGGGACAAAACAGAAGGCCCGGCCAGCACGCCCTGCTCGATCTGGTCGAGCGCGCCGCCCGTCGGGTTAATTGTAGGCCACTCAGTGTGCCTCGTGTCTTTGGCAACTGATGAACAAAGTAGCATTTTTGCACATGATCAAAAGTATTTGCGAAGTATAGACCATTTCAAAGATTGAGCTTGGGCACCTTTTCCAATTCGCGCTGAAGTGCGCTGATAGGAAACTCACCATAGCTATCGGCCACCGTCCTTCGCTGGTGCCCAACAATCGCGTCCACAATATCGGTCGCTAATCCGTGACGACGAGCAGCCGTCTTAAGGCGGTGTCGCCAGGAATGATTCGGCGAAATCCGGCTATCAGTAATCCCAAGATCTCGCACCCATCGCCCCAGGACTTTCGTTCCATTGCCACCTCGGCTGCCAAATCGATCGGGCGACAGGTCCGGGAAGAGCGGCCCAGCTTTCCGCTTGCGGACAAAATCAAGAATTCCTTCATCCAGAATAGCTGAATGGAGCGGTACGAGACGCTCGGAGCTGATGTTCTTTAGCGAGCCAGCTTCCGCCGTGAAGGCAAGGCACCAGATCCCCTCGACCTCGCGCACATCCTCAGCACGCAATTGGCAGATCTCGGAGACGCGAGCGCCAGTGTAAGCACAAAGCCAAGGTACCCACCGACGAAAGCCCACCTTCTGAGTGCGGGCAGCTCGCAACAATAGAATAGCCTCTTCGTCAGTGTAGCCACGTCGGCGTTCTGAGGGCTTAGCCTTCACATCGATTGTGATCCGCTCTGCCACGTTCTTTGTGAGACGTCGATTATCGACGCCCCACCCGAACACAGCCCGGATGGGAGCCAGGCGGCTATCCCGGATACTTTTTGCCTTAAGACCACTTTCGATAAGGGCGGCTTTCCATCGAACGACATCGTCGGCCGTCACGCGCTGGGCTTCGTCGTGACCGAGAAATTTTGCAAACTGGCCAAAGACCTTCGTCCAGCTGTAAATTGTCTTCTCTGCCGGCTTGTTCTCTTTGGCCCAGCCCTCAAGCAGTTCTTTGAACGTTACCCTCCGCTGCTGAGGGGAATGCTGGACGTCAATCGCATTCACAGCGCCGTCGACTGGAGCGCCAATATACGACCCATTCGCATAGCGCTGGAGGGTTCGGCTTGCCCGCTGCATCGCCGCGGCGACAGTCCGCATGAGAGTGAAACGACTATTAACATCAACGACTAAGCCGTCGGATGCAATGATCTCGTCCGCCCGGCTCTCGCAGTAAGCGCGCATCGCGGCGCGCTTCGCATCTGTTGCATCGACAAAAAAATATGCCTTCTTGTCGGCCTCGGTCGAACCAGCACCCGGTATTGACGGCGCGCGCGCCTCCCACAGCAGATCGCCGAGGGTCGCATCCCATTCGTGACCGCTATGCTGGGATGGGTTTTCAAGGTACCTAGCAAGGTGGGCGTCGTGAATGCGCACGGCGATTTCATGCGCTTCTCGCTCGGTGAGGACCCGGGGACCCGCGCGGAGGTTCGCCCATCGTTTATCTAGTTCCACAAGGACCGCAGCTAGCCGTTGCTTGGCTTCTGCGGGATCCCGGGTTTCGAGACTGCGCTTCTCCTCGCGCTTCCCGAGCTGGGTCCGCAGATCGTCCGGGACCCGCTTGCGCAGCCAGTACATGCCTGTCTTGGGATGCTTCCAAGGACGTGTCATTGCCAAAGCCATGTGTACCACCCGTGTGTACCACTCGGGCGGCGCTAAGTCCCTGAAAAATTGAAGAGACTTCTAAATCAATGGCTTAAAGAAGGCTTGGCGGAGAGGGAGGGATTCGAACCCCCGATACGGTTGCCCGTATGCCGCATTTCGAGTGCGGTGCTTTCAACCGCTCAGCCACCTCTCCGGAACCCTGACCGTCCGTCATGAACCGGCGGCCGGGCGGGGCTGTCTACCCAAGATGGGCGAGACAAACAAGGGTCCAGGGCGCTATATAGCCGCCGGGGCCTAAAAAACCGTCTGCGTCGAATCACCCATGGCGATCCACATCACGGCGCACGATCTGGCACGGGAACTGCGCGGCATTCTGCTCACGCTGGGCCTCGTCGCGCTGGTGACGGTCGGGATTTTCGCCTTCGTCTGGTATTTCGGCCTGACGCGCGGCACCGTGGTCTATCTCGTCCCGGTGCTGATCGCCGCGATCCGCTGGGGCCTGATCGCCGCGCTGTTCGCCTCGATCTGCGGCGTGCTGGCCTCCGCCTTCTTCTTCTTCCCGCCGCTCTATTCGTTCGAGGTGCGCGACCCACAGGAGGTCATCAATCTCGTCCTCTATGTGATCGTCGCGGTCGTGGTCAGCCAACTCGCCAGCCGGCTCAAGAGCGAGCTCGAGAAATCGCGCAAGCGCGAAATCGACCTGCGCGATCTTTACGCCTTCTCGCGGCGCATTGCCGTCGCCTTCGACCTGTCGGACATCCAGTCCGCGATCGAGAACCACCTCACCGCCGTCATCCAGCGCAAGGCCGTGCTGTTCGCGACCGCGCGCGACGCGAGCGGCAATACGCGCCGTCGCATCGACCCTTCGGTGCCGCCCCAGGTCACGGCCAAGATCGACGCCCTGGAAAAGTGCGAAGGCCGGCAGCTTCCCGCCGGCGACGCCGGCCTCGTCACGACACCCGAAGGCGACGTCTGGCTGGTGCGCGCCGTTTCGCCCAAGAGCCCGGAATTCGGCGTCCTCGCCGTCAACCTCGGACAACCCTCCCGCGGGCAAAGCGACATCGACGATCTGCGGGTTCGCATCGATGCCGTACTCGCCGACGCCACCGCCACGCTCGACCGTCTCGGCATCGCGCAGGCGATCAACGAGGCGCGCATGCGCTCGGAAACCGACCAGTTGCGCGAGGCCCTGATCGGTTCTGTGAGCCACGAACTGCGCACGCCGCTCGCCTCGATCATGGGCGCCGCTACCGTCATCAGCACGGCGCCGGCGCTGGCGCATGAGCCCAAGCTGCAGGCGCTGGCGCAGGACGTCCGCTATGAAGCGGAGCGCCTCAACAACGACATCCAGAATTTCATCGACGCCACGCGCATTTCCAGCGACGGCGTGAAGCCGCGCATGGAATGGGCAGATCCCGGCGACATTCTCGACTCGGCGCTGGAGCGCTGCCGGAAAAAGCTGTCGCGGCAGAAACTGGAACTGAACCTGCCGAAAGATCTGCCGCTCGTGCATGTCGATGCCGTGCTGGTGACGCAGGCGCTGGTGCAGGTCTTCGACAACGCCGCGAAGTACTCGCCGCCCGGCTCCACCATCACCGTCGCGGCGCGAGCGCGCGACGGCCGCATCGTTCTCAATGTCAGCGATCAGGGCCCCGGCCTCACCGAAGCCGAACTCGGCTATATCTGGGACCGCTTCCAGCGCGGCGAACGTACCGCCGCCGCGACCAGCGGTTCCGGCCTCGGGCTCTGGATCGCGAAAGCCTTCATCGCCGCCAATGGCGGCAAGATGAACGCCTTCAGCGAAGGCCCCGGCCGGGGCACGACAATGGCAATCGAACTTCCAGTGGCTCAGGCCACCGTTTACCCAACGGAAAGCGACCGCGATGAGTGAACCGTCTCCTATCGTACTGATCGTCGATGACGAAGTGCAGATTCGCCGCTTCCTGCGGACCGGCTTCGAACTCAATGGCTTCGTCGTGCACGCGGCCGGCACCGGCGCCGAGGCGATCCGCGCCTCGACCTTGCGCCCCATCGATATCGTGATCGTCGATCTCGGCCTGCCCGACATGGACGGCGCCGATGTCGTCGAGCGCATCCGCTCCTGGTCGACGGTGCCGATCATCGTGCTGTCGGTGCGGTCCACCGAAACCGAAAAGGTGCGGTTGCTCGAGCTGGGCGCCGACGATTACGTCGTCAAGCCGTTCGGCATCGCCGAGTTGCTGGCCCGCGTGCGCGTGGCGCTGCGCCGGCAATCGCGCGCCGCCTCCGGCGAGCCGGCGGTCACGGTCGGGCCGCTGACCATCGATCTCGCCTCACGCACGGTGACACTCAACGGCCAGCGTCTGACGCTGACGCCGAAGGAGTATCGCCTGCTGCAGGTGCTGGCGCAGCACGCCGGCAACGTCGTCACGCATCAGCATCTGCTGAAGGAAGTGTGGGGCTCGATCCACATGCAGGACACGCATTACCTGCGCATCTTCGTGCGCAAGCTGCGTCAGAAGATCGAACCGACGCCGGATTCGCCGAAGATCCTGGTCACCGAACTGGGCGTCGGCTACCGGCTCGCCCACTCCGCCGAGGCGGAAAACGGCGCGGCCGCTCCTGTGCCGGTGGGGTGAGGCGATCGGCTGGTCACCGAGACTGACGAGCGTCGAATAACCAAGCGCCGGCATCGCTGCCGGCGCTTTTCATTTGCCGGCCGCCTTTCGCACGACGGCCATTTTGATCAGCATGCGCGGTTCGTGACCCGGAAGGTCGACGAAGCCCAGTTCGCGATACAGCCGGGCGGCGCGCTCGTTGAGCGCATCGAGCACGATGAAATGCGCGCCGACCTGACCGGCGACGGACACGCAGCGCTTGAAGGCATCCGCCAGCAAGACCGTGCCGAGCCCCTTGCCTTGCTGCTCGCGCGCCACGGCAACGACCGACAAATAGATCGCCGGGATCGTCGGATAGGAAGGCAACTTCCTGCGCTGCTCGGGCGGCAGCGTGGCGGCGTCGATGGCGTGGGCGTTGAGCGCGTAAAAGCCGGCGATGGCGGGGCCGTCATCCAGAGAGGCGATATAGACCCTGGTGTGATCGTCGTCCTGCTGTCGCGCCGCCACGCTCCTGAGGAAATTATCGAGGCGCTCCTCACCGCATGAAAAAGCCGCGCGATCGTGCTTCTTGCGATCGAGCGGCCCGATGCGGATGCGCGCGAGGAAAGCGCGATTAATCATTTCGGCTTCGAGACCTCAGCATGGAGGGTCATCAACCCGGTCAAGCTTTCAGTCGGCTCGGTCGCTTCCAATGCCGCCATGAAAGTGGCGTGCGCCGACGGCTGTAGGGCCGTGGCCTCGTAGTCGCGCAATGTGTCCCGCGCGGCCTTCGCCGCAGCGGCCACTGTGAACTCGGACGCGTTCACGCCAAGAAGGCCGGCTGCCTTCTCGATAAGGTCCTTGGTTTCCTGGGTTGTCCGTTGCTCCATCCGCGCTGACTTCGGACTGCGGACACTTTGATCGGGTCTATAAGGAAGCATGGCAGTTCTCCTGCCCAAGAATGTACGGCAAATTCCGTACATAACAAGCCACTACGTCCAATTCTGGTATTGCCGGACCTCTAAGGTCCGGTCATCCGGCAACGCCGCGAAACCCAAAACCTGCCTGTTTCCTTGACATTTGCCGGCTTTCCCCGGCATAAAGCCGCCCGTATGCGGGCCTTTGGGCTCGCATCTTTGTTCGAGGGCCTAAGCCCTTGATCACAAACAACAAACGACTGACAAGAAGCCGGTCCGGGGCCGCTTGGCCTTGAGACGCGGGTTTGAACACGAAGGAAAAGAACGATGTTCGCAGTCATCAAAGCCGGCGGTAAGCAGTACCGCGTTGTGGCTGAAGATGTGATCCGGATCGACCGCCAGGCGGGCGAGCCGGGCGATGTGGTTGAATTTGGTGAAGTTTTGCTGGTCGGCGGCGACAACCCGCAGGTCGGCGTGCCGACCGTGTCGGGCGCGACCGTGGCCGGCGTGGTGCTCAGCCATGAGCGCGGCGACAAGGTCATCGCGTTCAAGAAGCGCCGCCGCAAGAATTCGCGCCGCAAGCGCGGCTTCCGTCACGAGTTCTCGGTGATCCGCATCACCGAAATCCTGACCGACGGCAAGAAGCCTTCGAAGACGCCGCCGGAGCGCCCCAAGCGGGTCGCCAAGCCGAAGCCGGAAGCGGCGGAAGGCGCGGAAGGCGAAAAGAAAGCGGCCAAGAAGCCCGCCGCCCGCAAGAAGGCCGCCAAATCTGCCGCGTAAGCGGCAGACTGACGCCTTAGGTAAGAAATAGTGACGTGATTCCGACAAGGAATCGGTGTAGCAAGTAACGGAATTCGAGAGAGCTCTAGCTATGGCGCACAAGAAAGCAGGCGGTTCATCCCGCAACGGCCGCGACTCCGATGGTCGCCGCCTTGGTCTGAAGAAGTCCGGTGGTCAGCTCGCGATCGCCGGCAACATCATTGCGCGTCAGCGCGGCACCGTGTGGCATGCCGGCCGTAATGTAGGCATGGGCAAGGATCACACGTTGTTCGCACTCGTCGACGGAAAAGTTCAGTTCGCTACCAAAGCCAAAGGCCGCACCTACGTGTCCGTCGTCCCGGCGATCGCAGAAGCGGCTGAATAAACGGTTAGACCAAAAATCGAGGTCTGCCGGTCACTAAGTCAAACCGGCAGGGGCTCATAGAGGCTCTTTGAGGGGGAGACGGGTGACCGGCTCCCCCTCAAAGCATTTCAGGACCTGGGGCTGGCCTGGGTTCGAAACTGGAGCCCGAGCCATGACCCTGCTGGAAGAAATACCAAGCCAAAGCTTTCGCGAAGCGAGTATCCCCGTCCTCGAGACCGAGCGGCTGGCTATGCGCGCGCCGCGTCTCGCGGACGCTAAAGCAGTATCGATGCTCGCAGCCGACCGTCGTATTGCCGAAAATACAGCGCGTATCCCGCATCCATACCGTTTGGCGGATGCCGAGAATTTCATTACCGCCGCGAACAAGCCCGGCGGCGAATGTGTCTATCTCATCACGCGCGACAAGACGGTGATCGGCGCCTGCAGCATCGCGCAGCAGGATGGCGCCGCGGAAATCGGCTACTGGCTCGGCAGCGAGCACTGGGGCAAGGGCTACGCCACCGAGGCGGTCCATGCGCTGGTCGATTACGCCTTCACCGATCTGGGGCACACCGCGCTGCATGCCGGCGCGCGCGTGACCAACCCGGCCTCGCGCCGGGTGCTGGAGAAGTGCGGCTTTCAGTGGACCGGCGTCGGCCTGTACCGGATCCACTCGATCAAGTCGTCGGCGCCGATCGACCGCTTCCGGCTCGAACACGGCATCTGGTCCGCCCTCAAGGGCTGGGCGCCGATCAAGCGCGTCTCGTAAAAGGTGGACGGGTGATACGATGTATCAGCCTCCCCACTTTCGCGAAGACCGGCGCGACGTTCAGCACGCGCTGATCGCCGCGCATCCGCTCGGCCTGCTGATCACGGCGGGGCCGGGCGGATTGCAGGCCAACCCGGTGCCGTTCCTGATCGATGGCGCAGCGTCGGAGCGCGGCACCTTACGCGCGCATCTGGCGCGTGCCAACCCGCAGCTTGGTGAACTTGCCGCGGTCTCCGAATGTCTCATCGTGTTTCAGGGCCCGCAGCATTACATCAGCCCGTCGCTCTACCCGACCAAGCGCGAGAGCGGAAAGGTCGTGCCGACGTGGAATTACATCACGGTGCACGCGTGGGGCGCGCCGCGCGTGATCGACGATGCCGACTGGCTCCGGCAGCAGGTCGATGCGCTGACGCGGCGTAACGAGCAGACGCAGCCGGCGCCATGGAATGTCGCCGACGCGCCGGATGCATTCATCGCCGCGCAGCTCAAGGGTATTGTCGGCGTCGAGATCCCGATCGCGCGCCTCGAAGGCAAATGGAAAGTCAGCCAGAACCGCATCGCCGCCGATCAGGCCGGCGTCGCGGCGGGGCTGCGCGGGCTCGGACCCGACGCGGATGCGATCGCCGATGAAGTCGCGGCGCGCGGCAAGGCGATCTAGTTTCTCGTCATTCCGGGACGCGCGCAAAACGCGCGAACCCGGAATCCAGCCGGAAAATCAGAATGCGTTGCTGGATTCCGGGTTCGCGTCTTCGACCCGCCCCGGAATGACCAGGCATCAAGCCGGCGGCGGTTCGGTGAAGGCCGGCGGCTTCGACAGCTGCTGCTCGCGGATGAAGATGTAGATGCCGGCGGAGATGATGATGCCGGCGCCGATCAGCATCTGCGTCGACGGGATGTCGCCGAAGAAGATAAAGCCGAGCAGCACCGCCCAGACGATCGCGGTGTACTGATAGGGCACGACCACCGAAGCCGGCGCGACGCTGAGCGAGCGATTGATGCACAGGAACGCCACCATCGCCACGACGCCGAGCAGCGCCAGCAGCGCGCCGTCGAACAGGCCGACCGCGACCCAGGTGAACGGCGCCGTCACCGCGCCGAAAAAGAGCGCCGCCACCACCTGCGTCGACAGCAGCACGACGTCGGACGTGCCGCGCACCAGCCGCGTGCACACCATGAAGACCGAGAACATCAGGCTGCCGGCAATCGCCACCAGCGCATGCGGCGAGAAGGCGCCGCCGCTCGGCCCGAGCGCGATCATGACGCCGACGAAGCCGACCAACACGGCGAGCCAGCGCCGCCAGCCGACATGCTCGCCGAGCAGGAACGGCGACATTGCCGTCACGTAGATCGGGCCGGCGAGATAGAAGGTCATGGTGTCGGCGAGCGACATGCCGGTCAGCGCCCAGTAGAAGCAGAACACTTCGAAGGTTGCGAAAACGGCGCGCAGGATCTGCAGGCCCGGCCGCGGAGCGTTCCGGAAGGCCGACAGGCCCTCGCGCTTGATGAAAGGCGCCAGGATGACAATGGCCGCCGCGCTGCGCATCAGCAGGATCTGGCCGACGGCATAGGTGCCGACCAGGTATTTGCCCATCGTATCGTTGACCGAGAAGAAAAAGATTCCGACCAGCATCAAGGCGATGCCGGCGAGGGCGTGATCCTTCGTATGGTCTTTCGCGGCGTCTTGGGCGGGCTTTTGGGCGGGCTGAGCGGGGGCGGGCGCGTCCGTCGTCGGGGCGGTCATTTCCAATGGGTCTCCGGCCCTCTTGGTATATAGGCCAGGGAGCGATTTGTCTCGTCAGCCCTGACGCGACTTCCGCGTCGCCTCTGAAAATCGCGACACGAATTCCTCGAGTTCGTCGCGATTGAGATCGCTGACCGCGAGCAGGTCCAGCCCGCCGTCGCTCCAGCGCATGAGGTTGAAGCCTTGGACGGCCTGGGCCTTCGGCGTCCGCCACGCGAATGCCAGCCCCTGTGCGGCGAAAAGGTTGATCACATGAACGCGCCGTCTGTACACGATTGCCGCGACCGGCTTGCCGTCGATGAAGTCGAGACGCCCGCCGATCAGGGTGAAGCCTTGCGCGGCGAGATCGACGACCGGCGGCGCGAGGTCGATGCGGCCGTTGAACCACGGTTTGACCGTATGCTGATTGGTCGACAGCACGTCGGTTAGATGATCGGCCTGCAGCGAGCGCAGATGCGCCGAGATTGCTTCGCCGGCAACGATGTCGTCGCGGTCCTGCCGCAGGATGACGACACCGGCGCCGGTCGCCGCCAGCGCCGACAGCGCGCCGCCGGCGACAAAGCCCTTGAGCAAGGCGCGGCGGTCGGTCTTCGCCGGCGACGGCACGGCGCGCTCGATGCGGCTGCGCAGCGATGCGGGTGCTGCGTGGCGCAGGCCCCGCACCGGCATGGCGTCGCGCAGGTCGCGCCACGCCGAAAAACGCGCGGCGCAGCGCGCGCAGCCCGCGACATGCGCCTCGACATCGCGCGCATGGCCCGCGTCGAGTTCGCCGTCGATCAGCGCGTGGATCAGCACCTCGGCCTCGTCGCAGGTCATGGTTCCTCCTCCTCCGCAAGCCAGGCCGCGCGCAGCAAGGCCCGGGCCCTCGCAAGTCTCGACATGACCGTTCCGACCGGCGCTCCGATCACGTCGGCAATTTCGCGATAGCTCAGATCGTTGATCTCGCGCAGCACCAGGGTCTCGCGATACGGCTCCGGCAACCGGGCGATCAGCGCCTGTACCGCCGCGGCATCGAAGCGGCGCAAGGTCTCGGCTTCCGGCGACGACGGATCGCTCCACAGCCCTCCGCTCGCCTGCTCGGCCCAATCGTCGTCGGCGCCGGCCACGACGGGGGATGCGCTGCGCCGCGCATACTCGGCCCGGCAGACATTGCGCAGGATGGCCAGCAACCACGGCTTGATCGCGCCGCCGCGAAAAGTGGCGAAATGCCGGAACGCCCGCAGGTAGCATTCCTGCACGGCATCGTCGGCGTCGTCCGAATCGCGCAAGAGGTAGCGGGCCAAAGTGTAGACGTCGTCGAGATACGGCAAAGCCGCGGCGCGAAAACGCTGCGCCGCGTCGTCGCCTCTATCGAAGTCCGGCACCATCATGTCGTCCGCGAGGACCAACGCATTAATTAGGCGCGGCACCGCCCGCTGTGCCGGCGACGACAATCGATCCGGTCATATGCGGATGCAAGCCGCAAAAGTAATTGAACGTTCCGGGTGTCGTGAATGTGAACGAGAAGCTGTCGTCGGTGTCGAGCGCCTTCGAGCGCAGCCCCTGCGTGGTGGAAGCGACGCTGTGCGGGATGTCGTCGTGGTTCACCCAGACTACCTTGGTACCTGGCCTTACCGACAGGGTTTGCGGCGTGAAGGCAAAGTTGTCGATAGTGACGGTGACGTCATCGGCTCGAGCCGGCGCGGCCGCCCACAGCATCCCGATCGCGACCCCGGCCAGCACGGCCAGCGACCTCATTGTCGACATGCAATACCTCACGACTTGAGCGCCGTATCGACGATCGCCAGACGCTGTTCATTCTGCTGGAAGGTGATGTCGGCAATGCCGAGCATCGTGCGCAGTCTGTCGTCCGCGACCTTCATCGGTCCCGGCGACGGCGCGGTGCCGGGCGCCGGCTGCGGGAAAGCGGTGGAGCGTGCGGTGTGGAAGGTGACGTTGCCTTCGACTTTCTGCATCACCTGATGGATGTGGCCGTTGAGCACGGTCACCGATCCGAAGCGCTTGAGATAGCCGAGCGCCTGGGCGCCATCGTCGGTGCCCCAGCCCCATTCGGGATAAACGGTCCACAGCGGGATATGGGCGAACACCACGATCGGCTGCGACGCCGACCGGCCCTTGAGGTCGTTTTCCAGCCACGCCAGTTGCTCCGGTCCGAGATAACCGAGGCCGCCGCCTTTGAGATCGACGGCATTGACCAGGCCGACAAAATGCACGCCGTTGGCGTCGAAGGAGGAAGAGCCGAAGCCCCTGGTGCCGCGGCCGTATCGTTCCATATAGAGCTTGCCGCGATCCTCATCGATCAGGTCGTGCTCGCCCGGCACGTAGTGCACGTCGAGCCGCGCCTGCGAGATGATCTTTTCGGCATCGTCGAACTCCGCCGCTTTCGACAAATGCGATATGTCGCCGGTGTGAATCATGAAGGCCGGCTTGCGCGGCACGGCGGCGGCTCGTGCGATAGCCTCTTCCAGGGTGCCCTTGGTATTCGGGTTGGCGGCCTTGTCGAAGCCCATGTGGCTGTCACTGATCTGAAGGAAGGTGAAGCCCTTCGGCTCCTGGGCCATCGCTTCGCCGATGATGCCGAGCGAGGCCGGCACGCCGCCGGCCACGGTCCAGAGCACCCCGGTTCCCGCCCAGGTCATGCATTCGAGCACCTTGCGGCGGCTCGGGCCGTCATCATGGGTTGTCATATCGGGTGTCCCGCGCTGGTTGATCTGCAGGACTAGATCGGCGGGGGCGGCGTTTTATTCCCGGAAATCTTTCGCACCGGCTGGGGCAATCGGATATAGAGACAACACCATGAAATTCCTCGACGAAGCCAAGGTCTATATTGCGTCCGGCGCCGGCGGCAACGGCTGCATCTCGTTCCGGCGCGAGAAGTTCATCGAATTCGGCGGCCCCAATGGCGGCGACGGCGGCCGGGGCGGCGACGTCATCGTCGAGGCCGTCGATGGGCTGAACACGCTGATCGACTATCGCTTCCAGCAGCACTTCAAGGCCGAGCGCGGCGTCAACGGCATGGGCAAGGACCGCCACGGCGCCAACGGCAAGGACGCCGTGCTCAAGGTGCCGGCCGGCACGCAGATCTACGAGGAAGACGGCGAGACGCTGATCGCCGACCTCGTCGCGGTGGGCGACCGCGTCACCATCGCCAAGGGCGGCAATGGCGGCTTCGGCAACGCCTATTTCAAATCCTCGACCAACCAGGCGCCGCGCCACGCCAATCCCGGCCAGCCCGGCGAAGAACTCACCATCCGCCTGCGGCTCAAGCTGATCGCCGACGCCGGTCTCGTTGGATTGCCGAACGCCGGCAAGTCCACCTTCCTTGCCCGCGTCACCGCGGCCAAGCCGAAGATCGCCGACTATCCTTTTACCACGCTGCATCCGCAGCTCGGCGTGGTGCGCGTCGACGACCGCGAATTCGTGCTCGCCGACCTGCCCGGCCTGATCGAAGGCGCGCATGAAGGCGTCGGCCTGGGGGACCGCTTCCTCGGCCACACCGAGCGCTGCCGCGTGCTCCTGCATCTGGTCGATGGCAATTCCGACGACGCCGGGCGCGACTACAAGACCGTGCGCGGCGAGCTCGAAGCCTATGGCAATGGTCTCGAGGACAAGCCGGAAATCGTGGCGCTGTCGAAAACCGATTCCATGACGGCCGAGCAGATCAAGAAGCAGACCGCCAAGCTGAAGAAAGCCTGCGGCAAGACGCCGTTCGTTTTGTCATCGGCGACCGGCGCCGGCGTCACCGAAGTCTTGCGTGAGCTGTTCAAGATTGTCGGCAAGGCGAGCAAGGCGGAAACCGCGAAGTCGAAACAGCCGGCGACGTGGCAGCCGTAGAATTTTCGCGCACGTAGTGCCCAATCTCCGTTCGTCTCCGCGAAAGCGGAGACCCCGGAAACCACAACGAGCGCCTCAACTTTGGACTCCTGGGCCCCCGCCATAGGCGTTCTAAAAGAACGCCGTCCTTCGGACGGCTATGCGCGGGGACAAGCGGCGTTTGAGTCAGTGCCGAGCGACTGCTAGAACGCCTCGTATTCGTTGACGAGGAGCACCCATGAAAACCCGCGCTGCCGTGGCCTGGAAAGCAGGCGCCCCGCTCACCATCGAGACCATCGACATCGAAGGGCCGAAGGCCGGCGAGGTGCTGGTCGAGGTCAAGGCAACCGGTGTTTGTCACACCGACTATTACACGTTGTCCGGCGCGGACCCGGAAGGCATCTTCCCCGCCATTCTCGGCCATGAGGGCGCGGGCATCGTGCGCGAAGTCGGCGCCGGCGTCACATCGCTCAAGCCCGGCGATCACGTGATTCCGCTCTACACGCCGGAATGCCGGCAGTGCAAAACCTGCCTGTCGCAGCGCTCGAACCTCTGCACCGCCATCCGCGCGACGCAGGGCAAGGGCCTGATGCCGGACGGCACCTCGCGCTTCCACTGCGACGCCGATCCCGTCTTCCACTACATGGGCTGCTCGACCTTCGCCAACTTCACCGTGCTGCCGGAAATAGCTTTGGCAAAAGTGCGTGAAGACGCGCCGTTCGACAAGATCTGCTACATCGGCTGCGGCGTCACGACCGGCATCGGCGCCGTCATCAACACCGCCAAAGTGTGGCCGGGCGCCAATGTCGCGGTGTTCGGCTTGGGCGGCATCGGCCTCAATGTCGTGCAGGGCGCGCGCATGGTCGGCGCCGACAAGATCATCGGCATCGATCTCAATCCCGAGCGCGTCGCCATGGCGAAGAAATTCGGCATGACGCACTTCATCAACCCGGACGAAGTCGGCCGCGACAAGGTGGTGCAGGCTATCGTCGATCTCACCGGCGGCGGCGCCGACTTCTCGTTCGAATGCATCGGCAATACCCAGGTGATGCGTCAGGCGCTGGAATGCTGTCACCGCGGCTGGGGCGAGTCGATCATCATCGGCGTCGCCGGCGCCGGGCAGGAAATCGCCACCCGCCCGTTCCAGCTTGTCACCGGCCGCGTCTGGAAGGGAACCGCCTTCGGCGGCGCCCGCGGCCGCACCGATGTGCCCAAAATCGTCGATTGGTACATGGAAGGTAAAATCAACATCGACGATTTGATCACCCACACCATGCCGCTCGATCAGATCAACGACGCGTTCGACCTGATGCACGAAGGAACGTCGATCAGAAGCGTCGTTGTTTATTGATGTTTTTGGCCCTCGCGGCGCGCGCGGCCATAACGATGGCCGCGCGTTA
The DNA here is from genome assembly GCA_017849615.1 of Pseudolabrys sp. Classification (GTDB taxonomy): domain Bacteria; phylum Pseudomonadota; class Alphaproteobacteria; order Rhizobiales; family Xanthobacteraceae; genus Pseudolabrys. The sequence goes on along the minus strand of JAFIGS010000034.1, from coordinate 105,088 downwards.
AACTGCAATTATTGACGCCGATAAACCGTTTCGATGGAACTGCGGCAAACACGCGGCAGCCGCCGCCTTATTTCAAACTTGCGCTCATCCAACTATCGTCGCGATCGCACCGCATGAAGCGCTGCATCGGTGGTTAATTCCCGTTCTTTCAGAATGAAAGCACGCACCGCGCCGCCAGAAAGGCGCTGCGGTGAGACGATTGGAGAAGAGCCGACATGCGGCAGCTTTTTCTGCCAGCGTGCATCTGCCTTGTGACGTGGTCGGGCGCGACCAGTTCCGACGCCGGATTGACGTTCGATGAATTCACCAGCAAGCGCCAGGCAACTGGCAACATCGCTATTACGCATGTCGAAGACGCGCGCGCCATCGTTTCGATTCCGCGCGAGGAGCCGGCGCCGCCCGTAGCGGATGGCAAGGCCGGCATACCGGATCTCGCCGAACTCACCGCACTCGTTCCCGATCTTGCCGCCGAATATCCGGTGCCGTCCGGCGTCGTGATCAACAACGGCATTCCCATCGGCATTCCGCTGCCGCCGCGGCCGAAGCCGGTTGTGGATCGCAGCGAGGATGAGATCTGCCACGCGCTCACCACCGCCGCGCAGCAGAACGATGTGCCGGCGCCGTTCTTCATCCGGCTTCTGTTCCAGGAAAGCCGATTCCGGCCCGAAATCGTGAGCGTCGCCGGCGCGCAGGGCGTGGCGCAGTTCATGCCGCAGACCGCCGAACAGATGGGCCTCGAAAATCCGTTCGATCCGGTGCAGGCCATCCCTGCTTCGGCCCGCCTGCTGCGCGATCTCGTGAAGCAGTTCGGCAATCTCGGCCTCGCCGCCGCGGCCTACAATGCCGGCCCCAAGCGCGTCTCCGATTGGCTCGCCGCCAAGGGCAAATCGAAACTGCCGGAAGAAACGCAGGGCTACGTCAAGATCATCACCGGCAAGGCCGTCGAGCATTGGAGCGCGGCCAGCGCGCGTCACCCGGCGCAAAAGCTGCCGGAACAGGCGCCGTGTCAGAGCGCCGCCGGTCTGCTCGCCGCCGCAGGACCGGACGATCTGCCGTTGCCGGTGCCGTCGCCGCTGCGCGCCAGCGTGAAGGTCGCCGACAAGGGCGACAAGAAGAGCGACAAGTCTGAGGCAAAGGCGGAAGCGAAGGCTGAAGCGAAAGCCAATTCCAGGCCGACATCCGAGAAGACGGGAGCGGCAGCCAAACCGGGCGCGAAGGCGGAGGCAAAGACCGCCGAGACCGGCGCGAAGGCGAAGGCCAAAGAGCAGGCCAAAGGTCCCGCCAAGGACCACGACAAGGATCAGGCCAAGTCAGAGCCGCGCAAGGATCCGCCGAAGCGCGAGAAGATCGCGCAGCGCTGAGCATCCAACTCATCCCTTATCAATGGCCCGCTCCTCACGAGCGGGCCATTGAGCGATGCGCCGCGCGCGCGTCACCACTCTTCGTAAATGACACGCGGGGCATAGCGCGCCGGCTGCCGCTCGATGACGATCATGCGGCGGCCACGCGCGTCTTCGAATTCATCCGGCGCGGGGATCTGCCGAACGACGCGCGCTGCCGCGTCGAGATCGCCCGCGCGCGACGACGTCATGCGGCTGCGCGGCGCGGCATCGCGCGGCAGAACGGCGGTCAGCTCGCATACCCTGCGCGGCGCTCCATACGGTTGATAGGTGCAATCGGAAGCCCGGAACGAGCGATAGGCGCTGCTGCAAGCATCGACGGCGCAACTGTTCGGCGCGGTTGCCGCGACATCGATACGCGGCTGATCGATCTTCGTGTCCGAAGACGAAACGCCGGTCGTCGACGCACTGACTGCTGGCGCGGTGGCGGGTGGTGTGGCGACCGCCGCCGTTGCGGCCGGCTGCTCCGGCATATCCTGCGGCTGTGCCGCCTGTGATGAGGCTGCCGCAGTTTCGGCAGCCGCCTGCGCGTCCTTCGGCGCGGTGGGGTAGACCGGGGTCAACTGGTTCTGCGGATCGCCAGGGCTGACATCGGACGTCTTGCCGAGCGGAATCTGTCTGACGGGCGCGCTGGCGGCAACTTGCGCTTTCTCCGGCTCGATGTCGGGCTTGGTCGCAAGATCGACGCTCAGCACCAGGGTTCCGGCCGCGATCAGCAATGCAATCGCATAAACGAAGATCGGCATTGATCGCTCCCGCGTTGCGCCCCTCTCGCAAACGCGGGCCGGAAATCCTTGTTCCTGTCAAATGACGCCGGCGGAACTTACCGCTCGCAGATGCGCCGCGGTCCGTCGCTCGGCTGATAGGTGCAATCGGCGGCGTTGAACGAAATATACGCGTTGGAACAGGCGGCAATGTTGCAGGTCGCCTGCGCGCGGATGTCGGCGCGCGGCGAAGTCGCGGCGGCCGGCGGACTGCCGCGCGTGCACAGCCGGCGCGGGCCATCGCCGCTCGGCTGGTAGGTGCAATCGGACGCGGTGAAAGTGCGGAAGGCGCGCTCGCAGGCGGCGACATCGCAAAGCGGCGCCGGCGGCGTGGCCGCCACCTCGGGCGCGACCAATGGAGCGGGCTCAGGAGCCGGCGGGCTGGCAGCGACAACCGGCGTCGGCGGCGCGGCTGCGGCCGGCGCAGGCATCGCGCCCTCGGCCGCCTTGACGGTCTCCTTGGCCGGTTCCGGTGTTTTGACCGGCGGCTTGGCCGCCTGCTGCGCAACCGGCGGAGCGGCCGCACGCAACGGGAAGGAACTCGCCGCCATCGGCGTCATCGGCGCGGACGTCCACTCAACGCCCAGCATGACGCTGCCCGCCGAGATCACCAGAACGATGAGTGCCACGAGGTACTTCATGGGCCGCCGCGCCCCAACCGGGGTCATGATGGAATTATGTCCGGAATATAGTGAGACCGGGGCACGGTTGAAAGGGGCGATTTACTAGGAAAATCAGTGGGTTTTGGGGGAACTCGGCGGATGACGGCGGCCCAGGGGCCATGCTAGACAGCCGCTTCCCGCGCAGACCCCACCGAACCGCCATGTCGCAAACGCCCTCGATCAGCTCTTTCCGCCGCATCGTCATCAAGGTCGGCTCGTCGCTGCTGGTCGATTCCGAGGCCGGCGAACTCAAGCGCGCCTGGCTGGCCTCCCTGGTCGACGACATTGCCAAACTGCACGGCGAGAAACGTGACGTGCTGGTGGTGTCGTCCGGCGCCATCGCCTCGGCGCGCGCAACGCTGAAGCTGCCGCGCGGCGCATTGCGGCTCGAGGAGGCGCAGGCCGCCGCCGCGGTCGGGCAGATCGCGCTGGCACGGTCGTGGTCGGAAACCCTGAGCGCGCACGGCATCACCGCCGGGCAAATCCTGCTGACGCTGACCGACACCGAGGAGCGCCGCCGCTATCTCAATGCGCGCGAGACCATCGACAAGCTGCTCGAATGGCGCGCGGTGCCGGTGATCAACGAGAACGACACCGTCGCCACCAGCGAAATCCGCTACGGCGACAATGACCGCCTCGCCGCGCGCGTCGCCACCATGGTGAGCGCCGACTTGCTGGTGCTGCTGTCGGATATCGACGGGCTCTACGACAAGCCGCCGCAGCCCGGCAACGGCGCGAAGCTCATCCCCGTGGTGCCGCGCATCACCGCCGAGATCGAAGGCGTGGCCGGCGGCTCGGGCTCGGAACTGTCGCGCGGCGGCATGGTCACCAAGATCGAGGCCGGCAAGATCGCGACCACGGCCGGCGTGCACATGGTCATCGCCTCGGGCCGCATCATGCATCCGCTCAACGCCATCGCCGACGGCGGACCGTGTACCTGGTTCCTGACGCCGGCCAATCCGGTGACGTCTCGCAAGAAATGGATCGCCGGCTCGCTGGAGCCGCACGGCGCGCTGCATATCGACGACGGCGCGGTGAAGGCGCTGCGCAGCGGCAAGAGCCTCCTGCCGGCGGGCGTGAAGAAGATCGACGGCGCGTTCCAGCGCGGCGACGCCGTGGTGCTGCGCGGGCCGGACGGCGCCGAAGTCGGCCGCGGGCTGGTGGCCTACGACTTTTCCGACGCGGAGAAGATCATCGGCCGCTCCTCGGCCGACGTGCAGTCCATCCTCGGCTTCACCGGCCGCACCGTGATGGTGCACCGGGACGACCTGGTGATGGGCGGGGTCTAACCGCTCAATGCCCGCGCTTGCTCTTGATGCGGGCGCGGCGGCCGGCCGGAGCCGATTTCTGCGGCGCCGGCCGCTTCGGCAGGCGCAGCCGGGTGCCGTCCGGAAATTCGATGAAGCGGGTCGGCACCTGGCCGGGGCGGCCCTCGATCACGTATTTGGTGCCGACGGGAAAACGGGCCGGCAGGCTGTGGTTACTGGCAGGCATTTCACACCTCCACGCGCCGGGCCCGGGAACGCAAAGAAAGGCCTGCGCCGCTGATCGAACGATGCCGAACCAATATGTAAGGGCCTTGATGGGTTTCCCGTCCGGCGCGGTTATCCTCGTTATCCCCGACGTCCCCAGGGCGGAACGCGGCTCAGACCCGATTTCAGCCCATCTCGCCGGATCGGACTTGACGTGGTAGGAATGCCTCCCGCGCTCGGCCGATCGGTAGCGGGGTAATACTGTCGTTTGCCGGATTTGCTGCCAATGACCGCGCCTGCCAGAGCCCGTGAGGGCATGAAAGCCATTGACGGGACTGATGATTCCGCCACCCTCGGCGCGCTGATGGCCGGTATCGGCCGTGACGCCCGCGCCGCCGCGCGCGCGCTCGCCCGCGCCCCGGCCGAGCAGAAGAATCGCGCCCTCACCGCCATGGCCGCGGCAATCCGCGCCGCCAAATCTGCGATCCTCGCCGCCAATGCCGAGGATATCGCCCAGGCCCGTAACAGCGGCATGACGGGCGCCATGCTCGACCGCCTCGGCCTCACAGAGAAGAACATCGAGGGCATCGCCGCCGGCATCGAGATGGTGCGCGACCTGCCCGACCCGGTCGGCGCCGTGATCGACTCCTGGACGCGGCCCAACGGCCTGACCATCGAGCGCGTGCGCGAGCCGCTCGGCGTCGTCGGCATCATCTATGAGAGCCGCCCCAACGTCACCGCCGACGCCGGCGCGTTGTGCCTCAAGGCCGGCAATGCCGCGATCCTGCGCGGCGGCTCCGACTCGACGCATTCCAGCAGAGCCATTCACGCCGCGCTCGCCGAAGGCCTGCGCCAGGCCAACCTGCCCGAGGCCGCGATCCAGCTGGTGCCGACGCGCGACCGTGCCGCGGTCGGACTGATGCTCACCGGCCTCGACGGCAATATCGACGTCATCGTGCCGCGCGGCGGCAAGGGCCTTGTCGCCCGTGTGCAGGCGGAAGCCCGCGTGCCGGTGTTCGCGCATCTGGAAGGCGTCAACCACGTCTATATCGACAAGGCCGCCGATCTCGCCATGGCGAAATCGATCGTGCTCAATGCCAAGATGCGGCGCACCGGCGTCTGCGGCGCGGCGGAAACGCTGCTGGTCGATCGCGCCGCCGCCTCGACGCACCTCAAGCCGCTCATCGAAATGCTGATCGACGCCGGCTGCGAAATCCGCGGCGACGACGCCGTGCAGGCCGTCGACAAGCGCGTCAAGCCCGCCAGCGCCGACGATTGGAAGACGGAATATCTCGACGCCATCATCACCGCCGGCGTGGTCAACGGCGTTGACGACGCCATCGAACACATCGAGCGCAACGGCTCGCATCACACCGACGCCATCGTCACCGCCGATCAGGCCGCGGCCGACAAATTCCTGGCGCAGGTCGATTCCGCCATCGTGCTCCACAACGCCTCGACGCAGTTCGCCGATGGCGGCGAGTTCGGCTTCGGCGCCGAGATCGGTATCGCCACCGGGCGCCTGCATGCGCGCGGGCCGGTCGGGGCCGAACAGCTCACGACGTTCAAGTACCGCATCCGCGGCACCGGCCAGACGCGGCCGTGACACCGTGACCTTGCCGCCCGCGCAGCAGCGCCTGCCCAGCATCGAACGGATCATCCCGCCGCACGCGCCGGGCATGCGCATCGGCCTGTTCGGCGGCACCTTCGATCCGCCGCACCAAGCCCATTTCGATGCCTGCCTGCTGGCGATGAAGCGTCTCAAGCTCGACCGCGTCTGGTGGCTGGTGACGCCCGGCAATCCGCTGAAGAACACCTCGAGGCTCGCCCCGCTCGCCGAACGCATGGCGGCGGCGCGCAAGCTGGCGGATCATCCGCGCATCGACATCACCGGCATCGAGGCGGTGATCAACACGCGCTACACCTACGACACCATCGAGTGGTTGAGGATGCGCTGCCCGCGCGTTCAGTTCGTCTGGATCATGGGCGCCGACAATCTGCGGCACTTCCACCGCTGGCAGAAATGGCGCGCCATCGCCGAGCTCATTCCCATCGTGGTGGTCGACCGGCCGGGGCCCAGCCTATACGCATCCAATGCGACGGCGGCGCAGGCGCTGGCGAAATTCCGGGTTCCCGAAGAGGCGGCGGCCACGCTGCCGCAACGCCGAGCGCCGGCATGGACTTACCTACACGGCCTGAAATCCACGCTTTCATCGACCGCCTTGCGCGCGTTGCGCGACCAGCCCGACGCTCAACCGCAGGCGGAAGCCGAGCCGGCGGCGGGCGGCAAGGCTTCCCGGAAACACGCGAAGTAGTTAGTCTGACAAACAATGGCAAAAGCAAAGACCACCCGCACGAAATCGAAATCCGCCTCCGGCGCCAAAGGCGGCCCGGCGAAAAAAGCCGCCGCCAGATCGGGCGCGGGCAAGAAATCCGCGGGCAAGGACACCGGCAAGAAGAGCGCGGCCAAACGCGGTAAAAAGGCCGGCGACAAGCTGAGCCCGCGTGCGCTGGCGAAAGCCTCTGTGAAGCCGTCCAAGCCGCCGGCGCCGAAGCCATCGAAGCCGAAAGCGCCGAAGCTCGACGACAAGACGCTGAAGTCGGTCCTGCACAGCCTCAATGAGATGAAGGCCGAAGACACGGTGGTGATCGACCTGTCCGACAAGTCGTCGATCGGCGAGACCATGGTGGTGACCACCGGGCGCTCCAACGTGCATCTGCAGGCCATCGCCGATCGCGTCATCAAGGACCTGAAAGCCGCCGGCATGACCGGCATCGCCGTTGAAGGTCTGCGCCAGGGCGACTGGGTTGTGATCGACACCGGCAGCGTGCTGGTCCACGTCTTTCGGCCGGAAGTACGCGCCTTCTACGGCATCGAGAACATGTGGAGCGCGTGAGCGATTGCCTTCGGGCAACGTGGCGCAACAAACTCCGCTCGTCCCCGCGAAAGCGGGGACCCAGTACCGATAGCAAAGGCCTGAGTTTGTTGCTCCTGGATCCCCGCTTTCGCGGGGATGAGCGGAGAATGTAGATGCGCATCATCATCGCCGCCATCGGCCGCCTGAAGGGCCCCGAGTCCGAACTCGCCGAACGCTACGCCAAGCGCGCGAGCCAGAGCGGTCGCGCGCTCGGCTGGAAGGCGGTCGAGGTCATCGAGATCAAGGAAAGCCGCGCCGACGAAGCGATGAAGCGCATGCTCGAGGAATCGATCGCGCTCGCCAACATCATTCCCGAAGGCGCGGCCGTTGTGCTGCTCGACGAAAAAGGCGAGGCGCTCGGCAGCCAAGCTTTCGCCACCGAGCTCGCGACATGGCGCGAGAACAACAAGCCGGCGGTCGTCTTCATCATCGGCGGCGCAGACGGGCTCGCAGCCAGCCTGCGTGACAAGGCCGATCTTCGTTTGTCGTTCGGCATGGCGACCTGGCCGCACCAGCTCGTGCGCGCCATGGTGCTGGAGCAGGTCTATCGCGCGACGACAATTCTCTCAGGACATCCGTATCATCGGGTGTGATGCTTTGGCGTCATTCCGGGGCGCGAGCGTAGCGAGCGAACCCGGAATCCATACACCGCAGCGCTGGGCTTATGGATTCCGGGCTCGCGGCCTAGCGGCCGCGCCCCGGAATGACAGCGCCGCCATTTCATCTCATTCTCCCGCCACACCTGCATCCCGAAAATGCACTTGCCGCTCAGCCCCGCGGGCGTAACGTCATGGCGATGAATGCCTCACGCCGCCCTCATGATTCGCGCGCCCTGCGCCGGGTGGTGTTCGGCTGCGCGCTCATCGTGCCGCTGATGCTGCCGGGCGCCGCGCCGGCGCAGAACGCCGCGCCGGGCGCCGGACCTGCCGTCGACAAATCGCAGGCCCTCGACCAGCTCAAGGCGCGCGATCAGGAACTGGTAGCCGCGCGCGAGAAGCAGCGCCAGTCCGCCGAAGCGGAGGCCACGCTCAAGCGCGAGATCGAGGAACTCTCGGCCGACCGCCGCAAGCTGGCGCAGGACCTGATCGACACGGCGGCCCGCACCCGCGACACCGAGGCCAAGATCGAGGCTACACAGCAACGTCTGGAGCCGCTGGCCGCCCGCGAAGTGCTGGTGCGCCAGTCGATCGACGAGCGCCGCGCCGTCATTGGCGAGGTTCTGGCGGCCCTGCAGCGCATCGGCCGCCGCCCGCCGCCCGCCCTGATCGCCAGCCCCGAGGACGCGCTGCAGGCGGTCCGCACCGCGATGGTATTGGGTGCGGTTCTGCCGGACATGCGCGGCAAGGTGGACGCGCTGGCGGCGGACCTGTCTGAACTGCTCAATCTGCGCAAGAACATCACCACTGAGAGCGAGCGGCTCAAGACCGAGGTCGCCACGCTCGAAAAGGACCGGCTCCGCATTGCCGCGCTCACCGAGGAGCGCCAGAAGCAGCAGGGCGAGCGCGAGCAGGCGCTCGCGGCCGAGCGCGCCCAGGCAGCTGAACTCGCCCGCCAGACCGGCGATCTCAAGGATTTGATCGCCAAGCTGGAGGCCAGCCTCGACCCGGCGGTCCGCGAAGCGCGGGAGGCCGGTCGCAGCGACAGCCGGCCGAACATGTCGGCCTACCGCGATCCGGGCCGTCTGGCCCCCGCAACGGCCTTCGCGTCGCTGCGCAAGCAGGTTCCGATGCCCGTAAATGGCGTCAAATTGCGCAATTTCGGCGCCCCCGACGGTAATGGCGGGACGGAGCGCGGCCTGACGGTGGCGACCCGCGCCGGAGCCCAGGTAACGGCGCCGGCCGATGGCTGGGTGGTCTATGCCGGCCCCTTCCGCTCCTACGGACAACTATTGATCCTGAATGCCGGCGGCGGGTATCATATATTGCTCGCCGGGATGGATCGGATATCAGTCGATTTAGGGCAGTTCGTGCTGGCCGGAGAACCTGTCGCGGTCATGGGTTCCGGCTCTCATATCGCCGCAATTCTGGCGTCAGGCTCCAGCCAACCGGTGCTCTACATCGAGTTTCGTAAGAACGGGACCCCCGTTGATCCAGACCCATGGTGGGCGGCAGGCGAAGGCGAAAAGGTTCGCGGATGATGCGCAAGACTTCTCTGATTCTGCTTGGGGCCGCGGCAGGCGCCGCGCTGACGCTGGTTGCGGTGCAGCCGCGAGCCATCTTCTTCGGCTCCAGCGCCCGGGCGGCGGTGGCCGATACCTACAAGCAGCTCAACCTGTTCGGCGACGTGTTCGAGCGCGTCCGCGCCGACTACGTCGAAAAGCCGGACGACACCAAGCTGATCGAGAATGCCATCAACGGCATGCTCACCAATCTCGATCCGCATTCCAGCTACATGGACCCCAAGAGCTTCCGCGACATGCAGGTGCAGACGCGCGGCGAGTTCGGCGGCCTCGGCATCGAAGTGACGATGGAGGAAGGCCTGATCAAGGTCGTGTCGCCCATCGACGATACGCCCGCCTCGAAGGCCGGCGTGCTCGCCAACGATCTCATCACCAAACTGGATGACGATCAGGTGCAGGGCCTGACCCTAAACCAGGCGGTCGAGAAGATGCGCGGCCCGGTGAACACCAAGATCCGCCTCACCATCATGCGCAAGGGCTCCGACAAGCCGATCGAGCTGACGCTGACCCGCGACATCATTCGCGTGCGCCCGGTCAAGACCGAGGTGAAGGGCGAGGACATCGGCTACATCCGCATGTCGCAGTTCAACGAACAGACCACCGAAGCGCTCAAGAAGGGCATCGCCGACATCAAGACGAAGCTGCCCGGCGACAAGCTCAAGGGCTACGTGCTCGATCTGCGCAACAACCCGGGCGGCCTGCTCGATCAGGCGATCTCGGTGTCGGCGGCGTTCCTCGACAAGGGCGAAATCGTCTCCACCCGCGGCCGCAATGCCGAGGAAACCCAGCGCTTCAACGCCCGCGGCGGCGATCTCACCGGCCACAAGCCGGTCATCGTGCTGATCAATGGCGGCTCGGCCTCGGCGTCGGAAATCGTCGCCGGCGCGCTGCAGGATCACAAGCGCGCCACCGTGCTCGGCTCGCGTTCCTTCGGCAAGGGTTCGGTGCAGACCATCATCCCGCTCGGCTCCGGCAACGGCGCGCTGCGGCTGACCACGGCGCGCTACTACACGCCGTCGGGCCGATCGATCCAGGCCAAGGGCATCACCCCGGATATCGAGGTGCTGCAGGACGTGCCGGAAGACATGAAGAACCGCACCGACAGCAAGGGCGAAGCCTCGCTGCGCGGCCATCTCACCGGCGACCCGGGCAACGAGCAGACCGGATCGCAGTCCTTCGTTCCGAAGGAAGAGAAGGACGACAAGGCGCTCAAGATGGCGGTCGATCTGTTGCGCGGCGCGCAGGTCAATTCGGCGTTCCCGCCGACCGCCAAGGCGGCGGTTCCGAACTGATCCGGCACAACCGGTTCAAGCAAAGGGCGGCCCCCACCGGGCCGCCCTTTTTCGTTGGCGGCAGATGGCGGCAAGCGGCCGCGCGCCGTTAAGATTTGGCCTTTTCACCGCGTGTTAGACTGCGCCGATGATTCGCGAAGGCACCGCCGGCGAGGATACGGGCCGTGGAATCGGATGATCTGAACGCTCCGCTCGGCCAGAGCAAACCCAAGAGCCGCCTGCCGAAGCTGCCGGTGCCGACGCCGCAAATGCTGGCGGCCGTGCTGGCGCTCGGCGCCGTCGTGGTGGCCGGCTGGGCGATGATCGCCAGCGACCCGCTCGGCGGCGAGCCGATGGCCGTGGTCTCCACCAAATCCGATGCCGCCGGCGATCCCGGCGCCCATGGCGATGGCCGCGAGCATGCCCGCCGCGACGGCCCCGGCGGCGGTGCGGTCGCCAAAATCCCGGATGCCGCGAAGACGCCTGACGGCGCCAAGACCGTCACCATCATCGACGGCTCCAGCGGCAAGCGTCAGGAAGTCGTGATCCCCGGCAGTGGCGCGCCGGACGGTGCCGGCAAGCCCGCCGAAAGCAAGACCCCGGGCGCAAAGCCGGCGGCCAATGCCGCTAACGTCAAACCGGACGTCAAGGCCGACATCGACCCCGCCAAGCTGACCGAGAAGGTTCGCTACGGCGTCATTCCAAAAATCGGCCCCGACGGCGCGAGGCCGTCCGTGGCGTTCGCGCAGGGCAAGCCGTTGCCGCCCGCCGTCAAGGACCGGCCGCGCATCGCCATCGTGCTCTCCGGCATGGGCATCAGCGCGTCGGGCACGGCGGACGCCTTCGCGCTGCCCGCAACGGCAACCTTCGCGCTGGCGCCCTACGCCGTCGATGTCGCGCGGCTCGCCGAGCGCGCCCGCGACGAAGGCCACGAGCTCCTGTTGCAGGTGCCGATGGAGCCGTTCGAGTATCCCGACAACGATCCCGGCCCGCAGACGCTGCTGACGTCGCTGTCGCCGGAGCAGAACATCGACCGGATGCATTGGCTCATGAGCCGCATGCAGGGCTATGTCGGTGTCGTGAGTTACATGGGCGCGCGCTTCCTCACCGTCGAAGCGGCGCTCGCGCCGGCGATGAACGAGACCGCCAAGCGCGGTTTGATCTTCGTCGATGGCGGCGCCTCGCAACGCAGCGTTGCGGGCCAGCTTGCCGCCGCGCGCAACATGGCTTTCACCAAGGCCGATATCGTCATCGACGCCGTGCCGACGCCGGTCGAGATCGAGCGGGCGCTGGCGCGGCTCGAGATCGCAGCACGCGAAGGCGGCGCCGCCGTCGGCATCGCCAGCGCGCAGCCGGGCACCATCACCCGCATCGCCGAATGGATGGCCAAGGTCGAAAGCCGCGGCTTCGTGCTGGTACCGATTTCGATGGTCGTGGCGAAGACGAAGTCGTCTTGAACCGTCGCGGCGGCAGCGGCATATAGCGGCATGACCGACATCTCTCAGACCGTCTACGACACCCTGCCCTATCGCCCCTGCGCCGGGATCATGGTGCTCAACCGCGCCGGGCTGGTTTTTGTCGGCCGCCGCAGAGGCGGGCCCGAGCACGTCGATGCCACCCATGTCTGGCAGATGCCGCAAGGCGGCATCGACGAGGACGAAGATCCTTACGCCGGTGCGCTGCGCGAACTCTATGAAGAGACCAGCATCAGGTCGGTCGAGAAACTCGACGAGATCGCCGACTGGCTCGCTTACGATATTCCGCGCAACATCGTCGGCGAGGCCTGGAAGGGCCGGTATCGCGGCCAGAAGCAAAAATGGTACGCGCTGCGCTTCACCGGCAATGACAGCGAGATCAACATCACCTCGCCGGGCGGCGGCCATCACAAGCCGGAATTCATCGACTGGCGCTGGGTCGAGATGAAGGCGCTGCCCGACCTCGTGGTACCGTTCAAGCGGCCGATCTACGAGCAAGTGGTGAAGTCCTTCGCACCTCTGGCGTGAAGGTTTCACCTCCGCTGCGGGGCATTACGCCGCATGCGAATGTCCTTCGAAAGCCCGGTTCGGTTCCTAACTCCCCGGTTGGTTTAACCGAGGGAGAACCGATGTTCGACGCGAAAAGCCTGCTCGACCAGTTCATGGGCAGCCAGAACCTGGGTGGGCAAAATCAGGGCCGGCAGGATCAACAAGGTTTCGGCGGCCCGTTTGGCGGCAAGGGCGGCGGCGACCTCCTGCAACAGGCCGGCAACATGCTCGGCGGCTTCGGCGGCGGCGCGCTGACCGGCGGCCTTGCCGGACTGCTGCTGGGTTCCAAGGGCGGCCGCAAGCTCGCCGGCAGCGCGCTGGGCTATGGCGGCATGGCGGTTGCGGGCGCGCTCGCCTATCGCGCCTATCAGAATTACCAGGCCGGCAAGCGGGCCTCGCCCGCCGCCGTTGCGCAAACGCCATTGCTGCCGCCGCCGGCCGATACGCCGTTCAATCCGGCCCAGGAAGCCGACCAGCAGTCGCTGGCGCGCAACCTGCTGCGCGCCATGATCGCCGCCGCCAAGGCCGACGGCCATATCGACGCCGCCGAGCAGGCCAACATCTTCGCGCAGATGGACAAGATGCAAAGAGAAAACAATCTCGGCGCCGATGACAAGGTGTTCGTCATGGACGAGTTGCGCGCGCCGCTCGACGTCGATGCGGTGGCGCGCTGCGCGCGCACGCCGGAAGAGGCCGCCGAGCTTTACACCGTGTCGCTGCTGGCGATCGACGTTGATAACCCCTCCGAGCGCGCCTATCTCGCGCTGCTCGCGGCGCGGCTCAAGCTCGACGACAAGCTCGTGGCGCATCTGCATGCGACCGTCGAAGGCGCGCTGGAGCCGTCGAATCAGGCGGCGGCTTCGGCCTAACGATCGGCGTCATTGCCCGCGAAAGCGGGCAATCCAGCGCTGGATGCCTCGCCGTCGCGGGGCATGACGATCGGCAAATAAAAACGCCGCCGGAAACTCCGGCGGCGTTTCAATTCCAGTCGGGCGTCACGCTCAGTGCGCAGCGGTGCCGGTCAGGTGGCGATCGACTTCCTTGAAGTGATCGAGCCGCGTAATGATCTTGTCGAGCTCGTTGCCCTGCTCCAATTTCGTGGCCTGCTGCTCGAGCTCCGCGATGCGCGCCGCGATGACGGCGCGGTCGAAATCCTTCACCGCGTCGGCGGTGTCGGCGAGCACGGTCAGGCCCTTGTCGGACACTTCGGCGAAACCGCCGAGCACGACGATCCTCTGCGCATTGCCGCCAGCGTAAACCGTCATGATGCCGGGACGCAAAGTCGTCACCAGCGGCGCGTGCCCTTCCAGCACGCCGAAGTCGCCTTCGGCGCCGGGAAGGTCAACCTGGGTCACCTCGCCGGAGAAGACGAGTTTTTCAGGCGACACGAGTTCGAAATGCAGAGCCATCGACTTAACTTACCTTGAGCGGGTTGCTTAAGCAGCTTCGGCCGCGAGCTTCTTGCCCTTCTCGACCGCCTCTTCGATGTTGCCGACCATGTAGAAGGCCGCTTCCGGCAGATAGTCGTACTTGCCTTCGACCAGGCCCTTGAAGCCCTTGATGGTGTCGGCGAGGTCGACGAGCTTGCCCGGCGCGCCGGTGAACACTTCGGCGACGTGGAACGGCTGCGACAGGAAGCGCTCGATCTTGCGGGCGCGGGCCACCGTGAGCTTGTCCTCTTCGGACAGTTCGTCCATGCCGAGAATGGCGATGATGTCCTGCAGCGCCTTGTAGCGCTGCAGCACCTGCTGCACCGAACGGGCGACCGCGTAGTGCTCTTCGCCGACGACGAGCGGCGACAGCATGCGCGAGGTCGAGTCGAGCGGGTCCACCGCCGGGTAGATGCCCTTGGCGGCGATGTCGCGCGACAGCACGGTGGTAGCGTCAAGATGCGCGAACGAGGTCGCCGGCGCCGGGTCGGTCAAGTCGTCGGCCGGCACGTAAATGGCCTGCACCGAGGTGATCGAACCCTTGGTCGTGGTGGTGATGCGCTCCTGCAGCGCGCCCATGTCGGTTGCGAGCGTCGGCTGATAACCCACCGCCGAAGGAATACGGCCGAGCAGCGCCGACACTTCCGAACCCGCCTGCGTGAAGCGGAAGATGTTGTCGACGAAGAACAGCACGTCCTGGCGCTGATCGCGGAGGTATTCCGAGAGGGTGCGGCCGGTCAGCCCGACGCGGGCGCGCGCGCCCGGCGGCTCGTTCATCTGGCCGAACACGAGGGCGCACTTGGAGCCTTCGCCGCCGCCCTTCTTGTTGACACCCGATTCGATGAACTCGTGATAGAGGTCGTTGCCTTCGCGGGTACGCTCGCCGACGCCGGCGAACACCGAGTAGCCGCCGTGGGCCTTGGCGACGTTGTTGATCAGCTCCTGGATGAGCACGGTCTTGCCGACGCCGGCGCCGCCGAACAGGCCGATCTTGCCGCCCTTGGCGTAAGGCGCGAGCAGATCGACAACCTTGATGCCGGTGACGAGGATCTGCGCTTCGGTCGACTGGTCGGTGTACTTCGGCGCTTCGGCGTGAATCGGCATCTTGGTTTCCGACTTCACCGGGCCGGCTTCGTCGATCGGCTCGCCGATGACGTTGATGATGCGGCCGAGCAGGCCCGGGCCGACCGGCACGGCGATCGGCAGGCCGGTGTCGGTGACTTCCTGGCCGCGCACCAGACCTTCGGTGATGTCCATGGCGATGGTGCGCACGGTCGATTCACCGAGATGCTGCGCGACTTCGAGCACCAGGCGGTTGCCGCCGTTGTTGGTCTCGAGCGCGTTCAGAATCGCCGGCAGATGCCCTTCGAACTGCACGTCGACGACCGCGCCGATGACCTGCGTGATCTTGCCCGACTTGTTGGAACCAGCCTGTGTCGCCATGTTCGGTCCTCTTACTCTCTATTCGTATGCGCTTAGAGCGCTTCGGCGCCGGAGATGATCTCGATGAGCTCTTTCGTGATCATGGCCTGGCGCGTGCGGTTATAGGTAATGGTCTGCTTGCGGATCATGTCGCCGGCGTTGCGCGTCGCGTTGTCCATCGCCGACATCTGCGCGCCGTAGAACGAAGCGTTGTTCTCGAGCAGCGCGCGGAAAATCTGCGTCGCCACGTAGCGCGGCAACAGGTCGCCGAGGATTTCCTCTTCCTCGGGTTCGTATTCGTAGGGCGCGAGCGCCGCCGCCGGCTTCGAAGCATCGAACTTCGGCGGAATGATCTGCTGCGCGGTCGGCACCTGCGAGATCACCGACTTGAACTGCGCGTAGAACAGAGTGGCGACGTCGAACTCGCCCTTCTCGAACATCGCCGTCACCTTTTCGGCGATCTGCGACGCGTTGACGTAGCCGAGCGTGCGCACGCCGCGCAGTTCGGTGCGGTCGACGATCAGCTTCTCGAAGTTGCGGCGGAGTTGCTCGTAGCCCTTCTTGCCGACGGTCAGGATCTTGACCGTCTTGCCTTCGGACTGGAGGCGGCTGATGTGCTCGCGCGCCAGACGCACGATCGAGGAGTTGAACGCGCCGGCCAGGCCGCGCTCGCCGGTCGCTACGATCAGCAGATGCACCTTGTCCGAGCCGGTGCCGGTCAGCAGCTTCGGCGCGCCCTCGGCGCCGGCCATGCCGGAGGCGATGTTGCCCAGCGCGATATCCATGCGCTCGGCATAGGGCCGCGCGGCTTCGGCCGCCGCCTGCGCCCGGCGCAGCTTGGAGGCCGCGACCATCTGCATGGCCTTGGTGATCTTCTGCGTCGCCTTCGTCGCGGCGATGCGAACGCGCATGTCTTTAAGAGAGGCCATTCTTAATTCTGCCTATCCAAGTCCTGGAGCCTATTCCCTCCCCCCTTTGAGGGAGGGTTAGGGAGCGATTAAGCGAACGAACCCGCGAACTTCTCGACCTGCTCCTTGAGCTTCTTCTCGGTGTCACCCGAGAGGTCGTTGGTCCTGCGGATGTCGTCGAGAATGGACTTCTCGTTGCGCAGCACCGACAGCAGACCGGTTTCGAACTTGGCGATCGAGGCAACCGGGATCTTGTCGAGATAGCCGTTGGTGCCGGCCCAGATCACGGCGACCTGCTCTTCCATCTTCAGCGGCGAGAACTGCGCCTGCTTGAGGAGCTCGGTCAGACGCGAACCGCGGGCGAGCAAACGCTGCGTGGTGGCGTCGAGATCGGAGCCGAACTGCGCGAAGGCCGCCATTTCGCGGTACTGCGCGAGCTCACCCTTGATCTTGCCGGCGACCTTCTTCATCGCCTTGGTTTGCGCGGCGGAGCCGACGCGCGACACCGACAGACCGACGTTCACGGCCGGACGGATGCCCTGATAGAACAGGTCGGTCTCGAGGAAGATCTGACCGTCGGTGATCGAAATCACGTTGGTCGGAATGTAGGCCGACACGTCGTTGGCCTGGGTTTCAATGACCGGCAGCGCGGTCAGCGAACCGGCGCCCTTATCGTCGTTCATCTTCGCGGCGCGCTCGAGCAGGCGGCTGTGGAGATAGAACACGTCGCCCGGATAGGCTTCGCGGCCCGGCGGGCGGCGCAGCAGCAGCGACATCTGACGGTAGGCGACGGCCTGCTTGGACAGATCGTCATAGATGATGACGGCGTGCATGCCGTTGTCGCGGAAGAACTCGCCCATGGCGCAGCCCGAGAACGGCGCCAGGAACTGCATCGGCGCCGGGTCGGACGCGGTGGCCGCGATGACGATCGAGTATTCCAGCGCGCCCTGCTCTTCGAGCACCTTCACGAACTGGGCGACGGTCGAACGCTTCTGACCGACGGCGACGTACACGCAGTAGAGCTTGGTGCTCTCCGGCTGGCCGGCGGCGTTCAGCGGCTTCTGGTTCAGGATGGTGTCGAGCGCGATCGCGGTCTTGCCGGTCTGACGGTCGCCGATGATCAGCTCGCGCTGGCCGCGGCCGATCGGGATCAGGGCGTCGATGGCCTTGAGGCCGGTCGCCATCGGCTCATGCACCGACTTGCGCGGGATGATGCCGGGCGCCTTGACGTCCACCTGCTTGCGGGTGTCGGCCTGGATCGGGCCCTTGCCGTCGATCGGGTTGCCGAGCGCGTCAACGACGCGGCCGAGCAGGCCCTTGCCGACCGGGACGTCCACGATGGCGCCGGTGCGCTTGCAGGTCTGGCCTTCCTTGATCTCGCGGTCGGAGCCGAAAATAACGATACCGACGTTGTCGTTTTCGAGGTTCAGCGCCATGCCGCGCGTGCCGTTCTCGAACTCGACCATTTCGCCCGCCTGGACGTTGTCGAGGCCGTAGACGCGAGCAATACCGTCACCGACGGAAAGCACCTGGCCGACTTCGGAAACTTCGGCTTCCTGGCCGAAGTTCTTGATCTGCTCTTTGAGAATGTTGGAAATTTCTGCGGCGCGGATATCCATCAGCGTGCCTCTTTCATCGCGATTTTGATCGAATTGAGTTTGGTGCGGAGTGACGTGTCGACCATACGGCTGCCGACCTTGACGATGAGCCCGCCGATGATCGCCGGGTCAATCGTGACGTCCATATCGATGTCCTTGCCGCCGGTGACCGACTTGAGGGCGCCCTTGAGCGCCTCCTTGTTCTGGTCGTTCAGCGGTTCGGCGACGGTAACCTTGGCCACCACCTCGCCCCTGTTCTGCGCGACCAGCGCGCGATAGGCGCGGATCATGTCGCGGACGGCGAACAGGCGGCGGTTGGCGGTGATGACGCGGAGGAAATTCGCGGTGGTGCCGGAAAGGCCGGCCTTGGCGAGAATGGCGTTGAGCGCCTTGAGCTGCTCGTCGGCGCCGAAAACCGGGCTGCGGACCAGCCGGTTGAGATCGGGGGATTCGGCGATCAGGGCGTCGAACTGGTCGAGCTCTTTCCTGACCGCATCGGTCGATTTAGCCTCGAGCGCCAGCTCGAACAGGGCCCCCGCATAGCGACCCGCCATTCCTGAAACTGGGTGATCTTCGCCCGCCACGTTCACGCTCTCTCTTAGGACTTTAAACAAGCTCGACACCGTCGCCTGAAGGGGCGGCGCAAGCTACTGGAATTCAAGAGGGAATTCCGATCTCCCGGCTGCCCGGCGAACGCCGCGGGCGAGCCCTGAAAATCGAGGGGTAGCTAACACAGCGATGGGGGGCGGTGCAACAAGAGGCAGGTGTGCGCACACCGGTTGGCCGTGACAATCATCATACCTGGCTTGGGGGCAAATCGACGCAACCAAACCGCTGTTCCGGGCGTTGGAACTTACCCTGCCCCGCCCTGCCCCAGTTTCTGTCACGGCCCTCGTAATGATTTCTCCTGCCCGCACGACCGGTAATGCCCGCCTCATTCTGAAGGCCGCGACCGAGGCTCAGCACCACAGTCTCGATCACGGCTTTGGCGCGCTCGATCTGAAAAACCGCAACGATTACAAAAGCTTTTTGACAGCTCAGGCGGCTGTGCTGCGGCCGCTGGAAAACTGGCTGACGCAGCAGGGCATTGCCCGCGTATTGCCGGACTGGCCGGCGCGGCGGCGCAGCGAAGCCGTGGCGTCGGATCTGGCGGGGCTCAATACCGAAATGCTGGCTGACGACGCCGTCTCGATATCAGACCGGGCGAGCGCGCCGCTGCTCCTCGGCGTCGCCTATGTGCTCGAGGGATCGCGCCTCGGCGCGCAATATCTTTCACGTGAGGTGGCCGCCAGCCCGGACCGGGCGGTACGGGACAATATGCGCTTCCTCACGCACGGCGCCGGCCAGAAGCTCTGGCCGAGCTTTCTTGAGATACTTGAGCGCAACGTCATCGATCCGGCGGCCGCCGATGAAGCCGCCGCGGGCGCACGCGCGACGTTCGATCTTTTCCTCCGGTCGCAGCAGCGTCATGCGCCGGCGCTCGCCGGAGCGGGTGCCTGATGACGACATCTCCCGCGACGTCCAAGGTCGACCTCACCAGTTGCGATCGCGAGCCGATTCACATTCCCGGACGCATTCAGTCGTTCGGATTCCTGCTCGCGATGCGCGGCGATCTCACCGTCGTCGCCAGTTCGACGAATGCCGGCGACTTTCTCAAGCGCGGCGACATTGTCGGCAGCCCGCTGGGAGACATCGTCGGCCACGATGCGATCGCGCAGATCCGCGACAAGCGCCTGTCGGCGCAGGATCCGGATTCGGTCGAGCGCCTGTTCGCGGTCCGGCTGCGGGACGACCTGCCGCTCTTCGATCTCGCGCTGCATCGCTCGGGTGATCATCTCATTCTCGAAGGTGAGCCGAGCGAGACCGACAGCACCCTGAACTCGGGCGAGGTCGTGCGCGCCATGCTGGAGCGCCTGCGCAACACCCATAGCTTCGACACGTTCTGCCAGACCGCGGCGCGGCAGATCAAATGGCTGACCGGCTTCGACCGGGTGATGGTCTATCGCTTCGCGCCCGACGGCGCCGGCGAAGTGATCGCCGAGGCGGCCGAGCCTGGTCTCGAATCGTTTCTCGGGCTGCACTACCCCGCGTCCGATATCCCCAAGCAGGCGCGCATCCTTTATCTGCGCAACTGGCTGCGCATCATTTCCGACATCGACGACAAACCGTCGCCGATCGAACCGGACATTCTCGACGGCAAGCCGCTCGACCTGTCGATGAGCGTGACCCGCGCGGTGTCGCCGATCCATGTCGAGTATCTGCGCAACATGGGCGTACGCGCCTCGCTGTCGATTTCGATCGTGCACGAAGGCCGGCTGTGGGGGCTGTTCGCCTGCCACCACTATTCGCCGCGCCGCATTTCGTTCGAGCGGCGTACCGCGGCCGAATTGTTCGGGCAGATGTTCTCCTGGGTGCTGGAGAGCCGCGAGCGCGAACGCGATACCGCCTACGAGTCGCGCGCCCGCGAGCTGCACAACAAGATGATGGCGCAGCTCGCCGCCGGCAAACCCGGGCCGGAGACCTTGCGCAATTTCCTCGGCGAACTGCAGGACACGATCTCCTGCGACGGCGTCGGCGTCTGGCTCGACGGCAAGGCGACATTGAGCGGCTCGACGCCGACCGTCGCCGACTTCGAACGGCTGGTCCGCCACCTGCGCAACATGAACCTGCAGGACGTCTTCGCCACCAACGACGTCGGCAATGTCATCGCCAATGCCGGCACGCTGGTCGACAACGCCGCCGGCGTGCTCGCCATTCCGGTGTCGCGCGCCGCGCCGGATTATCTGGTGTTCTTCCGCAACGAGATGGCGCGCTCGGTGCACTGGGCCGGCGATCCGAACAAGCCGGTGACCGCCGGTCCGCTCGGCGACCGCCTGACGCCGCGCAAGAGCTTCGAACTGTGGCGGCAGGTCGTGCGCGGGCAATCGGCGCACTGGAGCGAATCCGATCTGCGCATCGCCTCTTCCCTGCGCATGACGCTGCTGGAAGTGATCTTCCGCCTCACCGACGCCGCCGAGAAGGAGCGCAAGAGCGCGCAGGAGCGCCAGGAGCTGCTGATCGCCGAGCTCAACCACCGCGTCCGCAACATCCTCAGTCTCATCCGCAGCCTGATCAATCAGGGCAAGAACTCGACGATGACGGCCGAGGAATTCGCCTCCGTGGTCGGCGGCCGCATCCAGGCGCTGGCGCGCGCGCACGACCTCATCACCAAGACCAACTGGGGCCCCGGCAGCGTGCGCACGCTGGTCGCCGAGGAAACCGCCGCCTATCTCGGCGGCAAGGCCGAACGCGTCATCGACAAGGGCCCGGACGTCGCGCTCGAACCGGAGGCCTTCTCGACACTGGCGCTCGTGGTCCACGAACTCGTCACCAACTCGGCGAAATACGGCGCGCTGTGCGACTCTTCGGGCGTCGTCAACATCACCTGGCAGCTGGGCGACGCCGGCCAGCTCATCATCTCCTGGCAGGAGAGCGGCGGCCCGCCGGTGACGCCGCCGACGCGGCGCGGCTTCGGCACCACCATCATCGAGCGCTCGATCCCCTACGACCTCGCCGGCGAATCCGAAATCCATTACGAGTTGCTCGGCCTGCGCGTTCGCCTCGTCATCCCGGCGCGCTTCGTTACGCCCGTTCGCCGCGCCGGCGATGCGCGCCACGCCCGTCCGGTCAAGGACGACAAGACCATGTTCTCGGGCAACGTCATGGTGCTCGAGGACAATCTCATCATCGCCATGGATGCCGAGCAGATCATGACGCGGCTCGGCGCCAGGCGCGTCGAGCTGGCGGGCACGGTGAGCGAGGCGATGAAGATTCTCGACGGCGGCAGGATCGACTTCGCGCTGCTCGACATCAATCTGGGCTTCGAGAACAGCATTCCCGTCGCCATGCGGCTGCGCGAGATGAAAGTGCCCTTCGCATTCGCCACCGGTTACGGCGAAGGCGCTTCGCTGCCCCCTGAACTAAAAGATGCGCCGATCGTGCAGAAGCCGTATATGCCGGAGACGATCGTCACCGTCATGCCGGTGACCTCCCGCGAGATCTGAGGCGGCCTTCCCGGCCGCCGCGGCGCGGGCACCGGGGACAGGGCGCATGGTGCAGCGGCAACCGGACAGCGGATCCACATCGGGCGCGGGCACGGCGCGGTTGCTGGTCGTGCTTCTGGCCTTCGCCTGGGGCTTCATGTGGATCGCCACGGCGACGGCGTTGCGCGATATCGCGCCGTGGACCTTGCGCATGGCCGGCACGGGGCTCGGCGCGGCCGTTCTGTTCATCGCCGCGAAGGCCGCCGGATACGATCTCACCGTGCCGCGGCGGCAACGCTTTCATGTGATGGCCGGCGGCTTCTTCAATGTCGGCGCCTTCCACATCCTGATGGCGTTCTCCCAGCTTCACGGCGCGACCTCGCGCACCGTGATCATCGCCTACACGATGCCGATCTGGGTCGCCGTCTTCAGCGTGCTGCTGCTGCACGAGCGGCTCGACCGCCTCCGCACCATCGCGCTGACGCTCTGCGTCGCCGGCATTGTCATCCTGGTCGGGCCGCTGTTCGCCGACGGCTTCCCGGCCTTCGTGCTTTATGCCTTCACCGGGGCGGTCAGTTGGGCCTTCGGCACGGTCTATATGAAGTGGCAGCACGTCACGGTGCCGCCGCTCGCCAACGCCGCCTGGCAACTGCTGTTCGGCTTCTGCTTCCTGCTGGCGGGCACGCTGATCTTCGAGGGCGTGCCGCGGCTGTGGCCGATCAGCACGTCCTCGATCCTGGCGCTGGCCTATATCGGTCTGTTCGGCGTCGGCCTTGCCCATTTTCTGTGGTGGTCGATCGTGGGACGGCTGTCACCGCTGACGGCGTCGATCGGCGCCTTGCTGGTGCCGGTGGTCGGCGTTTCGGCCTCGATCGTGCTGCTCGGCGAGCGGCCGACCCTCGCCGACGGCATCGGCTTCGTTCTCATTTTCGCCGCGGCGGCCAGCGTCCTGCTGCGGCCGGCCGTACAGCGCCGATAGGCGTGAATCCTTTGGCGCGGCTACGGAGTATTTCGGAGTTGCGCGACGGCCCTCCGAAGCGTCATGCTGACAGAACTTCCCCCATAGGGTCCATCATGTCCGGGCACTCCCCCGCCGCGCCGACTTTTGTCCAGTTGTTCACGCCCAAGCTGATCACGGTGTTCCGTGAAGGCTATGGCTGGGCCGACCTGCGCGCCGACGCCATCGCCGGTCTCACGGTCGCGGTGGTGGCGCTGCCTCTGTCGATGGCCATCGCCATTGCCTCCGGCGTGTCGCCCGAGCGCGGGCTCTACACCGCCATTGCCGGTGGCTTCTTCGTCTCGTTGATCGGCGGCAGCCGCTTCCAGATCGGCGGGCCGGCCGGCGCCTTCATCGGCCTCGTTGCTTCCGTCGTCGAACGCCATGGCTATGACGGGCTGGCGCTGGCGACGATTCTGGCCGGCCTCATCCTGCTCGCGGTCGCCCTGCTCCGCCTCGGCACCTACATCAAATACATCCCCATGCCGGTGACGGTCGGCTTCACCGCCGGCATCGCCGTGATCATCGCCGCCAGCCAGTTTCGCGACGTGCTCGGCCTCGACATGGCGAAAGAACCGTCGGCGCTGCTGCCCAAGCTCGAAGCCATCGCCGCCGCGATATCGACGATCAACTGGCAGACCGTCGGCATCACAGCCCTGGCACTGGCGATCATCGTCGTGCTGCGCCGCTACCGGCCGAGCTGGCCGGGTTTCCTGATCGCCATCGCGGTGACGGCGCTGCTCTGCTTTGCCTTGCACCTCGATGTCGCCACCGTGACCTCGCGCTTCGGAGAAATCCCGCGCACGCTGCCGGCGCCGTCGCTGCCGACCTTCAGCATGGCCAAGCTGCAGGCCGTTCTGCCGGACGCCTTCGCCATCGCGCTGCTGGGCGCCATCGAATCGCTGCTGTCTGCGGTGGTCGCCGACGGCATGAGCGGCCGCCGTCATCGTTCCAACGCCGAACTCGGCGCACAGGGCGTCGCCAATATCGCGTCCGTCATGTTCGGCGGCATCTGCGTCACCGGCACCATCGCGCGCACCGCGACCAATATCCGCTCCGGCGCGCGCGGGCCGATCTCCGGCATTCTGCACTGCCTCTATCTGCTGCTGTTCCTCGCCGTGGCGGCGCCGCTGGTCGGCTACATCCCGCTGGCGGCGCTCGGCGCCGTGCTGCTGATCGTCGCCTGGAACATGGCGGAAAAGGAAGAGTTCTGGTCGCTGATCCGCACCTCGCGCGGTGACGCCGTCGTGTTGCTCGCGACCTTCCTGCTCACCATCTTCGTCGATCTGCTGACCGGCATCGCCGTCGGCGTGGTGCTGGGCTCTTTCATGTTCCTGCACCGCATGGCCGAGTCGGTCGATATCAAGGCCGGCGGTCTCGAGGACGTCGCCGACGCGGCCGACACCGGCAAATACGATGCCGACGCCGCCAGTGAGCGCGATGTGATCGTCTATCGCATCAGCGGCGCGTTCTTCTTCGGCGCCACCGCGCATGTGCTGACCGCGCTGGAGCGCATCGGCCGGCCGCCGAAACTTCTCATTCTCGATTTCACCGACGTGCCGCTGATCGACACCACGGCGGCCCGCTCACTGCATTCTTTCGTCAGGAAGCTCGGCAAGGGCGGCACCGAAGTGTACTTCGCCGCCGCGAGGCCGAATGTGCGTCACGAACTCGTCGCCGCGGGCTTGAAGCCGCCGCTGATACGCTACGCCGCCAGTGTCGAAGGCGCGCGCAAGCTGCACGAGACGTAGGACCTTCGTGTCATGCCCCGCGAAAGCGGGGCATCCATCCTAAGTCGCATAGGCGAAAATAGCGGGCTGCCCTGCGCCGGGCGCGAGGCCCTCGGCTTTCGCCGGCGCCCGGCCCGCCTTATCTCATGGCTCTCATTGGCCGCGTCCGTGGCCGCATAATCTCCAAGGGAAACGTCCGTTCGTCCGCGCCGCCCGGCCCGGGCGGCGGCGCATTTTTAAGCAATGCTTTCAGGCCTGAACCCGAAATTATCCGCCGCTCTCGCCGCCGCGATCTGGGGCACCACCTATATTTTCGTCAGCATGGTGCTGCCGCATAACCCGATCTTCACCGGCGCGGTGCGCGCGCTCGGCGGCGGTCTGCCGCT
Organism: Pseudolabrys sp.; assembly: GCA_017849615.1. Lineage (GTDB taxonomy): Bacteria > Pseudomonadota > Alphaproteobacteria > Rhizobiales > Xanthobacteraceae > Pseudolabrys. The sequence goes on along the minus strand of JAFIGS010000034.1, from coordinate 79,905 downwards.
GCTGCTGTTCTACAACGAGCTGCCGCCGCGCGAATGGTGGGGCAAGGTGGCCCTGCTCGGCACGCTCAATTGCGGCATCGTGTTCGCGTTCCTGTTCATCGCCGCCGAGCGCCTGCCCGGCGGCGTCGCCGGCACGCTGCAATCGCTCGGTCCGATCATCACCGTGCTGATCGCCTGGCCGCTGCTCGGCGAGCGGCCGACATGGCTGCGGCTCACCAGCGTCGTGCTCGGCGCCGTCGGCGTGATGATCCTGCTCACCGGCGGCAAGATCGTGCTCGATTTTGTCGGCGCGGTCGCCGGCCTGATCGCCGCGATGTCGCTGGCGTTGGGCGGCGTTCTGCTCAATCGCTGGGGCCGGCCGATCCCGCTGCTCGAATTCACTGCCTGGCAACTCGTCATCGGCGGCGTCGAACTCGCCGCACTGGCGGCCTTCATCGGCGATGTGCCGGCCTCGCTCGATGTCGCGAGCATCGCCGCCTATGCCTATGTCGCGCTGATCGGCACCTCGATCGCCTATGCGCTTTGGTTTCACGGCGTCGAGAAGGCGGGCGCTCCCGCAGTGGCACCCTTCTTCTTGCTGATCCCGATGGTCGCCTTCGCGCTCGATGCATCGATCCGCGGCTTCGTGCCAACGTGGGTGCAGTCGCTCGGCGCGGCGATCGTGCTCGGCAGCCTGCTCATCAACCAGCAGGCCGGCAAGCGCGCGGCCAACTAATAAAAACTCATCGGATCGACATCGACGTCCATCTTGATGCTGCCGCGCGTCTTCGGCGCGACGCTGAGCCAATCACGCAAGTAAGCCGACAGGTTGAATTCGCGCGGCGCCTTGATCAGCAGCCGGAAGCGATGGCGGCCGCGCACCACGGCGACCGGCGCTTCGGCGGGGCCGAGCACGCGCACCGCCTCGATGTAAGGCGCGGATTTCGCCAGCGCCTTGGCGTAGCCTTCGGCGTCGTGCTTGTCGTCAGCGGAAACAACGATGCCGGCAAGCCGGCCGAAGGGCGGATAGCCCGACGCCTCGCGCAGCGCGATCTCCGTCTCGTAGAACTTCTCGCGGTCGCCGAGGATCAGCGCCTTCATCACCGGATGCTCGGGCTGATGGGTCTGCAGGAAGCCGACGCCGCGATTGTCCTCGCGGCCGGCGCGGCCGACCACCTGATGCAGCAACTGGAATGTGCGCTCCGCCGCGCGCGGATCGCCATTGCCGAGGCCGAGATCGGCGTCGACGATGCCGACCAGGTTGAGCTTGGGAAAATGGTGACCCTTCGCCACCAGCTGCGTGCCGACGATGATGTCGAACTTGCCGTCGGCGACGTCATCCAGTTCCTGCCGCAGCCGCTCCATCGATTCGACGACGTCGCTCGACAGAATGAGAATGCGCTTGTCGGGAAACAGGTCGGCCGCTTCCTGCTCCAGCCGCTCGACGCCGGGCCCGACCGCGGCGAAGCTCTCGGTGGCGTGACAGTTCGGGCAGTCATTCGGCGGCGGCATGTTGTAGCCGCAGTGATGGCAGATCAGCCTTTTGCGGAAGCGATGATCGACCAGCCAGGCGTCGCAGTTCGGGCATTGCAGGCGGAAGCCGCAGGCGCGGCATAGAGTGAGCGGCGCGTAGCCGCGGCGATTGAGGAACAGCAGCGCCTGATCGCCGCGCTCCAGCGTGTTGTTGACGGCTTCGGCGAGACGCGGCGCGATGAAGCGGCCGCGCGGCGGCCCTTCGCGCGTAAGGTCGATGGCCTCGACATGCGGCAGCGAGGCGCCGCCGAAACGCTCGGGCAGATGCAAACGGCGATAGCGGCCCTTGCGCGCATTCACCTCGGATTCGACCGAGGGCGTCGCCGAGGCGAGCACCACCGGAATTTTGGCGATGGAGCCGCGCACCACGGCCATGTCTCGCGCATTGTAGCGCGCGCCGTCTTCCTGCTTGTAGGCCTGCTCGTGCTCTTCATCGACGAGGATCAGGCCGAGATCGGCATAGGGCAGAAACAGCGCCGAGCGCGCGCCGACGACCACCGACACCTCGCCTTCCGCCACCGCGGCCCAGGTGCGCGCGCGCAGGCGCGGCGACAGTTGCGAATGCCACTCCGCCGGCCGGGTGCCGAAGCGCGCGGTGAAGCGATCGAGCGATTGCCCGGTGAGCGCGATTTCCGGCATCAGGATCAATGTCTGCCGGCCCTTGCGGATGTTCTCCGCGACTGCCTCGAAATACACTTCGGTCTTGCCCGAGCCGGTGACGCCATCGACCAGCGACACGGTGTAGCCGCCCTGATCGACCGTCGTGCGCAGCGCATCGGCGGCGGCAAGCTGACCGAGCGAGAACTCGGGCTTGCGGAAATCCGGATCGGGCTGGCGCGACACCTTCTCCGGCGGCAGCACCACGGTTTCCAGCGTGCCTTCATCGACCAGGCCGTCGATGACGCCGGTCGAGACGCCGGCTTCGCGCGCGGCGTCGCCCTTGGCGCGCACCATACCGTCCTCGAGCGCGCGGAGCACGCGCTGGCGCGCCACCGTCATGCGCTGCGGCGGCGGGCCGACGAGACGCACGCCGACGCGCTCGCGCGCGGGGCCGAGATTGTCGCCCATGCGCAGCGCCATGCGCAGCACCATGCCGCGCGACGACAAGGTGTAACCGGCGACCCAGTCGACGAAGGTGCGCAGCTCTTCCTTGAGCGGCGGCACGTCGATCTTCGCCTCGATGTCCTTGAGGCGGTTGTGCAGGCCGGGGGCGGGATTGGGGTTTTCGGCCCAGACCACGCCGACAGTCTCGCCGCGCCGGCCGAGCGGCACGGCGACGACATCGCCGGGCGCGACCTCCATTCCCGCCGGAACCCGGTAGGAATAGGCTTGGTCGAGCGCCACCGGCACCAGAACATCGACGACACGGGTAGCCATGGGAGGGGTCTGGCCGATTCCGGGCCTTTAAGGAAGGGTAAGGGCGGGTCTCTTACCCTCCCGGTTCATATGGGACTGCCGCTCGCCATCGCTCCGGACGTTGTCGCCGAAATCGGCCGCTGGCGCGCCTATCTCGGCGCCGAACGGCGCATGTCGCCGAAAACGCTGGAAGCCTATGAGCGCGATGTCGGCCAGTTCCTCGGCTTTATGGCCGATCACCTCGGCGGGCCGCCGTCGCTGAAATCGCTGGCGAAAATCACCCCGGCCGATGTTCGCGCCTTCATGGCGTCGCGCCGTGCCGAGGGCGCCGGCAACCGCACCTTGATGCGCGCGCTGGCCGGGGCGCGCTCCTTCGTCCGGTTCCTGGAGCGCAACGGCAAGGGCAAGGTGGGGGCGCTCGCCGCCATCCGCGCGCCGAAGGCGGGCCGGACCTTGCCCAAGCCCCTGCCCGCGACCGCGGCGAAGCAGATGACCGACATCGATCTGCGCGCCGGCGAGGATCGCGAGACCTGGATCCTGGCGCGCGATGCCGCCGTGCTGGCGCTGCTCTATGGCTGCGGCCTGCGCATTTCCGAGGCGCTCGGCCTCAAGCGCGGCGACGCCGGTGTGACCGGCGGCGACGCCATCACCGTCAACGGCAAGGGCAACAAGACGCGCATGGTGCCCGTCCTCCCTCAGGTCACCAAAGCCATCGCCGATTACATCGCGCTGTGCCCCTACGACCTGCCGGCGGACGGGCCGCTGTTTCTGGGCGCCCGGGGCGGACCGCTGTCGCCGCGCATCGTGCAACTGGCGATGGCGACCTTGCGCGGCGCACTCGGCCTGCCGGAGACGGCGACGCCGCATGCGCTGCGCCACTCCTTCGCCACGCATCTGCTGGCGCGCGGCGGCGACCTGCGCTCGATCCAGGAGCTGCTCGGCCACGCCTCGCTGTCGACCACGCAGATCTATACCGCCGTGGACAGCGCTCGTTTACTCGAAGTTTATGCCAGCGCCCATCCGCGGGCGTCATCGTAATATCATCGTCGACAACGCCGCCCTGCCCTTGCGCGCCATCGCCCCGGCGATCATCGTTCGCCATCAAACAGGGGACGACGACCTATGTCTGCGCACGAAAACCTCGAACACGCCGAACACGCGGAACACGCCTCCCACGGCGGTAATAAAAAGATCGCGCTGCTGATCTCGGTGCTGGCGCTGTTTCTCGCCTTCTCCGAGACGCTCGGCAAGAGCGCCCAGACCGAGAGCATCAGCCTCAATATCAAGGCGTCCGACACCTGGAATTTCTTTCAGGCCAAGACCATCCGCCAGACCACCTTGCGCGCGTCGGCGGATAACCTCGCCGCCATTGCGCCCTCGATCGAAAAGCCCGAAATCAAGGCGGCGATGGAGAAGCAGATCGAAACCTGGCGCGCGACCGTGGTGCGTTACGACTCCGACCCCAAGGAAAAGGACGGCCGCAAGGAATTACGCGAACAGGCCGAGAATTACGAGCATCAGCGGGATTATCAGCTCGCGCGTTATCACCAGTTCGAGCTCGGCTCGGCCGCGTTCCAGATCGGCATTGTGCTGGCCTCGGCCGAAATCATCACCGGCATGGCGGTGCTCGGCTGGCTGTCAGGGCTGGTCGGGCTCGTGGGCGTGATTTTCTCGGCGTTCGGCCTTTGGGCGCCGCATGCGCTCGACTTCCTGCTGCACGCCGGCGGCGCGCACTGACCGATCAGTTCGCGCGGCGGAAGGCGGCGCGGCGCAGCCGCGACACCCAGCGCAGGAAGCGATTGCCGCCCTCGCCGCGCAGCCTCGCGGCGAGTTGCCTCATGCGGAAACGCACCGGCTCGGTGATGGCGTGCGCCCAGGCGCGCACGCGCAGCAGCCATTCGTAGAGCTTGCGAAACCACGCCATCTGCAACAGCTTGTCGCGCGTCACATCGAAGATGAAGGCGGTAACGCCGACGCCGGCGAGCTTGGCCACAATGATAACGGCGATGGCGCCGAGCCATTGCCCGGTGGCAAGGAAATAGACCTCGAGAAACTTCAGCGGCAAAAGCAGGACGGCCAGCGGCACGACGAAGACGATCAATGTCGCCCAGGGCGGCAGCCGCTCGATGGCCTGCGCCAGCTTCCGCTTCAGCCTGGCCCACGGAATGATCCCGACGATCCGCGCGACCACCGGCGACAGGTGATCCCACAGCCATGCCTCGATGAGGAACAGCACGGCGAGGAACACCCAGAGCGGGCGGAGCAGTCGGCGCATGAAATCTCCGTCATGCCCGGCTTTGTGCCGGGCATCCACGTCTTCATCTTAAGCTAAAGACGAGGATGGCCGGGACAAGCCCGGCCATGACAGAATATTGGAAGCACGCAAGGATGGGCGGCCACACGGTTCGAGACGCCGGGCTGCGCCCGGCTCCTCACCATGAGGCCGTTACCTCACATATGAATCGCGCGCTTGGCGACCGCCATGGCCGCTTCCTTCACCGCCTCGGGCAAAGTCGGATGCGCGTGGCAGGTGCGGGCGATGTCTTCCGCGGCGCCGCCGAATTCCATGACGATGGCGGCTTCGGCGATCATGTTGCCGGCGTCCGAACCGACGATATGCACGCCGAGCACGCGATCGGTGGCGGCGTCGGCGATGACCTTGACGAAGCCGTCGGTCTGCTGGTTCGCCTTGGCGCGGCCGTTCGCGGTGAACGGAAACTTGCCGACATTGTAAGCGACGCCGGCGGCCTTGAGGTCTTCCTCGCTTTTGCCGACCGAGGCGATCTCCGGCATCGTGTAAACAACCGCCGGGATCACGTCATAGTTCACATGGCCGGCCTGACCGACCAGCATTTCCGCGACGGCAACGCCTTCGTCCTCGGCCTTGTGCGCCAGCATCGGGCCGGCGATCACATCGCCGATGGCCCAGATGCCCGGCACGCTGGTCGCGTAATAATGATCGGTGACGACGCGGCCGCGCTCGTCCATCTTGACGCCGAGCTCCTTGAGCCCGAGGCCGTCGGTGTAAGGCACGCGGCCGGTGGAGACGAGCACGACGTCCGCCTCGACGGTCTCGGCCTTGCCCTCGCCCTTCGCCGGCTCGATGGTCGCCTTCAAAGTCTTGCCGGATGAATCGACGCCCGTAACCTTGGACGACAGTTTGAAAGTCATGCCCTGCTTTTCCAGCAGGCGCTGGCTCTGCTTGCGCACTTCGCCGTCCATGCCGGGCAAAATGCCGTCGAGGAATTCCACCACCGTCACCTTGGCGCCGAGACGGCGCCACACCGAGCCGAGCTCCAGGCCGATCACGCCGGCGCCGATGACGAGCAGATGCTTCGGCACTTCCGGCAGCGACAGCGCGCCGGTCGAGGACACGATGCGCTTTTCGTCGATCTCGATGCCGCGCAGCTTCGCCACGTCCGAGCCGGTGGCGATGACGATCGATTTCGTCTCCAGCGTCGTCGTCTTGCCGTCGGCGGCCTTCACCTCGACCTTGCCGGGCGCGACGATGCGGCCGAAACCGTTATGCGCATCGATCTTGTTCTTCTTGAACAGGAAGTCGACGCCCTTGACGTTGCCGTCGATGGCGTCCTGCTTGAACTTGAGCATGGTCGGCAGATCGAGCTTCGGCGCGGGCACGCCGATGCCCATCTTGGCAAAGGAATGCCCGGCTTCCTCGAACAGCTCGGAGGCATGCAGCAGCGCTTTAGACGGAATGCAGCCGATGTTGAGGCAGGTACCGCCGAAGGAGGTCTTCTCGACGACGGCGGTCTTCAGCCCGAGCTGCGCCGCGCGGATGGCACAAACATAGCCGCCGGGGCCGGTGCCGATAACGATGAGATCGTAAGCCATGAATTTAGGTCCCTACCTCAAGACGCCTTAGGTGCTGCGGTGATCGACCATGTGGCGAGTACATCGGGGTCTGAGATGACTTCGCCGGTCGAATAGAGCTCATACTTTCCTGGTTTTGCGAAACGAAAGGTGTTCAGCACAGGCGGCAAGCCCATGGTGTGGCCCGCCCATTTCCCCTCACACGCGATCGCTATGCCTTTTTCGCGATCCGCCGAGACGACCCTTCCGTGATATTGCGCGTTGCCTTTTTCGGTGACCCCGTCTGACTCCAAATATGTGATCCCGACCAGCGCATACTTGCCAATGAGCCAATCGGCCTCGTCTTGATCCCAAGTCGGAGGCCGATCGGACACATCGAAGGGTGGCATCCATGGCGGTCGATTGTCTGAATCGTCAGACGCCATGGTTACACCCGCAGCTAGATCAAAGATCCAGCACCAGCCGCGCCGGATCCTCGAGATTTTCCTTCACGCGCACGAGGAAGGTAACCGCCTCGCGGCCGTCGACGATGCGGTGATCGTAGGACAGCGCCAGATACATCATCGGCCGCACTTCGATCTTGCCGCCGATCACCATCGGCCGCTCCTGGATCTTGTGCATGCCGAGAATGCCGGACTGCGGCGCGTTCAGGATCGGCGTCGACATCAACGAGCCATAGACGCCGCCATTCGAGATGGTGAAGGTGCCGCCCTGCATCTCGTCGATCTTGAGCTGGCCGTCGCGGGCGCGCTTGCCGAAATCGTTGATCTTCTTTTCGACGCCGGCGAGCGACAGCATGTCGGCATCGCGCACCACCGGCACGACGAGGCCCTTCTCGGTGCCGACGGCGACGCCGATGTGATAGTAGTTCTTGTAGACGAGGTCAGTGCCGTCGATCTCGGCATTGACCGCCGGGATGTCCTTCAGCGCCGCGATGCAGGCGCGCACGAAGAAGCCCATGAAGCCGAGCTTCACGCCGTGCTTCTTCTCGAACAGATCCTTGTACTGGTTGCGCAGCGCCATCACCGTGGTCATGTCGACCTCGTTGAAGGTCGTGAGCATGGCGGCGGTGTTCTGCGCGTCCTTGAGGCGGCGCGCGATGGTCTGGCGCAGCTTGGTCATGCGCACGCGCTCTTCACGCGAGGCATCGTCCGGCGCGGACGGCGCGCGCATTTGCACCGGCGCGGCAACCGGGGTCGGCGACGAGGCGGCTTTCTCGATGGCGGCAAGCATGTCGCCCTTGGTCACCTGATTCTTGAGGCCGGTGCCGGCGACGTTCGACGGATCGACGCCGGATTCCGCGGCCAACTTGCGCACGGACGGCGCCTGCGCGGTGTTGGTCGCTCCGGCGGCCGGTGCCGGCGTGCGCGGCTTGGGCTCCTCGTCGGCGGCGTTGATCGGGGTCGTCGAAGTGGTCTTCACATCGGGGCGGCCGGTCGGCGAGCCCGACGCCGTGGTTTTGCCGGCGGCGCCATCCTTGATGGTGCCGAGGATCGCGCCGACGCCGACGGTGTCGCCGTCCTTGGCGGCGATGTCGCCGAGCACGCCGGCGGCCGGGGCCGGGACTTCCAAAGTCACCTTGTCGGTTTCGAGTTCGACCAGCGGCTCATCGACGGCGACGGCGTCGCCGGGCTTCTTGAACCACTTGCCGACGGTGGCTTCGGTCACCGATTCACCCAGCGTGGGGACTTTGATGTCAGTCATGATTGTTTCCGTTCAATGATCTTGTTTCGGCGTCATCATCCGCGAATGCGGATGATCCAGCTTTTCCTGCAAACCGCAGAAATCGCTGGGTCGGCAATGACTACCCCAGCGCCTCGTCGAGGAACTGCTTGAGTTGCGCGAGATGCTTCGACATCTGGCCGACGGCGGTCGATGCCGAGGCCGGACGGCCCGCGTAACGGGCGCGGCGGTGCTTGGCGTTGATTTGGTTCAGCACCCATTCGAGATAGACGTCGACGAAGAACCAGGCGCCCTGATTACGCGGCTCTTCCTGGCACCAGATGATCTCGGCCTGCTTGAAGCGCGACAACTCGGTGATCAGCGCCTTGGTTGGGAACGGATAGAGCTGCTCGACGCGCAGCAGATAGATGTCGTTGTTGCCGCGCTTCTCGCGCTCTTCGTAGAGGTCGTAATAGACCTTGCCCGAGCACAGCACGACGCGGCGGATCTTGTCGTCCGGCACGAGCTGAATCTTCTCGCCGGGCAGGAACTGCGCGTCGTCCCACAGCAGACGGTGGAACGAGGTGCCGGCGTCCATCTCAGCGAGGCTGGAGACCGCGCGCTTGTGGCGCAGCAGGCTCTTGGGCGTCATCAGGATCAGCGGCTTGCGGATCTCGCGCTTCAACTGGCGGCGCAGGATGTGGAAGTAGTTGGCCGGCGTCGTGCAGTTGGCGACCTGCATGTTGTCCTCGGCGCACATCTGCAGGAAGCGCTCGAGGCGCGCGGAGGAATGCTCCGGCCCCTGGCCTTCATAGCCGTGCGGCAGCAGACAGACGAGGCCCGACATGCGCAGCCACTTGCGCTCGCCCGACGAGATGAACTGGTCGAACACGACCTGCGCGCCGTTGGCGAAGTCGCCGAACTGCGCTTCCCACAAAGTCAGCGTGTTCGGCTCCGAGGTCGAATAGCCGTATTCGAAGCCGAGCACGGCTTCTTCCGACAGCATCGAGTTGAGCACGTCGTACTTGGCCGGTGCCGCACCGATCTGGTTGAACGGCACGTAGCGCTTTTCGGTTTCCTGATCGAACAGCACCGAGTGGCGCTGCGAGAAGGTGCCGCGCTCGGAGTCCTGGCCCGACAGGCGAACCGAATTACCCTCCTTGAGCAACGAGCAGAAAGCGAGCGCCTCGGCGGTTGCCCAGTCGATACCCTCGCCGGACTCGATCGCCTTGCCGCGATTGTCGAGGAAACGCTGCACGGTCTTGTGGACGTTGAAGTCCTTCGGCACCGTGGTGATGGCCTTGCCGATGGCGCGCAGCTCGGCGAGCGGCACGCCGGTATTGCCGCGACGCGGATCGTCGGCGTCCTGCGCCGGCTTGAGGCCCGCCCAGCGGCCGTCGAGCCAATCCGCCTTGTTCGGCTTGTAGGCCTGGCCGGCCTCGAACTCGGCGTCGAGACGCGAACGCCAGTCGGCGCGCATCTTGCCGATCTCGCCTTCGGTGACGACGCCTTCGGCGATCAGCTTCTCGGAGTAGATCTCCAGCGTCGACTTGCGCGCGCGGATGTTCTTGTACATCACCGGCTGCGTGAAAGCCGGCTCGTCGCCTTCGTTATGGCCGAAGCGGCGATAGCACCACATGTCGATGACGACCGGGTGCTGGAACTGCATGCGATACTCGGTCGCGACCTTGGCGGCGAACACCACCGCTTCCGGATCGTCGCCGTTCACGTGCAGGATCAGCGCGTCGATCATCTTGGCGACGTCGGACGGATAGGGCGACGAACGCGAGTAGCGCGGATAGGTGGTGAAGCCGATCTGGTTGTTGACGATAAAATGGATGCTGCCGCCGGTGCGGTATCCCTTGAGGCCCGACAGACCGAAGCATTCGGCCACCACGCCCTGGCCGGCGAAGGCCGCGTCGCCGTGGATCAGCAGCGGCATCACCATGGTGCGGTCGTCCGGCGTCGCGCCATGCTGCTCCTGCTTGGCGCGCACCTTGCCGAGCGTGACCGGATCGACGATTTCCAGATGCGACGGGTTCGGCGTCAGCGACAGATGCACCTTGTTGCCGTCGAACTCGCGGTCCGACGAGGCGCCGAGGTGATACTTGACGTCTCCGGAGCCTTCGATGTCGTCCGGCGTCGCCGAGCCGCCCTTGAATTCATGGAACAGCACGCGGTGTGGCTTGCTCATCACCTGCGTGAGCACGTTGAGGCGGCCGCGATGCGGCATGCCCAGCACGATTTCCTTCACGCCGAGATTGCCGCCGCGCTTGATGATCTGCTCCAGCGCCGGGATCAGCGATTCACCGCCGTCGAGGCCGAAGCGCTTGGTGCCGGTGTACTTGACGTCGAGAAACTTCTCGAAGCCTTCGGCTTCGACCAGCTTGTTGAGGATCGCGCGCTTGCCCTCGCGGGTGAACTGGATTTCCTTGTCGCGGCCTTCGATGCGCTCCTGAATCCACGCCTTCTGCGCGGCGTTCGAGATGTGCATGAACTCGACGCCGAGCGTCTGGCAATAGGTGCGGCGCAGGATCGTGACGATCTCGCGCATCGACGCGAATTCGAGACCGAGAACCTTGTCGAGGAAGATCTTGCGGTCCATGTCGGCTTCCGAGAAGCCGTAGGACTGCGGCATCAGCTCTTCCTCGTTCGGTTCGGCCTGGATGCCGAGCGGATCGAGATTGGCGTGGAAGTGGCCGCGCATGCGATAGGCGCGGATCAGCATCAGCGCGTGAATAGAATCGCGCGTCGCCTGCATGACGTCGGCGTTCGACAGGTCGACGCCCTTGGTCTGCGCCTTGGCCGCGATCTTCTCGCCGAGCTTCTTTTCGGTCTCGGCCCACTGGCCGTCGAGCGCGGCAACCAGATCGCCGCTCGGCCGCGCCGGCCAGTTCGGCTTTTTCCAGGATGCGCCCTCGGCCTGCTTCACGACGTCGGCGCCGTTGTCCTTGAGCGCCTCGAAGAAGGTGCGCCACTCGGCGTCGACCGAGTTCGGATCCTTGGCGAACCGCGCCTGCAGGTCTTCGACGTAGGCGGCATTGCTGCCGTAAAGGAAGGAGGTGTGGGCGAAGGCGGCGTTGGCGTCTTGGCGGGACATGAGAGACCTGGATCCTGGCGGGGCGCAATTGCCGCGCGATATGCGTTTCCTGCGTGGGCAATCCGGGAAACGGCTCCACGATCCCCAGCCGGACCGGAAACTGCCGTGTCGGATTGAGCCGGTCGCGGGCATGACGCTCCGCCCCGGCAACTTCACTCTTAAACCTATTTATGACGTAGTTAAGTCCAAAAACACATAGGACTGAACTTGGCTTCACTTATTTGAGACGGCTCCCGCTCGGCTGCTCGCGCTGGTGCCTCCCGTGCGGGCGTGCCAAGTCCTGCCGATAATCCTGCGGTTGTGGCTACGGCCGGGTAACGCCCATGCGTGCTGCCGATCGCATCGAACCTGTCGCGTCCCCGGCGATACCGGCGGTGGCTGTTCTCGACCTGGCCGTGCTGGCCGCCACATGGCCGGTGCTGCTCGGCCTCATGAGCAAATGCCAAGATCCCGCACCAGTTCTCGTCGCGTTGTGTCTTTGTCGTCGTACCGCTGCTGGTCATCGCGGCCGCGCCGGCGGTCCGCATCACGCGCTGGACGCCGCTGCAAACGACAAGCGCCGCCGGCATCAGCCTGGCGGCGCTTGCATCTTATGATCTGACCGGCTGAAGAAGCGACGTTAGCCCTTCAGCACTTCGACCAGGGTCTTGCCGATGCGCGCCGGCGACGGCGACACGCGGATGCCGGCTGCTTCCATCGCCGCGGTCTTCGACTTCGCATCGCCCTTGCCGCCGGAAATGATCGCGCCGGCATGACCCATGCGGCGGCCCGGAGGCGCCGTGACGCCGGCGATGAAACCAACCATCGGCTTCTTGCGGCCCTTCTTGGCTTCGTCGATCAGGAACTGCGCGGCGTCCTCTTCGGCAGAGCCGCCGATTTCGCCGATCATCACGATCGATGTGGTCTTCGGGTCGGCAAGAAACATCTCCAGCACGTCGATGAATTCGGTGCCCTTGACCGGATCGCCGCCGATGCCGACCGCCGTGGTCTGGCCGAGGCCTTCGCGCGAGGTCTGGAACACGGCTTCATAAGTCAGCGTGCCGGAGCGCGACACGATGCCGACCGAACCTGATTTAAAGATGTTGCCCGGCATGATGCCGATCTTGCATTCGCCGGCAGTCATCACGCCCGGGCAGTTCGGCCCGACGAGGCGCGACTTCGAACCCGACAGCGCACGCTTGACCTTCACCATGTCCATCACCGGAATGCCTTCGGTGATGCAAACGATGAGCGGGATCTCCGCCTGGATGGCTTCGCAGATCGCGTCGGCCGCGCCCGGCGGCGGCACATAGATCACGGAAGCGTCGCAGCCGGTCTTGTCCTTGGCTTCCGCCACGGTGTCGAACACCGGCAGGTCGAGATGCGTCGAGCCGCCTTTGCCCGGCGAGGTGCCGCCGACCATCTTGGTGCCGTAGGCAATCGCCTGCTGCGAATGGAAGGTGCCGTTCTTGCCGGTGAAGCCCTGGCAGATGACCTTGGTGTTCTTGTCGATGAGGACGGACATTACGCAGCCTCCTTCACGGCCTTGACGATCTTCTGCGCGGCATCGTCGAGGTCGTCACCGGAGGTGACGTTGAGGCCCGACTCCTTGATGATCTTCTTGCCGAGGTCGACATTGGTGCCTTCGAGGCGCACGACCAGAGGCACCTTCAATCCAACTTCCTTCACCGCGGCGACCACGCCCTCTGCGATGACGTCGCATTTCATGATGCCGCCGAAGATGTTGACCAGGATGCCCTTCACGTTCGGGTCCGAGGTGATGATCTTGAACGCCGCGGTCACCTTCTCCTTGGTAGCCGAGCCGCCGACGTCGAGGAAGTTCGCCGGCTCCGAGCCGTAGAGCTTGATGATGTCCATCGACGCCATCGCAAGGCCGGCGCCGTTGACCATGCAGCCGATCTGGCCGTCGAGGGCGATGTAGTTGAGGTCGAACTTCGAGGCCTCGACTTCCTTCTCATCCTCTTCGGTGATGTCGCGCAGCGCCATCACGTCGGCGTGGCGATACAGCGCGTTGTTGTCGAAATCGACCTTGGCGTCGAGGCAGATGATCTTGGCGTCCTTGGTCACGACCAGCGGATTGATCTCCAGCATGGACATGTCCTTGGCGATGAACGCCGTATAGAGCTTGGGCAGGATGTCGCCGATCTGCTTGGCAAGATCGCCGGTCAGCTTGAGCGCCTGCGCGACAGCGCGCGAGTGATGCGGCATGAAGCCGGTCGCCGGATCGACCGAGAAAGTGACGATCTTCTCGGGTGTGCTGTGCGCGACCTCTTCGATGTCCATGCCGCCTTCGGTCGAGACGACGAAAGCAACGCGCGAGGTTTCGCGATCGACCAGCGCGGAGAGATAGAACTCTTTGTCGATCGCCGAGCCTTCCTCGATGTAGAGGCGGTTGACCTGTTTGCCCTTCGGGCCGGTCTGATGCGTGACCAGGGTCGAGCCGAGAATGCGGGTCGCTTCCTTCTTCACGTCGTCGATCGACTTGACGACCTTGACGCCGCCGGCCTTGCCGCGGCCGCCGGCGTGGATCTGGGCTTTCACCACCCAGACCGGACCGCCGAGTTCGTTGGCGCCCTTGATGGCCTCATCGACGGTGAAGGCGGGGATGCCGCGCGGCACCGGGACGCCGAATTCCTTCAGGACTGCTTTGGCTTGGTATTCGTGGATGTTCATCCGGCTCTCCCCAACTCCCTAGGCTGTCATGCCCCGCGAAAGCGGGGCATCCAGTATTCCGGTGCTCGCATCACAATCGACGCAAGCGGTTGCTGGATCGCCCGCCTGCGCGGGCGATGACAGCACCAAATTACGCCAGCGTCGGCGCGATCTTCTTGCAGGCGTCAATGAGACCCTGCACGGAGGCCGCAGACTTCTCGAAAGCGGACTTCTCGCCGCCGTTGAGATCGACCTCGACGATGCGCTCGACGCCCTTGGCGCCGATCACCACCGGCACGCCGACATAGATGTCCTTCATGCCGTACTCGCCGTTGAGATAGGCGGCGCAGGGCAGAACGCGCTTCTTGTCGAGCAGGTAGCTCTCCGCCATCGCGATGGCCGAGGCCGCCGGGGCGTAGAAGGCCGAGCCGGTCTTGAGCAGGTTGACGACTTCGGCGCCGCCATTGGCGGTGCGCTTGACGATCTCGTCGACGCGGGCCTGCGTGGTCCAACCCATCTTCACGAGATCCGGCACCGGAATGCCGGCGACCGTCGAATAGCGGGTGAGCGGCACCATGGTGTCGCCGTGGCCGCCGAGCACGAAGGCGGTGACGTCCTCGACCGAGACGTTGAACTCGTCCGCCAGGAAGTGGCGGAAGCGCGCCGAATCGAGCACGCCGGCCATGCCGACCACCTTCTGCTGCGGCAGGCCGCAGGACTTCTGCAGCGCCCAGACCATCGCGTCGAGCGGGTTGGTGATGCAGATGACGAAGGCATTCGGGGCGTATTTTGCGATACCCGCGCCCACCTGGCCCATCACCTTCAGGTTGATGTCGAGCAGGTCGTCGCGGCTCATGCCCGGCTTGCGCGGCACGCCGGCGGTGACGATGCAGACATCGGCGCCTTCGATCGCCTCATAGGAGTTGGCGCCGGTGAATTTGGCGTCGAATTTGTTGACCGGGGCGGATTGGGCGATGTCGAGGGCCTTGCCCTGCGGGGTGCCTTCCATGACGTCGAACAGAACGACGTCGCCGAGCTGCTTGAGGCCGACCAGATGGGCCAGCGTGCCGCCGATCTGGCCAGCGCCGATCAATGCGATTTTGTTACGCGCCATGTTGGGAAACTCTTTGCTTGCTGCCGCGGAGCACGGCCGCCGATGGCTTAGCCATTTTGCTGTTGTGCAGCAACATTTCCGCCCTGTTTTCTTATCGTGTATACATTATACCAGCAGAGGTTTCGACGAAAGTCCAGTGCCGTTTTGCGCGCTGGTGTCTGCGCCGCCCGTAACATGCGATAAGGGTGGCTGACGCCTGCGGAGGACCTCGATCCCGTGCCGTTCATCCGGTTTTCCGCAAGATCGCTCTGGCGAGCGCTCGGGCCGGGCCTCGTCACCGGGGCCGCCGACGACGACCCCAGCGGCATCGCCACCTATTCGCAGGCCGGCGCCCAGTTTGGATTCGGTCTGCTTTGGACCGTCTTCTTGACGCTGCCCTTCATGGCCGCGATCCAGATCATCAGCGCCATCATCGGCTGGGATACGCGGCAGGGCCTTGCGCGCAACATTGCGCACGTCGTACCGCGATCGATCTTGCAATTGCTCGTTGCCGCACTCGTGACCGCAAACACGATCAACATCGCCGCCGATCTTGCCGCCATGGGCGAAGCGCTGCGGCTGGTCGGCGGCGGCTCGTCGCTCGTCTACGCGGTGATGTTCGGCCTCATGTGTCTGATGGCGGAGATATTCATTCCCTATCATCGCTATGCCGGCATTCTCAAAATGATGACTCTGGTGCTGTTCGCCTATGTCGGCGCGGCTTTCAGCGTCGAGATCGCCTGGGGCGAAGTGCTGCGCGCGACGGTCATGCCCTCGTTCGCCTTCGATCAGGCCAGCCTGCTGATGATCGTCGCCGTGTTCGGCACCACGATCAGCCCCTATCTGTTTTTCTGGCAAGCCTCGCAGGAGGCGGAGGAATCGGCGCTCAGCCACAGCCGCCGGCACACGAGCCACCCGCAATCGCGCCAGAGCGCATTTCACAGCATCTCGCTCGATACGCTGACCGGCATGATCTTCTCGAACATGGTGGCGTTCTTCATTATCGTGACGACGGCGGCAACCTTGCGCGCACATGGCATCACACACATCGACACCGCCTCGCAGGCCGCTGAAGCCCTTCGCCCCATCGGCGGGCCTTTGACCTTCGCGCTGTTCGCCATCGGCATCATCGGAACCGGGCTGCTCGCCGTGCCGGTGCTCGCCGGCTCGGCCGCCTATGCCGTCGCCGATGTGTTCAAGCTTCCCGGCAGCCTCGAACTGCCGGCCAACCGCGCCATCGGCTTCTACGCGATCGTCGCCGCGGCGACACTCGGCGGCGCCGCGCTGCTCGCGACCAATATCGACCCGATCGCCATGCTGTTCTGGTCGGCGGTGGTCAATGGCGTTGTCGCGGTGCCGATCATGATTGCGACAATGGCCGTGCTGATCAGCCAGCGCGGCGCTCGCCTGCTGGCCGCGCCGCGCTGGCTCATCGTGCTGGGCTGGCTGGCCACGGCGCTGATGGCGATCGCGGTGGTCCTGCTGATCTGGACCAGCTTCTCCTAGGTGCCGGACGGTTCAGGTATCGACGATCTTCGCCAGATCGATATTCTCCGCCGTGCGCGGGCCGTGCGGCAGGCCGAGATAGGATTGCGAGCGCATTTCGAACAGACGTGAGGCGGTGCGCTTGAACTCGTTGGCCTCATAACCGTCGGCGCCGGTATAGAGCTGCTCGGGTGACGCTTCCGCGGAAGCGAGCAGTTTCACCGCGTGATCGTACAAGGTATCGACGAGGATAATGAAACGCTTGGCCTCGTTGCGGCGTGAGTCATCCATGATCGGGATGCGGTCGATGATGAGGGTATGAAATTCCAGCGCGATCTTGTGAAAGTCCGATGCCGCCAGCGGCTTCGAGCAAAGATCGGAAAATTCAAAGCGCGCAACGCCCATTGCCGCTTTCGGCACATTCACGATGCGGCCTTTGACGATGAGTTCATGCGCCGCGCCTTCGGCATGCCCGACGAGTTCGCGCCAGGCGTTGTCCAGCGCCGCCTCGGCCTGGATGTCAGGCGGGACATACCAGGCATTGACGCCGGTGAGCTTTTCCAGCCGGAAATCGGTGCGGGCGTCGAGCCGGACCACTTCGCATTGCTGCTCCAGCAGTTTGAGAAACGGCACGAACAGCGCGCGGTTGAGCCCGTCCTTGTAGAGATCGCGCGGCGCCAGGTTCGACGTCGCCACCATCACCACGCCGCGCTCGAACAGCCGCGTGAACAAGCGGCCGAGGATCATGGCGTCGGCGATATCGGTGACGTGAAACTCGTCGAAGCAGATGAGTTGGGTCTCGTCGGCGATTTCATCGGCGGCATGCAGGATCGGATCCTGATCCGCGACCTTGCCGTCCCTGATCGCCTGCCGGTAGCGGTGCACCCGCTCGTGCACATCCGCCATGAATTCATGGAAGTGCGCGCGGCGTTTCTTCTCGACGACGGTGGACTGATAGAACAGGTCCATCAGCATGGTCTTGCCGCGGCCGACCTCGCCGTGGACGTAGAGGCCCTTGACCGGCGGCGCCTTCTTCTTGCCGAACAGCCAGCCGAGCGACGACGACTTGCGCGCCAGAAGCCTCTCGGTCAGCCGCTGATCGAGCGCGACGTAATGCCGGGCCAGCGCGGCCTGCGCCGGGTCGGCCTCGATCTTTCCGGAGTCGACCAGCGCCGCATAGCGGCCGGCAAAGGTTTCAGACATGGAGGTGGGGGCACAAAATCGATGATCGGCGGGACAATGCCGCAACAGCTAAGGCGTAGCGCCGCGGCTGTAAATCGTTCGCGACGCGAAGGCAGGCTTTTCGCAGCGCGCAGGGTCGCAATGTTGCACCGCATGGCGCCGGCGGGACGCGCTTACCCGGCGCGGCGAAACCAAAGATCGCCAAGGGCCCGATCGTTAACACTTTGTTAGCCATGCGTTTTTCGCAAGGGAGGCCGTCCTGCGCCCTAAGCCGGATCGTATTTTTGCTGCAATGCACCATATATGTGTGTGCAAACAGAAAATGAGTCGGGAGACCGAGGGGGCAGAGCCGACTTCTTGACCTGAGGAATTTCGATATGAGCGAGCCCCTGCCTCTCGATGGCGTCGTCCGCAAGCTGTGGCCCGCCGAGGCCGCCGCCTACCGCGACCACCTGCTGCGCCTCGATCGCGAAAGCCGCAACACCCGCTTCTCCGGTGCCGTCTCGGACGAGTTCATCGACAAGCACGCCCACAGCATCCACGAGT
Source organism: Pseudolabrys sp. (assembly GCA_017849615.1). Classification (GTDB taxonomy): domain Bacteria; phylum Pseudomonadota; class Alphaproteobacteria; order Rhizobiales; family Xanthobacteraceae; genus Pseudolabrys. The sequence goes on along the minus strand of JAFIGS010000034.1, from coordinate 61,486 downwards.
TCGGCGTCATCGTTTACGGCTTTTTCGTCGATGGCACGCTCCGCGGCGCCGGCGAACTGCGTCCGATCGGGCCGCTGTTCGGCAACGAGGCCGAGGCCGCCTTCTCGATCGAAAAGGATTGGCAGAGCCACGGCGTCGGCACCGCGTTGCTCGAGCGCATCCTGCTGTCGGCGCGCAATCGCGCCATCCGCCTGCTGCGCATGGATTGCCTCGCCGGCAACCGGCGCATGCAGCAGCTCGCGCGCAAGTTCGAAGCCGACTTCTCCTTCGATTTCGGCAGCATCGTCGGCGAAGTGAGAGCGCCGCGCTATACGCCCCTGTCGCTCGCGCTCGAAGCGGTGGAAGACGCCCACGGCTTGGCCACTTCGATGCTCGACGCGCAAATGCGGCTGTTCAAGGTGGCGTAGTCAGAGAAGCGCATAGCTCTCTTCCACCACGTAAGGCCCGCCGCCGGTCGAGGCGCGCGACGAGAACAGCACGAAACGCGTCACCGGAAACGGCGCGGTGCGGAAGAAGCCGCGCGCGGACAGATACTCCGCGACATCCATGCTCGACGTTGCGCGCAGCCGCGCCAAGGTCACATGCGGCGTGAACTTGCGCGTTTCCGGCGCAAGCCCGATGCGGCGCATCAGCCGCTCCTGCTCGTCCTGCAACTCGTCCAAAGCCGGCTCGGCCGCGACCTGCGCATAGACCGAGCGCGGCTTGCGGCCGCCGAATGAAGCGAGGCCGTCGAAATACAGGTTGAAGGCCGGCTTGCGAATATCCGCGAGGACCGAGGCCGCGTCATTCGCCATGCGGTCATCGATATCGCCGAGGAAGCGCAAGGTGATGTGATAATTCTCGCGGTCGATCCAGCGCGCGCCCGGCAGCCCGCCGCGCAGCATGTTCAGCGCCTCGGCGATGCCGGAGGGGATTTCGATGCCGGTGAAGAGACGGGGCATTGAGCGTCAGCCGTTCTTCGCCTTCGCCAGCGCGATCAGTTCCTCGACCTTCGGCAGAATGTTCTTCACGATGACATCCACGCCGTCCGGACTTGGATGCATGCCGTCGCGCTGGTTCAGCTTGTCGTCGGCGGCGACGCCTTCAAGGAAAAACGGATAGAACAACGCATTATGCTTCTGCGCGAGATCGGGGAAGATCGCGTTGAATTTCGCGGCGTAATCGGCGCCCATATTGGGCGGCGACAACATGCCGGCCAGCAACACCGGAATCTTCCGCTCCGCGACCTTGGTCAGGATTCTGTCGAGCGCGGCGCGGGTCACGTCCGGGGCCACGCCGCGCAACGCGTCATTGGCGCCGAGTTCGAGGATCAGCGCGTCGGCATCCGGCGGCACCGACCAGTCGAAGCGGTCGAGCCCGCCGGTCGCGGTGTCGCCCGACACCCCGGCATTGATCAGTTCGATGGCATGGCCCTTGGCCTTCAGCGCCACCCCGAGTTTGGTCGGGAAGGCATCCTGGACATTGAGCCCATAGCCGGCGGTCAGGGAGTCGCCGAGAACGACGATCTTCACGGCTTTGTCAGCCGCGAGAGCCGCATTCGAGCCCAAAATGCCGGCAAATATGAGTAATAGCGCCGCAGCCCGCTGGACTGGACGAAGAACTTCCCCATATGACGGCGATCGTTTCGGAAAGAGATTCATGAAAGCACCTTCACCTGCCGGGCCCGCCATTGCGCTATCGGGGCTCAATCTCTCGCTCGGCCGCGACGCCGCCCGTGTTCATATCCTCCGGGACATCGACCTGAATATAGGCAGGGGCGAGGCAATTGGCCTCGTCGGCCCGTCCGGGTCCGGCAAATCGACCCTGCTCATGGTGATGGCCGGGCTGGAACGCGCCGACACCGGCACCGTGACGGTGGCCGGCGAGAACCTGCGCGAACTGAGCGAGGACGAACTGGCCCGCTTCCGTGGCCGCAACATAGGCATCGTCTTCCAATCCTTCCACCTCATCCCGACCATGACGGCGCTCGAAAATGTCGCGGTGCCGCTCGAACTCGCCGGCATCGACGACGCGCAGGACCGCGCCCGCGCCGAGCTTGAACTCGTTGGCCTCGGCCATCGCCTGCATCACTATCCGGCGCAAATGTCGGGCGGCGAACAGCAACGCGTCGCGGTCGCCCGCGCGCTGGCGCCCAACCCGTCGATCCTGGTCGCCGACGAGCCGACCGGCAATCTCGACGAGGACACCGGCAAGCAGATCGTCGAACTGCTGTTCGCCGGCTACGAGAAGCACGGCGCCACATTGGTGCTCGTCACGCACGATCCGGCGCTGGCGCAGAAATGCGGCCGCGTCGTGCGCCTGCGCTCGGGGCATATTGTGGACGGTCAATAATGAGCGGCGCGTCACGCTGGCTCCCGCTTCGCTACGCCCTGCGCGAAATGCGCGGCGGGCTGGCCGGCTTCTACGTGTTCATCGCCTGCATCGCGCTCGGCGCCATGTCGATCGCCGGCGTCGGCTCGCTCGCCGCCAGCCTCAATGACGGGCTGGCGCGCGAAGGCCGCGTTATCCTCGGCGGCGATTTGTCGTTCAGCCTGATTCAACGCGAAGCCAAACCCGACGAAGTCGCCTTCCTGCAGAGCCATGGCGAAGTCTCGACCACCGCCAGCCTGCGCGCCATGTCGCGCATCGCCAGCGGCGACGCCACTTTGGTCGAGCTGAAAGCCGTCGACAAAGCCTATCCGCTGTTCGGCAAGGTTACGCTCACGCCCGACATGCCGCTCGACGAGGCGCTGGCGCAGCGCGACGGCGCCTATGGCGCGGTCGCCGACCAGACCTTGCTGGCGCGGCTCGCCATCGAGCCCGGCGCGCGCATCACCGTCGGCAATATCGAGTTCGTCATTCGCGCCGCGCTCACCAACGAACCCGATAAACTCTCGGTCGGCATCGGCTTCGGCCCGCGCCTGATGGTCAGCGAGGAAGCGCTGCGCGCCACCGGCCTGTTGCAGCCCGGCAGCCTGGTGCGCTGGAAGTATCAGGTGAAGCTGCCCGGCGCCGGCCACGAAGCCGAGGTCAAGGCCGTCACCGACGATGCCCGCGTCAAACAGCCCAATGCCGGCTGGGAAATCCGCGACCGCACCAATGCCTCACCGCAGCTCGAGCGCAACGTCAACCGCTTCACGCAATTCCTCACCATCGTCGGCCTCACCGCGCTGCTCGTCGGCGGCGTCGGCGTCGGCAATGCGGTGAAGAGCCATCTCGACCGCAAGCGCGCCACCATCGCCACGCTGAAGGCGCTGGGCGCCAGCGGCCGCCGCGTCTTCGCGATCTATCTGACTCAAGTAATTCTGCTGTCGCTGATCGGCGGCGCCATCGGCGCGGCACTCGGCGCGGCCCTGCCGTTCATCGTCGTCGGCCTGTTCGGCTCCATCATTCCGCTGCCGATCGTACCGGCCATTCAGGTGCCCGAACTCTTCCTGTCGCTGGTCTATGGCCTGCTCACCGCGCTCGCCTTCGCGATGTGGCCGCTCGGCCGCGCCCATGACGTGCCGGTCGGCGCGCTGTTCCGCGACGTCGTCGCCGCGCAGCCGTCCTGGCCGCGCCGCAGCTATATGGCGCTCACCGCGCTGGCCATTGCGGCGCTCGGCACGCTGGCCGTGCTGCTCGCCTACGACCGCCGCGTGGCGCTGATCTATGTCGGCGTCGCCGCCGCCGTGTTCGTGCTGCTGCAGCTTGTCGGCCTGCTGGTGATGGCCATCGCGCGCCGCGTGCCGCGCCCGAAATCGACCAGCCTGCGCATGGCGATTGCGAACATCCATCGTCCCGGCGCGCTGACGCCGACCATCGTATTGTCTCTCGGCCTCGGCATCGCGCTCCTCGTCACCGTGATCGAGATCGACGGCAATTTGCGCAGCCAGTTCGCCCGGGAATTGCCGGCACGAGCCCCGGCCTTCTATTTCCTCGACATCCCGTCGGACCGCGCGCCTGAATTCGATGCCTTCGTCGCCAAACAGGCGCCGGGCGCCGCGCTCGACGAGGTGCCGATGCTGCGCGGCCGCATCGTCTCGGCCAACAGCGTCGATGCGCAGGATCTCAAGCCGTCCGAGGAAGCCGCCTGGGTGCTGCAGAGCGACCGCGGCATCACCTATTCGGCGACGGTGCCGAACGGCTCGCGCCTGACCGACGGGCAATGGTGGGACCCCGACTATCGCGGCGAACCTTTGGTGTCGTTCGAGAAGAAGATCGCCGACGGCCTCGGCCTCAAGGTTGGCGACACCGTCACCGTCAATGTGCTCGGCCGCAATATCACGGCGAAGATCGCCAATCTGCGCACGGTTGACTGGCAGAGCCTGAGCATCAATTTCGTGCTGGTGTTCTCGCCGCATGTGTTCGACGGCGCGCCGCATACACGGCTGGCGACCCTCACCTACCCGGAGAGCAAGACGACCGCCGAGGAGGAGAACAAGATCATCCGCGCGCTGGCGCAGGACTTTCCGATGATCACCACCGTGCGCGTCAAGGACGCTCTCGACGCCATCGGCTCGCTGATCGGCAATCTGGTGCTGGCGATCCGCGGCGCCTCCGGGCTGACGCTGCTGGTCGCGGCGCTGGTGCTGGGCGGCGCGCTGGCCGCCGGCCACCGCCACCGGGTCTACGACGCCGTCATCCTCAAGACGTTAGGGGCGACCCGGCTGCGGCTGATCGGCGCCTACACCATCGAGTACCTCCTGATCGCCGCCGCCACCGCGGTGTTCGGCGTGCTCAGCGGCACCGCGGCGAGCTGGCTGATCGTCACCGAGCTGATGCGCCTGCCCTTCTCCTGGCAGCCCGGCGCGTCGTTGCTGGCGACGCTGGCGGCCGTGCTGGTGACGGTGGTGCTGGGCCTTGCCGGCACCTTCTCGGCGCTGGGCCAGAAGCCGGCCCCGGTGCTGCGAAATCTCTGACCTAAGGTCTTGGCGGGGCAGCGACATTCAGCCGCGCCGGCTTCCGGAGGCGGCATAGCCCTTGTTTTTGCGGCCAAAACGGCCGTTGCAGTGAAGGTTAATATTCCGCAAGGTAGGCCGAACATGACCCCGCCATATCTGGCGCAAAACCTCACCAACCATTACATTCCGCAACATGAGGCGCCTGCCGCGACAGCGGTCCGGCGCCTGACGTGAGCCGGCACCGTCACCTGACAATCGCCGGCACTGAGGAGAGGGAAATTTCGATGTCGGACTTCGACCGTAACGTAGCTGCCCGCGGCTTCGGCACCGCCGCGCGCACTGCGGAGATCGATGCAGGCCTGCGCGCCTACATGCTCCGCGTTTACAACTATATGGCCGCCGGCGTCGCACTGACCGGCGTCGTCGCCTTTTTCGCCTTCCAGCTCGCGGGCGGCGATGCGATCCGCATCACCCCGGCGGGTCTCGTCGGCGCGACCGCGTTCGGCCAGATGATCCTCGGCGGCTTCACGCCGATCGTGCTGATGCTGGCGACACTCGGCCTGGTGTTCTTCCTGAGCTTCCGCGTTCACACGCTGCAGCCCTCGACCGCCTTCGGCCTGTTCATGCTCTACGCCGGCCTGCTCGGCCTGGCGCTAATGTCGATCCTGGTGGTCTACACCGGCTCGTCGATCGCCCGCACCTTCTTCATCTCCGCGGCATCGTTCGGCGCGCTGAGCCTGTACGGCTACACGACGCAGCGTGACCTGTCGCCGATCGGCTCGTTCCTGATCATGGGTCTGTTCGGCCTGATCCTGGCGTCGATCGTCAACATCTTCCTCGGCTCTTCGGGCCTGGGCTTCGTGATCTCGATCGTCGGCGTGCTGATCTTCGCCGGCCTGACCGCCTGGGATACCCAGAAGATCAAGGAGATGTACGACGTCAACGACGACAGCACCGCCGCCGGCCGCAAGGCGGTGATGGGCGCGCTGACGCTCTACCTCGACTTCATCAACCTGTTCCTGTTCATGCTGCGCTTCCTGGGTGACCGGCGCTAACGAACGGATAGAGACAGTTGCCAGAATGAACGCCCCGGCCTAAAGCCGGGGCGTTTTCTTTTGTGGTGTTGCCATGAACATCCGTCCGACCACGCCCGCCGATATCCCGGCCATCGCCGTCATCTATGCCCATGCCGTGCGCACCGGCACCGCGACCTTCGAACTCGAGCCGCCGGACGAAGCGGAGATGATGCGGCGCTACGACAAGCTGCGCGTCGGCAAATTCCCCTACATCGTCGCCGAAATCGACGGCCAGGTTGCCGGCTACGCCTATGCCGGGCCGTTTCGCGAACGGCCGGCCTATCGCTTCACGGTCGAGGATTCGATCTACATCGCGCCGGACATGCAGAAGCGCGGCATCGGCAAGGCGCTGATGGCCGAACTCATCAAGCTCTCCACCGAGGCGGGCTTCCGCCAGATGCTGGCGGTGATCGGCGACTCGAACCAGGCGGGCTCGATCGCCCTGCACACGGCCTGCGGCTTCCGGCCGGCCGGCGTGTTCAAATCGGTCGGCTACAAGTTCGGCCGCTGGCTCGACACGGTGCAGATGCAGTTGCCGCTCGGCAAGGGCGACAGCGCGCCGGCGTGAACCACCTGTCCCGGGCGCGGTGCAGCGCCGCTTTGGCGGTGCACCGCAGAACCGGGACCGCCCAGAGCTCCGAATGTGTGAAGGCCCCGGCTCTGCGGCGCAGCACTTCGCTACGCTCGTGCCGCACCGCGTCCGGGGCAAAGAGATCAATTCGCCAGCGCGAGCTGCGGCTTGTCGATGACGCGCAGGACGCGGTCGAGTTCGTGGCCGCGGCGCAGTATCAGCCCGGTCGCCGAGATGACGCTGTAGGCGCCCTGGCGTTGCGCCAGCTTCGGGTCCTTCTCGATGCGGTACAGCGGCACTTCGGACGAACGCCTGAAGACCGAGAACACTGCGCGGTCCTTGAGAAAGTCGATGGCGTAATCGCGCCACTCGCCGGCCGCGACCATGCGGCCATAGAGGTCGAGAATGCGGTTCAGTTCGCGGCGATTGAAGGTGACCTGCCCGAGCAGGTTGGGGGCGGCGCGGGCGCCCCCGGGAATCTGACCTGGCTCGCTGTCGCCGGATCCGATCGTCATGCGGCCTCCTTCAAGAACCTGACCCGCCGATGATCGCGCCGCCGGCACTGCGCCGCAAGCCCCTGATTCAAATGGCAGGTTCGCGCCAAGGGCGGCGCCTGGCAAAGTTCCCTCGCGTCGCGGGCTGCAAAACGAGCCGATGACGCCCCCTTTTTGGGGCCGCGCGCGCCTTCACGAACTCGTCAGCGGCCCTCACAATAACGCCCAATTTCCGTCAATTGCCGGACACGAGGCCTTGGGATAACGGCACCGTTGCCTCAAGGCCCGGTCCGGTTTGATCTCCGGATTCCTCAGCCCCCCAGCCCCCCGGGGGTCTTCGGACCGGGCCGATCAGGTTCAGAGTTGAGTAGCGTTCGATTCAATCCCCTATGCCTCAGGGCCGGCTCAACCGCCGGCCCTATTTTTTTGCGGCCCATGCCTCGCGCGCCTCGCACAAATGAAAAAACGCGCCCCATAAGGACGCGCCCAAGCGAGGCATAACCTTTTCAGAACGCCTTACTTCATCGCCACGCTGGCCGCGCCGACCATGAGGCCCGGCTTGCCGTTGACGTTGTTCTGCACCAGCACGACAAAATGGCTGATATCCGACAATGTGAAATTCGCATTCGGAATGTCGCCGAGCGGCAGCATGAACGTCTCGGCCTTGCCGCTCCAGGTGCCGAGTTTCACCCAGCGCCGCACGACATTGTAGTAGTTCAGGTTCTGACCGCGATTTTCGCCGCGCTGAATCGTAACTTCGATCTTGTCGCTCACGGGGCACAGCCACACTTCGGCGATGACCGGTTCGCCTTCGACGCCCGGCACATTCACGATGAGCTTGCCGTCCTCAATGGTCGCCTTGACGGCCAGCGTCAGCGCCTGCTTGCCGGTGCGCGATTTGGCGATGGCTTCCTCGATCGCGTTCTTGTCGCTGCCGAGCGCATGGGTGACGCCGTTGATGACGGCTTGCGGCGTGTAAACCGCGCCATCGCCGCGCGCGGCCGAATAGGCGCGCTGGCGCTTGCCATGGCCCTTGAGCGCCAGGGTGTCCTGCCAGCCGAGGTAATCCCAGTAATCGACCGGCAGGCTCAGCGCGATGACGGCCGGATCGTGGGCCAGGTTGCCAAGCAGCCGGTCTGCCGGCGGGCACGACGAGCAGCCCTGGCTGGTGAACAACTCGACCACGGCCTTCGGCTCCCCGCCCGCGGCAGGGGGCACGAAAGACAGCGCCGCAAAGGCAGCGGCAAAGGTCAGGCGGCTCAATTTCATGTCGGCGGGAGTCCCCGGTCAGCGCGTGGCCATCATATAGGGGCAGAAGCAATTCACCCGCCACTCACTTCGCAGTGAGGGCGGGTGCGACTGTAGGCCGGAACCGGCTTTGCGTCAGGCGGCGAGCTGACGCAGCACGTATTGCAGGATGCCGCCCGAACGGAAGTATTCCAGTTCGTCGAGCGTATCGATGCGGCAGATCAGGGGTACCTTCTTGACGGTGCCGTCGCCCATCGTGATCTCGGCGGTCAGCCTCTGGCGCGGCTTGAGATCGCCTTCGAGGCCGTGGATCGTGACCTTCTCGTCGCCCTTGAGGCCGAGCGACTGCCACGACGTGCCTTCCTCGAAGTTGAGCGGCATGACACCCATGCCGACCAGGTTCGAGCGATGGATGCGCTCGAAGGATTGCGTGATCACGGCGCGGATGCCGAGCAGCACCGAGCCCTTGGCCGCCCAGTCGCGCGACGAGCCGGTGCCGTATTCCTTGCCGGCGAAAACGACGAGCGGCACCTTCTCGGCCTTGTAGCGCATGGCCGCGTCGTAGATCGTCATCTTCTCTTTCGACGGATAGTGGATGGTGACGCCGCCTTCGACGCCCGGCACCATCTGGTTCTTGATGCGGATGTTGCCGAAGGTGCCGCGCATCATCACCTGGTGGTTGCCGCGGCGCGTGCCGTACTGGTTGAAGTCGATCGGGCGCACCTGATGATCGCGCAGATAGGTGCCCGCCGGGCTCGACTCCTTGATCGAACCGGCCGGCGAGATGTGGTCGGTCGTGATCGAGTCGAGGAACAGGCCGAGCACGCGAGCGCCTTCGATATCCTCGATCGGCACTTCCTTGCGCTGCATGCCTTCGAAGTACGGCGGGTTCTGCACATAGGTCGAGCGATCGTCCCACGTATAAGTGAGGCCGCCCTTGACCGCGATCTTGCGCCAGTTGGCGTCGCCCTTGAACACGTCGGCATACTTCGCGGCGAAGATCTTCTTCGTCACATACTTGGCGACGAACTTGGCGATCTCCTTGTTGGTCGGCCAGATGTCCTTGAGATAGACCGGCTTGCCCTTCTTGTCGGTGCCGATCGGATCCTTGGTGAGATTGACATACATCGAGCCGGCCAGCGCATAGGCGACGACCAGCGGCGGCGACGCCAGATAGTTGGCGCGCACGTCCGGATTGACGCGACCTTCGAAGTTACGATTGCCCGACAGCACCGCGGCCGAGACCAGATCGTTCTTGTTGATCGACTCGGAGATTTCCTCCGGCAGCGGGCCGGAGTTGCCGATGCAAGTGGTGCAGCCGAAGCCGACGAGGTTGAAGCCGACCTTGTCGAGATCCTTCTGCAGGCCCGATTTCGCGAGATACTCGGCGACGACCTGCGAGCCAGGGGCGAGCGACGTCTTCACCCACGGCTTGGCCTTGAGGCCCAAAGCCGCCGCCTTGCGGGCAAGCAGGCCGGCGCCGATCATGACGCTCGGGTTCGAGGTGTTGGTGCAGGAGGTGATGGCGGCGATGACCACGTCGCCATGGCCGAGATCGTGCTTGCGGCCTTCGACCGGCGCGCGCTTCTTCATCTCGGCGGCCTTGTTGTATTCCTTGTCCATCGCCGTGGTGAAGCCGGCGACCACGTCGGGCAGCGCGATGCGGTCCTGCGGACGCTTCGGGCCGGACAGCGACGGCTGCACGTCGGCGAGGTCGAGCGTGAGGACATCGGTGAACACCGGATCGGGCGTGCGGGCGGTGCGGTACATGCCCTGCGCCTTGGCATAAGCGGCGGCGAGCTTGACCACCTCGGCCGGACGGCCGGTGTCCTTGAGGAAGGCGATGGCATCGTCATCGACCGGCGAGTAGCCGCAGGTCGCGCCGTATTCCGGCGCCATGTTGGCAAGCGTCGCGCGGTCGGCGACCGGCAGGTGCTGCAGGCCCGGGCCGAAGAACTCGACGAACTTGCCGACGACGCCGCGCTTGCGCAGCATCTGCGTCACGGTGAGCACGAGGTCGGTGGCGGTGAGGCCTTCCTTGAGCTTGCCGACCAGCTTGAAGCCGATCACTTCCGGCAGCGTCATCGACAGAGGCTGGCCGAGCATCGCGGCTTCCGCCTCGATGCCGCCGACGCCCCAGCCGAGCACGGCGACGCCGTTGACCATCGTGGTGTGCGAGTCGGTGCCGACCAGCGTGTCAGGATAGGCGACGGTCATGTCGGCGGTCTTCTTGCCGATCGTGACCTTGTCCTTCTTGGTCCAGACGACGCGCGAGAGATATTCTAGATTGACCTGATGGCAGATGCCGGTGCCGGGCGGCACGACACGGAAATTGTCGAACGAGCGCTGCGCCCACTTGAGGAAGGTGTAGCGCTCCTGGTTCTGGCGGTACTCTTCATCGACGTTCTTCTTGAACGCCTTGCTGTCGCCGAAGAAGTTGACGTTGACCGAGTGGTCGATGACCAGATCGACCGGGATCAGCGGGTTGATCTTCTTCGGATCGCCGCCGAGCGTCTCCATGGCGTCGCGCATCGCGGCGAGATCGACCACCGCCGGCACGCCGGTGAAATCCTGCATCAGCACGCGCGCCGGGCGGAAGGCGAATTCATGGGTGGACGTCTTGGTCTTCATCCACGCGGCGACGGCCTTGATATCTTCCTTGGTGACCGTGGTGCCGTCCTCGTTGCGCAGCAGATTCTCGAGCAGCACCTTCATCGAGAAAGGCAAGCGCGAGATGCCTTTCAGGCCGTTCTTCTCCGCCAGCGGGAGGCTGTAATAGGCATAGGTCTTGGCGCCGACCTTGAGAGTCTTGGCGCATTTGAAGCTGTCGAGAGAGGTCATGATTGTGTTTCCATTCCCGGCGGGGGACGATCATTCCGTTCGGGACGCCCGCCTCGCTAAGTCATTGGTTTTAATAACAAATCCAATGACGTTGGCTGGCCAGCCCCATGATGCGCTGGCAGGGCGCCGTTGTTCGCTGGCTTATAAGGGCTTTTTTTGCGCAATGCCATCATCACTGGGATCATTCCAGAGTATGAAGGCGGCGATTTTGCTCAGGCAGTTGTTCCGGATCGTCATAAGCGACCGCACGCGCGCGCGAAGGCAGGCTCGATGAAGACCGACCGGATGCAGCTTATCTGCGACAGCCTGGCCTGCGAGCGCGGCGGCCGGCAGGTTTTTGCCGGCGTGAATTTCACGGTATCAGCTGGCGAAGCCATGGTCGTGACCGGACGCAACGGCGCCGGTAAATCGACGCTGCTGCGGGTGATCGCCGGACTTTTGCGCGCGGCGCAAGGGCAGGTGACGCTGACCGGTCTCGCCGGCGCGGCCGACGAGGCCAGCCTGCCAGAACAGGCGCATTACCTCGGCCATCTCGATGCCGCCAAGCCGTCGCTGACGGTGCGGGAAAACCTGACGTTCTGGGCCGACTTTCTCGGCGCGTCCGGCGATCCGGCGATCGATACCGCCCTCGAAGCCGTCGAATTGGACACACTGGCGGACCTGCCGGCCGCATACCTGTCGGCCGGACAGAAACGGCGGCTGTCGATCGCCCGGCTGCTGGCCGTCAAACGGCCGGTCTGGCTGCTCGACGAACCCACCTCCGCCCTCGATGCGCCGTCGCAAGCCCGCCTCACCTCGTTCATGTGCGAGCATCTTGCCGGCGGGGGCTTCATTGTTGCGGCGACCCACGGCCCGATCGGCCTCGATGCCCCGCGAGAATTGCGCATGGGGGCGGCAGGATGAGAACCGTAAATCCAATCTCTGGTCATTCCCGCGAAAGCGGGAATCCAGCGCTTCCTTGGGCAGGCGTCAGCGCAACAAAGGGCTGGATCCCCGCTTTCGCCGGGATGACCGGTTCAATGGAATGTCGCGCATGACCGCCTTTACGTCCCTCATCCTCCGCGACATGCGGCTGTCCGTGCGTGTCGGCGGCGGCGCGCTGATGGGCGCGCTGTTCTATTTCGTCGTCGTCTCGATGATCCCCTTCGCCATCGGGCCCGATCTCAACCTTCTCGCGCGGATCGGCCCGGCGATGCTGTGGATCGGCGCGCTGCTCTCGACCCTGCTCGCGCTCGACCGGCTGTTCGCCAGCGACCACGACGACGGCTCGCTCGATCTTCTGACCATGAGCAGTCTGCCGCTGGAGCTGACCGTCGCAGCCAAGGCCATCGCGCACTGGCTGACCACCGCGCTGCCCCTCGTAATCATTACGCCTGTGCTCGGCCTAATGCTCAACATCGAACTGTCGGCGATGGGCTATGTCGCGCTGACCCTGCTCGCCGGCACGCCGTCGCTGACCTTCATCGGGCTGATCGGCGCGGCTCTGTCCGTGACATTGCGACGCGGCGGCCTCTTGATGGCGATTCTGGTGCTGCCGCTGACCGTGCCGGTGCTGATCTTCGGCGTCGCCGCCGCGAACGCGGCCATTGTCGGGCCCGCACCCTTCGGTCCGCCTTTCACCATCCTTTGCGCGCTGTCTCTGGCCAGCTTCGTGCTCGGTCCTTTTGCCGCGGCGGCGGCGTTGCGGCAAGGGCAGGAGTGAGTAACGAAGACATGACCGCAGCCTTGACCCACGTCATTGCCGCCACGACGCGCTCTGGCTAGATATCCGCCAATCCTAGAGTTCAGATATGGCCCTGATCGATCTCGCCAACCCGACCCGTTTCCTCGCGCTCGCGAGCCGCGTGCTGCCGTGGCTCGCGGCCGTGACCGCAATCGTCTTCGCCTACGGGCTCTACCGCGTCGCCTATGCGCCGGACGACTATCAGCAGGGCGCGACGGTGAAGATCATGTTTCTGCATGTGCCGTCGGCGTGGCTCGCCATGATGGGCTGGGGCCTGATGACAGTCGCGGCGCTGGGCACGCTGGTGTGGCGGCATCCCCTCGCCGATGTCGCGGTCAAGGCTGCGGCGCCGATCGGCGCGGCCTTCACCTTCATCTGCCTCGTCACCGGCTCGCTGTGGGGCCGGCCGATGTGGGGCACCTATTGGGTTTGGGATGCGCGGCTGACCTCGGTGCTGGTGCTGTTCCTGCTCTATCTCGGCATGCTGGCTTTATACTGGACCGCCGACGATCCGAACCGCGCCGCGCGCGCCGCCGCCATTCTCGCGCTGGTCGGCGCCGTCAACATTCCGATCATCAAGTTTTCGGTCGACTGGTGGAACACTTTGCACCAGCCGGCTTCGGTCGTGCGCATGGACGGCCCGGCCATCGACCCGACGATTCTTGTGCCGCTCCTCGTGATGGCGCTGGCTTTCACATTGCTGTTCTTCACGCTGCATATCGCGGCGATGCGCAACGAGATCCTGCGGCGGCGCGTCCGCTCCATGCGCATGATGCAGGCGGCAAATGCTTAAGTGGATTTGCGCATGAGCCTCGGTCCGCATGCGAGCTTCATCGTGGTTGCGTACATCGCGACGGCGCTCGTCGTCGCCGGGCTGCTGATCTGGATTGTGCGCGACTACGCCGTGCAGCGGCGCATCCTGAGCGATCTGGAAAGCCGCGGCATCAAGCGCCGCTCGCAGCGCGAGGACAGAGTATGAGCGCCACAGAAAACGCTCCGTCGCCACGGCGCCGCAGCCTGGTGCTGGCGCTGCCGCTGATCATCTTCGCGATGATCGCGGCCCTGTTCTATTTCGGCCTCATCGCCGGCGACCCGTCGAAGCTGCCCTCGGCGCTGATCGGCAAACAGGTGCCGCCTACCGATTTGCCGCCGCTCAAGGCGCTGGCCATCAACGGCAAGCCGGTGCCCGGCCTCAAGGACGACATGCTCAAGGGCCAAGTGACTCTGGTCAATGTCTGGGCGTCGTGGTGCGTGCCCTGTCACGACGAGGCGCCGCTGCTCGATGCCCTCGCCAAGGACAAGCGCTTCAACATCGTCGGCATCAATTACAAGGACGTCGCCGACAATGCGCGGCGCTTCCTCAACCGCTACGGCAATCCGTTCAGCGCCGTCGGCGTCGACGAGAAGGGCCGCGCCTCGATCGACTGGGGCGTCTATGGCGTGCCGGAGACGTTCCTGGTCGGCCGCGACGGCCGCATCGCCTACAAGCTGGTCGGCCCGATCACGCCGCAGAATCTCGACGCCGTGCTCAAGCCGCAGATCGAGAAGGCGCTGGCGGCCAACTAATCTTCCTTCTTCTCGACCGCGTATTTCGTCAGCAGCGGCACCTGCGCGATGCCGAACAGCAGCGTCAGCGGCACGAAGCCGAACAGCTTGAAGTTGACCCAGAAGTCCGTCGTCTGCGTGCGCCACACCGCTTCGTTGAGCACGGCGAGGAAGACGAAGAAGAGCATCCAGCGCCAGGTCAGCTTGCGCCAGCCTTCGTCGGTGATGTGGAACACCGAATCGAAAACCATGTTGAGCAGTGGCTTGTTGAACACGATGCCGAACAGCAGCGCGCCGGCGAACAGCAGATAGATGATGGTCGGCTTGAGCTTGATGAACAGGTCGTCGTGCAGCACCAGCGTGAGCCCGCCGAACACCAGCACCACCACGGCCGTGACAACCGGCATCATGGCAACGTGCCGCGTCAGCCCATAAGACACGATCAGCGCCGCCAGCACCGCGACCATGAAGCCGCCGGTCGCGTAATAGATGCCGAACCGCGAGTTCATGAAGAAGAACAGGATCAGCGGCCCGATATCGAGCGCCAGCTTGAGCATGGGATTGAGTTGTTTTCTATCGGTCATGACTATCCATAGCTTCTATCGTTGTCATTCCGGGACGGCTCCGAAGGAGCCGGGCCCGGAATCCATACACCGCAGCGCTGGGGTTATGGATTCCGGGCTCGCGGCTTTCAGTCGCGCCCGGAATGACAGTGTCGCTAATCCTCAATTCCCACCACGGCCCGCGCGAAATCGCGCGCGGTGAATTCGCTGAGATCATCGACGCCTTCGCCGACGCCGATGAAGTGCACCGGCAGCTTGAACTTCTCGGCGATCGCCACAAGGATGCCGCCGCGCGCGGTGCCGTCGAGCTTGGTCATCACGAGGCCGGTGACGCCCGCGGTCTTGCCGAAGATCTCGACCTGGCTGAGCGCGTTCTGGCCGACGGTGGCATCGAGCACCAGCAGCACGGCATGCGGCGCGGTCGGCTCGACCTTGCGGATGACCCGCACGACTTTCTCGAGTTCGTTCATCAGCTCGGCGCGGTTCTGCAGACGCCCGGCGGTGTCGATCAGCACCACCTCGGTGCCGTCGGCTTTGGCCTGCGTCACCGCGTCGAAGGCGAGGCCGGCCGGATCGGCGCCCGGCGTGCGCGCGACGACCGACGCGCCGGTCCGCTCGGCCCAGATCTTGAGTTGGTCGATGGCGGCGGCGCGGAAGGTATCGGCGGCGACCAGCATCACCGTCTTGCCCTGGGCGCGAAACCGCGCCGACATCTTGCCGATGGTTGTCGTCTTGCCCGAGCCGTTGACGCCGGAGACGAGGATGACGAAGGGCGTCGCGGTGACCTCGAGCGGTTTCGCCACCGGCGCCATCACCTTCTCGATCTCGCCGGCGAGCAGCGCGCGCAGTTCGTCCGGCGCGATGCCCTTCTCGTAGCGCCCCCCGCCCAGCGCTTCGGTAATACGGCTGGCGAAGCCGACGCCGAGATCGGAGCGGATCAGTTCGTTCTCGAGATCGTCGAGCGTCGCGGCGTCCAGCTTGCGCTTGGTAACGAGATCGGTGATCGCGGTTCCCAGCGACGCCGAGGTGCGCTTGAGCCCGCCGCTCAGGCGCTTCCACCAGCTCTGCTTTTCGCTCGTCTCGTTCATTGCTAGTTCCCAGGGAGCCGCGCCCCTGATACCCGTTTCGGCGGCCATTGGTAAGAAATTATGTCCCCTGACGAGATGCTCGCCCGCCTGCTGTACCGCGACGGCATGATGCTGGTTGTCGACAAGCCGGCCGGCCTGTCGGTGCATCGCGGGCCGAAAGGCGGCCACAGTTTTGAGGATTATTTCGGCGCGCTGCGCTTCGGCCTGCCGCGCGATCCGGCGCTGGCGCACCGCCTCGACAAGGACACCTCCGGCTGCCTGGTGCTGGGGCGGCACCGCAAGGCGCTGGCGCTGCTCGGCAAGCTGTTCAAGCAGGGCAAGGTCGGCAAGACCTACTGGGCCGTGGTCGAAGGCGGCCCGGCCGAGGACGAAGGCCTGATCGACATGGCGCTGTCCGAAATCGACAAGGGCCGCGGCTGGTGGATGAAGCCCGATCCCGCCGGCAAGCCGGCGTCATCGACGTGGAAGGTGATGGGGCGCGCCGACGGGCTCACTTGGCTCGCGCTGGAGCCGCTCACCGGGCGCACGCATCAACTGCGCGTGCATTGCGCCGAGATGGGCTTTCCCATTGTCGGCGACCCGATTTACGGAAGCGCCGATCGCGTGAGCGGCCCGCCGCTGCATCTGCATTCGCGCGCGATCACCGTGCCGATTTCCAAGAACAAGCCGGCGGTCACGGTCGAGGCGCCGGTTCCCGAGCATATGCGCGCGTTGCTGACAAAATGCGGCTGGGACCCCGCCGGCGATGTAATGCCTGCCACGCCGGACGCCGGCGCCGATCAGTAAAGCGACGTCTTGATACGCGCGGGCAGGTCGCGGTCGTAGGCTTCGCCGCCAAGTTTGCCGTCGCTCACTTCCGCGATCATGCTGCCGGTGGACGGCAAAGACCGGCGATCCACCTTGCTCGCCTCGTCCCACAGCTTCGATCGCACGATTGCGCGCGAGCAGTGGAAGAAAACAGTCTCGACATTCACGATCGTCACGCTGCGCGGCAGCTTGCCGTCCACGGCGAAGCTCTGCAGCAGCGCCGGCGCGATGGAAATCGACGCGCGGCCGTTGACGCGCAAGGTTTCGCCGACGCCGGGGATGAGGAACAGCAACGCGATGTAAGGGTTACGGATGATGTTGCGGAAGCCGTCGATGCGGTTGTTGCCCGGCCGGTCCGGGATCGCGAGCGTCCTGTCGTCGAGAATGCGCACGAAGCCCGGCGCATCGCCCTTGGGCGAGCAATCGTAGCCATGCTCGTCTCCGGTGGCGATGGCAACGAAAGGCGCAGCTTCGATGAGCCGGCGGTAGGCCGGGGCGATATGGTCGATTTCCTTGGCGACCGAGGCGCCCTGGGGCACACCGTAGATGGCTTCGAGCTGCTCGATACTCGTCACCCGATGGCTCGCGTCGCTCATTTCCGTCTCCACCCGATCATTGGCCGCAGCGCTGATACGTGAGTGTGGCCCAGGTCGCCGCATCGATCTGCAGCATCAGGTCCGGCCGTTGCCCGGTCTTTTCGAGCACGATCAAAGTGACGTCGCGGCTGACCTTCACACCCTCGCCTTCGCAGGCGAGCTTCAGCCGGTGCGCATCGTTGCCCGACTTCGACAGGCGGCGTGACGACACGACGCGGCAGGTGCTGGCGTAATACTCGATCGCTGTCGTCGAGAAGCTGGCTTTCAGATCGTCATTGCCGCCGTCGCGGCAGGCATCCGGCCCTTCGACCGCCCACTGCCCGACATAAGGCGGCGCGTCCTGCGCCATCGCAGACGCCGCGACGAGGCCCATCAATGCTGCGAGCGCAATACGTGTCATACTCATGCCGCCAGCAACTGCCGGCCATCGTGGCCGGCGACCGTGAGATCGAGAAACAGCCCCGGCGCCAGCGACGCATTGAGCCGCACCGCAGTGAACTGCTCGGTGCGCGCAATGCCGCCGCGCTCGGTGAGCACCCGATGCGTGGCGCCAACCTGGGCGTCGAGATGCGCGCGCAACGCCGCTTCGCCGCGCTCGCGCAGGCGCTGGGCGCGCCCCTTGATGAGCGCGCGGTCGAGCTGCGGCATGCGCGCCGCCGGCGTGCCGGGCCGCGGCGAAAACGGAAACACATGAAGCTGCGTCAGCCCGCAGTCATCGACCAGATCGAGCGACCGCGCGAACATGTCGTCCGTCTCGGTCGGAAAGCCGGCGATGATATCGGCGCCGAACACCACATCGGGCCGCAAACGGCGGACCTCGTCGCAAAAAGCGATGGCGTCGGCGCGCGAATGGCGGCGCTTCATGCGCTTGAGGATCATGTCGTCGCCGGCCTGCAACGACAGATGCAGATGCGGCATCAGCCGCGGCTCTTTGGCCAGCGCGTCGAGCAGGTCAACATCGGCCTCGACCGAATCGATCGATGACAGGCGCAGCCGGGCGATCTCCGGCACCCCGCGCAGCAGCCGCTTCACCAGCGCGCCGAGCTTCAACTCGCCGTCGCGATAGCTGGTGATGTCGACGCCGGTCAGCACGATCTCGCGATAGCCATTGGCGACGAGCCGCCGCGCCTGCGCGATCACGTCCTCAGCCGGCAGCGAGCGCGAATTGCCGCGGCCGAACGGGATGATGCAGAAGGTGCAGCGATGGTCGCAACCGTTCTGCACCTGCACGAAAGCGCGGGTATGACCGTCGATGGCATCGATGCCATGCGCCCTGATGCCCGTTGATGCCATGATATCGCCGACGGCGACACGCGCATCGCCGCGCCACGCGGCTGCGCTGAGCTTTTCGTCATTGCCGAGCACGCGGTTCACTTCCGGCATCGCCGCGAATGGCGCGCTGTCGGCCTGCGCCGCGCAGCCGGTGACGATGATCCTGGTGTCGGGCTGCTCGCGCCTGACGCGGCGAATGCTCTGCCGCGCCTGCTTCACGGCCTCCGCCGTCACCGCGCAGGTGTTGAACACCACCGCATCGGTGACACCGCCGGCCTCGGCCTCGCGCTTGATCACCTCGGATTCGGCGATGTTCAGCCGGCAACCGAAAGTAAGGACGGAGATGCTCATCGCGCCAACTCCACACCATGAAATGCGGCGCTTCGCAGCACTCTGACGATCCCCCTCTCCCCTTGGGGGAGAGGGTTGGGGTGAGGGGGCAAGTGTCTATCGATAGATCCAATCCCCTCACCCGCCCGCCTGCGGCGGGCGACCTCTCCCCATGGGAGAGGTGAAGAAACGTGCGTTGTCACGACGCCTTCTCGAACAGCTTCGGATCGAACGTGCCGTTGAACTCGAACGCCACAGGTCCGGTCATCAGCACGTGATCGTCGCTGGCGCGCCACTCGATGACGAGCTCGCCGCCGGGTAATGTCATGTGCACCTTGCGCTCGGTGCGCTTGAGCCGCGCCGCCGCCACAGCGGTGGCGCAGGCCGCCGAGCCGCAGGCGCGCGTCAATCCCGCGCCGCGCTCCCAGGTGCGCATGACGATGTGCTCGCGATCGACGATATGCGCCAACGTGATGTTGGCGCGGTCGGGAAAGATCGGATGGTTCTCGAGCAGCGGCCCGAACTTCTCGAGGTCGTAGGCATAGGGATCTTCGACCCAGAAGATCGCGTGCGGATTGCCCATATTGACGACCGACGGCGAATGTAGGATCGGCGCGTCGATCGGCCCGGCTTGCAATTCGATCGTCCGCGTGTCGCGGAATTCCTCGGCCAGCGGAATCTCGTTCCAGGCAAAACGCGGCTTGCCCATGTCGATGGTGAACTGGCCGTTATCGTTCTTCCAGGCATTGAGAATGCCGGCGCCGGTCTCGAACACGAGCTTCGACTTGCCGTTGGCATCCGACACGAGCGTGGCGACGCAGCGCATGCCGTTGCCGCAGGCGCCGGCTTCGGAGCCGTCATTGTTGTAGATGCGGATGAAGGCGTCGGTGCCCGGCGTGCGCGGCGGATAAAGCGCCATCAACTGGTCATAGGGGGCGCCCGCGGGAGACGCCGCCGCCCGCGCCTCATCGGCGGCGATCGGCGCGGCGCGCGGCGTGTCGGCGCGCAGATCGACAACGACGATCTCGTTGCCGATGCCGTTCATCTTCACGAAGGCCTTGTTGGAAAGCGTGCCCATGGTCCGCCGGCGGTTCTGGAAAACCGGGGCCCTGCCCGGCTTTCGCCCGGTTTATATGGCCAAAGATCGCCCCATTGGCTAGGGGCCGTGATAGGATTGCATTTGCCAAAACGAATCGTCGACTTGGACGGAGAGCGCACAATGTCCGGAGCGCGGAGCCTGCGCTTTGCCTGCCATACCGGCCTGATCGCGGTCGCGGCGGCCTGGCTGGCGCTGGGGCAGCCGGCGCTGGCGCAAGGCGCTCCCGATGCCCCGAAACCGGGACAGGGGTCCGGACAAGGCCCCACTCCGGCGGCGCCGATGCCGGACATCAAGCCGCACGCGCCGATGCCCGCGCAGCCGGGCGACGCCTTCGGCGAGGAAGTGCAGCTTCCCGACCGCACCGTCGTCTACATCAAGGGCCATACCAATTGGGACACGGCCTTCGATACCCTCATCGACTCCTTCAAGTCGCTGAACGACTATCTCGCCAAGCAGAACATCAAGCCGTCTGGTCCTTATCTCACGGTCTATACCGAGACCGACGACACCGGCTTCTCTTTCCAGGCCAGCGTCATCATCGCGCAGCCGATGGCCAATCCGCCGAAGGGCGATATCGCCTCGGGCAAGGCGCCCTCCGGCAAGGCGCTGAAATTCGTCCATCGCGGCTCCTACGATTCGATGGATACGACCTATGAAGCGATCACCAACTATCTCGATGACCGCAACCTCGAAGCGCAGGATCTGTTCATCGAGGAATACGCATCGGATCCGGCCAAGAGCGATCCGAACGCCCTCGTCATCAACGTCTATGTGCCGGTGAAATAAATGATGAAACCGCTGTCCCGCCGTTCCCTCTCCATGATGATTGCCGTCGGCCTGCTGGCGGCGCCGATGGTGCCCGCGGCCGCCCGCGCCGCCGAGCGCTCGATCACCGTCACCGGCGAAGCCACCACTTCGGTCGCGCCCGACAACGCCAATATCCGCCTTGGCGTCACCAGCCAGGGCAAGAACGCGCGCGAGGCGAGCGAAGCCAATGCCCGACAGATGACCAGTGTGCTGGCGGCCATCAAGGAATCCGGCGTCGCCGACCGCGATGTGCAGACTTCGCGCCTGTCGCTGCAGCCGCAATACGAACAGGGCAAGGCCGGACCGGCGCGGCTGCTGGGCTTTCAGGTCACCAATCAGGTGAGCATCCGCATCCGCGAGATCGAGAAATTCCCCGGCATTCTCGATCGCGCCATCGCCGCCGGCGCCAACGAGATGTCCGGCATCGAATTCGTCGTGTCGGAGCAGTCGAAGCTGCTCGACCAGGCGCGCGACGACGCCGTCGCCGATGCGCGCCGCAAGGCCGAACTCTATGCCAAGGCCGCCGGGGTCAAGCTCGGCCCGGTAAGTTCGATTTCCGAGGAAGGGTCGAGCCCGCCGCGGCCGGTCGTGCAGGCGATGCGGGCTTCCGCCGTGCCGGTGGCGCCGGGCGAGCAGCTGCTGCGCGCCGCCATCTCGGTGACCTTCGAGCTGGCGCCCTGATTTTTCGTATATTCATCAGAGACATAGCGAAAAACGCCTCCGGGCCCGGCGGCCGCGCCGCGGCCAGACTCGCCTTGACTTGACCGCCCCCGGTCCCTAGTTTCCCGCCGTTCTCGATAGAGACTGACGAATTCGCCCCGCCGACCGGTCCCATGAGGCCGGAGGCCACCGCCCGACAGCGCAATGCGCCCTCGGGCGTCGTCGCGTTTTGTCAGGCTCGAAACCCGCGAGAGCACGAGGATTTTGGATGTTCGACAATCTGTCGGAAAAACTTGGCGGCATTCTCGACCGCCTCACCCGCCGCGGCGCGCTGTCGGAAGCCGACGTCGACGCCGCGATGCGTGAGGTGCGCCGGGCGCTGCTCGAGGCCGACGTGGCGCTCGATGTCGCCCGCGACTTCGTCGACAGCGTGCGCAAGGAGGCCATCGGCGCCACGGTCGTCAAGTCGGTCACGCCCGGCCAGATGGTCGTCAAGATCGTGCACGACCAGCTCGTCGCGACCCTGGGCGCCGAAGCGCAGGCGATCGACCTGCATGCCGCGCCGCCGGTCGCCATCATGATGGTCGGTCTGCAGGGCTCCGGCAAAACCACCACCACCGCGAAGCTGGCGAAGCGCCTCACCGAACGCCAGAAGAAGAAAGTTTTGATGGCCTCGCTCGACGTGCGCCGTCCGGCCGCGATGGAGCAATTGGCCGTGCTCGGCCGCGAAACCGGCATCGACACCTTGCCCGTCGTTGCCGGCCAGCAGCCGCCGCAGATCGCGCGCCGCGCGCTCGATGCCGGCCGTCTCGGCGGCTATGACGTCGTGCTGCTCGACACCGCCGGCCGCACCACGCTCGACGACGAGATGATGAACGAGGCGGCCGAGGTCAAGCGCACCGCCAATCCGCATGAAGTGCTGCTCGTCGCGGATTCGCTGACCGGCCAGGACGCCGTCAATCTGGCGCGTTCTTTCAACGAACGCGTCGGCCTCACCGGCATCGTGCTCACCCGCGTCGACGGCGACGGCCGCGGCGGCGCCGCGCTGTCGATGCGCGCCGTCACGCAGAAGCCGATCAAGCTGATCGGCACCGGCGAAAAGATGGATGCGCTCGAGGAGTTCGATCCCGCGCGCATCGCCGGCCGCATTCTCGGCATGGGCGACATCGTCTCGCTCGTCGAAAAGGCCGCGGCCAATATCGACGCCGAAAAAGCGGCGCGCACCGCCGAGAAGATGCGCAAGGGTCAGTTCGACCTCAACGACATGCGCGATCAGCTCAATCAGATGATGTCGATGGGCGGGCTCGGCGGCCTGATGGGCATGATGCCCGGCATCGCCAAGATGAAGAACCAGATCGCCGCCGCCGGCATGGACGACAAGCTGCTCAAGCGTCAGGTCGCGATCATCGAATCGATGACGCCGCAGGAGCGGCGCAATCCGGATTTGCTCAAGAACAGCCGCAAGAAGCGCATCGCCGCGGGCTCGGGCACCTCGTCCGAACAGATCAACAAGCTGCTGAAAATGCATCGCGGCATGGCCGACATGATGAAGGCCATGGGCAAGGGCGCAAAGCGCGGACCGATGGCCGGCCTCGGCCAGATGCTTGGGCTGGGCGGCGGCGCCGCGCCCTCGCCGGAGCAGCTTGCCGAGATCGCCAAGAGCATGCCGGGCGGCGGTGGCGGCCAGTTGCCGCCGGGCTTCCCGGGTGGCGGAGGACTTCCGCCGACGATGCCGAAATTGCCGCCGAACATGCCGGGGCTTCCCGGCCTTGGCGGGAAATTCCCCGGACCCGGCGGACTGCCGGGCTTCGGGAAAAAGAAATAAGCAGCTTCAACACATCAACGATCGAGATACCTGAAAGGAAACCTGAAAATGCTCGTCATCCGCATGGCCCGCGCCGGCACCAAGAAGCGCCCGTTCTATCACATCGTGCTCGCCGACTCGCGCTCGCCGCGCGACGGCCGCTTCATCGAGCGTCTCGGCTACTTCAATCCGCTGCTGCCGAAGGACAAGGAAGAGCGCCTCAAGCTCGACTACGAGAAGGTCAAGGAGTGGATGAAGAAGGGCGCGCAGCCGTCCGACCGCGTGATGCGCTTCCTCGACAAGGCCGGCGTTGCCAAGCGCACCGTGCGCAACAACCCGGAGAAGGCCGTGCCGCGCAAGGAACGCAAGGCGAAGGCCGAAGAGGCCGCCAAGGCCCCGGCGGCCTGATCGCGCTAAGTCGTGGCGCGCAGCGACAGCAAGCCACTTAGCCCCGCGGACAAGAACCGAGTCTGCGTCGCGCGCATTGGCGCGGCGCATGGCGTGCGCGGCGAGGTCAAGCTGTGGTCCTTCACCGAGGACCCGGCGGCCATCGCCGACTACGGCCCGTTCGAAACGCTCGACGGCAAGCGCACCTTCGACATCGAGAGCATGCGCGCGGCGAAGGATCACTTCGTCGCCCGTCTCTCCGGCGTGCCCGACCGCACCGCGGCCGAGAAACTCACCAACACCGATCTCTATGTGCCGCGCGATCGCCTGCCGGTCATCGACGACGACGACACGTATTATCACGCCGATCTCATCGGCCTCGCCGCCGTGTCACCCGAGGGCGTCGCGCTCGGCAAGGTGACGGCGCTGTATAATTTCGGCGCCGGCGACCTCATTGAAATCGTAACGCCGCAAGGCGGCGAGCCGCTGCTGCTGCCGTTCAGCAACGCCGTGGTGCCCCAGGTCGATATCCAGGGCGGCAAGATCACGGTCGTGCTGCCGTCGATCATCGAGTGACGGCGATGTTCCGCGCCACCATCCTCACGCTCTATCCGGAGATGTTTCCCGGCCCGCTCGGCGTCAGCCTCGCCGGCAGGGCGCTGGCGAACGGCCTGTGGTCGCTGGAGGCTCGCCAAATTCGCGACCACGCCACCGACAAGCACGGCACGGTGGACGACACGCCCGCCGGCGGCGGCCCCGGCATGGTAATGAAGGCGGACGTGCTGGCCCGCGCGCTGGACGCGATCCCGCTCGATGCCCGCCCGCGCCTGATCATGAGCGCGCGCGGCAAGCCGCTGACGCAAGCCCGTGTCCGCGAACTGGCGGCCGGCCCCGGCGCGGTGATCCTGTGCGGCCGCTTCGAGGGCGTCGACGAGCGCCTGATCGAGGCCCGCGGCCTCGAGGAGGTCTGCCTCGGCGATTTCGTGCTGTCCGGCGGCGAGATGGCCGCCCTGACGCTGCTGGACGCCTGTGTGCGCCTCATTCCGGGAGTCATGGGCAAGGAGGCCTCCGGCGTCGAGGA
This sequence comes from Pseudolabrys sp., assembly GCA_017849615.1. Taxonomy (GTDB): domain Bacteria; phylum Pseudomonadota; class Alphaproteobacteria; order Rhizobiales; family Xanthobacteraceae; genus Pseudolabrys. The sequence goes on along the minus strand of JAFIGS010000034.1, from coordinate 36,632 downwards.
AAGCTTCTCCGACGGCCTGCTGGAGTACCCTCAATACACCCGCCCCGCCGTATTCGAGGGCCGGCCGATCCCCGAGATCCTGACCTCCGGAGACCACGCCAAGGTCGCCGCCTGGCGCCGGGCCGAGGCCGAAAGGCTCACCCGGGAGCGCCGCCCGGACCTCTGGGCGGCCTTTTTGGCGAGAAAAGACCAATAGAATCCGTCATTCCGGGGCGAGGCCGCAGGCCGAGAACCCGGAATCCATACGCCGCAGCCGGGGTTATGGATTCCGGGCTGCCTCGCGGCGCTCGGCCCCCGGAATGACTGGCGCGGGGGGCGGTTTAGAGACGTGACAAGCCACAATCTTTGCTCTAAAAGCCCGGCCAACCCATTCAGTTTGAGCCTTGAACCGCGCGCCGGTTGCTGGCGCTGCCGACGGAGATTTGAGCCATGAACATCATCCAGGAAATCGAGAAAGAGCAGCTCGAGAAGCTGTCCGCCGTCCGGACGCTGCCGGAATTCGCGCCGGGCGACACCGTGATCGTCAACGTCAAGGTGACCGAAGGCGACAAGACCCGCGTGCAGGCCTACGAAGGCGTGTGCATCGCGCGTTCGGGCCGCGGCCTCCATGAGAGCTTCACGGTCCGCAAGATTTCGTACGGCGAAGGCGTCGAGCGCGTGTTCCCGCTCTACGCGCCGGCGATCGACTCGCTCAAGGTCGTGCGCCGCGGCAAGGTGCGCCGCGCCAAGCTGTATTACCTGCGCGCGCTGCGCGGCAAGAAGGCCCGTATCGTCGAGGCGACCGCCTCGACCGGCGCGGAAGCCGCCGCTTCATAAGTTACGGCTATCCGGGGGAATGCCGGAAAGGGCCGCGCTTGCGCGGTCCTTTTTCTTTGGTGACTACATCTTCACGCCCGGCAGCTTGCTGGCCTGCTTCACCCATCGCGCAATCTGCGCCTCGTCAAAATCATCGTCCTCGCGGATGTCGAGATAGCGCACCTCTTTTTGGGTCGACGTTCCGGGCGGCACCGGGTCGAGCAAGGCGCCACGGAAGAAAGCCACCTTCACGTATTTCGTGAAGACATGAATGCCCAGAAACCACTCCTTGTCGTCCATGCCATAGAGCGGCGAATTCCACTTCACCGCCTTCCGCACTTTCGGAACGGTGCGCGTGACCACCACATCGAGGCGCTGGCCGACGCCTTTCTTCCAGCCGGGCATCGCCGCGACATAGTTCTGCACCGGACCATCGCCGTAGCCTTTGGCAATTTGCGGATTGCCGCCCGACAGCAGGACCGGCGCCGGCGCTTTGCCGGATTTCGGTTCGGGCCTTGGCTTCGCTTTCGGTTTGGCTTTGGCTTTGACTGCCTTTCGGAACGTCTTTGCCACGATCGCGAGCCTCAACTGGCGCTTCGGGGTGAACGGCGGCGCCCAAACTCTGCGAAAAATTGGCCGAGATCGAGGCCGGTTCCGGCCATTGCAGGTGTGGCGCACCCGGTTTTAAGCTGAAACAAGCACGCTCCGGCTTTATTGTCGCCCGCGGGACAAGCGGCTATATACCCTGTCATGGTTCTAAAGGTTCAGCGCATCATTCTGGCCGACCACACCCGCCTGCCCTGGCGGTTCTTCGGCCGCCTGACCGCCGTCCAGGCCGGGCTTTGACCGGCGCGGCGCGCTTTCGCGCGCGCCTGCTGCCAGCGACCCTTTAGGAACCCACCCTTTCAGACAAGGTAACACGCCATGACCCCGCGCACCCTCTACGACAAGATCTGGGACGACCACGTCGTCGACGTCCAGGAAGACGGCACCGCGCTGCTCTACATCGACCGCCATCTGGTCCACGAAGTGACCAGCCCGCAGGCCTTCGAAGGCCTGCGCACCGCCGGCCGGCCGGTGCATGCGCCGGAAAAGACCCTCGCCGTCGTCGATCACAACGTGCCGACGTCGGACCGCTCGCTGCCGAATCCGGACCCCGAAAGCGCCGAGCAGATCGCCGCGCTGGCGCAGAACGCCAAGGACTTCGGCCTCACCTACTTCAACGAGTTCGACAAGCGCCAGGGCGTCGTCCACATCATCGGCCCCGAGCAGGGCTTCACCTTGCCGGGCACGACGATCGTCTGCGGCGACAGCCACACCGCGACGCACGGCGCCTTCGGCGCGCTGGCTTACGGCATCGGCACCTCCGAAGTGGAGCACGTGCTGGCGACGCAGACCCTGCTGCAGCGCAAGTCGAAGAACATGCGCGTGCTTGTCGACGGCGTGTTGCCGCAAGGCGTGACATCGAAGGACATCATCCTCGCCATCATCGGCGAGATCGGCACCGCCGGCGGCACCGGCTACGCCATCGAGTATGCCGGCGAGGCGATCCGCGCCCTCTCGATGGAAGGACGCATGACCGTCTGCAACATGTCGGTCGAAGCCGGCGCCAAGGCCGGCTTCGTCGCGCCGGACGCCAAGGTGTTCGAGTATCTCAAGGGCCGCCCGATGGCGCCTAAGGGCGAAGCCTGGGATCAGGCCATGCGCTACTGGGAGACGCTGCGATCGGAAGACGGCGCGCACTTCGACCGCGAGCTCAAGCTCGACGCCGCCAAGCTGCCGCCGATCGTGACCTGGGGCACCAGCCCCGAGCAGGTCGCCTCGATCGCCGGCCGCGTTCCCGTCGCCGCCGAAATTGCCGACGAGAAGAAGCGCGTCGCCGCCGAACGCTCGCTCGGTTACATGGGTTTGCAGGGCGGCGAGAAGATCACCGACATCAAGATCGACCGCGTCTTCATCGGCTCCTGCACCAACGGCCGTATCGAGGATCTGCGCGAAGTGGCGCGCGTCGCCGCCGGCAAGACCGTCAATGCCAATGTCAGCGCCATGATCGTGCCGGGCTCGGGCCTGGTGAAGGAACAGGCGGAAGCCGAAGGTCTCGACAAGATCTTCAAGGCCGCCGGCTTCGACTGGCGCGAGCCGGGCTGCTCGATGTGCCTCGCCATGAACCCGGACAAGCTGGCGCCGGGCGAGCGCTGCGCCTCGACCTCGAACCGCAACTTCGAGGGCCGTCAGGGCCACAAGGGCCGCACGCATCTGGTGTCGCCGGCCATGGCCGCCGCCGCCGCGATCGCCGGGCACTTCGTCGACGTGCGCGAGTGGCGCTGAGCACGTTCGGCTCAAACACGACGGCATAATCCGCTCACCCCCGCGAAAGCGGGGGTCCAGTTCTTGTCTGTTTTTCTATTAAATCTGGATGCCCGCCTGCGCGGGCATGAGCGGAGCGTGCGCCTACTGCCACCAGCAGCGCATCACCGGCACGATCACCGTGCCGCTGGGCCGATGCTGCTCGACCAGCCGCGCCTCACACTGCCGTGTCGAATTCGGCCCGGGCGTGGTGCGGCCCGGCGTGACGATGATGCGCTGGCGCGTGGAGGCCTGCGCGACCTCGGTGCCGCGTTGCGTCTGGGCGACGGCCGGCAGCGCCGTGACAACGGCAATCGCACTGGCCAAAGTGATGGCGAGGAAACGGCGCACGGGACCTACCAGCGCTGGCTGCGGGCGCTGTAGGGAGCGAACAGGCCGACGCTGCGTTCGCGGCGCGGCGCGCGCTCCTGGACGGCGCGGTCCGCGTGATGGGCGTAGGCGGCGAAGGCCTGCCGGTCGGCGGACGAGGAATAGCTGACCTTGCTGCGCGGCTCCTTGCAGCCGAAGAACTCGGCCGAGGCCGGCGTCGCGGCGGCGCCGATCAGCGCGGCGGCGAGAATGGCGGATCCGATCACACGCAAAACCATGGGCTTATCCTCTCCTCAGAACCGCCATAATAGTTAACGGCAGGTTAATCGGCAAGTCCTTCAAAGGCTTGGACCTGAGTTCGCGAGCCGCGCTTGGTTCGCAAGGGCGCCTCGCCTAGATAGGGGGCATGACAAAGGAATTGGGCAGCGAATCGGACGACCGGGACGGCTGGTTTGATGCGGAGGCGCCGTCCCTCGACGATATCGAGGTTCTGGCCCACGCCGCCTATTCCCGGCTGCCGGACAGCTTCCGGGCGCTGTGCGAAGGGTTGGTGATCCAGGTCGACGACTTTCCGACCGAGGAAGTGCTCGAGCACATGGCGGCGGAGACCGAATTCGACCTGCTCGGCCTGTTCCAGGGCATCGGCCTGCCCTTCCGATCCGACCAGAGCGGGCAGATGCCGAACATGGTGTGGCTCTATCGTCGGCCGATCCTCGATTACTGGGCCGAGCATGAGGAGACCCTGGGCGCCGTCGTCACCCACGTTCTGGTCCACGAGATCGGCCACCATTTCGGCCTGTCGGACGACGACATGGCAGCCATCGAGGCCGCGGCGGACTGAAACCTTCCCTTGCAACCCCGCTTCGCGCTAAACCTTCGCTCCTGAGATCAGCCGGGAAAGCTCACCTACCCATGGAAAAATTCAATCACCTCGAAGGCGTCGCCGCGCCGCTGAAGATCATCAATGTCGACACCGACATGATCATCCCCAAGCAGTACCTGAAGACCATCAAGCGCACCGGGCTCGGCAAGGGCCTGTTCTCCGAGCAGCGCTATCTCGACGACGGCGCCGAGAACCCGGACTTCGTGCTCAACAAGCCGGCCTATCGCAACGCCAAGATCCTGGTCGCCGGCGACAATTTCGGCTGCGGTTCGTCCCGCGAGCACGCGCCGTGGGCGCTGATGGATTTCGGCATCCGCTGCGTGATCTCGACCTCGTTCGGCGACATTTTCTACAACAACTGCTTCAAGAACGGCATCCTGCCGATCCGCGTCTCGCCGGAAGACCTCGAGAAGCTGTTCGACGACGCCGACCGCGGCTCCAATGCCACGCTTTCGGTCGATCTGGAAAAGCAGGAAATCCGCGGGCCGGACGGCGGCGTCATCAAGTTCGACGTCGATGCCTTCCGCAAGCACTGCCTGCTCAACGGCCTCGACGATATCGGCCTGACCAAGCAGAAGGCCGACAAGATTTCGAGCTTCGAGCAAAGGGCGGCCGCCGCCCGCCCCTGGGCGTAAATCCCGCCTGACCCGCCAAGCCAAAGCCAATGATCGCATCGTCAGCGAGGAACCAGGTTCTAAAGCTCGACCTTGCCGTACAGCGTGACGTTGAGGCCGATCTTCTCGCAGGTCAGTTGCACGGCAGTGTCGATGGTGCCGGCGCGTAGTTCGCCGCGGTCCATCGCCTCGCGGATGACCTTGGTCAATTCGGCCTGCGCCTGCGGGCGCACCGATTTGAGATAGCGGTCAATCGCGGCCTGCAGCGCCTTGTCGCCGATCATGTTTATTCGACGGAGCCTGTGTGGCGCGCGCCATAAGCACAGGCGCGGCGCGGATGATGCTCCGCCCATCTTAGCCATGACGGCGCCGCCGAAACAGCCGCCGCGGGCGCTATTTAGTACCGCTAGTTAACGCGGCCATGACAGCGGATCCGCGGCCGTTAGCAATAGATTCATCTTGTCCTGTACCGCCGGGCCCATCTGGTTAATATATGCTTGCCGAACCGCCGAGCTATCTGCCGACAGGAGAGTGTGTTGAGTTATTTTTCGTCGACCAAAAGCGACCGCGCCGTGAAGCCGGTCGAGACCGCCGCGCCGGAGGCCAAACCCGCCGCGCCCCTGCGCACCGCCCAGCCTGAGATCGTATCGACGCTCGGCGCCGGCCTGCTGATCACCGGCAACATCGTGTCCACCGGCGGCGTGCAGGTCTTCGGCCGCGTCGTCGGCGACATTCATGCCGCGCATCTCGTCGTCGGCAAGGGCGCCAATGTCGAAGGCAATGTTCGCGCGCAGGACGTCGTGATCGACGGCGCCTTCAAGGGCACCATTCACGGCAATGTCGTGAAGCTGCAGTCGACCGCCGCGGTCGAAGGCGAGGTTTACAATCGTTCGCTGGCGATCGACCAGAACGCCAATTTCGAAGGCGTCGCCCGGCGTTTGTCGCAGCCGGTCGAAGCGCCGTCGGAGGATGAGATCGCCGTCAAGCCGGCGACGCCGGCTCTGGTGCCGGAACAGCCCGCGGCTACGGCTTATGCCTACACGAACGGCGGCTATGCCAACGGCTATGCGACCACCGGCGAACCGGCCACGCACGGCGCCCTTCCGAGCGGCCAGACGTCGACCTACTAATTCGACTTGTCGGCAGCGATGAATACGAAAGGCGCGGGATCGCTCCCGCGCCTTTCTTCATGTCGCAAGCCGTAACTCAGCCGCGCGCGGCAATCGCCTCGCCGATCGCGACCGTGCGCCGCGCCATCTCGGCGTGCAGCCGCTCGACCATGCGGCCATCGATCGAGACGACGCCTTTGGATTTGTTCTCCGGCAAATCGAAGGCGGCGATCATCTTGCGCGCCCATTCGACGTCGGCGGCGGTCGGCGAGAACGCCTTGTTGCACGGCTCGATCTGGTTCGGGTGAATGAGCGTCTTGCCGTCCATGCCGAGCTCGACACCCTGCTGGCATTCGGCGGCGAAGCCGTAGGTGTCGCTGAGATCGTTGTAGACACCGTCCAGCACTTCAACGCCATGAATGCGCGCCGCGGCGATCACCGTGGTGAGCCACGGCAGCATCGGCGCCCGCCCCGGCACCAGCCGCGCCCGCGTATCCTTGGCCAGATCGTTGGTGCCAAGCACGAAGGTCGTCAGCCGCGCCTCCGAATCCCGCGCCTCCGCGGCGATCGGGAGAATGTTGAAAATGGCCAGCGGCGTTTCGATCATGGCCCAGACGCGGGTCTTGATCGGCGTATGCATATCCAGCAGACGGCGTCCGATGAGTTCCAGCGTGTTAGCCGCCGACACCTTGGGCACCAGAATCGCGTCCGGCGCGGCCTGCGCCGCCGCGGCGAGGTCCTCGGCGTGCCACGGCGTATCGACGGCATTGACCCGGATGATGACTTCACGGGCGCCGAAGCCGCCGGCCTTCACGGCATCGACCACCTGCTGGCGCGCCGCCTCCTTGGCGTCCGGCGCCACGGAGTCCTCGAGATCGAGAATGACACCATCGGCCGGCAGGGTTTTCGCCTTTTCCAGCGCGCGGGCATTGGAGCCCGGCATATAGAGCACGCTGCGGCGCGGACGGATGGTCATGGTCAAAGCCCCCTTGGAATGGTCATTCCGGGACGCAACGCAGCAGCGGACCCGGAATCCAGCGACGAAAACGGAGTACGTTTCTGGATTCCGGGTTCGCGCCTTCGGCGCGGCCCGGACTAACGATAGCGACCCTACCGTCCATCCGCCGTGCGTGCCACTGTCACGCGATGATCTCTCCCAAGGACGATAACTGGCTGGCCGGCGTCGATGGCTGCCCGGGCGCCTGGCTCGCGGTATTCGCCCGGCCGGATGGCGTCATTCTGCCGCCCCGCGTCGTGAAGCGCTTTGCCGACATTGTCCTTGCCGACGAGCAGCCGGCGATCGTCGCCGTGGACATGCCGATCGGTCTGCCCGAACGGAGCCCGGCCGGTGGCCGGCTCGCCGAACGCGAGGCGCGCGCCTTGCTGGGCGATCGCAAATCAAGCGTCTTCCGCATCCCGTCGCGCCGCGCCGTCGAGGCGAGCGTCGCGCCGGAGCCGGCCGATGCGCGCGAGCGCTTCTTCGCCGCCTGCGCCATTGCGCGCGAGACGTCGGAAGACAGCAAGGGCTTCGCCAAACAGGGCTTCTACATTCTCGACAAGGTCGCGGAGATCGACGCCTTCCTGCGCTCGCACGACAACCATGCGAGCGGCGTGTTCGAGACTCATCCCGAGCTGGCTTTCGTGATGATGAACGGCGGCAAGTCGCTCGCGCTGCCCAAGAAGGTGAAGAGCCGGGTGCATATGCCCGGGCTCGAGCTGCGCCGCGCGTTGCTGGCTGGCGCCGGCATCGACGCAGGCATTGCCGGAATGAGAGCGCCAAAGGGCGCTGCTGACGACGATCTCGTCGACGCGCTCGCCTGTCTGGTCACCGCGCGGCGATTGTTTCGCGGCGTGGCGCGATCATATCCGGCCGACCCGCCGCGCGATGAGCACGGCCTGCCGATGGCGATATGGGCTTAAGCGCGAGAGGCGCGCCTCAAACTCGGCGCTCTCCCTCTCCCCTTTGGGGAGAGGGTCGGGGTGAGGGGGGCAAGTGACTCTCGACCGTTCGTAACCCCTCACCCGGCTCACTGCGTGAGCCGACCTCTCCCTATGGGAGAGGTGGAGGAGAACGCCTACCGCTGCCCCACCGTGTAGCGGCCCGGATACTGCGGCTCGCGGTCCGACATCTCGTTCGGCTTGATGATCTTGTAGAGCTGGAAGCGGTCGCCGTCGGCGACAAGCTTCAGATGAGACGGATAGGGATTGGGCGCGTCGTCTTCGGTGAAGAGCACGTAGAGATAATCGAACTTGGTCCAGTTCAGCCAGAACGCCGGCGTGCCCGACTGCGGCTGTTCGGCGGCGACGATCAACTGCGCCATCGACGGCGGCGTGCCGTCGTGAATGTCCGCGAAGTCTTCATAGGCCGGCGTGACGTGAACGACCTGCTTGCCGGGCACCGTGAACAGGGTGGTGACCAGCGCCGAGCGCTCGATGGTGGCCATGCAGGCCGCGTGCACCAGACCGAGATCGCGCACGTCGTCGCCGCTCGACCGGTCGGAGTAAGCCACGAATACCTTGGAGCCCGGCGCAATGCGCTTCACCGAAGCGCGCAACTGGCTCGTCGTGTCGGACAACTGCGTCCAGTTGTAATCGATCTCGATCAGCCGGGCGGCGGTCAGCACGATCAGAACGACCATGAAGCCCCGGCGCACCAGGCGCCTGCGCAGTTCGAGGTCGCCGCAGGCGAAGATCATGAAGGCGATGCCGACCGGCACGCGCTGGTCCGTCATGTAGGTGTCGAACATCACGCGGGGTAGCGCGAGATAAATCACACCGCCGACCAGCAGCAGCACATAGACCAGCGGATGAAACCGCAGCACGCGGTGTCGCACCGCCCAGACGATGGAGGCGCCGAGCATGGTGACGATCAGGAACGCGGCGATGTCCGAATAGTCGGCAAGCACATACATCAGCCCGTCGATCTTGCCGCGCTGCTCCCAGTAGACATTGCCGGCCAGCCCCAGAGTCGGGCTTGCCGCCAGCAGCGGCGCCGCGACGAGGAACGGCAGGCCGCCGCAGACGAACTCGACGATGCGCGCCGGCCAGGGTTCACCGCGCCGTTCCCACAGCCGGAGCGCCTCGTATGAGAGGATGCCGACGCCGTACACGCCGAGCGCGGAGAGATGGCAGAAGAACAACAGCGGCACGCTCGCCGCAGACAGCAGATAGCGCCACGGCCAGGGACGGTCGCGCAACGCCACCCATCCCGCCATCGCCCACAGCGCAATGCCGATGCCGAACAGATAGTTCATCAGTCCGACGAGGAAGACGTAATTGTACAGCAGCGGGAAGGCGAACAGCGGCGTCGTCGACCAGCGTCCGATCAGCGCGCGGTTCAGCGCCAGCGACCCGGACATGATGAGCGCGAACATCGCCACCATGTAGATCTGGCCGGCGACGTAGATGTTGAGGCCCGCGCGCGCCAGCCACGGCACGATGAAGTCCATGGTCAGGTTCGGAATCACCTGCCAGTTGATCTGGTAGAATTCGGCGAGCCGCGGGTTCTTGTCGAGCGTCGCCAGCACCTGCATGCGCGCGAGGTGGTTGACGTAATCCGACAGCGGCGGCAGCGGATGGGTCCAGATCGGGATCGAGATCAGCAGCGTGAACGCCGCGAACAGCACGACGATCTGGCCGCCCGAAAAGCCATGGGAGCGGAGACGCGCGGTGCTCGGCTCGGCGTTACCCGGCTTGGTCGGTGACAGCATGCGAATGTGAGCCCGATTGAAGGCCATCGGTAATCGATTTGACCTGAACACCCGATGAATACCGCAGGGTGCCCGAAACTGGTTACAAAGCTCTGACGGAACTTGAAAAATGCGCGCCGGCGCCGGCCCCGGCCGCAACTTCCGGAATCGGGGCCGGCGCTTGCCTCCCGCCCGCCTATATGAGAGCAAAACGCCGTTTTCAGGAGTGTCATCATGAGCTTCCCGCAGCGCCTGATCGAGGGTTACAGCGCCTTTGCCGGCGGCCGGCTCAAATCCGAGCAGGATCGCTTCCGCCACCTCGCGGAAATCGGGCAAAGCCCGGAAATCATGGTCATCGGATGCTGCGATTCGCGGGTCGCGCCGGAGGCTATTTTCGACGCCGGGCCGGGCGAACTCTTCGTCGCCCGCAACATCGCCAATCTGGTGCCGCCCTACACCCCGGACGGGGCCCAGCGCGCCGTCTCGGCGGCGCTGGAATTCGCGGTGCAGGCGCTCAAGGTCAAGCACATCGTCGTGCTCGCCCATGCCCAATGCGGCGGCATCCGCGCCTATGCCGAGGAAGCTGCGCCGCTGTCGCCCGGCGATTTCATCGGCCGCTGGATCGAGCTGCTCGGACCGGCCGCCAGGGCCGTGGGGCCGCGCGGCGACCGCAGCATGACGGAGTACCTGACCGCCCTGGAGCAGCAGGCGGCGGTGTCCACCATCGACAACCTGATGACGTTCCCCTGCATCAGCATCCTGGTCGAGCGCGGCAAGCTGCAGCTCCACGCCGCCTATTTCGGCGTCGCCACCGGCGACCTGTCGGTCTACGACCCGGCGCAGAAGAAATTCGTGCGCATCGAACCGGCCGAGGCGCCGTTCAAGAAGCCGGGGTTTTGATACTCACCTCTCCCCGCGTGCGGGGAGAGGGCAAACTAGGCCGCCTTTTTCTTCGCCTGCAGCAGCTTGCGATTGATCAGCGCTTCCGCGATCTGCACCGTATTGAGCGCCGCGCCCTTGCGCAGGTTGTCCGACACGACCCACATTTCGAGGCCGTTTTCGATCGTCGGGTCGGTGCGGATGCGGCTGATATAGGTCGCATCCTCGCCCGCCGCTTCATACGGCGTCACGTAACCGCCCGGCTCGCGCTTGTCGATGACGAGGCAGCCCGGTGCCGAACGCAGGATGTCGCGCGCTTCTTCTTCCGTGATCGGGTTCTCGAACTCGATGTTCACGGCTTCCGAATGCGACACGAACACCGGCACGCGCACGCAGGTCGCGACCAGCTTGATCTTCGGATCGAGGATCTTCTTGGTCTCGACCACCATCTTCCACTCTTCCTTGGTGTAGCCGTCCTCCATGAAGACGTCGATCTGAGGAATGAGATTGAAGGCGATGCGCTTGGGGAATTTCTTGTTCTGCACTTCGTCGAGCGTGAACACCGACTTGGTCTGCGAGAACAGTTCGTCCATCGCATCCTTGCCCGCGCCGGACACCGACTGATAGGTCGCGACCACGACGCGCTTGATCGTCGCCTTGTCGTGCAGCGGCTTGAGCGCGACGACGAGCTGCGCCGTCGAGCAGTTCGGATTGGCGATGATGTTCTTCTTGGCGAAGCCGTCGAGCGCATGCGCGTTCACTTCCGGAACGACCAGCGGAACGTCCGGATCCATGCGCCACGCCGACGAGTTGTCGATGACCACCGCGCCTTGCGCCGCGATCTTCGGCGACCATTCCTTCGACACGGTGCCGCCGGCCGACATCAAACAGATATCGACGTCGGAGAAACCGTAGTGATCGAGCGCTTTCACTTTCAGGGTCTTGTCGCCGTACGAGCATTCCTGCCCCACGCTCCGGCGCGAGGCGAGCGCGACGACTTCGTCGGCGGGAAATTTGCGCTCATCCAGAATGTTGAGCATTTCGCGCCCCACATTGCCGGTGGCGCCGACCACGGCGACCTTGTAACCCATTGTTTACTCTCCGAAAGAATTCCCCGGCCTGGCTTGATTCAAAGCAACCGGATGGCAGCGCTTTTAGGCGAGAATTCGCTTTCTGACAACGGTACCAGAGGCGAAAGCGCAGTTTCCGAGACCCGCGAGGCGAGGCTCGACCATGCATCCGGCCCTGCATTCCTGGCGCGACGAATGGCCCGGCCAAGCGGTCCGGCTGCTGGCTTATGTGGGTGGCCTGACGCTGTTGTCCATCGCCGCCGCCGCCGTTTATCGATCGACGCCGCCGATACCTGCCATCGCGCCCGTTGATCGGTCGCACTGGATCACGGTCGATCGGCCCTTCCCGGCTTTCGCCCTGTCCATCCCGGAGGCCGCCGGCCAGCCCGAGAGCTATGCCATCCGCCGTCACACGACCGGCGACGGCCGCAAGGATGTCCTCGGCCTTGGCGATCCGGAGGCCGCGACGCCCTATCTGGAAGTCGAGATCTATCGCGCCGGAAGCGAGATCGCCCGCTTCGCACCGCCCGCCGAGACCATCGTCAGCGACGCCGCGGCGCTCGGCCCGGCCAATATCTCGCCGGCAACCGAACCGCTGGCGACGAAGTTCGGCCCGCTCGCCATCGTCCGCTTCGAAACGTCCAAGGGCGAGCGGCGCTTCTGTCTTGGCTTCGTGCGCAGCTACGACGATCCGATGCTGCAGATCTCCGGCCGCTTCTGCCAGGGCGAAACCTTCGTCGCCGACGGCACGCTGTCCTGCGCGCTGGACCGGCTGACTTTGCTCTACGCCGGCAGCGAGCCGAAGATCGGCACGCTGTTCGCGCAGGCCGAGCTCAACCGCTCGTTCTGCGGCCAGCGCGATACGCTGATGACGCCGACGCCGAAATACCGGGCGCTGTGGAAGGCGCTGGAAATGGGCCCGCCCCGCCCGCGCTGAGCGGAATCTTACTTGCCGATCCGGATGCTGATGCGGTGCATCGGATTGCCGCCATAGCCGTGCGGATTCCAGTTGGTCGCGTGAAAGGGCTGCATCACGCCGCGGCTGTCTGTGGCGCGCGACAAAATCTCGAAATAGCCGTCGGACGGAAATGGCAGGCTCGCCGTCCAGCGTTGCCAGTCGTGGCGATTGCGCGGCGGCGATAGATCGACGGCTTGCCATGTCGCGCCGCCATCGATCGACAGATCGACGCGCGTGACGGTGTCATCGCCGGCCCAGGCCGCGCCGCGTAAATCGATGACGCGCGTGCCGGCGGCAAAACGCGCCAGATCGGCCGGCCGCGAAATGATCGACCGTACCGGCATCGATTCAAGATCGGTGAGATTGCCGGGATCGATCGGATCGCCCGGCCGTATCGGCTTCACCGGCACGCGATAATTTTCGCCGCCCATGCCCGGGCCGTCGTGATAGCGGTTGCGAATCCAGATTCGCGTCAGCCACTTGGTCGATATCGACGCCGGCCAGCCTGGAACGACAAGCCGCAACGGAAAGCCGTGCAGCAGCGGCAAGGGCTCGCCGTTGATCGCCCAGGCGATCAGGTTGCTGTCGTCGAGCAGCTTGGCGATCGGCACGCCGCGCGACATCGCGGGCTTGCGGGTGCCGCCGGATACTGTGGGATCGCAGCCATAATGCCCGCTGAAGACCGCCGACCGCTTGAGCCGCGCCGCGGCCAGCACGTCGGCAACGCGCACGCCGGTCCATTCCGGACAGCCGGCGCCGCCATGGGTCCATTGCACGCCCTTGGCGCGCGGCGAAAAGAACGAGCGGCCGTTGCCGCCGCATTCCAGCAACAGCCGCGCCGTCACCGGCGCAAAATTCTTCTTCAGTTCGGCGAGGCTCAAGGTCAGCGACTCATCGACCTCGCCGTCGATCGTCAGCGTCCAGCGCTCGGGCTGCCGAATGCGCTCGGGAAGCAGGCCGTTGTTGCGCACGAAGAACCGCGATGTCGGCGTGGTGTCGTCGTCGAGCAGGCTCTCCGGGGTTTCGGCGACCAGCGGCCGCTCGCCAATGACCGCCAGCCGGCCCTTGCCGGGGAGCGCCTTTTTGCCGGAGACGGCCTTGCCCGGCCGGACAGCGCGTTTTGTTCGAACTGTCGGCACCGTGTCCCGCCCGCCCATCGGAAAGAATATTCTACGACGCGGCACAGGCGCGCGCGCCGCACTATCGGTTTCCGGGGCGCTCAAGGCAACCCGCGACGCCGCCGCAGGCCCAAAATCCCTGTCTCACCCAGAAGTTACAGTTGCACCGCAGCGATTTAGCGCTGTCCCGCCGAACCGAAGGCGGCTACAATGTGTTCAACTGAGGGAATCGGTTGAGGATCCGGACTATGCACCTGAAATTCACTACCGCGACCTGCGCTATCGCCTGCGCGGCCGCGGCCACCTTGCTCACGCTGACAGCGCCGGCCGATGCTCAATCGGGCCAGCGGATTTACGCGAACCGCAACAATACGGTCGTCGTGACGCGCGGCGAGGACGGCAGGACGCGCACCCGCATCATCATCGAGAAGCGCTCCTATCTGGATCCGGGCACCGAGGTGCTGCCGGGCAGCCGCCATGACCTAGACTACGCACAGAACCCGAACCACCGCGCGACCAGCGTGCTGGACAACACGGTCGGCGGCACCAACCAGCTGCCGCTGCCGGGTCCGTGGGATTCCGGCCCGCGCGGCCCGTGGCTGAAGTTCTGATCCCGGCGCCAGTCCGGACCTGAAAAACGCGGCCCACCGGGCCGCGTTTTTGTTTGCGCCGCCGGCATGCGCGAACCTGCTTCACCTCTCCCATGGGGAGAGGTCGGCTCGCGAAGTGAGCCGGGTGAGGGGTTACAAACTATCGGCTTCACTTGCCCCCTCACCCCAACCCTCTCTCCCATGGGGAGAGGGGGTACGCGGTGCATGTGGAGAGGCCGCCGCCCCACTCAACGGCCAGCTACCGTGTCGAACTGCGCCCAGACCCCGCTATCGCCATCCCAGGTGCCGCGGCTGGCGCCCTTGGAATATTCGGTGGCGCGCTGCTCGAAGAAATTGGCGTGCTCAACGCCGTTGAGGATTTCGACGAGCCACGGCAGCGGATGCGGCTTGAGCTGGTTGTAGCCGCCTTCGGTTTGCTCGAAGTAACCGAAGGTCGCCGGCAGCCGGAGCTGCGTCAGCCGCCAGTCGGCGACGTAGCGGACATAAGCGCGGATATCGTCGGGCGTCATGCCTTCGATGTCGCCCAGACCGAACGCCAGCTCGACGAAATTCTCCTCGAGCCCGACCATTGTCTTCGCCACGTCCACGATGTCGTCGCGCACCGCCGGCGTCAGCGCGCCGGTCTCGCGATTCCATTCGTGGAACAGCTTGATGATGCCTTCGCAGTGCAGGCTCTCGTCGCGCACCGACCAGGTAACGATCTGCCCCATGCCGCTCATCTTGTTGTGGCGCGGGAAGTTGAGCAGCATGGCGAAGCTGGCGAACAGCGCCATGCCTTCGGTGAAGGCGCCGAACATGGCGAGGGTGCGCGACACGTCCGCCACCGTTTCGACGCCGAACTCATGCATATAATCGGCCTTGGCGCGCATCTCGGCATAGTCACGGAACGCCTCGAACTCAGTCTTCGGCATGCCGAGCGTCTTGAGCAGCAGCGCGTAGGCGTCGATGTGCACCGTCTCCATATTGGTGAAGGCGGCCATCATCATCTGCACCGCGAGCGGCTGGAAGATCGGGATGTAGCGCTTGAGGTAATTGTCGCCGACCTCGATGTCGGACTGGGTGAAGAAACGGAAGATTTGCGTCAGCAGCGCCCGCTCGTTCGGCGCGACGCGCTCGGACGCCCAGTCCTTGAGATCGCCGCCGAGCGGCACCTCCTCGCCCATCCAGTGCGTCTGCTGCTGGCGCTTCCAGAACTCATAGGCCCAGCCGTAGCGATCGACGTCGTAGGTGCCGGTCGATTCCAGCAGGCCGACCTTGCCGGTGCCGATGAGAATACGGGGGTCGAATTTCCCCAATGCTTCGCCGCTTACTGACATGCGAGGCACTCCTCATAGTCGGCGCGAACGGGCGTGGTGAGCGCCTCGGCCGATGCCGGCTTCTCGCCCTGCTGGCCGACAAAGGCGGCGCGCGAGATCGACTTGGAGCGACAGTAATAGAGGCTCTTCAGCCCCTTCTTCCACGCCGTCCAGTGCAGCATGTGCAGATCCCATTTATCGATGTCGGCCGGCAGATAGACATTGATCGACTGGCTCTGGCAGATGAACGGCGTGCGGTCGGCCGCCAGTTCGATGACCCAGCGCTGGTCGATCTCGAAGGCGGTGCGGAACACCAGCTTCTCCTGCTCGCTGAGCATGGTCAGATGCGCCACCGAACCTTCATGCTCGATGATCGACTGCCAGACCTCCGGCGTATCGGCGTCCTTGGCGCGCAGCAGGCGCGCCAGATGCGGATTGCGCACCGAGATCGCGCCGGACAATGTCTTGTGCGTGTACATATTGGCCGGGATCGGCTCGACGCAGGCGCTGGTGCCGCCGCAGATGATGCTGATCGAGGCGGTCGGCGCGATCGCCAGCTTGTGCGAGAAGCGCGCCATCACGCCGCGCTCCTTGGCGTCGGGGCAAGGCCCGCGCTCCTTCGCCAATGCCACCGAGGCGGCGTCGGCGTCGCGGCGGATCTTGCGGAACATCTTGAAATTCCACGACTTGGCCATCGCGCTTTCGAACGGCACGCCCTTCGACTGCAGGAAGGAGTGGAAGCCCATGATGCCGAGTCCGACCGAGCGCTCGCGCAACGCCGCATAACGCGCGCGCTTCATGCCGTCCGGCGCGACGTTGATGAAGTGCGTGAGCACATTGTCGAGGAAACGCATCACGTCCTCGACGAAGCCCGGCGCATCGGCCCATTGATCCCAGGTCTCGACATTGAGCGACGAGAGGCAGCAGACCGCGGTGCGTTCCTCATCGCGATGATCGACGCCGGTCGGCAGCGTGATCTCGCTGCACAGATTGGACGTCGAAACCTTGAGGCCGAGCTCGCGCTGATGCTTGGGCAGCGCCCGGTTCACCGCGTCGATGAACAGGAGATACGGCTCGCCGGTCTGCAACCGCGTCTCCAGAATGCGTTGCCAGAGCTGGCGGGCCTTGACCTCGCGCACCGTCTCGCCCGACTTGGGGCTGCGCAGCGCGAACAGGGCATTGTCCTTCACCGCCTGCATGAAGGCATCAGTGATGTTGATGCCGTGATGCAGGTTGAGGCCCTTGCGGTTGAAGTCGCCGGAGGCTTTGCGGATCTCGAGGAATTCCTCGATCTCGGGATGATGGATGTCGAGATAGACCGCCGCCGAGCCGCGGCGCAGCGAGCCCTGGCTGATTGCCAGCGTCAGCCCGTCCATGACGTGGATGAACGGGATGATGCCCGACGTGACGCCGCCCTTGACCTTCTCGCCGATCGAACGGACCTTGCCCCAGTAGGTGCCGATGCCGCCGCCGTTGGAGGCGAGCCAGACATTCTCGTTCCAGGTGGTGACGATGCCATCGAGCGAGTCCGGCACCGCGTTGAGGAAGCACGAGATCGGCAGGCCGCGTGTGGTGCCGCCATTGGACAGGACCGGCGTCGCCGGCATGAACCACAACTGCGACATGGCATCGTACAGCCGCTGCGCATGCGCGATGTCGTCGGCGAAGGCGCAGGACACCCGCGCGAACATGTCCTGATAGCTCTCGCCGGCGAGCAGATAGCGATCGTTGAGCGTCAGCTTGCCGAAGGCGGTGAGCAGAGCGTCGCGCGAGCGGTCGAGCGTGAGGTCGGACGGTTTCGGCGCCGGCGCCAGCGGCTGTGGCAGCGGGGCATGATGGGCCGCGCGTTGCGGTTCGACGAGCGCGAGTTCGGGCTCGGCCTCGATGGGCCGTGGCGGTCTGGTGGATTTGATCGTCGGCGGAACAAGCTGACCGTTGCGGTCGAAGTCGTAGGCGAAGGCCATCAGCAACCCCGTGATGTGGGGGCAAGGAGACCGATGGATGCCTGACGGTCCCGTCCGCTCAGGCGGACGAGCACAAGCGACCCGCCGGGGCACCCCGCCCGTGGACGATTTCAGCGGTCACGGCAGGTCTCCTGGCTCGCGGGTCGCTGCGATCGTCATGCCTTCCCAAGGCCAAAGCCCCAGTGGCGTATCGGACAATCGCTCGCCGCTTACAGTTGCGGGGGCAGCTCCGGCATGGCCGCGCTTCGACGAAAAGCTTGGCGCACCGGATTCCCTCTTAGCCCTTCACTTCCACAAGATGTAGAAACGAAAAGACCGTGACGCCCATATATGGCGTCACGGTTCCACGATTCGTCAAGCTGCAATTCGGCATGGCGCGCCTCCGCCGCGAACAGCGGGGACAACCCTCGCAGTCATTCCGGGGCTCACCGAAGGTGAGAACCCGGAATCCAGAAACATGGGCGCCAGTTGCTGTTCTGGATTCCGGATCGCCGCTTGCGCGGCGTCCGGAATGACAAACGGAGCTAAGCCGACAGCGCTTCCATCTCGGCGAGAATGGCCGAACCCATCTCCGCGGTGCTCACGGTCTTCTCGCCGGCGGTGGCGATGTCCGCGGTGCGGATGCCCTTCTCGAGCGTGGCGGCGATGGCCTTGTCGATCAGATCGGCTTCCGCGCCCATGTCGAACGAGTAGCGCAGCGCCATGCCGAAGGACGCGATCATCGCGATCGGATTGGCCAGGCCCTTGCCGGCAATATCCGGCGCCGAGCCGTGCACCGGCTCGTACATCGCCTTGCGCCGCTTGGTCTTGGGATCGACTTCGCCCAGCGAGGCCGAAGCCAGCATGCCGAGCGAGCCCGTGAGCATCGCCGCGATATCCGACAGCATGTCGCCGAACAGGTTGTCGCAGACGATGACGTCGAACTGCTTGGGATTGCGCACGAGCTGCATGCCGCCGGAATCGGCGAGCTGGTGTTCGAGCTTCACGTCCTTGAATTCACGGTCGTGCGTCTGCTGTACGACTTCCTTCCAGAGCACGCCGCTCTTCATGACGTTGTGCTTTTCCATCGACGTCACCTTGTTGTTGCGCTTGCGCGCAAGCTCGAAGGCGACGCGCGAGATGCGCTCGATCTCGTAGGTGTCGTAAACCTGCGTATCGACGGCGCGCTTCTGGCCATTGCCGAGATCGGTGATCGTCTTCGGCTCGCCGAAGTAAACGCCGCCGGTCAATTCGCGCAGGATCATGATGTCGAGGCCTTCGACCAGCTCGCGCTTGAGCGAGGAGGCATCGGCCAGCGCCGGATAGGTCACCGCGGGGCGCAGATTGGCATAGAGGTCGAGGTCCTTGCGCAGACGCAGCAGGCCGGCTTCCGGACGCGCCTCATAGGGCACGTCGGCCCATTTCGGGCCGCCTACGGCGCCGAACATGATGGCGTCGGCGGCCTTGGCCTTTTCCATGGTGGCGTCGCTGATCGACGTCTTGTCGGCGTCGTAGGACGCGCCGCCCACCAGACCCTCTTCATAAGAGAAGCGGTTCGGGCCCTTTTTATTGAAGAATTCGATCAGGCGCTTCACCTCGGCCATGACCTCGGAGCCGATGCCGTCGCCGGCCAGCAGGAGCAGATTATGGGTCGCCATTGTTCGCCTTTCCTTGGACGGCTCTTTTCGACGTTTTACGCGTTTCCTTGACGTCCGCGGGCCCGGCCCGCGCGGCAAAATCTGGCGGATTGCTAAAGCCTCCCCTGCCCCTTGGCAACCGCGCGCGGGCGGTCCAGCCTTTCTCCTGGCGCAGGGCCGGAGACCGGAATGAGCGTGCAAATGCCCCGGATTGTCGTCGTCGGCGCCGGATTCGGCGGCCTGGAAACGGTGCGGGCGCTGGAGCGCGCGCCGGCCGAGATCACCGTCCTCGACCGGCAGAACCACCACTGCTTCCAGCCGCTGCTCTATCAGGTCGCGACCGCGGCGCTGTCGCCGGCCGACATCGCCTGGCCGATCCGTCACATCCTGCGCGCGCAGAAGAACGCCACTGTCCTGATGCAGGAGGTGCTCGGCGTCGATCCGGCGCGCAAGGTGGTCGTCACCAATTTCGGCGAGACGCCGTTCGATTATCTCGTCATCGCCACGGGCGCGATGCACTCCTATTTCGGCCATGACGGCTGGGCGCCGTTCGCGCCCGGGCTCAAGCGCATCGACGACGCCACCCGTATCCGCCGGCAGATCCTCATCGCCTTCGAGAAGGCCGAGATCGCGCGGGACCCGGAGGCGATGCGCCGCCTCCTGACCTTCGTCATCGTCGGCGGCGGCGCCACCGGCGTCGAGATGGCCGGCGCCATCGCCGAGATCGCGCGACAGACGCTGGCCATGGACTTCCGCCGCATCGATCCGCGCAACGCGCGCATCGTGCTGGTCGAGGCGGGACCGCGCCTGTTGCCGGCCTTCCCGCCCGAACAGTCCGATTACGTGCGCGGCGTGCTCGGCAACGCCGGCGTCACGGTGATGACCGATACGATGGTGACAAAATGCGATGCCGGCGGCGTCGAGTTCGGCAGCCAGCGCCTGCCCGCCGCAACTGTCATCTGGGCCGCCGGCGTGATGGCCTCGCCAGCGGCGAAATGGCTCGGTGCCGAGGCCGACCGTGCCGGGCGCACCAGGGTCAATCCCGATCTGTCGGTCCCCGGCCATCCCGACATCTTCGTCATCGGCGACGCCGCCGCTGTGACGGACGCCAAAGGCAGAGCGGTGCCCGGCATTGCGCCGGCGGCCAAGCAGATGGGCAAATATGTCGGCAGGCTGATCGCCGCGCGGATTGCCGGCAACACGGTCAGCAAATCGTTTCGCTACATGCACGCCGGCGATCTTGCCACCATCGGCCGCCGCGCCGCCGTGGTGCAGCTCGGCCGCTTTCGCCTGCGCGGCTATTTCGGCTGGTGGTTCTGGGGCATCGCCCACGTCTACTTTCTGATCGGCACTCGCAATCGCTTCAGCGTCGCCTTCAACTGGCTGTGGAGCTATCTCACCTTCCAGCGCGGCGCGCGGCTGATCACCCGCGCGCATGACGACGCTACCTGACGTCTGCCGGCCGCATCGCCCTTCGTTTTTGCGCGATGGGCGCGGCGGGAGAATGTTGCTATGTTGCGCCGCAGCGTGACCAGAGGAGTTTTCTTGTGAGCGGCAAAACGAATTCCGGCAATTTCTTCGAGGACTTCAAGCTCGGGCAGCAGATCCGCCACGCGACGCCGCGCACGGTCACGCTCGGCGACGTCGCGTTGTACAACGGCCTGTTCGGCTCTCGCTTTGCCGTGCAATCGGCCGACACCTTCGCCGCAAAGATCGGGTATCCACGATCGCCGATCGATGACTTGCTCGTCTTCCACATGGTGTTCGGCAAGACCGTGCCCGACATCTCGCTCAACGCCGTGGCCAATCTCGGCTACGCGGATTGCCGCTTCCTCAAGGCCGTCTATCCCGGCGACACGCTCAACGCCGTGTCGGAAGTGATCGGCCTCAAGGAGAATTCCAACGGCAAGACCGGCATCGTCTATGTGCGCTCGCGCGGCTTCGACCAGACCGGCGATTGCGTGCTGGACTATGCGCGCTGGGTGATGGTGCGCAAACGCGACGAGAACGCGCCGGCGCCGGGCGACCATGTGCCTGAATTGCCGAAAGCCGTCGATCCGTCACAGCTTGGCAGCGCCGTACCAAAGCTCGACGCCAAAGCCTACGATACCGCGCTCGCCGGCAGCCCGCATCGTTTCGGCGATTATGCCAAAGGCGACAAGATCGACCACATCGTCGGCATCACCGTCGAAGACGCCGAGCACATGATCGCGACACGGCTCTATCAGAATACGGCGCGCGTCCACTTCGATCATTTTACCGAAAGCAAGGGCCGCTTCGGCGGCCGGCTGATCTATGGCGGCCACGCCATTTCCCTGGCGCGCGCGCTGTCGTTCAACGGCCTGGGCAACGCCTTCCATGTCGCCGCCATCAATGGCGGCCGCCATGTCGCGCCCCTGACGGCGGGCCTCACGGTCTTCGCCTGGACCGAGGTGCTCGACACAGCCGAAGTCCCCGGCCGCGGCGATGTCGGCGCGCTGCGCTTGCGCACTGTAGCGACAAAGGACAAGCCCTGTGACGACTTCCCCCACAAGATCGGCAACGAATACGACCCGGCGGTAATTCTCGATCTCGATTACTGGGTGTTGATGGTGCGATAACTTTGTCGTCCTCGCGCACAGCCGTTCGAAGAACGGCGTTCTTTCAGAACGCCTATGGCGGGGACCCATACGCCGTGAGCTCTCGATAGACTGCGGAGTATGGGTCCCGGGTCTCGCTATCGCTCGCCCGGGACGACAGTTACGTACTCTCCCGTCTCGCCTCTCTCAAATGATCCACCAACTGCCGTGCGTAAGGCGGCAGCGCCTTGTAGTCGCGCAGGCAGATCGACAGGTTGCGCAGCGCCCATGCGTCTGTAAGTTCGACGACCTGGATCGCCATCGTCTTGGCGGCCCAGCGCGCCGTGGTCAGCGGCACAACGCCGACCCCCACGTGATTTTCCACCATGCGGCACACCGCATCGAACGAACGCAGTTGCACGCGCAGCCGCAAGGTCCGGCCGACCTGGCTGGCCTTGCTGGCGAGAAAGCGCTGGATGGCGCTGGCGCGATCGATGCCGACGAAATTGTAATCGAGCGTTTCGGCGAAGCTGATCTTGCTGCGTTTCGCCAGCTCATGGCCGCGCGCCACCACCAGCACGAAACGGTCGCTGCGGAACGGATAGGTGGTCAGCCCGCCGGCGTCGACAGTTCCGGCGACGATGCCGATATCGCCGACGCCCTCGGCGATCAGCCCGACGATCTCGTCCGACAGCCGCTCCTCGATATCGACGCTGATATTGGGATGCGCGGCAAGGAAGCTGCCGAGCGCCTCGGGCAGAAACTCGGTCAGCGAGTTGGTGTTCGACAGCACGCGCACCTGTCCGGCATGACCGCCGGCATAGACGCCGAGATCCTCCTGCAGTCGCTCCGACTGCTCGAGAATGGAACGGGCGTGCTGCAGCAAGGTCCGGCCGGCCTGGGTCGGCGCCACGCCTTGCCGGCTGCGCGTCAGAAGCTCGGCGCCGAACGCCTCCTCAAGTTTGCGGATGCGCGTCGAGGCCGCCGCCAGCGCCAGATGCATGCGCTCGGCACCGTGTGTGATGCTGCCAGCCTCGACAATGTGCCGAAACAGGCTCAGGTCGGTGAAGTCGTAGCGCATCGTCCAGGTCGGCCTTTCCTTCTTATTCTGCGAAGGCAAACTACGCAAAACAGAGATTGATCAGGCCAGTTTAGCCGGTTTAGTTTCGCCGTTGAAGAAGTTTAACTTGGTCCAGCTCCAATCTGGCTAAACCGGGCGCACCTCGTGCGTTGCGGGAAATATGCAGTTTGAGCTAACCACCGTCCGCGACCGCCGACAGGGTTCCGGCGGGGCGAGGAGACAAGACAATGGCCGACTCAAAGGCTGGCGCCGGCGCGGCGCCGCGACGTTCCCGACCGCTATCCCCCCATTTGCAAATCTACCGGCCGACGCTGACGATGACGATGTCCATCGTCCATCGCATCACCGGCGGCGCGCTGTATTTCGGCATGCTGCTGCTGGCCTGGTGGGTGATCTCCGCCGCTTCCGGCCCTAACGCCTATGCCACCTTCGAGACCTTCATCGGCTCGTTCATCGGCCGCGTCATCCTGTTCGGCTACACCTGGGCGCTGCTGCACCACATGCTCGGCGGCATCCGCCACCTTATCTGGGACACGCTGCACGGCTTCCAGCCGGCCGAGCGCGAATGGCTCACCCTCGCGACCCTGGTCGGCTCGATCGTCCTGACAGTGGTGGTCTGGGTCATCGGCTATCTCGCCGTTGGAGGCCCGCGATGAACCCGCAGCACGACATGCGCACCCCGGCCCGCCGCGTCCGCGGCCTCGGTCCCGCGCGCTCCGGCACCGCCGATTTTTGGCATCAGCGCCTGACCGGCTTCGCCGGCATCTTCCTGACGATCGCGCTGATCGTCATCCTGATCTCGCTGCTCGGCCGCAGTCACGCCGCCGCGGTGCAGATCCTCGGCTCGCCGCTCGTCGCCATCGTGATGCTGCTGTTCATCCTGACCAGCGTCTATCACATGTGGCTCGGCATGCAGGAGATCATCCTCGATTACGTCCACGACGATAAATACAAGTTCCTGACCCTGATGCTGAATACCTTCTTCTGCGTGGCCATCGGCCTCGCCTCGGCGTTCGCCATCCTCAAAATGTCCTTCGGAGTCTGACGATGGCTGACAGCAACGGCAAGATGAACGGCGGTCCCGCCATCAATGGCCGCGCCTATCCGATTGAAGATCACCGCTACGATGTTGTTGTTGTTGGCGCCGGCGGCGCCGGCCTGCGCGCCGTGGTCGGCTGCTCGGAGGCCGGCCTGCGAACCGCCTGTATTTCAAAGGTTTTTCCGACCCGCTCGCACACCGTCGCGGCGCAGGGCGGTATCGCCGCCTCGCTCGGCAACATGAGCGAGGACGACTGGCGCTGGCACATGTACGACACGGTCAAGGGCGCCGACTGGCTCGGCGACCAGGATACCATCGAATACATGTGCAAGAACGCGCCGGCCGCGGTCTATGAGCTCGAGCACTGGGGCATGCCGTTCTCGCGCCGCGAGGAAGACGGCAAGATCTACCAGCGCCCGTTCGGCGGCATGACCACGCATTTCGGCAAGGGCACCGCGCAGCGCACCTGCGCCGCCGCCGACCGCACCGGCCACGCCATGCTGCACACGATGTACGGCCAGTCGCTCAAGCATGCGGCGGAGTTCTACATCGAGTATTTCGCCCTCGACCTGATCATGGACGACGAAGGCCGCTGCCGCGGCGTCATCGCCCTGAACATGGACGACGGCACGCTGCACCGCTTCATCGCCAACCAGACCATCCTGGCGACCGGCGGCTACGGCCGCGCCTACTTCTCCTGCACCTCGGCGCATATCTGCACCGGCGACGGCAACGCCATGGTGCTGCGCGCCGGCCTGCCGCTGCAGGACATGGAGTTCGTGCAGTTCCACCCGACCGGCATCTATCCGGCCGGCTGCCTCATCACCGAAGGCTCGCGCGGCGAAGGCGGCTACCTCGTCAACTCCGAAGGCGAGCGCTTCATGGAGCGCTATGCGCCGTCGGCGAAGGATCTCGCCTCGCGCGACGTCGTCTCGCGCGCCATGACCATCGAAATCCGCGAAGGCCGCGGCGTCGGCAAGGAAAAGGACCACATCTTCCTTCACCTCGACCATCTCGACCCGGCCGTGCTCGCCGAGCGCCTCCCCGGCATTTCCGAGACCGCGCGCATCTTCGCCGGCGTTGATGTGACCCGCGAGCCGATCCCGGTGCTGCCGACCGTGCACTACAACATGGGCGGCATCGCCACGAACTATCACGGCGAAGCGCTGACCAAGAAGGACGGCAACAACGACTTCGTCATCCCCGGCCTGATGGCCATCGGCGAGGCGGCCTGCGTGTCGGTCCATGGCGCCAACCGCCTCGGCTCCAACTCGCTGATCGATCTCGTCGTGTTCGGCCGCGCCGCCGCGCAGCGCTGCGCCGACACCCTGACGCCGGGCGAGAAGCAGCCCGACCTGCCCAAGGATTCGGCCGACAAGGCGCTCGCCCGTCTCGACCACTTCCGTTACGCCTCGGGCGGCACGCCGACCGCGGAGCTTCGCCTCAAGATGCAGAAGGTCATGCAGACCAACTGCGCGGTGTTCCGCACCGGCGAAGTGCTCGAGGAAGGCCATAACCTGATCCATCAGGTCTATGGCGGCATGGCCGACATCGCCGTGTCGGATCGTTCGCTGGTCTGGAATTCCGATCTCATCGAGACGCTGGAGCTGGACAACCTGATCTCGCAGGCCTGCGTCACCATGGACTCGGCCCGCAACCGCACCGAAAGCCGTGGCGCCCATGCGCGCGAGGACTTCCCGGATCGCGACGACCAGAACTGGATGAAGCACACGCTGGCGTGGATCGACGCCAAGGGCAGCGTCTCGATCGACTACCGCCCGGTGCACACCTACACGCTGACGAACGAAATCTCGTACATCGAACCCAAGGCCCGCGTTTACTAACGCAAGCGCTGCAGGATTTTAGATATGGTCGAAATCACGCTGCCGAAGAACTCCAAGGTCGAAGAAGGCAAGACCTGGCCGCGCACCGCGCACGCCACGCACCTGACCGAGTTCAAGATCTATCGCTGGAACCCGGATGACGGCGCCAACCCGCACGTCGACACCTATTACGTCGACCGCGACAATTGCGGCCCGATGGTTCTCGACGCCCTCATCTGGATCAAGAACAACATCGATCCGACGCTGACCTTCCGCCGCTCCTGCCGCGAAGGCGTCTGCGGCTCCTGCGCCATGAACATCGACGGCACCAACACGCTGGCCTGCACCCGCGCGATGGACGAGGTCAAGACGCCGATCAAGATCTACCCGCTGCCGCATCAGCCGGTGGTCAAGGATCTCGTGCCGGACCTGAAGAACTTTTACGCCCAGTACGCCTCGATCGAGCCGTGGCTGCACACCGTGACGCCGGCGCCGGAGAAGGAATGGCGCCAGAGCCACGAGGAGCGCAACAAGCTCGACGGCATGTATGAGTGCATCCTGTGCGCCTGCTGCTCGACCTCGTGCCCGAGCTACTGGTGGAATTCGGACCGCTATCTCGGTCCGGCCGCGCTGCTGCAGGCCAACCGCTGGGTTCAGGATTCGCGCGACGAAGCGACCGGCGACCGCCTCGACAATCTCGAGGATCCGTTCCGTCTCTATCGCTGCCACACCATCCTGAACTGCTCGAAGGCCTGCCCGAAGGGCCTCAACCCGGCCAAGGAAATCGCCACGCTGAAGAAGGCGCTGGTCGACCGCCAAGTCTAAACCCGGCAGGTCTGACCCGGCAGGAGACAAGGCCACCGGCATGCTCGATCACATAGGCTTTCCGGTCTCAGATTACGCGAAGTCGAAACGCTTCTACGAGCGGGCCCTGGCGCCGCTCGGCTATCGCGTTTTGATGCAGGTGACGCGGGAGGAAACCGGCGGCGCTTACGAAGGCGCCGGTTTCGGTGAGGGGCACAAGCCGTCTTTCTGGATTGGTTCGGGCCCGCCGTTGCGCGGCAGCCTGCACGTCGCTTTCGTCGCCAAAGATCGTGCCGCTGTCGAGGCCTTCTACAAGGCCGCGATCGCTGCCGGCGCGCGCGACAACGGCCCGCCTGGACTGCGCCCCCAGTATCATCCGAACTACTACGGCGCGTTCGTTTTCGATCCGGACGGCCACAATATCGAGGCGGTGTGCCACACGCCTGTCTAGGCGGTGGTCCCATCTGCATGCTTACGACCGCGGCGATAACGCGAAGGTGACAATGACCGGCGTGCGCTAACGCCCTGGCGGGCCACAACCCGCCTACAACTTATACTTGATTCCGGTTTCGGCGACGCTACCCTCGGCCATGAAGGCGGGGGTGGCGTCGTGCGTATTGTCCGGCCGTTCTGCGTGGCGACGTTATTGCTGTGCGCCGCCTGCGCCCCGCCGGAGTCGAAGCTGCCGGAATTGTCCAAGGACGTCGTCGCCGCCGAGCAGCGGTCGCAACAGATCGCGCAGCTCCGGAAGTACTATGGCGAACGGCACCGCGTCGATTCCATCGCCTTCCGCCTCCGCACCGCCAATGTCGGCGCATGCAAGGACCGCATCGCCGCCCAGATCGGCCTTACAGCGGCAACGCCGCGCAGCCTGCCGCGCCGCTACCAGTCCTACACAAGCGAAGCGCTGAACATCGGCTGGACCCGGCCGACGGCGATCTCCGTCGTCGAGGGCTCACCTGCCGCGCAAGCCGGCCTGATCGCCGGCGACGAGATCACGGCCTTGAACGGCGAGCTCATCCCGATCTGGGGCACCGCCAACTGGATGTGGCGCAAGATCGCCGAGAACGGCACCGACCCGGTACGGCTCGACACGCGGCGCGATGGCGTCGATCGCACCGTCACGGTAACGCCGGTCATGGGCTGCTCGATCCCGGTCGAATACCATGTCGATGAGGCGGTCAATGCGTCGGCATCGGACTTCAGGATCGTCATCAATTCCGGCTTCCTGTCGGTGGCCCGAGCCGATGCCGATCTCGCCATGGTCATCGGCCATGAGATGGCGCACTCGACGCTCGGCCATCTCGACAAGGAACGCTGGAACACCCTTCTCGGCGCGAGCGCCGGCGCCGCAATCGACGTCGGCATTTATGCCGGCGGCATATCGACAGGCGGCGCCTTTCGGCGGCAATTCGGCAGACTGGGCGCGCTGGCCTACAGTGTCGGCTTCGAGCGCGAGGCCGATTATGTCGGCACCTATTACGCGGCGCGCGCGGGCTACGACACCAGGGGCACCGAGGAAATCTGGCGCCGCGTGGCCTTCGTCCACCCGCACAGTATTCTCAGCGGCAGGACGCATCCGATCGCCGCCGTGCGCTTCGTGCAGATTCAAAAAACCACGGCGGAGATCGAGGAGAAGAAGCGCCGCGGTCTGCCGCTCGAACCCGAGCTGCGGACCGCCGACACCGAGACCGCGCCGGCCATCGAGGCCGCCGCGCGGCACTGAGAGCCGCTTACTTGCAGGCCTTGTCGCTGAAGCAGATGGTCTGCAACTCCGGCCATGGCTTGTAGGCGGCCTTGCCGCACTGCTCCGGCGTGGCCTCGATCAACTGATTGAGGGTGCCGCCGTAGAAATAGGCGATACGATCCTTGATGCCGGTATACTCGCGATTCATGTTGCGCGAGTTGCTGCGCACGCAGACAGCGTAGCGCTGCTCCCGGCCGCCCTGGGTCAGAAACGGCTCGGTGACGAAAGCATCGCGAATATTGGTGGGGTCGTCGAGATCCGTCTGCAGCGTATAGATGATCTGGGTCTTGTAATCCTTCGGAAACACGTTCGGGTCGGGCTCGGCGCTCTTCTTGCCGTCGCCCGAACAGGCCGCAAGCCCCACCGCCAGCAGGGCAAGAGCAACCGCGGAAATGCCAAAACGCGGATTGTTGCGACCATGCATGTCTAGAATCTCCCGGGCAACTAGCCGTGACGGCCTGGCGTCCAGCCACGGCTCGCCAGATTGCGCTCACCGGCCGACACGCCGATCGGCTCGAGAGTTGTCGCCATCGAGTCATTCCAGCGATTGAGATAACCGAACAGCGCCACGACCCCGAGAATCTCGACGATCTCGTCGTCGGTCCAGTGCTGCTTCAGCGCCTCCGCGATTTCGGAAGTCACGCCGTTGGGCACGCTGGCCGCAGCCAAAGCAAAATCGAACGCCGCCTTCTCCGCATCCGTAAACAGCGGACTGTTCGCATAATCGTAGATTGCATTCATGCGCTCCGGGGTCGATCCGAAACGCTCGGCCGCGAGGATGGTATGCGCCTGACAGTAGCGGCAGCCCGCGGCCTGCGAGGCGACAAAGCCGATCAAGCGCTTCTGCTCGGCCGTGACACGGCCGAGGTTTTCCATCACCGCCTTGTTCAACTCGGTAAAGGCGCGAGCGATCCTCGGCCGCCTTTGCATCGTCAACACGCTGTTCGGTACGGTGCCCAGCGGGCCACGAAAGAACTGGATCAGATCGATCAGGTCCGGATCGTGATCCTCCGGTAGCGGTTCGATTAACGGCATCGGCTATTCACTTTTCAGGTTGCGCTTGCGCTGGCCTAGCGTGCGCAGGCGCAGCGCGTTGAGCTTGATGAAGCCTTCGGCGTCCTTCTGGTCGTAGGCGCCCTTGTCGTCCTCGAAGGTGACCAGCGTCGAGGAATAGAGCGAGGCCGGGCTTTCGCGGCCGGTGACCATGACATTGCCCTTGTAGAGTTTGAGCCGCACCGTGCCTTCGACGGCGTCCTGCGACTTGTCGATCAGCGCCTGGAGCATCTCGCGCTCCGGCGAGAACCAGAAGCCGTTGTAGATCAGTTCGGCATAGCGCGGCATCAACTCGTCTTTCAGATGCGCGGCGCCGCGATCCAGCGTGATCGATTCGATGGCGCGGTGCGCCTGCAACAGGATGGTACCGCCGGGCGTCTCATAAACACCGCGCGACTTCATGCCGACGAAACGGTTCTCGACCAGATCGAGACGGCCGATGCCGTTGTCGTGGCCGTATTTGTTGAGTTCGGTCAGCAGCGTCGCCGGCGACATCGCCTTGCCGTTGAGGCTGACGGCATCGCCGCGCTTGAAGCCGATCGAAATCTCGGTCGGCTTGTCGGGCGCGTCCATCGGCGAGATGGTGCGCTGATAGACGATGCCCGGCGCTTCCTTGGCCGGGTCTTCCAGCACCTTGCCTTCGGACGAGGAGTGCAACAGGTTGGCGTCCACCGAGAACGGCGCCTCGCCTTCCTTGTCCTTGGTGATGGTGATCTGGTTGTCGCGCGCGAAGTTCAGGAGTTCGTCGCGGCCCTTGAAGGTCCATTCGCGCCACGGCGCGATGATCTTGATCGACGGATCGAGCGCGTAATAGCCGAGTTCGAAGCGGACCTGGTCGTTACCCTTGCCGGTGGCGCCGTGACAGACGGCGTCGGCGCCGACCTGGTGCGCGATCTCGATCTGGCGCTTGGCGATCAGCGGCCGCGCGATCGAGGTGCCGAGCAGGTACTGCCCTTCATAGACGGTATTGGCGCGGAACATCGGGTTGACGAAGTCGCGGACGAACTCCTCGCGCAGGTCGTCGATAAAGATGTTCTCGGGCTTGATGCCGGCGCGCAGCGCCTTCTCGCGCGCGGGGCCGAGCTCTTCGCCCTGGCCGAGATCGGCGGTGAAGGTCACGACCTCGGCGCCGTAGGTGGTCTGCAGCCACTTGAGGATGATCGAGGTATCGAGACCGCCTGAATAGGCCAGAACGACCTTCTTGATGTCCCGCTTCGTGCCGTCCGTCGCCATACGCATTGCCTATCGTGGATAAGGCCGGCGCGTGACGCAGCCGGCTGAAATGGAGAAGTGGCGCGGACTATAGGGCGCTTATGGCAGGGCGCAAGCGATCAGCGCTCGCCGCCGGCCTCGGCCGCGCGCATCGAGTGCCCGGCGCAAGCCTTTGAAATAACGATATTTTTTACTAGTCTGTGACGTCCTGGAAGACGTCCATTTCGGCCGAGCCGGCCAGCAGTGTGCGCCAGCCCTGCAGGAAGCTGCGCACCATCGGGTCGCTGGATATCTTCTGGCGGTTCAGTTCGATCGCGGCATTGGCCTCGTATTCGACCTCGATCGCGAACTGCGCCGGGTCATCGACATTCTGCAGGAAGCGCACCTGCGTGCCTCCGAGAGCGCGGTAGAAGGGGGCGGTGCTCTTCACCAGCGACAGCACCTGCGCAGGATCGCCCAGGGCCCTGATCTTCATTTGCAGAACGCGATGCAGGGTCTCCCGCTCGTCAGCCATCGACGCCTCCGACGATCAAGCGGCCCGTCTTGCCGCTGCCGACACTGTAGTCCAATCGGCTGGCAATACCAGTGCGCTCGGTGCAATCTAGCCGAGACCGATCAGGCGCCGGCAGCGCGCGGAGAAACGCTCGAGGCGGCGTTCCGATTCGTCTTCGTCGAGCCGCGTCGATGGCCAGCGGAAGATGACCGCATAAGCGAGCCAGATGATCAGGAACGTGAAGACGCCGGCGAACAGCACGTCGCTGGCGAAGTGGCCGCCGGCCATCACGCGCGCAAACGCCATGCCGGTCCCCAGCGCCAATGCGGCGCCGACCGCGACCGCCTGATAAGGCGGCGGCACCAGCACCGCGGGCGCGATGGTCCATACCGCGCCCGACACATCGCCCGAGACGAAGGCGCAGTTGCTGCCGCAGCCGCCGCGCGGATCCCACCACGGCGTGAAGACTTCATTGCCGCCGAACTGCGGCACGTCGATCGGCCGCGAGCGGTTCCAGCCTTCCTTCAGCACGACATTGACCAGCAGGCCCGGCCCGAGCGCCATGGTCACGACCAGGAACAGCACGGCGCGGCCGGACACCAGCGACCGGCGCTTCGGCAACACCAGCTTGACGGCGAGCGCCAGCAGCGCGCCGGAGATGAGGATCGTGCCGACCCACAGACCGGCATCGCGCGCGATCATCAGCGGCGGATAGATGCGCCAGCCGAACGTATTGCCGCCGATGACGTGCTCATAGAAGACCCGCGAGATGGCGAGATCGGCTTGAGGGAACAGGCCGAACACCAGCCCGGTCACGACGCCGATGCCGAGCGCGATATAAAGTCCGGTGCGACCCATAGGAATTCCCTGATCCGCGGCCCGTCTAGCCGAGGCTATCGGAAATGGAAAGCCGCCGCGCGCCGCTCTATACTGGCCATCATGACGCAACAGCCCACGGTCGATTTCTGGTTCGAGTTCGCCTCGACCTATTCCTATCCCGCCGCGGCGCGCATCGGCCGCCTGGCGCAAGCCCGCGGCGTCGCCCTGAACTGGCGGCCGTTCCTGCTCGGTCCGGTGTTCAAGCAGAACGGCTGGACCACCTCGCCGTTCAATCTCTATCCGGCCAAGGGCCGTTACATGTGGCGCGACCTCGAGCGCATCTGCGGCGCGATCGGCCTGCCCTTCGCCGAGCCGCCGCAGTTTCCGCAGAACACGATACTGCCGGCGCGCGTCGCGCTCATCGCCTTCGACGACGGCTGGGGCGAAGCCTTTACCAACGCGACCTACCGCGCCCAATTCGGGGACGGCAAGAATATCGGCGAGACGGAAACGGTCGCGGCTATCGTGAGCAGCCTCGGCAAGAATGCCGATGACATCATCGGCCGCGCGCAATCCGACGAGAATAAAATGCGGCTGCGGCAGCAAACGGAAGACGCCATCGCCCGCGGCATCTTTGGCGCGCCGAGCTTCATCACCGCCGCCGGCGAATTGTTCTGGGGCAACGACCGGCTCGAGGGCGCGCTGGATTGGGCCAGGAAAACGAAGGCGCGGCGCTAACCCGTGCGCCGCCAGCGGCCCGCGTTGCGGCCGGTGAGCAGCCAGTAAACCAGCCCGAACACCGCGCCGGCCGCGGCGGTAATCTGCAGCTCGTTCGATACGGCCGGCGGCGGATGATCGATCGACTCTTCGTAGGACGGCGGCGCGAAGCCGGCGCCGTAATAGCCCAGCATCAGCATCGCCACGCCGCCGAGCATGTTGAGCGCGAGCGAGCGGACCTTGAACGTCTCGGCAAGCGCGATGAGAACCACCATCGGCAGGATGCTTACCGCGCCGGCGCCGGTCGCGCCGATGAAGGCCGTGCCCCAGAAGAACACGCGCTCGACCGGATCGCCGGAAACACTGCTCCACTGCGTGCCGAGAATGCCGAAGGCAATCACGACGCCCGCCGCCATGCTGGCGAGGATCACGGTGAAGAAGATGACAAAGAGGCGGCCAACTAGTGCCATGAGTTTTTCTTACTTGTCCCGGGCGCGGCGCGGCATGAAATGACGCGACGCAGAACCGGGACCGTCAAGCAAACGGAGTGTGGAACGGCCCCGGGTCTGCGGCGCAACACGGCGCTTTGCTTGTGTTGCACCGCGCCCGGGGAAGGAAACATCACTCATCCGTCATCGCCATGGCGCGCAAGGCCATGCGCTCGCGAACGGAGAGTTTTTCGGTCGCGCTCTTGAGCTGGCCGCAGGCGGCGAGAATATCGCGGCCGCGCGGCGTTCGCACCGGCGAGGCATAGCCGGCGTCGAACACGACCTGTGAGAACTTCTCGATCTGCTCCCAGTCCGAGCACTCGTATTTCGTGCCGGGCCACGGATTGAACGGGATGAGATTGATCTTGGCCGGAATCCCCGCGAGCAGCTTGATCAGCGCCTTGGCATCGGCGATGGAATCGTTGACGCCCTTGAGCATCACGTATTCGAAAGTGATGCGCTTGGCGTTCGACGCGCCGGGATAGTTGCGGCACGCTTCCATCAATTCGGCGATCGGATATTTGCGATTGAGCGGCACCAGCTCGTTGCGCAACTCGTCGCGGACCGCATGCAGCGAGATCGCCAGCATGCAGCCGATCTCCGCGCCGGTCTTGACGATGTTCGGCACCACGCCGGACGTGGACAAAGTGATGCGGCGCTTGGAAATACCGATGCCGTCGCCGTCCGACATGATCAGCAGCGCGTCGCGCACCGCATCGAAATTGTAGAGCGGCTCGCCCATGCCCATCATGACGATGTTGGTGACGCAGCGCTCGCCCGAGGGGATGACCCCGTCGGTGGGGCGGGTGCCGCCCGGCCAGTCGCCAAGGCGGTCGCGCGCCGCCAGCACCTGACCGGCGATTTCGCCGGCGGTGAGGTTGCGCACCAGGCGCTGGGTGCCGGTGTGGCAGAAGGCGCAGGTCAGCGTGCAGCCGACCTGGCTCGATACGCAGAGCGTGCCGCGCTCGGTGTCGGGGATGTAGACGCACTCGACATCGTGCGGCAGCTTGGAATCCTTGTCGCCCGGCAGCCGCAGCAGCCATTTGCGCGTGCCATCGACCGAGACCTGCTCGGCGATGACTTCGGGGCGGTCG
Organism: Pseudolabrys sp.; assembly: GCA_017849615.1. Taxonomy (GTDB): domain Bacteria; phylum Pseudomonadota; class Alphaproteobacteria; order Rhizobiales; family Xanthobacteraceae; genus Pseudolabrys. Next base: position 2,427 of record JAFIGS010000034.1, on the reverse strand, counting down.
ACGGTGTAGCGCTCGGCGAGTTGCGCGCGCAGGTCCTTGCCCATCGACGTCATGTCGTCGAAGGAGGTCACGCCGCGGAAATAGGTCCAGTGCCAGAACTGCTGGGCGCGCATCTTGCGCTGCGCCGGGGGCACGCCGAGCTCCCCGAACACGTCGGCGAGCTGGGCCCGCGACAGGCCGACCAGCGACGGCTTGGCCGGCGCGACATAGGCCTCGAGCGGCGTCTTTTCGACGAAGCCGGCGGGGGCCTTCTGCTGTTCGGTGGCGAGGGTCATCTGATCAATCTAGCATGTGGAACCGGCAAAAACTTGACCCTCTTCTTTGGGAAGAGGGTCAAGGATCAGCGGCTCATATAGGAAGCGCGGGGTCTATTTACACTCCGCCGCAACCTTGTCGAGCGCCTCGGACACGCCGCGCAGCGAGTAGGTATCGGTGGTCTTGGTGCCGCGGCCGGATTCGCTCCGCACGATCAGGCTGGAGCCCTTGCGGATGGCATCCACCATTTGCGCCTCTTCGCCGGAATTCTTCACCCAGGCGCCGTCGTTCTGGGTGTACAGCACGAAGGACCGCGCATCGACCGACGCGCTGGCGTCGGAATTCGGCTTCTGCGGATAGCCGACGATGAGCGAGACCTCGTTGGTCACCTTTTCGGAGGGACGGGTCGAGATGAAGGCATAGGACGCGTCGCGATTGCGGCCGGCCGGGTCGGTGGTGGCGGACGTCGGCTTCGACAGGGCGAAACAGACTTTTTTGCCGCCGGGGTTGGCCGTATAGGCGCCCCAGTCGCCGAACTGGCCGAGCAGCACGGCCTGTTCCGCGGGATCCTTTTTCTGTGCGGTAGCAGGGTTAATGGAGATTGCGACCAGCGCTGCAGCAACGATGGCCAGAATCGCGGGGCAAGGGTGTTTCATTCTCTTCGGGCCCTACCGTTTGAATGGAACGACGCGAGGCACGCCGCCTTTGGGTTTCAGGGAGATACGGATCGCCTACGGACCAATATCGGCATAGTGAAGGCACCAAATCGCCTTCTTTGGCCACCTTACCGGCCAAAAGTTAATGGGGCCATGCCCCACCCCAAGCCGGGACGTCGCGGGCCTGTGCTACACACAGGACAGATTTAACCCCCCGACACCTTTTGCGGTCATCCATGAAAGCCCTGCTCTGCACCCATTATGGAACTCCCGACGAATTGACCCTGGCCGATCTGCCGGACCCGGTGCCCGCGGCCGGCGAAGCGGTGGTTCGCATCAAGGCGGCGGCGCTCAACTTCTTCGACACGCTGATCATCCAGGGCAAGTACCAGACCAAGCCGGCCTTCCCGTTCTCGCCGTCGGCGGAATTCGCCGGCGTGGTCGAAAGCATCGGCGAGGGCGTCACCGGCTTCAAACCGGGCGACCGCGTGCTGGGCTTTACCGGCTACGGCGCGGCGCGCGAGATGATTGCGGTTTCCACCAGGATGCTGACGCCGCTGTCCGATGAACTCGATTTCGATCGCGCCGCCGGTCTGTGCGTCACCTACGGCACGACGCTTTACGCGCTGAAGAACCGCGCCCGGCTGCAACCCGGCGAAACGCTCGCCGTGCTCGGCGCGTCCGGCGGCACCGGCCTTGCCGCGATCGAGATCGGCAAGCTGATGGGCGCGCGCGTGATCGCCTGCGCCTCGTCGGCGGAGAAGCTCGACTTCGCGCGCCAGCACGGCGCCGACGACGGCATCGATTACGCCAGCGAGAATCTCAAGGACGGACTGCGCCGCGCGACCAACGGCAAGGGCGCGGATGTGATCTACGATCCGGTCGGCGGCTCCTATGCCGAAGCGGCGCTGCGCGGCATCGCGTGGGAAGGCCGCTATCTGGTCATCGGCTTTGCCGCCGGCGACATTCCGAAAGTGCCGTTCAATCTGTATCTTTTGAAGAGCGCCAATGTGCTCGGCGTGTTCTGGGGCGCGTGGACCGAGCGCGACCCGGACGGTCACCGCGACAACACCGCGCAACTGCTCGCCTGGGCCGCCGAAGGGCGCTTGTCGTCGCATGTTCATGCCACCTATCCGCTGGGCGAGGCCGCCGCCGCGCTCAAGGCGATCGCGGAGCGCAAGGTGATGGGCAAGGTGATCCTGCGGCCTTGATTTAAGCTGCGTACATTTTCCGATTCAATTTTCAAACAGCCCAGATCTCGCAGCCCAGGTCTCGCAGCCAAGGTCTCGCAGCCAACGCTCCGCCACCCCTGTTCTTTACGGCGCGGGTCACGCCGGCTTTCCCTTCCACCCCCGGCAAAACGCCGAGGGAATGGAGCGCCGCGAGGCGCCCGAACAGATGCACCTTGCGGTGCCGGCCCCTCCTTGCGATCGGAGAAAGGCCTGCGCCCCGCGGCGCTCCATGGTGGCGATTTCTGTCCGCGGGGCCGTAACTTCCGGCGGCCGGTCAGCGATCG
>JAFIGS010000033.1 GCA_017849615.1 Pseudolabrys sp. | reverse complement strand
GGACGGGGGTTCGGTGAAGGCGGGCGAAAGCCTGCCGGAGGTCGATGTCCTCTCACAAGGAGGCTCGATCGCTGACCGGCCGCCGGAAGTTACGGCCCCGCGGACAGAAATCGCCACCATGGAGCGCCGCGGGGCGCAGGCTTCCTCCGATCGCAAGGAGGGGCCGGCACCGCAAGGTGCATCTGTTGGGCGCCTCGCGGCGCTCCATTCCCTCGGCATGTCGCCGGGGTGGAAAGGGAAGCCGGCGTGACCCGCGCCGTAAAGAACAGGGCCAGCGGAGCGTTGGCTGTTTGACAATTGAATCCGGAACAAAAGTCGTTCGGCCGAGCCTTCGCGACGTGCGGCCTGACATTCAGCGGCCCGTCATGGCCTTCGCAAACTCCGAAAAAATCGAGTGGTTATCGAGCAAGGCCATTCACCATGCGCGCCACGCAACCCGAACCACATGTTGCCCGCGGCATTGCCCTGCGCACACGGGGTAAGTGGTGAAACTGGTTCTCGCGTTTGAAATAGTGCTGCTCGCCGCAGCCTTCGTGGCGTTGCATCGCGCGTTCCGCGTGCGCGAAGTTCATGCGGCGGCGCTCGCCGGCGAGGCGCTGCATGTGACCGCACGGCGCGCCGTCCGCGACGCGCCGAAGCTGATCGCGCGCAACCGCGCGCCACGCGCCCTCAGGCCGCCTTGTTGACCTGCGTCTTCGCAAAACCGGCGGTCGAGGCGTAGCCGCGCACGATCGCCTTGCGGTCCTCATAGGACATGACGTCGTCGATATTGCCGAAACCGTCCGGCGCGCGGGCTTCGATGGCGTCGATGACGCCTTCCGGCCCGCCCTTGCGGTTCATGAGCACGATCTGCGTCGTCATCGGCAGGCGTTCCTGATCGTACTGCCACAGCGCATGCATGGCGTTGTCCGCCGAGACCAGTTTGTCGGCGAGGCAGCGCGCATCGAGGATCGCCTGCGAGGCGCCGTTCGAGCCGACCGGGTACATCGGGTGGGCGGCATCGCCGAGCAAGGTGACGCGGCCATGCGACCAGCGCGGCAGCGGCTCGCGGTCGCACAGCGGGTATTCCCAGAACTCGCCGCTGGCCTCGATCAGATGCGAAACGTCGAGGAAGGGCAGATTGAACTTCTGCACATAGGGCCGCAGGTCGTCCCAGCGGCCTTGCCGCGACCAGTCCTCCTTGCGCGGCGTGGTGCCGCCCGGCGCGACCTTGGCCATCACCGCCCAGTTGGTGAGGCGGCGGTCCGGCGCGGAGCCCTCGGCGATCGGGTACAGCACGAACTTCGCCTCCATGCCGCCGGCGATGATCATCGAGCGGCCGGTCATGAACTGCGGCCAGTCCACCGCGCCGCGCCACAGAATCGTGCCGTTCCAGATCGCGGGGCTCTCCTGCGGGAACAGCCTGGCGCGCACGAAGGAGTGGATGCCGTCGGCGCCGATCAGCACGTCGCCGCGCGCGGTCCGGATGTGGCTGCCCTGGCGGTCGAAGAAGTAGGCCGACACGCCGGACTCGTCCTGCATGAAATGGCCGAGGCGGTGGCCGACGTGAATCTTGCCTTCGCCGAGGCGGGCGCGGGCGGCCTGGTACAGCACGCCCTGCAGGCGGCCGCGATGAATCGAGAATTGCGGCACTTCGAAGCCGGCGTCGGTGCCGCGCAATTCGTGCCACACCGTCTGGCCGAAGCGGTTGGCGTAGAACAGCTCATACGTGCGGATCGCCACCGCATCGAGCCGCTCGAGCAGGCCGAGATCCTTCAGTTCCTTGATCGCGTGGGGCAGGGTGTTGATGCCGACGCCGAGTTCGCGGATGGTGTCGGACTGCTCGTAAATCTCGCAGTCGATGCCGCGGGCCTGGCACATCAGGGCCGTGGTCAGTCCGCCGACGCCGCCGCCGATAATGATCGCCTTCATCACGCACACTCTGCTGTTCGTGTACTTCCGGCTTTAATTCATTGCACCCAGAGGCTTATCCGGCAACCCGGACTTCGCAACAGGGTGAACCGGAGGGTTTTGCGGCCCGGCGGCAGGCTAGCCCGACCCACCCCTCGCCGAAATACTTTACATATAAAATATTTAGGTTGCATCTATCTGCGGACTTTCGCAGACTGCCGGAAACCAGCCACGGAGCGGACCGATGCGTGCGGCCATGCGTACCGTCATTCTGGGCGGCGGCCCGGGCGGTCTCTATCTCGCCATCTCGATGAAATTGCGCAACCCCGCGCACGAAGTCGTGGTGGTCGAGCGCAACAAGCCCGACGACACCTTCGGCTGGGGCGTGGTGCTGTCGGCGGATACGCTCGACAATCTCGACGTCAACGACGCCAAGAGCGCCCGGGCCATCCGCGACAGCTTCGTCTACTGGGACGACATCGCCGTGCACTATCGCGGCGCGGTGATGCGCTCGAGCGGCCACGGTTTCTCCGGCATCGGCCGCATGCGGCTGCTCAACATCCTGCAGGATCGCGCCCGCGAACTCGGCGTCGATATCCGCTTCGAGACCGAGGCGCAGCCGGTCGAGGCCTACAAGGATTACGACCTCATCGTCGGCTCCGACGGCGTGAATTCCCGCGTGCGCGAGGCCTATGCCGACGTGTTCAAGCCGAACATCGACGTGCGCGCCTGCAAATATATCTGGCTCGGCACGCACCAGAAGTTCGACGACGCCTTCACCTTCATTTTCGAAGAGACCGAGCACGGCTGGGTCTGGGTGCACGCCTACCAGTTCAATGCCGACACCGCGACGTTCATCGTCGAATGCTCGGAGGAGACGTGGCGGAAATCCGGCTTCGACAAAATGTCGACCGACGAGACCATCGCCGCCTGCGAGAAGATCTTCGCCAAGTATCTCAACGGCAATGCGCTGATGTCGAACGCGCGCCATCTGCGCGGCTCGGCCTGGCTCAACTTCAACCGCGTCTTGTGCGAGCGCTGGTCGACCGGCAATGTCGTGCTGCTTGGCGACGCCGCCGCGACCGCGCATTTCTCGATCGGCTCCGGCTCCAAGCTCGCGATGGAAAGCGCCATCGCGCTCGCCAACTACATCGACAGCGAGCCGGACATGGCTGCAGCCTTCGCGCGCTACGAGGACGAGCGCCGCACCGAAGTGCTGCGGCTGCAAAGCGCGGCGCGCAACTCGATCGAATGGTTCGAGGAGGTCGAGCGCTATCTGCATCTCGATCCGGTGCAGTTCAATTATTCGCTGCTCACCCGCTCGCAGCGCATCAGCCACGAGAACCTGCGCGCCCGCGACGGCCAATGGCTGGCCGGCGCCGAAAAGTGGTTCGAGCGGCAGGCGACCGGCGCCGAGCCGAAAGAAGCGCACCGGCCGATGTTCGTACCGCTCAAGGTGCGCGGCGTGGAGCTCAAGAATCGCGTCGTGGTGTCGCCGATGGCGCAGTATCGCGCGGTCGATGGCACGCCGACCGACTGGCATCTGGTGCATTACGCCGAGCGCGCCAAAGGCGGCGCCGGGCTTGTCTTCACCGAGATGACCTGCGTCTCGCCGGAGGGCCGCATCACGCCGGGTTGCACCGGCATGTATGCGCCGGAGCATGAAGCGGCCTGGAAGCGCATCGTCAATTTCGTGCATGTGGAATCGGACGCCAAGATCGCGCTGCAGCTCGGCCATGCCGGACCCAAGGCTTCGACCCAGCTCGGCTGGGAAGAGAGCGACGCGCCGCTCAAATCCGGCAACTGGCCGATCGTCTCCGCCTCAGCCGTGCCGTGGACGCCGCAGAACCAGACGCCGCGCGCGGTCACGCGCGCCGACATGGACCGGATCCGCGACGATTTCGTCCGCGCCGCGCAGATGGGCGATCGCGCCGGGTTCGACTGGCTCGAACTGCATTACGCCCACGGCTACCTGATGTCGGCCTTCATCACGCCGGTCACCAATACGCGCACCGACGAATATGGCGGCAGCCTCGAAAACCGGCTGCGCTTCCCGCTCGAGGTCTTCCATGCGGTGCGGAAGGTGTGGCCCGACCACAAGCCGATCTCGGTGCGTATCTCCGCCAACGACTGGGTCGGCGACAAGGGCATCACGCCGCAGGGCGCGGTCGAGATCGCGCGCATCCTGCACGAGGCGGGCGTCGACATGGTCGATGTGTCGGCCGGGCAGACCTCGCGCGAGGGCAAGCCGGTCTATGGCCGCATGTTCCAGACGCCGTTCTCCGATCGCATCCGCAACGAGGCCGGCGTCGCCACCCTGGCGGTCGGCAACATCTACGAGCCGGACCATGTCAACTCGATCCTGATGGCCGGCCGCGCCGATCTCGTGTGTCTTGCGCGCCCGCATCTGGCCGATCCCTATTGGACGCTGCACGCGGCGGCGGACGCCAATGAGCGCGGCGTCAGCTGGCCGAAGCCCTATTGGCCCGGCCGCGACCAGATGTATCGTCTCAAGTCGCGTCCCGACGTGATGACAGGGAAGGTGTGATGGCTTTGCTCGCCGGCAGGCTCCTTTCGGGCAAGCATGCGCTGGTGACGGGTGGCGGCTCCGGCATCGGCGCCGCCATCGCGCGCGCGCTCGCCGCCGAGGGCACGGCCTTGTCGCTGGTCGGCCGCCGGGCGGCGCCGCTCGAGGCGATGGCGAAGGAATTGCCGAAGGCGGTCGCGATCGTGGCCGACATCACCAGCGGTACCGAATGCGCGGCGATGGCCAAAGCGGCGCAAGCCGCGCATGGGCCGATCGACATCGTCATCGCCAATGCTGGCATGGCGGCGAGCGCGCCGGCGCACAAGATCGACGCCGCGCACTGGCAGCAGATGATCGGCGTCAATCTCACCGGCGCCTTCAACACCGTGCAGGCCGCGCTCGCCGACGTAACTCGGGTGCCGGGCGGCCGCATTGTTTTCGTCGCCTCGACCGCCGGGCTCAAGGGTTACCCCTATGTCGCGGCCTACGTCGCGGCCAAGCACGGCGTCGTAGGCCTGATGCGTGCGCTCAGCGTCGAACTGGCCGCCAGGGGCACGACGGTCAATGCCGTGTGCCCCGGCTTCACGGATACACCGCTGCTCGCCGGCGCGGTCGGCACCATCGTGTCGAAGACCGGGCGCGATGCCGATGCCTCGCGCGCCGAGCTGGCGAAGGACAATCCGCATGGCCGGCTCATCACGCCGGACGAAGTGGCGCAAACTGTGCTTTATCTGTGCGCGCCATCGTCCGGTTCGGTCAACGGTCAGGCCATCGCGGTCACGGGAGGTCCAGTATGACGAATGCGAGGCTGAAGGCGCCAGCGCGCCCGCTCAGCAAGCAACGCCTGCGACTGTGGCTGCGCCTGTTGCGCGCCACGCGGCTCATCGAATCGGAATTGCGCGAGCGGCTGCGCAAGGAGTTCGCGATCACGCTGCCGCAGTTCGACGTCATGGCAGCGCTGGCGCGCAAGGAAGACGGCATGACCATGACCGAGCTGTCGCGCATGCTGATGGTGTCGAACGGCAACGTCACCGGCATCATCGACCGGCTTGCCGCCGAGAAACTGGTTCTGCGGCAAGCGCCGGCCAACGACCGGCGCTCCTTCATCGTGCGCCTGACGCCCAAAGGCGCCGCGCAGTTCGCCGTCGTCGCCCGTGCGCATGAGGGATGGGTCGAGGAACTCCTCGCCAGCTTCGACGCGGCGCAGACGGAAAGCTTGATCGATATTTTCGGCGGCCTTTCGACGGGCCGTCACGGAGGAGCACAACAATGAGCATGAGCGATTACAAGCCGCAGCATTTCAACTGGCGCGTCGAGGGCAAGGTTGCGGTGATGTCGCTCAACCGTCCGGAGCGCAAGAATCCGATCACGTTCGAATCCTACGCCGAAATGCGCGACACCTTCCGCAAGCTCGCTTATGCCGACGATATCAAGGCGGTGGTGATCGCCTCGAACGGCGGAAACTTCTGCTCGGGCGGCGATGTGCACGACATCATCGGCCCGCTGCTCGACAAGGACATGAAGCAGCTGCTGGAGTTCACGCGCATGACCGGCGATCTGGTCAAGGCGATGAATGAGGCGCCGCAGCCGATCATTTCAGCCGTCGACGGCGTCTGCGTCGGCGCCGGCGCCATGATCGCGCTGTTCTCCGATATGCGCATCGGCACGGCGGCGGCGAAGACCGCCTTCCTGTTCACCCGCGTCGGTCTTGCCGGCTGCGACATGGGCGCCTGCGCCATGCTGCCGCGCGTCATCGGCCAGGGCCGCGCCGCCGAATTGCTCTACACCGGCCGCGTGATGGCGGCGGAGGAAGGCGAGCGCTGGGGTTTCTTCAACAGACTGACCGATGCCGCACAGCTCGAAGCCGACGCGATCAAGCTGGCGCAGCAACTCGCCGCCGGGCCGACCTTCGCGCACATGATGACCAAGACCATGCTGGCGCAGGAGTGGTCGATGTCGCTGCCGATGGCGATCGAGGCCGAGGCGCAGGCCCAGGCAATCTGCATGCAGACGCGCGACTTCCGCCGCGCCTACGACGCCTTCGTCGCCAAGGGCAAGCCGGTCTTCGCGGGGGATTGATGGCGATGCGCTGTCTCACAAAGTCCCAGTCATTCCGGGGCGCGGGCTTTAGCCCGCGAACCCGGAATCCAGCGTCGAACCGCAGGGCTGGATTCCGGGTCCGCGCGCTTTGCGTGCGTCCCGGAATGACGACTGAGGACCAGCTCGATGCCCGATAAATCCTTCCTCACCTGGCCGTTCTTCGCCGACATGCACCGCGACTACGCGGCGAAGATCGACGCCTGGGCGCAGGCCAACCTGCAGTCGGTCGATCATCACGACGTCGACGCTGCCTGCCGCAAGCTGGTGAAAGCGCTCGGGCAGGGTGGCTTCCTGATGCACACCGCGCCGGCGAGCGAAAGCGACAAGCTCGATGTGCGCACGCTGGCGCTGTCGCGCGAAACTCTGGCGCGGCATTCGGGCCTTGCCGATTTCGCCTTCGCCATGCAGGGCCTTGGCGCCGGGCCGATCTCGCTGTTCGGCACGTCCGGGCAGCGCGTCGCGTGGCTGCCGAAAACGCGCGCCGGCGAGGCGATCGCCGCCTTCGCGCTGTCGGAAGCGGCTTCCGGCTCCGATGTCGCCAACATCACGACCAGCGCGAAGCGCGACGGTGACACATGGGTCATCGACGGCGAGAAGACCTGGATTTCCAACGGCGGCATCGCCGACCTTTACGTCGTTTTCGCCCGCACCGGCGAAGCGCCCGGCGCCAAGGGCCTGTCAGCCTTCATCGTCGAAGGCTCCAATCCGGGGCTCTCGATCACGGAGCGACTCGAAGTCATCGCGCCGCATCCTTTGGCCCGCATCGGCTTCAAGAACTGTTGTGTGCCGGCCTCGGCTCTGATCGGCAAGCCGGGCGACGGCTTCAAGATCGCCATGGCAACGCTCGACGTTTTCCGCACCACGGTCGGCGCCGCGGCTTTGGGATTTGCCCGCCGCGCGCTCGATGAAACGGTGAGCCGCGCCGGCGCGCGACACCTGTTCGGCGCGCCGCTCGGCGAATTGCAGATGGTGCAGGGCCATATCGCCGACATGGCGCTCGATATCGATGCCGCGGCGCTGCTGGTCTATCGCGCCGCCTGGACCAAGGATATGGGCGCCGCGCGCGTGTCGCGCGAAGCCGCCATGGCCAAGCTTTACGCCACCGAATCCGCGCAGCGCGTCATCGACGCCGCCGTGCAGATCCATGGCGGCGACGGCGTGCGTTCCGGCCATCCGGTCGAAACGCTGTACCGCGAAATTCGTGCGCTGCGCATCTACGAAGGCGCGTCGGACGTGCAAAAGATCATCATCAGCCGGGCAACCACCTCGATGGCGGAGCGCTAAGAATGCCCCAGATCAAACTCGGCCCCACGGCGCATGTCGACACGTTTGCGCGCGACAATCTTCCGCCGTTTGATCTGTGGCCGGAGATCCTGCTCGATCGCCCGGAATTCCAATATCCGGAGTATCTCAACGCCGCCGTCGAATTGACCGACCGGATGGTCGAGCGCGGCCTCGGCGACAATATCGCGCTGATCGGCAATGGCCGCCGCCGCACCTACAAGGAACTCACCGACTGGTCGAACCGGCTCGCCCACGCGCTGGTCGAGAACTACGGCGTCAAGCCGGGCAACCGCGTGCTGATCCGCTCCGGCAACAATCCGGCGCTGGTCGCCGCGTGGCTCGCCGCGACCAAGGCCGGCGCGGTTGTCGTCAACACCATGCCGATGCTGCGCGCCGGCGAGCTCACCAAGATCGTCGACAAGGCCGAAGTCGCTCTCGCTTTGTGCGACAGCCGTATTGCCGATGAACTTATCGCCTGCGCCAAGACCAGCAAATTCCTCAAGCAGGTCGTGTCGTTCGACGGCACCCAGAACCACGATGCCGAGCTCGATCGCATTGCACTCGACAAGCCAGTCAAGTTCGACGCGGTGAAAACCGGCCGCGACGACGTTGCGCTGCTCGGCTTCACGTCGGGCACGACCGGCGAGCCGAAGGCGACCATGCACTTCCATCGCGATATACTGACGATCGCGGATGGCTATGCGCGCGAAGTTCTGAAAGTGACGCCGGAGGATGTGTTCGTCGGCTCTCCGCCGCTCGCCTTCACTTTCGGCCTCGGCGGTCTGGCCATCTTCCCGCTGCGCTTCGGCGCCGCCGCGACGCTGCTGGAAAACGCGACGCCGCCGAACATGATCCAGATCATCGAAACCTACAAGGCGACGATCTGCTTCACCGCGCCGACCGCCTATCGCGCCATGATGGCGGCGATGGACAAGGGCGCGGATTTGTCGTCGCTGCGCATTGCGGTGTCGGCGGGCGAGACCTTGCCGGGCCCGGTGTTCGAGCAGTGGACGTCGAAGACCGGCAAGCCGATCCTCGACGGCATCGGCTCGACCGAGATGCTCCATATCTTCATTACCAACCGCACGGGCGAAGCGCGTCCGGGGGCGACCGGAAAGCCTGTGACCGGCTACGTCGCCAGGGTTGTTGACGAGCAGATGAATGAGGTGCCGCGCGGCGAGATCGGTCGTCTGGCGGTGCGAGGGCCGACCGGCTGCCGTTATCTTGCCGACAAACGCCAGACCAGCTATGTGCGCGACGGCTGGAATATCACCGGCGACACTTTCGTGCAGGACGAGGATGGCTACTTCCATTTCGTCGCCCGCGCCGACGACATGATCGTCTCCGCCGGCTACAACATCGCCGGGCCGGAGGTCGAGGCGGCGCTGCTGTCGCACCCGGATGTCGCCGAGTGCGCCGTGATCGGCAAACGCGACGAGGAGCGCGGCGAGATCGTCGCCGCCTATGTCGTGCTCAAGGCGAATGTCGAGGCCGACGAGGTGTGCCGCAAGAAGTTGCAGGACCACGTCAAGGCGACCATCGCGCCTTTCAAGTATCCACGTGCGGTCAATTTCGTCGAGGCCTTGCCGAAGACGCAGACCGGCAAGATCCAACGTTTCAGATTGCGAGAGCAGGCATGAGCATCGACATTCTTCAACCGCAGGGCTGGGCGCCGGCGAAGGGCTATGCCAATGGCGTGGCGGCTGAAGGCCGGCAGGTCTTCATCGCCGGACAGATCGGCTGGAACGAAAAGTGCGAGCTCGTCAGCGACGACTTCATCGCGCAGGTGGAGCAGGCGCTGAAGAACATCGTCGCGGTGCTGAAGGAAGCGGGCGGCGGGCCCGAGCATCTCGTGCGCCTCACCTGGTACCTGACCGACAAGCGCGAATATTTGTCGCGGCCGAAGGAGCTTGGCGAGGCCTATCGCCGCGTCATCGGGAAGAATTTTCCGGCGATGTCCGCATTCGTGGTGATGGCGCTGATCGAGGATCGCGCCAAGGTCGAGATCGAGGCGACGGCGGTGATCCCGCCGCGCTGAGGTCACGCGCGGGTCAGCTCAGCCGTTGTATCGGAAGTTCAGGGTTCAGGACGCCGGCGAAACGATTTTCGGCCTCGCGGTCGCCGAGCAGCATGTCCCGATAGAGCTGTTCAAGCCGCAAATAGCGTTCGCGGCTCTCCTCGTCATAGGTCGCAGCGGCGAGGTGGGCACAGGTATCCGCCTGGCGTTGCAGACGTTTTGCGATCTTCATAGTCGATCCCTCCGACTATTCGGGTCTGGTGCATTGCAGCATCAATATCGGTGCATTGCAATAACTATTCACACCGCTGTCATGTTCCGAACTTGATTGTGCGCCGAGGCGGCTTTGCGCCGGCAATTTGAGCGCGGGCAGCTTGTCGAGCGGCCGGGCGCTCCTTCATCCACCGGCCTTTTTTCCCATCGGCCATTCGTTTACCCGTCGTCGAACGCGAATCAACGCAGCGTCTCGCGTCATGCGCGATTGACGGTATGCGGCGAAAGTCGTCTAATATTTCTGCAAATAATTTTCGCATTCCGAAAAAGGAAGCGGTGTTCAAAAAGGCAGGACATGCCGGGAGAGAAGCGCGTCAAAGCCGTACGGCAAGGCGTTGTCGGCCGTGGTGCGGGCAGCCATTTGGCAGCCGGCGCGCCGACGAGCGCCAGCGCGGCGATCGGACGGCCCGAGGCGGAAGAGGATTCCCGCAATCTCGTCAACTCCCTCGCCAAGGGATTGCGCGTTCTCGAAGCCTTCACCGCCGAGCGTCCCGAACTGACGCTCAGCGAAGTCGCGGGTCTCGCGAAGATCGATCCCGGCACGGCCTTCCGCATGCTCAACACGCTGGTGATGGCCGGTTACATCGCGCGCGTGCCGGACAGCAAGCGCTTTCGTCTTACCTTGAAGGTTACCGATCTCGGCTTCCACGCCATTGCCCGCGCCGATCTGCGCGAACTGGCGCGGCCGATCCTGCGTTCGCTGGTTGGCGAGGTGAACGAGGCGGCGTCGCTCGGCGTGCTCGACGGCGCCGACATTCTCTATGTCGAACGCGTCCGCGCCGGCCTGACGCGTATCGGCGTCGATATTCGCATCGGCACCACGATTCCCGCATTCTGGAGCACGATCGGCGAGGCGATGCTCGCCTTTCTGCCTCCGGCCGAACTCGAACGCGTGCTGGCCCTCAAGCCGCGCCCTGGCTCATTCCCGCACAAGCCGATGAAGCGCGACGAAATCGACGACAGTCTGCGCAACGTGCGCGAATGCGGCTATTCGCTGCGCGATTCCTATTTCGGCAGCGGTTTGCGCGTTCTCGCCATGCCGGTGCTCGATGTCGACAACTACCCGCTCGCCTCGGTCAGCGTGGCCGTTCCGCAAATCCAGATGTCGTCGAAAGAATTCCGCGAGCATGCGCTCGGCGCCGTGCAGCGCGCCGCCGCGGACATTGCCCGCGCCATTCAGGCGAGCGGCTCGGTCTCGGTTGCCGTGTGAGGAGAGTTCAGAGAACCGCGGGTTTTTTCCAACAACATGAGATGGCGCCAAAGCCATTCGGATGGAAACGAAACGTCAAGGTGGAAGGCTGGACAATGACTTTTGCTGTCGATGCACCGACTGCTGCCGGGATCGGCGCCGCGGCCGGTGCAAAAATGCAGACCGCGCGTTCACCGCTCATCGCGGTGAAGGATGTCGTCAAGATTTATCCGACGGTCGCCGGCGAGGCGGTCCTCGCGCTTGATCACGTCAACCTGAATGTCGGCGAAGGCGAGTTCGTCTGTCTCGTTGGCCCGTCGGGCTGCGGCAAGACGACGTTGCTGCGTCTGCTGGCCGGCCTCGATACCTCGGATCACGGCACATCGTCGCTCGCCGGCAAGGCGCTGAACGGCCCGTCGGAAGAGGTCGGGGTCGTGTTCCAGCAGGCCAATCTGTTGCCCTGGTTCACCGTGATGGAGAACGTTCTCCTGCCGCTCAGGGTCGGCGGCGCCAGGAAGACCGAGCAACTGATCGACCAGATCAAGGCGCTGCTCAAGGTCGCGGGTCTCGAGGGCTTCGAGAACAAGTACCCCTACGAATTGTCGGGCGGCATGCAGCAGCGCGCCGCCATCGTGCGCGCGCTGGCGCGCGACCCGCAACTTCTTCTCATGGACGAACCGTTCGGCGCCCTCGACGCGCTGACGCGGGAACGCATGAATGCCGAATTGCAGCGCATCTGGATGGCGAGCGGCAAGACCGTGGTGCTCATCACCCATTCGATCGACGAAGCGATCTTCCTCGGCGATCGCATCATCGTGATGTCGCCGCGGCCGGGCCGCATCGTCCGCGAGCTCAAGGTCGATCTGCCGCGCCCGCGCGTCGCCACCGAGATGCTGGGCAACGAGACCCACACCGCGCTCGCGCGCGAAATCCGCATGCTGCTGGAGTAATCGCCATGACCGACATTCGCACGGAATCGAATGCGATGGAGATGATCGCGATTTCGTCGGCGGCGGAAAAGAACCGCCGCCGCAACGTACGCTTTCGCAACATCGGAATCGGCTTCGCGGGCTTCCTGACGCTCATCCTGGTGTGGAAGCTGTCGGTGAACCTGCTGAACGTGCCGTCCTACATCCTGCCGGCGCCGGAGCAGGTGGTGGTCGCGTTGTGGAGCGGCATTGCCGTTCCGGTCAGCAGCCCGCTCGGCTGGTACCTGCCGTTGTGGAGCACCATGTCCAATGCGCTGGCCGGCTTTCTCATCGGCGCGCTGCTCGGCCTGTTCTTCGGCTCGCTGATGGCCGAATTCCGCGCGGTCGAGACCGCGCTGATGCCGTATGCCTTCGCGTTGCAGAGCCTGCCGAAGGTCGCCATTGCGCCGCTGATCGTCATCTGGTGCGGCTTCGGCGACGGCTCCAAGATCGCAATGGCCGCGTTGCTCGCCTTCTTTCCGATGATGGTGAACACCTTTGCCGGCATGCGCGCCGCCGAGGTCGAGCGCATCGAGCTGATGAAGGTGCTCTCGGCTTCGCGCCTCGAGACCTACCGTCTGGTCAAGCTGCCGTCGGCTGCGCCGTATATCTTCGCCGGCCTCGACATGGGCATTGTCTACGCGCTGCTCGGCACCATCGTCGCCGAATTCCTTGGCGCCCAGGAAGGCATGGGCGTCGCCATCACCAAGGCTCAGGCCGTTACCGACGTCGCCGGCGTTTTCGCGGCGCTCGTCGTGCTCGGCATCACAGGAATCCTGTTGCACCTCATCGTGCGCCGGGTCGAGCGGTCGCTCATTCACTGGGCGGATCGTGGAAAACGTTAAAAAAACAAGCACGGAGGAAACAATGACCACACGTCGTACAGTCGTCAAAGGCATCGGCGCGGTCG
This sequence comes from Pseudolabrys sp., assembly GCA_017849615.1. Lineage (GTDB taxonomy): Bacteria > Pseudomonadota > Alphaproteobacteria > Rhizobiales > Xanthobacteraceae > Pseudolabrys. The sequence goes on along the minus strand of JAFIGS010000033.1, from coordinate 89,027 downwards.
CGCTGGCCGGGGTTGCCGCGCCGTCCATCCTGCGCGCGCAGGAGTTGAAGAAGGTTTCGATGGGCTTCGGCATCAAGTCGATCAACCCTATCATCATCAACATCCTGATCGGCAGTGGCCTGGGCTACTACAAGGAAGAGGGCCTCGACTTCACCGCGCGCCCGCTCGGCGGCAATTCGAATGCGCAGATCGCGCTCGACAAGGGTGAGACGCAGTTCGCCGTCGGCACGCCAAGTTTCCAGATGCCGCTGTTCGCCAAGGGCGAGCTGCCGCCGATCGTGAACTACTACGAATACACCTATCCCTATAAGTGGGACGTGGCCGTGCTCGAGAGCTCGGGCCTCAAGTCCTACAACGAGCTCAAGGGCAAGAAGATCGGCGTCTCTGATCTGGCGACCACCGACTATCCGGTGACCCGCGCCGTGCTCAAGAACATCGGCATTGACCCAGACAAGGATGTTACCTGGGTCGCGGTCGGCGCCGGCGTCACCGCGGGCGTCGCCCTGCAGCGCGGCGTGATCGACGCGCTCGCCTATTTCGACACCGGCTTCGGTCAGATCGAAGCGGCCAGCATTCCGATTCGCATGCTGCCGCGTCCCAAGGACGTGCCGCTGATTGGCGGCCTGTTCATCTCGACGATGGCGAAAACGCTGCAGTCCGATCGCAAGACTTGCGTCGGCTTTGCCCGCGCGGTGGCGAAATCGTCGGAGTTCCTACTGGCCAATCCCGAGGCGGGCGCCCGCGTCTTCCTCAAGCTCTATCCGGAAACCGCGCCGCGCGGCGCTTCCGAGGCGGACGCCGTCAAGTCCGTGCTGTTCGCGGCGCAGCGCCGCATTCCGCTGTTCCGCCCGCCTTACGAGAACACCAAGATGGGCTTCATCCGCGAGGACGAGTTGCAGCGCGACGCGCAGTTCCTCGGCCTCGATATCAAGGATGTGAAGCCGCTGATGTCGAACGAGCTGATCGACGAGATCAACGATTTCGACCGCGCCAAGATCATCGAGCAGGCCAAGAACTACAAGGCCTGACAGGACGGCGATGCTTCGGACAGCCACAAAAACAACGCGCGGGGCCCGCTTTGCGGCGGAGTCCCGCGCGTTCACCGACCCGGGATCGGGACGGCAGGTGCGGCAAGTCACCGATCACGCCAGCATTCACCATCATCCGTTCTTCTTCGTGCCGGCCTATGACCGGACGGGCGCCAAGCTGTTCTTCGTGTCGCATCGCACCGGCCGGCCGCAGATCTATTACGAGGACCGCGTGGCGGGCGAGATCGTGCAGGTCACCGATCGGGGCGATCTGGCCGAATGGTCGATCTATCCGGCGCCGGACGGACGCGCCGTCTATTACGTTGCCGGCACGGGCGCGTGGCGGATCGACCTGACGGACTTCAGCGAGACGCAACTCGCCGATTTCGGCGCGGTCGAAATGCGCGAGAAGGGCATGGTCGGCGCCGCCATGGGCACCACCACGCTGTCGGCGAACGGCCGCTGGTGGGCCATCCCGGTGAAATCCGGCAAGGTGTCGCGTTTCGTGCTGATCGACACCAAGGCCGCCACCAGCCGCGTCATTCTCGAGCGCGACACCATCGGTCACCCGCAGTTCTGCCCGGACGACGACAACCTTATTCTCTATGCCGGCCCGCTGACCGACCGCGTCTGGACCGTGACGCGCGAGGGCGTCAACAAGCGCGTCTACGAGCGCGAAGACAAGATGCAGTGGGTGACCCACGAGGTCTGGCTGCCAGGCCGCAAGGCGATCGCCTTCATCGACTGGCCGCGTGGCATGCGCGTGATTGACCTTGCGACCGGCAAAGCCGAATGGCTCAACCGCTTCCCGGCCTGGCACGCCGCGCCGGACGCGACAGGGACACGCTTTGTCTGCGACACCAACTTTCCCGACAAGGGCCTGCACATCCTGCCGCTCGATGGCCTTGGCGGCGGCGAGCCTCAGTTTCTTTGCGCCAGCGAGGCGACGTCCGAGGGCGCGCACTGGGCCCATCCGTTCCCGTACAACGACGGCCCGGTCGCGGTGGAGGCGCGTCAGCACACCCATCCGCATCCGCGCTTTTCGCCGGACGGCACGCGCGTCGTCTTTACCTCCGACAAGACCGGTTTTGCTCAACTGTACGAAGTCGAGATCGAGGGAGGCGCGGCGTGAAAAGCGATGCGCTTCTCGAGAGCCAGCGCGTGCGCGCTGATATTCGCGCCGGCCGTTACACCGGTTCGAGCCGGGGCAAGGCGCACGGCTTCGTGCAGTGCAATCTGGCCATCATGCCGAAGGCCTATGCCTTCGACTTCATGCTGTATTGCCAGCGCAACCAGCACGCTTGTCCAGTGCTGGAAGTGCTCGAGGCCGGCGATCCGGTGCCGCGCAAGCTGGCGCCGACCGCGGACCTGCGCACCGATCTTGCCCGCTACACTGTCTTCGTCGACGGCGAGCGCCAGGACGATCGCACCGATATCTCCGACCTGTGGCGGGACGACCTGGTGTCGTTCCTGATCGGCTCCGGCATCACCTTCGACGATGCTTTCGAGCGTGCCGGCGTGCCCACGGACAAGGACCGCTGGGTGCTGCGCACCACGACGCCGACCGAGCCGGCCGGGCCGTTCAAGGGCGACCTGTTCGTCACCATGCGCTGGCTGACGCCGCAGCAGGCCATCGTCGCCACGCAGGTCTCGGCGCGTTTTCCGTTCAATCACGGCGCGCCGATCCATATCGGCGATCCCGCCGGCATCGGCGCGGACATCGACAATCCCGTTTTCGGCGGCCCGGTCGGCCGGGTGCCGAAAGACAAGACCGCGCTGTTCTGGGCTTGCGGCGTGACGCCGCAATCGGCGGCGGAGGCGGCGAAGCTGCCGCTCTTCATCGTGCATGCCGCCGCGCACAGTTTCATCACCGATCTTCGGGCGACAAGCCTGATGACACCATGAGGATCATGCCGTCATTCCGGACGCCGCCATTAGCGCGTTTACGCGCGTCTTCGACGCGCTATGGCGGCGATCCGGAATCCAGATCGAAACTGAAAAGCTGGATTCCGGGTTAAGCGAGCTGCGCTCGCGCCCCGGAATGACTGAAGGACGAACGAGGAGTAACGGAAAGTGGATGCGAAACTAGTTCAGGGACGTCTGCGCCTGTCCGCCGACGTCGGCGGCACCTTCACCGATGTGGCTGCCTTCGACGAGCCAACCGGCAAGCTGATGCTCGGCAAGACGCTGACCACACATCAGCGGCTGGTGACCGGCATCGAGACCGGCGTCGAGAAGGCCGGCGCCTCGTTTCCGCAGGCGCAGTTGTTCCTGCACGGCACCACGGTGGCGATCAACACCATCCTGGAACGCACCGGCGCGCCGTGTGCGCTGCTGACGACGCAGGGCTTCCGCGACATCTACGAGATCGGCCGCGTCAACCGGCCGGAGGCCTACAATCTGTTCTTCCAGAAGCACAAGCCGCTGATCGACCGCGACATGCGTTTCGACATCCGCGAGCGCTGCGACGCCCAGGGCCGCGTGCTCATCCCGCTCGACGAGCAACAGGTGCTCGATACCGTCGCCGAGGCGGTGAAGAAGGGCGTCAAGGCCATCGCCATCCTGTTCCTGCACTCCTACCGGAACCCGACGCACGAGAAGCGCGCCAAGGAGATCGTCGAGAAGGCGTTCCCCGACCTCTTCGTCACGGCGTCGCACGAGCTGTCGCAGGAGTATCGCGAATACGAGCGCACCTCGACGACGGCGGCGAACGCCTATGTCGGACCGCGCGTGCGCCGCTATCTCGGCGAGATGGATGAGCATCTCGCGGAAACCGGCTTCACCGGCAACTTCCTGGTGGTGCAGTCGACCGGCGGCCTGTTCGACATCGAGGAAGCGCAGCAATCCTGCATCCGGATGCTGGAGTCGGGGCCGGCCGCCGGCGTCATCGGCTCCAAGGTGCTGTGCGACCAGATCGGCCTGAAGAACGCCATCGCCTTCGACATGGGCGGCACCACCGCCAAGGCCGGTGTTATTTACCAGGGCGACGTGTTGATGACCGGTGGCCAGATCGTGGGTGGCTATGCCTCGGGTCTGCCATTGCAAATTCCCATGATCGACATTCAGGAAGTCGGCACCGGCGGCGGCTCGATCGCGCGGATCGAATCCGGCGCTCTGCGCGTCGGTCCGGAAAGCGCCGGCTCGTCGCCCGGTCCGGTGTGCTACGGCCTCGGCGGTACCGAGCCGACCGTGACGGATTGCAACCTCGCGCTCGGCCGCCTCGCGCCGGACCGCTTCCTCGGCGGCGAGATGAAGCTCGATCTCGACGGCGCGACAAAGGCGATCGAATCGAAGATTGGCAAGCCGCTCGATCTCGGCACGCTGGAGGCGGCCGATGGCATTCTGCGCGTTGCCGTCACCAAGATGGCGCATATGGTGCGCTGGGTCACGACGGAGCGCGGCCTCGATGCCGCCGACTTCGCCATGATCGCCTATGGCGGCGCCGGGCCGCTGCACGCTACGATGATCGCGCGCGAGCTGCGTATCGGAGAACTCATCATTCCGTTCGCGCCGGGGCACTTTTCGGCCTACGGCATGCTGTTCGCCGATCTGCGACGCGACCTGGTAAACACCTGGTTCAAGCCGTTTGCCGACGTGTCATTTGACGAGATGGAAGCGCTCTATCAGGCGATGGAGAAGGCCGGCGCCGAGGACCTGGCGCGCAGCCGCGATATGACGGTGGATACGGTTTCGCTGCGCGGCGCCGACATGCGCTATGTCGGTCAGGAGCACGCCGTCACGGTCGATATTCCGATGGAGCTGTTCCGGAACAAGGACCGCGACGGCATCAAAAAGATGTTCGATGCCGTGCATGAAACCCGCTACGGCTACCATAACCCCGATGAAAAGGCCGAGATCGTGTCGCTCCGCTCCGCGACCGTCGGCACGATGAAGAAGCCGGACCGTGAGAAGCTGCCCGGCGGCGGTGCTTCGGCCGAAGCCGCCTTCCGCGGCAGCCGGAAGGTCTATTTCTCCGGTGTCGGCAGCGTCGATACGCCGACCTACGATCGCACCAGGCTCGCGGCCGGCAACCGCATCAACGGTCCGGCGCTGATCGAAGAGCATGCCTCGACCACCGTGGTGTTCCCGCAGGACAAGGTTGAAGTCGACGCCTTCGGCAATCTGCATATCGAAATCGGAAGGGCCTGATCATGGACGCCATCAACAAGCAGGGCTCGTCCCGGACCGCGATCGATCCGGTCGTCACCGAAATCGTGCGCAACGGTCTCATCGCCGCGACGGAGGAGATGAAGACCAATCTGATGCGCACAGCCTACAACATGATCATATACGAGGCGCTCGACTTCACGGTCGGCCTGTTCGATGCCGAGGGCAATACGGTGTCGATCGGCCTCGGCCTGCCGATGTTCATCCGCGGCATGAGCGAGACGGTGAAGGCCAAGATCGCGCATTTCAAGGGCGATATCGATCCGGGCGACATCCTGCTCACCAACGACGCCTACATCACCGGCTCGCATCTCAACCACATGACCTTCACGGTGCCGATCTTCCACGACGGCGACCTGGTGGGCTTCTCCTGCTGCATGGCGCACTGGCCGGATGTCGGTGGCACGCTGTCGGGCTCGACGACGGATATCTATTCCGAAGGCCTGCAGATGCCGATCGTCAAGATCTACCGCAAGGGCGTGATCAACGAAGAGCTTGTCTCGATCATCAAGACCAATGTGCGTCTGGCCGACCGCGCCATGGGCGATTTCCGCGCGCAGATCGCCGCGGTGAAGACCGGCGAGAAGCGCTTCCTCGAGATGCTGCGCAAGTACGGCCGCGATGACGTACTCGGCGCCATCGACGCCATCATGGACCAGAGCGAGCGTATCGCGCGCGAGCGCGTCGCGGCCATGCCGGATGGTGTTTACGAGGCCGAATCGTTCATGGACGACGACGGCGTCTCAGTCGGCGTGCGGGTGCCGATCCGCGTCAAGGTCGAGATCAGGGGCGACCGCATGTCGGTCGATCTGTCGGAGGTGTCGAAGCAGGTCGGCGGCTTCTACAACTCGGGCGCCACGGCGGGCATGTCGTGCTGCCAGGTGGCGTTCAAGTGCCTGACGTCGGCGCTCGACATGCCGATCAACGAAGGTCAGTTCCGCGCCCTCGACATCATCCTGCCGGCGGGCAGCGTCGTTTCGGCGGTGAAACCGGCCGCGATGCGCATGTGGATGACCTATCCCATGACCGTCGTCGACACGATCTTCAAGGCGGTGGCGCCGGCGATGCCGGAGCAGGTTGCCGCCGGCCATCACGCCGATCTCGTGGTCGGCCGCGTCAATGGCCGCAAGGCGTCGGATAATTCGTTCTACATCTATCTCGGCGGCTTGATTGGCGGCGGCTGGGGCGCGAAGTACAACAGCGATGGCATGAATGCCACCATCGCCATGAATGACGGCGACACCCACAATGGCCCGTCGGAGCAGGTGGAGGCCAAGTATCCGCTGCTGGTCGAGCGTTACTGCCTGCGGCCGGATTCCGGCGGCGCCGGAAAATTCCGCGGCGGTCTCGGCACCGAACAGGTCATGCAGGCCATCAACCAGATCAACTTCTCGTCGCAGATGGACCGCGTCGTCTGCAAGCCCTGGGGTGTGTTCGGCGGTCTGTCCGGCTTCGGCAATTCGGTCGCCATTCATCGCGGCGGCGCGACGGAGGAAACGCTGTTCCCGAACGGCAAGGCGATCAACCAGGTGCTGAAGTCGGGCGATGCCTACATCCTGCGCTCGGGCGGCGGCGGCGGCTACGGCTCGCCGCTGGAACGCGATATCGAGGGCCTGGAGCGCGACGTGCGTTGTGGCTACATCTCGCCCGAGCAGGCGGAGACGAGCTACGGCGTGGTGTTCAAAGCGGACGGCTCGATCGACATCAAGGCCACCGACAAGCGGCGCGCTGAAATGAAGAAAGCGGGCCTGCCGATCGACGAGCCGATTGCGCCGACACCGGTGTTCAAGACGAATACGGTCTACGAACAGCCGCAGCGCAATGAGATTCCGGAAAAGCTGACAGAAGAAGAACGCATGGTGTTTGCGATGAACTGTCGGTGTTGCTCGTGAGGCGGTGACGTTTTCGCGTGCCCGCCCCGGCGTCATGCCCTAAGAGAAGGCCGTCATGATCGGCGGCCTTCTTGCGCTCCTCTCTGCGGTCACCTTTGCCTTCGCAAACGCGACGGCGCGGCGTGGCGTGCTCACGGGCTCCGTGTTGCAGGCGGTGGCCATCAGCTGCTTTCTTGCGCTGCCGCTGTTTCTCGTTGCGCTGGCGCCTTTCGGCATTGGCGAGACGCTGCGGGCCTTTGACAGCCGGTCGGTGTTGCTGCTGGCCATGGCCGGCGTCATTCACTTCGCCGCAGCGCGCTACGCCAACTACCGCGCGGTCAAGGCGATGGGCGCCAACCTCGTCGGACCTGTTCAGAACTATAGTCTTGTCATAACCCTCGTTTTGGCGGTGCTGTGGCTCGGCGAAGCCGTTACGGTGCTGCGGATCGTCGGTGTCATCATGATCGTGGTGGGGCCGTTGATGGCGCGCCGCGCCGCCCGGGGAGCGGCGGCGCAATCGGCCCCTGAAGCTGCGGTGCCTGCGTTCACGCCCAATTACCGCGAAGGCTATTTTTACGCGAGCCTTTGCGCCTTGGGTTATGGCATCAGCCCGATTCTCATCGGCATGGCGCTGCCGGCCAAGACCTTGGCCAACGGTGTCGCCGCGGGGTTCATCTCGCATCTCGCCGCGACCGCTGTCGTGGTGCTCGCCATGTTGATGCCGTCGCAATGGCCCGGATTGAGGTTCATGGACTGGCGGGCGACCCGGTGGTTCGTCGTCTCCGGCGTCTCGGTCAGCCTGTCGCAGATGTTCCGGTATATGGCCTTCGCGCTGGCGCCGATCGCGGTGGCGACGGCGATTCTGCAATTGCACCTCGTTTTCCGCGTTCATCTTTCGGCCGTGCTCAATCGCGACCACGAAATATTCGGTGGCGGGCTGGTGGTCGGCACCCTGGTTTCCCTGGCCGGTGCTGTCGTGTTGACCGTGGACGCTGTCACGGTCATTCAGGCTCTGTCGCTGTCGGGAGGATTGGCCGATATCCTCGGCTGGAGCTGGCGTTTTCGCTGAGTTGAGCCGGCGCTAGGACTTCCCCGCTCCTTGCGCTACACAAGGTGGCCGCTACCGCGGCCGAGGGAAACGATGGAAGGCTCGACACCGAAAAGCCGGGCTGCCTTGCGCGCGAGCGGCGTGACGCGCGATCCCGAGCGCACGCGCGCTGCCATCCTCCGCGCCGCCACCGAGGAGATAACCGCCAAGGGCCTGACGGGTGCCCGGGTCGATGCCATTGCGGAACGCGCCGGCGTCAACAAGCGCATGCTTTACCACTACTTCGGCGACAAGCAGGGGCTGTATGTCGCCGTGCTCGAGGAGACCTATTCGGCGATCCGCCACGCTGAAATCGGGCTGAATCTGACGGAGCTCGACCCGGCCGCCGGCATGCGGAAACTGGTGCTGTTCACGTGGCAGTACTTCATCGACCATCCCGAGTTTCTCAGCCTGCTCGCCACCGAGAATATGAACCGGGCGGCCTACCTGAAAAAGTCGCAGAGCATCCGCCCCTTGCATCAGCCGCTGACCGGCATGATCGACGTGCTGCTGCAGCGCGGCGTGAAACAGGGACTATTCCGCAAGGGTGTCGACCCGGTCGAACTGTACATCTCGATCGCCGGCCTCGGCTTTTTCTACATGCAGAACCGGCACACTTTGTCGGTGATTTTCGGCGAGGACCTGAGCGCCCCCAAGCGGCTCGACAAGCGCGGCGAGCACATCGTCGAGGTCGTCCTCGCCTACCTGAAACCCTCTGAAAACAAATAGTTTTTCGAGGCTCTTGACGGCGGGCCCGCCTCGGCTCAATAGTAACCGTCTAGTTACTTAGCGGGCGCGCCCGGCGTTCGCTGCAACAAAAAAAGTGGAGGAACGCGCGTGGCGACCCGCAGGCTCGGCATTGTGATGAACGGCGTCACCGGACGCATGGGACTGAACCAGCATCTGGTTCGCTCGATCGTGGCCATCCGTCAGCAGGGTGGCGTCGTGCTGCCGAACGGCGACAAGGTGATGCCCGATCCGATCCTGGTCGGCCGCAACGCCGAGAAGGTCGCCGCGCTGGCCAAGCAATACGGCATCGAGCGCCACACCACCGATCTCGACAAGGCCGTGAACGACAAGAACGACGAAGTGTTCTTCGACGCGGCCACCACGCAGATGCGCGCCGATCTGCTGATGCAGGCGATCGCCGCCGGCAAACACGTCTATTGCGAAAAGCCGATCGCCGACACGATGGAAAAGGCGATTGCCGCCGCCAAGGCCGCCAAGGCCAAAGGCATCAAGAACGGCGTGGTGCAGGACAAGCTGTTCCTGCCCGGCCTGCGCAAGATCAAGCTGCTGAACGATGCCGGCTTCTTCGGGAAGATCCTCTCGGTCCGCGGCGAATTCGGCTACTGGGTATTCGAAGGCGACTGGGGCCAGCCGGCACAGCGCCCGAGCTGGAACTACAAGCTGAACGAAGGCGGCGGCATCATCCTCGATATGCTTTGCCACTGGCGCTACGTGCTCGACAACCTGTTCGGCAATGTCGAGGCGGTGAGCTGCCTTGGCGCGACGCATATCCCGACTCGGGTCGATGAAAACGGCAAAACCTACAAGGCCGATGCCGACGACGCGGCCTACGCCACGTTCCAGCTCGCCGGCGGCGTCATCGCCCACATGAACTCATCGTGGTGCGTGCGCGTGCAGCGCGACGATCTCGTCACCTTCCAGGTCGACGGAACGCATGGCTCGGCCGTCGCCGGCCTCACCAAATGCGTGACCCAGTCTCGCGTCAACACGCCGCGCCCGGTCTGGAATCCGGACGTGCCGCAGACCATGAAGTTCGCCTCGCAGTGGGAAGAGGTGCCGGACAACATGGTCTATGACAACGGCTTCAAGATTCAGTGGGAAGATTTCATTCGCCACGTCGTCGCCGATACGCCGTGGAAGCACGACCTGGTCGAAGGCATCAAGGGCGTGCAGCTCGCCGAACTGGGCCTCAAGAGCTGGAAGGAGCGTCGCTGGCTCGACGTTCCCGAAATCAAGATCTGAGGGACGACAGGAGCAGCCGCATGGCGACCATTTCGCTGCCCAACGCCGATCGCAAGTTTTCGGACTACACCACCGGCGAACCGATCCGGTTTCCGTCGAAAGAAGAGACCGCGAAGTTCAACCGCGTCGCCTACGCGGCGGCGCATGTCGTTGCCGACCCGCTGGCCGACAACGACCCGTGGCTCGACGTCAACATCGACTGGGACAAGACGATGGCGTTCCGCCATTACCTGTGGGACCTCGGCCTCGGCGTCGCCGAAGCCATGGACACCGCGCAGCGCGGCGGCGGACTCGACTGGAACGGCGCCAAGCAGCTGATTAAGCATGCGCAGGACGAAGCCAAAACGCGTCCCGGCGCCAAGATCGGGTTCGGCTGCGGCACCGACCACCTCGAGGCCAATGACCGCGTCACGCTCGACGACATCATCCGCGCCTATGAGGAGCAGATCGAGTTCATCGAAGCCGAAGGCGGCCAGATCATCCTCATGGCGTCGCGCGCGCTCGCCCGCGCCGCCAAGTCGCCGGCCGACTACGGAAAGGTCTATGGCCGCATCCTGCGTCAGGTGAAGCAGCCCGTGATCATCCATTGGCTCGGCGAGATGTTCGATCCGGCGCTGGCGGGTTATTGGGGCTCAGCCGATCACATGGCGGCGATGGAAACGTGCCTTGCCATCATGGCCGACAACGCCGAGAAGATCGACGGCATCAAGATCTCGCTCCTGTCCAAGGAGAAGGAGATCGCCATGCGTCGCCGGCTGCCTCAGGGCGTGCGCATGTATACCGGCGACGACTTCAACTACGCCGAACTGATCGCCGGCGACGAGCAGGGCCATTCCGACGCGCTGCTCGGCATCTTCGATGCCATCGCGCCGGCCGCCTCGGCCGGCCTAGCCAGACTCGCCAACAACGATCTGCAAGGCTTCCATGGCATCCTGGAGCCGACGGTGCCTCTCTCGCGGCATATCTTCAAGGCGCCGACCCGGTTCTACAAAACCGGCGTCGTGTTCCTGGCCTGGCTCAACGGCCTGCAGGATCATTTCTCGATGATCGGCGGCCAGCAGAGCGCGCGCTCGGTGCTGCATTTCGCCGAACTGTTCCGGCTCGCCGACAAGGCCCGCGTGCTGCACGACCCGGACCTCGCCGCATCGCGCATGGGCAAGTTTCTCGCCGTGCAGGGGATGGCGTAAGCTGTCATTCCGGGGCGCGCTGAAAGCGCGAACCCGGAATTCGGCCATCAAACTCAGTGCCAATTGTCTGGATTCCGGGTCCGCCGTTTCACGGCGTCCCGGAATGACGGCAACCTAGGCCCCGTCCGTCTGCGCGTTGAAGTGCTTGCGGATGACCTTGGTCATCTCGACGAAGCGCTGGTCGGACAGGATATCGAGGGTGCGCGGCTTCGGCAGATCGATGTCATAGACTGCGGCGATCGTGCCGGGGCGTTCGCTCATCACCAGCACGCGGTCGGCGAGGAACACCGCCTCGGGAATCGAGTGGGTGATCAACAGCACCGTTTTCTTGGTTTCGCGCTGGATGCGCTGCAGCTCGACATTCATGCGCTCGCGCGTCATCGCGTCGAGCGCGCCGAACGGCTCGTCCATGAGCACGATCCTGGGATCGTGCACCAGCGCGCGGCAGATCGAGGCGCGCTGCTGCATGCCGCCGGACAACTGCCACGGATACTTCTTCTCGAAGCCTTCGAGACCGACCATCTTGAGCAGCGCCATGGCGCGCTGCCGGTATTCCGCCTCGGGCAGGCGCTTGACCTCGACCGGCATCATGACGTTGCGCAGCACGTTGCGCCACGGCAACAGCATGGCCGACTGGAAGACGATACCGACGCCGCTGTGCGGCTTGGTAATGATCTTGTCGCCGACGCGGATTTCGCCGGCGGTCGGCGGCATCAGGCCGGCGACCATCTTGAGCAGCGTGGTCTTGCCGCAGCCGGACGGCCCGACGATTACGACGAATTCGCCGTCGAAGATGTCGAAATCGATCGGCCGCAGCGACGGCACGTCGCCGTCCTGCGTCTTGTAGGTCTTCGAGACGCCCTTGATCTCGATGCTGACGGGCCGCGCCGCCTCCATGGAGGCGGCGCGGTGTTCGCGTTTCAGGGGGGTGACGTTGCTCACGTGACCTTCTGTGTTCTTAGTTGGTGGCTGCGGGCAGATAGGCGTCGGTGTAGTAGGTCTTGTAGTCGGTCTTGGCCTTGGCATCGAGGCCGCCGTACTCGACCATCACGTCCACCGTATCCTTCATGTTGTCGTCGGAAACGCGCAGCGGCTGCTTCGACTTGCCGGCCGGATCCTTGTAGAGCGGGATCGTCAGTTCGAAGCCCTGCGTGAGCGTCGCGATCTGGCCGCCCTTCGGGTTGGCGTTGAGGATGGCCTGCGCCGCGCCCTTCGGATCCTTCGACGCTTCGGTGATCGACTTCACCGAGGCGGCGAGGAAGCGCTTCACCAGATCCTGGTTCGCTTTGAGATATTCGGTATTGGTGATGATGCCCGACGACACCAGATTGATGCCGTAGTCGGAGAACTTGATCGGAGTCACGTCCTTGCCGGTGGCATCCTTGATCTTCATCGACTGATCCATGACATAGCCGAGCAGGAGATCCGCCTGGCCGTTGATCACGGCGTTGAGCTTGGTGGTCGCGTCACCCGACACGGTTTTGAAGTCGGTCTCTTTCAGACCGGTCTTCTTGAGGAACAGCGGCCAGATCTGCGACATCGAATCGCCCGGCGTCGTGGCGACCGTCTTGCCCTTGATATCTTCGGCCTTCTTGATGTTCTTGTCGGTGAAGCCCATCGCCGACATCGGGTTGGTCTGCAGCGCGACGCCGACCGCAACGACCGGAGCGCCCTTGACCGCCGCGCGCATCATGGTCGGGACGTCGACATAACCGAACTCGACGGTCTTGGCGGCGACGACTTGCGTCACCGTGCCGGAACCGCGGCCTTCCTGGATCTCGAGGTCGATGCCCTGATCCTTGAAGTAACCTTTTTCCTTGCCGTAGTAGAACGGCGCGTGCTCGCCGTAGACGTACCAGTTCAGCATCAGGGTCACCTTGTCGGCCGCAAAGGCCGGGCCGGCGAGCATGACCGCTGTCAGCGCAATCATCGTTTTCTTCAGCATGCTTCTCTCCCTCGGGTTTTATTTATTGTCAGGCCGCAAGAACTAGATCCTGGCGCTGGCTGGCATGCCAGGGGATGCACACGCGCTCGATCAGATCGAGGATCCAGAACAGGATCACGCCGATCAGCGACAGCAGCACCAGCGCCGCGAACATCGTCGGCAGTTCGAAATTGCCGATCGATCGCTGCAACACGAAGCCCAGCCCCGAATTGGAGCCGACGAATTCGCCGACCACCGCGCCGACGACGGCCAGCGTGATCGACACTTTCAGCCCCGAGAAAATCGCGGGCAGGGCATGAGGCAACCTTACCATGCGGAAAGTCTGAAAGCGGCTGGCTTCCATGGCGCGCGCGAGATCGACCATGTCGGGCTCGACCGATTTGAAGCCCTGGACTGCCGAAACCACGACGGGGAAAAAGCCGAGCAGGAATGCGGACAGCACCTTCGGCAGCATGCCGAAGCCGAACCAGACGACAAACAGCGGCGCGATCGCGATTTTCGGAATCGACTGCGAAAACACCAGCAGCGGATAGACGTAGCTTTCGATGGTGCGGGAACCGACGATCAGCATCGCCATCGGGATGCCGAACAGGGCCGACAGGACGAAACCCTGGACCGTGGCGATCGTCGTCGGCACGGAATTGGCCAGCAGGCTGGGCCAGTCGCTCCACAGCGTGTGGATGACATCGGCCGGTTTGGGCACCTGATAGGCGGGAATATTGAAAAGGCGGATCGACAGATCCCAGAGGACGGTCAAAAACACCAAGAAAATCAGCGGCCTAAGCCAGCTAGCCTGGAGCAGGCGGATAATTCCCGAACTCGATCCGGACATTTGCTTCCTCCAGGCCGGCGTCTTGCAGCGCGCCTATGCCAGATGTAACCATTTAGTTATTTAAGGAGGTGCGCGCGCCCGGGTCAAGTCTCGGGACGTGGGCCAATAGGCGCCAACGGTGCCGGAGGAAACAAATGAGGCAGGCGGCGCCGAGAATCGGCCTTTGCAATGAGGTCCTGGGAAACCGGACCTTTGCAGAGCAATGCGATATCGCCGCGCGCCTCGGTTACGATGGTCTGGAGGTAGCGCCCTTCACCCTTGCTGCCGAGCCGCATCGTCTGCCCGTAGCCGACCGCCGTGTGCTGCGCCAAACTGCCGCGGACGCCGGCATCGCCGTCACAGGGCTGCACTGGCTCCTGCAGACACCGGCCGGCCTCTCGATCACCTCCCGCGACCGCGCGCAGCGCGAGCGGACCAAGGATTTCATGCGCGATCTGTGCAACCTCTGCGCAGATCTCGGCGGCAAGGCGCTTGTGCATGGCTCCGCGGCCAACCGGTTGCTCGAACCGGGCTTCGAGAACGAGAACCGCCGCCACGCCGTCGAATGCTTTGCCGCGGCTGCGGACGCCGCGGCCGCCGCCGGCGTCGTCTACTGCATCGAGCCGCTCGGTAAACAGACCAACCACATCAATACCGTCGAGGAAGCCGCCGCGATTGTTAGCGAGGTCGGCAATCCGGCGTTACGCACCATGATCGATTGCGCGTCCGCATCGCAGACCGAGTCGGCATCGATTGCCGGTGTCCTTCGGCGCTGGCTGCCAACCGGCATGATCGGGCATGTCCATTTCAACGATCCGAACAGGCGCGGGCCGGGGCAGGGCGAACTGGCCTTCGCGCCCATCGTTGCGGCGCTGCGCGAGCAGAACTACGCCGCCGATATCGGCATCGAACCTTTCGTCTACGAACCTGACGGCCCGACTTGCGCCGCCCGCTCCATCGGATATGTGCGCGGTCTACTGGAGACATCCTTGCAATGACGCCGGACGCCATCCGCCTGAGACTGATCGACGTGCGCGCCTATGAGCGCCCCGTGACCTTGCGACTGCCGTTCCGCTTCGGCGTCGTCACCTTGCGCGAGGCGCCGCAACTGTTCGTGCGCGCGCGCGTCCGCACGGCGGAAGGCCGGGAAGGAGAAGGCATCGCCGCCGAGCTCCTGGTGCCGAAGTGGTTCGACAAATCCCCAGGCCTGTCGAATGACGACAATTTCGATCAGTTGCGCCGCTCGCTGGCCAGTGCGCAGCGCCATGCCATCGCCGTCGGCGATGACACCGCCTTCGGCATCACCGCGGCCGCCAATGCCGGCCATCGCGCGCTCTGCGCCAAGGCGGGGCTGAACGGATTGGTGGCGTCTTTCGGTCAGGCCTTGATCGAGCGCGCCATCATCGACGCGCTCGGCCGGCTTGAGGGCGTGCCTGTCGGTGAACTCGTGCGTGCCAATCGTCTCGGGATTACCTCGGCCCTGACGCCGGATCTCGACGGCTTCGCTCTCGACAGGTTTCTGGCGACCCGCAAGGTGGCTGCGAGCATCGCCGCGCGCCATACCGTCGGCCTTGTCGATGCCATTACGCGCGCGGAGACAGTGGGCAAGCGGCTCGACGACGGCTTGCCGGAGAGCCTTGAGGAAGTCATCGCCGCCTACGGCCATCGCTATTTCAAGCTCAAGGTCGGCGGCGAGATAGAAGAGGACATCGAGCGGCTGGCAGCCATTGCCGCCGTGCTCGACCGCGACGCCGGAGCCTACAAGGCGACACTCGACGGCAACGAGCAATACGAGAACGTCGATGCCGTCATGACGTTGTGGCGGCGCATGGGCGAGGACGCCCGCCTCGGGAAGCTCAAGGCCTCGCTGCTGCTGATCGAGCAGCCGATCACCCGTGCCGAGGCGCTCAGCAAGCCGGTGCACCCGCTGGCCAGGGATATCGCCGTCGAGATCGACGAATCCGACAGCGACTTCGACGTGTTCCCGCGCGCCCGCGCGCTCGGCTACACCGGTATCTCGTCGAAGTCCTGCAAGGGCTTTTACCGCGCGCTGCTCAACAGCGCCCGCGTCGCGCATTACGGCGCCGACGGCGGGCATTACGTGATGTCGGCGGAAGATCTCACCACGCAGGGCGGCGTCGCCGTTCAACAGGATTTGACGCTGGCTTCGCTGGTCGGTGCCACGCATGTCGAACGCAATGGCCACCATTATGTCGACGGCATGGCCGGCGCGCCGCAAGCGGAGCAGGACGCATTCCTTGCCGCGCATGGCGATCTTTATGCCCGCGCCGCCAATGGTCGCGTGCGGCTGTCGATCAAGGATGGGGATATCGCGTTGGGCTCGATCGCCCGCGCGCATGGTCTGGGAACGGCCTTGCAGCCGGACTGGTCGGCGATGCGGCCGAGCGCCGCGCTCGCCGGCGCATAAATCAAAATTCAAGGGAAGAAACGATGAAGACCGAAGGCCTTTCGATCAATCTCGCCACTGTGCGCCAGCAATGGAAACTGCCCGAAGCGGTGGCAGCCTGCGCCAAGCTCGGCATTCCCTATGTCGATCCGTGGCGCGACCAGGTCGCGGCCGTCGGCCTCGACACCGCCGCCAAGGCGATCAGGGACAACGGCCTCAAGGTTTCCGGCTACTGCCGCGGTGGCATGTTTCCCGCGGCGGATGCCGCCGGACGTCAGGCGGCGATCGACGACAACAAGCGCGCGCTCGATGAGGCGGCCGCGCTGGGCGCCGAATGTCTGGTGCTGGTGGTCGGCGGACTGCCGGCCGGGACGCGCGATATCGGCGCGGCGCGGCAGATGGTGCAGGACGGCCTCGCCGCGATCCTGCCGCATGCGCGCGCGGTCGGCGTGCCGCTGGCCATCGAGCCCTTGCACCCCATGTATGCCGGCGACCGCGCCTGCGTGAACACGCTCAAGCAGGCGCTCGATATGGCCGGGCAACTGGGCGACGACGTCGGCGTTGCCATCGACGTCTATCACGTCTGGTGGGATCCGGAGATCGAGACGCAGATCGCCCGCGCCGGCCGGGAGAAGCGCATTCTTGGCTACCACATTTGCGACTGGCTGGTGCCGACCAAGGACCTGCTGCTCGACCGCGGCATGCCCGGCGACGGCGTCATCGACCTGCCGCGGTTCCGCAAGTTGATCGAGGCCGCCGGCTACCAGGGCCCGACCGAGATCGAGATCTTCTCGGCCCAGGACTGGTGGACGAGGCCCGGCGAGGAAGTGCTGAAGACCTGTATCGAGCGCTACAGCGCCACGTTCGCCTGAGGCTGGCGGCCCGCGATAAAAAAAGCGGCGGCGAGCGCTGCTCGCCGCCGCTTTCATTTTTTCTTAATGGTGGGATCAGGCGTGCCTGTGCATCGCCGAGGCGTGCTTGGTGTCGCGCATGGTCATGTACACGACGAACGACAGGAAGATGATGCCGGCGAGATAATAGAAGAACCAGTCCTCATGCCCGGCACTCTTGAAGGCGTGTGCGATCGCCGGCGCCGTGCCGCCGAAGATGGACACCGTCAGGGCGTAGGGAATGCCGACGCCGAGAGCGCGCACATTGGTGGGAAATAGTTCGGCCTTCACCACCGCATTGATGGATGTATAGCCGGCGGTGAAGACCCAGGCGGCGCAGATCAGCACAAACGCGACCAGCGGCGAGCCGGCGGCGCGCAGGGTCATCAGGATCGGCACCGTGGCCAGCGTGCCGACGATGCCGAAAAACATGAGCACCGGCTTGCGGCCGACCCGGTCCGAGATGGCGCCGTACAGGGGTTGAAGCAGCGTCGCGAAAATCAAAGTGCCGAAGATCACCAGCGTGGTTTCCGTTGGGCTCAATCCCGTGGAAAGGCGCACGAAGGTCTGCATGTAGGTAGTGAAGGTGTAGAACGCCGCGGTGCCGCCGGCGGTCAGGCCGACGACGAGGAGAAGCTCGCGCGGAAACTTCAGCAGCTCGCGAATGGTGCCGCGCGTCACGCCGGCCTTCTGGGCGGCGAGGAAGGCGTCGGTCTCGTGCAGCTCCCGCCGCATGAAGGCGACGAAGACCGCCAGGCCTGCGCCGATGAAGAACGGGATGCGCCAGCCCCAGTCCTTGAGCTGGGCTTCCGTCAGCACGACGTATTGCAGGATCAGAAGGACGAGGATCGCGGTGAGCTGCCCGCCGATCAGCGTGACGTACTGGAAGCTCGAGTAGAAGCCGCGATGCTTCTCGCCGGCGACTTCGGTGAGATAGGTGGCGCTGCTGCCGTATTCGCCGCCGAGGCTGAGGCCTTCGATGACGCGGGCGATGGCGAGAATGATCGGGGCGGCCGCTCCGATGGTCGCATAGGTCGGCGTCACCGCGATGATCAGCGACCCCGCGCACATGCAGACGACGGACAGCGTCAGCGAGAATTTGCGGCCATAGCGATCGGCCAGATAGCCGAACAGCCAGCCGCCGAGCGGGCGCATCAGGAATGTTGCGGCGAAGAGAACCGCGGCATCGAGCTGTTGAGCGACCGGATCGCTCTTCGGGAAGAAGGCAGGGGCAAAATAGAGCGCAAATGCGGTGTAGGCGTAGAAGTCGTACCACTCGACGAGATTGCCGGCCGAGCCGATGAAGATCATCCTGACGCGTTTTCGCACGTCCGCGGACGTGAAATCGTTCGATGTGTCGATTGCGCTCATGAGAATGAGGTCCTTGTCGTGGCGACGGGCCCGGCAGCGGGATCAGCCGGCCGGGAGAGCCCTACCGCGAAAGGACGAGGGTGCGCCACTTCGTCACGTTGACAATCTTTTTGCGTTGCAGCGGACCGACGCCAAGACAGCTCTGCGCGAACCGGCTACAAGCGCCGGCAAGCGCCCGTAGCTCAGCTGGATAGAGCATCAGACTTCGAATCTGAGGGTCGGGAGTTCGAATCTCTCCGGGCGCGCCAATTGCCGCGCAACGGCGGCCCTGGTCTTCCAGGAGTCGATCTCAAACGAATGGCGCCACCCCTTGCGGAATGGCGCCACCTGGATCGTCGAGCAGGTCGTCGCTGTCGTCAGGCCAGATGGCTGACGAACTTGGTCTGCAGGTAGGCGTTGAGGCCTTCGATACCGCCTTCGTGGCCGTAGCCGGAATCCTTGATGCCGCCGAACGGCGTCTCCGGCAGCGCGATGCCGAAGTGGTTGATGCTCAGCATGCCGGCATCGATGGAATCGGTCAGCTTGGCCGCGGTCTTGGCGTTCGTGGTGAAGGCATAGCTGGCGAGGCCGAAGGGCAGGCTGTTAGCCTGCTCCAGCATCGCATCCGTGTCCTTGAACGGCATCATCACGGCGACCGGCCCGAACGGCTCTTCGCTCATGATGCGCGCGCTCTGCGGCACGCCCGTCAGCACCGTCGGCTCGAAGAAGTTGCCGGCATTGCCGATGCGCTCGCCGCCGGTCTCGATCTTGGCACCCTTTTCCTTGGCGTCGAGAATGATGCTTTCCATCGCGTTGACGCGGCGCGGATTGGCGAGCGGGCCCATCTTGCTGGCCGGGTCGAAGCCGTCGCCGACCTTCACCGCCTTGGCGAGATCGATGAATTTCGACACGAACCGGTCGTAGGCCTTCTCCTGCACGAAGAAGCGGGTCGGCGACACGCAGACCTGGCCGGCGTTGCGATACTTCATCGCCGCCATCAACGTCGCCGCGCCGTCGGCGTCGGCATCGTCGAACACCATCACCGGCGCATGGCCGCCGAGCTCCATGGTGGCGCGCTTCATGTGCAGGCCGGCGAGCGAGGCGAGTTGCTTGCCGACCGGCACCGAGCCCGTGAAGGAGATCTTGCGAATGGTCGGGTGCGCGATGAGGTATTCGGAGATCTCAGACGGCACGCCGTACAGGAGATTGATGACGCCGGCCGGCACGCCCGCATCCTCGAAGCATTTGACGAACTCGATCGGCGAGCCGGGCGTTTCTTCCGGGCACTTGACGATGATCGAGCAACCGGCGGCGAGCGCGGCCGCGATCTTGCGGGCGGCCTGCGTGACCGGGAAATTCCACGGCGAGAAACCGGCGACCGGGCCCACCGGCTCCATGATCACCATGTTGCGCACGCCGTCGGCGCGCGCCGGGATGATGCGGCCATAGGCACGGCGGCCTTCGTCGGCGAACCATTCCAGAATATCGGCCGCGCCCATGACCTCGATCTTGGCCTCGGCGAAAACCTTGCCCTGCTCGAAGGTCAGCGCCGTGGCGATCTGCTCGGCGCGGCTGCGGACCAGATCGGCGGTCTTGCGCAGCAGCTTGGCGCGCTCGAAAGACGACACCTTGCGCCACGTCTTGAAGCCGGCTTCCGCCGCTTTCACCGCGGCCTCGAGATCGGCCTTCGATGCATGCCCGAGCTTGCCGATCGGCTGATTGGTCGCAGGGTTGACGACGTCCTGGCTCTTGCCGGAGGTCGGCTGCGTCCAGACGCCGTTGATGTAATGGTCCAGCTTGGAAAGATACTGCGGCGTGGTCATTTTCTACTCTCGCTGCGCTGCAAAAAAATACAAAGACGCCTGGCGGGGCTGCCGGCGGCGTCGGCGGCCGTTTGTTCGCACACTTCCCTCAGGTTGTCGATCTGGCGAGGTGCGCCAGTGACTTCAAGACCGCATCCGTTCGGGCGAGGCAGGGAACGAAGCGGCGGGCCCGCCTGTTCTCCGTCAGCAATATGGAGACGCTCAACCATGGACACGCATTATTCTGTCATTCGCAAAGATAGTTCCTCCTGGACGGTCGACCACGACGGCGATGTTGGCGGCGAATACGCCAGCAAGGAGGCGGCCTTCGAGGCCATCGTCGGCGCGGCCTCCAATTCCATTCGTGACGGCGCGGGCGTGACAATTACGGTTCCGGCGCCCGCACCGGGTGAAAGTGTTCTCGGAACGAAGGGGTAAATCCAATGGCATCGACCGCCGACCTCGAACGTTTCGCCAAGGCCGCAGAGAAGACAGCGGCCGTTCACCGCGAGATCCAGGCGAATATCGACGCCAAGGAAAAAAGCGCCGCCAAAAAGAACGGCGGCGAGAGCGGCGCCAAGGAAGGCGCGAAGGAAAAGGCGATGCAGGCCGGCGCGCGCGACTATCCCGAGTTGCCGATGCCGAAGCAGCATTTCAAGAAACCCGGCATCGAGGCCGACCTTGAGCTCGCCCCGATGGTCGATGCGCCGCATTATCTCGGCTCGGAAAAGCTCAAGGACAAGGTGGCGATCATCACCGGCGGCGATTCCGGCATCGGGCGCGGCGTGGCCGTGCTCTATGCGCGCGAAGGCGCCGACGTCGTCATTGTCTATCTCAACGAACACGAGGACGCGCGCGAGACGCAGCGCCTCGTCGAGAAGGAAGGCCGCCGCTGTCTCGCCATTGCCGGCGACGTGTCCGATCCGGAATTCTGCCGCGCCGTCGTCGCGCGCACGCTCGAGGAGTTCGGCCGCCTCGACGTCCTGGTCAACAATGCCGCATTCCAGGAGCACGTGCAGGATTTCGAGGATCTCACCGAACAGCATTTCGATCGCACGCTGAAGACCAATCTCTATGGCTACTTCCACATGGCGAAAGCGTCAGTGCCGCACCTGAAGCCGGGCAGCGCCATTGTCATGACGGGATCGGTGACGGGCCTCATGGGCAATGCCCAACTGCTCGACTATTCGATGACCAAGGGCGGCATCCACGCCTTCGTGCGGTCGCTGGCGACGCATCTCGTGCCGAAGGGCATCCGCGTCAACGCCGTCGCGCCGGGCCCGGTCTGGACGCCGCTCAATCCGGCCGACCGCAGTGCCGAAGCGCTCACCAAATTCGTCGGCAGCGTGCCGACGAAGCGGCCGGCGCAGCCGGAGGAGATTGCGCCGGCTTTCGTCTTCCTCGCGGCCCCGAGCTGTTCCAGCTACATCACCGGCGAAGTCCTGCCGATCATCGGGGGCTATTCGGGCGGCTGAAGCCGGTCTTCACGCCTCACGAATTTTGGCTACACTCCCGGGCAAATGACAAATCGCCCGGGGGAATTGCCTTTGCAGGATGCAGGTTCGTTCGATTACATCGTCGTCGGCGCGGGCAGCGCCGGATGCGTATTGGCGGAGCGCCTCTCGGCATCGGGCAGGCACAGCGTGCTGCTCCTCGAAGCCGGCGGGCGCGATCGCAACATCTGGATCCACATTCCGCTCGGCTACGGCAAATTGTTCACCGACGCCCGGGTCAACTGGCTCTATCAGACGGAGCCGGAGCCGGAATTGAACGGCCGCCGCGTCATCCAGCCGCGGGGCAAGGTGCTGGGCGGTTCGAGTTCGATCAACGGACTGCTTTACGTCCGCGGCCAGCGCGAGGACTTCGACCAGTGGCGCCAACTCGGCAATGCCGGCTGGGGGTTCGACGATGTGCTGCCGTATTTCCGCAAATCGGAAGATCAGGAACGCGGCGCCGACGATCTGCACGGGCAGGGCGGACCGCTCTGCGTCTCCGATGTCGAGACGCATCCGCTGTGCGAAGCCTTTATCGAAGCGTCCGAGCAGGCGGGGCATCCGCGCAATGACGATTTCAATGGACCGAGCCAGGAAGGCGCCGGTTACTATCAGCTCACGGCGCGCAACGGCCGGCGCTGCTCGACGGCGAAGGGTTATCTCAAGCCGGCGCTGAAGCGCGCCAATCTGAAGGTGGTGTCGCAGGCGCTGGCGACGCGTGTCCTGTTCGAGGGCAAGCGCGCCGTTGGCGTCGAATACCGGCAGCACGGCCAGTTCTTTCAGGCGCGCGCCGCGGCCGAAGTGGTGCTGTCAGGCGGCGCCTTCAATTCACCGCAGCTGCTGCAATTGTCCGGCGTCGGGCCGGGTGACTTGCTGCGTTCGCACGGCATCGAGGTGCGGCACGAGATGCGCGGCGTCGGCGCCGACCTGCAGGATCACTTCCAGGCGCGATTCCAGTATCGCTGCACGGAAAAGATCACCGTCAACGACACGATGGCCAGCTTTGCGCGCCGGGTCGGCGCGGCGCTCGACTACGCCATCTATCGCAAGGGCCCGCTGACCATCGGCGCCGGCTATGCCGGCGGCTTCTTCAAGACCGATCCGTCGCTGGCGTCGCCCGACGTGCAGATCCATTTCATCCTGTTCAGCGCCGACAGCGTCGGACAGAAGCTGCACACCCATTCCGGCTTCCTCGCGTCGGTCTGCCAGTTGCGTCCGCACAGCCGGGGCACCGTGCACATCAAGTCGGCCGATCCGGCCGAGGCGCCCGCCATCCAGGCGAACTACATGTCGGCGGCTTTCGATCGCGATGTGATGGTCGCCGGCATGAAGCTGACGCGGAACATCATGAGCCAGCCTGCGATCGCGCGCTACGTCGCTGAGGAGATCACGCCCGGCCCGCAGACGAAGAGCGATGCGGCCTTGCTCGACTTCGCGCGCGACAAGGGCACGACGGTGTTCCACCCGGTCAGCACCTGCCGCATGGGGCCGGATGTCAATTCCGTGGTCGACGAGCGGCTGCGCGTGCGCGGCCTTGAGGGCCTGCGCGTCGCCGACGGCTCGATCATGCCGACTTTGGTGTCGGGCAATACCAATGCGGCGATCGTCATGATCGGCGAGAAATGCGCGGACATGATGCTGCAGGACGCGGTGCGGCGGCCGGCGGTGGCGGCGTAGGTCAGACCTGCTCGGCGTTGAGGTAGGCGAGGCGCGCGCCGCAGAAGGCGCAGAACACGCCGAGGCCGAGCGCGGTCAGGCCGGCGATGACGTCGACGGTGCCGCCGAGATTGCCGCTCTTGCTCATGACGCCGCCGGCGGTGGCCATGGCGAAGACCACGGCGACAAGGAAGCGCTGCGCCAGCCGGGCCATGAAGTCGCGGCCGCGCGCCGCGGCGATGAGGTAGGCGCCGGCGCCCCAGCCGCCGACGAAGCCGGCGCCGGCGATCGCCCACCAGGCGAGGGCGGACGCCATCTCCCTGGCGTTGCCGGGATTGGCCTCGCGCAGCACCGCGTCGATGCCCACCCCGAACACCGTGAGCACAATGTGCACGCCCAAGGCGGCGAAGGCGCCGCACCCGATCGCCGCGGCGTAATGCAGTCTGCGGAGGATGTCGCTATCCATGAGGCTTGCTTCGGACCGTGGCGGTGGCGGATGGCTTTAGGCCGTCATCCAGACTAGCGCAACGGCCGGCCGAGCCGAAGCAGCCTAGACGCGCCTCATTCCGGAAGCGCCGTCTCGGCCAGAGCGGGGCGGATTCGGTCTGCAAGGAGGGCGCTGTCGGACTGGCTGAACCCGAAGCCCCGTCAAGTGGTTAGCCCCAGCCACGCGCAGGAGGTGAGCCCATGTCCGAGGACCGGACCGGGTACATCGTCGAAACTGACATTCCGGCGCGGCTCGACCGCCTGCCGTGGGGGCGCTTCCACACCTTGGTGGTCGCGGCGCTCGGCATCACCTGGATCCTCGACGGCCTCGAGGTCACCTTGGCCGGCAGCCTCGCCGGCGCGCTCAAGGCGAGCCCGGTGCTGCAATTCTCAAATACCGATGTCGGCATCGCCGCCAGCGCCTATCTCGGCGGCGCCGTGCTCGGCGCCCTGTTCTTCGGCTGGCTGACCGATCGGCTCGGCCGCAAGAAGCTGTTTTTCGTCACGCTCGCCGTCTACCTGACGGCCACGGCGGCAACCGCGTTCTCGTGGAATCTCGCCACCTTCGCGCTGTGCCGCTTCGTCACTGGCGCCGGCATCGGCGGCGAGTACGCGGCCATCAACTCGACGATCCAGGAGCTGATCCCGGCGCGCGTGCGCGGCTGGACCGATCTCGTCATCAACGGCAGCTTCTGGGTCGGCGCCGCGCTCGGCGCGGCTTCCTCCATCATGTTGCTCGATCCTGCGGTGATCGATCCGGAGCATGGCTGGCGCGCCGCCTTCCTGATCGGCGCGCTGTTGTCGCTTGTCATCTTCTTCATGCGGATGTGGCTGCCGGAAAGCCCACGCTGGCTGATGACCCATGGGCGCATCGACGAGGCGAACCGTGTGGTGGCGTCGATCGAAGCCCGCTTTACGAACTTGCCGCCGGCAGCCGACCTGCCGCGCGTGTGGTTGCGCATGCGCCGCTCGACGCCGCTCATGGAGGTCGCGCACACCTTGCTGATGCAATATCGCCAGCGTACTTTGGTCGGACTCAGTCTGATGGCGGCGCAGGCATTCTTCTACAACGCCATCTTCTTCACTTACGGCTTAATTCTCACCGATTTCTACGGCGTGTCAGCCGACCATGTCGGTTGGTACATCCTGCCCTTCGCGGCCGGTAACTTTTTCGGGCCGGTCCTGATCGGCCGCTTCTTCGACACGATCGGGCGGCGCGTGATGATCGCTTTCACCTACACCATGTCCGGCGTGCTGCTCGCCGCGACCGGCTATCTTTTCATGCATGAGGTCATCAGCGCCGAAACCCAGACCTTGTGCTGGATGGCGATCTTTTTCTTCGCCTCGGCCGCGGCGAGCTCGGCCTATCTCACCGTCAGCGAAACCTTCCCGCTGGAGCTGCGCGCGCTGGCGATCGCGCTGTTCTACGCGTTCGGCACCGGCGTCGGCGGCATTGCCGGGCCCTGGCTGTTCAGCGCGCTGATCGACACCGGCTCCCGCGCCAGCGTGTTCGGCGGTTATCTTCTGGGCGCGGTGTTGATGGTCGTTGCAGGTCTCGTCGCGTGGCGCTGGGGCGTTGCCGCCGAGCGCAAGCCGCTGGAAGCGGTGGCGCGGCCGCTGACCTTTATCGACTAGTCCTTGCGCCTGGTCTCGGGGAAGAATTTGTACTCGACCCAGCCGAGGCCGGCCAGCACGACAAGCGTCAACACCACGCCGATGACGACGAGATGCCAGGCCGCCAGCGCACAGGCGATGCCGATGGCGGCGGTCACCCAGACGGACGCCGCCGTGGTCAGTCCCTCGATCGTCCCGGAGTCCTTGTTGCGCAGCACGACGCCCGCGCCGATGAAGCCGATGCCGGTCAGCACGCCCTGCAAGACACCCTGCACGACCCGGCTGAGCGCGTCCGGGTCGTGATCGAGGCCCCGGTAGTCGACGGCGG
This sequence comes from Pseudolabrys sp., assembly GCA_017849615.1. GTDB lineage: Bacteria > Pseudomonadota > Alphaproteobacteria > Rhizobiales > Xanthobacteraceae > Pseudolabrys. The sequence continues at coordinate 62,913 of JAFIGS010000033.1, read as the reverse complement.
TAAGAGCGGCAATGGCCGAGCCCAGCGCGACCAGCGCCAGGGTCCGCATACCGAGCGGTTTGCCCTGCATCTCGCGGTTGACGCCGATGGCGATGCCGGCACCCGCCGCGGCGAGCAGGCGGAAAATCTCGTCAAGGGCGTTACTGTCCATGGCGCCTAGAACGGGGCCGGACCGGCAAAGTTCCATCGTCGGCCTGAGACCGGTCAGCGCGCCCGGCCGCGTTTCCGGCGGGTGGATGGCTTACCCGTCGGTTTGGCTTCCTCCTTGCCCCCGGCCTGCCTCGCGCTCATCTTGAGCGCCTCGCGGAAATCGGCGGTGCGGCCGTTTTTCCTGAGCAGGTCGCGGAAAGCCTCCTCGGTGATTTCGTCGAGGTCCTTCATCTGCTCGCGCATCATCAGGGAGATGGCGTCGAAGGTGGCGCGCTCGATCCTGATCCGTTTGCCGACGAGGTCGTCTTCAACGGACGAGCCGCCCGATGTCGCGCGGTCCTTTGCTTTCCCGGTCGTGGTCTTCTTGCGGGCCATGAGGCCAGCATAACGCGCCGGCTGCCGAATGGCTCCCTGGCTGGCGAACATATCGCAGGACAGTTAAAACATCCCGGCCTATCCAGACCGGTATCCGCCATGAGCCTCTTTGCCGCCAGCTCCAGTCAACTGCGCGTCCGTGGCGGTCACGAGAGTAGCCGCGTCACCTATGTCGAATTGTTCTTCGATCTGGTCTTTGTATTCGCGGTGACCCAGTTGTCGCACGGCCTGCTGGCGCACCTCAGCCTGACCGGACTTGCTCAAACAGCGGTGCTGCTCATCGCGATGTGGTGGGCCTGGATCAACGCCGCCTGGGTTACGAACTGGCTGGACCCGGCGCGGCCAGTGGTCCGTGTCATGCTGTTCGCGCTGATGCTGGCTGGCCTCGTTTTCTCAGCGGCCTTGCCGAAAGCCTTCGACGACCGCGGCGGGGCGGTGGCGGCCGGCTATGTCGCCATGCATATGATCCGCGATGGCGTGATGCTGTGGGCGCTCTATCGCCACGACAAGACCAACTTTCTCAACTTCGTACGCATATCGCTCTGGCATCTGGCGGCAGCGCCGTTCTGGCTGGCGGGATGTTACGGCGAGGCATGGCGCCTTGAATTTTGGGCCCTTGCGGTGGCGATCGAGACGGCGGCGCCGCTGCTCGGCTACCGGGTGCCGCGGCTCGGCCGCTCGGTGACCGCCGACTGGGCCGTTGCCGGTGCCCATATGGCGGAGCGCTGCGGGCTGTTCATCATCATCGCGCTGGGCGAGTCGATCCTGATTACCGGCGCGACCTTCGCATCGCTCGACTGGACCGCTCCTGCGATCGGGGCCTTTCTCGTGGCCTTCATGGGAAGCGTCGGTTTGTGGGCGGTGTATTTCAACATTGGCGCGGAGCGCGCGAGCCATCAAATAGAAAAGTCGAGCGATCCGGGCCGGCTGGCCCGCGCCGGCTACACCTTCATGCATATCCCCATCGTCGCCGGCATCATCGTCGTCGCGGTGGGAGACGAACTGGTGGTGCAACATCCCGGCGGTCATGTCGAATTACCGGCGTTATGCGCGCTGGTCGGCGGCCCGGCGCTTTATCTGATCGGCAACGCGCTTTTCAAACGACTGTCGGCGCCGAACCTGCCGCTTTCGCATCTGGCCGGGCTCGGTTTGCTGGCGCTCTCGGTACCGGCGTCGTTCTTGCTGACGCCGCTTGCCTTGTCGGCCATCACCACCGCGATCCTGATCGTTGTCGCGCTCTGGGAGTGGCTGTCGCTGCGCCAGCGCAGCGAGGCCTGAACCGCCTCAGCCTTCGCCGATTTCTTTCAATATCTCCGCCGTGTGCTCGCCGAGCTTGGGCGAGGGGCGGTCGCTGGCGGCGCGCCAGCCGTCCATCACGATCGGCGTGCGCACGCCGGGGATCTTGCCCGACTTTGCGTCGGCGCTGGGATATTCGAGCTTCATGCCGCGATGAATGACCTGCGGGTCCTCGAACACCTGCTCGACATTGTTGATCGGCCCGGCGGGCACGCCCTGCGCCTCGAGCTGCTTGAGCAGATCGTCGCGCTTCATCTTCGAGGTCAGCGCCGACAGCTTGCCGATGAGTTCATCGCGCCGCGTCAGGCGGTCGGTGTTGTTCGCATAGGCTGGATCAGTGCCCAGTTCTGGTGCGCCGAGGATATTGCACAGCTTGACGTACTGGCCGGTGTTGCCGGTGGCGATGATGACGTGCCCGTCCGCGACCGGAAAAACCTGATAGGGCACGATGTTAGCGTGGGCGTTGCCGATCCGCTTGGGGACATTGCCCGACACCAGATAGTTCAGTGCCTGATTGGACAGCACCCCGACGGTCGAGTCCACGAGCGCGGTGTCCACGTAGCAGCCCTTGCCGGTGGCCTGGCGCTGGTGCAGCGCAGCAAGAATGCCGACCACCGAATAGACCCCGGTGAAAATATCCGACATCGGAATGCCGATCCGCGTCGGCTCGCCACCGGCCATGCCGGTGAGGTCCATGACGCCGCCCATGCCCTGCGCCATCAGGTCGTAGCCGGCGCGCTTGGCGTAGGGGCCGTCCTGACCGAAGCCGGTGACCGAGCAATAGATCAAATGCGGGAATTCCTCCTTCATGCTCGCATAATCGAGCTTGAACTTGGCCAGACCGCCGACCTTGAAATTCTCGATGAGAATGTCCGACTTCGCCGCCAGCTTGCGCACGATGCGCTGGCCTTCCGGGTCCTCGAAATCGAGCTCGATCGAGCGCTTGCCGCGGTTGGCGGCGTGGAAATAGGCGGCGCCGAGATGATCGCCTTCCTTGCTCTCGACGAAGGGAGGCCCCCACTGGCGGGTATCGTCGCCCGCGCCCTTGCGCTCCACCTTGATGACGTCGGCGCCGAGATCGGCCAGCGTCTGTCCGGCCCAGGGGCCCGCGAGAATGCGGGCCAGTTCGAGGACGCGGACGCCTTGAAGCGGTTTGGACATGGGTATTCCTTGCAGCGTTCTTTGCAGAATCCTGAGGCTGCCCCTCGCGCGTGCAAAGGGGGCCGGTTCGGCCGCCCTTATACCTTGAAGCGGGGGTCGAGGAAGTCCCGCAGGCTGTCGCCGACCAGGTTGAATGCAAAAACCGCAAGGCTGATGGCCAATCCCGGAAACAGGATCATCCAGGGCGCCTGCTTGTAGAAGTCGGCGGCATTGCCGGACAGCATCAGGCCCCAGGCGGCGGTGGGTTCCGTGACGCCGAGACCGAGGAACGACAGCGAAGCCTCGGCCAGGATCGCCTGCGCGATGAAGGCCGTGAGCATGATGAGATAGGGCGCGACCACGTTCGGCGCCATGTGCCGGAAGATGATGCGGCTATGCGAGTAGCCGGCGGCGCGGGCGGCATCGACATAGGGCATCACCCGCACCGACAGGGCCGCCGAGCGCACCACGCGCGCCACGCGCGGAATGATCGGGATGGCGATCGCGACGATCAGGTTGACGTCAACGCCGGCCACGGTGAACTTGCGGAACGCGGCGACCACGACCAGGGCCAGCACGATAAGCGGGAAGGCCAGCAGGATATCGACGAAACGTTGAATCCAGTTGTCGATGCGGCCTCCGAAATAGGCCGAGGCCACGCCGAGAATGGCGCCAAGCGTCGAGCCGACGAAGGACGATGTGAAGCCGATCACCAGCGCGGTTCGCGAGCCGTAGATCAGGCGCGAGCAGATGTCGCGGCCGAAGGCGTCGGTGCCGCACCAGTGCTCCGCCGAAGGCGGCGCCAGCAGCGAGGCAAAATCGATGCTCAGCGGATCGTAAGGCGCCACCCAGGGCGAGAAGATGCCGGCGAACATCATCGCGAAAATGACGACGAAGCTCACGGCGCCAAGCGGCTGCTGGCGGCAGAAGTCGATCACGACGTTCGAACGGCGCGGTTTGGCGGCCGGGGTTTCGACGGGCAGGGTGGGGGATGCGAGCGTCATTTACCGTACCTGATGCGCGGATCGAACACGGCGTAGAGCAGGTCGATCGCAAGATTGACGAAAACGTAGAAGGCGGCGATCAGCATCACCATGCCCTGGATCAGCGTGAAGTCGTTGCGCGACACGCTCTGCACGAAGAGCTGACCGATGCCGTTGAGGTTGAAAACCTGCTCGGTGACGACGAGGCCGCCGATCAGGAAGGTGAACTCAAGGCCGATGACGGTGATCGCCGGCAGCAGGGCGTTGCGCAGCGCATGGCGCGAAATCACCAGTCGCTCGTAAACGCCCTTGGCGCGCGCGGTGCGGATGTAGTCTTCGTTGAGGACCTCGAGCAGGGACGAGCGGATCATGCGGGCCACCACCGCGCAATAACGATAGCCGACCGCGAGCGCGGGCCAGATCAGTTGCTGCAGATTGGCGATGGGATCGACATAGATCGGCGTGAAGGTGATCGGCGGCAGCCAGTTGAAGAACGACAACAGCGCCAGCATGATCAGCATGCCGAACCAGAACGACGGGATGGACAGGCCGCCGATCGTTAAAACGCGGACCAGATAGTCTATCCACGTATCCCTGAATAACGCCGCCATGGTCCCCATCGGTATGGCGAGCAACACGGCGATGATCGTCGCCATGATGGCGACCTGCAGCGACAATTCGAGACGGATGGCGATCTCGGTAATCACGGGACGCTCGGTCCACATCGACGTGCCGAAATCGAATTTCGCCATATTGACCATCCACTCGCCGAATTGCACGGCCAGCGGCCGGTCGAGGCCGAGTCGCTTGCGCTCGAGCTCGATGGTCTCCTGCGTCACGCTGCCGCCGTCGCCGCGCAGCTTGATCTCGACGATGTCACCCGGCACCACGCGCAGCAGGAAAAATACCAGCACGGCGACGCCGAACAGGGTCGGGATGGCAAGCAGAACGCGGTTGATCGTGTAGCGGAGCATAGTCGCTTCCTTGTCCCGGGCGCAGCGCAGCATGAAGTGATGCGCTGCTGACCCGGGATCGTTAAGTCACGTGGCGTAACGGTCCCGGATCTGCGGAGCAGCGCTGTCGCGCTGCACCGCGTCCGGGACAGGTTCTTACGTATTGATCCAGACGTCTTCGAGCTGCTGACCGAGGTTGTGGCTCGGCGACATCTTCCAGCCCATCAGAGTCTTGTGCGTCGGCACGATGCGGTGCCACCACAGGATCGGCTGCTGATAGCCCTGCTCGAACACCCGCTTTTCGAAAGCGCGGATCAGCGCCTTGCGCTTTTCCGGATCGCGTTCGCGGATGTGGTCGTCATAGAGCTTGTCGAGCTCCGGATCGGTCGAGCGCGAGCGGTTTTCCGGTGCGCGCGACAGCGACAGATACTTGGAGAGCGCGAGACTCGAGTCGTCCATGAACAGGTTGGAGAAGTCGATGGCGACGTCGTGATTGCCGGCGTTCATGGTCGCGAGATAGGGGCCGGTGTCGGACTGCTTGTGCTCGACCTCGACGCCGATCTGGCGCCACTGATCGACGAGGAATACGCCGGCGGGCGTGTATGGCATCGCCAGGTTGCGGTTCCAGAGCACGAACTTCAGGTTCTCCTGGCCGGCTTCCTTGAGCAGCTTCTTGGCCTCCTCGCGGGACGCCTTGATGTCCTTGGAGAAGCCCGGCAGCTTGACCAGCTCGGCTTCCGGCGTCGCGTAGGGCGATCCCGGGCGCAGCACGCCACCGACGGCGCGCAGGGTCGAGATCTTCGACAGACCGACGCTGCCGCCCCAACGGTCGATCGCCATCAGCAGCGCCTTGCGCACGCGCACGTCGTCGAACGGCTTCTTCGTGGTGTTGAAGCAGACCAGCAGGTTGAGCGTCCAGCTATCCTCTTCGATGCGGATCTTGTCGCCCATGGCCTGCACCAGGCGATCGCGCTCCGCCGGCGAAATGCCGCGGAACTCGCCGAGCACCTGGCCGCCCTGCACGGCGTTGAGCATCGCCGCGGCCTGAAGCGTGAAGATGCCCTTGAAACCGTCGAGATAGGGCATGCCCTTCTTGAAGTAATTGTCGTTCTTCTTGCCGGCGACGTGGCTGCCCTTGACGTGCTCGACGAAAACGAACGGACCGGTGCCGTTGATCTTGGTGCGCGGGCCGGCAGGATTGTCGGCGAGATCCTTGGCGGAATAGATGACGTTCCACGGCGAGGCGAAGTGCTCGAGCATCGCCGCGTTGACCGCCTTCATCTTGAAGACGACTGTCGTGGCGTCGGGTGTCTGGATTTCGCCGATATCGGCAAAGGTGGGCTGACGAGTCGAGACGACGCCCTGCGGCGGATTGCGCATGCGGTCATAGGTTGCCTTGACGTCTTCCGACGTCAGTTCCTTGCCGTCGGCAAATTTGACGCCGGGATGGAGCTTGAAGGTGTAGGTCATCAGATCCGGGGCAACCGTCCACGATTCGGCGAGGTCGCCTTCGACCTGCGGGAACTTCGAGAGGTTGAAGCGCAGCAGCGTCGAATAGAACGGCGCGGCAAAATGCAAGGTGGCATACGTATCGCTGCCGTGCGGATCGTAGTGCGGCGCTTCGGCGCTGATGGCGAAATTCAGCGTGCCGCCGCGCTTTACGTTCGGAGCCTGCGCTTCCGCCTTGGTGAAATCGAAGTTGAAGCCGCTGAGGCCGAGGGCGAATGCGCCGGCCGTTCCCTGCAAAGCCGTTCGTCTCGTGATTTTCATCGTTTCCTCCTATGTGATCGTATTTTTTGTTGTTTTAGGTTTGCATCAGACCTTGATGCAGGCAGCGAAATGCCCGGGTCTTTTCTCTTCGAGTGGCGGCACGATTTCCCGGCATTCCTGGCTCGCCATCGGACAGCGCGTGTTGAAGACGCAGCCGCTCGGCGGCGCCATGTGGCTTGGCAATTCGCCTTTGATCAGGCGAGGCTCGCGCTGTTTCTCGACGGTCGGGTCCGGCACCGGCGCGGCATCGAGCAGCACGCGCGTGTAGGGATGCAGCGGCTCCCGGTAAATCGCATCGCGATCCGCGATCTCCATGACGCGGCCGAAATACATGACGACCACGCGCGCCGAGATGTGCCGCACCACCGCGAGATCGTGCGCGATGAACAGGAATGCGAGCTTGAACTTGCGCTGCAGGTCCTCGAGCAGGTTGATGATCTGCCCCTGGATCGAAACGTCGAGCGCGGAAACGGCTTCGTCGCAGACGATGAACGAGGGCTCCATCGCCAGCGCGCGGGCGATGCCGACCCGCTGGCGCTGCCCGCCCGAGAGTTGGTGCGGGTAGCGCTCGGCCATTTCCGGCCGCAGACCGACGTTCTCCAGAAGCTCGGCGACGCGCGGCTGAACCTTCCGGCGCTCGACGATCTTGTAGACCTGAAGCGGCTCGGCGATGATCTGCCCTACGGTCATGCGCGGATTGAGGGAAGAGTAGGGATCCTGGAAGATCACCTGCATCTTGCGGCGCATGGCCTTGATCTGCGCCGCGGACGCGGTCGCGAGATTCTGGCCTTCGAATTCGATGTCGCCGGCGGTCGGCTCCTCCAGATCGAGGATGAGACGGCCGACCGTGGTCTTGCCGCAGCCCGACTCGCCGACGAGACCCAGCGTTTCGCCGCGGTGAATGTTGAACGACACGTCCTGGACGGCGCGAACCGTCGTGGTGCCGCGGCGCAGGCCGCCGGCCACCATGAAATTTTTCGACAGGTTGCGGACCGAGAGCACAGGCGCTGCCATATCGGTGACGCGATTCTCGCCGACGCCGGGCGCGGCCGCCCAGTTGATGGCGCCGGCGGCAATTTCAGCATGGCGGTGGCAGCGCGACTGGCCGCCGGTGTCGGTCGCAAAAAGCGGCGGCTCCTGGTCGCAGATCGGGATGCGGTAAGGACAACGCGGCGCGAAGCGGCAGCCCGGGGGCGGACTGGCCAGATTCGGCGGCAAGCCCTCGATGGTTTCGAGTTTGGCGCCACGGGGGCGATCGAGCCGGGGCACCGAGCGCAGAAGGCCCATGCTGTATGGATGACGCGGCTTGTGGAACACCGCCTCGGCCGGGCCTTGTTCGGCCACGCGCGCCGCGTACATGACGATGACGCGATCCGCGTAGCGGGCGACGACGCCGAGATTGTGGGTGATGACGATCAGCGCGATGTTCAGCTTGCGCGACAGATTCTTCATCAGTTCCAGAATCTGCGCCTGGATCGTCACGTCGAGCGCCGTGGTCGGTTCGTCGGCGATGATGAGCTTGGGATTGCAAGCCAGCCCGATCGCGATCATCACGCGCTGGCGCATGCCGCCGGAGAACTGGTGCGGATATTGATCAAGCCGGCCGGCCGGGTCGGGAATGCCGACCAATGTCAGAAGCTCGATGGCGCGCGCCTGGGCCTGCTCATCGCTCATGCCGAGATGGATCTGCAGCGGTTCCTTGATCTGCAGGCCGATCGTGAGCAGCGGGTTGAGCGAGGTCATCGGCTCCTGGAAGATCATCGAGATTTCGCGGCCGCGAATCTCGCGCATCTCCTCGTCGCTGAGGTCGAGCAGCGAGCGGCCGTCGAACGTGATCTTGCCCTTCGGAATCTTGCCGGTGAGGCGCGGCAAAAGCCGCATGATGGAGAGGGCGGTCACGGACTTGCCGGAACCCGACTCGCCGACGATGGCGACGATTTCTCCCGGATTGACGGTGAAGCTGACGCCCTCGACCGCGCGGACGACGCCGCGGGAGGTGTTGAACTGCGTGTGCAGATCTTCGACGGCCAGCAACGGCGCGGCCAAATCCCGCCGCGCGTCGACCTTCTCACGCAGGTCTCCGCCCAATTCAACGATGCTCAAAACGACCCCTCTTGAACTTCTAGACTTTAGTCTTGTTTTTTGTTCTGGGCGCGTGGCGCCGCTTGGGCGCCCCGTTCCCTCCCTTGGCCAGCACAATGCTTGCCGGGGCGCGACGGCGCAAGCCCGTTATGTGGGCGTCGTCCGCCCCACGGCGCGATTCCGCAGCACGGAAAGGCAGTTCGCGCCATTCCCTTCGGTCATGACTTGACCGCGAATTTCGGGTTGAGCCGGCACTAATGATGGTAATGTTTCTGATCTTTCGCGAAATCGCCACAGGGCGGATGAACGATAATTCGCCGGGCAAGTTAGCTCGGGTTTGAATGGGCAAGGCTCGACAGGTCATGAATACCTCGTTTTTCGGCGATCTCCTGCAAACGATTTCGGACCGCGGCCGGGCTCTGCTCGATCGCGGCCGCCGCGGCGACACGGCGGCGCGGTCGGAGAGTTTCGTCGAGCTCTGCGAAGATCTGCTGTCGGGACGCGGCGAGGCCTCCGGCGTGGCCCGCGCCCGCGACATCCTGTCCCGCTATTCCGAACTGACGATCGGCCCGCGCATCGCCTTCTTCGAGGCGCTGGCGACCCGCTTCGGCGTGCAGCCCGAGCGGATGGCCGAAGCGATCGCCGCCTGGCAGGCCAGTCCGAACGACGATACCGCGGCGAGACTTCACGCTGCGTCCGAGCCGCGCCGGCAGGAGCTGTTCCGCCGCCTCAATCTCGCGCCCGGCGGCACCGCCGCGCTGGTGCGCATGCGCGAAAATCTCATCGACGTGCTGGCGAACCGTCCGGACCTGCAGCCGGTCGACGAGGATTTCGTTCACCTGTTCACGTCATGGTTCAACCGCGGCTTCCTGGTGCTGCGCCATATCGACTGGTCGACGCCGGCGAACATCCTGGAAAAGATCATTCGTTATGAGGCCGTGCACGAGATCAGCGATTGGGACGACTTGCGGCGCCGCATCGATCCGCAGGATCGCCGCTGCTACGCCTTCTTCCATCCGGCGATGGTCGATGATCCGTTGATCTTCGTCGAGGTCGCGCTCACCCGCGACATCCCCGAAGCCATCGCTCCGATTCTGGCGTCCGAACGCGAGGCGGTCGAGCCGGAGAAGGCGCGCACCGCGGTGTTCTATTCGATCTCGAACTGCCAGCGCGGTCTCGCCGGCGTGTCCTTCGGCAACTTCCTGATCAAGCAGGTGGTCGAGGAAGTCTGCCGCGAATTGCCGAAGCTCACGACGCTCGTGACGTTGTCGCCGGCGCCGACCTTCGCCAAATGGCTCAAGCGCGAGCGCGCGCAGGAGACCTCGTCCGCCATCAACGACGCCGACAAGCAGGCGCTCGCCGCGCTCGACGAGGCGGGCTGGTGGCGCGAGCCGGACAAGGCCGCGCAGTTGCGCGAGCCGATGTTGCGCGCGGCGGCCTACTACTATCTTCGCGCCAAGACGCCGCGCGGGCTGCCGGTCGATCCGGTGGCGCGCTTCCACCTCGGCAATGGCGCGCGGCTGGAGCGTATCGACTGGCTCGCCGACCTCTCGGACAAGGGCATCGCCCAGTCTTTCGGCCTGATGGTCAACTATCTCTACGATGTCGAGCACATCGAGAAGAACCACGAGGCCTTCGCCGAGCAGCGCACCGTGGTCGCGTCTTCAGCCGTGCAGCGCTACGTGCGTCCGTCGCTCGAGCTGGTGCAGATAACGGGTTAGGAGCGGCCGTAAACCGGCACGACGCCGCCGCGTGTGACGGCGTTGTCCGGCGAGGCGAGGAACACGATCGTCGCCGCGACCTCCTCGACCTTCGGCCATTTGTCGAAATTCGCCTTCGGCATGCCCTTGCGATTGGCCGGCGTATCCATGATCGACGGCGCCACGGCGTTCACGAGGATGCCGTCTTTGGCCACTTCTTCCGCCAGAGCGACCGATAATGTGGCGACACCGGATTTGGCGATGGTGTAGGCGCTCATGCCGGAGCCCGAACGCGGCTCCAGCGCCGGTCGCGCCGCGACATTGACGATGCGGCCGCCGCCGCCTGCCGCCTTGATGGCCTTCACCGCCGCGCGGCAGCACAGGAAACAGGAGACGAGGTTGCCGTCGATCTGTTTCATCAGCGCGGCCTTGTCGGTGTCCTCGACCGCGCCCGCGGCGAAGCCGCCGGCGATATGGATCGAGGCCCACAGTGCGAGACCGGCATAGAGCCCGTCCACGACGGCCTCGTCGGCGAGATCGCCGGCCGCGACCAGCTTGACGCGGTCGTTGTCGCGATGGGCGAAGCGCTGCGCGTCGTCTTCGTCACGATAGGGCACGACGCATTGCGCACCTTGCTCGAGCAGCGCGCCGACCACGGCGACGCCGAGCGCGCCGGTGCCGCCGGTAACGAGGACGAGTTTGTCGGTGAAGGGCATGCGCGGTCTTCCTCCGCCTCATCCTGAGGAGAGCGCGTTAGCGCTCGTCTCGAAGGATGGGCGGCCACATGCTTCGAGACGCGCACCTTACGGTGCGCTCCTCAGCATGAGGCCGATCGGGCTGCACGGCAACTGGAAGCTCAGCCCCGCCCGCGCTTCACGCGCATCGGCAGCACCTGATACTCGAGCCAGTTGGCGATTTCGCTGATGCGGCGCTTCTTGTCGAGGACGTTCAGGCTGATGCCGTGGCGCCAGGCCAGCCGCTTGCAGCCGGGGTCGAGATGCAGCGCGTCGAGGTCGTGAGCGAATTCGGAAAGATCGGCCTCGCCGGCAAAGAAGCCCTCGCCGATCAGCCGCGTGCCGATACGGCGCACGATGACGGCGAGTTCCTTGAGCGGGTACTCGGGATGATACTGCACCCCCCAGGCGGTCGAGCCGGGTGTGCGGATCTCAACGGCCTGGACCTTGGAAACGGCATTGCTCGCCAGCACGACGGCGCCATCGGGCAAGGTGACGACCTCGTCGAGGTGCACGGTGGGCGCATTGAATACGTCCATCTTGCCCGCATACATCGGATGCTTGCGGCCGTCTTCGGTAAGGCGGATGCCGCGGCCGAAACCGATCTCGCGGCCGTTGGGATTCTTGCGGACGACGCCTCCCGCCGCGGTCGTGATGATCTGCAGCCCCCAGCACGAGCCGAACACCGGCGTTCCGGTGGTCATGGCCTGGCGGACCAGATCGATCTGCCGGGTGACCTCGGGGCCGCCATTATAAACGTGCAGGCCGGAACCGGTGATCGCGATACCGTCATAACCTTCGAGCGACTGACCGGAGGGCAGTTGGGCCGCAACATCGGCAGGATAGCAGATGTCCACGTCGGCGACCGGCAGCAATTCGCGCAGCAGGCCGGCATAGCCCTTGCTGGCTTCGGTGCCGCCGAACGAGACATGCTCGGCCATGGTGGCGGGGTTATTGCCTTCGATAACGAGGAGGCGGGGGGTAGGCATAGTGACCTTGATCGGCGGGGACGAGACGTCAAACCTTACCAGCAGCACTGATATGTCGAACCCAAGGCGCTGGCAAAGGCATTTCAGCGCCCCTGAACGGCTTTTTTGAGGTTTTAACTGACGTTAAGGCCAGCCGCCTAGATTGGCGCCGGGCCAACCACTGTGGGGCGACGGCTCCAGGACCGGCCTCCGAACCGGAAGAGAACCATGGGTAAATCCCCAGCCGGGCCGGAAACGGCCGACTACGACCTTGCGATCATCGGCGGCGGCATCAACGGTGCGGGGCTGGCTCGCGACGCCGCCGGCCGCGGCCTCAAGGTCCTGCTGGTCGAAATGAACGACCTGGCCGCCGGCACGTCGTCGGCGTCGTCCAAGCTCGTCCATGGCGGTCTGCGCTATCTGGAGCATGGCGCTTTCCGGCTCGTCCGCGAAGCTTTGTCGGAGCGCGAAGTGCTGCTCGATATCGCGCCGCATGTGGTGCGCCCGATGCGCTTCGTGCTGCCGCCGGCCGCGGGCCAGCGTGCGCCGCTGCTGCTGCGTTTCGGTCTCTGGCTTTATGACATGCTCGGCGCGCGCAAATTGCTGCCCAAGGCAACGACCATCGACTTGACGCACCACGCGGTGGGGCAGCCGCTGAAGCGGGCGTACCGATATGCTTTCGAGTATTCCGATTGCTGGGTGGACGACAGTCGTCTGGTCCTGTTGAACGCCCGCGACGCCGCGGAGCGCGGCGCCTCGATCCGGACCCGGACGCGCTGCGTCCGGGCCGACCGGCGGGACGGCGTCTGGGACCTGGTGCTACACGATCACGGTCGCCGCGACACTGCGAGCGCGAAGGTGCTGGTCAATGCCGCCGGCCCGTGGATCGGCGAGGTCGCCGAGAACGTGCTGCGCAAAAAGCTCACCTCGCGTCTGCGCCTGATCAAGGGCAGCCATATCGTGGTGCGCAAGCTGTTCGAGCACGACAGCGGTTACATTTTCGAGGCGCCCGACAAGCGCGTCGTCTTCGCGCTGCCGTTCGCCGGCGAATTCACGCTGGTGGGAACCACGGACGAAAACTTCGTCGGCGATCTTAATTCGCCGGCGCCAAGCGCCGACGAAATTCTCTACCTTTGCGATGTGGTCAATCGCTACTTCCGCCACCCCGTGTCGCCCGACGAACTGGTGTGGTCCTTTTCGGGCGTGCGCGCGCTCTACGACGACGGCAAAGGCAAGCCGGAAGACGTCACGCGTGACTATCATCTCGAACTCGAGACGCCACGCAACGAAGCGCCGCTGCTCACCATTTACGGCGGCAAGATCACGACCTATCGCCGTCTCGCCGAAAGCGCGATGGGCAAGCTCGGCCGTATATTTCCCGGCCGCGCGCCATGGACGGCGAATGCCAAGCTGCCCGGTGGCGAATTCGATTGGGGCAACTGGAAAGAGGTGCTGGCGGAAATGCAGATACGCTGGCCGTTCCTGCCCGAAACGACGGCGCGCCGCATGCTGCGGGCGTATGGTCTGCGTGCGGAAAAGCTGCTCGGCGAGGCCGACAGTTTGGCGGCCCTGGGCCCCGTGCTGACGGGCGATCTCACCGCGGCCGAAATTCGTTATCTGGTCGAAAACGAATGGGCCGAGACCGCCGAGGATATTCTCTGGCGGCGCGGCAAGTTTGGCCTCACGGCCACCGCGGAAGAAATACAAGCCATCGACCACCTGATCGCGGCGCTGCGCCGGCCGGCCGAGGAGCGTTAACCGGGGGTTAACCGCTTCATCGCAATGGGGTTAGCATCGTTTACCTCGTATCGACGCGGCCGTGTTGTACTGCAACCCGACGTTGCCTCAACGGGTCAGCCATATGCAGTACGATTCGAGGGAACTTGATCGCCGTCTCGAAAAGCTGAAGGTGCTTGTCGTCGATGACGAGCCCTTCATGCGCAAGGTCGTGCGCACCCTGCTCACCGGCATGGGGGTGCGCAACATCGTCGAGGCGCAGGACGGTATGCAGGGGCTGGACGCCATCCGCCGCGAGCAGCCGAATGTCGTCATTCTCGACTGGAGCATGCCCGGACTCGACGGTCCGGCTTTCGTGCGCATGGTTCGTTCGCCGCAAACGTTCCCGATGCCGGATATCCCGATCATCATGCTCACCGGCCATGGTGAACGCGCCAAGGTGATCGAGGCCGTGGAGATCGGCGTCAACGAGTTCCTGCTCAAGCCCGTCTCGACCAAGGCTCTGCGCGACCGCATGGCCGCGGTGTTGCTCAATCCGCGCCCGAACATCAGCAATGGCAGCTATTACGGGCCGGCGCCGCGCAAGCTTGTCGACATCCATCGCGACGACGATGACAGGAAGTCGCTTATCTACCTGCACTAGACCGGTCTTCCCAATCAGGCTGCGAGGCCTTAGCCTCGGCGTCCTGGTGCGACGGGGACGCCGGTGTCACATCTCATCGCCATCGATCAAGGTACGACATCGACACGCGCCATCGTTTTCGATGCGGCGCTGAAGCCGCGTGCGCTGGCGCAGCGCGAACTGCCTCAGATATTTCCGGCGCCCGGTCTTGTCGAGCACGACCCGGAGGAGATCTGGGCCGCGACCATCGCCGTGGTTCGCGACGCCATGGCCAGGGCCGGCCTTGCCGCGAAAGACGTCGCCGGCCTCGGCATCACCAATCAGCGTGAAACCACCTTGATCTGGGACCGCGCCACCGGTCGCCCGATCCACAACGCCATCGTATGGCAGGACCGACGCACGGCGGCCTATTGCGAGCGTCTGCGAACCGGTGGTCATGAAGCGGAGATCACCGCAAAAACCGGCCTTATCGTCGATCCGTATTTTTCCGCCAGCAAGATCGCCTGGCTGCTCGAGCACGTCGACGGCGCGCGGCAGATGGCGGAGGACGGTGCGCTCGCCTTCGGCACCGTGGACAGCTTTTTGCTGTGGCGATTGACCGGCGGCAAGGTTCACGCCACCGATGCCAGCAACGCCGCGCGCACCAGTCTGCTCGATATTGCGACCGGCGAGTGGGACGAAGGGCTTTGCCGCCTGTTCGGCGTGCCGCTGGCGATCCTGCCGCAGGTGCGCGACTGCGCCGGCTCGTTCGGCGTTACCGCGCCGGATCTGTTCGGCGGCGCCATTGCGATCCTCGGCATGGCCGGCGATCAGCAGGCCGCAACTCTGGGGCAGGGCTGTTTCACGCCCGGCATGATGAAATCGACCTACGGCACCGGCTGCTTCATGCTGCTGAACACCGGCTCCGAACGTGTCACGTCGCGCAACCGCCTGCTCTCGACGATCGCCTATCAATTCGACGGCAAGCGTACTTACGCACTGGAGGGCGCCATTTTCGTTGCCGGCGCAGCCGTGCAGTGGCTGCGCGACGGATTGAAGCTCATCGCCAGATCGTCCGATGTCGGCGCGCTGGCCGCCAAGGCCGACCCGGCGGAGGAAGTTTATCTGGTGCCGGCCTTCACGGGTCTCGGCGCGCCTTATTGGGATGCACAGGCGCGGGGCGCCATCTTCGGGCTGACACGCAATTCCGGCGGCGCCGAGATCGCGCGCGCCGCTCTCGATGCCGTTGGCTATCAGACGCGCGATTTGATCGAGGCCATGCATGCCGACTGGCCCGCCTCACGCGAGGCAGCAACGGTGCTGCGGGTCGATGGCGGCATGACGTCAAGCGATCCCTGCATGCAATTTCTCGCCGATATTCTCGCCGCGCCGGTCGATCGTCCGGTCGTGATGGAAACGACGGCGCTGGGCGCCGCCTATCTCGCCGGCCGCGCGGCCGGCCTGTGCCCCGATCTCGATGGCTTCGCCGCGCAATGGCAACGCGACAAGCGCTTCACGCCGCATATGGATGCAGCGATGCGCGAGATGAAGTATTCCGGCTGGAAGGACGCAGTGCGCCGGACCTTGACGTCGGGGTGAGCTTGCCGGTCGGCGGGATCAGGGTCTCGGCTCGGCCGGGACACTTTCGGCCGCCGGCTGCGCGCCATTGCCATTGCCATTGCCGTTGCCTCCGCCTGTCAGCCGTTCGATAGCCGAGCGGACGGTGTCGCGCGCGTTGCGTTCGCGCGTCCCATCGAGCAGCGGCGCCGCGGCGCCGGAGCGGCGGATGAGTGCCTCGGCGTCGGGCAGCATGATGGGGTCGTCCCAAGAGCCTTGCACCACAAATGGCAAACCGAAGGGCGGGGTGTTGGCGCGGCTCGCCACCGCCAGCGCGGCGGTTCCTTTCAGATCGAGTTCACGATCCGGAATTGAGGCGGAGCCGGCGAGCGCGAGACGCACGGCGGTGCTTTCGACCTTCAGTTCCTGCACGTCGACGGTGCCTTGCGCGACCCGCAATGTCATCTCGATCTTGTCGAAGGGGGTACGGCCGGTGCGGAATTCACCGCCGCCGGATAAAGGCCGCCGCTCGAGGCGCTTGAGCAACTGCTCGACATTGAGTCCGGCGATGGCGCCATCGCGTCCGGTCAAAGTCGCCGTGCCGGCGAGCGTACGTGTCATCGCCAGAATACTGCTGCCGCTGCCTTCGAGAGCCATGGACATCGTGCCTCGGCCCTCGAGCCGTTTCAGGCCTAACAGTTGGCCGAGGCAGGCTTCGAGATCGACGTCGGCGAACTGCAACTGCGATCTGACATCGATGCCGCTCGCGGAATTGGTCAGCGCCAGCGAGCCCTTGATGATGCCGCCATAGGCGAGCGCTTCGCCGATCGATACCGACAGCTTGCCCGCGCGCAGATTGGCGCCGATCGCGGTGCGGCCGAACTTGGCGCTGCCCATGATGACGTTGGCTGCCGAGAGCCGCAGATCAAAGTCGAGGCCATTGAGGCCATCCGGCGTAAGCTGCGTGTCGTTCCAGGCGCGCTGGTTCGCGGTCGAGAGCCGGATGGTGGAAATGTAGGGCGTGAGATCGAGCGTGTCCGAGGCCAGGGTGCCCTGCAATGTCTGGCGGCCTTCGCTCGAGAACGCGAGCACGCCCTCGGCGCTGTTGCCGTCGAGTTCGACATTGACGCCGGACAGGCTGATCGAGTCGCCGACCACGCTGGTCTGCGCCTTGATGGCGAAGCGGCCGAAGCCGCCGCCGGGCAGGGGCTCATGGCCGGTCCACGCCATGACGCGGCGCAAGGACACGGCGTCGGCCGCCAGCGTGCCTTCGACTTTGATGGTCGGCCTGGTGCTGAACGCGCCTTCGAATGCGGCCTTGAGCGGCGCGCCGGCGAGGCGCAGCTTGACGCCGCTGCGGTTGCCGGCGAGCGCAGCGGCGAAGTCCGCCAGCGTCACGCTGGCATCGACTTTTTCGCCGTGCCAGACGAAGTGGCCGGTGGCGACGAAGCTCCTGGCGATTGACGGCCAGGCCAGCGACAGATCGACCTCGTAGAGCGTTTCGACGGTCCGGCCATCGTCCTTGCGCAGCAACACGGTGCCATCGTCGATGCGCATTTCCGAGAAACCGGCCACGACCTGATTGGCGCGCGGTTTCTGCGCCTGCGCCAGAGCCTCGATCAGCGCCGACCAGTTGGAGCCGCCGTCGCGATCAAGATCGATGGCGATGGTCGGCTTTTCCAGCGACACGTCGCCGATTTCGACCTTGCCGATGAGCAACGGGAAGAAGCGCAGCCGCGCCGTCAGCCGCTCGGCGGTCAGCGCCGGGCGCCGGGGATCGCCCAGCACAACGTCGGAGAAGGTGACGCTGCCTTTCGGAAACAGGCTGACGCTGACTTTGCCGCCGAGCTTGGGGTCGAGTCCGGTCGCATCACGGATGCGGCTCAGAACTTCGCTGCGCACGGTGTCGGGGGAAATCAGGTAGCCCGCGGTCGTGAGAACGCCGGCCGTCACCCCGCCGACGGCCAGCAGCACGAAACCCAAGCGCCGAATGCCAGCGAAAGCCGTCAAAGTGGGTAAATCCGAGTGGGTCGAGCCGGTTGGCCCCGGTGGAGGCCAGGGGAATATACCATCGGCGCGATTGACGCCAATCTGGGCGGGCCGTGTGACGCTTTCATGGCCATTGCCGGCCGGCCGTCGCCGGCGCCAAGGGTATTCCCATGACCGTTAACGCCGCTTTTCGCGGACGTCGGGCAGCCGCATCAGCAGGATCACCGGGGGGATGCCGGCGAGCACGATCAGCAGTGCCGCGAGGGCGCCGTCCTCGAAACTGCCGCGGGTCGCGAACTGGTAGATCGAGGTCGCCAGCGTCTCGACATTGAGCGGCCGCATCAGCAGCGTCATCGGCAGTTCCTTGAGGCAGTCGACGAAGACGAGCAGCGCCGCGCCGGTCAAGGCCGGTGTCAGCAGCGGCAGGTGAATCTGGCGCAGTATCGGCCAGACGCCAGCGCCTTCCAGCCGCGCGCTCTCGTCGAATTCGCGCGGCGTCTGCGTGAGGCCTGCCTGCACCACGCCGATGGCGATCGAGGAAAACCGTGCCGTATAGGCGATGATCAGCGCGGCGCTGGAGCCGGCCAGCACCAGGCCGACATTGACGCCGGTCAGGCCGCGCGCGAGCGCATTGAGAATCTCGTCTACGGATACGAGCGGCGACAGCAGCCCCAGAGCCAGCACCGTGCCCGGCACCGCATAGCCCATGCTCGCGATGGCGAGCAGCGGCCGCCCTGTCCTGACCGGCGCCAGCCGCAGCGGAATGGCTGCGGCGATCCCGACCGCGAGCACGACTGCCGTCGCGACCGCGGCCAGCGCCACGGTGGTCGCCAGCGCGGTCAGCAACGACGGCTCGATGCCGGAAATCAGCCCGCGCCGGATCGCCTCGCGCAGGAGATAGCCGCCCGGAATGACGAAGCCGAATGCCACCGGCACGGCACAGACCAGCACCGCGAGCGCGGCGGCGCCGCCGCCGAGCGGCAATCGCCGGGTCACCGTGCCATCCTGCACGTCGCCCTCGACCGACTGGCCGCGCCGGCCGCTGCGCTCCAGTGCGATCAGCAACGTCACCACCGCCAACAACGCCAGTGCGATCTGCGCGGCGCCGCCCAGGCTGCCGCGGTTGAGCCAGGTGGTGAAGATCGACAAGGTCAGCGTCTGCACGCCGAGATATTCGGCGGCGCCGATATCGTTGAGCGTCTCGAGCAGGGCCAGCGCCAGGCCGACTACGATGGCCGGCCGGGCCAGCGGGAACGAGACGTAGCGGAACGTTTGCCACAAGCTCGCGCCCATCGTTTGCGCCGCTTCGGCGAAGCTGGCGCTCTGGGTTTTGAAGAGCGCGCGGGCCGTCAGATAGACGTAGGGATACACGACCAAACCGACGATCAGGGCGGCGCCGCCCAATGATCGCACCGGCGGAAACCAGTACTCGGCGCCGGTTTTGAAACCGAAGACGTCACGGAGCGCGGTCTGCACCGGCCCCGCTGCATCGAGGATGTCGGCATATACGTAAGCTGCGATATAGGTCGGAATGGCGAGCGGCAGAGGCAGCAGCCATTCCAGCACCTTGCGGCCGGGAAACTCGAAGCTGGCCACCAGAAAGGCGGGTGCGATTCCAGCCAGGACAGCCACGACAGCCACACCGGCCAGGAGCAGCACGGTCTGCGCAACGGCGTGCGGCAGGACGTAGGCCATCAGGTGCGGCCACAGGTCGGTGTCGCCGGCCACGGCGAGACGCATCAGACTCGCCAGCGGCAGCGCGATCAGCGCGGCGGCGGCGAGCGCAATGGTCAGGCTCGCGATCTTGTCGGCCGGTAAACGGACAGCGGCCCCGCGCAAGGCGGGGCCGCCGGTGGCGGAATGCATAATGGTCAGGGGCCTCGAAATCGAATTCAGTTATCGAAGCCGACCTTATCAACCAATGCCGCGGCCGCCTTCTTTTCATTGGCGACCCTGGACAGCGGTAACTGGTCGGCCTTCAGGGTGCCGAAGGCCGCGATCGCCGGATTGATATCGATGCCCGAGCGCAGCGGATATTCATAATTGACGTCGGCATACATGTGCTGCGCCTTCTCGCCGGCCAGCCATTCGATGAGCTTCAGCGCTTCCGCCTTGTGCGGAGCGTGCTTGGCGAGGACGACAGCCGAGACGTTCACATGCGTGCCGCCGCCCGCGAAGGTCGGCAGGATCACCTTGGTGGCGTCGGCCCACGGCTTCTGCTGCGGGTTCGCCTGCATCAGGCCGTAGTAATAGGTGTTGCCGATGCCGAGATCGCACTTGCCGGCGGCAACGTCGCGCGCGGTTTCGCGATCGCCGCCTGACGGCTTCTGCGCCAGATTGGCCTTCACGCCCTTGAGCCATTCCTCGGCCTTGGCTTCGCCGTGATGCGCGATATAAGCGGCAATCAACGCGTTGTTATACATGTGCTGGCCGGAGCGGATGCAGATCTTGCCCTTCCACTTCGGGTCGGCGAGCTCTTCATACGTGAGGGCCGTCTGCTGCACGCGCTCCTTCGAGGCATAGACGACGCGGGCACGCATCGAGATCGCGTACCAGTGGCCTTCCGGATCGCGGAGCTGCGGCGGCACAACCTTGTCCAATTCGCCCGAAACGATCGGCTGGGTAATACCGGCCTTCACCGCTTCCTCGATGCGGCCGATATCGACGGTGAGGAGGATGTCGGCGGGGCTGTTCTCGCCCTCGGTCTTGATGCGCTGCTCGAGGCCGGAGCTCGCCGAAATGACGTTGACCTTGATGCCGGTGTCCTTGGTGAAGGCGTCGAACAGCGGCTGGATCAGCTTGGTCTCGCGATAGCTGTAGACATTGACCTCGCCTTGGGCGAGCGCGGGAGACACGGCGCCGGCAACCAGCGCGGCAGCGAGCGAGACGGCATGAAGGGGCTTGAACATAGATATCCTCCGAGGGATCCGGGCGGCGCTGTGTGGCGGCGGATCGCGGTGCGCTTATGTGGCGGTTCGGGAGATGCCGGTCAACAGAGTTTCTGTTGCGAAAACAATAGTTTAGAACAATTACAGGGTGGCTCATGCCGTCATGGCAGAGGGAAGGACTTGGCCAACCAGCAGGAATGGAGCCGGTTAGAACCGTTTAAAAGAAAGCACCTCTTGTGCGACAATCTGTCGTCGTCGGCCAACCCGCCGGTATATTTTAGCGCGCCAGCGGCGCCCCGAGCTCCCGCGAGGCGTCGGCGATCTCGGCGATCATCTTCTTGAGAATGGCGTCGCCGAATGAATCGAAACCCGTCGCCTCCATGACGAAGCTGCCCGGGCCGCCGGTAACATTGTCGCGGTAATATTTCGCCAGTCCGCCGGGCGGATGGGTGTGGTCGGGATTCCACGGCATCGGCTGGTCGCTGAGAATGACGAGGCCGTTGATGACTATGCCTTTGGCAACCGCCTCGTCGCGCGCCAGCCGGATGTCGCGGCCGGAATTATTGGTGCCGTCGCCGGAGACGTCGATGGTTTGACGTTCGGAAAAATAGGGCGCCTTGGCGAGTTCGGTCATCGCCAGATCGACGCCGCCGCTGATCGAGGTGCGGTCGGCGAAAGCGCGCGGCTCCTCGAGCATCCGGGTGCCGAAGGCGTGCGCGGATTGCTGGCTGTCGATCACGGTCCAGTCGATGACGACCTTCTGGTTGGCGGCGCCGGACCATTCGACGAACATCACGGCAATGCGGCCGTTGCGGCCGCCCTTGATGGCCTCGAGCACTTTCGGATTGGCGACCGCCGCGGCGTAGCCTTCGCGTTGCAGCTTGAATTTGTCGGCGGTGACGCTGCGCGACACATCGGCGGCCAGCACCAGCAGCAGATCGACTTTATCGGCGGCACGCGCAGGGGATGTCAGATTTGAAGATGCGAATGCGGCGATCAACAGCAGCGCGCAACGGAACAGGCGGCTCATGAGCACCTTTCCCCGCCGCCTCGAGCGACGGATCGAAAGGCAAGCTTATCAGGCTAATCTCATTCCGCCAGCACGCGGGTTGCCGGAAAGGCGACCTCGACCAGAGTTCCGTCCTCGGGGCGGCTGGATATGCGGAACCGGGCGTGATTGGCCTCCGCCAGGGCCTTCGTGATGGGCAAACCGAGGCCGGTGCCGCTGGCGCCCCAGCGCGAGGTGGTCGCGAGCTGACGGAACGGCTCCAGCGCGATCTGCAGTTCCTGTTCGCTCATGCCTGCGCCTGTATCGCGAACGCGCAGGCTGGCCTCGTTGTCATCGTTGACCGTCGTCGAAACGATCACCTGGCCGCCCGCGCCGGTGAACTTGATCGAGTTCGACAGGATGTTGAGCGCGATCTGCCGCACCGAGCGCGCGTCCGCCACGATCGGTGGCAGATGAGGCGCCAGCGAGGTGCGAATGATGACGCGCTGACGATTGGCTTCCTGTTGCAGCATCGCCACGCATTCCTGAACGATGTCGTTGAGGCTGACGCTGACGAAAGTGAGATCGAGCTTGCCGGCTTCGATCTTGGACAGATCGAGCAGGTCGTTGAGCAACGAAATGACGTGTCCGCCGGCAGCGTGGATGTCCTTGAGGTATTCCTTGTAGCGCTCGTTGCCGACGGCGCCGAAACGCTCGTCGATCATCACTTCGGAGAAGCCGAGAATGGCGCTGAGCGGCGTGCGGATCTCGTGGCTGATCTTGGCGAGGAATTCGGATTTTGCGGTCGAGGCGCGCTCGGCCTCGCGCCGCGCATTGATGAGGTCTTCCTCGGTGCGCTTCCAGGCCGTGAGGTCGCGCAACAGCGCGCAATAGCGGTCGCCGCCTTCGATGCGCCCCATGGTGACGTAGAGCGGCACCAGCCCGCCGCGCTTGAAGCGGCCGATGGCCTCGCGGCCCGCATCGGGCAGCATGCCGCGGTCGCCGGACACACGATCGAGGTAGTCGATCATGGTGCGGCGGCTTTCCGGCGCAAACAGGTCGTCGATGGACAATTCGGTAAAGTCCGCGGCGTCATAGCCGAACAGCGCCTGCGCGCTGCGGTTCGCGGTAAGGACGCGGCCGGCGCGGTCGAGCAGCAGCACGCCGTCGGTCGCGGTGTCGAGCACGGCGCGCAGTTCGCTGGCTTCGGCTTCGAGCCGGCGCAGCGCCGCGTCGTTCGGCCTGGCTTCCGCCGTGCCATCGCCGGTCTCGATCATCAGCACCAGCGCCGGCTCCTGACCCCACGGCACGCTGAGCAGGCGGCCCTTCACCGGCTTCTGCTGACCGTTGACGGTGGCGATGTTGAGCGTTTTGCCGCCGCCATTGCCATTGGGCTCGCCATTGGCCGGCTCGATGAACAGGCTGTCGAGGCCGCCGGCCTCGTTGAGCGTGGCGAGGCTGTCGTAACCGGTCCAGTCGAGGAAGGCGCGGTTGGCGTAGAGCAGATTGTTCAGCCGATAGACCAGAACGCCGAGCGGCAGGCGCTCGAGAATGGCGCGGCCGTCGTCGGTGGCGGCAACGCGCGGCGTCTCCGGCTGCGGCACGATCAGCGGTTCGCTGTCGAAATCTGGCGCATCATCCAAGGCGAGCGGCTGCGGCGTGCCGCCGCTCTTGAGCCGAGCGTTGAGCTCGCGCGCCAGTTCCTCGAAATTGCTGTGCTCGCTGGCCGTAAGTGAAGGCTTCTCCGCGACGGGCGGTGCTGGCTCGCTGACCGGCACGATCGGCGGCGCCGGCGGCTGCGGCTCGGGGGCGGGTCTGAACGCCAGCACCTTGGCGGGCGGCTGCTGGACGGGTGCTGCCGGCTGAGGCGCGGGCACAACGGCAACAGCATCGTAGTCGCGCAAGCCGGCGCGGCAGATACCGAAGCCGCGGAAGCCGGTGAAGCGGCGTTCGCGGTCGTAGGTGGGCAGGCCGGACATCTCGATGGCGACGCGCTCATGCGATCCGTCGATCGGCCATTCGATGACGATGCCGCTCCAGGTCTCGCGCGCCGCCAGCGCACGGGCGACGCGGCCGTCATTGTCGATGTTGAGCGCGTGCGCGATGTCGGGCCACGAGCGCACCAGCACCGACGCCGTTTCAGGTCCGAGCAGACGCGCGAAGTTCTCCATGCCTTGCGTGAAATGCGTCGCGGCATCCATCTGCCAGACGAAGCGATAGGCCTGCGGCCGCGGCGCGTCCGAGACTGACTTCAGTTTCGTCGGCGCCATCGACACGACGTCATACGGTATGGGGGCTTGCTGGACAGGCTTGGGCTCGGTGAATTGCAGCAGCAGCGCGATGGTCTGCCCGGCGCCGAGCTTGCGCATGATGGCATAGCCGAGCGCGAAGTCGCCTTCGGCGCGGCCGTTGCGGCTCGCTTCGCGCGCGAGTTTGTCGAGGCCGAGCGCGGCAATGTCGCGCTTGTCGCCGAGGCGCTGTCGCGCCGGGCCATTGGCGTCGATCAATTCGCCATCGGCGGAGAACACCGCGGCCGGCCGTTCGACATCGGCGATCAGGCGGTGCGCGCGCTCCGGCAAGGAGAAGTCCCGGGCCACGCGTTCGGTCGAGACGACGAGAATGCCGGTCGCATGGTCGGGCAGGGTGACGCGCGCGCAGAAGCAGGTCAGCGCACTGCCCAGCGGCGCGCCAAAGCCGCGCAGGCGCTCGAGACGCTTGGTGCCGCCGCCGGGCAGGGTGCCGGCGAGGCGTTTGATCTGTGCCGCCGCCGGATGGTCCGGCTCGAAGCGGCGTTGATTGAGTTCGAGGGATGACGCGGCGTCGAAAGTCGCGGCGGCGGGCGCGTTGGCCCAAAGCACAGCGGTACCATCTTCCCGCCAAAGCCAGACCGGCACCGGAGCGAGGGCATAATCGGCCAGACGAGGATCGTCGAGCCAGAGATGTTGGTCGTAGGTCCCGCTCATGACGCGCCGCAAAGAAGCCGCAACCGTTACGGCTAACAAAGCATTAATAGGCCCGAGTGCAACGGCCGTCCACGATCTGCGCCCTACCGCCCACGCTCATAGGGCGGTAACCTTAATCGGGACATTTGGCTGCATCGAAGGCGGGGCGAGCCGTCATATATCCGCTCGTGCAAGCGGGCTATAGTGAGCCGACCGGGTTTCGGTTTGGCAATTTCGGAGGAGCTGACCATGGCGCAGGATCCAAAATTCGAAATCCCCGCTGAGATGCGCGAGTTCGCGGAAAAGAGCGTCGAGCAGGCCAAGCAGGCTTTCGACAGTTTCGTGGCCGCCAGCAGGCATGCCGTCGGCACGGCGGAAACTCAGGCCAAAACCGTACAGACGAATGTCCGCGAAGCTGGCCAGCTCGCCATGTCCTTTGCCGAGCGCAATCTCACCGCGTCGTTCGATTTCGCTCAGCGGCTGTTGCGGGCCAAGGACCCCAGGGAAGTCACCGAGCTGCAGGTCGACTACATCAAGGCGCAGATCGCGGCGCTGTCCGAACAAGCCAAGGCGCTGTCTGAGCATGCAAGCAAGATGGCTCCGAAATAGCGGGGCCGACGCCTTAAGCCATTTCGCGATGCAGTTGTCGGGCTCGCCTAAGAGGCGCGTCCGGGCGCGATTAAAAATACACTATAACTATCAGTTACTTGTGGCAATCAAACAAAAATGGTGCATTGCAATATTTTTATTGCAGTGCACTTAGTTTGTTATTATACTTTCGCCTATCGCCGCTGCCCTGTCGGGGCGCGGATTAAGGCGCGGGCCGCATCAAGCCGGAGGACGGCCGCCCAACGCCGCCGGGAAAGTCCTCCCTTAAGGAAGACGATCATGTCCAACGAGACCTTTACGCCGAAAGTGGTGCCGCTGAACATCGAGTCGATGTTCCAGATGCCGAAGTTCGACATTCCGAACATGGAAGTGCCGCCCGCGTTTCGCGAATTCGCCGAGAAGGGCATTGCCCAGGCGAAGGACGGCTACGACAAGATGAAGGCCAACGCCGAGAAGGCCACCGAGACGCTCGAAAATACCTATTCGATCGCCTCGAAGGGCTGCGCCGACTACGGCGTCAAGCTGATCGAGACGGCGCGCGCCAACTCGAACGCCGCCTACGACCTGATGGGCGAACTGATGGGCGCCAAGTCCTACTCGGACGTCATCGCGCTCAGCACCGCCTATTGGCGCAACCGGTTCGACGCGTTCAGCGCCCAGACCAAGGAACTCTCCGAGCACGCTCAGAAGGTCGCGACCGAGACCGCCGAGCCGATCAAGGAAAGCTTCGCGAAGTTCAACACCGCCGCCTGATCGGCGCTGTCCGGACCCAATGCTAGGTTCAAAAGGCCCGGGGTGCTTCCGGGCCTTTCTTTTTGGCGGCAAGCCGGCTGGGCGCGGCTCCCCGCGGGCGTAAATCGCCCCGGCGCGGGCGGCCAAACCGCTTGCCAAAGGCGGAAGCGGCTCTTAGGTTCGCGCCGCGCGCGGGGCCCCTTGGGCCCCGCAGCCCTTATGCAGGCGTAGCTCAGTTGGTTAGAGCGCCGGTCTGTGGAACCGGAGGTCGGTGGTTCAAGTCCACCCGCCTGTACCACCTGCGAAGTCGTGCAGACTTTCTGACGTTCGCAAAGAAGAAGTCTGCCGCCGGTGTTTCTGACCCTTCTGTTTCCCTACTTCCTCAGCAATTTCTACCGGCCGTTCCTGGCCGTGGTCGCGGGCGAACTGTCGCGCGACCTTGGCCTCGACTCGGCCGGGCTGGCCAGCCTGCAGGCCGCCTTCCTGCTGGCCTTCGCCCTGATCCAGGTGCCGGTCGCCCTGACGCTCGACCGCTTCGGGCCGCGCCGCATTCTGATGATGAGCCTGGGCGCCGCGGCCGCCGGCGGCGTTCTGCTCAGCGTCGCCAGCCAGGCGTGGCAGGCGACGCTTGCCATGGCGCTGCTGGGCGGTGGCTTCTCGCCGGTGATGATGGCCGGCTTCTATTTCATCGGCCGCGTCTATTCGCCGGAGCGGTTCGCAACCATGTCGTCGCTGCTGTTCGGTCTCGGCACGCTCGGCGATCCGGCCAGCGGCGCGCCGCTGGCGCTGGCAGTCGGCGCCTTCGGCTGGCGGGTCACGATGTTCGGCATGGCCGGCATCACCCTGGTCAGCGTCGTGCTCGTGGCCATCGTGCTGCGCGATCCGCCGCGCGTCGACGCGCCGGGCGGCAGGATGTCCGCGCTGAGCGCGACCCGGCAGATCCTCTCGATCGGAGCCCTGTGGCCGATGATGCCGCTGGCTTTCGCCTGCTACGCCGTGATCGCGGCGGTTCGCGGATTGTGGATCGCGCCCTATCTGGCGCAGGTGCACCACTTCGGCGCCAACGCCGTCGGCTTAAGCGCGACGGCGATGGGTTTGGCGCTGGCGCTCGGCGGCATCTTCTACGCGCCGCTCAACAAATATCTCCGCGATGCCAAGGTCACGGTCGTGGCCGGCGTCTCGGTGGCGGTGACGGCCTGGCTTGTGCTCGGCCTTTTCGGCAGTCATTCCGCCGCGCTTGCCCTCGTGTTTTTGTTCATGGTGGCGGCCTTCGGTTCCTGCTTCGCCATTCTGCTCGCCCATGCGCGGGCCTTCCTGCCGATGCATGTGCTTGGGCAGGGCGTGACCATGATGAACCTCTTGTTCTTCGGCGGCGCCGGTCTCGGCCAGTGGCTGTCGGGCCGCTACGTCAAGGCGTCGGAGCTCGCAGCGGTCGCGCCCGATCTGCTCTATGGCCGGCTGTTCACGGCCTTCGGCCTGCTGCTCGGCGTCGCGCTGGCGATCTACCTTTTCTCGCCGCGTGAACGCTCGGCATCGCCGCCATAAAAAACGCCGGCGGTTTCCCGCCGGCGTTCCTTGTCTCGAAGCGATCCGCCCTTAGCGAACGACCACGCGTCCGTCACGGCCGTAACGCGGTCCGCGGCTGTCGCGGCTCGGGCGCGGCTCCGGCCGGCCGAAGCCGCCAAACAGCGCCTCGAAGAAGTTCGGGCCGCTGCTGTAGCCGCCGCCACCACCGAGCGAACCGACCGGCACGCGCACCGGCTTCGACGAGGTGTTCGGCGGACGCGCCACCGCGATGTCGGCAACCTTGCGGTCGCTGCCCTTGAGGATCGCGATCATGCGCTGGTCGCGGCCATACACGTCCTCGCGGAACTGCAGCTTGCCCTCATCGTCGACGAACGCCGTCTGATAGGTCAGGTGCACCCAGAGGTGGTTCGGGAAGTTGATGTTGATTTCCGAGCCGCCGAACATGCTCTCGAGCTTGGCCGCGGTGTACTTCTGCTCCGGCAGCGCCAGCGACAGGAGTTTTTCGCCGTACATCAGCGGGTTCTCGACGCGCATGCAGCCGTGGCTGTAGGCGCGCTTCTCATGCTTGAACAGGTTCTTGTCCGGCGTGTCGTGCTGATAGACCAGGAACTTGTTCGGGAAGTTGAAGCGAATGCGGCCCAGCGCGTTCGCGGCGCCCGGCGGCTGATAGATACGGACCGTGCCGTCAGCGGCCTGTTCGACCTTGAGGCCGATGCGGTCCAGAGCCTGCGGATCTTCCTGCAGCGCCGGCAGGTATTCCTTCTCGATGATCGACGGCGGCACGTTCCAGGTCGGGTTGACCGTGATGAACTTCATTTCGGCCGAGATCATCGGCGTGGCGTGGCTACCCGGCTTGCCGGCGACGATCTTAGTGGTCCAGTACGGCTTGTTGTCGTTCCACAAGGTCAGGCGATAGTCCGGCACGTTGACGATGACGTGCGGGTTGCCGAGGTCGCGCGACAGCCAGCGCCAGCGCTCCATGTTGACGACCACGGTATCGATCGGATCGCTTGAGGCGCGGCTGATGGACTTCGGCTCCGGCTTGGTGCCGTTAAGGGCGCGCAAGGTCATGGGGCCGACATTGCCGTCGGTGTCGAGGTCGGCCGTCGTCTGGAAGGTCTTCACGGCCTCGACGACCGCGTCATCGTAGGTCGTGTTGTTCTTGTCGCCCGGGATGTCGAGGCGCTTGCGCAGGTCGGCGACGCGCTTGTCCTTCATGCCAGGACGCATGATCGGGCCGGAGGCGATCTGGATCGCCGGCGCCGGCTTGGCGTCTTCGGTCTTCGTTTCGGTGACGGACTTGCCGGCGCGCAGATCGGCAAGCTTCGCGCGCAGCGCCTTGAACTGCGCGTGCGGCGGGTTGTAGTCCTCGAGCGCGGCGGCGGCGTTGCTCGCCTTCGCCAGGTTGTCCAGGACCGACGCCGGGTCGGGCGCGTTCTGGGCGAATTCGATGTCATTGGCGACGCGGCTGAAGTGGATGCGACCGAGTTGCGCATGGCGCGCATAGGTCAGCACGGCCGCGGTCAGTTTGAGTTCGGCGTCGGCCAGCTCGTCGGCAGTCTTGGCCGCGGCGAAGTCCGGCGTCGGGTAGTCGGCGGCATCGAGACCGACTTCGTCGGCCTTCTTCAAAGTCGACGTCGCGGCCTTGGCGCGCTCGGTGACGGCGCCATTGTCGGTCCAGACCGGGGCGTAGTCGCGGGCCTTGTAGAAGGCTTCGACGCCGAGATGCTCGGCCTTGCGGGAAACGATGCGATCGAGCGTCTTGCCTGTCACCATCTCGCGCAGCTTGTCGGTAACGGCGGCGTTGGCCGTCGGGCCGGCGGTGACGGCCGGAGCCGCCGTCGCGGTATCGGTCTTCGGCGCCTCGGCGGCGGGCGCGGTCGGGGCCGCTGCGGTCGGAGCAGGCGCTGCCGCTGGAGCCGGCGCGGCCGGGGCCGGCGTTTCGGCAGCCTTCGGGGTCAGATCCTTTTCAGTCGGCGGAGTGAGAGGCTCTGCGAGCGGCGCGGCGGCGTTGAGCTGCTGCTCCATCGATTGGGCATTCCCCGCCTGTGGGGCGAGCATCAGCACCAGTCCGAGGGCGGAAGACGCCAGCAGACGGTCTATTGCAACAATTTTCACCGCAGAATCTCCCAAAGGCTGTCAGGACGAGGCCTTGTAAGGCCCGATCATATTAAATGATAGATTGCTTCCCGTTGCGCCTTTTCCAACGAAAGCACGGCTTTCCGAACGAGACTGTGACTATTTT
Organism: Pseudolabrys sp.; assembly: GCA_017849615.1. Lineage (GTDB taxonomy): Bacteria > Pseudomonadota > Alphaproteobacteria > Rhizobiales > Xanthobacteraceae > Pseudolabrys. Next base: position 32,947 of record JAFIGS010000033.1, on the reverse strand, counting down.
ACACCGGTGCTTCAGTACCGGCATCATGACCCTCGAAGTCACAACGGCGAGGCGCAAACGTGGTTCCGGCCGCTCGCGCCGAACCGCCTCAGCAGTAAACCGGCTATGACTTAACGGGCTGTGACGTGGATCACAGCGAGGATGGGAGCCGCTCTTGGCGATGGCGCGCGCGAAAAGTCGCACGCCGCTTTTGTCGCAGGGTTGATGCCGAAAAAAAACCGGGCCCCGTAAACGGGGCCCGGTTGGAGATGCCGGCGTGGGGTGCCGGCAAACCTCAGAGGGGAACTTGCCGCGGTGTCGGCGACTCTGGGAGGATATCCATCCGTCCCGCAGCACCAACACTATGATCGGCGCGTTCATCGTCAGCAATGCCGGTGCGCGAATGTCAGCCATGCGCACAAGCCTGCGCGAAAACAGCGCAGGCGTTTGCGTTTCGTATTGCGATACGTGACGGAGAACACGGCTCTCTCAATGGCGGTGAGTGTGATGCATGTCCGGCACGTGCTCGTGGGTATGGCGCAAGCGCGGATGGCTATGAGCATGCGTGTGCGGCTCACCGGGCGGGTCGAGCGAGCCGTGCTCATGCTGGTGGTGCTCGTCATGAACATGCGCGTGGCTGTGCATCGTTTCCTCGTGCGCATGCTCGTGGACATGGCGTTCGGTCAGATGGAGATAGACTCCGACCGCCATCAGCGCTCCCGCGACGACGAGTTGCGGGCTTAACGGCTCGCCCAGAATTGCCAGCGCCGCCACCGCGCCGATAAACGGGGCGGTCGCGAAATAGGCGCCGGTCCGCGCAGTGCCGAGGTGACGCAATGCCAGCACATAGAGCGCCAGGCTTGCGCCGTATCCGATGAAGCCGACGCCGCCGGCAACGAGAGCGATATCAAGCGATGGCAAGCGGCTGCCGGAGAGTATCGCCAGCGTGAGATTGACCGGCCCGGCAACGAAGCCCTTGATTTCGACGATCTGTAGCGGATCGGCCAGCGACACCTTGCGCGTAAGATTGTTGTCGAAGCCCCATGCAACGCAGGCAGCCGCGATGGCCGCCATCCCGGCGAGGCTGGAAATGGTCGGGACGCCGGACCACGACAGCACGATGGCGCCCGCGACCAGGGCGATCATGCCGAGTGCGATGCGCCGATCGAAGTTCTCATTGAAGGCGAACCAGGCCAGCAAAGCCGTGGCTGCACCTTCGAGCGTGAGCAGAAGGGAGGCCGTCGAAGCGTCGGTGCGGGCGAGCCCGAACATCAGCAGCAGCGGGCCGGCAACTCCGCCGCACACGATCGCGCCCGCGAGCCATGGGATGTCGGCCCGCGCCAGCGGCGCCTCCGACGCAGATGTCCTTGCCCGCAGTATTCGCCGCAGGACAGCGATTCCTAGACCCGCACCGCAGTAGAACAAGCCGGCAAGCAGGGCCGGATCGATCGCTCCCAGCAATATCTTGGCCGCGGGCGTCGAGGCGCCGAACAACGCCGCCGACAATAGCGCCAACCCGACAGCGTGGCGGCTCATGTCTGGGCTCCTTGAGGGCCCGCGATAAGGTCTCGGCGCTCTTTCGGCCTAGAAAGTCCAGCGTTGCGCGTTGGCGACAAGGAAGTCGCGGAAGACCTGGATGCGCGCGACCGATTTGAGTTCTTCCGGATAAACGAAGTAGGCGTCGAGCGCGAGCGTGTCCTGCTCGCCGAACAACTGCACCAGGCCGCCATTCTCCTCGACGAGATAGTCCGGCAGCATCGCGACGCCGAGACCGCGCTGGCAGGCGCGCAACAGGCCGAGCACGTTGTTGACGCTCAGATGCGGCACGCGCGGATGCTTGGCCTCGCGGCCGACTTCGACGAGCCAGCGGCGATTGGCGAAATGGGCCGGCACGCTGCCGCCGAGCAGCAGCACGCGATGATGATCGAGCTCCTCATACGTGCGCGGCGTGCCGAAGCGCTTGAGATAGTCCGGCGACGCATAGGCGTGGAAGTGCACCGAGAACAGCTTGCGCTGGATGAGGTCGGGCTGCGTCGGCTGGCGCAGGCGCAGCGCGACGTCGGCCTCGCGCATGGCGAGATCGAGTTCTTCGTCGGTGGTGATCAACGTGATCTGAATGTCGGGATAAAGATCGAGGAATTCGCCGAGCCGCGGCGTCAGCCAATGGATACCGATGCCCGCCGAGGTCGAGACCTTGAGTTCGCCATTCGGCCGTTCGCGGCTGTCGGTGAGCTTGGTGCGCGCCGCCTCCAGCTTCATGAACACTTCATGCGCCGTCCGGTAGAGCATGTCGCCCTGCTCGGTGAGGATCAGGCCGCGGGCGTGGCGGTGAAACAGCGAGACGCTCAGATCGCTTTCCAGCGCCGAAACCTGGCGCGACACCGCCGATTGCGACAGGCCGAGGCGTTCGCCGGCATGCGTGAAGGACCCGGCTTCCGCCGCCGCGTGAAATACCTTCAGCTTGTCCCAGTCCATCGAATTGTTCGGGTGAGGCATGATTATTCCGCCGCGGCCTGTTGGGTTTCATGCGCGGCAAGGAAGCGCTCGGTCTCGAGCGCAGCCATGCATCCCTGGCCCGCCGCGGTCACCGCCTGCCGGTAGATGTCGTCGGTGACGTCGCCGGCGGCGAAAACGCCGGGCACCGAGGTCGCGGTCGAATGCGCCGCGGTGACGATATAGTTCGAGGGCTTCATCTCGAGCTGGCCGGCGAACAGTTCGGATGCCGGCTGGTGGCCGATGGCAATGAACACGCCGTCGGCGGCGTGTTCGGAAACGACGCCGCTCTTGAGATTCTTGAGCGCGATACGGCGCACCTTGAGCGGGCTCTCGTCGCCCATGACGTCATGCAGCACGGAGCCCCAGACCACCTCGATCTTGGGATGCTTGAACAACCTGTCCTGCAGGATGCGCTCGGCGCGTAAATGGTCGCGCCGGTGCACGACCGTGACCTTCGAGGCGAAATTGGTGAGGAACAACGCTTCCTCGACAGCGGTATTGCCGCCGCCGATCACGAAGACTTCCTTGTTCTTGTAGAAGAAGCCGTCGCAGGTGGCGCAGGCGGAGACGCCGTAACCCTTGAACTTCTGCTCCGAGGGCAGATCGAGCCAGCGCGCCTGGGCGCCGGTCGCCACGATCAGCGCCTCGGCGAGATAGACGTCGCCCGAGTCGCAGGTCAGGCGGAACGGCCGGGCGCCGAGCTCGACCTTGTTGACATGGTCGTAGACGATATTGGTGCCGACATGCTGGGCCTGGGCCTGCATCTGCTCCATAAGCCAGGGGCCCTGGATGACATCGGCAAAGCCCGGATAGTTCTCGACATCGGTGGTGATGGTGAGCTGCCCGCCGGGCTGGATGCCCTGGATCAGCGTCGGCTGCAGCATCGCGCGCGAGGCATAGATCGCGGCAGTATAGCCGGCCGGCCCGGAGCCGATGATGACAACTTTGGAGTGGATGGTCTTGGACATGGCAATCGCCCCCTGAAAACGGACGAGGAGTGGGGGCCCGGCGACAATTCGATGGCCCGTCAGGGCAGAAGTTCTTCTGACCGGGCTCAATCTATGGCTTTCCCGGAGCTATGCAAGATACGCAACCCGGCCAGTGCACAAGCTTGCATGCCGCAGGGAAAACGGCGCAATAATCTTTCGCGAAACAATATTTCAATATATGGATATTCCCGCCGGATCCGAGCCGCGTCCCGCCAGGAGAGAGATTTGCCAGCCAGCCTCGATGCCATCGACCGCAAGATCCTGAAAGAGCTGCAGGACGACGGCCGTATGACCAATGTTGAGTTGGCGCGCCGTGTCGGTATTTCAGCACCGCCCTGCCTGCGCCGGGTTCGCGCGCTGGAAGAGGCCGGTTTCATCAAGGGCTACCGGGCGCTGCTCGACGAAAAGATGCTCGGCTACGAGGTCGTCGTTTTCGCCTTCGTGCACCTGTCGAGCCAGGCCGAAACCGATCTCTCCGCCTTCGAGGCCTTCGTGCGCGCGCAGCCGCTGGTACGCGAATGCTGGATGCTGTCGGGCGAGATCGACTTCGTTCTCAAATGCGTGGCGCCCGACCTCAAGACCTTTCAGGCTTTCGTCGACAAGCTCACCGCCGGCCCCAATGTGCGCAACGTCAAGACCTCGCTGACGCTGCGGCAGTCCAAGGACGCGGCGATGGTGCCCATGTGAGGCGTGTGCGCCTTGGCATGTTGACGCCGTCCTCGAACACGGCGCTCGAACCTATCACCTCTTCGATTGTCGCCGGCCTGCCGGAAGTGTCCGTTCACTTCTCGCGCTTCAGGGTGACGGAAATCGCGCTCTCCGCCGGCGCGCTGGCCCAATTCGACAACAGCGAAATCCTGCGCGCCGCCGAATTGCTGGCGCACGCCAAGGTCGATTGCATCGGCTGGAACGGCACCTCATCGGGCTGGCTGGGTTTCGAGCGCGACGTGAGACTGTGCGAGCGCATCACGGCGACAACCGGCATCGCGGCGACGACCTCGATGCTGGCGCTCAACGAAATTCTTTCAAGGACCGGGGTGGCGCGGCTCGGCATCGTTTCGCCGTATCTCGACGAGGTGCAGCGCAAGATGATCGACAATTACGCCGGCATCGGCGTCGCCTGCGCCGGCGAACGCCATCTGAACCTTCAGGACAACTTCTCGTTCGCTTCGGTAACGCCCGAGCAGATCGAGGCGATGACGCTGGCGGTGGCGAGCGAAAAGCCGCAGGCCATCGCTATCATCTGCACCAATTTACGCGCTGCGCCGCTCGTGGAGAGCCTGGAACGCGCCACGGGCCTGCCGATCCATGACACCATCGCCACGGTGCTGTGGAAGAGCCTGATCGTTGCCGGCGTCGATCCGAAACGCGTCACCGGCTGGGGATCGCTCTTTCAGAAACTGTCTTGAGGCCGCGGCGACCGCGCGCCACAAGAAAATGCCCGGCCGAAGCCGGGCATTGTCGTATCGAGACTAAAGCCTGGGACGGAAGCTTACTTCCACTCCACCTTCTTGATCTCGTAGCCCTTGGCGCCGCCGGGGGCGTTGACCTCGACGGTGGCGCCCTTGGACTTGCCGATCAGCGCCTTGGCGAGCGGTGAGGTGACGGAAATCTTCCCGGCCTTGGCGTTGGCTTCCGGCTCGCCGACGATCTGCCACACCTTCTTTTCCTCGGTGTCCTCGTCGATCAGCGTCACGGTGGCGCCGAAGGTGATGGTGTCGCCCGACAGTTTCGACACGTCGATGACGTCGGCACGCGCCAGCTTGTCCTCGAGTTCGGCAATCGCGCCCTCGTTGAGCGACTGCTGCTCCTTGGCGGCATGATATTCCGCGTTCTCCGACAGGTCGCCATGGGAGCGCGCCTCGGTGATCTGCTGGATGATGCGCGGGCGCTCGACCGACTGGCGGTGCTTGAGTTCGTCCTCGAGCACGGAGTAGCCCGCAGCGGTCATCGGAATCTTTTCCATCGTCTCTTCTCCTCCTGGCGGCTGCCTGCGTCATTGGACTGACGCGCGCGCCAAGCCTTTCCATCCGTGAGGTTGTCCCGCGAGGGACAGGCCAATCGTAATTGGACTCCGGACACGGCAAATCCGTTCCGGAGTCCTGCGAAAATTCTATCCGGTCAAAATCTTGCCCAGCCGCGGGGAGCTTTGTCGCCCGCGACCGTACGGAATTTTGCCCGGCCTCTCGCCGTCAGTCCGGGTGGCCGGTTCAGGCCCGCCCGGTGAAATAGCTTTGCAGCGCGCGGACCTCGAGGTCTCCCCCCAGGTAGGCTTTTATGCCTTGCGCCGCCGCGACGGCACCCGAAAGAGTGGTGTAGTACGGCACTTTATGCAAGAGGGCGGCATGGCGCAGGGATCGGCTGTCGGACAGCGCCGCCGCGCCCTCGGTGGTGTTGAAGACGAGCTGGACGCCGCCATTCTTGATCGCATCGACGATATGCGGCCGGCCTTCCAGCACTTTGTTGATCTTGGTGGCCTCGACGCCATTCTCGGCGAGATAGCGCTGGGTCCCTGACGTGGCGATGCATTTGAAGCCGAGCGACGTCAGCAGCTTGATCGAGGGCAGGATGCGCGGCTTGTCGTCGTCGCGCACCGACACGAATACCGTGCCCGAGCGCGGCAGGATAGTGCCACCGCCGATCTGGCTCTTGGCGAACGCGGTCTCGAACGTCATGTCGAGCCCCATCACTTCGCCGGTCGATTTCATTTCCGGCCCGAGCACCGTATCGACGCCGGGGAAGCGGGCGAAGGGGAATACCGATTCCTTGACCGCCTTGTGCTTGTAGCTCGGCTGCTGGAGCCTGAAGCTGGCGAGGCTTTCGCCGGCCATGATGCGCGCCGCGATCTTGGCGACCGGCAGGCCGATCACCTTGGCGACGAAGGGCACGGTGCGCGAGGCGCGCGGGTTCACTTCCAGCACGTAGATGACGCCGTCCTTGATGGCGTATTGCACGTTCATCAGGCCGCCGACGTCCAGCGCCAGCGCCAGTTCGCGGGTCTGACGCTCCAGCTCGGCGATCAGCTCCTTCGACAGCGAATGCGGCGGCAGCGCGCAAGCCGAGTCGCCCGAGTGAATGCCGGCTTCCTCGATGTGCTCCATGATGCCGGCGATGAAGGTGTCCTTGCCATCAGCCAGGCAATCGACATCGACTTCGGTGGCATCGGTCAGGTAGCTGTCGATCAGCAGCGGGCTCTTGTCCGATACGATCAAGTCGGATGGCTTGTCGAGCGTCGCGGCGAGGCGCTGCACGTAGCGATCGGCGTGCGCGCCGTCGCGGACGATCTCCATGCCGCGTCCGCCGAGAACGTTCGACGGACGGACCACCACAGGATAGCCGATCCTGTCGGCCACCTCGCGCACCGCGGCGGGCGAGGTGGCGATGCCGTTGGCCGGCTGGCGGATCTTGAGCTTGTCGATCAGCTTCTTGAAGCGGTCGCGGTCTTCGGCAAGGTCGATGGCGTCGGGCGACGTGCCGAGGATCGGCACATGGGCCTTCTCCAGCGCGACGGCGAGTTTGAGCGGCGTCTGCCCGCCGAACTGCACGATCACGCCGTGCAGCGTGCCCTTCGAGCGCTCGATATCGATGATCTCGATGACGTCTTCCGGCGTCAGCGGCTCGAAATACAGCCGGTCCGAGGTGTCGTAGTCGGTCGACACCGTCTCCGGATTGCAGTTGACCATGATGGTCTCGTAGCCGGCATCCTTCAGCGCGAAGCAGGCGTGGCAGCAGCAATAGTCGAACTCAATGCCCTGGCCGATGCGGTTCGGGCCGCCGCCGAGAATGACCACCTTCTTCTTGTCCGAGGGGCGCGCCTCGTTGGCCATCCGGCCGGCGAAAGCGGTCTCGTAGCTCGAATACATATAGGCCGTGGGCGAGGCGAACTCGGCGGCGCAGGTGTCAATGCGCTTGTAGACCGGGCGCACGTCGAGCTTGCGGCGCGCGGCGCTGACATCGTCGTCGCTCTTGCCGGTCAGCTTGCCGAGGCGCTTGTCGGAGAAGCCCATCGCCTTGAGGCGGCGGAAGGCGCCGGCGGTGGCCGGCAGGCCCTTGGCCGCGACCTGCTCTTCGGCTTCGACAATGCCGCGCAGCTCGCGCAGGAACCATGGATCGATCCGGCAGGCGGTGTAGATGAGATCGTCGGAGGCGCCGAGGCGCATCGCCTGCGCCACCTTGAGGAGGCGGTCCGGGGTCGGCGTGCCGAGCGCGGCGCGAATGGCGGCCTTGTTGTCGGCGTCATCGAGACCCTTGTCGTGATCGTAGCCGTCGATCCAGATTTCATCGAGCCCGGAGAGGCCGGTCTCGAGCGAGCGCAACGCCTTCTGCAGGCTTTCCTGGAAGGTGCGGCCGATGGCCATGGCTTCGCCGACCGACTTCATCGAGGTGGTCAGCACATTCGAGGCGCCGGGGAATTTCTCGAAGGCAAACCGCGGGATCTTGGTGACGACGTAAGCGATCGTCGGCTCGAGCGAAGCCGGCGTCGCGCCGCCGGTGATGTCGTTGGAGATTTCGTCAAGCGTGTAGCCGACCGCGAGCTTGGCCGCGACCTTGGCGATCGGAAAGCCGGTGGCCTTGGAGGCCAGCGCCGACGAGCGCGACACGCGCGGGTTCATTTCGATGACGATGAGGCGGCCGTCTTCCGGGTTGACGGCGAACTGCACGTTCGAGCCGCCGGTCTCGACGCCGATCTCGCGCAACACCGCCAGCGAGGCGTCGCGCATCATCTGGTATTCCTTGTCGGTGAGCGTCAGCGCCGGCGCGATGGTGATCGAGTCGCCGGTGTGTACGCCCATCGGATCGAGGTTCTCGATCGAGCAGATGATGATGCAGTTGTCCTTCTTGTCGCGGACGACTTCCATCTCGTACTCTTTCCAGCCGAGTACGGATTCCTCGATCAGCACTTCGTCGGTCGGCGAGGCGTCGATGCCGCCTTCGACGATGTCGATGAATTCCTGCTTGTTGTAGGCGATGCCGCCGCCGGTGCCGCCCATGGTGAACGAGGGCCGGATGATGGCGGGCAGGCCGATATCGTCCAGCGCCTTGAGCGCGTCGCCGAGCGTCTTGACGTGATGCGAGCGCGGCGTCGACAGACCGATCTTGGTCATGGCGTTGCGGAACAGCTCGCGGTCCTCGGCCTTGTCGATGGCCTCGGTGGTCGCGCCGATCATCTGCACGTCGTATTTCTCAAGCGTGCCCATCTTCTTGAGCGACAGCGCGCAGTTCAGCGCCGTCTGGCCGCCCATGGTCGGCAGCAGCGCGAAGCCGCCGGGCACGACATTGCGCTCTTTCGCGATGATCTTGGTGACGATCTCGGCGGTAATCGGCTCGATATAGGTGGCGTCGGCAAGATCCGGATCGGTCATGATCGTCGCCGGGTTCGAGTTCACCAGGACGACGCGGTAGCCCTCTTCTTTCAGAGCCTTGCAGGCTTGCGTGCCTGAGTAATCGAATTCACAGGCCTGGCCGATCACGATGGGACCGGCGCCGATGATCATCACGGTTTTGATGTCGGTGCGTTTGGGCATGCGGAAGGATCGGCTCCCGGAAACTGGGCACAAAAAAAGGGCGCGCTTTCGCGCGCTTTCTGGCTGAGAGACCCGGTCAGCCGGCCGGAAAGCGCAATTCTGCGAAGAAGGGCGGCTTGGAGCCGCGAGGGGGTGCTTAAACCAGAATCGGCGAGGTGGGAAGCCTTAAGAACCCCTCCAGCCACAGCTACTTAGACGCGATTTCCGCAGCCGTCGCGCCATTGCGGCCCCGGTGCGAACCCTGCGGCGGGGTTGCGGTCGGTCCCTTGTCGGGACGGGAGGGCGCGCGGGAATGGGAATCGGCGGCCGCAACGGCAATTCGCCACGGACACGTCCGTTTTTCCTGACCGCGCTGGCGCTGACGGCGGCTTTTTGTGGCGGCAGCCGTCTCGAGCGGGCCGAGACGGCGCAAGCTCCGGCTGCTGTGCCTCCCCGCAAAGGCTTCGCATTCCGGAAGGCCGTCCTTTACCGAATCTGGGAGGAGATCAACGACGACCGCCTGCTGGCGCTGGTGTCGAGCTACGGGCTGCGCCGCCCGAGTCGGAATGCGGGATCGGCACGGCGGCGTGACGGGCTACATCGCCCGCTGTTCGTGGCCGCATTCCTTGCACTTGTACATGACGCGGCTCTCGCCTGCCTTGGCGCTGACCTTGTTCACCGCGCCGCACTTGCCGCATTTGGTCTCGATGCGCGTTTCGCCCTGCTTCACGGCGAGGCCCTTGCGCTCCATCGCCTCGCGCATCAGCCGTTCGGCTTCCTCACGCTGTTGCTGTTTGGACATTGAGACTGCCTGCTGCCGGTTCAACCGGCAGCGTCATACTATTCGCGCTTGCGGCTGTCCATGACGACCCGCGCCGTTCTCAGGCCGCCGCCAGAGGATGGGACACCCGGTTGCGTCGCCATGCCCAGATCAGGCCGACGCCGACCAGCGCCGAAGCGGCGAGCCCGATGCGGTAGGGCGCGATGGCCAGCGCCGCCATCGCAATCGTCGCCGCGACATCGAGCGCGCGCGAGCCGGTAATGCGCGCGCCGCCGAACAGCAGCGCGAAGGCGACGACGAACAGGACGCCCGAGACGGCGGCATCGGCGATCTGCAGCGGCGTTCCGGCCGCCAGCATTCCCGGATAGATGAGAAACAGGAACGGCACGACATAGGTCACCGCCGCGATCTTGCAGGCCTCGATGCCGACCGGCAGCCACGGCGTCTTGGCGATGCCGGCCGAGACGAAGACCGCGACGCAGACCGGCGGTGTGATCACGGAGATGGTGGCGAAGTAGAACACGAACATGTGCGCCACCAGCATGCCGCTGCCGGCCTTCATCAGGGCCGGGGCCAGCACCGCTGCGACCAGCACATAGGCGGCGGTGGTCGGAATGCCCATGCCGAGGATGAGACAGATCAGCGCCACCAGCACGGCGAGGATCAGCGTCGAGTCGCCGGCCATGGAGGCAATGACGTTGGACAAGGCGATGCCGGCGCCGGTCATGTTGATCATGGCGACCAGGATTTGCGCGCCGATCAGGAGCACGCCGATCAGCACCAGGCCCTTGCCGGCGTCGACCAGCGATTCCAGCACGACGATACCGAATGCCCTGACGTCCCTGGCCGAACGCAAGGTGACGAGCCCATGCGCGCCGATGAGGCCGACGATGCCCCACAACGCCGAGGTCTGCACCGAGCGCCCCATGAACACGCCGGCGAGCAGGCCGCCGAAGGCGGCGATGATCGGCAGCATGCGCTGGACGGTCAGCACCGAGCGCCATGCCGGAATTTCGTTGGCGGGAACGACGGGCAGATTGCGGCTGACCGCGGTGACATGAATGGTGAGAAAGACGCCGAGATAGAACAGGAAGGCTGGCAGCACCGCCGCCACCATGATCTTGGCGTAGCTGGTGCCGATGATCTCGGCCATGACGAAGGCGCCGGCGCCCATCACCGGCGGCGCGATCTGGCCGCCGGTCGAGGCCACCGCCTCCACCGCGGCGGCGAATTTCGATGGATATTTCAGCCGCTGCATCAGCGGAATGGTGAAGTTGCCCACGGTCGCCGCATTGGCGACGGCGCTGCCGTTGATGGTGCCGAACAGACCGGAGGCGATGGTGGCGATCTTGGCCGCGCCGCCGGGCGAGCGGCCGCCGAGCAGCACGGCGAGATCCATGAAGGTCTGGCCCGAGCCGGTGAACAGCAGCACGCTGCCGAACAGTACGAAGGCTGCAATGGTGGTGGCGGCGACCCCGGTCAGCAGGCCCCAGATGCCGAGATCACCCAGCAGCAGCGTTTCGACGATGAAATCGGTATCGAAAGCGCGGTGCCCCAGCGGTCCCGGCAAATGATGGCCGTAAAGCGCATAGACCAGCGCGATGGCGACGATGAGAGGAAAGATGATGCCGACGGCGCGGCGCGAGGTTTCGAGAACGGCGATGACAAGGCCGAAGGTCAGAACGGTGTCGTACCACTCGGCGGTCGGCAGATCGACCATGATGTGGTCTTGGAAATAGACGACATAGGCGCAGGCGGCGGCGGTAAGCAGCGCCAGCGCGGCGTCGATGACGATGCCGAGCGGTCGCCAGCTTGTGTTGGCGCCAAGTGGATAGAGCAGAGCGGTAATCAGAACGACCAGCGCGGTGAACACCGGTCGTTGCACCAGGCTTTCGAACTGGCCGAAGGCGGCCGTGTACAGCACGAAGAGGCTCAGGATCACCGACAGCCAGCGCACGCCAAAGGCGCGGGCGCCGGACGGCCTTTCAACCGTCCGGCCTTCGTCATTGAGTTCCGTCGCGGCGGTCATTTCGGCGCGATCCGGGCCGGAATGGCGAGGCCCTTTTCCTTGAGATACTTGGCGGCCCCGGCGTGCAGCGGGATCGAGCCGTAATCGACCGTTATCTGCGCGATGTTGGCGCCCTTCATCTCGGCGAGCGCGTTGGCCTGCACCGACTTGTCCTCGTCGATGGCCTTGACGATCTTGTAGGCGACGTCCTCCGGCATGTCGGCGCGCGCGACAACGGCGAGGCCGAAGCTCCAGGTCGTGTAGGCGGGCACGCCGTCGGCGGCGCCGGCCGGCACCTTGACGACGCCGAGATCCGGCATGTCCTTGCTGATCTTGCCGGCCTGCTCGTCGGTCAGCGACAGCACCTGCACCGGCGTGAAGGTCGCGATGTCGAGGGTGGAGCCGTCGAGCTTCTGGCCGGCGCCGCTCTTCACGTAGCCGACGACGCGGTTGTCCTTGATGGCGTCGACGATGTCCGAGGTCGAGCCGCGCGCCTCGTCGACCTTGATGCCGAGCAGCTTGAACACGGCCTCCGAGGTTTTCTCGGTCGCCGAGCCGCGCAGGCCGGGATTGAACTTCTTGCCGTTAAGGTCGGCGAGCTTGGCGATGCCGGAGTCCTTGCGCACGATGACGTTCTGCGGCGCGGCGGTGTAGACCCACAACAGGCGCACCGGCGCCGGCTTGTCCTTGAAGCCTTCGGTGCCGGCATAGGCCTGATAGCCGGTATTGGTCGTCACCAGGCCGAGGTCGATCTGCTTGCGGTCGAGCCGGCGCAGATTGTCGACGGTGGCGCCGGTTTCGACGACCGACGACTCGATGCCCTGCACCTTGGCGTTGATCACCTGCGACACCGCGACGAAGTAGCCGTATTGCGACGACGACGACGACGTCGAGCCGATCAGCAGCTTCTGCTGCGCCGATGCCGTGGCCATGCCGGCGACGAGAATGGCCGAGGTGAGCAGAATTTTCTTGATGGTCATGTGTTTCCTCCTCCTGTTTTTCAGTTGCCGCCGCGGTTGGTCCGGGCGTGTTTGACGAGATCCTCCGGCACCGGAATGCGCAATCCGAGCAGATGGAAGCTCAGGGTCTTGCCGTGGGAATCGAGGTTGAGGGCCTGCGTGACGCCGCCGTCCAGCACGTCGTCGAGCACGAAATTGAGGGCGTGCATCTTCGGCAGCTCGTAGCGCATCACGGCGCTTGGGCGGCGGTGGATGAAACGCATCGCGACGGCGGTTTCCGTCACATGCTTCACGAGCAGCGGATAGATCGCCGGCTCATAGGCGATCAGCGAAACGTTGAGGCGATTGCCCTTGTCGCCGGTCCGCGCATGGGCGAGGGCGTGCAGTTCGAGTTCGATCACGGCCGCGCCTCCACGATCTCGACGCGGGGCGTGACGGCGCTGCGCGGGATGAAGCACGAGGTGGCGGCGATGCGCGGCCGCAGCGCCAGACGAATGCCGCCGCCGGCGGCCGGTCCGGCGCAGTACAGCGCCTCGACTTCCTGCAGGCCGCGTTCGACCAGAGACTTGTCGTCGCCGGCAAAGGCGACGCGCAGACGTACGTCGCTCGTCGGCTCGCCGAAGGCGTCGATGCCCGCGAATGACGTGCCGCCATCGTCACCGAGTACGCTCAGGACACCGATGATGTCGCAGCGGATGCGGATGTTCTTGGGGCTGCGCTTGCGCACGACCTCGGCGGCGAGTTTGGCGCGCGCGATCGCGTTGGGGCCGTAGTAGGAAATCTCGCCCTCGGCCAGCCAGCCGCCGTCGTAGCAGACCGTCACCTTCAGCGTGTCGGGCCGCTGGTGGCCGGTAATGCCGTCGACGCGGACGCGATCCTTGCCGACTTCGACGATCGACGCGTTGCCGATATCGGCGGTGACGTCGGGCGTCAGATACGCGGCCGGATCGTGCACCTCGTAGAGCAGTTGCTCGGCCACGGTGCGGCGATCGACCAGGCCGCCGCCTTGCGCCTTGCCGATGACGAAGTCGCCGCTGCGCTCGATGTTGGCGATGGGAAAGCCGATGTTCTCCGGCTCCGGCACGTCCTTGAAGCCGGGATCGGCGAAATAGCCGCCGGTGACCTGCGCGCCGCATTCGAGCAGATGCCCGGCCATGGTGCCGACGCCGAGGCGGTGCCAGTCGTCAAAGGCCCAGCCGAAGGCGTGAATGAGCGGCCCCAGCGTCAACGCCGGATCGGCGACGCGGCCGGTGACGACGATATCGGCGCCTTCGCCGAGCGCTTCGACGATCGGCGCCGCGCCGAGATAGGCATTGGCGGAAACCAGCGCCCTGTCGTCGGGCAGCTCATTGCTCGCCGCGCGCAAAACTTCGAGGCCTTCCGGCCCGAGCATGTCGTCCCCGGTGACGACGCCGATACGCGCGCGGACCTTCTGCTCGGCGGCAAGCCCGGCGATCAGCTTCGCCGCGGCGGGCGGATTGCCGGCGCCGAAATTGCCGACGATGGCGATCTTGTTCTCGACGCAGTCCTTGAGCACCGGCGTCAGCAGCGGCCTCAGCTTCGGCTCGTAGCCGAGTTGCGGATTCTCGCGGCGGCGCAGTTGCGCCAGCGCCAAGGTGCGCTCGCCCAATGTCTCGAAGATGATGGCGGCGCGTTCGCCCGACGCCTTGAGGTCGCGGACCACGGCAATCGGAGCCTCGATGCGGTCGCCGGAATAGCCGGCGCCGGCGCCGACCAGCAGTCGTTCCACCATGCGCGTTCCTCGATAATTTCGTTGGTCGCATCGAAGGGGCAAAACAAATAGGTGTCAAGGAAGGATTGTCTCTGATATATAATTGAAGCCTATGAATATCACCTTGAGACAGCTACAGGTTTTCGTCGCCGCGAGCCGCGCCCGGTCCTTCAGCGAGGCCGCCGACAAGCTCGGCATCTCGCAGCCGAGCCTGTCGGGCACGATCTCGAAAATCGAGACGCAGCTGGGTTTACGGCTGTTCGACCGCACCACGCGGTCGCTCGTCCTCACGGCCGATGGCCGCGATCTCGCCGCCACCGCCGACGATCTGGTGCGCGATTTCGAGGCGGCGCTGAGCGGCATTGCGGCGCGCTCGGTCGGCAAGCGCGGCCGGGTGTCGATCGCGGTGCTGCCATCGGTCGCGGCCACCGTCCTGCCGGACGTGCTCGGCGCCTTCGTCAAGGAGTATCCGGGCATCGACGTCAGCGTGCACGACCTGCTGCAGGATCGCGCCGTCGCCATGATGCGCAATGGCGTCGTCGATTTCGCGGTGACGACGCAGGCCGCCGATTATCCCGAATTGCAGTTCGAGGAATTCGGCGCCGATCCGTTTTATCTGGTGTGCAAGCGAAATCATCCGCTGGCGCGGCAGAAATCTGTGACGTGGCGCGAGACCGTCGACTATCCGTTCATCGCCTTGTCGGCGACGACCTCGGTGCGGCGCTTCGCCGACATCGCGATGGGGCAATCCGACTTGCTCATTCGTCCGCGCTATGAAGTCGAACAGATCCCGTCGGCGGTGGCGCTGGTCGCCGCCGGCCTCGGCATTACGGCGCTGCCATCGCTGACCTTGGCGATGTTCAGCCATCGCGCGCTGGCGATGCGGCCGCTGGTTGCGCCGGTCGTCCAGCGCCGGCTTGGCGTTCTCACCTTGAAGGAACGGACGCCCTCGGCGCCGGCGCGCTTCCTGCTCGAGCGCGTCTCGAAGACACTCGCCGCCGCGGCGATGAAGACGCCGGCGGCCTAGCGCGGAAGGAAAAGAGTGGAGGCCCAGCCTGGATTTGAACCAGGGTGAAGGACCTTGCAGGGTCCTTTGCGTACGCACTCCGCCACCGGGCCATAGCCAAGTATCGCCGAGGCGCATTCACAATGGCGTTAAAGGGATGTGACATTTTGGATCGCGGTTAACGGCTCGTTACCGGCCGGCGCCCGTCAAACCGGCTTCGACAGGAACGTCATGCGGTGCTGGTTGTGGCCGATATTGTGCGCGGCGCGTTTGGGCGCAAAGCCGGCGGCCTTCAGCCGCGCCAGCATGTCGGCCTCGGTGTAGTGCGACAGGCCGTGCGTTTTCTTGAGCGTGAAATAGTCCGACAGCAGGATGCGGATCAGCCCGCCGACCGCCGCCCAGAAGAAGCCGTTGGCCGCGCCGAATTTCAGCAGCGATAGCGCCGCCCACACCGACGCCATCTGCGGCGGCACGATGTCGCCAAGCACGAAGGTGCCGGTCGGCTTCAGAAGCCGGCGGAACGTCGCCATCATGGCGTTCAGTTCCTCGGCGGTGAGATACTGCGCCACCGAGTGCAGCACGATCATG
Source organism: Pseudolabrys sp. (assembly GCA_017849615.1). Classification (GTDB taxonomy): domain Bacteria; phylum Pseudomonadota; class Alphaproteobacteria; order Rhizobiales; family Xanthobacteraceae; genus Pseudolabrys. The sequence continues at coordinate 16,905 of JAFIGS010000033.1, read as the reverse complement.
TCGACCGAGTGGTCGGGCGTCGCCGCCGCTTCGTCCGGACTCATCACCGACATTTTCGGGTTCGCGGCGAAGCGTTCGCGCAAGGCAGCGCGCACATTCGGCGCCGCCTCGACCAGGGTGAGATGTCCGCAGGCTTCCGCGACCAGCGCCGCGCTGGTCGCTTCGCCGCAGCCGTAATCCATGACGATGGCGTCGGGCGAGGGCACCAGATCGCGGATGTCCCTGGCGATGGTCTGGTAATGGACGTCGCGGTGACGTCCATTCACATAGATCACCGAATGCTTGAAATCGTAGAAGCTGATCCAGTCCATGGCGTGCAAGACCTCAGGCAGATCTCCAAACTCCGTTCATCCCCGCTTTCGCGGGGACGAGCGGAAATCGCATGTTAGGCGCTTCGCCACAAGGTGGTCAGCGCGCCATCTTTGCCGCCGACCGGGTCGGTTCCCGGCCGCGGCACCTTGAGGATCGTCTTGATCGCCCGGTCTCGGTCGGAAGGCCGGTCGCCGCGGCACAGGTCGTAGGTGCCGCCCGGCGGGTAGCCGCCGATGACGACCAGATCGGCGGATGCCGCGAGCCTTTGATGCCCGGTGCCGGCCGGCAGCACGGCGATGTCGCCGGACGCGAGATCCAGCACCTCGCCTCTGTCGCCGCCGAAGCGCACCTTGGCGGTGCCGCGTGCGATGCCGAGCACCTCGTGGATCATCGAATGGTAGTGCGCGTAGGGGAAGATGCCGTTACGCCACCGGCCATGGCCCCAGTCGTTGGCGTCGAACAGCTTTTCGATCCCGGATTCCGGGTCGTGGGTGCCCGCAAGATCGAGCGCGGCCTTGTTGACCAGCATCGGCAGCGCAGGATTGTTCGGCACCGCGCCGTCGTCCTCGAAGAAATAGGTGATGGGCGTTTGCATGGCGTCTCAACGCGCCGGGCCGGCGATCGTTTCCACCATCGCGCCGAACGTATCGAAGGCGTGGTCGGGCTTCGCCGCCTTCATCGCCGCGCCGTGGGTGTAACCCCAGGTGACGGCGCCGAAGGCGATGCCGGCCTCGCGCGCCGCGTCGATGTCGCGCAGTTCATCGCCGATGGCGATGGTGTCTGGCGCGGCGACACCGCTCTTGCGTAGCAGCTTGCGAAAACGTTTTGCCTTGCCGTGCAGCGACGAGCCGCATTCGTAATGCGAAATCAGCGCCGCGGTCTCCGGTCCGAACATCGTGCGGATATTGGCTTCGGAGTTGGAGCTGATGATCGCGAGCGTGACGCCGGCGCCGTTGAGACGGCGCAACGCGTCATGCGTCTGCGCAAACAGCGGGATGGCGGCGAGGTCCTGCGCCTTGCGCTTGCGGATGTAGTTGCCGATGAAGGGCAGCTTCCAGGCCGACACGCCGAGGATCTGCATCATTTCGCGCGATGACTTGCCGCGCAAACCGTCGACCTCATGCGCCGCGACGCGGCGGAAGCGGAATTTGTCGGCGGTGTCGTTGATGACGCCGGCGAACCACGGGAACGAATCCGCCAGCGTGCCGTCGAAATCGAAGAGCGCGAGTTTGTAGGGCATTTAACAGGATGAACGGCTCAAGCCACACGCTTGGTCTTGTCAGTGTCCGGCTTCCAGAGCTTGCGCACCACCGTTTTCTTCAGCTTCTGCTCCGCGAGCCGCAGATCATAGGCCGCCTGCAGGCGCAGCCACATATCCGCCGGCGGATTCGTAAAGGCGCGCTCCAGACGCACTGCGATGTTAGGCGTAATCGGCGACTTTCCGTTGACGATCTCGGACAAAGTCTTGCGGCTGATGCCGAGCGCCTTGGCGGTTTCGGTTACCGTCAGGCCGAGCGGTTCCAGAACATCTTCCCTTAGACCTTCGCCGGGATGAGGAGGATTCAGCAGCGCCATGAGACACCTCAATGATAATCGACGAGATCGACGTCCGCGACGTGACTGTCTTCGAAGCGAAATATGATGCGCCAGTTGCCGGATACGGAAAGGCTCCAGAAGCCGGCGAGGTTTCCGGTCAGCGGATGCAGCCGCAAGCCCGGAAAGTCCACGTCGCGCGGCGATTGAGCGTCATCCAGATAAGCGAGAATGCGCAGAATTCGTTTCTTTTGCGCCGCTTGAATGCCCGATGCATCGCCGCGCTCGTGCAGGCGCTTCAGTCCCCGATGACGGAAACTGCGGATTATACGCCAAAGTAGCGTGTAACCCTTCGGGTGCCAATGGCGCGAAGGGCGCGTTACGCCTTCGCCTTCTTCTTCTCGCGCATCAAATCGACAAACCGCGTGAACAGATAGTGCGAATCCCGCGGGCCGGGCGAGGCTTCGGGGTGGTACTGCACCGAGAACACCGGCTTGTCTTTCAGCGCGATGCCGGCGTTAGACCCGTCGAACAGCGAGAAGTGCGTCTGCTCGACGCTGGCCGGCAGCGACTCCTTGTCCAGCGCGAAGCCGTGGTTCATCGAGGTGATCTCGACCTTGCCGGTCGTGATGTCCTTCACCGGATGATTGGCGCCGTGGTGGCCCTGATGCATCTTCATCGTGGTGCCGCCAAGCGCGAGGCCGAGCATCTGGTGGCCGAGACAGATGCCAAAGGTCGGCGTGCCCGAGTTCACTACCTGCTGGATCACCGGCACGGCGTACTTGCCGGTCTCGGCCGGATCGCCGGGGCCGTTCGACAGGAACACGCCGTCCGGCTTGAGCGCCATGATGTCGTCATAGCTGGTCGTCGCCGGCACCACGGTGACCTTGCAGTCGGCGCTGGCCAGCAGGCGCAGGATGTTGCGCTTGATGCCGTAGTCCACCGCGACGACATGGAATTCCGGCTTGTCCTGTCGGCCGTAGCCCTTGTTCCAGACCCATTCGGTCTCGTCCCAGGTGAAGCGCTGCGCGCTCGTCACCATCGGCACCAGGTCCATGCCGACGAGGCCCGGCCACTCGCGCGCTTCCTTTTTCAGCGCCTCGAGGTCGAACGTGCCGGACGGCGAATGCGCGATCACGGCGTTGGGCATGCCCTTTTCGCGGATCAGCGCGGTCAGCGCGCGGGTGTCGATGCCGGACAGGCCGATGATGCCGCGCGCTTTCAGCCAGTCGTTGAGCGGGCGGGTGGCGCGGTAGTTCGAGGCCAAAGTGATGTCGGTGCGCAGGATGACGCCGCAGGCGCCCGGGCGGGCCGCCATGTTCAGCGACTCGATGTCTTCGTCGTTGGTGCCGACATTGCCGACATGGGGGAAGGTAAAAGTGACGATTTGCCCGGCATAGGACGGGTCGGTGAGGATTTCCTCGTAACCCGTCATGGCGGTGTTGAAGCAGACCTCGCCGACGGCGTGTCCTTCGGCGCCGATGCCGAAGCCTTCGAGCATGGTTCCATCGGCGAGCACGATGAGCGCGGTGGCCTTGGGCTCTGCCCAGTCACCCGCGGGGGCGGCTTTGTCCTGTGTCATAAGCCTCTTAGTTGCGTATTATGGCGGGCGAGGCAAGGGGGCGGTTTGGCCCGTCCCCGCGCATTTGGACCGGGAATCAGGGAGCCTGAGGCATGACCGCGGCAAGACACGACCAGTACCGGGAGGACGTCGCCGGCCGGGCCAATGTCGAGGACACGGCCGATCTCGTCGCCTATTACGCCGACCTCGAGAAAGTCGAGGCCGCCGCGCTCTGGACCGTGGCCAACAAGATCGAGCCCTGGGAGCCGAAATCGGATTCGGTGCCGGTGCTGTGGCGCTACGCCGACCTGCGCGAGCCCGTGCTGCGCTCCATCGAGCTGGTCGCCCCCGAAAAAGCCGGCCGCCGCGTCATTTATCTCAACAATCCGGGTCGGCGCGAGCAGGCGGCCGCGGTCGGCTGGCTCTATTCCGGCCTCCAGGTCATGCGCGCGGGCGAGACCGCCTCGGCGCACCAGCACTCGGCTTCGGCGCTCCGCTTCATCATGGAGGGCAAGGGCGCCTACACCGTGGTGGACGGCCATAAAATGACCTTGGGCGAAAACGACTTCGTGCTGACGCCGAACGGCTCATGGCACGAGCACGGCGTCGATGCCTCGGGCACCGACTGCATCTGGCAGGACGGTCTCGACATTCCGCTCGTCAATGCGCTCGAAGCCAATTTCTACAAGGTGCATCCCGACCTCAAGCAGCCGGTGACCTACGCCGTCGACGACGCGACCATGACCTGGGGCGCGCCCGGCCTGCAGCCCGCCTTGCAGGACTGGCAGAAGCCCTATTCGCCGCTCCTCAAATACGAATGGGAGCCGACTTACGAGTCGCTCAGCAAATTCGCCAGGGCCACCGACGGCTCGCCCTTTGACGGCGTGCTGATGAACTACGTCAATCCGCTCACCGGCGGCCCGGTGATGCAGACCATCGGCGCCTCGATGCAGATGCTGCGCCCCGGCGAGAAGACCCGCGCGCACCGCCACACCGGGTCGTCGATCTATCAATGCGCCAAGGGCGAGGGCTATTCCATCATCGGCGGCAAGCGCTTCGACTGGAAGAAGCGCGACATCTTCTGCGTGCCGTCCTGGGCCTTCCACGAGCACGGCAATTCTTCGGCGAGCGAGGACGCCTGCCTGTTCTGCTTCAACGATCTGCCGGTCATGCATTCGCTCGGCCTCTATCGCGAGGAAGCCTTCGGCGAGAACCAGGGCCACCAGCCGGTGAAGTGACGCGGCGATGAAAACGGCTGCCATCTATATCGGCGCGGCTTTGGCCGAGATCGTGGGCTGCTTCGCCTTCTGGGCCTGGCTGCGGCTCGACAAGCCCGCCTGGGTTCTGCTGCCCGGACTGGTGAGTCTCGCGCTGTTCGCCTGGCTGCTGACCTTCGTCGATGCCGGTGCCGCCGGCCGCGCCTATGCCGCCTATGGCGGCGTCTATATCGCTGCGTCGCTGGCTTGGCTTTGGGCGGCGGAAGGGGTAAGGCCGGACCGCTGGGACGTGACCGGCGCCGTCATTTGTCTTGTCGGCGCGGCCGTCATTCTGTTTGGTCCAAGACCATCGGCAATCTGAGGTGAATTATGATCCGCGACGACATTAATAACGCCCTCAAGGAGGCGATGAAGGCCAAGAACGAGCGCGCGGTCTCGACTTTGCGCATGGTCAACGCCGCCCTGAAGAACGCCGACATCGAGGCGCGCACCACCGGCAAGCCGCTGGGCGATGCCGAAGTGCTGAGCCTGCTGCAGAAGATGATCAAGCAGCGCCAGGAATCGGTCGAGCTCTACAAGAAGGGCGGCCGCGACGATCTGATGAAGCAGGAAGAGGAAGAGATCGCCGTGATCTCGGCCTATCTGCCCAAGCAGATGTCGGATGCCGAAGTTGCCGCCGCGATCGACGCGGCCATTGCCGAAACCGGCGCCGCCGGCATGAAGGACATGGGCAAGGTCATCGCCGTGCTGCGCGGCAAATACGCCGGCCAGATGGACTTCGGCAAGGCCAGCGGCGCGGTGAAGGCGAAGCTGTCCTAGGTGGTCATTCCGCGGCGTGCCGAAGGCGCGAACCCGGAATCCAGCGACAGAGCATGAGACTGCGTCTCGGGTTCGCGGGCTGAAGCCCGCGCCCCGGAATGACGACGAGAAGCGAGCCGCCACAACGGCAGCCCCCGAACTTGACCCCGATCAAAGGTTTGCGCCCTGCCGGATGGGATGATGGCTGATCGTTCAGCCATGTCGCGAGCCGCCGCGTGCCCGCACCGTCGCCGTTCTCCGTCCCCGACCGCTTCTGGTGCCTGCCGGCATCGGAGGTGCTGGCGCAATTGTCCGCGACGCCGGCCGGTCTCTCCCATGAAGAAGCCGGGCGCCGCCGCGCCGCTGTCGGCCGCAATGTCGTCAGCGACAGTCATCGCCATCGCCTGATCGTGCGCATCGCGCGGCGCTTCGCCGATCCGCTGGTGGCGATCCTGATGGTCGCCGCGGCGATCTCCGGCCTGACCGGCGACTGGGCGAGCTTCGCCATCATCAACATCATCCTCGTCGTTTCGGTCACGCTGGAGATCATCCAGCAAGAACGCGCCGAGAACGCCGTCGAGGCGCTCAAGCGTTCGGTGGCGGTGCATGTCGCCGTGCGCCGCAACGGCGGCGTCGCGCTGCTTGCCGTCGAGGACATCGTGCCCGGCGATATCGTGCAACTCGACGCCGGCAATCTCGTGCCGGCCGACGGCCTCGTGCTCGACGCGCGCAATGCGCATGCCAACGAGTCGCTGCTCACGGGCGAGCCCTATCCGGTCGAGAAGCATGCCGGCGCCTGCGCCGCGGAGGCGCCGGCCGAGGCTTTCAACGCGCTGTTTGCGGGCACCGCGCTGGTCAGCGGCGAGGCCACCATGCTGGTCACCGCCACCGGCGCGCATACGCGCTTCGGCGGCATCGCCGCGGCGCTGCAGAGCGAGCCGCCGCCGACCAGCTTCGAGCGCGGCCTGCACGCCTTCGGCCTGCTGATCGTGCGCATCACCGGCTTCCTCGTGCTGTTCGTGCTGCTGGCGCATCTGGCTTTCGGCCGCGCCGTGCTCGAGTCGTTTCTGTTCGCAGCCGCGCTCGCCGTCGGTCTGACGCCCGAACTGCTGCCGATGATCATGACCGTGACCTTGTCGCGCGGCGCGCAGCGCATGGCGGCGCGCAAGGTGGTGGTGAAGCGCCTCGCCGCCATTCACGACCTCGGCACCATGGATGTGCTCTGCACCGACAAGACTGGCACGCTGACCGAAGCGCGCATGTCGCTGATCGACCATCCGGGCTGCGACGGCACGACAAGCGCGCGCGTCCTCGAGCTTGCCGCGCTCAACAGCCGTCTGGAGACCGGCATCCGCACGCCGCTCGACGATGCCATTCTCGCCGGCGCCGCCGGCATCGGTCATGACGACTGGCGCCGTGTTGCCGACATTCCGTTCGATTTCGAGCGCCGCCGCGTCTCGGTGCTGGCCGAGCGCGATGGCCGGCGCCTCATCGTTGTGAAGGGCGCGCCGGAAGCGATCATCGCCGCATCGAGCGCGCGCGAAGCCGCCGACGGCAGCGTGCAGCCGCTCGATGACGCCGGCCGCGCCGCGTTGCTGAAGCTGCATGACGCGCAGATTGCGCAGGGCCGCCGCTGTCTCGGCGTCGCCTGGCGCAGCTTCGCCGGCGACAAAATCACCGCCGCCGACGAGCGCGAATTCGTCTTCGCGGGCCTGTGCGTGTTCGACGATCCGCCGAAGGCGTCGGCGGCGCTGGCGATCCAGCGCCTCGAGAAACAGGGCGTGCGCGTCAAGATCATTTCCGGCGACGCCGAGGCCACCGTGCGTCATCTCATGCAGGAGCTGGGCATTCCGCTGCGCGGTTCGCTCACCGGCGCGCAGATCGAGGAACTCAGCGACGCCGCGCTCGCCGCCCGGGTGCAGCACGCCGATCTGTTCGCCCGCGTCTCGCCGGACCAAAAGACCCGCATCATCCGCGCCCTGCAGGCCCGCGGTCACAGCGTCGGCTTCATCGGCGACGGCATCAACGACGCGCCGGCGATTCACGCCGCCGATGCCGGTCTTGCGGTGGACAGCGCCGCCGACGTGGCGCGCGCCGCCGCCGATCTCATCCTGCTCGATCCCGATCTCGGCGTTGTCGCCGACGGCGTCGAGGAGGGGCGGCGCACCTACAGCAACATCATGAAGTATCTGCGCATGGGCACCTCGTCGAATGTCGGCAACATGCTGTCGATGGCGGTGGCCTCGCTGTTCATTCCGTTCCTGCCGCTGACGCCGATCCAGGTGCTGCTCAACAACCTGCTCTACGATCTGTCCGAAGTCGGCATTCCGTTCGACCGCGCCGAGCCGCGCGACATCCGCAAGCCGCATGGCTGGGAAATGTCGGAGCTGCTGCGCTTCACCCTGATCATGGGGCCGCTGTCGTCGCTGTTCGATCTGGCGATCTTCGTGCTGCTGCTGAAAGGCTTCCACGCGGACGCCGAAACCTTCCGCACCGCCTGGTTCATCGAGTCGATGATGACGCAGATCCTGGTGATCTTCGCGATCCGCACCGTGCTGCCGGTGTGGCGGTCGCGGCCGCGCGCGGCGCTGACGTTCACCTCGCTCGCCGCGCTTGGCGTCGCCTTCGCCCTCGTGCTGACGCCGCTCGGCGCGCCGTTCGGTTTCGTGCCGCTGCCGGGCGGGCTTTGGCTCGCCATCGCCGCGCTGGTGGCGGGCTATCTCGTCGCCGCCGAAGGCCTCAAGCGCCTGGCGATGAAGCCGGGGCGGCGCTGGCGGCGCCGAAGCGTCCGGCGGCCTGTGCATAACTAGGAAAAGCCGCGAAACTTCCGGCGTTTCGGCGGTATCGCGCGGGTTCGGGTAACCCCGCCCCTGACTCCCTATATTAAGGGAGGTTCGAATCGGTACCCGCGTCCCATGCGCTTCACGCCCCAGTTCCTCGAAGAATTGAAGGACCGGCTTCCTGTCTCGGAAGTCGTGGGCCGCCGCGTGAAGCTCGTCCGCTCCGGCCGCGAGTACAAGGGCCTGTCGCCGTTCGGCAAGGAAAAGACGCCGTCGTTTTTCGTCAACGACCAGAAGCAGGCCTGGTTCGATTTCTCCTCGGGCAAGAACGGCTCGATTTTCGATTTCCTTATGCTGACCGAGGGCGTTTCCTTTCCCGAGGCTGTCGAGCAGCTCGCGCAGATGGCCGGCATGCCGCTGCCCAAGGTCTCGCACGAGGACCAGCAGCGCGACGCGCATCGCAAGACCTTGCACGACGTCATGGAGATCGCGGCGAAGTTTTTCGAGACCACCTTGTCGTCGCGGCTAGGGGCCAAGGCGCGCGGCTATCTCGCCGATCGCGGCCTTGACGCCGCAACCCAGGTGAAATTCCGCATCGGCTATGCGCCGGGCGAGCGTTACGCGCTCAAGGAAAATCTCGGTTCGCACGGCATCTCGACCGCCGACATGGTCGAGGCCGGGCTGTTGATTGCCGGCGACGATATTCCGGTGCCGTTCGATCGCTTCCGCGACCGCGTGATGTTTCCCATCACCGATATTCGCGGCCGCATCATCGCCTTCGGCGGCCGCGCGCTGGAGAAGGACGTCGCGGCGAAGTATCTCAACTCGCCGGAAACGCCGCTCTTTCACAAGGGCCACACGCTCTACAACATCGCCGCCGCGCGCCAGGCCGCGCATGACGGCGCGCCGGTGGTGGTGGTCGAAGGCTATGTCGATGTCATCGCCATGGTGACGGCGGGTTATGCCGCCGCGGTGGCGCCGCTCGGGACCGCGCTGACCGAAGAGCAGCTCGCGCTGATCTGGAAGATGACCGACGAGCCGATCCTGTGTTTCGATGGCGACGGCGCGGGCCTGCGCGCGGCGCGCCGCGCGGTCGATCTCGCGATGCCGCATTTGAAGCCCGGCAAGAGCCTCAAGGTCGCGCTGCTGCCGCAGGGGCAGGACCCGGACGACCTGTTGCGCTCGGCGGGTCCCGACGCCATCCGCGATGTCGTTAACGCCGCGCAGCCGATGGCGCAGATGCTTTGGCAATTCATGACCGAAGGCCATGCCTTCGACACGCCGGAACGTCGCGCCGCCCTCGAATTTCGGATCAACGAGGTGACGCAGACGATCGCCGACGAATCCGTGCGCAAATATTACCGGCAGGATTTCAACGAGCGCCTGCGCGCCTTCTTCGCGCCGGCGCAGAGCCAGGGCTTTGCCGGACGCGGTAACTTCGGCGGGCAACGCAGCGGCTTTGGCGGCGGCTTCGGCGGGCAAGGTGGTGGCCGCGGCAACTGGCAGCCACGCGGCGGCGGTCAGCGCGGTGGGCCCCAGCGCGGTCCCGGCGGGCCCTATGTCGTCGCCAGCCAGCAGATGGCGGCGAGCCCGGTCCACCGTGGCCACCGCACCGTAGTGCCGGCCCGCGAGGCGCTGATCCTGCAGGCGGCGGTGAATTACCCCTGGCTGCTGCACGATCACCTCGAGGAGCTGAGCGAGCTGGAATTCCGCCACGCCGATGCCGAGCGGCTCAAGGCCGCCCTGATCGACGTTGCCGCCCATTCGGCCGACCACGCCGGGGGGCTCGAACCCGACACCTTGCGGGCCGAACTCGCCTCCCGCGGCCTGGCCGACACCATGGACCGCGTTTTTGCCTCGGTGACCACGGCCTCGGTCTGGGGCGTGCGCCCCGATGCCGCGCCGGACGATGTTTTGGTGACCTGGCAACAGCTTGTCGCCTTGCATCGGCAGTGGCATTCCCTAACTAGGGAGTTGAGGGAAGCCGAGTTGGCCCTGGGCCAGGAGGCGACCGAAGCCAATTATCTGCGGCTGCGCGACGTGAAAGACCGGCTCGCCCGCATGGACGGAACCGAAGCGCTTATCGAAGGCTTCGGGGCCTCTTCCGGGCGGGGCGCCCGAACGCTCTAACCGATTCCAGGAATTGGCGATTTTGCTCGCCTTTTGGCTTGACCGAGACGACGGCCCGAGTCACGCACTAGGGCGGGAACGGGGCTGAAGGACGATTGCCGGCGGCGGGGAATTAGGCCGTTTCTCGCTGTTTTAACGGGGTTAATCGGGGCTTAAGTCGCCCCCGACGACACTCCAGGCCTGATTCGGGCCCTGCCATTGCCGGCGGAGGCCCTTTTTTGGCATCCGCGCCAGGTCTGCGGCGTTATTCGGATGGCCGCGGTGAGTGACGGAACGAGGCGGAGTACGACATGGCTGGGAAGGTCCAGGAGAAGCAGATGGCGGCAAAGGCGAAGGCCACCCAGGCCAAGGGCGACGAGGCTCCCGAGAAGGACGCCGACGGCGCGTCCGACACGCCGCTGCCGTTGCTCGATCTCTCCGACGCCGCCGTCAAGAAGATGATCAAGGCCGCCAAGAAGCGCGGCTATGTCACCTATGACCAGCTCAACGCCGTGATGCCGTCGGAGGAGGTCAACAACGACCGCATCGAGGACACTTTGGCGATGCTGTCCGAAATGGGCATCAACGTCATCGAGCAGGAAGACGCCGACGGCGACGAGGAAGGCGAGAAGGCCACCGACGAAACCGACGACGACGATGACGACGATTCCGGCCGCGAGCTGGTCGAGACCAAGAGCAAGGCGCTCGCCACCGTCGAAAAGAAAGAGCCGACCGAGCGCACCGACGATCCGGTGCGCATGTATCTGCGCGAGATGGGCTCGGTGGAGCTTTTGTCGCGCGAAGGCGAAATCGCCATCGCCAAGCGCATCGAGGCCGGCCGCGAGGCCATGATTTCCGGCCTGTGCGAGAGCCCGCTGACCTTCCAGGCCATCATCATCTGGCGCGACGAGCTCAACGAGGGCAAGGTTTTCCTGCGCGACATCATCGACCTCGAGGCGACCTATGCCGGTCCCGAGGCGAAGGCGATGCAGAACCCGAACGGCCCGGACGGCAAGCCCGCCAACGGCGCGCCGCATCTGCAGGTCGTGCAGCCGGCCGCCGCGCCGACCGCGCCGGCCGCCGCCACGCCCTTCAAGGAAGCCGGTGGCGACGAGGAGAAGGATCCGGGCGAGAGCGCGGCCGAGGGCGATTACGATGAAGACGACATGGAAGGTTCCATGTCGCTCGCCGCGATCGAGGCCGAGCTGAAGCCGAAGGTCGTCGAGACTTTCGACAACATCGCCGACTCCTTCAAGCGCCTGCGCCGCCTGCAGGAGCAGGACATCGAATTCCGGCTCAAGAACACCTCGCTGTCGCCGGCGCAGGAGCGCAAGTACAAGAAGCTCAAGGACGAGATCATCACCGAGGTGAAGTCGCTGCGCCTCAACCAGGCGCGCATCGACTCTCTGGTCGAGCAGCTCTATTCGATCAACAAGAGCCTCGTGTCCAACGAAGGCCGCTTGATGCGGCTCGCCGAATCCTACGGCGTGGCGCGCGACGACTTCCTGAAAAACTATATCGGCTCGGAGCTCGATCCGCGCTGGCTCAACCGCATCTCCAAGCTGTCGGCCAAGGGCTGGAAGAAGTTCGTCGCCGAGGAGAAGGACAAGATCCGCGACATGCGCGGCGTCGTGCACGACCTCGCGGCGCAGACCGGCGTCGAGATCGGCGAATTTCGCAAGATCGTGCAGATGGTGCAGAAGGGCGAGCGCGAAGCCCGCCAGGCCAAGAAGGAAATGGTTGAGGCGAACCTGCGCCTCGTCATCTCGATCGCCAAGAAATACACCAACCGCGGCCTGCAGTTCCTCGACCTGATCCAGGAAGGCAATATCGGCCTGATGAAGGCGGTCGATAAGTTCGAGTATCGCCGCGGCTACAAGTTCTCTACCTACGCGACGTGGTGGATCCGTCAGGCCATCACGCGCTCGATCGCCGATCAGGCGCGCACCATCCGCATTCCGGTGCACATGATCGAGACGATCAACAAGATCGTGCGCACCTCGCGCCAGATGCTCAACGAAATCGGCCGCGAGCCGACGCCGGAAGAGCTCGCCGAAAAGCTCGGCATGCCGCTGGAGAAGGTGCGCAAGGTTCTCAAGATCGCCAAGGAGCCGCTGTCGCTCGAAACGCCGATCGGCGACGAGGAGGACAGCCACCTCGGCGACTTCATCGAGGACAAGAACGCGGTGTTGCCGATCGACGCGGCGATCCAGTCGAACCTGCGCGAGACCACGACGCGCGTGCTCGCCTCGCTGACGCCGCGCGAGGAGCGCGTGCTGCGCATGCGCTTCGGCATCGGCATGAACACCGACCACACGCTCGAAGAGGTCGGCCAGCAGTTCTCGGTGACGCGCGAGCGTATCCGCCAGATCGAGGCCAAGGCGCTGCGCAAGCTCAAGCATCCGTCAAGGAGCCGGAAGCTGCGCAGCTTCCTGGATAACTGACGTCCGGTCATCCCGAGCGCTGACAGAATCGAAACGGCGGGTCCTCAGGGCCCGCCGTTTTTGTTGCTATAAGCCTTCATGCTCTCCCGCTCCGCCATCGCCGCCGCTCTCCGCCATCTCGCGCCGAAACTACCGGCGCATGAGTTCTCCGCGGTGGTCGATCACGCCCTCGACAGCCCGGGCCTTTCCGTCGCCTCGCCGGAGAACGCGGCCTGGCTGTCGCTGGTCGCCTATGCCCTCCACACCATGACCGACTACGACGCGCTGCTGGCCGAGGGCTATGACCGCGACAGCGCGCGCTTCTTCGTCGCCGGCGAACTCGCGGCGCTGCTCGTGCAATGGGGCGTGCGGCGCCAGCTCACGCCGGAGGAATGAACGCGGCCGCCTTCGCCCTTGCCTCCGCCGCGCCGCCGCGCTTTGGTCCTTCGCCGGAACCTGCATGCAAGGACGATGACCATGACCGACCCCGAAGCCCCGCGCGGCACGCTCACCGTGCGCATCAGCGCCATGCCGGGCGACACCAACGCCAACGGCGACATCTTCGGCGGCTGGGTGCTGTCGCGCATGGACCAGGCCGGCGGCATCGCCGCCATCGAGCGCGCCCACGGCCGCGTCGTCACCATCGCGGTGGACGCCATGACATTCATCAGGCCCGTGAAGGTCGGTGACGTGCTCGAGGTCTATACGCTGGTCGAATCCATCGGCCGCACCTCGATGAAAATCCACGTCGAGGCCTGGGCGCGCCGCTTCATGACGCGCCACCACGAAAAGGTCACCGACGCCAATTTCACCTTCGTCGCCATCGACGACAACGGCCGCCCGCGTCCGATCCCGGAGGCTTAGGGCTTTCGTCCCGGGACCGCGCGGCAACGAAAAACGGCGGGCCCTCGCGCCCGCCGTTTCTGTCTTGCACGTCGTCCGTGGCGGAAGGCGCTATTTCACCTTCCCACCGGCGCCGACGCCGACGCCGAGCTTGGCGCCGCCGTGGCCGGCCTTCACGCCGGCATTGCCGTTGATGTCGGTCCTGGTCTGGCCGGGCGCATATCCCGAGGCGCCGGTCGTGCCGCTGACCGAGCCCTTCTCCTGCATCTGGATTCCCGGCGCATAGCCGGACGCGCCGGTCGTGCCCTTCACCGAACCCTTCTGCTGCATCTCGTGGCCCGGCGTCTGCGCCTGCGCGAAACCGGCACCGGCGACAAGCGCGGCCGCGGTGGCCGCGGCGAACAAGGTCTTCATCATCACGTCACTCCTGTCTTCTGCCCCTTGCGTCAATCGCGTCGCCCGCGGCGCGGTTCCTCGGTTCCGCGAGAAACTTCGGCGCGCTTCCTCGTTGATCGTGAGACGCCCGAATATCAGGAGTTGAGGCACGACGGCGGTGCTATCCGGCAAGCGCGTTCTCCCTCTCCGGTCATCCCCGCGAAGGCGGGGACCCAGATTTTTCTAAACGCAAAGACGTGGATGGCCGGGACATAAGGGCGTTTACGCCGGTCTTCGACGGGCTTTGCCTGGCCATGACGAGTCTGGTTCAGGCGCAGCGTCGTCCGCTCTTTCACCTCTCCCCGCTAGCGGGGAGAGGTCGGCGCGCCCTTGCGCGCCGGGAGAGGGGGGCTTGTCCCGGGCGCGCTGCGGCACATAGTGCCGCCGCGCAGAACCGGGACCTTCACGCCCTCAAGCGTCGCAATATGACTCCGTCATGCCCGGCCTTGTGCCGGGCATCCGCTCGCCGTTGGGATCGGAGATCCACACCTCCCTCTTGAGGCGCGCAAACGTGGTCGTAGAGAAGTGTCTGGATCAATATTCGAGAGGAAGAACTCAAAATCTACTTTTTGCGTAGCACGATGGTGCTGTTGCGATCTGGCTTTCGATTTCCTCCGCCCCATGTATTCTCAATCACTCCTGCCTTTGCGAGTTCGACGCAGATGTCCTTCACGTTGGTCACACGAAGTATGTAGGTTTGTAAAAGAGAGTGAGTAACAAGAGAGAAATCCAAGCCGAATTCCTCAAGCATCTCTATAAGTTGCTGTTTGGCGAAACGTTTTTGTTCGTCGACTAGATCGTCGATCGTCATCTCTTGCATATCGGCATCGAGGCCATGAAAAAGGTCGGCTGCGCCGATCTTATTTTCTCGTTTCCGCTCTTTCGCATTGGCGCGGTCGCGGGCGTGCCCTTGAAGGGCGCGGTACTCTATCTCACGGAATGTTTCTAAGCCGTTTTGAGATTTGGTGCCATATACGATAAAAAAATGAGGCCGATCAGCAGTGGCCCGGTCTATTTTTGTCGAAACAACATAGTCAAAATCTCCCGCCTCACGTAACGTCTCCCTGAACAGCTTTTCGACCGCACGGCCTCTTGTAATCGTGGGATCTAAGCGATTCTGCCAGTTGGCCCCTCCGAGTATTGGGTTCAAAGAGGCGACGGTTTTCGGGTCGTTCATGGAAGCGGCGCGATTAACAAAATCATACATGAAATTGATAAGAACTTCGCATTTCTGCCGATCAAACAGAACTTTTATCTTGTCGAATGAATACCCAGTCCATCCAGTCGGGTCGATAAACAACAGAGGAAAAGAAGTGCCGATAAAATTCTGAATATCCGAAATGGCATCCTCGAACTCTCCGCAATACGTTCTTACTTCAAAGTCCCGCTCTGGATCATTATGTGGCGCAATTGCCAATTCGAGCTTTCGATAAGCAGATCGATTGTTTTCTGAAAAGAAGCAGCGTATTTTTGGCCTTCGGCCTGTCTGTTCTTGAATTATTTTCTGGGCATCTTTTAAAACGCCAATTGAGATCATGAACGAAGAATCGGAAAAATCTTCGGTCTCTGTTTTCCAGGGGCCTGAAAATCCATCCACATAAGTAATATCAAAATGCCTTAGGACCTTAAATGCGAGCGCTTGAAGATAATTCTTTAAAATAAAGTGCTTTATCTTTGTTTGCTCGCGATCGATATATGGATCGGTCACCGCTTGCCCTCATTCGGCTGCAATCAAATTTTCGGTCGCGGTCCGTCGTATTCGGGGGTACTGATTCCATTCTTTTTTCTGGAGGCGGCGTCCGCCAGATTTTGGTCGAATGCCGCCCCATTGTTTGAAGAAAAAGGCAGTCTTGGCTTCGATGCACTGGTCTCGAATTTCTATCGCCCATTGTTCTTCCATAGGGCGCGCTTTTGGTCCGCTTTCTCCGCCTACGATGGCCCAGTGGATTCCGGTGAGGTCGATTCTGCCGACTGGGCCTAGCAGCGGCTCAAACGAAACAAATTTCACCGACGCTTTTGCTGCGCGCAAATGCTTTATGCGAACCGCATTCTTTTGATCCTCAACAGAAACGCCTAGCCAAATGTGGGGTGGGGCATTTTCTCGTCCTGCATACCTTTCTCTTAGATAGCGGACTAAAAGAGAGCTTCGTTTGGTGAGAACTTGAAATGTGTGCCAGTTCGCCGCTTCCATCGTCTCAAAAACAGAGTCGATAAAGCTGATAGGAATCTCTTTATGAAAAAGGTCACTCATCGAATTGACGAAGATGCGTTTTGGCTGGCGCCAAGAAAGCGGCTGTTTCAATCGGTCAGGTTTTAAAGTTAGGTCGAATCCCTTTTCGAACGGATGGTCCGGAACTCCTCTGAATCTTTCGGAGAAGCGCTCGGCATAGCAAAAGTCGCAGCCGCGGGTGACCTTGGTGCAGCCGGTCACTGGATTCCACGTCGCATCGGTCCATTCGATCTGAGTGCCAACAGACATCGAATTATCCTAGAACAAAAGAAGAACAAAGGCCATAGCGCATGCCGCTAGAGTACTAAACGGCAGTTAAATCATTGATAATAATATATTAATCTATCCTATCTCAAGTTGATGGAGGCAGGAAGTGCAATCATGCTCACGCAGCCTCTTGACTTCCATCCTAGGTCTATATACCCTCAATCCCGCCTTGTCCCAGGCGAGGGGCGTTCTGCAGACGCTCGCTGAACGTGGGGCAGGATGTGGCGCCTGCGGGCGGGGCTCGTAACCCTGCACTCGGGAGGCCGCGGGTAGCCGTCCGGGCCCACTACGGGGCTCTGCCTTCAATGGCTGGACGGGGGTTCGGTGAAGGCGGGCGAAAGCCTGCCGGAGGTCGATGTCCTCTCACAAGGAGGCTCGATCGCTGACCGGCCGCCGG
>JAFIGS010000032.1 GCA_017849615.1 Pseudolabrys sp. | reverse complement strand
CCGGGAGCGGGGTTACGAGCCCCGCCCGCAGGCGCCACATCCTGCCCCGTCATCAAGACGTCTCTAGATGACGTCCCCGGCCGGGCCGAACGGATGAAGCCTATCCTATCGTAGGAATAACAGTCAAGGACTATTTTCTACTGTCATTCCGGGGCGCGCCGCAGGCGGGGACCCGGAATCCAGCCAGGCCCTCATGTATCGCTGGATTCCGGGCTCGCGGCCTTTCGGCCGCGCCCCGGAATGACGACGAAACGCCGCTGGATTCCGGGTTCGGCCCTTCGGTGCGCCCCGGAATGACGGTGAACGGCGAGCGCCCGGGAACGACGGGACCTCACACCCCCGCCGCGCCGCCGTCGGCGCGCGGGTCGTGGCCGCCTTCCAGCGTGCCATTGGCATGCAGCACCACGGCGCCGGCATGGCCCATCGTGTCCGAATAGTCGGCATCGAGCACCCCGACGTCGTGGCGCGCCGACATCAGGCGGTCGATGAGATTCTCGTCGAAGCGCCGCTCCAGCCGCAAATTCATGTGCGACGAGCCCCAGGTGCGGCCGAGCAGCCAGCGCGGCGCATCGAGCGCACGTTCGAGCGGCTGCTTGTAGGTGACGTAGCGCGTGAACAGCGCGCTCTGGGTCTGCGGCTGGCCCTCGCCGCCCATGGTGCCATAGGCCATGACGCGGCCATCCTTGAGCACCGCGAGCGCCGGATTGAGGGTGTGGAACGGACGGCGGCCCGGCGCCAGCGCGTTGAGCGCCTTCTCATCCAGCGAGAAGCTCGCGCCGCGGTTCTGCATCAGCACGCCCGTGCGCGGCAGCACGCAGCCCGAGCCGAACTCCCAGTAGATCGACTGGATGTAGGAGACGACGAGGCCCGATGAATCCGCCGCGCCCATCCAGATTGTATCCCCTCGCGCGGCGGGATCGGGCCACGGCGCGGCTTTCTTCATGTCGATCCTGGCCGCCTCGCCATCGAGGAACGCGGCGTCGAGGAAGCGCGACAGCGATCCCTCGACACGATCGGGATCGGTGACGACGCGATCGCGCACGATGAAGGCGCGCTTGGTGGCTTCGATGAGGCCGTGAATATGCGCGAAGCTCTCGCCCTCCGCGACGCGCAGCCGATCGTACAGCGCGAGGATGATGAGCGAGGCGAGCCCTTGCGTGGGCGGCGGCGCATTATACAGCGTGCCGGCGCCGACGGCGACGCTGAGCGGATCGGCGACGAAGGCTTCGTAAGTGACCAGGTCATCGCGCGTCACCGGCGAGCCGATGCGCTCCAGATCGGCGGCGATCTCGCGGCCGACATCGCCGCGATAGAAATCGGCAAGGCCGGCATTGGCGAGATGATCGAGCGTCGCGGCAAAAGCCGGTTGCTTCATCGTCACGCCTTCGTCCGGCGCCTTGCCGTCGATCAGGAACGCCGCGCCGAAGCCCGGCGCCTTTTCCAGCTCGGCGAGCTTGTCGCGCGTCAGCGCGGCCTGGCTGCGCGTCACCTTGTAACCATCGCGCGCGTGCCTGATCGCCGGGGCCAGCAGCAGATCGAGCGGCAGCTTGCCGCGATGCTGCTTGGCCGCCTCAAGCGCCACCGCCCAGCCGGCGATGGCGCCCGGCACCGTGAGCGCGGCGCGCGGCCCGCGCGTCGGCATCTCGTGATGACCGGCCTCGCGATAGAAGCGGATGGTGGCTTTCGAGCCGGCGCGGCCGGCGCCCATGATCGCGCGCACGCGGCCGTTCGGTTCGCGGATCAGCCAGAAGCCGTCGCCGCCGACATGGTTCATGTGCGGATAGATGGCGGCGATCGACGCCGCCATGGCGATCATCGCCTCGATGGCGTTGCCGCCCTCGGCGAGAATGGCGCGGCCGTCCTCGGCGGCGGCGTGATGCGGCGCGGCGACGACGCCGCGGCGATGACCGGCGGTGTGGAGAGACGTCATACGATTATTTTAAAACTCTTGAAACGCGGCTTGCGCAAGCGCGCCCCCTCTCCCCTTGGGGGAGAGGGGTTACGAAACTATTGAAATCGCCGCAGCCCCCTCTCCCGGATCGCTGCGCGATCCGACCTCTCCCCCAAGAGGAGAGGTGAAGAAGAGAGCGCACTGCCCGATTAAGCCGCCTCATCGAGGCCCCGCTTCTTGAGCAGCGCATCGACCGACGGCAGCTTGCCGCGGAAGGCCTTGTAGGCCTCGGCGGGGTCGCGCAGGTTGCCGGCCGAATAGATGTAGTCGTGCAGGCGCTTCGCGGTGCCGGCGTCGAAGGCGTTGCCGGTTTCCGCGAAGGCCTCGAAGGCGTCGGCGTCGAGCACTTCCGACCACATATACGAGTAGTAACCGGCGGCGTAGCCGTCGCCCGAGAACAGATGCTGGAAATGCGGCAGGCGGTGCCGCATCACGATCTCCGCCGGCATTTGCAGCGCCGCAAGACGATCCTTCTCGAACTGCGTGACATCGAGATGATCGGCAACGCCCTTGTCATGGATGTCGAGATCGACCAGCGCGCATGAGGTGTATTCGATCGTGGCGAAGCCCTGATTGAAGGTGCGCGTCGCCAGCACCTTGTCGAGCAGCGCCTTCGGCATCGGCGCGCCGGTCCTGGCGTGGCGCGCGTACTTTTCGAGGATCGCCGGCACCTCGAGCCAGTGCTCGTAAAGTTGCGACGGCAGTTCGACGAAGTCGCGCGCCACGGCGGTGCCCGACAAGGTCGGATAGGTCACGTTCGACAACAGGCCGTGCAGGCCGTGACCGAACTCGTGGAACAGCGTGCGCGCGTCGTCGAACGACAACAAGGCCGGCTCGCCCGCCGCCGGCTTGGAGAAGTTGCAGACATTGAGAATGACCGGCCGCGTATCGCCGGTGAGGCGCTGCTGGTCGCGCAGCGAGGTCATCCAGGCGCCGGAATGCTTCGAGGGCCGGGCGAAGTAATCGCCGATGAACAGGCCGACATGCTTTCCGGAGGCGTCGCTGACATCGAAGGCACGGGCGTCGGGATGATAGAGCGGCACGCTGACGGGCTTGAAGGTGATGCCGAACAGCCGCGTCGCGGTTTCGAACGCCGCCTCGATCATCTTGTCGAGCTGGAAGTACGGCTTGATCTCGGATTCATCGAGATCGTATTTCGCCTTGCGCAGCTTCTCGGCGTAATAGCGCCAGTCATGCGGCGCCAGCGCGAAGTTGCCGCCCTCGGCCGCGATCATCTCCTGCAGCGCGTCGCGCTCGCGGCCGGCCTTGGCGCGGGCGCGGCCCCAGACGTCATTGAGGAGTTCGCGCGCCGCTGCGGGCGTCTTCGCCATGGTGTCTTCGAGGCGGTAGTCGGCGAAGGAGGCAAAGCCGAGCAGCCGCGCGCGCTCGTCGCGCAGCTTCACCGTCTCGGCGATCAGAGCGCGGTTGTCGGTCGCGCCGCCGTTCTCGCCGCGCTTGATCCAGGCGTCGAACACCTTCTCACGCAGATCGCGGCGGGAGGAGAACTGCAGGAAGCCCTCGCAGGAAGACCTCAATAGAGTGATGGCGTATTTGCCGGGATGGCCGCGATCGGCCGCCGCCGCGCCGGCCGCCGCCCTGGCGAAGTCCGGCAGGCCGGCAAGATCGCCCTCCTCCAGGATCAGCGCCCAGGATTTCTCGTCGGCCAGCACGTTCTGGCCGAACTGGGTGCCGAGCGAGGCGAGCCGCTCATTGATGGCGGCAAGGCGGTCCTGCTTGTCCTTCGGCAGCGCGCCGCCGGCGCGAACGAAGCGCGCATGGGTGCGGTCGAGCAGCCGGACCTGTTCATCGTTGAGGCCGAGCTGAGCGCGGCGAGCGTAGAGGTCGGCGATGCGGGCATAGAGCGGCGCGTTCAGATAGAGCGCGCTGGAGTGGCGGGCGAGCAGCGGCGAGATATCGCGCTCGATGGCTTCGATCGCGTCGCCGGTGTCGGCGCCGGCCTTGATGAAGAAGACATTGGCGACCTTGTCGAGATCGCGGCCGCTTTTCTCCAGCGCCTCGATGGTGTTGGCGAAAGTCGGCGCGGCCGTCTGAGCGGCGATGGCGTCGATCTCGGCGCGGTGGCGTTCGAGCGCGGCGTCGAACGCGGGGCGGAAATGCTCCGGCCTGAGGTCGTTGAAGGACGGCAGGCCGAAGGCTTCGGTCCAGTCGGCGAGCAAGGGGTTCTGCGCGGTGTTTGTCATGCCCCTGATCTAGGGCATGCGGGCGACAAACTAAAGCCTGCCTCCGGAGACGAGGATACAGAAAGGCCCCGCGCCTTGGGGGCCGGGGCCTTTCCGGATCGCCGCGGCGTCCTGCCTAACCGGGCGATCTCTAGCTGCCCCGGGTGACGGGGCAGCACTTAATCAGGCGGCCAGATTACGCCGCCAGATTACGCAGCCTTGGCGTTGATGCCGGCCTCGGCGAGACCGGTCAGCTTCATGTCGGCCGCCTTCTCGTCCTTGAGGGTCTGCTCCAGCACGCTGGCGCAATCGGCGCGGCCTAGCTGCTTGGCCCAGGCGATGAGCGTGCCGTAGCGCGTCATCTCGTAATGCTCGACGGCCTGCGCGGCGGCGATCAGCGCGGCGTCGAGCACCTTCTTGTCCTCGACCTCGCCGGCGATCTCGTTGGCTTCCTCGATGATGCCGTCGATGGCCGGGCAATCGACGCCCTCGGCCTTGACGCCATGCATCTTGAACACCTGCTCGAGACGCGCGACATGGTTCCTGGTCTCGCCGAGATGCGACTGCAGGCCCTGCTTGAGGCCGCCGTCGGTCGCCTTCTCGATCATGTCGGGCAGCGCCTTCAGAATCTGATGCTCGGCGTAATAGATGTCCTTGAGCGTATGGACGAACAGATCGTCCATGGTCTTGATGTCTTTGCTGAACAGGCCCATCGGGTCCTCCTTGCGAATTGGTTTTATGGAAGCCGGCGCGCCCGGTTGTGCTGTTAATGCATGACGCGCGGACGCGTTCCTGTTCCGCAACAAAAGCGTGAGCGCTGGGAACTTCAGCCACGCAAGGCTCGCAACGCATTGAAAATGACGACGACGTCGATCACTTCCTGCAGCAGCGCGCCCTCGACCGGCGCGAGATGACCGGCCGCGGCGGCGAGCATAGCGCCGATCGACAGGGCCATGCCGGCGATGACGCTCTGCAAGGCGATGGCACGCGAGCGCCGGGCGATCGTCACCGCCGGCAGGATGCGGTCCAGACGATCGACCAGCAGCACGACATCGGCGGCTTCGGAACTCGCGGCGGCGCCCCGCGCGCCCATGGCGACGCCGAGATCGGCCGCGGCCAGCGCCGGCGCGTCATTGACGCCGTCGCCGATCATCATCACCGGGCCGTTCTTGCGTTCCGACAGCACGACGAGCACTTTCTGATCCGGCGTCAGGTCGGCGCGCACGGCGTCGAGGCTGAGCCCGGCGCCGATGAAGCGGGCGACATCCATGCGATCGCCGGTTGCCAGGACAATGCGTTCGATGCCGCCGTCGCGCAGCCGGCGCAGCAGGTCCTCGGTTCCTTCGCGCACCATATCGGCGAGCACGATCACGCCGGCCGCCTTGCCGTCGATGGCGACGGCGACGCCGACGGCGCCAGGCGGCCGGCTTTGGCTGAGCTTGCGCAGGTCTTCGTCGCCGACGCGGTCCGCGACATATTGGAAACCGCCGACCGACACGAGCCGGCCCTCGACCCGGCCGGTGAGGCCGGCGCCGGGCGTGTCCTCGACCGTGGTCGGCACCGACAGCGCCAGCCCCTGCGCCCGCGCCGCCGCGACCAGGGTTTCGGCGATGATGTGCTTGGAGGCCTGGTCGAGCGAGGCGGCAATGCGCAGCAGTTCCGACGGCGAGAGGCCGGGTGCGACCCGGGTATCGACGATATGGGCCGCGCCGGCGGTCAATGTTCCGGTCTTGTCGATGACCAGCGCGCGCACGCGGGCCAGCATCTCCAGCGCCTTGCCGCTTTTGATCAGGATGCCGCTTTTGGCGGCGCGCGAGATGCCGGCCATCAGCGCCACCGGCACGGCAAGGATCAGCGGGCACGGCGTCGCCACCACCAGCACGGCGACCACCCGCACCGCGTCGCCGGTCAGCCAGCCGGTCAGGCCGGCCAAGAGGACGGTCACGCCGAGGAACACCATGGCGTAGCGGTCGGCCATGCGCGCCATCGGCGCGCGGGAGCGCTGCGCCTCCTCGGCAAGCCGCACGACGCCGGCATAGGTCGAATCGGCGGCGCGGCGGATGGCGGCGAGGTCGAAGGCGTCGCCGGCATTGGTCGAGCCGCTGAGCACGTCGTCGCCGTCCTTCAGCCGCACCGGCATGGATTCGCCGGTCAGCGCCGACTGGTCGAGCACGGCGACGCCGCCGGCCACCTTGCCGTCCACCGGCACCACATCGCCGCGGCGGATGAACAGCCTGTCGCCGGGTTCGACGCGCTCGACCGGGACCTCCACCAGCGCGCCCTCGGCGTGGAGCATGGCGCTGCGGGGCACCCTTGCGAGCAGCGCCGTCATCTCGCGCTGGGCGCGGCGCTCGGCGAAGCTCTCCAGATACTGGCCGCCGGCATACATCAGGGCGACGATGGCGGCGGCAAGGTGCTCGCCGATGACGAGGGCCGCCGACATGGACAGCGCGGCGACGATGTCGAGGCCGAAATCGCCGCGCCGCAGCCCGCCGATGATCTCGGCGAGCAGCACCGCGAGCACCGGCGCGCTGCCGACGGTCCAGATGACCGCCGCCACCGCCTCGTCGCCGGCAAGGCGCGCGGCAAGGCCGCCAGCGAGCCCGATCAGGGGCCAGGCCACCAAAAAAGGCCGCAAACGGCTGACAAACGATGGATCGGACGGGCCTGACGGCATGGCGGCAATCTGGCCGCCTGGCTCTTTTTGGCCATGAGGCAGATCAATCCGCGGCGCCGCGTGGGGCGGTCAGCGGGCTTGATCGGCCGGGCCATTTCGGAGAGATTGCGCCCGCTCAACAGGAGAATGAGATGGCTACTGGCCGCCGCATCAACTGGCTCAACGTGTTGACCGTCACGTCGGCGGCGATCCTGATCGGCGCCGAAGTCTTCGGCGCGGCCTTCGCCGGCTCCTGGGCGATCGCTACCCTGTTCGATCTCGGGACCACCGGCCAGCGCATCCTCGATGTCGCCTTCGTGCTCGCCGGCCTCGTCGTCATGGCGCAGTTCGTGCGCTTCGGTAACCGCATCGAGCCTTTTACCAAGCGCGCCTGAGGCGCGCTCAGCCAAAACGCGGCTGGCGCCGCTGTTGTACCAAGCGCGCCTGAGGCGCCGCGCGACGCGGCGACAAGCCCGGCTGCGGCGAAGCAGCGACACATCCGACAAAAGTTAAGGATGATTTGTCGCGTGGCGAAGAAATTCTCTTGCAACCGGGGCGAAAGGTGTTATTTCCACTCTTGCCCAATTTCGCACGTGCCTGTGGTCGTGTGTCAATCGGTAGGTAGCCGGACAAGAGGCCGGCCAGCCGCCTGAGGTGAGCGAGCTTCTCCCACGGGAGAAGTAAGTAGCTTCAAGTTTTCTGATTGGCAGCCGGAGGCGAAACCGGCGCACTCTGCTCTCCGCAGGGGACGCGACTTAAAGCAACGACGGAGCGGGCTTCTTTGGTCTCTGCTGGCCTTCCACCGCCAGCGACGGGTTACCGACGAGGCTTGTCCATCTTTGCCAACAGTGCGGCGGGGATCCCCCACCAATCTCACGGCAGCACCTAGCGGTTAAGAGCCTGCGGCACGGCTGCGTCCCCACAGCGCACCTGCTCGAAGGCTCCGAAACGCATCATCCGGGCGACTTCCGTCGCCCCTTGAGCTGGGAGTTTGCGCCAATGACCGAGCGCATCCGTGAATTTCTGCGCGATCGCCGCGAGCGCGGTGTCGACGAGGGCCCCGTCCTGGTCGTGGACCTCGACGTGGTCAAGGACAACTACACCGCCTTCGCCAAGGCTTTGCCGGATACGCGCGTGTTCTACGCCGTGAAGGCGAATCCGGCGCCGGAGGTGCTGTCGCTGCTCGCCTCCATGGGTTCCTGCTTCGACACCGCCTCGGTCCAGGAGATCGAGATGGCGCTCGCGGCCGGTGCCACGGCCGACCGCATCTCGTTCGGCAACACGATCAAGAAGGAACGCGATATCGCGCGCGCCTACGCGCTCGGCATCCGCCTCTTCGCGATCGACTGCCAGGCCGAGGCCGACAAGGTTGCCCGGGCAGCCCCCGGCGCGAAGGTGTTCTGCCGCATCCTGTGCGACGGCGCCGGCGCCGAATGGCCGCTGTCGCGCAAGTTCGGTTGCGAGCCGGCGATGGCCGTGGACGTCCTTGAGCACGCCTTCAAGGCGGGCCTCGAGCCCTACGGCATCTCGTTCCATGTCGGTTCGCAGCAGCGCAACCAGCATGCCTGGGACCGTGCCCTCGCGCAGGCGGCGGCGGTGTTCAAGGAATGCGGCGAGCGCGGCATCAACCTGTCGATGGTCAACCTGGGCGGCGGCTTCCCGACCAAGTACCTGAAGAACGTGCCGACGGTTCGCACCTACGGCAACGCGATCTTCAAGGCGCTGCGGAAGCACTTCGGCAATCGCATCCCGGAGACGATCATCGAGCCGGGCCGCGGCATGGTCGGCAATGCCGGCATGATCGAGACCGAAGTCGTCCTCGTCTCCAGGAAGAGCGAGGAAGACGAGGTGCGCTGGGTCTACCTGGACATCGGCAAGTTCGGCGGTCTCGCCGAGACGATGGACGAGTCGATCCGCTACGCGATCAAGACGCCGCGCGATGCCGATGCGATGGCGCCGTGCGTGCTGGCCGGCCCGACGTGCGACTCGGCCGACGTGCTGTACGAGAAGCAGCCCTACCCGCTCCCGGTCAGCCTGGAGATCGGTGACAAGCTGCTGATCGAAGGCACCGGTGCCTACACGTCGACCTACTCGGCGGTGGCGTTCAACGGTTTGCCGCCGTTGAAGACGATCCACATCTGATCGCTCCGCGATCGGCGCCACATCTGACAGTTAAGGGAGGCGGATAACCGCCTCCCCCTTTCCTCAACGCTTGAACTGACGGCGCTCGTTGCGCGCGTGTTCGCACGCGCCTGGAGCGGGGAAGGAGTACGACCATGATCCAGATCCGCCACGAACGGTTCGCCGATTTCGACGCGCGCGAAGCGCTGCTCGATGCCGCCTTCGGCGAGACCCGCTATCGCAAGTCGTCCGAGCGCCTGCGCGAAGACCGTCTGCCGGCCGAAGGCCTGGCCTTCATCGCCGCGGAAGGCCGCCGCGTGATCGGCACCGCGCGGCTGTGGGACGTCTCGATCGGCAACGGCAAGCGCGCGCTGCTGCTCGGGCCGGTCGCGGTGGCGGACGACTGCCGCTCCAAGGGCCTCGGCGGTGCGCTGGTGCGCCGCGCGATCCAGATGGCGCGCAAGCTCGGCCATGACGCCATCGTGCTGGTGGGCGATCCGGAATACTATGAGCGTTTCGGCTTCTCCGGCGAGAAGACCGGCGCGCTGTGGATGCCCGGGCCGTTCGAGCGCCGGCGCCTGCTCGGCCGCGAACTCACCGCCGGCGCGCTCAACGGTGCGCGCGGCATGATCGCACCCGCCGGCCGCATGGCGCCGACGCCGGACCTGCACGACCTCGTGGCGCAGGATGCCCGCGCCCACCGTCTTCGCGGTGGTGCCATCCGCCGCCGCGCCGCGTAACCGCAGAAGAAGGCCTTTCACGGCCTGACCTTGGGACGCCCCGCCGACCGCGGGGCGTCCCTTCCGTTTGTCACACAGGGCGGCTATCACGGCCCGATTATCTGGAGGAATTTACAAATGACCGATTGGCCCGTTTACGCGACCATTACCGGACCGATTGTCATGGTCGGCTTCGGCTCGATCGGCAAAGGCACGCTGCCGATGCTGGAGCGGCATTTCAAATTCGACAAGTCGCGCCTCGTGGTGCTCGACCCCAAGGATGAAGGCCGCAAGGCCTTCTGCGAGAAGCACGGCGTGCGCTTCATCCAGCAGGGCCTGACCCGCGACAATTACCGCGAGGTGCTCAAGCCGCTGCTCACCGCCGGCGGCGGCCAGGGCTTCTGCGTCAACCTGTCGGTCGATACCGGCTCGGTGGACATCATGGAGTTCTGCAACGAGATCGGCGCGCTCTATATCGACACCGTCAACGAGCCGTGGCTCGGCTTCTATTTCGATTCGTCGAAAGGTCCGGAGGCGCGCTCGAACTACGCGCTGCGCGAGACGACGCAGGCCGCCAAGAAGGCGCGCAAGCCCGGCTCGACCACGGCCGTGTCGTGCTGCGGCGCCAATCCCGGCATGGTGTCGTTCTTCGTCAAGCAGGCGCTGCTCAACGTCGCCGCCGATCTCAAGCTCAACGTGCCGGAGCCCAGGACCAAGGGCGAATGGGCCGACCTGATGCGCCAGGCCGGCATCAAGGGCATTCACATCGCCGAGCGCGACACGCAGCGCTGCAGGACGCCGAAGGAAGCCGAGGTGTTCGTCAACACCTGGTCGGTGGAAGGCTTCATGTCGGAAGGCCTGCAGCCGGCCGAACTCGGCTGGGGCACCCACGAGAAGTGGATGCCGGACAACGCGAAGACGCATGAAACCGGCTGCGGCGCGGCGATCTACCTGATGCAGCCCGGCGCCACTACGCGCGTGCGCACCTGGTGCCCGACGCGCGGCGCGCAATACGGCTTCCTGGTCACGCACAACGAGTCGATCTCGATCTCGGATTACTTCACCGCGCGCGATGCCTCCGGCAAGGTGACGTACCGGCCGACCTGCCACTACGCCTATCATCCGGCCGACGACGCGGTGGTGTCGCTGCACGAGATGTTCGGCTCGGGCAAGATGCAGGAGAAGCACCACATCCTCGAGGAGGACGAGATCGTCGACGGCATCGACGAGCTCGGCGTGCTGCTCTACGGCCACGGCAAGAACGCCTACTGGTTCGGCTCGCAGCTCTCGATCGAGGAAACGCGGGCACTGGCGCCGCACCAGAACGCCACCGCGCTGCAGGTCACGTCCTGCATCGTCGCCGGCATGGTCTGGGCGCTGGAAAATCCGAACGAAGGCATCGTCGAAGCCGACGAAATCGACTTCCACCGCACTCTGGAAATCCAGTTGCCTTATCTCGGCCCGGTGAAGGGCTACTACACCGACTGGACGCCGCTCGCCGGCCGGCCGGGGCTGTTTCCGGAGGACATCGACACGTCCGACCCGTGGCAGTTCAGGAACGTGCTGGTGCGGTAATGGTGTTGTCCCGGGCGCAGCGCGGCATGCAATGACGCGCTGCTGAACCGGGACCTTCACGAAGGCGGAGTTTGTAACGGCCCCGGATCTGCGAAGCAGCGCTACGCGCTGCATCGCGTCCGGGGCAAATTTTTAAAGCGTCAGCACCCTTGCATCGCCCTGCTCGGTGCCGAAGGCCAGCACCTGGCCCTCGGCGCTCCAGGCCAGCGCGCTGACGCTCTGGCCGTCGGCCTCGCGCGCGAGAATGAGCGCGCCGTCCTCGAGACGCACCATCAGCACCGTGCCGTCGGCGAAACCGGCGGCGCAGACCGGCTGCTTCGGATGGCAGGCGACGCGCGTGCAGCGCGACGGCGACGGCGCGTACATGGTCGGCTGCTTGCCCATCGGGCCGTCCTTGCCGTCGAACGGCCAGAGGATGAGTTGCTCGGAGCCGGACGTCGCCAGCAGGCCGCCGTCATGCGACCACGAGATCGAGCGCACGCGCGCCGAATAACCGGACATGCGCATGTGCTTGGCGTCGGCGAGGCGCCAGCCGTGCAAGGTCGGCTCCTGCATCTGGGTGATGAGGAAGCGGCCGTCGGGGCTCACCGAAGCGCCGAGATGCGAGCCCTTCCATTCCAGCACTTCGGGCTTGGCGCCCGCCGCATTGGGAAACCACAGCGACACGCCATTGTAATGCGCCACCGCGAGGCGGAAGCCCTTGGGGAAGAAGGCAAGCCCGCCGACCGTCGAGGCGGCCTGGAATTCGCGCAGATCGCCCTTGCCGGTTTTCACCCGCGCGATCTTGCCGGTGGACCACGCCACGGCGCCATCCGGGCCGAGCGCGACCTGGTCGATCCAGCGCTTGCGCTCGTCGGTGGCAAGCGTCTCGACATTGCCGTCGCGGTCGGTGGCGACCAGCTTGCCGTCGTCGCCGCCGGTGACGATGCGCGATGGGTCGGCGGCGCTGGCGAGAATGCCGCCGTCATGCACGGCGACGCGCGTGCGCTTTTCGGCCGGCGCGAACAGCAGCGCTTCCTCGCCGAGCACGAAGACCGGCGTCTGGCGCAGGAAGTGGACGCCGACGATGGTCGAGCCCTCGGCTTCGGCGACGATGCGCGCGCGATCGGCGAGTGTGAACATGGTGGAGGCTGCGTCGGTCATACTGAACGACCTAAGCCACGCAGCTCTCGAAGCCCTTGCGGATTTTCTCTTCCGGCAGATGGCGGCCGATGAACACGGCGCGGCTGATGCGCGCCTCGCCGTCCTTCCATTTGCGCTGGTGGTCGCCGTCCAGGATCATGTGCACGCCCTGGAACACGAAGCGCTCGTCGTCGTCCTTGAACGACAGGATGCCCTTGCAGCGCAGGATGTCCTTGCCCTCGGTCTGCACCAGCTCCTGAATCCACGGGAAGAACTTGTCCGGATTGAGCGGCTTCTCCGACGACATGGAAATCGATTGCATCTCCTCGTCGTGATAGTGCTTGAGGCCGTGATGATGGTGATGATGGTCGTGATCGTGGCCATGGTCATGATGATGATCGTGGTCGTCCGCCGTCAGGAATTCCGGCTCGATTTCGAGAATGCGGTCGAGATCGAAGGCGTTGCGGCCGAGCACGTCCTTGATGGCGACCTGCGCACGTTCGGTGCGATGCATGGTGGCGTAAGGATTGATGCCGCGAATGCGCGCCTCGACCTCGTCGAGTTCGGCCGGGGTGACGAGATCGGTCTTGTTGAGCACGATGACGTCGGCGAAGGCGATCTGGTTCTTGGCTTCCGGCGCATCCTTGAGCCGGTCCTTGAGCCACTTGGCGTCGGCGACCGTGACGACGGCGTCGAGCTTGGTCTTGGCGCCGACATTCTCGTCCATGAAGAAGGTCTGCGCGACCGGCGCCGGATCGGCGAGGCCCGTGGTCTCGACGATGATGGCGTCGAACTTGCCCTTGCGGCGCATCAGGCCGTCGATGATGCGGACGAGATCGCCGCGCACCGTGCAGCAGATGCAGCCATTGTTCATCTCGAACACTTCCTCGTCGGCGTCCACCACGAGGTCGTTGTCGATGCCGATTTCGCCGAATTCGTTGACGATGACGGCGAACTTCTGGCCGTGCGGCTCGGTCAGGATGCGGTTGAGCAAAGTGGTCTTGCCGGCGCCGAGGTAGCCGGTGAGCACGGTAACGGGGATCTTGCCGGCCGGATCGGCCGCGGAAGTGGCGTCGGTCATGGAAATGGGCTCCTTGCCGCGCACATATAGGGGTTCGGCGCCGGGGGTGCAAAAGCCGAATTCCCGCGCCGGAAATGCAAAAAGGCCGCCCGAAGGCGGCCTTTTCGTCCGTGGAACGGCTTGAGCTGCTTAGCGGCAGCGCACGTAACGGCGATTGCCGTAACGGTCGTGGTAGTAGCAGCGGCCCGGACGGGTCGCGTCGGCAATGATGCCGCCCGCCGCCGCGCCGATGAGACCGCCGGCAACCGCGCCGCCGACCGAATTCGAGGCCAGACCGCCGATCAGCGCGCCAGTGCCGCCACCGATGAGCGCACCGCCCGCAACGCGATCCTGACGCGCAGTTTCACAACCGCCGAGCGCGAGGGCCAATGCAGCGACCGCCAACACCTTCTTGATCATTTTGTATCTCCCGGGATGTCGAATTTTGACGTACGAACGAAAACAGGCCGTCAGATTACGTTTGCAATATGGCCCGCCCCAGTAATGCCCGGAAGCGGCCTTGGGTTCCAACGGCCGTGCACAACGCACGCGTCATACCGCTCGGCCATTAACAGATATTGCGGCCGACCGGGGCAATCTGGAGGTATCAAGCCACCCGTCGTCTTTGACGGGGCCTCCAGGCGCTTACCAGCGCAGCAGAAAACGGCCCAACAGGGCCCCGGCCAGGGTCACGCCACCGATGGCGATCGGGTACCAGACGGCGACGAAAAGCGGCGAATCGTCCGGACAATGCGTGGCGTAAAGCACCGCCGCCGCGGCGCTGGCGGCTAGCCCGGCCACTGCGCCCGCGACAGCGCCCGAGGCCGGCGCACCGCGCCTGAGCACGATCAGGAACGCCGCCAGCAGCGGCAGCGCCATCAGGGGGATCGCGGTCAGGCAAACGCGCGAATTGGTGCCCACCAGCCTGACCGGCCACCGGTCCGCCGGGACGACCATCAATTCGGCGCCGACAGCAAGAAGCAGCAGGACCGGCGCGATGGCGAGTGCGGCCACCCGGCCTCTGTGCACGGCCGTCGGGCGGCCGATCTGCAGAACCAGCGTGAAGGCGGTCACCGCCAGCAGGAGAACCTGGACGATCTTGATGTCGAACCGGATCGTGCCCACCGCCCCGCCGATATCCGGACGCGGGCCGAGCACCAGCAGAAATCCGGCCGCCGACAGCACAAGCCCCGCGGCGAGCGCCCAGGCGAACTGCGTACCGAGCGGCGGCGCCGTCGCGCGATCGGCCACCAGGGCCTGTACCAGATCGTCCGTTCGCATCGTCAGTCCTGTCCCAATTGTTTCGCCAGCGCCGCAAGGCCGCGATGCAACGCCACCCGGACGGCGCCCGCCGTCATGCTCAGCCGCTCCGCCGCTTCGCCGATCGAGCGGCCTTCGACCGCGATCGCCTGAACCACCGTGCGCTGGCCGGCCGGCAGTGTCGCCAGATGGCGCTCGACCTCACTCGCCGGCACGGACGGCTCGGGCTCCTCCGCCGCCAGCGTCTCGGAGAATTCATCGATCGACAGATCGAATTGTCCGGTGCGCCGGCGCAATGCATCGACCACCTTGTAGCGGGCGATGGCGTGCACCCATGGCCCGACCGGGCGCTCGCTGTCCCATGTATGGCGCTTCAGATGCACGGCAAGCAGAACCTCCTGAACCACATCCTCGACGTCGGCGGCGGAGCGCCCCGCGCGTAACAGGTTGCGCCGTATCGGCGCGCGCAGCGCCGCCGCAATCGCGTGCAGCAGACGGCCGTAAGCCTCCGCATCGCCGGCATTGGCGGCGCGCATCAGGTCTGACCAGCCAGCGTCGCTCAAGCCCGCTCCTTCATCTTCATTCGGATGATGCGCGTCGTTGTTACATGCTTCGACGAAAAAAATGAGTACCCGAGGCGCGGCAACACAAAAACGTGAGCGATGTAACAAGCGAGGGCTTCGGCGCGAAAGACCGCATGTGAGCCGGAAGTATACCGCGCCCACTGTGTCAAACGCCCTCACGAGGAAGGACTATCCCATGACCAAGACTGCCATCGCCGCCACGACGCTCGCCGGTTCGCTGGCCGCCGCCTTCACCATGATCTCGGTCGCGTCCGCCGGCCCGGCGCCGGTCCAGGCCAACGCCGACAAATGCTACGGCGTCTCGCTCGCCGGCAAGAACGACTGTGCCGCCGGCCCCGGCACCACCTGCGCCGGCACCTCCAAGGTGGACTACCAGGGTAATGCCTGGAAGTACGTCGCCAAGGGCACCTGCGCCACGATGAGCACGCCGAAGGGCATGGGC
Source organism: Pseudolabrys sp. (assembly GCA_017849615.1). Lineage (GTDB taxonomy): Bacteria > Pseudomonadota > Alphaproteobacteria > Rhizobiales > Xanthobacteraceae > Pseudolabrys. The sequence goes on along the minus strand of JAFIGS010000032.1, from coordinate 56,028 downwards.
TCGCTCACGCCGATCAAGAGCTGATCGACCATCGGGAGGCGCGCGATCCACGCGCCTCCCGACTTTTCATTCACGCGAGCGCTCGTCATGCCAATTGCCTCGTCACTTCCCGCCCGCGCCGGCGTCGGCTTCAAGCCGCAACACTTCGCCGGCATTCTTGCCGGCGATGCGCCTGTCGGCTTCATCGAAATTCATGCCGAGAACTACATGGGCGATGGCGGGCCGGCGCATGCTCAGCTCAATGCATTGCGCGAGCGGTTCGCGCTTTCGGTGCATGGCGTCGGCCTGTCGATCGGCGGCGCCGGTCCGCTCGACCGCGCCCATCTCAAGCGAGTGAAAACCCTGTGCGACCGGCATCAGCCGCAGAGCTTTTCCGAGCACCTGGCGTGGTCGTCGCACGGCGAATTCTTCTACAACGACCTGCTGCCGCTGCCTTACACCGAAGAAACGCTGGCGCGCGTGTGCGAACACATCGACACGGTGCAGAACGCGCTTGGGCGCGAAATGCTGCTGGAAAATCCGTCGACCTACGTCACCTTCGTCGACAGCACGATTCCGGAAACCGAATTTCTCAACGCGGTGACGCGGCGCACCGGTTGCGGCCTGCTGCTCGACGTCAACAACGTCTTTGTCAGCGCCGTCAATCACGGCACCGATCCGGCGGCCTATCTGAGCGTCTTTCCGCTTTCACAAATCAAGGAAATCCATCTCGGCGGCCACGACGCGCAGAGCGACGATGCCGGCGCGCCGCTTCTGATCGACGCGCACGGCACGCCGGTCGCCGATCCGGTCTGGGCGCTTTACGAGGCCGTCATCGCCCGTACCGGGCCGGTCGCGACCCTGATCGAGTGGGACAACGACGTGCCGGCCTGGCCGGTGCTCGCCGATGAAGCACGGGCCGCGGCCCGTATTCTCGACCGCGCCGCGGCGCAGGAGGCGGCGTGATGAGCGCATTCCGAATACAGAACCAGTTCGCGGGCGCCCTGCTCGATTCCGATCGGGCCGTGCCGCAGACCGTCGCGTCGCATACGGGGCGTTCGCCGCAGAAGCGCTTCGCGGTCTATCGCAACAATGTCATCGTCGGCTTGAGCGAAGCCATGCGCGCGCAGTTTCCGGCGACCGAACGAATCGTCGGCACGGAATTCTTCGCGGCGCTGGCGCGCATCTATGTGTCCAGCGAGCCGCCGTGCTCGCCGGTGATGATGAACTATGGCGAACGCTTTCCGGCTTTCGTCGCGCGGTTCGAGCCGGCCGCGGCAATCCCCTATCTCGCCGACGTGGCGCGGCTCGAATTCGCGCGCACGCAGGCCTATCACGCGGCCGATGCCGCGCCGCTCGATACGGCTGCCTGGCAGACCATCGACGCGAACAGGCTAGGCGATCTTCGCGTCGTGTTGCATCCGTCGCTGCGCGTCGTGCGCTCGGCCTTTCCGGTGGTGACGATCTGGTCGATGAATTCGGGCGGCATGGCGCCGGCCTCGATCGAGGATTGCGGGCGGGAGGATGCGCTCATCGCGCGGCCGCACGGGGCCGTCGAAGTTCGCCGGTTGCCGCCCGGCGGCGCGACATTTCTCGAGGCGCTCGCCGGCGGCACGCCGCTCGGCGAAGCGGCCGCCGAAGCGGCGAACGCCGACTCCGCCTTCGATCCGGCCGTCAATCTCGCCGGGCTGATCGGCGGCGAATTGGCAACCGCACTGCACCTCTCCACGATCGCGAAGGACCACGCATCATGAGCCAGAGCCTGACCGCAATCTCCACGCCGATGCCGGTTGCGCTGCTGAAGCGCGCCATCGCCTGGATGGAAGCCATTCCGTACTGGTTTGTTGCCCTGCTCACGCGAATCGCCATCGCCGGCGTGTTCTGGCAATCCGGCCAGACCAAGGTCGACGGCTTCCACCTGTCGGAAAACGCGATCGAACTATTCCGCAGCGAGTATCGACTGCCGCTGCTCGACCCGGTGGTGGCGGCCTATGGCGCCGCCGTCGTCGAACATCTGTTTCCGGTGCTGCTGATCGCGGGGCTGGCGACGCGATTCTCGGCGCTGGCGCTGCTCGGCATGACGCTCGTGATCGAGATCTTCGTCTATCCCGACGCGTGGCCGACCCACGGCACCTGGGCGGCCTGCTGCCTGCTGCTGATGACGTGCGGCGCGGGAGCGCTGTCGCTCGACCACGTTCTGGCGAAACGATTTGGCTAGGTCGGCGGCGGCGCCGCGATCGCGGCGCCGCACGCCGGATCAGACCACCTTGACGGTGGCGCCGAGCGGGACGCGCTCGTACAGGTCGATGATGTCTTGATTGAACAGGCGGATGCAGCCGCTCGACACCGCGGTGCCGATGGTCTCCGGCTCGACGGTGCCGTGCAGGCGGAAGTAGGTGTCGCGGCCACCGCGGAAGAGATAGAGCGCGCGCGGGCCGAGCGGATTGTCCGGGCCGCCCGCCATGCCGCCGGCATAGGCGCGGTAGGACGGGATCGCCGCGATCATGTTCGCCGTCGGCGTCCAGCGCGGCCACTTCTCCTTGCGGCCGATCACGGCGGTGCCGCGGAAATTCGCCGCCTCGGTGCGGCCGACGCCGACGCCGTAGCGTAGCGCCCGGCCGCCGGCCTGCACCAGATAGAGCCGGCGCTGGCCGATATTGACCACCACGGTGCCAGGTTTCTCGTTGCCCGACCAGGAGACCTCGGTCCGCATCAGGCTCGGATCGACATTCTCGACCGCGGAGATGTTGTGCCCGCCGTCGCTCATATAGCCGTAGCTGGTCGTCATGCAGCCGGCGGCAAAGAGCGGCAGGCCGAGGGTGAAGGCGCGCCGGCTGAGAAGAACGGCGGATTCAGTCGAGATTTTGGGGCGATTCATGGGGCACTCTGATGATTTGCGGGCATATTGCTAACCATCGGCCCCTCTTGCAACACGCCCACGACGAAACCCACACCAGTGTGTCCTCCGGGCGACATGGTTTACGTCGGATTTTCGGGTCAAGTCGCGCGGCCGCGGCCAATGCGGCGCTTTACCACGCCGTTTAACCAGCATCGCAGACTCCAAAACACGCCGCCGCGCCGCCTTGGTAATCTCATGTCAGCCCGACAGATTAGTGATGCCGTTTGTCCGGGCCAGAGGCGGCCGGGTGGTCAAACGTCCGGCTGCCTCGCTAATTTCCGGGATCCGGCCCGGACCGGGGCGGCCAAAGTTTAGCGGCCTTTTTTGAAGTTTCTTCACTCTTGGGGCCTAGGCTCGATCCGCCGCGGGCATCGCCCGGAGCGATGTCGAATTTGTGGGGCTGGCCATGTCGTTATCCGCGATCGAGAACTTCCTGCAGAACGCGCGAGCCCAGATCTCGCAGCGGGACATCAACGAGAGCTATCTGCGGGCCCTCACCGAGATGACGCGCGAGATCAAGCGCCTGGAAGACGAAGTCCGCCGCGTCCAGCGCGACGTCCGGGTCGGCCGGCGCTTCGGCTGATATCAAGACTGCTGCGCCGTACGCTTGCGCAGCTCGAAGCGCTCTTCCGAGACAATCTGCACCAGATCGCAGCCGCATTCGCCGGCGAAAGCCCGCAGGGCCGACCGCGCGAACGGGTCCGGCTCGCCCGGCGGAAACAGGCCGGCGAACTGCGCATAAGGCAGATCGAAGATGTGCCCGGCCGGCATCTCCGCCAGATAGCTCGCCAGCACGTCGCGGGTCAGTTTCGCCATGATTTCGATCCAATCGGCCGGCGGGGCGCCGAGCCCGCCGGGGCGTGATAGCGCCGCCTAAGGCTCTGATCAAAGGCGGAAAAGCCGGCAGGTTGGCCGCCAGCGAAAAATAACGCGCCGCGGCCTTGCCAGAAGAAATGTTATAATATTACATTTCGGCATCTTCGCTCCCGCCCCAACGAGGTTCCCCATGCGCGCGCGCTCTTTCCTTCATTTCGCGGCCCTCGCCGCGCTGCTGGCCCTGCCCCTGGCAGCCGCACAGGCCCAGACCAGCGGCGGCCCGCTCAAGGTCGTGGCGGCCGAGAACTTCTATGGCGGCATCGCCGCCCGGATCGGCGGCGCCCATGTCGCCGTTTTCAACGTCATCGCCAATCCGGACCAGGACCCGCATTCCTTCGAGGCGACGCCCGGCCAGGTGCGCCAGGTTGCCGATGCCCAGGTCGTGATCTTCAACGGCGGGCATTACGACGAGTGGATGGAAAAGCTGCTCAAGGCCTCGCCGCGCAAGGACCGCGTCACGGTCGAGGCCGCCAAGCTCGTCAAGGCCAAACACGGCGGCAACCCGCATCTGTGGTACGCCCCCGCGACCATGCCGGCGGTCGCCAAGGCCATGGCCGCGGCCTTCAGCAAGGCCGATGCGGCGAACGCCGCCGACTATGCCGCCAATCTCGACAAGGTGCTCGCCGACCTCGAGCGCATCACGCAGCGCGTCGGCCAGCTTCGCGACAAGCACAAAGGCAAGCCGGTCACCGCCACCGAGCCCGTATTCGGCCTGATGGCCGAGGCGCTCGGCCTCACCATGCGCAACGAGAAATTCCAACTGGCGCTGATGAACGAATCCGAGCCCAGCGCCCGCGACATCGCCGCCTTCGAGACCGACCTGAAGACCCGCAAGGTGAAGGCGCTGCTCTACAATTCGCAGGTCTCGGAGAAGCTGGCGCAGCGGCTCGTGGACATCGCCAGGGACAACAAGATTGCCGTGGTCGGCGTCACCGAGACCCAGCCGGCCGACACGTCCTTCACGGACTGGATGCTCGGCCAGCTCGACGCGCTCGACAAGGCGCTGAGCGAGCCGGGGGCGTAATCGAGCCCGGCGGCAGCCCTCTTGCCCGCGTCTGGATTCCGGGCTCTCTTGCCACAGCGCGTCGAAGACGCGCGTAAACGCGCTGGCGGCAAGAGCCCCGGAATGACACAGCATCCCATCATCTCTCTCGACCACGCCACCGTCGCCATCGGCGGCCGCGCCGTGCTGCGCGACGTCAGCTTCGCCATCGCGCCCGGCGAGTTCATCGGCGTGCTCGGCCCCAACGGCGCCGGCAAAACGACCTTGATGCGGGCCCTCCTCGGCCTGGTCCCCGCGAGCGTGGGGACGCTCCGCGTCTTCGGCGCACCTCCGGCGCGCGGCAATGCCGCCATCGGCTACCTGCCGCAACTGCGCACCGTGCTGCCGGACCTGCGCGTGCGCGGCCTCGACTACATCGCCAGTTCGCTGCACGGCGAGCGCTGGGGCCTGCCGTCGCTGAGCGCGGCCGACCGCGACGCCATCGAACACACGCTCGACGCCGTCGGCGCCGCCGACCTCGCGCGCCGCCCGCTGTCCGAGATGTCGGGCGGCGAACGCCAGCGCCTGTTGCTGGCGCAGGCGCTGATGGGCAATCCGAAACTGCTGCTGCTCGACGAGCCGCTGATCAGCCTCGACGCCCGGCACCAGGAGGTCGTCATCGGCGTCGTGCGCAGAATCGCGCGCGAGCGCGGCATTACGGTTCTGTTCTCGGCGCATGAGCTCAACCAGTTGCTCGGCGCCATCGACAAGGTGCTCTACCTCGGCAATAGCCACGCCGCGCTGGGCACGGTCGATGAGGTGGTGACCGCGCCGGTGCTGTCGACGCTCTATGACACCGAGATCGAAGTGGTGCGCGCCGCCGGGCATATCTTCGTGATGTCGCGCGGCCGCGATGTCGAGCGCGACGCGCACATGCACGATCACGGGCACGGCCACGAGCACCACGGACATCACCACTAAGGCAGCGGCAACGTGTTCCAATACGACTTCGTCATCAACGCCTTCATCGCCGCCGGCATCGTCGCCGTCGTGTCGGGCGTGACCGGTTATTTCCTCGTCATGCGCGGGCAGACCTTCGCCGGCCACGCGCTGTCGCATATCGGGTTCGCCGGCGCGACCGGCGCCGGGCTGATCGGGCTGTCGCCGCTCGCCGGCCTCGTCGGCTTCACGCTGATCGCCGGCATCGCCATGGGCATGATGGGCGAGCGGCTCGCCAATCGCGACGTCGCCATCGGCGTGGTGCTGTCGCTGGCGCTCGGCTTCGGCATTCTGTTTCTCTATTACTACACGTCGTTCGCGACGCAGGCGACCGCGCTGCTGTTCGGCAATGTGCTGGCGGTCGATCTGGCAATGATCAAGGCGCTGTCCGCGCTCGGCGCGGCGACGCTGGTGCTGCTCGCGCTGATCATGCGGCCGCTGATCTTCGCCACGCTGCAGCCGGAACTGGCCGAAGCCAAGGGCGTGCCGCTGCGCTTCATCTCCACGGTGTTCCTCGCGCTGGTGGCGCTCGCGGTGGCGGCCTGCGCCCAGATCGTCGGCGTGCTGATGGTGTTCGCGCTGATGGTCGGCCCGGCGGCCGCGGCGCAGCGCCTCGTCAACGGGCTGTGGAGCGGGCTCGTTCTCGCCGCAGCGCTGGCGGTCGCCGAAGCCTGGCTTGGCATCACCATCGCCTATCACACCGACTGGCCGGTGAGCTTCTGCATCGCGCTCCTGAGTGCGCTCGTCTATTTCGCGGCGGCCTTTCGGCCGACGGCCCGCCACGCGCACTAAAGCAAACGGCCCCGCACAAGGCGGGGCCGCTGAATTCTGGCGGTCCCGGATCTGCGGCGCACCACTGCGTGATGCGCCGCGTCCGGGACAGGTCTAACCTACATCTTCACGCCTTTTTCGGCGAAGTACTTCAACGCGCCCGGATGCCACGGCACCGACGAGTTGCCCTTCACCTGGTTCTCCAGCGAGAAGCTCTCGGCTTCCTTGTGCACGGCGACCAGATCGGCCTTCTTCTCGACCATCAGCTTGACGATGTCATAGGCATCCTTGTCGGACATCTTGTCGTTGGTGAGCAGCACGTTCCAGACCGCCGTCGCCTTGTTGTCGGGGCCCTGGTTCGGATAGACGCTCTTGCCGATGACCTTCGCCGAATAGAGCGGGCCGTATTTCGCGTTCATCTTCGGCGCCAGATCGTCATGGTCGATCAGCTTGAGCTTGACGCCCGGCGTGGCGCCGAGATCGGTCACGGCGGCGGTCGGCAAGCCGCCGACCCAGAAGAAGGCGTCGATCTTGCGGTCCTTGATGGCGTTGACCGATTCCGCGACGCCAAGGCGCTCGCGCTTCATGTCCTTGTCCTTGTCGAGACCGGCGGCCTCGATGACACGGAAGGCCATGACTTCGGTGGCGCTGCCCGGCGAGCCGGTTGACACGCGCTTGCCCTTCATGTCGGCCATCGAGTTGATGCCGGTGCCGTCGATGGTCACAACATGCATGACGTTCGGATAAAGCACCATCAAGGTACGAAGCTCGATCGGCGAACCCTTGAACTTGTCCTGGCCGCTCTGCGCGTCGAGCGCCGCGTCGGCCATCGAGAAGCCGATTTCGCTCTGGCCGGAGCCGAGCAACTTGAGATTGTCGACCGAACCGCCGGTGACCTGCGCGGTGGCCTGCACGCCCGGCAGGTTCTTTGAAATCAGGTTGGCGAGGCCGCCGCCGATCGGATAGTAGACGCCGCCGGTGCCGCCGGTGCCGATGGCGATGGTGCGCTGCTGCGCAACCGCACCGGCCGCGGCGATAACGACCGCCGCGGCGGCAGCCATCGCGCCTATCATGACTTTCTTCATCGTGCTTCCTCCGGTTGATTCAAAGTTTTCTTTATGGGCCGGGATTGCACCCGGCCTTATGAGCCTCATTGTGCCGTTTTAGGCGTCCCGATCCAATGCTTTTTCGGGGTCACGCCGCCGCAGTCGCCGGCCTTGGGCCTTTCCATTGCCAGAGCAGCAAGGCGGCGCCCAGCGCAAGACCGAACGGCGCCGGGTGCGGGATATCAAGGCCGGTCGCCAGTTCGAGCCCGGCTTCCAGCAGGCTTGGAAACACCAGCAGCAGGCCGCAGATCGTGAACAGGATGCGTTCGGCGGACGTCGTTGCTCGCAGCGCCCAGCCCTGCGCCGCCGCCGACAACGCGCCGAGCCCCGCGCCGGTGACAAAGGTGATCCAGACGACATCGACCCACGAGCCGCCCTTCGGGATGTTCATCAGCAAGCCGATGCCGAGCGGATCAAGCACGAAGACGAAGGGCACCAGGAAGGCCGGCAGCGTGTATTTCCAGGCCTGCATGGTCGTCTTGTAGGGATCGCCGCCGGTGATTGCGGCCGCCGCGAAAGGCGACAGCGCGGTCGGGGGCGAGACCTCCGACAGCACCGCGTAATAGAAGATGAACATGTGCGCGGCGTAATCCGGCACGCCGAGCTTGATCAGCGCCGGCGCGGCGATGACGGCGCAGATGATGTAGGATGCGGTCACCGGCACGGCGAGACCGATGATCCATACCACGAGCGCCGTATAGATCGCCGTCATCAGCAGGCTGCCGCCCGCCATGTCGATGACGATGGACGAGAACTTGAGGCCGAGACCGGTCAGCGTGACGATGCCGACGATGATGCCGGCGGCGGCGCAGGTGGTGGCCGCGCTGAGCACGCCGATCGAGCCATCGGCCAGCGCGGATGTCAGCTTGCCGGCCGACGGCATCGCCTTCTGGCCGCGTTCGGTGAGCCCCGCGAAGGCGATCGCCGCCATCACGACAAGGATCAAAGCCGGGAACCAGTCCCTGATCGCGCCGCCGGCCGACGATGTCGCGACCGCGGGTATCATCTCGATCCCCACGACGAAAGCGGCGGCCGCGAGCAGCGGCAGGACGACCTTTTGCGGACCGAGCGACGTTTCGGCGGTGAGCGCGCTCATGCCGAAAGCCAGCACCGTGGCGTAGAACACCGACAGCATCGGCGAGAAGCCGATGACCATGAAGACAACGACCGCGACCAGCGACACGAAGTGGAAACCGTAACGCCTGGTCATCGCCCCGAGAGCCATCTCCTGCTTGAAGACGACCTCGCGCGCGCCGAAACGCAACGCGTCGAGTTCGACCATGAACAGAAGGGACAGGTAGTAAAGGCAGGTCGGGATGATCGCCATCCAGATGACGTCGAGATAGCCGATCTTGAGAAACTCGGCGATCAGGAACGCGGCCGCGCCCAGCACGGGCGGCGAGATGATGGCGCCGAGGCCGCCCGCGGCCAGCAGACCGCCGGCGGCATTGGCTTCAAAGCCGGCCTTCCGGAGCATCGGCCATGCCACGGTGCCGATCATCACCGTCGTGGCAACGCCGGAGCCCGAGGGACCGCCGAGCAGGAAGGACGACGCCACCACGGAGCGGCCCGCGCTCGACGGCTTGTTGCCCATGATGGCGAGCGAGAAGTCGATGAAGAATTTGCCCGCGCCGGAATGCTGGAGGATGGCGCCGTAGATCGTGAACATGATGATCAGCGAGGCCGACACATCGACCGCGACGCCGAAGATGCCTTCCAGCGTGATGAACAGATGGCCGACAAGACGCGCGATGTCGAAGCCGCGATGCGTCCACGGCGGCGGCAGATAGGGGCCGAACATCGCATAGGCGATGAACAGAATGGCGACGATCGGCATGATCGGGCCGGTGGTGCGGCGCGCCGCTTCCAGCACCAGCACGATGAACAGGCCGCCCATGATGACGTCGAGCCGGTTGGGCATCGTGGCGCGGTCGGTGAAATCGTCACCGCCCCAGAGCGCGTAGATGATGATAACGATGCCGGCGACGGCGGGCAGCAGGTCGAACCACTGGATGCGGTTGCGGAAGCGGTCCGCCATGGGGAACAAGAGGAAGCTCAGCAGCAGAACGAAGGCGACGTGGATGTAACGCAGTTCCTGCGTCGGCACGATTTCGTAGGCCGCATAGAGGTGGAAGAGCGTCATCGCGATTGCGAGCGCCAGCACGGCGCTGCCGACCCAGCCGGTCAGGCGGTTCCCCGCGCCCTCCTCCTGCTGCACGTACTCCTCGGCTTTGCGCAGGCGTTCCGCAGAGATGCTGTCGTCGGCCGCAGCGGCAGACTTTTGATCCGCGCTCATCTTCCCCCCTTTTCAGTTCCACGAACGGGCGGGCTGTTGCGCCTTCGATCCGATCATGGTTTGTCGACCACGGCCATATCACGTTTATTCGCTGGGCAAAATCGTCCTCGCCGTTGCAGCGCAAAAGATCGCGGCCCGGCATGACCGGCGGGTGGCGTCACGATGGGCAACTTGTTTTCACGGACCCGTTCACGCAGATTGGCCGTGCTGGAGTATTTTGCGTGAAAGCACCCTCTCATTCGTTCCTGTCCTGGGCCGCCGCCTTGTGCGCGATCACGGCCGTCGGCCTTTTCGGCCACACCGTTCATGACCGCAGCGGGCGCAGCGACGCCAAGGCGACCGGCGACGAACGCATCGGCCTCTATGCCTCGACGCTCGATCAGGTTGTCGAGCGATTCCGCGCGCTGCCATTCGTGCTGGCGAATGACGAGCGCATCTACCGAATGCTGGAGGCGCCGGCCGATCCCGCGCGCATCGACGACGTCAACCGCTCGCTCGCCGCGCTGGCCGAGGCCGCCGCCGCCGACGCGCTCTATGTCATGAATGCCGACGGCCTCACTTTGGCGGCGAGCAACTACGGCCAGCCGAAAAGCTTCGTCGGCGAGAACTACAATTTTCGTCCCTATTTCCGGGATGCGGTTGAGCACGGCCACGGCCAGTTCTTCGCCATCGGTGTCACGACCGGCGACCCCGGCTATTTCATGTCGCGGCCCGTGCGCCGCGACGGCAAGCTGCTCGGCGTCGCCGTGGTGAAGATCTCGCTCGAAGCGCTGGAGACCGATTGGCGGTCCACCGGCGAGAACATCGCGCTGGCCGATAACCGCGGCGTGTTGTTCCTGGCGAGCCCTGCGAGCTGGAAGTATCGCCCGATCCGTCCGCTGTCCGACACCGAGCGCACGGACATCCGGCATTCGATGCAGTATTCCGGCATTTCACTGGAAGGCTGGCCCCTGCTGAGAAGCCGGCAGGCACCGGGCAACGGCGACGTCGTCGATATCGTCAAGGACGACAGCGGCCCGCACCGTTTCCTCGTCACGCGCACCGATCTGCCGGCCTATGGCTGGACGATTTATTCCTTCACCGACCTCGCGCCCATCAGCCGCGCCGCGGTGCTGGGCGGCGCCGCCTGGTCGCTGGCGGCCGCGGTGTTGCTGCTGCTCCTGCTGTGGTGGCGCGGCCGCCGCGCCATCCTGCGCGCCAAGCTGGACGCCCATGACATGCTCGAGCAGCGCGTCAGCGAGCGCACGCGCGAACTGATCGTCGCCAACGAGAGCCTCAGCCGCGAGATCGAGGAGCGCCGCCGCGCCGAGGACGCGCTCAAGCGCGCGCAGGACGATCTGGTGCAGGCCGGCAAGCTCGCCGCCCTCGGGCAGATGTCGGCGGCGCTGGTCCATGAAATCAATCAGCCGCTGGCCGCGCTCAAGACCACGCTCGCGAGCGCCAAGCTGCTCATCCGTAACGGCTCGGCCGAACGCGCCGCCGCGACCGTCGCCACCATCGACGACCTGGTGGCGCGCATGAGCGAACTGACCCAGCACCTGCGTACCTTCGCACGCAAAGACTTCGGCGAGATGGGGCCGGTCGATATCACCATCGTCGTGCAGCGCGCCCTGGCGCTGGCGAACGCCAGGCTCGGCGCCGAAGACGTGCGCACCGTGATCGACATGCCGGCGGGCGGCGTCACCGTCACCGGCAACGCCACGCGCCTCGAGCAGGTGCTGCTCAATCTCCTGAGCAACGCGGCCGACGCCGTTGCTCACCAGCGCGCGCGCACCATCGCCGTTTCGGTCCTGCACCAGGACGGCGAGGTTCAGGTCAGCGTCGCCGATTCTGGCCCGGGCATCGCGGCGGACCATATGGCCTCGGTGTTCGATCCGTTCTTCACCACCAAGGACGTCGGCAAGGGGCTCGGTCTCGGCCTGTCGATTTCCTACGCCATCATCGAGGATCATGGCGGCCGCCTGCGCGTCCATAACAAGGCTGGCGGCGGCGCCGAATTTTCATTCAGCCTGCCGACGGCGCTTGCCATCGCGCCGGCCGCACTCGCCGCCGGAGCGTGACAATGTCTTGCCGCATTCTGTTCGTCGATGACGACGCGGCGCTGCGCGTTTCCACCGCGCAGTGGCTGCAATTGTCCGGCTTCGACGTGGCGGCGGCCGACAATGCCGACGCCGCCTTCGCCATGGCCGCCGCCGATCCGCCCGATGTCATCGTCAGCGACGTGCGCATGCCCGGCGCCGACGGGCTGTCGGTCCTGCGCCATTTCACCGAGGCCGACCCGACGCTTCCGGTTATCCTGATCACCGGCCATGGCGACGTGCCGCTTGCCGTCGAAGCAATGCGCCTCGGCGCCTACGATTTCCTGCAGAAGCCGTTCGAGCCGGAGCATCTCGTCGAGGTCATCCGCAAGGCCGACGACAAGCGCCGCCTGATGCGCGAGGTCATCCGGCTGCGCTCGCTGCTCGGCGGCGACCGGAGCCTCGCCAGCCGGCTGATGGGATCGAGCGCGCAGGCCGCCCGCATGCGCGAGAAGATCGCGGCGCTGGCCAGCGTCGATTGCGATGTCATCGTCATGGGCGAAACCGGCACCGGCAAGGAAGTCGTGGCGCGGGCGCTGCACGACCTGTCGCGGCGCGCCTCGGGGCCTTACGTGGCCATCAACTGCGCGGCGATTCCGGCCGACATGTTCGAGAGCGAATTGTTCGGCCACGAGGCCGGCGCCTTTACCGGCGCGCGCGGCGTGCGCGTCGGCCGCCTCGAATATGCCAATGGCGGCACGGTGCTGCTCGACGAGATCGAGAGCATGCCGCTGGCGCTGCAGGCCAAGGTGCTGCGCGCGATCCAGGAGCGGCAGATCGAGCGCCTCGGCTCCAATCAGTCGATCCCGCTCGACCTGCGCGTCGTCGCCGCCACCAAGGACGATCTCAAGGCGGCGAGCGAGGCGGGCCGCTTCCGCCAGGACCTCTATTATCGCCTGCATGTCGGCGAGATCGTCCTGCCGCCGCTGCGCGAGCGCACCGAAGATATCCCGCTGCTGTTCCTGCATTTCGCCAGCGACGCCGCCCATCGTCACGGCCGCGAATTGCGCGCGCTCGACAAGGACAGCATCGCCGCGCTGCTGCGCCATGACTGGCCCGGCAATGTCCGCGAATTGCGCACCGCCGCGGAGCGTTTCGCCATCGGCCTGGAAACGCCGGCGGAGCGCCTGGCGTCCGCCAGCACGGAGGGGGCCGAAGCCTGGCTGCCGGCGCAGGTCGCGGCCTATGAGCGCGAGCTCATCGCGGCCGCGATCCGCGAGCATCAGGGCGACATGGCGGGCGCCGCGCAGTCGCTCGGCATTCCGCGCCGGACGTTGAACGAGAAAATGAACCGCCTCGGCCTCACCCGGCGCGCCGCGGAGCCCGCCAGACGCTGACCCGGCAAGATTCCGCCGGCGGCCGGAGGCGCGCTGGCAAGTTCCCGCTCATGCGCAGGCATCGATCGCACGGCCCAGCGACTAAGCGCTTGAACTCGCGCGGCGATAATGCGCAGAGTGCGCGCATTCGCTGCTGGCACGGTTTTTGTTAGCCATCAGGCGCAAGCCGTAAAGGCATTCGATAGAAAAGCACAACAGGAGGATCATTCCATGTCTCTGTCCCGCAATATTTGCGCGACCCTTGTTGCCGGTGCGGTGATTGCACTGCCGCTCCAGGCCAAAGCCGATCAGTTCATCAACATCCTGACCGGCGGCACCGGCGGCGTTTACTATCCCCTCGGCGTCGCCATCTCGAAGATCTATGCCGACAAGATCAAGGATTCGAAGCCCTCAGTGCAGGCCACCAAGGCGTCGGTCGAGAACCTCAATCTGATCCAGCAGGGCAAGGGCGAACTCGCCTTCACGCTCGGCGATTCGCTCGGCGATGCCTGGAACGGCAACACCGAAGTCGGCTTCAAGGGCAAGCTCTACAAGCTGCGCACCGTCGCCGCGATCTATCCGAACTTCATCCAGATCGCCGCGCTCAAGGATTCCGGCATCAAGACGCTCGCGGACCTCAAGGGCAAGCGTCTGTCGGTCGGCGCGCCGCGCTCGGGCACCGAGCTCAACGCGCGCGCCATCATGCAGGGCGCCGGCATGAGCTATAAGGATCTGGGCAAGGTCGAGTATCTGCCGTTCAACGAGTCGGTCGAACTGATGAAGAACCGTCAGCTCGACGCCACGCTGATCTCGGCCGGCCTCGGCGTCTCGGCGATCCGCGATCTGTGCGCCTCGGTCGAATGCGTCATCGTCGAAATCCCGAAGGCCGTCGTCGAAAAGATCGGCGCGCCGTACCAGTCGGCCACCGTTCCGGGCGGCACCTATCCGGGCAATGACAAGGATGTCACCGCGGCCGCCGTGCAGAACTACCTGGTCACCAGCTCGGCGCTGCCTGATGACGTCGTCTATCAGATGACCAAGACCATGTTCGACGCCCTGCCCTCGCTGCAGGCCGCGCACGCCGCCGCCAAGGCGATCGACATCAACACCGCCGGCAAGGGCTCGCCGGTGCCGGTGCATCCGGGCGCCGAGAAGTTCTACAAGGAAAAAGGCGCGATGTAATTCGCGGAAGCGGTGCGGGGCAAACCCCGCACCGCTTTTCCTTCGCTTCCTTATTCCAGGGCGCGCGTCCCAGGCCCATGGGCGCAATCGTAAAAGCGCAGTCCTAAAAGCGCATGTCCATGAGCTCATGACCGCGCGCCGCGGAATAACGAAATCCAGACATCTCTCAGGATCCATCCATGACCAATGTTGACGTTGCCGCCGTGCAGCCTGGAACGCCGATTCCGGGACAGACCAAAGCCGAAGCCCAACTCGACAAAGGCTGGGGTGACAATTTCGAGGGCCGCGCGCTGTTCTGGACCGCCGTTATATTCTCGGCGTTTCAGATCATCACCGCGATGTTCTCCCCGCTGGCGAGCCAGATCGTGCGCTCGGTCCATGTCGGCTTCCTGCTGCTGATGGTGTTCGGCGTCTCGGCGACCCTGACCGACAGCCGCTCGCTCAAGGCCCTGTTCTGGACGACCGGCATCGTCAGCTTCCTGCTCGGGCTCTATCACTGGGTGTTCTATGCCGACCTGATCGTCCGCGCGGGCGACCCCAGCACGCTCGACATCGTGGTCGGCGTCGCCGTCGTCGCGCTGGTGTTCGAAGCGGGCCGCCGCATGATGGGCCCGGTTCTGCCGATCATCTGCGCCATCTTCCTGAGCTACGGCCTGTTCGGCGAGCATCTGCCGAGTCCGCTGCAAACGCGCGGCTACGACTTCGCCCAGGTCGTCGATCAGATGTTCGGCGGCACCGAGGGCATTTACGGCACGCCGATCTACGTGTCGTCGACCTACATCTTCCTGTTCATCCTGTTCGGCGCCTTCCTCGAGCGCGCCGGAATGATCGGCCTGTTCAACGACGTGTCGATGGGCCTGGTCGGCCACAAGCGCGGCGGCCCCGCCAAGGTTGCGGTGATCTCGTCCGGCCTGATGGGCACGATCAACGGCTCGGGAATTGCCAACGTGGTCACCACCGGGCAATTCACCATCCCGTTGATGAAGCGCTTCGGTTATCCGGCGCACTTTGCCGGCGCGGTGGAAGCCACCTCATCGATGGGCGGCCAGATCATGCCGCCGGTGATGGGGGCCGTTGCCTTCATCATGGCGGAGACCATCAACGTCCCCTACATCGAGGTCTGCATCGCCGCCATCGTGCCGGCCGTACTTTATTACTACTCGGCGTTCTGGGCCGTGCATCTCGAAGCGGGCAAGCGGGGCCTGGTCGGCCTGCCGAAGGACCAGACGCCAAAGCCGATCGAGGCGCTGAAGAAGAACTGGTACCTGCTGATGCCGCTGATCGCGCTGGTGACGCTGCTGTTCAGCGGGTACACGCCGCTGTTCGCCGGCACCGTCGGCCTCGGCCTCACCGCGATGGTGATCTTCAGCCATCCGATCGTCGCGGCCATTCCGGCGCCGGCTTTGCGCATCGCCTTCTGGATCCTGCTTGGCCTTGCGGCGTCGCTGTTCTTCGAATTCGGCGTCTGGCTGCTGATCACGATGGTGCTGCTGCTGATGGCGGTCACCGTCTTCGTCAAGGGCGGGCGCGAAACCCTGTCGATCTCGCTCAACTCGCTTGCCGACGGCGCACGCCATGCGCTGCCGGTGGGCGTCGCCTGCGCGCTGGTCGGCACCATCATCGGCACGCTGACCCTGACCGGCGCGGCGACCAATTTCGTCCGCGTCATCGTTTCGGTCGGCGAGAGCTCGCTGTTCCTGTCGCTGTGCCTCACCGCGCTGGTGTCGCTGATCCTCGGCATGGGCATTCCGACCATCCCGAACTACATCATCACCTCGTCGATCGCGGCGCCGGCGCTGCTGCAACTCGGCGTGCCGTTGATCGTGTCGCATATGTTCGTGTTCTACTTCGGCATCATGGCGGACCTGACGCCGCCGGTGGCTCTCGCCGCCTTCGCGGCCGCCTCGATCGCCAAGGAGAACGGCTTCAAGATAGGTCTCACCGCGGTTCGAATAGCCCTGCCGGGGTGGATTGTGCCGTTCATGGCGGTCTATTCGCCGGCGCTGATGCTGCAGCCGGTCGGCGCGCGCGTCGCGGCCTGGGGCTTCGTCGCCGCGGCCGCCTTCATGATCGTCAAGGCTTTCATCGCCGTGACGCTCTGGGGCGTAACCGCGATCGGTTATTTCCTGGCGCCGGTAAGCTGGCCCGAACGCATCCTCGCCTTCGGCGCGGCGGTGCTGCTGGTCCTCGAAATGCCGTGGACCGACCCGATCGGCTTTGCCTGCTGCGGCGCGTTCTTCGCCTACCAATACTGGAAGCGGCAGAATGCGCAGAACGCCGTGAAGGCGGTGGGATAATTGGCCGGGCTCTGCCTGCTCGCGGCCGGCGCCACCGTCCATCTCGCGACGGTGGCGCTGACGCTGGCCTGGACGCATTCGATCGAGAAAATCCGCTGGGAAGAAGACTACCGCGCGACGCCGGCCGGCATCGTGCTGGTGGAAGACCGTGTGCAGGGCACCGGCGCCGGCATGGAACCGCCGGCAGGCGCAACATTCGACGGCCAGTGGTGGCGCTATAACCCGAGGGTGGCGCCGCTGCCGCAGATCGTGCTGCGGCGCTCCGGCATGACGGTCAGCGATTGGCAGGTCTGCATCGGTGGCACCACCGGCGCCGCCTGCAAGGCGATGGGCGAGTATCTGCCGGACCCGAAGGCGGATCCGGTGACGCTGACCATCTGTCCGTAAAGCACATCGTCGTTCCGGGGCGGCCGTCAGGCCGAACCCGGAATCCAGACCATTCTCATGGGCCGCTGGGTTCCGGATCGCCGCCGCGCGGCGTCCGGAATGACGGAGAGGCGATCAGACCAGGACGTCGTTGTCGATGCCGGCCGCCGCGCCGGCATATTGCTGCGGCATGAGGTTGAGCGGCTCGGCGGACGGCGCCAGAGGCGCGTAATCACGGCTGCCGCCAACGTCGTTGACGCTCGGGGCCTCGACTGGACGCTCGAGGCGGCGCGACGACCCTTCGAACACGACGTTCGCCTCGATGCTGAGCGACTTGTTGTAGACCTCGCCGTCGATGCGGGCGTTGCCCTGCAGCTTGACGGTGTTGCCCTGGATGATGCCCTTGAAGGCCCCCTGCACGATGGCGTCCAGCGCGGTGACGTTGCCCTCGACATAGGCGCCTTCGCCGATGATGAGGTGCGCGGCATGGATGTCGCCGAGCACGCGGCCGAACACCTGCACGGCGCCGGCGCAGACGATGTTGCCGGTCACCAGCATGCCGGGACCAAGGGTGGTGACGATATCGGGCTGCACCTTGCCGGCGGAACCCGGACGGGCCTCGGCGGTCGAATGATCCTTGGACATGAAGCTCACGGCGGCACCTTGTTGGTTGCGATCCCTATCCCGCCTCGAAAATAACCCGGCCGCCCGGCCCGGCCAGCGCAAAGCCGATTCATCACTAATTCGCGGGCGGCATTAACTTAACGGCCGCCGGGCAACGTCCCAGAACTTGATTAAACAGCCGCCGGATCGCTTAATGCCGGCATGGGGAGCCCCGTGGTGACCAAGGCCAAAGCAACGCAGACGGCGCGGGATCAGGCCATCGAGGCCGCCGTCAGCCAGTTCATGAAGTCGATCGATCACGCCACCCGGCGCGAGATCGAGAAGCGCCTGCGCAAGGCGATCGCCGACGGCACCGTCAAGCCTGGCGACAGCGTCACCGCCGGCATGGGGCTCAAGAGCCCGGATGCCGAACTCGACGTTGCCGTGTTCGGCAAGATCAAGCTGTAGAGCCAGCCCTACTCCGCAGGTATGCCCTGTTTGGCCAGCCGGCGCGCGGCGCGACGCTCGCGCCAGCGGTCGCGTTTTTCGGCGAGATTGGCGATCGCCATGAGCGCCGCCGGCGTCACGATCAAGGTCAGCACCGTCGCAAAGCCGAGGCCGAATACGATCGCCGTCGACAGGCTGATCCACCACTGCGTCGCCGGCGCACCGATGGTGATATTGCGATGGACGAACTCAAGGTTGACGCCGAACGCGATCGGCAACACGCCCAGTATCGCCGTCACCGCCGTCAACACCACGGGCCGCGCCCTCTCCCGGCATGTCTCAAGGATTGCTTCGTAGGCGTTCTGCCCTTCGCGACGCAGTCGGTCGTAGGTATCGATGAGGACGATGTTGTTGTTGACGATCACACCGGCGTTGGCGATCACGCCGATGCCGGTCATAACCACGCCGAATGGCTGGCCCATGATCATAAGGCCGAGCAGCACCCCGATGGTCGATAGTACCACCGCGGACAGCACCAGCCCGACCGAGATGAACCGGTTGAACTGCGCCAGCAGGATCGCGAAGATCAGGAACAGCGCGGTGCCAAAAGCCTTGCCGAGGAAGGCGCCGGCCTTGTTGCGCTCCTCGTCCTCGCCCTTGAGCTTGAAGATGACGCCGTCGCCGAGGTTCATCCTGCCGAGCGCGTCGATGATCTTCTGCTGCACCACCGCGTTCTGGACACCCTCCGCGATATTGGACGAGACCGTCATGACGCGGTTGCCGTTGACGCGGTTGATATAGCCTACCCGCTGCGCCGGAATGCGCTCGACGAAATTGCCGATCGGGACGTAACCGGCCGGCGTCTGGACGCGCAGTTCGTCGATCTGGTCGAGGCTGCGGCGGTCTTCCGGGAAGCGGACAATAATATCGACCGCCTTGTCGTTGTCGGACGGCCGATACTCGGTCACCTTGACGCCGTTGGTGACCAGTTGCACGGCGTTGCCGACCGAGGTGAGCCCGGCGCTGTACTTGGCCGCCTCTGTCTTGTTGACGTTGATCTTCCAGTCGATGCCCGGCAGCGGCAGGCCGTCATCGAGATCGCGGATTTCCGGCATCTTCGACAGCGCCTCGGCCACCATCTTGGCGGCGGCCGGCAATTTGGCCGGATCGAGCGCGGCAAGCTGCACCTGCACCGGCTTGCCGGTCGGCGGACCGCCGCGCGGCGCGGTCACTTCGACGAGGATGCCGGGGATGGTCTGCGTACGCGCGCGGATCTGGTCCATGATGACGTGGGCCGGCGCGCGGTTCTGCCAGTCGGAGAATTCGAACTGGATGACGCCGATCGTGTCCTCGGTGATTTCGCTGGAGCCGCGCGGCTGCTCGCCGACGCGGGTATAAACGGTGCGCAGGCCGTCGGTGGCCAGCACGGTCTTTTCGACCTGCGCCAGCGTCTTGTCCTTTTCATCGAGCGACAGGTTGCCGCGCGCGTGGACGATCACCTGGCCGTAATCCGGCTCTACATTGGGGAAGAACTCGACGCCGTTGCCGAACTTGCCATAGGCGCCGATCACCGCGACCAGCAGGCCGACGGCAAGGCCGAGAATGAGGACCGGCCGGTGCAGCGCGAAGTGCACCGCGCGCATGTAGAGGCCCTTCTCGGAAGCGCGGTCGTCATGCGGCACCGGCGAGGCGCGGCCCAGCAGCGCGCCGAGCGTCGGCGTGAAGAACAGCGCCACCGCCAGCGACGCCGACAAGGTCGCGATGAGGGTGATCGGCATGTATTTCATGAACTCGCCGACGATGCCCGGCCAGAACAGCAGCGGCGAGAATGCCGCGACGCGCGTCGCGGTCGCCGCGATCACCGGCCCGGACATGCGCACGGCCGCCTGGGCATAGGCCTCCTTCGGCGGCATGCCTTCGGACATGCGCCGCTCGGCGTATTCCGACACGATGATGGCGTCGTCCACGAGCATGCCGACGGCGAGAATGAGGGAGAACAGCACGACGATGTTGACGGTCAGCCCCGCGAGCTGAAGTCCGAGGACGCCGGCGAGAAACGACGCCGGGATGGCGATGCCGATGAACAGCGAGGCGCGGAAGCCGAGCGCGAACAGGATGATGACGGCGACGAGCAGCACGCCGGTCGCGACCGAGTTCTGCAGGTCGGCCAGCATCTGCCGGATGATCTTGGACTTGTCCTGCGTGAAGCCGACCTCGACGCCTTCCGGCCAGGTCTTCTGCATCACGGTAACCTGCTTCTTCACCGCATCGACGGTCTCGATGAGGTTGGAGCCGGTGCGCTTCGACACTTCGATGGCCATGGCCGGCCGGCCGTTGACGCGCGTCACCGAGGTCGCGTCCTTGAAGGTCGGCCGCACGGTCGCGATGTCGCCGAGCGACACCGACGCGCCCGCGGTCGAGACAACCGGGATTTCGAGCATATCCTCGGGCTGCTCGATCAGGCCCGGCACCTTGACGGCGAAACGGCCGGTCGCGCTTTCCAGCGCGCCGGCGGCGATCAGGCTGTTGGATTGCTGCGTGACCTGAATGAGCTGATCGAGGGAGATGCCGTAGCTCTTCATCAGCATCGGCTCGGCGACAATCTCGACGGCCTCGTCGCGCGCGCCGCGCAATTCGGCCTTGAGCACGCCGGGCTGCTGTTCGATCTGGTTCTTGGCCTCGCGCGCAATGCGCAGCAGCGTGCGCTCCGGCACGTTGCCGGCGAGCGTCACGATCAGCACCGGATACAGCGACAGATTGACTTCCTGCACCGCCGGCTCGTCGGCATCGCGCGGCAGATCGCGCTTGGCCTGATCGACCTTGGCGCGCACGTCGGCCAGCGCGGCGTCGGAATTGAAGCCGGCTTCGAACTCGAGCAGCACATAGCCGCCGCCCTCATAGCCGGTGGCGCGCATTTCCTTGACGTTGGTGACCGACTTGAGCTGCGTCTCGACCGGGCGGATCAGCAGGCGCTCGGCATCCTCGGGGCTGATGCCGCGCTGCGTGAGCTGCACATAGATGATCGGCACCTTGACGTCAGGCTCGGCCTCTTTCGGGATGGTCTGATAGGCGATGAGGCCCGCGACCAGAAGAAAGGCGAGCGTCGCCAGGGTCAGACGCGCATGGGAAATGGCGTAATTGATGAACGTGGACATTCAGATTTGCTCGTTATCTCCGCTCACCCCCGCGAAAGCGGGGGTCCAGAGCTACAAACGCTTGTACTCATACTGCGCTCTGGATCCCCGCTTTCGCGGGAATGAGCTGAGTTTGCTGTATCGCCAAACCTTACTTCGCCGCCGTTTCCGCCGGCGCGCTCGTCGCCTCGACCTTCTGGCCTTCGCGCACGAAATCCTGCCCGCGCACGATGACCCGCGCGCCGTCGGCAACGCCCGACAGCCACATCGTGTCCTGCATGTCCTCGACGATCTTCACCGGCACGAACTGCACCTTCTGCTCGGCATCGACGATGCGCACGCCGATATCCCCCGACGACGCGATGGTAAGCGCCGAGCGCGGAACCTGCGCCGCCGGCTCGGGCCGCAGCGACACCGCGACTTCGGTGGTGATGCCGTCCGGGATCGCGCCGTTCGCGTTCTCCATCTCGACCTCGACGCGATAGGTGCGCGTCGTCGCGCTGGCCGACTTGGCGACATAGCGCACGCGGCCGGATACGGTCTGACCCGTGATCAGCTTGACCTTCGCGGTCTCGCCGACCTTGACGCCGGCGAGCTTGCGCTCGGATACCTCGACAACCGCCAGCATCGGATCGAGCGCGACGATGGTCGCGATTTCCTTGCCGGCCATCGAGAAGGCGGCGCCGCCGACTTCCGCCGGAACGTCGGTGATGACGCCGGCCCACGGCGCGCGCACGATGCTGCGCTCGAGTTCGGCGCGCGCGACGCCCAGCGAGGCTTCCGCCGCCCGGTATTGCGATTCAAGATTGACCATGTCGAGCTTCGGCAAGGCGCCGCTCTGGATCAGCGTGCGCTTGGCGTCGAGTTCGGCCTTGCGCTGCTCGACCAGAGCTTCGGCCTGCGCGACCTGCGCCTTGCGGGCGTCGTCGGACAGGACGGCAACGACCTCATCCTTCTGGACGTGCTGGCCGCGCTTGACCCGCAACTCGACCAATGTGCCGCCGGTGCGCGCGGTGATGGCGACCTTGCGATCGGCCTCGGTACGGCCCGACAAAGTGAGCGTCGGTGCGTGCGGCTCGATCTTCACCGGGGCGACCGAGACCCGGAACAAAGGCTGCTGCTTTGCCTCGCCGGGACGCACGGCGGCTTCGCCCTTCGCGGTCTCGTGCGGGAACAGATAACCCGACGCGATCCAGAGCACCGCAGCGGCGACAATGCCGACAGCGGTGATGCGGCTTGCTTTCATCATTTTTCGATACCGTTGTTGTCGCCGCGCGCGGTCTTGGCCGGCGCGAGCAGCCCACGCACCATCTTCAAAACGAGAGGCAACGAGTCCTCGGCATTGAATTTCACGTCGACCGAGCGCCGCCACGACATGCCGTCGCCGATGGCGAGCAACAGACCGGCGATCGCCTCGGCGTCGATATCGGCGCGGATTTCGCCGCGCTCGGCCGCGTGCTTCAGCATCGCCGCCATGCGGTCGCGGATGTCATTCTCGATCGTCTGGTACAGCCTGGCGATGTCCGGATGACGGCGGCTCTCGGCCATGATCTCGGCGCAGATCGACACTTCATCGTCGGTGCGATCGACAAGGTGATATTTCGCCAGACCGGCCAGCGCCTCGAAGAAATCGGGGGCGTCATTGACCCGGTTGAAACTCTCGGCGGCGTCGGCGCGGCTGCGCTCGCAAATGCCGGCAATCAGCGCCTCTTTCGACGGAAAATAACGGTAGAGATTGCCGGGGCTCATGCCCGCTTCGGCGCAGATGTCCTGCATCGAGGCCCGGTGAAAGCCCGACCGTGCGAAGCAGCGCTCGGCGGCATCGAGAATTTCGGTGCGGCGGTCGGATTGCCGCTGCTGGTTTGGATGGCGCATGCCCTGCCTCGCGAGATTCCGTTGCCGAAACGTCCGGTCGCAACCCTGGGCGGTCGTTACCGGCCCGCCTCGGCCCTGCACAAGCGCCAAGGCACCTGGCTTTTGCCGGCTCAGATGAGAATGAACGTTCACTCCATAAACACCCGGTTACCGGGTGTCAAGCCAACCGCCGCGTCCCGGATGTCCTGGCCATACCGCGGGGCCCGTTGACCGCCCGGCGGCCGGCTCCTAGCTTGGTCGCCGATGGGGATGGGGTCCCCCGATAACCGCCGAACGGCTGATGACTCCTGCCAGGTCAAACACGTGCAGCGCCCACGGCGCGCGCGGGTGGCAGGAGTCGAGTCGTTCAAGGCGGTCTTTTGCTGCCCGGTGCACAAAAGCGAAGGTGACACATGCTCTATGCGATCGTTTTTGTCGGCGGCGGCCTGGGCGCGGCGCTTCGCCACGGCGTCAATGTCGGGGCGGCCCGGCTGTTCGGAATGTCGTTCCCGTTTGGAACCCTGACGGTCAACGTCGTGGGCTGCCTGATCATGGGCCTGCTGGCCGGCTATTTCGCCTTCAAGGGCGACGTCAGCCAGCACTGGCGGCTGTTCCTGACCACCGGAATTCTCGGCGGTTTCACCACCTTCTCGGCTTTTTCCCTCGACGTCGCCGCCCTGTATGAGCGCGGCGAGGTCGCTCTGGCCGCGATCTACATCCTTGCTTCGGTATTCATTTCGCTGCTCGCGGTATTCGCCGGGCTGGCGCTGATGCGTAACCTGACGTGATTTCAGGCCACGGCGGCGACGGGCCGAAAGTAGTATTTTTGCCTTAAACTGGGTACAAACAGCCTCCAAATGCCGTCGGAAAACGACGCTGTCGCAGGAGAAACGCGGTGCTGAGGTTCGCAGTCGTTAGCTTGATGGTTGCCGGTTTGACGGCCGGCTTTTGGTCGGCGCCAGCCGAGGCGCAGGGCCGCAAGCCTTTCCACGCCATGTCCAACGACGAAAAGAACGACGTGAAGACGGCCGAGACCGTCGATGCGCAGTATCGCAATGCGCTGGAGCGGACCCGCAAGTCCGATGCCCAGCCGGTGCGCGTCGATCCGTGGTCGAACATGCGCGGCACCGAGGCGACGCCGAAGAAGAAATAAGAAGAAGAAATAACCGGCGCTTTGTTGCCGGGATCATGCGTTACCAACGGTAGCGCGGCCCCCAGGGGCTGAAATAGTGCCGCCGGTAATACGGGCCATAATAGACGGGCGGCGGGGGCACCTCGTAATAGATCGGCGGCTCCTCGACGTAATAGCGTCGTGCCGCGGCGCGCCGCTGCGGCACGCGCCCGGAGAAGTCGATCGCGGACTGAATGGCGAAGCCCTTCTTGTCCTGCCAGGTCACCGCGCACCAGCCGCCGGTGCAATCGCCGACTTCGATCAGGCTGCCGCTCGGGATCTTGCCGAGGATATCCTTGTCAGTACCCGGGCCCGACCGCAGGTTGACCGTGGACGGCACATAGGCCGGCTTGGCGAAGGCCGGAGCCGTTGCCGCCAGCGACAAGCCCACGGCGATCAGCGTGAATGCGCGCATTCTCATCGATCCGTTCTCTGGCGGCGTCCGCCCGTCTCTCCGGGGCGGACCATAGCATGTCAAAGGGCAAAAGCGGCAGTATCGCGGCGTGACGCAGGACCGCGGCGATGCTTGATGCCGCCCTGCTCCTGTGAGAGAAGGCGGCCATGTCAGAGACCGATAACAACACCCCCGCGCCCGCCGCCGACACGCTGCCCGACCGGTTGTCGACCGATCCGCGCAGCCCGTATTTCAACGCCGAGATTCTCGCGCGCGACATCGGCATCCGCTTCAAGGGCGTCGAGAAAACCAATGTCGAGGAATACTGCGTCAGCGAAGGCTGGGTCCGCGTCGCCGCCGGCAAGGCGCTCGACCGCTACGGCCAGCCGCTGACCATCAAGCTGACGGGCACGGTCGAACCCTACTTCCGCGCGAAGGCCTAAGGTCGGCGAACGGGCAGCGGGCATGCCGATGAACGACGAGCTCGCCCATTCCGAGATCGCCCGGCTGGAAGAGCGGATCGAGGAACTGCGCCAGGCGCTCGATCGCTGCGACAAGCTGGCCTGGGCGGCGCGTATCGCCATCGGCGGCGGCGCGCTCTGGTTCGTGCTGGTGGCGCTGTCCATCCTGATGTTCGCGCCGGCCGGCTTTGCCGGCGCCATGGCGGCCCTTCTCGGCGGCTTCGTGCTGGCCGGCTCCAACAAGACCACGCGCGAGCAGACGCAGGCCGCGCTCGGCGAGACCGAAGCGCGGCGCCGCGCGCTGATCGATTCCATGCGGCTGCGCCTGGTTGAAGAACCGCACGGCACACTCCAGTAACGGCGCCGGCTGGTTAACGGAAGTCGATAAAATTGACGGGATCGGCCCGCGAGAAACTTAACGGCCGCGCTGCAGTATCCGCGTCAGGGCGAAGACGCGGGAGACTGCAGACGTGATCCGGATTCCAATCAAGAACGGCGATATCGACGCGGCGCTGGACAAGTTCAGCGCGGCGAAAAAAGAACAGGCCCGCAAGTTCGACGAGCAGGTCGCCAATCTGTTCGTGGCCAAGGCCGATCCGGTAGCGGCGCCCGCGCCGCAGGCCGAGCCGGAGCGCAAGGCGCCGCCGCCGGCCCCGACCTATCAGAGCATTCTGGCCCGCTCGCGCCGCATGGGTTGAGGCGCGCTTGCGCGCGCGCATGGGCTGAGGCGCGCGCTTCCGCGCGCGCATGGCTGACGGCCTACTCCGCAGCTTCCATGGTCGGCCGCACCGCCTCGACCTTGGCGGCGCAGAACTTGAACTCCGGAATCTTGCCGAACGGATCGAGCTTCGGATTGGTCAGGAGGTTCGCCGCCGCCTCGACATAGGCGAACGGAATGAAGACCACGCCATCCGGCACCGCATCGTCCTGCCGCGCCTGCAATTCGACCTCGCCGCGCCGTGTCGAGACGCGCACCATGTCACCCGGCGCGATGCCGAGTTTCTCGATGGTGCCGCGCGAGAGCTGCGCGATCGCGGTCGGCTCCAGCGCATCGAGCACCTTGGCGCGGCGCGTCATCGAGCCGGTGTGCCAGTGCTCGAGCTGACGGCCGGTGGACAGAATGAACGGATAGTCGTGATCCGGCACTTCGTCCGGCGGCGTGAGCTTGGTCGCCACCAGCTTGGCGAAGCCGCCCGGGCGCGGGAAGCCGGCGTCGAACACGACGTCGCGGCCCGGCACGTCCGGCCCGTCCACCGGATAGGTCACGGCGTGCTCGCGCTCGACGCGCTCCCAGGTGATGTTGGCCAGCGCCGGCATCAGCGACGCCATTTCGGTGAACACCTCGCCGACATTCTTGTAGTTCCAGCCGCAGCCGAGGCGGTTGGCGATGTCCTGGATGATCCAGAGATCCTGGCGCGCATCGCCCGGCAGCGGCACCGCGGCGCGGCCCATCTGCACCTGGCGGTTGGTGTTGGTGACGGTGCCGTCCTTTTCCGGCCAGCCCGAGGCCGGCAGAACGACGTCGGCATAAACCGCGGTCTCGGTGAGGAACAGGTCCTGCACCACGAGATGCTCCAGATGCGCCAGCGCCTGACGGGCGTGGTTGAGATCGGGATCCGACATCGCAGGGTTCTCGCCCTCGATATACATGCCCTTGATCTCGTTCGCGTGGATCGCATCCATGATCTCGACCACGGTCTTGCCGCGCTTGGGCGGCAGCTTGACGCCCCAGACCTTCTCGTACTGGCCGCGGATTTCCGGATTCTCGACCGACTTGTAGTCCGGGAAGAACATCGGAATCAGGCCGGCGTCGGAAGCGCCCTGCACGTTGTTCTGGCCGCGCAGCGGATGCAGGCCGGTGCCGGGACGGCCGATCTGGCCGGTGATGAGCGCCAGCGCGATCAGGCAGCGGGCGTTGTCGGTGCCGTGGGTGTGCTGAGACACGCCCATGCCCCAGAAAATGATCGCCGACTCGGCGCGGGCATAAGCGCGCGCGACCTCGCGCAAGGTCTCGGCCTCGATGCCGCAGATCGGCGCCATCTCTTCCGGCGTGAAGTCCTTGACGTTTTCCTTCCAGGCGTCGAAGCCCTCGACATAGGTCTGGATGTACTGCTCGTCGTAGAGCTTCTCGGTGACGATGACATTCAGCATGGCGTTGAGCATCGCCACGTCGGTGCCGTTCTTGAACTGCATCATCTTCCAGGCGTGGCGCTTCATCGCCGTGCCGCGCGGGTCCATAATCACGAGCTTGGAGCCGCGCTTGGCCGCCTGCTTGAAGTAGGTCGCCGCCACCGGATGGTTCTCGGTCGGGTTGGCGCCGATGACGATGATGACTTCCGAATTCTTCACTTCGTTGAAGGTGGCGGACACCGCCGCCGAACCAACGCCTTCCAATAGCGCTGACACCGACGAGGCGTGGCACAGCCGCGTGCAGTGATCGACATTGTTGGTGCCGAAGCCCTGGCGCACCAGCTTCTGGAACAGATAGGCCTCTTCATTCGAGCCCTTGGCTGAGCCGAAACCGGCGAGCGCGTCCGAGCCGTCGCGATCGCGGATGGTCTTGAGGCCGCTGGCGGCGCGATCGAGCGCCTCTTCCCAGGTCGCCTCGCGGAAATGCGTCCACGGATTGGACGGGTCGATGAATTCGTGCGGGACCTTCGGCACGCCTTCCTTGCGGATCAGCGGCTTGGTCAGGCGCTGCGGGTTATTGACGTAGTCGAAGCCGAAACGGCCCTTGACGCAGAGCCGGTTTTCATTGGCCGGACCGTTGCGGCCGGAGACGGCGACGATCTTGTCGTCCTTGATCTCATACGTGAGCTGGCAGCCGACGCCGCAATAGGGACAGACCGAGTCCACGGTGCGATCGGGCGCACCGAGATAGATGTTGTTGTCGTCGACCATGGTCGAAGGCATCAGCGCGCCGGTCGGACAGGCCTGCACGCATTCGCCGCAGGCAACGCAGGTCGAGGCGCCCATCGGATCGTCGAAATCGAACACGATCTTTTCGGCGTGACCGCGGCCGGCCATGCCGATCACGTCGTTGACCTGGACTTCGCGGCAGGCGCGGACGCAGAGATTGCACTGGATGCAGGCGTCGAGATTGACCGCCATCGCCGGATGCGAGCGATCAGGCGCCGGAACGGCTTCAATTTCGCGCCGGGGAAAACGGCCGGCCTCGGCGTGCTGGCGCTTCGCGGTCTTCCAGAACTCGCTGTCGCGGTCGTGCGCGACGTCCATTGCAGGCTGGTCGGTGACCAGCAGTTCGGCGACCATCTTGCGCGCGGTCTTGGCGCGATGGCTGTCGGTCGTCACCTTCATGCCCGGCGACGGCGTGCGGATACAGGACGCGGCAAGCACGCGCTCGCCCTCGATCTCGACCATGCAGACACGGCAATTGCCGTCGGCGCGATAGCCCGGCTGCGGCGAGTAGCACAGATGCGGCAGCTTGATATCGAGGCGGCGCGCGGCGCGGAAGATCGACTCGCCTTCGCGGATATCGATCTCGTGACCGTCGATGAAGAAAGTCCCGGGTGTCGGCGCGCCGCCGGAGCCCTTTTTGTCGTGCCCATAACCGAGGGGCTTCTGTGTCTCAGTCATGGCGCCAGGTCCTGAAGGGGCTTTTCGAGGTCTTCGGGGAAATAGTTGAGCACCGACAGCAGCGGATTAGGGGCCGCCTGGCCGAGACCGCAGATCGATGCATCGCGCATCAATGCTGACAATTCGGTCAGCAGATCGACGTTCCAGGGGCCGCGCTCCATCAGCTTGACGGCCTTCTCGGTGCCGACGCGGCATGGCGTGCACTGGCCGCAGCTCTCGTCCGCGAAGAACTTCATGAGGTTGAGCGCAACGGCTTTCATGTCGTCCTTGTCGGACAGGATGACCACCGCGTGCGAGCCGACGAAGCCGCCGTGCTTTTCGAAAGTGCCGAAGTCCAGCGGATGATCGGCAAATGACAGGGGGAAGATGCCGCCCGAAGCGCCGCCCGGCAGAAAGCCCTTGAGCGCGTGGCCGTCCTGCATGCCGCCGCAGTAATTCTCGATCAGTTCGCGGATGGTGGTGCCGGCCGGCGCCACCTTCACGCCCGGGTTCCTGACGCGGCCCGACACCGAGAAACTGCGGAAGCCCGTGCGTTCGGGCTTGCCCTGCGAGGCGAACCACTGCGGGCCCTTCTCGATGATGTCGCGGATCCAGTACATGGTCTCGACGTTCTGCTCGAGCGTCGGACGGCCGAACAGGCCCTTCTGCGCGACATAAGGCGGACGATGGCGCGGCAGGCCGCGCTTGCCCTCGATGGACTCGATCATCGCCGACTCTTCGCCGCAGATATAGGCGCCGGCGCCGCGGCGCACATGCACCTTGGTGTGCGGCGACAGCCCTTCGGCGGCAACCTTGTCGAGCTCCTCGAGCAGCATCAGCCGGATTTCGGGGTATTCATCGCGCACGTACAGATACGTGTCGGCGGCTTCGACGACGAAGGCGGCGATCAGCATGCCTTCGATGAAGCGATGCGGATCGCGCTCAAGATAATGACGGTCCTTGAACGTGCCCGGCTCGCCTTCATCGCAATTGACGGCGAACAAACGCGGCGCGGGTTCGGCGCGCACCAGCGACCACTTGCGCCCGGTCGGAAAGCCGGCGCCGCCGAGGCCCCGCAGGCCGGCGTCGCTGACGGTCTTCACGAGTTCGTCGATCGTACGTTTGCCCCCGAGAAGATCCTTCAGCAGCGAATAACCGCCGGCTTTCCGGTAGCCGGCAAAATCCGTCTGCGGCTTCCAGGCGTGCGGATGCGGATGCGCCTTGACCGCGGCCGCGACAGTGTCGGCGGTCGCATTGACGGTCTGCATATGACCGACGGCGACGGCGGGCGCGTGATCGCAGGCGCCCATGCACGGCGCGCGCACGACGCGCACATCCTTGCCGAGTTTGGCGGGCAATTCGGCCAGCAGCGTGTTGGCGCCGGCCATGCAGCAGGACAGTGAATCGCAGACGCGCACGGTGACCGGCGCCGGCGGCGCTTCGCCTTCCTTCACCACGTCCACCACGTCGAAATGCGAATAGAAAGTCGCGACCTCGTAAACCTCGGCCTGGGCCATGCGCATTTCCTGCGCGAGGGCGGCAAGGTGCGGCGCGGAAATGTGGCCGTAATGATCCTGGATGAGATGAAGATGCTCGATCAGCAGATCGCGCCGGCGCGGCTTGTCGATGAGTAGCGCCTGGACCTCGCTGAGCGCCTGTGGGTCGACCTGGCGACCCTTGGGGGTGCGCCGCGCCTTGCGCCGGCCACCTTTGCCCGAACCCTGGTCCGGACCATTCCCGCCCGTCTTCGGCGGATTATGGATATTCATATTGTTCTCCCAGAGGCTCTTTCTGAAGCCGTTCTAGAGAGTGGACAACCCCCTCCCGGGCATGGGTTAATAGCCAAAGACTATCAAGCCGAGGCCATTGCCGCTCGAAATTGGTGTGTGGGCCGATCGCTTTTGCTAGGTTAAGATACTGATTAAAAAGGACTATTGCCTTGATCGACAAGCTCGACTTCCTTTTGGCGCTGGCGCGCGAGAAGCACTTCGGCCGGGCGGCCGAGACCTGCGGCGTCACCCAGCCGACCTTGTCCGCCGGCGTGAAGCAGATCGAGGAGCAAATGGGCGTACTGCTGGTCAAACGCGGCTCGCGATTCCAGGGCTTCACCCCCGAGGGAGAGCGGGTGCTGGAGTGGGCGCGCCGCATCGTCGGCGATACGCGCGCCATGCGCGAGGACATCAAGGCGCTGCGCCACGGCCTGACCGGGCGGCTGCGCATCGCCGCGATTCCGACCGCGCTGCCGATGGTGGCCGCACTGACGACGCCCTATCGCGAGCGGCATCCCCATGTGCAGTTCACGGTGCTGTCGCGAACGTCGATCGAGATTCTCGACCTCCTGGAAAATCTCGAAATCGATGCCGGCATTTCCTACATCGAGAACGAGCCGGTCGGGCGGGTCAACATCGTGCCGCTCTATCAGGAACACTACCGGCTGCTGACCTCCGCCGACGCGCCGCTCGGCGACCGCGACAAAGTCACCTGGACGGAGGTCGCGCAGCTGCCGCTATGCCTGTTGACACCCGACATGCAGAACCGCCGGATCATCGACCGTCTGCTCAAAAGCGCCGGCGCGGAATCGCGGCCGACGCTCGAATCCAATTCGATGATCCTTCTGTACAGCCATGTGCGCACCGGGCGCTGGGCCAGCGTGATGCCGGAGAAGATCGCGCAGACTCTCGGCCTCACGGAGACGATCCGCGCCATTCCGATCGTCGAGCCGAACGCGGTGCAGACCATCGGTCTCGTTGTTCCGCGCCGCGAACCGATGATGCCGACGACCGCGGCGCTGGTGACCGAGGCCAAGCGCATCGCGCCGTCGCTGGCTTAGGCGCGGCCCTGAACGCTGTAAGAACTCCGTTCGCCCTCGCCCATAGCCGTTCGAAGAACGGCGTTCTTTGGGAACACCTATGGCGGGGCCCAGTCTTTACGGAGCGTGGAGCTAGGTTCGTCCCCGCTTCCGTGGAGACGAATGGCTAGAGTTACTTCTTGCGCTTGACCGACTTGGCCTTCTTCGCGGCCGCAGGCTTTGTTGCAGGCTTGGTCTTCGCGCCGACTTTCCTGCCCTTGGCGCGGGCGATGCCTTCCAGGATCAGGCCTTCGGCCTCGCGCGCATCGAGCCAGCGCACGATCGACACCCACTTGCCCTTTTCCAGATCCTTGTAGTGCTGGAAGAAGTGCGCGATCTGCTCGATCATCACATCCGGCAGATCGCGATAGCTGGTGACGCCCTTGTAGAACGGGTGCAGCTTGTCCACCGGGACGGCGAGGATTTTCTCGTCGCCGCCGGCTTCGTCTTCCATCAGCAAGGCGCCGACCGGACGCACACGGATCACCGCGCCGGGCACCACCGGCACCTGCGTGATCACCATGACGTCGCAGGGGTCGCCGTCGTTCGACAAAGTATGCGGGATGAAACCGTAATTGCCGGGATAGAACATCGCCGTGTGCAGGAAGCGATCAACAAACAGCGCGCTCGACGTTTTGTCGAATTCGTACTTCACCGGAACGCCGCCGAGCGGCACCTCGATCACGGCATAAACATCGTGCGGCGGATTCATGCCCGCAGGTATCTTGTTAAGGTCCATGGGACAGCCTTTGTCTGTGCTTTTCCGCCTCCTAGCACGCAATTCTTACCGGGTCATTCCGGGACCGCCGCGCGGCGGCGGCCCGGAACAACGGCAACCGTCTACGACACCTTCTCCTGCATGTGGCGGAACATCGCCTTCTTCGCCTCGTCGTCGAACTCGGTCTTGAAGGCGTGCTTGTCCTTGATGGCGATGGCGCGGGCCGCGGCGGGGCGGGCGTTGATCTCGTCCATCAGCCGCTTGAGGTTCGGAAACTTGGCCCAGTAACTTTCGCCGAGCGCCACCGGGATGAGCCGCGCCCAGCCCCACAGCGCCATGTCGAGGATCGTATAGGTGTCGCCGACCATGTATTTCTGCTTGCCGAGCCGTGCATCGATAATGCCGTAATGACGTTGCGTCTCGTACATGTAGCGGTTGATGGCGTATTCGATCTTCTCCGGCGCGTAGTTGCGGAAGTGCACCGACTGGCCGGAATACGGGCCGACGCCCGAGGCAATGAACATCAGCCAGGACAGCAATTCGCCGCGCAACTTGTCGCCGGAGGCTGGCATGAATTTGCCGGTCTTTTCGCCGAGATAGAGCAGGATAGCGTTGGAGTCGAACACCGTGACGTCGCCATCGACGATCGCCGGCACCTTGGCGTTGGGATTGATCGCCAGATATTCCGGCTTGTGCTGCTCGCCCTTGCGGGTGTCGACCGGCACCGCCTCGTAGGGCAGCCCGGCTTCCTCGAGGAACAGCGCCACCTTCATCGGGTTCGGTGCGCCGGAATAGTAGAACTTGAGCATCTGCAGGTCCTCGGTTTGTTGTCGTCCCCGCGAAGGCGGGGACCCAGCCCTGGCGATTTATATCACGGCGTTCGAGGGCCGCGAGCCGGAACGGAAACGGGCGGCCGTTGAGGCCGCCCGTTTCGAAGTGCTGGATTCCCGCTTTCGCGGGGATGACCGGAAGACGACCGGCCTAGAACAGCCCGACGATCTTGCCGTCCTTGACGTCGATGACGTCGGCCGAGGGCGTCTTGGGCAGGCCCGGCATGGTCATGATCTCACCGCAGACCGCGACCACGAACTCGGCGCCGGCCGACAGACGGACCTCACGCACCGGGATCGAGAAGCCGGTCGGCGCGCCCTTGGCGTCCGGGTTGGTCGAGAACGAGTACTGCGTCTTGGCGATGCAGACCGGCAGCTTGCCGAAGCCCATCTCTTCCCACTGCTTGAGCTGATCCTTGACCGACTTGTCGGCGGTCGCATCGTCGGCGCGGTAGATTTCCTTGGCGATGGTGCGGATCTTCTCGAACAGCGGCATCTCGTCCGGATAGAGGAACTTGAGATTGGCCTTGCCCTCGTCGATGGTCTTGACCACGGCCTTGGCGACGTCGGCCGCGCCCTCGCCGCCCATGGCCCAGTGATCGGCCATCAGCGCCTCGACGCCGAGCGCCTTGCACTTGTCCTTGACCAGCTTGATCTCCGCATCGGTATCGGCCGAGAAGCGGTTGATCGACACGACCGCCGGCAAGCCGAACTTCTTGAGGTTCTCGATGTGGCGCTGCAGGTTCGACATGCCGGCCTCGAGCGCCTTCAGGTCCTCCCTCTTGAGGTCTTCCTTCTTGACGCCGCCATGCATCTTGAGCGCGCGGATGGTGGCGACGATGACGACGCAGTCCGGCTTGAGGCCGGCCTTGCGGCACTTGATGTCGATGAACTTCTCGGCGCCGAGATCGGCGCCGAAACCGGCTTCGGTGACGACGTAATCGGCGAGCTTGAGCGCCGAGGCGGTCGCCGACACCGAGTTGCAGCCATGCGCGATATTGGCGAAGGGCCCGCCGTGGATGAAGGCGGGCGTGCCTTCGAGCGTCTGCACCAGGTTCGGCGCGATGGCGTCCTTCAAGAGCGCGGCCATGGCGCCGTGGGCGTTGAGCTCGCGGGCGCGGATCGCCTTGCGCTCGCGGGTGTAGCCGACGATGATGTTGCCGAGGCGCTCCTTGAGGTCCTCGAGGTCGCGGGCGAGACAGAAGATCGCCATGACCTCGGAGGCGACGGTGATGTCGAAACCGGCTTCGCGCGGATAGCCGTTGGCGACGCCGCCGAGCGAGCAGACGATCTCACGCAGCGCGCGATCGTTCATATCCATGACGCGGCGCCAGGTGACGCGGCGCGAGTCGATACCGAGCGCGTTGCCCCAGTAGATGTGGTTGTCGATCAGCGCCGAAAGCAGATTGTGCGCCGAGGTGATGGCGTGGAAATCGCCGGTGAAGTGGAGGTTGATGTCCTCCATCGGGATCACCTGCGCGTAGCCGCCGCCGGCCGCGCCGCCCTTGACGCCGAAGGACGGCCCGAGCGACGGCTCACGCAGGCAGAGCATCGCCTTCTTGCCGATGTAGTTGAGCGCGTCGGTGAGGCCGACCGTCGTGGTGGTCTTGCCCTCGCCGGCCGGCGTCGGCGAAATCGCGGTGACCAGGATCAGCTTGCCGTTCGGCTTGCCGGCCAGCGACTTGACGTAGTCCATCGACACCTTGGCCTTGTAGTGACCATAGGGCTCGAGGTTTTCCGCGGCGATGCCGAGCTTTTCCTTGGCGACGTCGAGGATTCGACGCTTGGTCGCGGCCTGGGAGATTTCGATATCCGATTTCGGGGACTGGTGCTGCGAAGCGGGCATGGTGCGTTTCCGTTTGGTGACCTGGTGAACCGGCATTTTTCTTCTTCGTCATGGCCGGGCTAATCCCGGCCATCCATGTCTTGCTTGCGGCTCAAGACGTGGATGCCCACAACAAGTGCGGGCATGACAGCGGAGAGTTATGAGAATCGGGCCTTGAGCTGGACGCCTGCGCCCTTCGCCCACTCGCCCGCGCTGATCTTCTTGCCGCCGTCGGCCTGAACGCGGGTGATGTTGAAGCGGCCGTCGGCGCAGACGACGGTGATGCTGTTGTCATCCATGGCGACAATCTCGCCGAGCTTGCCGCCGATGCCCTTGGGGTCGCGCGCCGGCAAAGGCTTGGCGTCGAACACCTTGACGTTGGCGCCGTTGAGTGTCGTCCACGCGCCGGGCGCCGGATTGCAGCCGCGGATCAGACGATCGATCTGCTCCCACGGTTTGCCCCAGTCGATCTTGGCGTTGTCGGCGCGGCACAGGCCTTCGTAGGTGGCCTTCGACTCATCCTGCTTGATCTTCGGCGCCTTGCCGGCCTTCACCAGATCGACGCCTTCGAGCATGGCATCGACGCCCATCGGGAACAGCCGATCGAAATAGACGGTGCCGAGCGTGTCGGTGTCGGAGATCGGCGTCTTCTTCTGGATGAGAATGTCGCCGGTATCGAGGCCGTTATCCGGCCAGAAGATCGACAGACCGGTTTCCTTCTCGCCCTTGATGATCGGCCAGTTGATGGCGGAAGCGCCGCGATAGGCCGGCAGCAGCGACGGATGATACTGGATCGAGCCGTGTGTCGGGATATTGAGGAATTCCTCCGGCACGAAAAGCGTGACGAAAGCCATGACCTGCAGGTCGGGCTTCATGGCCTTGAACTCTTCCCACACCTTGGGGTCCTTGTAGGACGAGGGCTGATGCACCGGCAGCCCGGCGGCGAGCGCGGCTTCCTTCAGCGGATCGGCCTTGGCGCCTTCCTTTTCCGGCGCGACATAAACCGCGATGACTTCGTCGCCGCGCTTGAGCAGCGCTTCCAACACTGCCTTGCCGAAGGCCTGCTGGCCGTGGACTACGATACGCATTCATAAACCTCCCAGAACTTCACTTTCCTCACCTCTCCCCGCTAGCGGGGAGAGGTCGACTTCCGAGCGACGCGAGGAAGTCGGGTGAGGGGGCGCAGCCGTCACGCAATGCGGCGAAGCGCCCTCACCCGCCTCGCGCCTACCGGCGCTCGGCACCCTCTCCCCGCACGCGGGGAGAGGGAAGTTACGCCGCCTTTTCTTTCTTCTCCGGCGCGCTGAGCGCACCCGAGTTCTTGATCTCCGCGATTTCCGCCGCCTTGAAGCCGAGCACGTCGGACAGGATTTCGTCGGTGTGTTCGCCAAGCAGCGGCGAGCGCCTCACCTCCGAGATCGAATCCGACATCTTGATCGGATTACCGACCGTCAGATACTTGCCGCGGGTCGGATGATCGACCTCGACCACCGTGCCGGTGTCGCGCAAAGATTTTTCTTCGGCGATCTCCTTCATCGACAGGATCGGACCAACCGGGATATCGACCGCGTTGCAGGCATTCATGACCTCGAACTTGGTCAGGGTCATGGTCCACTGCTCGATCCGCTCGAATATCTGGTTGAGCTTCGGCAGGCGGGCCTTCGGCGTGGCGTATTCCGGATCGGTCTTCCAGGTCGGCTCGCCGATGATGTCGCAGATCTCGCCCCAGACCGGCGCCTGGGTGATGAAATAGATGTAGGCGTTCGGGTCTTCCGGCGCGCCCTTGCACTTGAGAATGCGGCCGGGCTGGCCGCCGCCGGAATCGTTGCCGGCGCGCGGCGTTGCGTCGCCGAACGGAATGCCCTCGCCGTATTGCGAGTACTCGGTGAGCGGTCCGTGCTTGAGGCGCTGCTGATCGCGCAGCTTGACGCGCGACAGATTGAGCACGCCATCCTGCATGGCGCACAGCACCTTCTGGCCGCGGCCGGTGCGGTTGCGCTGGTAGAGCGCGGTCACGATGCCGAGCGCCAGATGCAGACCGGTGCCGGAGTCGCCGATCTGCGCGCCGGTAACGAGCGGCGGGCCATCGCGGAATCCGGTGGTCGACGCCGAGCCGCCGGCGCACTGCGCCACGTTCTCATAGACCTTGCAATCCTCGTACGGCCCGGGGCCGAAACCCTTGACCGAGGCGACGATCATGCGCGGGTTGAGCTTGTGGATGTAGTCCCAGGTCAGGCCCATGCGATCGAGCGCGCCGGGCGCGAAGTTCTCGACCAGCACGTCGCAGGACTTGATGAGCGCGTTGAGGACGCGCATGCCCTGCGGGTGCTTGGAGTCGATGGTGATCGACCGCTTGTTGTGATTGAGCATGGTGAAATAGAGCGAATCGGCGCCCTTCACGTCGACCAGCTGGCCGCGGGTGATGTCGCCGACGCCGGGGCGCTCGACCTTGATCACGTCGGCGCCGAACCAGGCGAGCAATTGCGTGCAGGTCGGGCCCGACTGCACATGCGTGAAATCGAGGATGCGGACGCCCTGCAGCGCCTTGCCGTCCTGACCGAAAGGCTTGGCCGACGGCCTCGGATAGGCGCCGTTGCCATTGGTCTTCTTTGGCGCAGCCGTTTTGGCGGCAGGCTTCGCGGCCTTGCGCGTGGCGGGCTTCGCCGCCTTTTTCGCCGGTTTTTTGGCGACCGGTTTGGATTTGGCTTTCGCCTTCTGTTTCTTCTTCGCCATCTGCTTGCTCCACTCTCGGCTGTCATGCCCGCGAAGGCGGGCATCCAGCTCTTATGCTTCAAGGGCTGGGTCCCCGCTTTCGCGAGGACGACGAATTCACTTCTTCTTCAACTGGCTCTGCGGATTGAGATTGCCGATACGGCCGGACTCGCTGCCGGCGGCCGGATCGAGCACGGCGTTGATCAATGTCGGCCTGCCGGAGTCCATCGCCTCGTTGACGGCGCGCTTGAGCTCGTCCGGCGAGGTGGCGTTGACGCCGACGCCGCCGAAGGCTTCCATCATCTTGTCGTAGCGCGCGCCCTTGACGAATACGGTGGTCGCCGGATCGTCGCTCGCCTTGTTGACGTCGGTGCCGCGATAGATGCCGTCATTGTTGAAGACGATGATGCAGACCGGCAGGTTGTAGCGGCAGATGGTCTCGATCTCCATGCCGCTGAACCCGAAGGCCGAGTCGCCCTCGACGCAGAGCACACGCTGGCCGGTCTCCACCGCGGCGGCGACGGCGTAGCCCATGCCGATACCCATGATGCCCCAGGTGCCGACGTCGATGCGCTTGCGCGGCTTGTAGACATCGATGATGCCGCGCGCGAGATCGAGCGTGTTGGCGCCTTCGTTGACCAGGATGGCGTCGGGCCGCTCCTTGACGATGGTGCGCAGCACGCCGAGCGCGCCGTGGTAGTCCATCGGCGAGTTGTTGTTCATCAGGCGCGGCGCCATCTTGGCGATGTTGTCGTCACGCTTCGATGTCACCGTCTTGATCCAGTCGGCGGCGGGCGCCGGCCACTTGTCGCCCATGCCCTTGAGCAGCGCATCGACGCACGAGCCGATATCGCCGACGACGGGCGCCACGATCTCGACGTTCGAGTCCATTTCCTTGGGCTCGATGTCGATCTGGATGAACTTCTTCGGCGCGTCGCCCCAGGCCTTGCCCTTGCCGTGCGACAGCAGCCAGTTCAGGCGCGCGCCGATCAGCATGACGACGTCGGAATCCTTGAGCACGGTCGACCGCGCCGCGCCGGCGCATTGCGGATGCGTGTCGGGCAGCAAGCCCTTGGCCATCGACATCGGCAGAAACGGGATGCCCGACTTTTCAACCAACGCCTTCACGGCGTCGTCGGCCTGGGCGTAAGCCGCGCCCTTGCCGAGAATGATCAGCGGCTTCTTGGCGCTCTTGAGCACGTCGAGCGCGCGCTTAATCGAGTCCGGCGCCGGGAGCTGGGCTGGGGCAGGATCGATGACCTTCACCAGAGACTTCTTGCCGGCCTCGGCATCCATCACCTGGCCGAACAATTTGGCCGGCAGATCGAGATAGACGCCGCCCGGACGGCCCGACACCGCGGCGCGGATGGCGCGCGCGAAGGCGATGCCGATGTCCTGCGCATGCAGCACGCGGAACGCCGCCTTGCAGAGCGGCTTGGCGATGGCAAGCTGATCCATTTCCTCGTAGTCGCCTTGCTGGAGATCGACGATCTCACGCTCGGACGAACCCGAGATCAGGATCATCGGGAAGCAGTTGGTGGTGGCGTGCGCGAGCGCGGTCAGGCCGTTGAGGAAACCCGGCGCCGACACGGTGACGCAGACGCCCGGCTGCTTGGTGAGATAGCCGGCGATCGAGGCGGCGTAACCGGCCGCCTGCTCGTGGCGGAACGACAGAACACGCAGGCCCTCCGCCTGCGACATGCGCAGGAAATCGGTGATCGGAATGCCCGGGACCGCGTAGAGCGTCTTGACGCCGTTGAGCTTGAGCGCGTCGATAATGAGGTTGAAGCCGTCGGTCAGCTCACGCTCGCTGCCGGCGTCCTGTTTCGCCGCTGCTTCCGCCATTACTCTCGCTCCCCTCTTCTTATATTGCGCTACGGCTGCCGCGCGCGCCGGACGTGCGCGGGACCGCCCAGTTGAACGTCAGTCCAGATAGTCGGCGAACTTCGCCACGTGCTCGGCAAGGCCGAGCGCGTGATCGCGCACCAGGCTTTCGGCGCGCTTTGTGTCGCGCGCTTCCAAAGCCTCGATGATCGCCATGTGATCCTGAATCGACCGGTCGGCGCGATCCTTCTCGCCGATGGTGGTGCGGCGGATCATCCGCATATGCGTGAACAGGTCCGCCGCCAGATCAATCAGCACGCCGTTCTTGCTGAGCCGGATGATGGTCTGGTGGAATTCGATATTGGCGTCGGAATATTCGTCGAGATGCGCGTGCAATTCGCCATCGATGAAGGCGGCGAACATCTCGCGCAGGCCTTTGATCTCGGCGTCGGTCGCGGCCTGGGTGATCAGGCGCGCGGCCATGCTCTCGAGCGCGGCCCAGGCCGTGATCATCTCGATCACTTCCTGTTTGGTCTTGCGAACGACATAGATGCCGCGGCGCGGCACCGAGCGCACGAAGCCTTCGCTCTCGAGCTGCGCCATGGCCTCGCGCACCGGGGTGCGGGAGATGCCGAAGTCCTGCGCCAGCTTGCGCTCGTCGAGCCGGATCTCGTCGCGGCTGTGATAGATGTCCATCGCCACGATGGCGTTCTTCAGCGCCGTGTAAGCCTTGTGCTTGAAACTGGGCGATTCCTCGATCCGGGCCAGCGTCGGCCGCTCGACGGCGGTCGGCGTGCGCACGGCATTGCCGGCGCGGCCGCGCGGGGAAGCATTCCGGGTACTGATACCTTTGAGGCTCATAACGACTGGATACCGTCCTGGTATACTATATGCCAGAGGCCGCATCGCGCTGGCAACAGAATGTCATGCTGCAGCGCCACATGGCCGTTTCTCTCGTATTTTCC
Source organism: Pseudolabrys sp. (assembly GCA_017849615.1). GTDB lineage: Bacteria > Pseudomonadota > Alphaproteobacteria > Rhizobiales > Xanthobacteraceae > Pseudolabrys. The sequence continues at coordinate 15,519 of JAFIGS010000032.1, read as the reverse complement.
GCCCGGTGCGCGCCACTTTGGCTGGGCACCGGGCGGCATTTGCACCATTCTTCGTCAGCGCCCGCCGTCCCGCGCCATCAGCCTCATCCGCATCGGCTTGAGCACGGCGAGCGCCATGACCGCCGCAACGATGTTGAGGATCGCCGCGACGATGAAGACCGCGTGCCAGTTGCCGGTCGCCTGCGTCAGCAGGCTGGAGAACGGCACCAGAAGCGCGGCAGTCCCCTTGGCGGTGTAGAGCAGCCCGTAATTCGTGGTCGCGAACTTGCGGCCGAAGATGTCGGTCGCGGTCGCCGGGAACAGCGAGTAGATCTCGCCCCAGGCGAAGAACACGAGGCCGGACAGGATCACGAAGTAGAGCGGATTTTCCGCAAGATAGAACAAGGCGTAGATGCCGATGCCCTCCAGCAGGAAGGCGATGAACATCGTGTTCTCGCGCCCGATATTGTCGGAGACCCAGCCGAAGAAGGGCCGGCAGATGCCGTTGAGCACCCGGTCAATCGACAGAGCGAAGGTGAGCGCCGGCAAGGTGATGCCGAGGATCGACACCGGCACGCCCGCCACCTTGAAGTCGTTGGCGATCGGCGCGAGCTGCGCGGTTGCCATCAGGCCGCCGGCGCCGACGATGACGAACATGACGTACATCACCCAGAAGACGGGCGCCTTGACAACTTCCTTCGGCGTGTAGTCGCGGCGGGATTGCTGCACGGCTGTGGCCGCCGGCACTTCGCCCGCCTGCGGCGCGCGCAGAAACAGAGACACCAGGACAACAACAAGCCCCTGCCCCAAGCCGAACCAAAGGAATGCCGCCTCGTAACCGCTGGTCGCGATCATATTGGCGATCGGGATCACCGTGATGGCCGAGCCTGCACCAAATCCTGCAGCGGTAAGACCGGCAGCCAATCCGCGGCGATCTGGAAACCACTTGAGCGCATTGCCGACCGACGCGCCGTAGATGACGCCGGCGCCGATACCGCCGATCGCGGCGCCGACATAGAGCATGAACAGCGAACTGGCGATCGAGTTGATGTACCAGGCCACCGCGACGAGCACGCCCGAGCCGCACACCATCATCTTCGGCCCGAACTTGTCGATGAGATAGCCTTCGATCGGCACCAGCCAGGTTTCGGTCAGCACGAAGATCGTGAAAGCGACCTGGATGGCCGCGCGGCCCCATTGATACTTCTGGTCGATCGGGGCGACGAACAGCGTCCAGCCGTATTGCAGGTTGGCGATCATCACCATGCAGATGATGCCAGCTATGAGCTGGCCCCATCGCGATGCTTCAGACGCGCGCGCAATCGCGGGCGCTCCGGCCACTTGAGTCATTGGGCATTCTCCCTACCAGGCAATCCCGCCAGTGGCGAAAATCGCTGTTTTTACACGGCTTTCTTGCCGCTGGTATAAAGTATTACGCGCCCGTGAGGGCTCCGCCCCTTAAAACCTCGTAAATAAACCGGCCGCGCTGTCACCGCGTGTCCGCGGCGGGTCGAGCCTCACGCGTTCACTCCGCCGCCCGCGCCTCGGGGGAAGATCCGCGAATGCGGGCCCAGCCATTCTGGATGATCGGCCAGAACAGGGCGATCAGCCCCAGCGTCATGACCGAACCGACAAGCCCGTTCGAGAAGAACACGCCGAGATTACCCTGCGATCCGAGCAAGGCCTGCCGCAGCGACACCTCCGCCTTGTCACCGAGCACGATGGCAAGCACCAGCGGCGCCAGCGGATAGTTGGCCTTCTTCATGAAGTAGCCGACCACGCCGAACACCAGCATCATCACGACATCGAAGGTGTTGTTGTGAACGGTGTAGGCGCCGATGGCGCAGAGCACGAGAATGATCGGCGCGATGACGCTGAACGGAATGCGCAGGATCGCGGCGAACAACGGCACGCAAGTGAGGACCACGATCAGGCCGACGATGTTGCCCATATACATCGAGGCGATGAGGCCCCAGACGAAATCGGTCTGTTCGACGAACAGCAGCGGACCGGGCTGCAGACCCCAGATCAGCAGGCCGCCGAGAAGCACGGCCGCGGTCGGCGAACCGGGCACGCCGAGCGCGAGCATCGGCAGCAGCGCGGCGGTGCCGGCGGCGTGCGCCGCCGTTTCCGGCGCGACGACGCCTTCGATTTCACCCTTGCCGAAGTTTTTCCCGCGCTTGGAGATGCGCTTGGCGATTCCATAGCTCATGAACGACGCCGGCGTCGCACCGGCGGGCGAGATGCCCATCCAGCAGCCGATGAGACACGAGCGCAGCGACAGCATCCAGTACTTCGGCAGTTCCTTCCAGGTCTTGAGCACGACCTTGAGGTCGATCTTGGCGGACTTGCCGCGGAACGACAGGCCCTCCTCCATCGTCAGCAGGATCTCGCCGATGCCAAACAAGCCAATGACGGCGATGAGGAAGTCGAAGCCGCCGATCAGCGTTTCCGAGCCGAAGGTCAGACGCAATTGCCCCGTCATCTGGTCGAGGCCAACCGCACCGAGAGCAAAGCCGATCATCATGGCCGCGATGGTCTTGAACGGCGGCTCTTTGCTCAGCCCGACGAAGCTGCAGAAGGCGAGAAAGTAGACCGAAAAGATTTCGGCAGGACCGAATCTGAGCGCGAAACTGGCGACCAGCGGCGCGACGAGCGTGATCATAATGACGGCGAAAAGCGCGCCGACGAAGGATGACGTGAAGGCGGCGGTGAGCGCTTCACCCGCCTTGCCCTGCTGCGCCATGGGATAGCCGTCGAACGTGGTCGCGACCGACCATGGCTCGCCGGGGATGTTGAAGAGAATCGACGTGATGGCGCCGCCGAACAGCGCGCCCCAGTAGATACAGGACAGCATGATGATCGCCGAAGTCGGCGACATGCTGAAAGTGAGCGGCAGCAGGATGGCTACGCCGTTGGCGCCGCCAAGGCCCGGCAGCACGCCGACGATCACGCCAAGCACAATGCCGACCACCATGAGAAGCAGGTTGTGCGGCTGGACCACCACCGCAAAGCCGTGCATCAAATTGCCGATGTCTTCGAACATTTCCGTATTCCCTGATCCGCTGGCGATCGCTGGCCGCGTGACTGCCCCTTAAGACCACGGTTTCTGCCAACCGCGGTCCGATTTTCTCAAGACGTCGAGAACCTGTCGCCTCAGCCGACGGCGAGGCCCAACATCTGTTCGAGCGGACCCTTCGGCAAAGGCACCAGGAACCAGCGCTCGAATGTGATGAAGAAGAAAATCGGCACGCCAATCGCGACCGGTATGGCGGCCTGCGGCTTGTACTTGCCCAGCCACAGCATGAAGAGGCCGATCAGAAGCGCCGATGCGACGTAGATCCCGACAAAGGGAATGATCGTCACATAAACCGCGGTCGGAACGACGACCGTGAGGACCTTGTATATCTGCTCCCAGGTCGCAAACACCGAGCCGTCATTCGGGGCGGCGAGCACATTGTAAAGGTTGACCACAGAGGCGATGATGATGGCCAGCCCGATATAGAACGGGAAGAATCCAGCCATCGGACCGTCATCGGCCCAGCCAATACCGACCTTGAGGCTGCCGAGAACGGTTATTATCCCGAACGCACCGACGACGACCGCAACGCCCGCTTCGACGCCCCGGTGGGACGGGCCTGCCCCACCGGTTTCATGTGCCGTATCGCTCATCGCATTCCCCCAAGGATCAACGGGCTTTCTCGGTTTGAAGTCTTCTTGATTTTTAGTTGCTCTTGGAGGCCAGGAAGCCCGCTTCCTTCATCAGACTTTCGTGGATTTTTTCATTCTCGGCGACCCACTTTGCGTATTCGTCTCCAACCATGAAGGTGGTGTTGAAAGCACCGTCGCTCATCAGCTTCTTCCACTCGGGAGTCTCACGCACCTTCTTGAACATCTCCACGTAATACGCGACCGCCTCCTTGCTGACGCCCGGCGGCATGAAGTAGCCGCGCAGCATCAGGTATTCGACATCGAGACCTTCGGATTTGCAGGTCGGAATCGAATTCCAGGTCAAGTCGCCCTGAATCTTCTCGTTGTAATCAAGTTTCTTGGAGTCAAAGACGCAAAGCGGGCGGAGCTTGCCGGCACGCCAGTGAGCCACAGCTTCGATCGGATTGTTGACGGTCGAGTCGACATGGCCACCGACGAGTTGCACGGCCACGGCACCGCCACCGGACTGCGGAATGTAGATCATCTTCTTGCCGGTCGCCTTCTGCAGCGCGACGGTGATGATCTGGTCTTCCTGCTTCGAGCCGGTGCCTCCCATCTTGAAAGTGTTGTCCGGCGCCGCCTTGATCGCGGCGACGAAATCCTTCGTCGTCTTGTAGGGCTTATCGGCATTGACCCAAAGGATGAACTCGTCGAGCGCCATCATTGCGACCGGGGTCATGTCCTTCCAGGAGAAGGGGATGCCGGTGGCCAGTGGCGTGGTGAACAGGTTCGACAAGGTGATGATCAGCTTATGATCGTTACCTTTGGAATTCTTGACATCGAGGAAGCCTTCGCCGCCCGCGCCGCCCGACTTGTTGACGACGACGACCGGCTGTTTCGTCAAATTATGCTTGGTGATAATGCCCTGCATGGTGCGGGCCATCTGATCGGCGCCGCCGCCGGTGCCGGCGGGGACAATGATCTCGATAGGATGGCTCGGCTCCCACGCCTTGGCCGGCGCAGCCGATAGCATGATGAGGCCGCTAGCAAGAGCGGCGGTACCAATCGTAAAAAGTGATTTGGTAACGGACATCGCATCCTCCCTGTTTTTTCGTTTCAGAAGCCGGCGTTTGCACCGGTCTTCGACGTAGCCGCCAATTAAACGGCGACGCATTTGTTATACATAATACCAGTATAAACGCGGACACTCCGCAAGCGGAAAAAGGCTCAAAGACGCGGTGCAAGTGCAGCAAACGTCGCTGCGTCGCGGCGGGCCTGATAAGCATGGCCGATCAAAAGCCATACCTTTGCTGCCCATCCATCAATCGGAGAGCAGCAACTCATCCAGTGGTGGCCCCAAGCAACATGATTGGACAACAAAGATGGTGCCGCTTTTTCTAAAGGGGTGAATTGCCGGCGTTTATGCTGAAATTTCCGACCGCAACGCACAAGGCGCACCCATGGCCGTGCGAAGGATCGATGCTCGAGGAACAAGAGCCCGGCAGTTTCGCTGAGGGCTGCTAGCGCCAATCGGCGACGCGCTGCAATTCTGCGGTATTGAGAATGGTCAGCGTCCGACCGCCGATCTCGACCATGCCGGCTCGCTGCAGTTCGCCCAGGACCTTGCTGACATGTACCGGGGTCAATCCGGTCGCGTCGGCAATATGGCGCTGCCGCAGAGGGAAGTCGAAAGTCTGCGTACGCACCGTGGAACGCCTCGCGACCTTCTCGGACAACCGGAGAATAAGGCGGGCGATCCGCTCGTCGGCGCGGCGACGGCCGAGATCGAGCGCGAGCTGATCGGCGCGGGTCTTCGCCTCATTCAAAAGCTTGAACAGCCGCTCGAGCAAGTCCGCACGAGCGAACAGGAACTCCTTGAGTTCATCGCGCTTGAACTTGCGGTAGGTCACTTCCGTAATCGCTTCGACCGCATGACCGGACAACGGGGCAATCAGACTGCCGATCGAAACGATGTCACCAGGCAGCAGGAAGGAGATGATTTGCCGTCTGCCGTCGGGCAGAGCGATCGACGACATGGCCCAGCCGCTGCAAACGATCGGAACGTATTCGGACCACTCTTTCGGGTGCAGGATAAGCCGGCGCGCCGGGATGGTGTGGAGCGAACTGGCCACAGGCACGGCCTGCATCTCGGCCCCGCCATCCCTGCCAAGGCCGCCGCAGAGAAGATTATGAACCGGACACAGCGAGCAAGCCCTGTCGCAGGACACCGCGCACATCGTGGCAGCCATCTTCGAATCGTCGGCTGGCTGCGTCCCGGCCGAGGCGATTATCGTCGCGGTCTGGCCGCCAAGGATGCCGCCGCCTCCAAACGATGAGGTCTCAACGACGGGCTTGGGGGGGCGGGTGGCAAGATTTGTCACGGGATGCGAGTCCGGTTGTCGATAACGAAAATCGTTCACACGAACGCGCTACTACAACCGCGGGTAGATTTGCTTAGTCTTCGCAATCTCTACTTTTGGTACCCTTCAGTTTCAGCAACAGGCTGCGAAGGTTTTCTCGAATCGTCGGCTACAAGCGTAGAGTTAACATACGGCCTCTACATTTATAGTACAGTAAAAAGACATTAAACTAGATTGCGGTCGCTTAACTGCGCACCGCAATACAGTCGAACGCGCGGGAAGACTTGAGATTTGGCCGGTCCGGCCGCTGCGTTATTTTTCACGGTTTTTTGACGTTATTTAGATGAGATGCGCCGGGAATTTCCGGCGAATCCGCGCATAAACATTTGTTTAATATTCCGGGTTGTCATGCGCCGAGGACGAGTGGATTAACCGCTCGTTATCCGGAATCGGCAAAAATTGGGCGCACCCGCCGAGATTCACAGCGCACGACAAGAGCGATACTGCCAGCGTCAAAATCCGGATTCGCGCAATTGATCGTTCGGTCTCAAGGCCCGGAATGAAAAATTCGACCATCAATCTGCGCGACCTGCTCATTCTCGTCGCCGACCAGAACTCGTACCTGCGACGTGTCATCAACGGCATGTTGCGCGGTTTTGGCGCCAATAAGGTGATGGAAGTGGACAGCGCCGCCGGCCTGTTTCAGGCCCTGTCGAGCCAGAAGGTCGATATCCTTCTGTGCGACATGCGGCTGCCGCCGCATGGCGGCCTCAAGCTCACACGCACCATCCGCCGCAATGCCGACAACGAGAACCGCACGATGCCGATTCTTCTGATGTCGAGCGACACCAGCGAATCGACCGTGAAGAATGCGCGCGACGCCGGCGCGAATATCGTCGTCGCCAAGCCAATGTCACCCAGCGGGCTCTACGACCGGCTGGGCTGGATCGTGTTCAATCCCCGCCCCTTCGTCGATTGCGCGACCTATTTCGGCCCGGACCGCCGCTTCAAGATCGAAGGGTATCCGGGCGGTGTCGGCCGCCGTAAGGGCGACAAGGTGATCGAGGTCGCGGCGGAAGAAGGCCCGAGCCTCAACCAGAACGACATCGACAGCCTCTTTTCGAACGCCCGAGCGGGACAAGACTGATGGCCAAGCCAGGCGATACCGAAGCGCACATCTTTTACGCCGACACCCGCTTCGAGCGGATGGCGCGGCGCCCCGGCGGCATCAGCCGCGAAGAGGCTATCGAACAGGCGCAAAGCGCTGTCGACGAGCTCTCGACCGACTTTACAGGCTGGATCGACGAGCAGCTCCGCGAACTCAGCGCGACGCTGGCCGACCTGTCCGGAAACCCCGGCGACAAGGCGGCGCTCGAGCGCGCGCACGAGAAGAGTGTCTATCTGCGCGATGTCAGCGGCACGATGGGATATCCGCTCGTGACCTTCGTCGCCTCGACCTTGTGCGAGGTTCTCGACGCCTATATCGCCGGCGCGCCATTCGACAAGAACGTCACCGATTGCCATATGGACGCTTTTCTGCTCGCCAGGACCGACGAATACCGGCACATGCGCCCGCAGGAAGTGCCGGAGCTGGCGAGGGGCCTGCTCCGCGTCGTCGAAGTCTCAAGCATCGTGCCGTCCAGCGGCAAGGAATAGACCGTCGCCGCAGCCCGGCGACCGGCTCAGGCCGGTCGCTTGCTGCGCTGAAAAGCGATGACCTGCGCCGCAGTCTCCGGCTTGAGCTTGTTGTAAAGCGTCCGGCAGTTGTCGACCGTATCGGCGGCGAGCCCGCTGCGCCCCGCACACAGCATCAGAATCGCGCGCGTCGTCGCCCAGGACAGGCCGATCGCCTTGGCCACGAGCAGGATAGTCTCCTCGCGATCGAAGATCATCGCGCGCTCGACGAGATTGAGCGGCATGTCTCCCATCATCGACAACGCTACCGCCGTCTCCTCGAACTTGCCGGCGCGCGCGAAAGCATCGACGTCACGTTCGGTGAGGTTGTCGGCGCGCTTCATGTTCTCGATGAGATCGCGCGCGGCGGTGTAGTCGTGCGAAAGAACGGCCTTCATCTGGATGTCCGAGGCCACCTTGTCGACGACGCTCTCGACATGCCCGGCGATCTCCGGGTGCGCGGACTGCAGCGTCTCGCGCACCGCGTTCGACGCCGTCGACAGCAGGCGCAGGAAGTGCTGGCGCGGAATTTCAGGACGCGAACCGACCGTGCGGGCCAATTCGTCGTCGCCGTGGGAGCGGCGGACAAGGCGAAGATAGCCGGTTTCCGAGAGACGGGCGCCCTGGTTGCGCGCGACATTGAGAGCGACGGCGCGATCGCCGCGTTCCACCAGCACGTCGGTGACGGTCTCGGCGATTTCCTTGCGATTCGAGATCGCCATCAGATGCGGCTGGCTCTTGGTGCGCGCCGTCTCGACCAGTGAGGCGTTGTCGATACGGCTGGACTCGGCGAGCACCGGTCCGGCCACAGCGATATCGTCGTCCATCGCCAACTCACGGATCACGCCCAGCGGCGCGTTTGGCACCGATTTAAGCCGCTCGGCGAGTGCGGAGCGCGCTGACGCCTCGATATCGGACAGCAGGTGGCGGAACACCTGGTCGAACATCTTGACGTGATCTTCCGAGAAATGGCTCGAACCGAATACGAACAGATCCGTGACACGGCGCAAGGTCTTGGCGCGCTTGTCCACCGGCCCGTTGCTGAGCACATCTTCGAGTTCAGTAAGAAAGGCATTGTTCGACATTTGCGTCTCCTATGCCGGAAACAGGACGTCAATAAACGACGTCAAGACCGATCTCCGCCACCTGTTCGGGTGAGATCTCCGGCAACATTACATCATCCAGGTCCGGCTGCAGGCGGCTGAGCAACCGTTCCTTGAGGTCGGCGACCGTAATGTCGCCGATCACGGCGTGCCCGAGCCGCGCCCGAGCCTCGCCGCTTTCCGGGGTCGAGGGATGCGCCTGCGCGTAGCGAGCCAGAGTCTCGGCAAGCGCCTCGAATTCCTGTTTGAGCCGGTCGAAGCTCTGCAGAACGACAACTGTATCGCGGTCCGGCCTGTTGCTCATGACAAAGTCCGTGACGCGGCCGACCGTTTCGTCAAGGCGCCAAACATTGTCGAGCATCATGGCGGCAAGAACCGCCAGGAACGCGCTCACATCATTGTCTGAATCTTCCGTTGCCACGAAGCTTTCCTTGAACGATCCGACTCTCGATTCAGTTACGACAGCTTGCCGATCACCGCTTCAATCTTGTCGCGGAGAATCGCTGCCGTAAAAGGCTTGACCAGATAGTTGTTCACGCCGGCCTGGGCGGCCTTGACCACCAGCTCGCGATCGCCTCGACCGGTAAGCATGATGAACGGCACCTTGCGGGCGACCGGGTGGCCACGCACCGCGCGCAGCAAACCGAGCCCGTCCATCTCAGGCATGTTGTAGTCGGAAATGATGAGATCGAGTGGCTGCACCGACGCGGTTTCCATGGCTTGCACGCCATTCTCCGCCTCATGGATGTGGCGGAAACCGATTTCCTCGAGCGCCATGCGGGTCATTTGCCGCACGCTGTTCTGGTCGTCGACGACGAGAACCTTGATAGCTCCTGGTACTGGCATCTAGTTATTCTCCTTGAAGCGGGCTGGCCGTCATCGGGTGACCGCGCCTGTCTGTTCAGTTCAATGCGGGTTGACCCGCTCTGCTGCTCGCATGGCTGGCAATGGGTGTCTGAGCGGCAAGTTCCGCCATTTTCTCGACGTCGAGGATGAAGGCGACCCGGCCGTTACCGAGGATCGTGGCCGCCGCTATTCCCGGGACGGCACCATAGCTTTCCTCGATGCTCTTGATGACCACCTGTTGGTGCCCGAGCAACTCGTCGACGACGAGACCGATGCGCGATCCATCACCGTTGTCGGTGACGATCACCACGCGCTCGCTGCTACCGCCCGGTGCGGATTCGACGCCGAGCAGATCCGAAAGAAGAATGATCGGCACGAACTCGCCGCGCAGCTGCAACATGCCATGGGTGCCGATCAGATCGCTGATTTCGCCCCGCGAAGGCCGCAAGCATTCGACGATCGCCGACAGCGGCATCACGTAGGTCTGGGTGCCGACCTTGATGACCATACCGTCCATCACCGCAAGAGTGAGCGGCAGAGCAAGTTGAATGGTCATGCCCTGCCCGCGCACCGATTTCAGAGTGATGCGTCCGCCGAGGTCCTGGATGTTGCTGCGCACGACATCCATGCCGACACCGCGCCCCGAAATGTCCGAGATCGTCTCAGCCGTCGAGAAGCCCGGCATCATGATCAGGTTGTTGATCTCGTCCTCGGTCAGCTGCGCATCGGGCCCGACCAGACCTTTCTCGCGCGCGATCTTGAGAACGCGCTCCGAATTGATGCCAGCGCCGTCGTCCTTGATCTCGATCACGATACGGCCACCGCGATGCTCGGCGGAGAGGCGGATTACCCCTTCCTCCGGCTTTCCGGCAGCGACGCGCGTGGCCGGCGCCTCGACCCCATGATCGACCGAGTTGCGAATGATGTGTGTGAGGGGATCGCCGAGACGCTCGATGATCGACCGATCCACTTCGGTCGTTTCGCCGTGCGTTTCAAGCCGGACTTTCTTATGCGTCTTGGCGGCAACCTCCCGCACCAGGCGCGGCATGCGCTGGAATACCGAGCCGACCGGCTGGGCACGCATGGACATAACACTGTCCTTGAGTTCGCGGGTGTGATGCGCAACCTCGTCGAGAATTTGAATCAGGCGCATGCTGGTGGATTCCGGCAGGTCCTGCACGATCTGGCCGAGCATGGCCTGCGAGATGACGAGTTCACCGACCATGTTGACGACGCGATCGATACGGTCGAGTTCGATACGGGTCGTCGTCGCGGCGGGTTTGCCGCGCCCTGCTCCACCAGCCGTCTCGGCTTCGGGCTTCGCGGCCGGCTTGGTGTCGATCTTGATATCGGCCTTGAGCGCGGGCATGGCAGGCGCCACGGAAGGCGCTTCCACCACCGGAAGGGCGGCGACCGCCTCCGGCCCCACCGGCTCGGCAACGACATCCGCCGGGACGGCGATGGGCGCCAACGGCGTCTCATCGTCGATCGACAGTTCGCAGTCTCCCATCACGAACTCAAAAGCTTCATCGACTTTGGCGCGGCTCTCTTGCGTGCGCAGAGTAACGGTCCACCATAGATAGGGAACGTCGACTTCGATATCCGAAAGCGGCGGCAGGCTGTCGACATTGGCCACGATCTCGGCTTCTCCGAGCTTGCGCAACTCGCGCAGCACGTAGAGCGGCTCGTTGGCTTTTTTCAACATCTCCGGCTTCGGCCGGAACACAATCTTGTAGACGTGGCTTCCGTCTCCCATGGCGGCCGCATCCTCGGCGCCGAGATCGTCGAGGTCGACCGCAACCGGCACGAAATCCAGCCCGTCGAATTCGGCGGGCGCAATGTCGTCGCCGCCCGCGCCGCCGCCCTGTTCGATGATCTGCTCGAGCGCGCTGCGTACCTCGGCGCCGAACCCGCTGGCGATGCTCTCGCCGCCACGCGACATCTGCACCAGATCGGACAACACGTCGCTTGCCGACAGCAAGACGTCGAGATTTTCCGGCGTCGCCGTCAGGCTGCCATTGCGCAGACCGTCGAGAACGGTCTCGAACACATGAGCAAATCCGACAAGCTGCTCGAAGCCGAAGATGCCGGCCCCGCCCTTGACGGAATGGACTCCGCGGAACACGGCATTGATCGTCTCGTCATTGCCCTCGCCCGACCGAATGTCGGTGAGACCGATTTCGATCTGCTGCATCGCTTCGTCGCATTCGTCGAAGAATGTCTTCTTCAGATCGTCCAAGCTTGCCATGTCGTTGAGCCTTGTTCGTCAGCCTAGGTTCATCGGGCCGTTCAGGGCGCTACTTTGCGCACGGTCGCGACCAGGCGCTCCGGATCGAACGGTTTGACCATCCAACCAGTGGCGCCGGCATCGCGGGCAAGATTCTTCTTGTCGCCGTCGCTTTCCGTCGTGAGAACGAGGATCGGCTTCGACTTGTAGGCCGGGTCCTTGCGCAGGTTCCGGATCACTTCGTAACCATCCATGCGGGGCATGTTGATGTCGGTAATGATGACATCGACCTCTGCCTTCTCCCTGGCCAGCACATCGAGGCCGTCCTGCCCGTCCACTGCCTGGACGACATCAAAGCCCGCCTCGACAAGGGTAAGCATGAGCATGTCGCGGATCGTCTTCGAGTCGTCGATGGTGAGAATTCGCTTGCTCATGACCTTCTCGCTGATTGGAGGAAGTTCGACTTCGGCAATGTCTGCGGTTGGAGCCGGTGCGGCAGTCTCGGTCTCGCCGAAGGATTCTTCCGGACTGGCGGGTTCACCTGCGTCGAGATAGGCCTTCCAGTCGAGCCCGAGATCCTCGAACGCGGCCACGAAAGCCAACGACGGATCCTTGATCCTGATGCTGTCGCTGCCGCGTACCGCCGACAGAATGATCTGCGTGCAGGGCAATGTCAGCACCTCGACGTCCGAGGCATCAAGGGCAAGGGGCGCGTCGCCTTTGGTCCGTTGCCGCATTTGCTCGAGAAACGACTCTGAGGCCGCCTGATCGAGAGCCCCTGGCAGTTTCAACGTACTATGTTCGGTGTTGATCATGTTCGGCCCGCCTTATGCCCGCACCGCGGCCTTGGCCGGTGACTCGCATGCTTCCATAACCGCGTCGGCCATATGTGAGAGTGACACCTGCTTCATCACGGCGCCGCGCTCGAAGGCAACGCGCGGCATGCCGTAGATGAGCGCCGAGTTTTCGTCCTGGCCAATCGTGAAGGCGCCGGCCTTGCGCATGGCCAGCATGCCTTCGGCGCCATCCTTGCCCATGCCGGTCAAGATCACGCCGACGGCGCCGCGGCCGACGGTCTCGGCAACTGAACGGAACAGCACGTCGACCGAAGGCCTGTGGCCGGACACCGGTGCCGAGTCGCTCAGCGTGCAGCGATACTGGTTCGAGACACGGACGACCTCCAGGTGATGCGACCCAGGCGCGATATAGACATGCCCGGGCTCGATGGAGTCGTTGTGCCTGGCCTCGGATACCTTCATCGGGCATTCGCGATTCAAGCGTTCGGCGAAGGCCGCCGTGAATCGGGGCGGCATGTGTTGCGTAATGACGATTGGCGGACATGCGGCTGGAAGGTCCATTAGAACCGTCTTCAGTGCTTCGACGCCGCCCGTCGAGGCGCCGATGGCGACGAGCTTTTCCTTGCCCGCGCTGTAGACTCGCGTGCTCTTGCGCGACGCCGCCGGCGATACACCGCGTCCGATCCGCGCCCGCGCCGCCTGCTTGACCTTGTTGCGCAGTTCGCCCGCGATCTCCGTCAACCCATGCGCGGCATCGTGCACCGGCTTGGCGATGAAATCGACCGCGCCAATTTCCAGCGCTTCGAGCGTGGTTTCCGCGCCCGCCTGCGTCAGGGTCGAAACCATCACCACGGGCATCGGGCGCAATGTCATAATCTTGCGCAGGAAGGTGACGCCATCCATGTTCGGCATCTCGACGTCGAGCGTGACGACATCGGGGTTGAGCGCCTTAATCCGGTCGCGCGCGATGAGGGGATCGCCGGCCGTGCCGACGACCTCGATTTCCGGGTCCTCCGACAGCAGCATGGACAAGAGCTGACGGATGACGGCGGAGTCGTCGACGATGAGAACCTTGATCTTCTTGTCCATTGGCGTTTCCTGAAATCAGTCGAACAGCGTGATTTCGCCGCCGGTCTGGCGCTTCGAGATGCGGCTGACGTATTCCTTTTCCTCGCGCGCGACCGCAGGCGATTCGCCCGAGCCGAGGAGGCGGCGGATCACCTTGCCAGTGGCCGGCGTGTAGTGGATGCGCCTTGGCAGGTTGCCGCGCAGATCTTGCGCGACGCAGCGCAGCCCTTCGGCCTCGAGGTAGCGCAGGATGAAGTCCGAGTTGTCGGTGCCGATCGCATTCTGGGTGTCGGTAACGTTACCGCCGCCGAACACCTTGATCTCAAGCGAGTTGCGGGAGCAGCCGGCTTTCAGCAGTTCGTTGATCAATTTCTCCATCGCGAAATTGCCAAATCGCGTGGACTGCATGTCGCCGGCCCAGTTGCCCGCCTTCGAATGCGGCAGCATGAAGTGGTTCATGCCGCCGATGCCGAGTTTAGGATCACGAATGCAAGCGGCGACGCAGGAGCCGAGAATGGTGACGAGCACCTCGTCCGGCTTCGAGGTGACGTAGTATTCGCCCGGAAATACCTTGACCATCCAGGTCTGGCTGACGGCGTCAAAGAACTTACGCGAGGCGAAAGCCGCGCTGGTGTCGGACCCGGAATCGCTCGGCCGTGCGATGGTGGCGATACTCATCAAACCCTCCGGTAAATGGTGCGCCCGACCAGGCTGATGCCGGGATGCGCGCCGTTGAGCGATTCCGAATGCCCAATGTAGAGGAAACCGCCGGGCCTGATCTTTTCGGTAAAACGTTCGATCAATTGCGCCTTGGTCGGACCGTCGAAGTAGATCATCACGTTGCGGCAGAAGATGGCATCGAACGGTCCCTTGAACGGCCAGGTATCCATGAGATTGAGCCGCTTGAAGGCAATCAGGCTGCGCACGGCGCGATTGACAGCCAGCGTGTTGGGCTTGGAAGCCGGCTCAAAGTATTCCTGGTACGGCCGCGGCACCTCGTCGAGCGAGCTCGCCGGGTATTCGCCACGGGTGCCGCGCGCCACCATTTCGGTGTCGATATCGGTCGCGAGGATGCGCACGTCCTGGCGTTCGACGTCGCGGATCTCGCGCTTGAGCACCATGGCGATGGTGTGCGGCTCTTCCCCGCTCGAACAACCCGCCGACCAGACACGCAGGCGGCTCGCTGTGCGGTTACGAGCGAATGGAATGGCGATCTGGTCGCGGAAGTGGTCGAAGTGATGCGACTCGCGGAAGAACTTGGTGAGGTTCGTGGAAATCGCGTTGATGAAGTTCTCGCGCTCGCTTTCGGTCGCCTCGAGATAATCGCGATACTCGCTGAAAGTCCGCATGCTCAGCGCGCGGAGGCGACGCGACAGGCGGCTATAGACGAGGTTGCGCTTGCTGTCGGACAGCGCGATGCCGGCGAACTGGTAGGCCAGTTCGACCAGGCCGCGGAAGTCCGCATCGGAGAAATGAAACTCGCGCATCGCATCGGCGGCCTCGGGCAGCGCGAAAGGCGGCGCGGCCGCCGCGCGGCCCTTGCCAGCGAGATTCGATGCAGTCGCTTGATTTGCCTTCGTCGACATCGTTATCCGTGTTTAACAGCTACCGGTTGCTAGAATCCGGGCTGCGGGATTGCGGCTCGGACATTCGCATTCGGACGGTCACTCCGCCCGCTCAGAATTCCTTCCAGTCGTCGGCGTTGACGGCTTTGGCGAGCGCGGTCTGCATGTTGCGGGCCGGGCCGGCATTGACGGCCTTGCGCGCCGGCGCGGGGGTGGCGGGTGCCATCGCTTTGGCGGGAGCGGACCTGG
>JAFIGS010000031.1 GCA_017849615.1 Pseudolabrys sp. | reverse complement strand
TTGCCCAGTGGCGCGCGGGCGGCGCGCCGGGACCGTGCGGCTTGGACCGCCGGGAGGGGAATTTGCGCCGCATCTCCGACGCCCCGTCCCGGCCACCGCTCCCCGCCCCAGCATCTGGAGACGCTGATCAGACACCCCTCGTCGGTGGGGCGGGATAGGTGGGAATATAGGGCTAGGTGGAACGCAAAGTCAATAGTCCTAGGAAATAATATTTTCCGACTGGCCGGCGGCAGCGCCTGCGGGCGGGGGAGGTCCGAGCCCTTGGAACGCGCGCTCGCACCTCAGGATGAGGCCGGTTGGGCGCCGTCATTCCGGACGCCGCGCAGCGGCGATCCGGAATCCAGAGGCGTATTCGTGTATGGCCGGATTCCGGGTTCGCGCCTTCGGCGCGCCCCGGAATGGCAGAAGTGCTTCACGCCGCCTTGGTTTTCTTCGCCTTCTCGATGGCTTCCCAGATCTTCGACGCCGTCATCGGCATTTCGAGATGCTTGATGCCGAATTCCGACAGCGCGTCGATCACCGCGTTGGCGACCGCGGGCAGGCCGCCCGAGGTGCCCGCTTCGCCGCAGCCCTTGGCTCCAAGCGGGTTGGTCTTGGTCGGCACCGGGCGGTTATCGACCGCGATCATCGGCGCGTCATGGGCGCGCGGCATGGCGTAGTCCATGAACGAGCCGGTGACGAGCTGGCCGGCGTCGTCATAGACGACGCCTTCGAGCAGCACCTGGCCGAGACCCTGCACGATGCCGCCCTGGACCTGGCCTTCGACCAGCGTCGGGTTGAGCACGGTGCCGAAATCGTTGACGGCATTGTACTTCACCACGCGCGTGAGGCCGGTGTCGGTCTCGATCTCGACCTCGACGACATGCACGCCGTTCGGATAGGTGCCGGGCACCGCTTCGGTGACGTGGCTGATATCGAGCGTCGTCGGCGCGCCTTCCGGCAGCTTGAGGCCGCCGCGCAATTGCGCCGCCAGCTCCATGATGCCAACCGAGCGGTCGGTGCCGGCGATGGTGAAAGTGCCGGCCTTGAACTCGATGTCGCTCGCCGAGGCTTCGAGCACGTGAGCGGCGATCTGCTTGCCGTTCTCGATCACCTTGTCGGACGCCTGCGCGATCGCGGTGCCGGAGAGCATCGCCGAGCGCGAGCCGCCCGAGCCGCCGCCGGCGACGAGCTGGTCGCTGTCGCCCTGCAGCAGCGTGATCTTGTCGAACGGAATGCCGAGCTTGGCGCTGAGCACCTGCGCGAAGGCCGAGGCGTGGCCCTGGCCGTAATCGAGCGTGCCGGTGACGATGGTCACGGTGCCGTCGGCGTTGAAGCGGATGCCGCCCATCTCCTGGGTGTTCTGCGCCGTGGTCTCGACATAACAGGCGACGCCGAGGCCGCGCAGCTTGCCGGCTTTTTTTGAGGCGCGCTTGCGCGCGGCGAAGCCCTTGACGTCGGCAACGTCGAGCGCCTGCTTGAACAGGCCGGGGAAGTCGCCGCAGTCATAGGTCGTGCCGGCGGGCGTCGCGAACGGCATCTCCTTCGGCTTGATGAAGTTGCGGCGGCGCAATTCGAAGCGGTCGATGCCGAGCTCGACGGCGGCGATGTCCATGCAGCGTTCGATGGACAGCGCGCCTTCCGGGCGGCCGGCGCCGCGATAGGCGGAGACGATCGTCGTGTTGGAATAGACGCACTGCGTCGAGACCTCGAGCAGCGGCGTCTTGTACATGCCGATGATGTTCTTGGTGACGTTGATGGTCGGCAGCAGCGGGCCGAAATTGGCGCACCAGGCGCCGAGATTGCCGTAGCCGGTCAGGCGCAGCGCCTGGATGTGGCCTTCCTTGTCGAAGCCGACCTCGACCGTCATGTCGTAGTCGCGGCCCTGATGGTCGGAGACGAAAGAGCCGGAGCGGTCGTCGGTCCACTTCACCGGGCGCCCGAGCATCTTCGAGGCGTGCAGGATGCAGACATACTCCGGATAGGGCGTCGCCTTCATGCCGAAGGAGCCGCCGACATTGCCGGTGAGGATGCGGACTTTCTCGGCCGGAGCCTTGAGGATGTCCTTGAGCAGGTTCTTCATGCCGAAGACGCCCTGGCTCGAGGAGTGCAAGGTCCAGTGATCGTTCCTGGCGTCGTAGTCGCCGATCGCCGAGCGCGGCTCCATGGCGGCGACCAGGATGCGCTGGTTGATCAGCGGCAGGCGCACGACATGCGCCGCGTTCTTCAGCGCCTCCGCGACCTTCTCCGGTTCGCCGTGCTGGAAGTCGAGCGCGATGTTGTTCGGGATGTCGTCATAGATGAGCGGCGCGCCGGCTTTGGCGGCTTCGCGCGCCGAGGTGACGGCAGGCAAGGGCTCGATGTCGAGCGCGACCGACTCGGCGGCGTCCTTGGCCTGGGCGACGGTCTCGGCGATGACGCAGGCGACCGGATCGCCGACGAAGCGCACCTTGTCGCTGGCAAGCGCCGGCCGCGGCACATGCTTGATGCCCGAGCCGTCGCGGCTCTTGATCGGCAGATAGCACTTGAGGCCGTTGTAGTCCTTGAGGTCGTCGCCGGTCAGCACCGCGAGCACGCCGGGCATGCCCTTGGCGGCCTCGGTGTCGATGCCGCGGATGATGCCGTGCGGCTCCGATGAGCGCACCAGCCAGGCATGGGCCTGCTTGGGCAGGTTGATGTCGTCGTTGTAGCGGCCCTGGCCCTGGACGAGGATCGGGTCCTCCTTGCGGGTGACCGGCTGGCCGATGCCGAATTTGGTCAAGGAAAGGGCGGTCTCGGTCGTTCTGTCGTCCATGGGCGCGCTTTTCGGGCTGGAATCCGGGGCAGGGGTGCCGTGCTGAGATAGTCTACCGGGCCCCGCCGGACAACCTTGCCTTTCGGGACCGAGGGTTGCGTGTCCCACTGACGCTGTTACACTTTTACGGACAGTGAAACAGCGCCGCGCCCGCCGGTTCAGGCCCGCGGGGGGACGGCTGAGAGGTTGAAACGCTATGAGCGGCGGGGCCGGGGATGACCCAGGCCTCGACCCCGCTGTTGGCCGGCCGTCCCCTGCGATGGAGCCGCCGCGGTGGAGTCGGCGGTCGCCAGGACGCGGAGAGGGTGAACGCGAGGCTGTGAACGGCAGCGATCGTGGCGGGCCGACTTATGCCGCGCTCGATCTGGGCACCAATAACTGCCGCCTGCTGGTGGCCCGTCCGAACGGCGACAGCTTCCGCGTCATCGACGCCTTTTCCCGCATCGTCCGGCTCGGCGAGGGCATTTCCGCCTCGGGCCGGCTCAGCGAGGCGGCGATCGGCCGCTCGCTCGAGGCGCTGGAAATCTGCCGCAACAAGATGCGCAACCGCGGCGTCACCCGCGCCCGCCTGGTGGCGACCGAAGCTTGCCGCGCCGCCGCCAACGGGCTGGAGTTCCGCGGCCGCGTCGCCGACCTGCTCGGGCTGGAGCTGGAAGTCATCGACCGCGAGACCGAGGCCGAACTGGCGGCGACGAGCTGCACGCCGCTGATCGATCCCGATGCCGAGGGCGTGGTGCTGTTCGATATCGGCGGCGGCTCGTCCGAACTGGTGCGGCTCGGCCGCTCGCCGCCCGACGGCCGCGGGCCGCCGCCGCCGCGAATCGAGGGCTGGGTGTCGCTGCCGCACGGCGTGGTGACGCTCGCCGAGCGTCACGGCGGCCATCATGTGTCGCGGCAGACCTATGAAAACATGGTGCAGGAGATCGCCGCGCTGATCGAGCCTTTCGCTCAGGCGCATGGCCCCGGAGCCGGCGGCGCCAATCTCGGCGACGTCCACATGCTCGGCACCTCCGGCACGGTGACGACGATCGCCGGCGTG
This sequence comes from Pseudolabrys sp., assembly GCA_017849615.1. Classification (GTDB taxonomy): domain Bacteria; phylum Pseudomonadota; class Alphaproteobacteria; order Rhizobiales; family Xanthobacteraceae; genus Pseudolabrys. Next base: position 113,827 of record JAFIGS010000031.1, on the reverse strand, counting down.
CATCTCGATCTCAAGCGCTACGACCGCAACCGCATCGACGGCTGCTGGCTCGGCGCCGGCGAGATCGACGCGGTGCTCGAGCGGCTGCTGGCGATGTCCTATGCCGAGCGGGTGGCCTCGCCCTGCATCGGCGCCGACCGCGCCGATCTGGTGCTGGCGGGCTGCGCCATTCTCGAGGCGATCCGCCGCGCCTTCCCGTGTCCGCGCCTGCGCGTCGCCGATCGCGGCCTGCGCGAGGGCATGCTGGTGCAGATGATGCGCGCCGACGGCGTCTGGGCCGGGCAGGCGGCGGCGCAGTAGCGTGTTTTACCGTCATTCCGGACGCCGCTTTAGCGGCGATCCGGAATCCAGCAATTGATGTATAAGCCCTCGTCTGGATTCCGGGTTCGCGCGCCATAGCGCGTCGAAGACGCGCGTAGACGCGCTTATGGCTCGCGCCCCGGAATGACGAATGGATATTGAATGACCAAGAAACCATCGAGCGGCGGCGCGCGTGACCTCAAGGTGCGGGTGAAGACCGCGCGCAAGCGCAGCAACTCGTCGACCATGTGGCTGCAGCGCCAGCTCAACGACCCTTACGTCGCGCGGGCCAAACGCGAAGGCATGCGCTCGCGCGCCGCCTACAAGCTGATCGAGATCGACGACAAGGCGCACTTTCTCAAGAAGGGCGCGCGCGTGGTGGATCTCGGCGCGGCGCCGGGCGGCTGGTCGCAGGTGGCGGTCAAGCGCGTGGGGCCGCAGGGCAAGGTGATCGGCATCGACCTGCTCGACATCGAGCCGATTACCGGCGTCGATTTCCGCGTGTTCGACTTTCTCGATCCCGGCGCGCCGGACCTGCTCAAAGAGATGCTGGGCGGGCCGGCCGATGTCGTGCTCTCGGACATGGCGGCCAACGCCACCGGCCATCGCAAGACCGACCAGATCAAGATCGTGGCGCTGGTCGAGGCGGCGGCGGAGTTCGCCCGCGAGGTGTTGGCGCCGGGCGGCGCGTTCCTCGCCAAGGTGATCCAGGGCGGGCTCGAAGGGCAGTTGCTGGCGATCCTGAAGAAGGACTTCGCCAAGGTGCAGCACATCAAGCCGCCGGCGAGCCGCTCGGACTCGGCAGAATTATATCTGCTGGCGACGGGATTCAGGGGCGGGAAGGAAAGCCGATCGTGAGGTGGCCGTGAGCCCGCAATCCAATCAAGATGGGCCGCTCGACCGCGTATTCTCGATACTGGAATACGTCGCTGGTCAGTTGAAAGCCGTTACGGCGGCCGAGATCGCCAAGAATTTGGATTTGCCGCTGCCAACGGCCCACAGGCTGATCGGAAATCTGGAAGCGCGCGGTCTTCTTCAACGGGCGCTCGGAACCAAACGTTACGTCGTCGGGAACGTGCTGGTGACATTGGCAGGAAGGACCATCGGGTCCGCCTTCCGGACCTCGCGGCGTCATGCCGTGCTGCAGAACGTGGCGGCGGAAATCGGTGAGCAATGTGAGATCGGTATCGTGCGCGACAGCGCCGTCGCTTATGTCGATAGCGTGCGCGTGACGGTGCCTCAGGGCCTTCAGTTCGATCCCGGTCATACCGCCCCGCTTTACTGCACATCGACCGGAAAGATCTACATGAGCAGGCTTCCGGTGAAGGTGCGTGAGAAGCTCGTTCGCACCTTGCGCATGGAGAAGCACACCGAGAGGACGATCACCGATCCGGATGCTTTGCTGGACGTTCTGGTCAAAACGCGGTCGGAAGGCTGGGCACGCACGAACGAAGAGTATGTGAACGGCGTCGTCGGCTGCGCTGTGCCGATCACTGCGCCGGACGGTACGCTGATCGCTTGCCTGGGCGTCTCGGTGCCGGCGGCGCGGGTGAGCTTCGTGGAGCTCGAGCGTTTTCGTGAGCCTCTGCTCCGGGCGGCGACCCTCCTGTCGGAAACGATTTTGCAGCCGGACGGCGACGGCATGGACGAAGCGCGGAGTTGAGGTTGACGAGGGCGGACCAAATCAACGAATCGAACAATTCTCATTTTTCGGAATTAAAGATACTCGTTTTGTGAGGTCCTGATAGACTTCGCGCCCCGCCTTCCTATTATTTCGATGAGGCTGTTGGCCGCATAGTTCTCCAGTCGACGGTATTCACTCACATAACGCGGCCCGCTCCGGGCTTACAGCGCAACCGACACGGCTCTCCGCCGTGACGGACAGGTTTTGTCAATCAATCGGAGTTGGATAGTGACGGGCTTTTTCGATGTGCAGGCTATCAGGGCCCTGTTTCCTGTCGCCGAGAAGATGACCTACCTCGACTCCGGCTTCCAGGCGCCGATGTCCGGGCCGGTCAAGGCCGCGCTCGAAACCTTTATCCGGGAAAGCTACGAGACAGCTGGTCCAAAATCGATCTGGCTCGATCGTCTGGAAAATACGCGCCGCAAGGTCGCCGCGCTTCTGAATGCCGACGAAACGGAAATCGCCTTCACGAAGAACACCTCCGAGGCGATGAACGTCGCCGCGAATGCCCTGCCTCTGCGGGCCGGGGACAATGTTCTTCTGATCGAAGGCGATCACCCGAACAATGCCTATGCATTTCTTAATCTGACGAAGAAGGGCGTTGACGTCCGGTTTGTTCCCATGGCCGAGACGGTCGATGCCGAAAGCTTCCGGCCGTATGTCGACGCCAGGACCCGCGCGATATCGATGTCGTATGTGACGTTTCATGCCGGACATTGCTTCGACATCGAAAGCGTCGGGGCGTTCTGCAAAGAGCGGAACCTTTACTTCGTGCTGGACATCATGCAGGCGGTCGGCGTGGTGCCGATCGACGCGAAGAAAATCGGAGCCACATTCATCGGCTCCGGTACGCACAAGGGGCTGCTTGTCCCGCAGGGGCTTGGTCTTCTCTATTGGGATCGAACGCGGGTCGAACTTGAACCGGCATACCTGGCGACCATCAGTCTCGAGCATCCGCCGGCGGACTTGATCGCGCGCGCGAACAATATGGCTCTGGCCAGAACAGCCGGCCGGTTCGAGATCGGCAATTTTAATCTGCCAGCCGCGCATGCTCTCGGCGCCGCGCTCGATCTTATCGGCGGCATCGGAGTCCAGAATATTCAGAGCCATTGTTTCGAGCTTGGCGACCGTCTCATCGCCGGCCTCGACAAGCTGGGCGTGAGACTGGTCGGTCCCCGGGATCGCGCGCGTCGCGCTCCCCACATTTACGTCGCGGCGCTCCCCGCCGGCGAATGGCTGGATTATTTGGCCTCGAAGCAGGTGCGCGTTTCGCCCGAACGCGATGGCGTCCGCATCTCGCTCGGCATGTTCAACACGTCTGCCGACATAGACCGGTTTCTGAATGTCGTCGGCGAGCGGGCGGTCGCGGTCCGCAAATCGTCCAGGGCGGCCTGATCCGGCGAGGTTTGCGGGGTTGCTTCTGCACAAGGAAGCAAGAGGCTGCTGGGGTAGTTTTCACCGTCAAACAGAGAGGTAGCAATGCTCAAACTTTGCTCGATCCTATCGGCTACGGCACTCACGGTTCTTTCGGCGACCGCGGCATATGCCGGTTCCACTCTTGAGAGCATCAAGTCCAAGAAATCGATTTCGATCGGATACCGGGAATCGTCCATTCCGTTCTCGTATCTTGGCGCCGAGCAGAAGCCGATCGGCTTCTCTCTCGATCTTTGCGCGCACCTTGTCGATCGTCTCAAGGCGGACCTCGGCGTGCCGGAACTTGAAGTGAAGCTGGTTCCGGTCAATTCGTCGAACCGTATCCCGCTGATCCAGAACGGCACGATCGATATCGAGTGCGGCGGCACGTCGAGCAGCAAGAAGCGGCTCGAGCAGGTGATGTTCAGCGTATCGACGTTCGCCAGCCAGCCGTCATGGCTGACAATGGCATCGAGCGGGCTCAAGACCGCCGAAGACCTGAAAGGAAAGACCGTCGTCGTCACGCAGGGGTCGAATGCGGTCAGCATCGCGCAGGATATTTCGCGTAAGGAGGGTCTTGGCTTGAACGTCATTCAGGCCAAGGATCACGCCGAGTCGTTCCTGCTCCTGACGTCGGGCCGCGCCGCCGCCTTCATGGAAGACGACATTCTTCTCGCCGGGCTCAAGGCGCAGTACGGCAAGCCGGACGACCTCGCTTTTCTCAAGTCCTCTTATGACATCACTTACTACGGATTGATGTTCGCGAAAGGCGATGCCGACTTCAAGAAGGCTGTCGACGGTGTGCTCCAGAAGCTGATGGCATCCGGTGAGTTTACGAAAATATACGACAAGTGGTTCATGTCAGCCATTCCGCCGAAGGGCATGAAACTTGATTTCTCCATGAGCAGCGCGCTCAAGGAACGTGTCGCGAAGCCGAGCGACGTTGTGGAATACTAGCCGTCGCGAGCGATGCCGGCGCCGGGCGGCATCGCTCCGTAAACTGATTGAGGTCTGACGATGTTCAACGTGTTGTTTGAGCAAGGGTCCGACGGAAGAATCTATCTGCTTTGGCTTCTATCCGGCCTTGGCTGGACGTTATCGCTAGCGGTCCTCGGCTGGTTGATTGCATTCGTTGTAGGAACAATCGTCGGGGTCGGCCGAACGTCTCGCAACCGCTTCATTGCCCCCGCCTCGCGGGTGTATGTCGAGGTGTTCCGGAATATTCCAGTTCTTGTTCAAATGTTCCTTTGGTATTTCGTGTTGCCGGAGTTGCTGCCGGCGGCGATTGGCACTTGGATCAAGCAACTCAACCCGCCGTGGGGTCAGTTCTTTCCGGCGCTGCTTTGCCTTTCCTTTTACACGGCGGCGCGTGTTGCAGAGCAGGTCCGGGCCGGATTGGAAGCGCTGCCGGCGGGGCAGCGTGAAGCGGCGGCGGCACTCGGACTGAACAGCCGAAAAACCTATTACTTGGTTCTGGTCCCGCAGGCGCTTCGCCTGATCGTGCCGAGTCTCACCAGCGAGGTCATGGGCATCTACAAGAATACGTCCGTCGCGCTCACGATTGGCCTGCTGGAATTGACCGCCAGATCCCGTCAAATCAGCGAAGAAACGTTCCAGACCTTTGCGGCGTTTGCGGCGGCCACAATCATATATCTGCTCCTTGCGCTGCTGGCCTATCGGCTGATGTTGCTGATCGACAACAAGGCCAGAATTCCGGGCACCGCAGCCGTACAGAAGAGAACAAATGGCCTTTTCGCCCAAGTGCCCAATGGGGCAGGGTAATGACGGGCCTCGATTTCAGCGTTGTCTGGGAAAACCTGCCTTACCTGTGGAGCGGGCTTCAATTCTCGCTTTCCTTGACAGCGGTCGGATTTGCGGCCGGCATGGTCCTTGGGATAGGGCTGGCGCTGCTTCAGCACCTCGAGGTGCCGGTCGGTGCGCAGTTGGCGCGGGGTTATGTAGCGCTCATTCGCTCGATTCCGCTTATCCTGGTCTTGTTCTGGTTCTTCTTTCTCGTTCCCCTGATTGCCGGTGCGCTGTTCAATCGTGGCCGTCCGATACCTATCGGCGGCATTTGGACGGCGTTCATCACCTTCTCGCTATTTGAGGCAGCTTACTATTCCGAAATCATTCGTGTCGGGCTGCGCTCCGTCCATAAAGGACAATACGAAGCGGCCAAGGCTCTATCGCTCTCCACGTACAAAACATACCGTTTGATCGTTCTGCCGCAGGTCTTTCGGGTAACGAGCCCGATCATCCTGAGTCAGACGATCATTCTGTTCCAGGATACGTCGCTGGTCTATGTGCTGTCGCTGACCGATCTCGTCGGTTCGGCGTCCAAGCTAGCGCAGCTCAATGGCCGCCTTATCGAAATGTATCTTACGGTTGCTGCAATCTATCTTGCGATCTGCTGCACGGCGTCGCAGTGCGTCGCCTATCTTCGCAGCCGGACACAGATCGTAACGCGTCCATAGCGGGCAACGCGCCCGGCATGACGGAGCTACGGCCAGATATCGGTGAATTTGGTGCCGCCGCGCTTGCGGGCTTCCATCTGCCGAAAATACATCTCGCGTTTTTCGCGCTCGGACAGCGCGTGCGAATTGGCGCGGGGCGGCGGGACGTCGCGAACGATGCGGGTCGTCGTGCGCTGGCGGCGCTCGCGCCCGGCCTCGATGCGCGCCTGCTTGCGCCCGGCGGCTTCGCGCTCCTTGCGTTCGCTTGCGGTCTCGCGCTTCGGCTCATTCTTCTTGCCGGTCTTTCGCGCCGGCCCGGCAGGCTCGATGCGGTGCTTCGGCAGCGGCGTCGTCGCGGTGACATCGTCGTCATCGCCGCCGCGCGGGTCCTTCGGCGGCGTGGCAACGGCGACCTTTTCGGGCTTGACCGGGGCGGCGGCGGGCGGCGGCGCTTCCTCGCGCGCGGCGGTCTTTTTGCCCTTGCCGTGCTTCTTCGCGTCGGCGTCGCGGCGGGCGTTGTCGGCCTCGCGCCGCGCGGCTTCGGCCGCCTCGCGCCGCGCATTCTCCGCTTGGCGCAAGCGGGCCTCGGCCTCGCGCTTCTTCGCTTCGGCCTCGCGCAATGCGGTGTCCTGCTCGCGTTTGATGTCGCCTTCGATCGCGGCCAGCGCCTGTCGCGCGCCGGTCATCTTGTTGTTGAGCGACACGGCCTTGCGGAAGTCGGCCATGGCGCGGTCGCGATCGCGCGCGGCGAGGTGGAGGTTGCCGCGTTCGTAATAGGCCTGGAAGTTGTTCGGCTCGCGCGCGATTACGACGCCATAGTCGGCGAGGGCGCCGGCATTGTCGCCATTTCCGGCGCGCAGGCTGGCGCGCTCAAGATAAGGCGCGGCGGGCTTGCCGTCGAGAATGATGGCCTGATCGAGGTCGGCCAGCGCCTTGGCGCGATTGCCCTTGCTGCTGTGGATCTCGGCGCGGGCGCGGTAGATCGCCGGGTTTGAAACCTTCAATTCGATGGCGCGGTTGAAATCGGCCAGCGCCTTGTCGTTGTCGTCCTTCGACGCATAGATGTAGCCGCGCTGGGCGAAGGCCAATGCGTTGTCGGTGTCGGCGGCGACGGCCTTGTCGAGATCGGGCAGGGCCTTGGCGTAGTTTTTCTTCTTCGCGTAGGCCAACCCGCGCAAAGCCGCGGCGTCGGCATTGTCGGGTTCGATCTTGAACATGGACTCGGCGTCCTTGAGCGCGCCGTCGGCGTCGCCGTCGTCGAGCTTGAGGTTGCCGCGCACGCGCAGGCCGTTGACGGTCCATTGCGACTTGAGCGCCTTGCCGATGTCGGCGTAGGCGCGCTTGCGGTCGCCCTTGTCGCGCCAGGCCTCGGCGCGCATGCGCAGCACCAGCGACTCGTTGTCGTCGAGCGCCAGCGCGCGGTCGAGCACGGCGATGGTGCGGCCAAGGTCGCCCTTCTTGCGCCACACCGCGGCCTGCGCGGTCAGGGCGGCAACGCTCCTGGGGTCGTTGCGCAAGGTCTCGTCGTAGTCGCGGATGGCGCCGTCGAGATCGTTCGCCCCTTCGCGGGCCTGCGCGCGCAGCATGAGGGTGTCGGCGTCAGGCGCGAGGCGCACCGCATTGTTGAAGTCCTCGAGCGCGCGAGCGTAATTGTTCTCGCGCAGATAAAGCTGGCCGCGGCCGGTATAGGCGTTGGCGTGATTGGGCCGCAGCGCGATGGCCTTCTCGTAGTCCGCCAGCGCGCCGTCATTGTAGCCGAGATCGCGCTTGACCGCGGCGCGGTTGATGTAAGGCGAGGCCGAGCCCGGATCGAGCGCGATGGCCTTGTCGTAGTCGGCGATGGCCTGACCGAAATTGCCGCGCGCATACCAGGCATTGCCGCGGTTCTGATAGGCGGGGGCGAAGTCCGGCGCCAGATCGATGGCGCGGTTGAGGTCGCCGATGGCGTGGGCGATGTCGTGGCGGTCGAGATAGGCGAGGCCGCGCAACGCATAGGCGACGCCAAGCGCCTCGCCCTTGAGCTTGCCGGTGCCGATGATGCTGGTGCAGGAAGAGAGGCGGTAGGGCGCGAGGTTCTCGGTCTGCGTCGCGCAGATGCGCGCGTCGCTGCCGCGCGGACGCGGCGGCAGGTCCTTCGGCATCGCCTGCTTGATGTCGCTGTGATCGGCGGCCGGCAGACCGCTCAGCGCATTGGTGCCCGCCTTTCTTTTTTCATAGCGCGCGGCGAAAGCCTGCGCGCCGCCGCTGTCGGTGCGCATCTCGAAGCTTTGACCGCTCGGGTCGCGATAAAAGATGCGCGCCTGCGCGTCGGCGTCATCCGCGGAATAAACAGCCAGCGCGGCGAGCGCCGACGCGGCAAGGCTCGCGCAGAGCGCGCCTTGAACAAGCGTTGCGGATCGCCTTGAACGCATGACGGGGGCCTTGAAGGTTAACCATATTGCGGGTGCAAATTTGTCAGCGCGTCAATGCGTTGTCCATGGCATGGCTCCGCCTTCGTTAACCTAACCCGTCTCCATGGTTAACGTCTAAAATTTGAATCAAATTTTTTCGGCGGGCGGCTGCGGCGTGACCTCTGTCGCGACCTGTGCCGTTACGGGAATGCGGCCCGACAATTCGGAGCCGGCATCGTGCGGCAGCCGCATGAAGAACAGCACCGACAGCATCGAAATGCCGGCGACGATGAGGAAGGCGGCCGGGAAATCGGCGGCGGTGAGCTGGGTGTGGCCGTGCCACGCGGCCGTCATGTCGACCGCCAGGGCGCCGACGGCGACGCCGGTGGACATCGCCAGTTGCTGCGCGACGCTCACGAGCGACGTCGCGCGCGACACCCGCGACGGCTCGATCTCGGCATAGGCCAAGGTGTTGATCGAGGTGAACTGCAGCGAGCGGCAGAAGCCGCCGACGAACAGCAGCGCGATGATGATGGCCGGCGGCGTCGCCTCGGTGAACAGCGCGCAGACCGCGAGGAAGGCGCCGCTGATGAAGGTGTTGACCAGCAGAATATTGCGGAAGCCGAAGCGCCGCAGCAGGCCGGCGGTCGCCGCCTTCATGCCCATCGCGCCGGCGGCGGCGGCGAAGGTGATGAGGCCGGAATGAAACGGCGACAGGCCGAAGCCGAGCTGCAGCAGGAGCGGCAGCAGGAACGGCAGCGCGCCGATGCCGATGCGGAAGATGAAACCGCCGACGACGCTGGCGCGGAAGGTCGGCAGCCGGAACAGCGTGAGATCCAGCGCCGGCGCCGGCGTGTGTCTGGCGTGGACGAGATAGGCGGTGATGAAAATGACGCCGCCGACCACGAGGCCGATGACGACGCTCCACGGCAGGAAGTTGAGGCCGGCGACCGACAGGCCGAAGGCGAGGCCGGCAATGCCGAGTCCGGCATAGATCATGCCGAGGACGTCGAAGCGCTCGTGGTTCTCGGCGCGGATGTTCTCGATGTAGCGGCTGGCGAGGATGATGCCGGCGACGCCGATCGGGATGTTGATCAGGAAGATCCAGTGCCAGCTGAAATAGGTGGTGATGAAGCCGCCGACCGGCGGGCCGATCACCGGGCCGACCAGCGCCGGCATAGTGACCCAGGCCATGGCGCTGACGAGTTCGCGCTTGGAGATGGTGCGCACCATGACGATGCGGCCGACCGGCGTCATCATGGCGCCGCCCATGCCCTGGACGATGCGGGCGATGACGAAGTCGGTCAGCGAGGAGGACAGCGCGCAGCCGATCGAGCCGAGCATGAACACGGCGATGGCGGCGCGGAACACGGTGGAGGCGCCGAAGCGGTCGGCGGTCCAGCCGGAGGCGGGAATGAACACCGCGAGGGAGAGCAGGTAGGAGGTGACGGCGAGCTTGAGCGCCAGCGGGTTGGTGCCGATATCGGCGGCGATCGCCGGCAGCGAGGTCGCGATCACCGTGGAGTCCATGTTCTCCATGAACAGGGCGACCGCGATGATTAGCGGGACGATGCGGTCTTTGCGCATGGACGGCTTCCGGCGGGACAGGCGCGGCGGGCGGCCCGTCACGAGCCGTTCAACCGCAAAGCGGGGGCCAAGGAAAGTCCCAAAACCGTGACCGAATGGCGGCTGTGGGCTTTCATGGCGGCGTTGCGCAAATCGCCTAGGAATCGGCTGAAACCCGTGCTACGGACCCACGCCAACCCAAAAGCGGGCTTCGATGACGGTGGGGATGTTTCCCCGCGGGGGCTGACCTATATCCGGTCCCCCGGTTTTTCCCCTCGGCGCCGGGCCCGGCCGCTTTTGATAACGCGCCCGTTTCGGGCAGGACGGAGTTGGCGAATGGCCGCAAACAAGTTTATCGAAGCGCTCACTTTCGATGACGTGCTGATCAGGCCCGGCCTGTCGACCGTCATGCCGTCCGACGTCGATGTCAAAAGCCGCGTTACCGCCTCGATCCCGCTCAACCTGCCGCTGATGGCCTCGGCCATGGACACGGTGACGGAGTCGGCCATGGCCATCGCCATGGCGCAGTCCGGCGGCATGGGCGTCATCCACCGCAATCTCGAGCCCGAGCAGCAGGCCGCCGAAGTCCGCCAGGTCAAGAAGTTCGAAAGCGGCATGGTGGTGAACCCGCTCACCATCGCGCCGAACGCCAGGCTGCAGGAAGCGCTCGACCTGATGAAGGCCAACCGCATCTCCGGCATTCCGGTGGTGGAAGGCGGCGGCAGCGGTAAAGCCGGCAAGCTGGTCGGCATTCTCACCAATCGCGACGTGCGTTTCGCCAACGATCCGCGCCAGCCGGTGTCCGAGCTGATGACCAGGGAGAAGCTGGTCACGGTGAAGGAAGGCGTCAGCCAGTCCGAAGCCAAGAAGCTTCTGCATCAACACCGCATCGAGAAGCTGCTGGTGGTGGACGAGCAGTATCGCTGCGTCGGCCTCATCACCGTGAAGGACATCGAGAAGGCGGTCGCCAATCCGAATGCCTGCAAGGACGAGCAGGGCCGTCTGCGCGTCGCCGCCGCCACCACGGTCGGCGATAAGGGCTTCCTGCGCACCGAGGCGCTGATCGCCGCCGGCGTCGATCTCGTCGTCGTCGATACCGCGCACGGCCATTCGCAGCACGTGCTCGACGCTGTCACCCGCATCAAGCGGCTGTCGAACAAGGTGCAGGTCGTGGCCGGCAACATCGCCACCACCGAAGGCGCGCAGGCGCTGATCGATTCAGGCGCCGACGCCATCAAGGTCGGCATCGGCCCGGGCTCGATCTGCACCACGCGCATCGTCGCCGGCGTCGGCGTGCCGCAACTCACCGCGATCATGGAAGCGGTGGAAGCCGCCAAGAAGCAGAACATCCCGGTGATCGCCGACGGCGGCATCAAGTATTCCGGCGACTTCGCCAAGGCGCTGGCCGCCGGCGCCGATGTCGCGATGGTCGGCTCGCTGCTCGCGGGCACCGACGAAACGCCGGGCGAGGTGTTTCTCTATCAGGGCCGCTCCTACAAGAGCTATCGCGGCATGGGCTCGGTCTCGGCGATGGCACGCGGCTCGGCCGACCGCTATTTCCAGCAGGACATCAGCGACACCATGAAGCTGGTGCCGGAAGGCATCGAAGGGCAGGTCGGTTACAAGGGCCCGGTGTCGGGCGTGCTGCATCAGCTCGCCGGCGGCCTGCGCGCCGCGATGGGCTATGTCGGCGCGAAGAATCTCGACGAACTGCACGACAAGGCGCGCTTCGTGCGCATCACCGGCTCGGGCCTGCGCGAAAGCCACGTCCACGACGTGACCATCACGCGCGAGAGCCCGAATTATCCGAGCCAGGGGTAGTAGAAAGCGCACGAAAAAATAGTCCGTTCGTCCCCGCGGACGCGGGGACCCAGTCTTTGCCCAACAAAGAAAAGAACCTGGGCCCCCGCTTTCGCGGGGGCGAACGGAGTATGTGCAGCTTTCACGGGCAGTCCGCATCCCCTGGCGGGGAGGGATAAAGAGAAGCTACTTCTTCTCCAGAAACGTCTTGATTAGACCGACCGTCTGCGCCGGCTGTTCTTCCATGATCCAGTGGCCGGAATTCTTGACGATGCCGCCTTCGACATTGGTGCCGACGAAGCGCATTACGGTGGCCTGCATGTCGCCGAAGGAATGATCGGCGCCCAGCGCAAGGATCGGCATCGGCAGCTTGCTCTTCTCGAATTCCTTGTTGTCCGCGGCGTCCTTGGTGTTGAACGTTGCGAACTGCTCGAAGGCGTAATGCATGTTGCCGGGGCGGGCATAGAGCCGCGCATAATGATTGCGCGTTTGTTCGTCGATCGCCTTCGGGTTGGCCGACAGTTCGTTATAGAAACGGTCGAGATAGATGCGCTCGCGGCCCTTCACCAGTCGGTCCACGTCCGGACCGCGGAAATTGAAGTGCCAGAGCAGGGGCGATTTCAGGATTTCGTCCCACGGCCCGATGCCGGGCAACGGCGCATCGATGATCACCCATTTGGTGATGCGGGCGGGATACTGCGCGGCCAGCGCGTAGCCGACCATGTTGCCGATATCGTGGGTGACGAGGTCGGCCTTGTCGACCTTGAGCGCGTCCATCACCCTGGCGATGTCCTGGCCCTGCGTTTTCTTGTCGTAGCCGCCCGTGGGCTGCGACGACAGGCCCATGCCGCGGAGGTCGGGCACGATCACGGTATGGTCGCTGGCTAACGCCTTGGCGGCCGGCACCCACATGTCGCCGGTGTCGCCGAAGCCGTGCAGCAGCACGACCGCCGGGCCCTTGCCGCCGACGCGGACGTAAAGCGTGGCATCGCCGGCCTTGATACGCTGGATCTTGAAATCGCGGGGGAAGCTTTCGACCCGGGCGCTGGCCGGAGCCATTGATGCCAAAGAGATAACCGCGGCCAGGGCCGCTGCCGAAAGGACGCGCATCGGTTGTTTCCTCTGATGAAGGCAACGGTATCGTAGCACGCCGGCCTTTGTTGGAAATGACGGCCTGGTGTCTTGCCCGGCTCAAAAGTGGTCCGTCGCCCCGGCTTGCCAGCGGGCACCGGCGGGACTAACGCAAGGCAGTTTTCAACCGGGGTGATTTGGCGATGCTGGTCCAGGCGATCCTACTGCCGCTGTTCCTTCTCGTGCTTCTGGTCTTCGTGGTCGGCATTTTGATGGTCAAGCGCCGCCGCGAGGCCCTCATGTCCGGGACCCATTTCCGCGACATCGCGCTGCGCGAGCCGAACTGGCCCAAGCCCGCGCTGCAGGCGCAAAATGCCTACGCCAACCTGTTTGAAATGCCGGTGCTGTTCTATGTCGCGGTGCTTCTGGCGATCATCACCCGGCATGCCGACATGGCGATGGTGGTGCTGGCCTGGATCTACGTGGTCTTCCGCTATCTGCAGGCCTACATCCACGTCACCAGCAATCAGGTGAAATATCGCGGCATGAGTTTCGGCGTCAGCGCTCTGGCGCTGATAATCATGTGGGTCTGGCTGGCCATCGGCATTTATCTGTCCGCCCCGGTCGTTGCTTCATAATCCGGCCGCGGGCGGCTCGCCGCCAAGCAGGCTCTCCGCGATGGCCGCGCTGATGGCGCGGCCGGCCTGGATCTCGACGAACAGGAATTGCCCGCCGGGATTCACCTCGAAGAACACGTAGCGGCCGCTCGCGTCGCGGCGCAGATCGTAGGCGCCGTAACGCAGACCCATGGCGCGGTGATAGGCCCGCAGGCGCTGCGCTAGGTCGCCGGGCAGGTCGTGGGGCTGCGCCTCAACGGTCATGTCGAGCCGCCAGTCGAGTTGCGCCTCGGGGTGCCGGGGGACGAGTTCGGCGGCGAACACGCGGTCGTCCACGATGGTGACGCGCACGTCCGGGCTGCCGTCGATGCGCTGCTGGAAGATCACCGGCGCCAGCCGCAGCAGGTCGAAGGTCTTGCGCTCGGCTTCGCCCATGGCGCGGGTTTCGGTGAATTGAAACGAGGTGCCGGTCAGCACCTTGTAGATCGTGCCTTCCGGGCAGCCGGTGTCGAAGGCCGCGGCGTCGGCCGGATTGTTGGTAACGCAGGTTACGGGCACGTCGAGCTTCAGGCGCGCCGCCATCACGAGTTGATAGGGCTTGCGCCGCGCCGCCAGTTCGGTCGCCAGAGGGTTCATCACCCGGTTGCCGAGCGCGTAGGCCCAGCCGTCGAGCAGGGCGCGCGCTTCGTCGCGGCAGAACTCGCGGTGCTTGCGATCGGCGACCTCATCGGGAATGCGATGGGCCGACACACGGCGCCACCACAGGCCGGTGACATGGTCGCCGTCGATGCGGCGCCCGTCCGCCAGGGTCAGCGTGAAATCGGGAGAGGGCGTGGCTGAAAGGCTCACCTGCCACTGCGTGGGGAAGTCGGCGGTGTCCAGGATGACGGCTTCGCCGCCGCGCCGTTCGATCTCCCAGCCGACCGTGCGCGCATGCACGTCATCCGGCGGCGCGAGGATGATGACGATCGGGCTGGTCAAAGAGGCCCCGGCGCTGGATGTGCGTCAATCCCGGGGTGAAGTGTCGTCGTTATTGCTGTGCTCGAGCTTTTCGTCCTGATTGTAATCTTGCGTGAAGCCGGGCGGGTTGAAGGAGATCTGCGTCTGCACCGCCGTTTGATAGTAGGTCTTTTCCCAGCAGCCGGTCGGGCCGGGCAAGGTGGTTTCGCTGTTGCTGATCCAGAAGCTCAGCCCGCGTTCCTGCAGGAAGGAGCGCACGGCGCGTTCCATCGGCTCGATGGCCGATGAGGGCATGGCCGCCCGGGCCGACCGCGATGGGTGCGCGAGGACGAAAGGCAGCATGACATGCCTCCGGAAGCTATAAACGCCTCCACAACTATGGCGGGCGCAAAGCGAAAGCGCAAGGTTAAATTGAGGGTGGCGCGGGACGCGCGCCAAACGATTGGACAGCCTTGCCGAATGTCAGTAGGGCTCGGCCTCCATATCCCAGAGAGAATTCCGGCATGACTCCTTCGGCGCGGCTCGAGGCCGCCATCGAGGTCCTCACATCTATCATCGACGAGCGGCGCCCGGCGCCCGACGCGCTGAAGAGCTGGGGCCAGGCGCATCGTTTCGCCGGTTCGGGCGATCGCGCGGCGATTGGCGGGCTGGTTTACGACGCGCTGCGCCGCAAGGCCTCGAGCGCGTATCTGATGGGCGCGGACACGCCGCGCGCGGTTGTGCTCGGCATGCTCCGGCGCGAGCGCGGGCTGGACACCGACGCCATCGGCAAGCTCGCCAGCGGCGCGCAATACGCGCCAGCGGCGCTGAGCGATGACGAGCGTGCGCGGCTCGATACGGCCAGCCTCGACAGCGCTCCGGCCCACATCGCCGGCGATTATCCCGAATGGCTCGATGACGCCTTCGCCCGGAGCTTCGGCGATCGGCGCGCGGAGGAGGGCGCGGCTTTGGCTTCGCGTGCGCCGCTCGATCTGCGCGTCAACACGCTCAAGGCGGATCGCGACAAGGCGGCGGCGATGCTGGCCGATCTCAATCCCGCGCCGACGCCGTGGTCGCCCTGGGGCCTGCGCATTGCGCTGGCCGCCGACGCCAAGGCGCCGCCGATCCACGCCGAACCGGCTTTCATGAAAGGGTTCGTCGAGGTGCAGGACGAGGGCTCGCAGCTCGCGGCCCTGTTCTCGGGCGCCAAACCGGGCGAGCAGGTGCTCGATCTGTGCGCCGGCGCCGGCGGCAAGACTCTCGCGCTGGCGGCCATGATGGAGAACAAGGGCCAGATCTTCGCCACCGACGACGACAAGCGCCGCCTTGCGCCGGTTCATGACCGGCTGGCGCGCTCGGGCGCGCGGAACGTTCAAGTCAGGACCCCCAAGTCGGTTCATACCGAGATCGACGACCTCAAGGGCCGCATGGACCTCGTCCTGATCGACGCTCCTTGCACGGGCACCGGGGCGTGGCGGCGCAATCCCGACGCCAAGTGGCGGATGCGGCCGGGTGCGCTCGAGCAGCGCGTCAAGGAGCAGGCCGATATCCTTGATCGGGCAACCGAATTTCTCAAACCGGGCGGGCGCATCGTTTACATTACGTGTTCGCTGCTCGACGCCGAGAACGGTGCCCAGGTGCGGGCCTTCCTGGCGCGGCACGCCGGCTTTGCCGCGGCGGCGCCGGACGGCGTCGAGGGCGCGCGGCGGTCGCCCGAGGGCACCTTGCTGACGCCGAAGACGACCGGGACGGATGGATTCTTTGTATCGGTGCTCGCCCGGTCCTGAATTCCCTGATCCCGCCTCAATCCCGGCCAAAAAACCTCCCGAAGATTCGATCAGTTCGGAACCTGATCAGGCGATCGGCGGGGAATTAAAGACGTGACCATGTCGGCGAGGCGGGAGCCCACTTTTCATGCCGCGGGGCGGGCTGACGACCAGCACGCGCCATCCGTCCATCCGGGGCACCCGACCAAGCCCGGCTCGCACTTCACCCGTTTCATTTCCGGCTTCCAGGCGATCAGCACCCTGATCGGCGTGCCGCTGGCGCTGGCCTCCGGCTACACCCTGTACCGCACCAATTACGCCCCCGAGACCGGCTGCGCCAACCTGCGCACCTCGATCGTCTCGATGCTCGACAAGAACGTCGATCCGGCGACCCGTCGCATGCTGGTCAAGCGCGACGTCGAATCCTTCGAGCGCAATTGCGGCGGGTTTGATCCGGACGCGCAGGCGGCATTCAAGGCGCTGCTCGCCGCCGACCGGGGGGTGGCCCAGGCCGCCCCGGCGGCGAAGCCGGCGCCCAAGCCCGCCGTCGTTGCCAAGGATGTGCCGAAGGACGAGGTCAGGAAGGCCGGCCCCGTCAAGGAAGCCGTGAAGGAGAGCGTCAAGGAACCGGTCAAGGAAACGGCGAAGGCCGAACTCCGTCCAGCCATTGTCGAGAAGAAGCCGGTGGCGGTGGCCGCGGTCCAACCGGAGGCGCCGGCCGAAGCCGCGCCGATGTCCGACAGCCGCTGGCTCGACGCCGTGCGCAATGCACTGACCGACCCATCCGCCGACTCTGGCGAGCGTCCGCATAAGCCGGCGCGGCCGGAGCCTGTGTTGCAGCAAAGCTGGACCTTGAACGCACCGGCCACGCCGGCGCCGCAACCGGTGGCCGAGGGCGCTGCCGCGCCGCTGCCGCCCGCGGTCGCGATCAACGACGTCCAGCGCACGGTGCCGGTGGACCCCAACCGCCCGGTGCCGCCGGCCGCGATCCCGGCCGCGCAATATGGCAGCACGAATGGCGGCTCCTGGGTCGCCCAGATCCCCTTTGTCGGCCGCATGATCGACGGCAGCGGTAACTGATCCGCGCCGCGCGCCTGCTGCCCGAGATTTGACGTGGAAGGCCGCGCCGCCCAGTTGCGGCGCGGGCGCGACTTGCTTAATTCAGGGGATGAACTCATCCCCCCAGACACCCGTCTCCGCCGCCGATCACGACAAGGTCCTGATTGTCGATTTTGGCTCGCAGGTCACCCAGCTCATCGCCCGCCGTGTGCGCGAGGAGGGGGTCTACAGCGAGATCGTCCCGTTCCAGAAGGCCGAAGAGGCCTTCCGCGCCATGCGGCCGAAAGCCGTGATCCTGTCCGGCGGCCCGGCCTCCGTGCTCGACGCCAACGCGCCCTTGGCGCCGCAGGCGATTTACGACGCCGGCGTGCCGGTGCTCGGCATCTGCTACGGCGAGCAGGCCATGGCGCAGCAGCTCGGCGGCAAGGTCGAGGCCGGCCACCACCGCGAATTCGGCCGCGCCGAAGTGGAGATCACGGCGGATAGTCCGTTCTTCGAAGGCGTCTGGGTCAAGGGCGAGAAATATCCCGTCTGGATGAGCCACGGCGATCGCGTCACGCAGCTGCCGGAAGGCTTCCGCGTGCTCGGCCAGGCGCCGGGCTCGCCGATCTCCATTATCGGCGACGACGCGCGCAAATTCTACGCCATGCAGTTCCACCCCGAAGTGGTGCATACGCCGCACGGTGCGGCGCTGCTGCGCAACTTCGTGCGCAGGATCGCCGGCCTCACCGGCGACTGGACCATGCGCGCCTTCCGCGAAGAGGCGATCGAGAAGATCCGCGCCCAGGTCGGCAAGGGCCGCGTCATTTGCGGCCTGTCCGGCGGCGTCGATTCCGCGGTGGCCGCGGTGCTGCTGCACGAGGCGATCGGCGACCAGCTCACCTGCGTGCTGGTCGATCACGGCCTGATGCGGCTCGCGGAGGCCAAGAAGGTCGTCGCTATGTTCCGCGACAGCTACAACATTCCGCTGGTGCATGTGGACGCGTCCGACACCTTCCTCAAGGCGCTCGAGGGCGTCGACGACCCGGAGGTCAAGCGCAAGACCATCGGCAAATTGTTCATCGACGTGTTCGAGGCCGAAGCCAAGAAAGTCGGCGGCGCCGATTTCCTGGCGCAGGGCACGCTCTATCCCGACGTGATCGAAAGCGTGTCGTTCACCGGCGGGCCGTCGGTGACCATCAAGTCGCATCACAATGTCGGCGGCTTGCCGGCGCGCATGAACATGAAGCTGGTCGAGCCCTTGCGCGAACTGTTCAAGGACGAGGTGCGCGCGCTCGGCCGCGAGCTCGGCCTGCCGGACATGTTCGTCGGCCGCCACCCGTTCCCGGGGCCGGGCCTCGCCATCCGTGTGCCCGGCGCGATCACCAAGGAGAAGCTCGATATCCTGCGGCTCGCCGACGAAATCTACATCGAGGAAATCCGCCGCTGCGGGCTGTACGACGACATCTGGCAGGCTTTCGCCGTGCTGCTGCCGGTGAAGACCGTCGGCGTGATGGGCGACGGCCGCACCTATGAATATGTTGTCGGCCTGCGCGCCGTGACTTCGGTCGACGGCATGACCGCCGACTTCTATCCCTTCGACATGAAGTTCTTAGGTATGGTGGCGACGCGCATCATCAACGAGGTGAAGGGCGTCAACCGTGTCGTTTATGACGTGACCAGCAAGCCGCCGGGGACGATTGAGTGGGAATAATTCCGGCCTACCCAAACGCCGCCGATTTTGCTCCAGAGTTCGATATAAACTACTGAAAAAAATAATTTTTTCGACGATGCCTATCGGTACCTATCGGTGGGCATAGATCACATGTCATGGGAAATGAGGCTCGCGACGGTACCTTTTTGGCTTAAGCTATTGTAAGAACAAGAATTTTGAGGCGCGAGCCTCCAAAAGACCGCGTGACGGTACTTTTTCGGCGGTGGCACGAGAATACTGACAGACGCCGCGCTTAAGGTCCTGAGGCCAAAAGAGAAAATATACAAGGTTGCGGATCGCGACGGCATGTATGTCCGCGTAATGCCGTCAGGACAGATATCTTTCCGGCTGGACTACCGGCTGAATGGTCGAGTCGGGGAGGCCAGGCCGCGATCTCATGCGCGTTGAGGATGCCCGTATCGGGATCAATCGTATTGCTCTTGGGAGGGACCGCAACGCGGACCGAGCGTGCGGCCTCGACGCGATCGGCCAAGCCGAGCGCGAGAAAGCTGGCAGGCAACCCTTCGACTCCTTCGGTGGTCAAACCCAAGGACGAAGGCGCTTCAACGATGACATGGCGACGGTGGCGCATGGCAATGCCTTTCTATTCGTATTCTCGCCATCGCCATGGTGTTCGTCGGCGCGATCTTCGTGACGGAAGAGGCCGGCACCGTGGCCCTGACCTGCAAGCTGATTCACCTCTATTCCGCGCCTTGGTCGTCGGTGTTTACGCCACCCGCTCGTTCGTCGTGGGCCGGATCATCGGCGGTCTAAACTTCCCGACGCCACAGCATCGGTGCCTGCCGCCACTGCGGCGCTCCTTGGACTAACTCGTCGCGACGACCATGCGGTTTCCCTCACTGTCGCGAAATTCGGCGAAGCGTCGGCCGGGCTCCCACGGGGCCTCCTTCGGCTCCGTGATGATTGCAACGCCGCTCGCCTTGAGCGAAGCCATGGTGGCATCCGGGTCAGGATCGACCAGCACCAAGGCCGGTGCCGCGCTCGGGCTGTCGCTCTCTCTGCGCTCGAACAGGAGAGTGGTTTCGGCATTGGGAAGCCTCAGTTCGATCCAGCGCCACCCATCTTCCTTGTAGGGTTTGTCGACCGCCACTTCACAACCAAGATGCCTGATATAGAAATCCTTTGCGCGGTCTTGGTCCCATACCGGCAATGGGGCGAATTTGATGTGCATGTCCTCTACCTCCGATAATTGCGCAATCGGTCCTTCTTCGGTCACAGAATTCCACCTCGACGCCCAAGTGGACTAGTTCAGATCCCGCAAATCCTTCGGCAGCATGCGTTTAAAGAGCTCCAGGATTCTGCGGGCCTCGTTACGCGGGAGCGACATGGCGTGCCGCACTGCGGCAGCGATGAGGATCATTGTCAGTTCCGAAAACGCTGACAGCCTCGTTGCTGGCACATCCGGCGTCACGCGCCGCAAGGCGTCAGTCAGAATGTCGGACAGGAATTTACCTTGGTCTTGGTCTAGCTTTTTCAATGCCCTGTCCGCCTGCGCGGCTTGCCAAACATCGCGCATCACCGGATCGTCACGATACATCCCAAAATATCCGTCCACGATTCGGCACAATGCCAGGTACACGTCCTGCACGGTCTTTGTCGTGGCCAGTTCCTGTTCAACGCACGCGCGCTCGATGGCGTTGTAGCGCTCAGCAAGAGTGCCGATAATCGCTGTCTTGTCCGGAAAGTATTGATACAGCGAACCGAAGGGCACGCCCGTGCGCTCAACAATGTCGCTCATGCGAAAGGCGTCGCTGCCTTTCTCCGCGATCAGTTCGACTGCGCTTTCCAATATCCGCTCGAATCGTTCCCGGCTGCGCCGCTGGCTTGGAACCAAGCGCGCCCGCGCCGCCGCCACTGCTGCCTCCGGCACAACCCGTCTCTTCTTCCTCGTGGCCACCCCCATCTCCTCCAATTCGCCTTGACAGCCAGAATACGAGAGATTATCGGGTTACTCAAATACGATAATGTCTCGTATTCTAAGGGAGGACGGCGCATGACACAGTTCCCCATCCTGATCATCGGTGGCGGCGGCAAGACCGGCCGACGAGTTAAGACGCTACTTGAAAAGCAAGGGCACAATGTCCGTGCCGCGTCGCGCTCTAGTGCGATTCCGTTTGACTGGACCCGGCGCGAGACCTGGGCACCAGCGTTCGAGGGCGTATCCCAGGCTTACGTCACTTATCAGCCCGATCTTGCGGTTAAAGGCGCGGCCGAGGACATCGCGGAACTTAGCCAGATCGCGCGTGCTAAGGGGGTCGGGCGCATTGTTCTCCTTTCCGGCCACAACGAACCCGGCGCGCAACGGGCAGAAGCGGCGCTGCAAAAGTCCGGCGTTGCGTGGACCAATGTCCGCGCGAGTTGGTTCAATCAGAATTTCTCAGAAGGCTATCTGATCGACGGCATCCGTGCGGGCGAAGTTGCGCTGCCGGCGCCCTCCGTGCCTGAGCCCTTCGTAGACGTCGACGACATTGCCGAAGTCGTGGCGGCAGTGCTCAACGATGATCGCCACAGCGGCAAGGTTTATGATGTGACCGGTCCTCGCGCGCTCACCTTCGGCGAGGCCGTGGCCGAGATCGCGGCCGCAGCGGGGCGGCCAATCCGGTATCGTGAAATTTCGCCCGAGGAATTCAGCGCCGATATGCGCAGGATTGGTGTTCCTGACGAGGTAACGGCGCTGCTCATCGAACTCTTTACAGTGGTACTCGACGGCCGCAATTCGCCGGTCATGCACGGGGTCGACGAAGTGCTCGGCCGGCCAGCGCGGGACTTTGCCGACTACGCGCGCAGGACCGCGGCGGCCGGCGTTTGGAGTGCATCACTGTGATCCATTCGGTCATCACTGGTCTGCTCTGGTTCTCCGCCGTAGGTTGCGGAATGATCGCAGGGCTCTACTTTGCGTTCTCGGCCTTCATTTTGACAGCCCTCAGCCGAATCGATCAGGTGTCGGGCATCTCAGCCATGAACTCGATCAACGTCGTCATTCTGAGGTCGCTATTCATGCCAGTCTTTCTCGGCACGAGCCTTCTAAGTCTGGCGCTCGCCGGGGTTGCGCTGTTTCGCTGGGGAGAACCCGGCGCCTTGGCAATGTTGAGTGGCGGATCCATCTATTTCGTCGGGATGCTCGTTGTGACGATGCTCTTCAATGTACCTCTCAACAATGCGCTTGCCGCGGTAGATCCAGTAGGAGCGGAAGGTGCGCGCGCGTGGGCGCTTTACCTGAAGAATTGGGCCTTCTGGAACCATGTACGGACGATCGCGTCCGCCGCGGCCTGCGTACTCTTCATCGCGGCCATAGCAGCACGGTAGAGCGGGGCCCGGCGTTCGCGAAGAGAGCAGCGACTCCGGCCAGAGGTCCTTGAAGATGTCCATTGATCTGAAGCATCTGCTCTATGCGGCAAGTGCCGACCGCTACGGCAGGTTCCGCAAGGCAGCTGACTCGGTGTACGAGCAACGAACTCCGGGCAAGAATTGCTTCGCAGGGTTCGACGCATTCTCGAGGAGGTGCAGATCGCACAGGATCGCGCCAAGGCCGCTGGTCGCGGCGAGGCTGGAGACCTGGCCATCGGGTTCTACACCTCCCTGTCGACCGACAATCTCAGGGCGAGCCTGGTCGAGTACGGGCGCCGTTTTCCTCAAGTCGAGATCAGCACAGTAGAGGCGTCGCGCACACCTATGATTTTCTCGATCAGGACGGCTCGCCATGGGCTTATGGCGACCAGCGCGTCCCCGTCGTCACCTCCAAGTCCATTGCGTTGCCGAAGGGGCTGCTGGAGACGCGGAACAACGTCGAGGATCTGATCGCGGAGCTGAAGGCGCTCGACGACGGCGATGTCTGGGTTCTCGGTGGCGGGAAATTGCAAATGACCTTCATCGAGCGCGGCGCGCTGGACGAGATCGAAATCTACGTGATGCCGAAGCTCATCGGCGGAGGACGGCCGCTTTTCCCTCCGACCGGTTTTCAGGGCGACCTGCGTTTGCTTGAAGCCAACGCCCTCGATAAAGGCTGCGTGCGCCTGCATTACGCTTTTGATCGCTCGCCATAGGGCGAGGATGCCGGTCCGTCGTTCCCGGGTTGCGCTTCGTTCCACCCACGCTACGCTGCCGCACCTCTCACCCGGAGTTCCGCCATGCCCCGCTTCCTCGCCGTCTACACCATGAAGCCCGCCAATGTTGTCCGCTTTCACGCCATGCCGAAGGCGGAGCAGGATGGCGTCGACGCGACCGGCGTCACGCAATGGATGGCGTGGGAGAAGGCCAATGCCGCGTCGTTTGCCGACAAAGGCGGCATGGTCGGCAAGACCAAGCGCGTGACCAAGGGCGGCATCGTGGATGCGCAGAACGACATCTGCGGCTATGTCGTCGTCGAGGCTGAGAGCGTCGAGGCGGCGGCCAGGCTGTTCGAGAATCATCCGCACTTTTCAGTTTTTCCCGGCGACGGCGTCGATATCATGCCATTCGTGACCGGCACTGGGGACTAGCCGGGCGACCGCCCCGCATCTTCCCTCGGCTTGCGCTTTGGTTCGCCCGGACTGCGATCAGCCGGTCGGGGAGCGAACACATATGACGGAATACACCGTCGTCATTATCGGGGGCACGGGGCAGGTCGGCGCTGCCGTCGTTGCGGCCTTGCTCGTATCGTCGCAATGCCGCGAGGTGGTCATGATCTCGCGCCGCGCGGTGGCGAACAGCCTCGGTGAGCGCGTGCGGACCGTGGTGATAGACACCGAAAGCGCCGGCTTCGAGCAGGCAGTGGCCACGCTGGTGCAGGGCGTGTCGCGTCCTGTCTACGGCGTGAGCTGCGTCGGCATTGGCTCGGGCAGCGCGAAATGGAGCGCGAACTGGAACGCGACGGCGCGGGCGAGGCGATCCTGCACAATTGGGACATGCGCTAGGCCGCGCGCCCTCGCGTTCCCCCGGTTGCGCCCGGCGGTGTCCGGGTTACGATCGGCATACCGCCGTTTCTCCACCGGGAGCCGTCCATGTCAGGCGCCGACGATTTCGATTTTCTGCATCGCGACTGGAAAGTGCGCCATCGCAAACTGACGACGCGGCTCGCGGGCGCGGACGACTGGACCGAATTCGACGGCACCAGCACGACGCGCCCGATTCTCGGCGGTCATGGCAATGTCGAAGACAATTTCATCGGTGAGCCGGGCGGCGCCTATCGCGCGGCGGCTTTTCGGTCGTTCGAGGCCGGCACGGGCCTGTGGCGCATCTGGTGGCTCGACCTGCGCAATCCCGCGGAGATTGGAGAGCCGGTGGTCGGCCGCTTCAACGGCAATCGCGGCGAATTCATCTGCGACGATCAGTGGAATGGCCGGCCGATCAAGGTGCGCTTCGTCTGGCTCAAGAGCGACGGCGAGGGGCCGCGCTGGGAGCAGGCCTTCTCGCCCGACGCCGGTGCGACCTGGGAAGTGAACTGGACGATGCAGTTCAGGTGAAACGCGGCACTCAGGCGCCGGGTGCGAAACGCTCAACGTGTCGCGCACGCGACGTCGCCAGGGCGGGCCTATCCGATCCTGTGGCGGGCTTGCGACGAAGCCTCCGCCGTGACCGCAACGGTGTTGATGGCGGACGGCGGCACGCGGGTGTGAGCCGTTTTCATCGCGGAGGCGCGCCGGTCAGACGCAACACAAGATAGCCGAGCACGCCGGCCGCCAGCGAGCCGGCGAGAATGCCGATCTTCACCTGATCGAGCAGCGCGGCGTTGTCGCCGAAGGCGAGCAGGCCGATGAACAGGCTCATGGTGAAGCCAATGCCGCACAGCATCGCGACACCCAGCAGGTGAACCCAGCGGGCTTGCATCGGCATGGCTGAAAGTCCGAGACCGATGGCCAGCGCGCTCGCGCCGAACACGCCGACGATTTTGCCGAACAGCAGGCCGAAAGCGATACCCGCCGGCAAAGGACTGAGCAGCGTGTCGAGGCCTACGCCCGTGAACGACACACCGGCATTGGCAAAGCCGAAGATCGGCACGATGACGAAGGCCACGGGTCTCGTCAGCGCGTGCTCGATCGCATAAAGCGGCGAGGGCGCATGGCGTCCGGATTGCGGCGACCGCAGCGGGATGGTCATGGCCAGCAGGACGCCTGCGACCGTCGCGTGCACGCCCGATTGCAGCACGAAGAACCATAACAGGATGCCCAGCGCCAGATAAGGCAGCAGGCGAATGACGCCGCCTTTGTTCAACGCGACAAGCCCCGCGAACGTCGCCGCCGCGAGGCCGAGATAAAGCGCCGAGATGTCCGCCGTATAGAATATAGCGATGATGACCACGGCGCCGAGGTCGTCGATGATGGCGAGCGCGGCGAGAAATACTTTCATCGCCGCCGGCACGCGGCTGCCGAGCAGCGAGAGCACGCCGAGCGCGAATGCGATATCGGTCGCCGTCGGCACCGCCCAGCCGCGCAAGGTCTCGGGCGACTGGCTGTTGAACGCGATGTAGATCGCGGCCGGAACCATCATGCCGCCGAGCGCGCCAAGGCCGGGCAGAATCCGGTTCGACCAGGTCGCGAGCTGCCCATCAAGGATTTCGCGTTTGATCTCGAGGCCCACGAGCAGGAAGAACAGGACCATCAGGCCGTCATTGATCCAGTGAGCGACGCTCAGCGGCCCGACGTATGCCTGCAGCATGGTCTGGTACAGGCCGGCCGCCGGCGAGTTTGCGACGACAAGCGCCAGGGCGGCGGCGGCCATGAGGATCACGCCGCCAGCGGCTTCATTGTCGAGGAAGCGGCGGAAGAAAGATTGGGGGCGTGGGGCGTGAAGCCGCGCAGTCATGGCATAAGTCTCCGGCGCTGGCGGCCCGACCAGCGCTGGAACCTGCCCGCCAATGCGGACACCCTGACGCGTCTATGGCATCGGCGGTTCAATGTCGCAACCTGCGACAAAATGGACCGGTGTACTCAGGCCGACCGTATGTGTGACGAACCGGGTCGGCGGTTGTGCCTCGGAAAGGCCTCCCCGAAGATGTGCTGCGGGAGCGGTGCGCAGCGGGCTGTTGGCCTCACGGCTCCTGCCAATGCGGGTAAGTCACATACGCTGTGATGGCGCCGTCGCCATGGGAGCGGATCAAGACCTTTTCGCCTTTCGGCATGTAAACGATATCGCCCGGGCCGGCCGAGACCGTGCTACCGCCATTGTCGACAGACAGCTTGCCCGCGAGCACGATCATGGTGTCGTGGACCGCCATGGTCTCTTCGAGTGTCTGGTTGGGCCCATAGCGCCCGTAGCCGATAGTGACCGGACCGCCGTGGCGCTGGTCCACCATGTTGCTGACGAAAATATCGCCATCCTGGCCTGGCGAGCGCTCGAAAGAAGCATCGGCGACGGCGAATTTGCGAACCTTCATGGCAATCCTTTCGGGCTGGCTTGGCTGTAACGGTCAACGTCCGAGGTGCGGACCGGTTTCGGCGTCAGAATTGTCCGAGGGGCTTGCTGCTTTTTGGACCTGAGGCGCCGATTGACGTGATGTAAGTCGCCCTCTATCGGTGCGCACGACGTGTTTCAAACGTATCGTCTCATCAACACGCCGAATGGAACGATCTGTTTCATTGATAGCTCAGGGCGATGCCGCCGAGGACATCTTCGTGTCACTGATACCGGCCGGATGGGGCAATGGCCTGCTCGGCGTCATCATCTTCAGCGGCTCGCTGCCGGCGACGCGGGTCGGCGTCGCGGTATTTTCACCGATGTTTCTCACCTCAGCGCGCGCGGCGATCGCCGCGGTGCTTGGCGCCGCTTTCCTGTTCGGCCTGCGTCAGGCGCGGCCCTCGCGCGCCGATCTGTTGCCGCTCGTCATCGTGTCGATCGGGGTCGTGGTCGGTTTTCCGCTGTTCACCGCGCTGGCGCTGCAACACATCACTTCGGCGCACTCCATCGTTTATATCGGCCTGCTGCCGCTTTCGACCGCGATGTTCGGCGTGCTGCGCGGCGGCGAACGGCCGAAACCTGCGTTCTGGAGCTTCTCCATCATCGGCGCCGCCACCGTCGCCGGCTTTGCGCTCTACAACAGCGACAGTGCCTCGGTGACCGGCGATCTGATGATGGTGGCGGCCATCCTGTTGTGCGGGCTCGGCTATGCCGAAGGCGCGACCTTGTCGCGCCGGCTCGGCGGTTGGCAGGTGATTTCCTGGGCCTTGCTGCTCTCGCTGCCGCTGATGGCGGTCATTGCACTCGCCACGCAGCCGGTCACCTGGAGCGGTATCGCAGCGCCGGCGTGGCTGGCGCTCGCCTATGTGTCGGTTTTCAGCATGTTGGTCGGCTTCATTTTCTGGTATCGCGGGCTGGCGCAGGGCGGCATCGCGGTGGTGGGGCAGTTGCAATTGCTGCAGCCGTTCTTTGGGCTGATGCTCGCGGCGCTGCTGCTCAACGAAACTGTGGCCTGGGGCATGATCGCCTCGACGGCGATCGTCGTCCTGTGCGTGGCGGGCGCCAAGCGCTTCGCCTGACAGGCCTGCGGCGACGCGGCGGCTTCGCGGCATCGATGGAACATGGCAGGACGATCGCCGTTGTTGTAGATTCGCCAGAGGAGCCCGTCATGGAAACCATGGAACTGCATCGCGGCCGCCTGATCGATCATATTCAACTCATCGTCGATGACCTTGCCGCCGCGCGGCATTTCTACGAAGCGGTGTTCAAGGTGCTGGACATTCCGCTGGCCGGCAGCGGTGAAGATTATTTCTGGGCCGACGAATTGTTCATTTCGACGGCGAGCAGCGAGGCCGCGCTCGGCAAGACCACTGGACGGCATCATCTCGCATTCCAGGCCAAGGACCAGGCGACCGTCGATGCCTTTCACAAAGCCGCCCTTGCCGCGGGCGGCAGGGACAACGGCGCGCCGGGCATTCGCAAATATCATCCCGGCTACTACGCCGCCTTCGTGATCGATCCGGCCGGCAACAATATCGAGGCGGTCTACCACGGCCCGGCGCGTCGCTCGGCGCCGAGCGTGAAGTTCGAATTCGAGATGTAGAGATCGGGCCGCCGCGGGCGCGCGCGGCGGCCCGGCTGCTCATGTTTTGGCGAGCTTGTCCTGCGTCTTCGTATCGAAGTCGCTGGCGTCGTGGCGTTCATGCAACTGGCTCTTGGGATCGCCCGAAACGCGATTGACGATGCGGCCACGCTTGACGGCCGGTCGCGTCAGCAACTGATCGGCCCAGCGCAGCACATTCTTGTATTCGTGAACGCTGAGGAAGGTGGCGGACTCCCCGTACAGCCAGCCTTTCACCAGGCCGCCGTACCACGGGAAGATCGCGATGTCGGCGATGGTGTAATCCGGGCCGGCGATGAACTCATTGTCGGCGAGGCGCTTGTCGAGCACGTCGAGCTGCCGTTTGGTCTCCATCGAGAAGCGGTCGATCGCATACTCGATCTTGGTGGGGGCATAGGCATAGAAATGACCGAAGCCGCCGCCGAGATAGGGGGCTGAACCCATCTGCCAGAACAGCCAGGAGAAACATTCGGCCCGCGCCGCGGGATCGGTGGGCAGGAGGGCGCCGAACTTCTCAGCGAGATAAGTGAGGATGGCGCCGGATTCGAAAACGCGGATCGGCTTCTCGCCGCTGCGGTCCATCAACGCCGGAATCTTCGAATTGGGATTGACCGCGACAAAGCCGGAGCCGAACTGCTCGCCATCGCCGATCTTGATCAGCCAGGCGTCGTATTCCGCTCCCTTGTGGCCGAGCGCGAGGAGCTCCTCGAGCATGATCGTGACTTTCTGACCGTTTGGCGTGGCCAGAGAATAAAGTTGCAGCGGATGCTTTCCGACCGGCAGATCCTTGTCATGCGTCGGGCCGGAGACGGGACGGTTGATGTTGGCGAACTGGCCGCCGGAGGGCTTGTTCACCCAGACTTTGGGCGGCGTATAGTCGGTCGTCTCGCTCATGGGCCTCGTCTCCTGACAAACCGCCAATATGGGCAGTATCGCGCGAGCGGCAAGCCCGCTCTTGATCTTACTGCCTCCGTCTGTCGATTGTTGCGGTCAAGACATGTCTGCCCAATGAAAGCAGCATTGGCACGCTCGCGCGAATCCCGATCTAATCCAAATCTTTATTGCATGGGGCGGGGGCCGCGCACTTTTTTGATATGATCGACGCCATGGCGATGATGGCCGTGCGGTCGGATCGCAGAGCGGGAGGAGGACGCGCGTGCAACAAATTGCAGTCATTACTCTCGGCATCGCCGAACTGGAGCGTTCGCGGCGGTTTTACACAGGCGGCTTCGGCTGGGCGCCGGTGTTCGAAAACGACGAGGTCATCTTCTACCAGATGAACGGCCTCGTGCTGGCGACTTGGCATACGGCGGCGCTTGCCAAGGACATGATGCGCGGCGACCTGATGCGGCCCGGCGCCTTCGCGCTGGCGCATAACGTGCGCGACAGGGACCATGTGGCGCCCTTGATCGAGCGACTGACCGGGAATGGCGGCAACCTCCTGCGCGCTGCCGATGAGCCGGCGCATGGCGGTTTTCGCGGCTACGTCGCCGATCCCGATGCGCATGCTTGGGAAATCGCCTGGAATCCGGCATGGCCTATCGACGACGCCGGCCACGTGAAATTCGCCTCGGGCTGACGGCGCTCGCCTGCACATCTTCAGCGAAACTTAAGCGGTTTCGGCGAGCGCCGGGTATTCATTGTCGGAGGAATACATGTCGCTCGCGGGACGGACGATCGCTGTCGTCGCGCTGGGTTGGGGCGTCCTGCCGGGTGGTGCCGGAGCGCAGCAACAAGCCGATGGTCGCTACCGGCCTGATCGCCGTTCCCGATATCGCCGGCATCGTTCCCGACCATGCCTATCGCCGGATCATCAAATCGCGGGCGCGCAACTGCTACGGTGAGGCCGACGAGGCGATCTCGACCGGTCTCGGCCAACTTGTGGCCACCTATCAGAAGGCCATTGGCAATGGTAATAAGCAGGTCGAGGCCGTCTCGACCGGCGCGACCTCGCATCGCGGCGCCTACGCCACTGCCGCGCCGCAATGGAAGGTCTGGTTCGACGGGCTCCGATGGCAGACGATCTGAAGCGCACGACGTTCGCCGATCTGCCGCCGCTGTGCGGCGAGTTCCGGCCGGGCGTGGAGAACCGTGGCGAGCGGCTGCAGAAGGAATACAATGCGGTGGAGGAGGCGTTGTGCCGCTGGCACATCCGCTCGACCATTGTTGTGTTCGGCTCGGCACGCGTGCGCGAGAACGGGCCAGGGCGGCATCCGTTCTGGTATCAGCAGGCGCGCGCCTTCGCGCGCATCGCCTCGGAGCAGGGCGGCGCTCTGAAGCCACGCGGCGAAATCCGCGACAACGTGATCGCGACCGGCGGCGGACCCGGCATCATGGAGGCAGGAAACCGCGGAGCGCATGACGCCGGCGCGCCGACCATCGGCTTCAACATCGAACTGCCCTTCGAGCAGAAGCCCAATCCTTACGCCACGCGCGAACTCACGTTCCAGTTTCATTACTTCTCGATCCGCAAGATGCATCTGGCCATGCGCGCCAACGCGCTGGTGGTGTTTCCCGGCGGCTTCGGTACGCTGGATGAGCTGTTCGAGATCCTGAACCTGCGCGTGACCCGCAAGGCGCCGCCGGTAACGACGATCATGGTCGATCGCGTCTTCTGGAAGACCGTCATCAATTTCGAGAAATTGGCCGAGACCGGGATGGTCGATCCGGCGGAGTTCAACGCCTTCGATTTTGCCGATGACGCGGGCGAGGTCTGGGCCAAGCTCGCCGCCACAAACCTGACGTCCCGTCACGACAACGTGCCGATGGCGCCGACGGCGAAGTGATCGACCGATGCTTGATGTCCGCCAGGCCGAGCTGTCGGAAGTCGAGGCCCTGGCCCGGCTATGGTATGATGGATGGCAGGATGCGCACGCCGCCATTCTGCCGGCGGCTGTGGCAAGAACCCGCACATTGCAGAGTTTCGCCGATCGGCTGCGCGTCGCATTGGACGATACGCGGTCGGCCGGGCCGGTCGGCGCGCCGGTGGGCTTCTACATCCTCAAGGGCGATGAGCTTTATCAATTCTTCGTCGCGGCCGCGGCGCGGGGCCGGGGAGTTGCGCAAGCGCTGATGGCCGACGCGGACGCGCAGGCGCGCCGGGCAGGCATCGGCAAGCTTTGGCTGACTTGCGCCATCGGCAACGACAGGGCCGCCCGGTTTTACGAGAAGTGCGGCTGGTATCGCGCCGGGCTGATGATAAGTCGCCTCGACACCCTCGATGGCCCTTTCGATCTCGAAGTCTGGCGCTACGAGAAGATCCCTTGAGCCGCGGAAGCGGCCCAAAAAATATTTTACCATTTGGTTGACTATTCTGCGGCGCGCGCTATATTTAACCACATGGTTGAATTATTGCCGCCCCAGTTAGACATCGTTTTCCACGCTCTCGGCGACGCCACGCGACGGCAGATGTTGCGTGATCTCGCCGGCGGTGAGCGGTCGGTCGGTCAACTTGCCGAACCGTTCTCGATCTCGCTCGCCGCCGCCTCCAAGCACATCAAGGTTCTGGAAGGCGCCGGGCTGATCCGCCGCGAGGTGAAGGGACGAACGCATATGTGCCGCCTCGAAGCCGGCCCGCTGGCCAGTGCCCATGAATGGCTCGGCCATTACGAGCGCTTCTGGCTCAGCCGCCTCGACATTCTCGAAAATCTGCTGCGTGCCGACGACGCGCGCACGCATGCCGTCACCGGAAAGCCACGTACCGACAGGAAGAAGGGACCGCGCCTATGACCGACACCATGATTTCAGGCAGCTATGGCGAAGTGATCGAACCGGCAACGCTGAAAATCGAGCGTCTCTTGCCGGGTCCCGTCGACCGCGTCTGGGATTACCTGACCAAGAGCGATCTGCGCCGGCAGTGGCTGGCGTCGGGCGACATGGCGCGGAAAACCGGCGCCGATTTCGAACTGACCTGGCGCAACGACGAATTGACCGATCCGCCAGGCAAACGGCCCGAGGGTTTCAGCGAAGAGCATAGCGCCGTCTGCAAGCTTCTCGAATACGACCCGCCGCATATTCTCTCTTACACGTTCGGCAAGCATGGCGAGGTGACATTCACGCTCACGCCGAGGGGCGAAGAGGTTCTGCTGACGCTCGTGCATCGCCGCATGCCGGATCCCGGCGTCATCGCCATGGTCGGCCCGGGCTGGCATGCCCATCTCGATATTCTGGCAGCGAAAATGCGCGGCCTGAAGGCCGCGCCGTTCTGGGATAGCTGGGTCAAGCTCAAGGCCGAATACGCCAAACGTCTGCCGAAGTGACAATCGACCGCAAACGGGATTGGAGCATGCCATGGCTGAACATACCGCCGCATCGCGCGAAGACTGGCTGAAGCAGCGCATGGCGTTGCTCGAAGCGGAGAAGGAACTGACCCGCCACGGCGACCGGGTTGCGCAGTTGCGCCGGCAACTGCCCTGGGTCAAGGTCGAGAAAGACTATGTCTTCGAGGGCCGGGACGGCCACGAGAGCCTGGCGGATATATTCGACGGCCGCCGCCAGTTGATCGTGCAGCACTTCATGCTGGCGCCGGGCTGGGAGGAGGGCTGCAAAAGCTGCTCCTACATGGCCGATCACACCGACGGCATGGTCCCGCATCTCGCCCAGCGCGACACGTCATTCGTCGCCGTCTCGCGCGCGCCATACGAGGAGATCGTGCGCTTCAAGCAGCGCATGGGCTGGAAGTTCAAGTGGCTGTCATCCAGCGGCACCAGCTTCAACACCGACTACCGCGTCAGCTTCACCCCGGAGGAAGCGGCGCAGGGATCGCAGGCCTACAACTACGGCAGCTCGCCTTATGGCCAAGAAGAGTTGCCGGGCGTGAGTGTGTTCGTCCGAAACGAAACCGGCGAGGTGTTTCACACCCACTCGACCTATGGCCGCGGCGTCGAGGTCATGATGGGCACCTATCGGATGCTCGACCTCACGCCGATGGGCCGGGACGAGGAAGGGCTGTCTCACACCATGGCCTGGGTGCGGCACCACGACCGGTACGAAGC
Source organism: Pseudolabrys sp. (assembly GCA_017849615.1). Lineage (GTDB taxonomy): Bacteria > Pseudomonadota > Alphaproteobacteria > Rhizobiales > Xanthobacteraceae > Pseudolabrys. Next base: position 81,069 of record JAFIGS010000031.1, on the reverse strand, counting down.
GCCGAAGGTTCAGGCCGCATCGTGCTGCGGGCGCGCAAGCAAGGGTAATCTCGAAAACGTCGCTTACGCGGACGGCGATCGAGGCTCGCGAGCTGGCTCCCCCTGACGCCAGAATTCTCGATCAGGGTGTCGCCGAGGCATTTACATTTGGTAAGCGGCGAGCGTCCGGCGGCCGTCAGCGCATGATGGGCAGCGCCAAGGCGCATTACGATTGCGTCAAGGCCTTCTCGGAAGCCGATTTCACCGAAGACCTCAAGAAGATTGGGGTGCCGGTTCTGGTGATGCACGGCGAGGACGACCAGATCGCGTCGATCGCCGATTCCGCGCTGCTTGCGGTCAAGCTGCTGAAGAAGGGCGAGCTCAAGACCTACAAGGGATTCCCGCACGGGATGGCGACGACGCATGCTGACGTCATCAACAAGGATCTGCTCGCTTTCTTCAATGCCTGATGTTAACGGCCCGAACAGGCGAGACGTCCGCTATCTGCCGGCGTCTCGCCGCGCTCGTCAAATGGTCGCGATATGCCCGGTCCGTTGCCATGCCAACGCGCCGAGCCATAGCCAGGCCAATACCGCCGCGACATAGAACGCGACGCCGGGCGCCATTGAGTTGCTGATGCCCGCGGCGATGAATGCCGGGATTGCCAAACCTGCGGCGATGGAAAGGACGGCGCATCCCGACAGTCCGGCTTGCCAGAAGCCGGTCGCGAAGATGAAACAGGCGACGATCAGCGAGCCGAAAGCCAGCATGAACCCGGCGCTATGCAGTTTGGCGCCGGTATCCATCACGGGCTGGAGATCGGCTGCAGTTCCCGGCGGAAATCCCAGCCCGGCCGGAGCCTGGAAAATGCCGGCCAGGATCAGGCCCGCGCCATAAAAGCCGATCAGTATTGGCCCCCAAAGCTCGCCGGCCCCGGCGAAACGCAGCCCGACTGCGCAGAGCAGCGTCAGCAATCCGCTGCCGATGAATGTTGCAATCATGATCCAGCCGCGGTCGCCGAGGCTGAGCATACTGATGGCGTGGCGTTTGAGGTCGAAGCCCGGCCGCGTGAAGATCCCGACCGTCGAGAGGATCACGAAGCCGATGCCGGCCGCGATGCCCGCAAGAAGAAGCCAGCGAACGATGTCATGGCGCTCCATATACGTCTCCGGTGAGTGAGATAATTGCGATCCGATTGTCAGGCAGCCGGTTTGAACCCGGCCTTGATGAAGGCGACCATCTGCGTCACCACCGTGCCCCAGCCGTCGTGGAAGCCCATATCTTCGTGCTTCTTGCGGGCTTCCTCGTTACCGTGCATGGCGATGGCGGTGTATCGCGTGCTATCTCCCTTGCCGTCGAGCAGGAGGTAAGCCGTGAAGAACGGATTCGGCGCCGGGCGGAAATCCGTGAGCAACGTGTCGGTGAAAACGAGCTTCTTGTTCGGCACGACCTCGAGATAACAGCCGAGATTGGGGAATTCCTGGCCTTCCGGTCCGCGCATGACCGTACGGAAGAGACCGCCGGGACGGAGGTCGAGTTCGCATTCGGTCACCATCCACGGCTTGGGGCAGAACCAGTGCTTGAGATGCTCCGGGGTTGTCCATGCCTTCCAGACGAGATCGACCGGAACGTCGATGTTGCGCTCGAGCACGAGATCGAGCTTGGGGTTGGTTTTCGGCACCTGGTTGGATGTCATTTCGCATCTCCCTTGCTTTTCAATTCGAGTAGATAGGCGTCGAGCCGATCGAGCCTTCGCTCCCACAGCTTTCGTTGCTTGCCGAGCCAATCCTCGGCGACTTTGAAGTTCTCCGGAGCGAGCGCGTAAGTGCGCACGCGGCCCTTCTTTTCCGAGCGCACAAGGCCGCAGCCCTCCAGCACCTTCATGTGCTCGAGGAAGGAGGGCAGTGCCATGCGGTACGGCGCGGCGAGGTCGCTCATCGAGGCGGGCCTTGCGCTCAGCCGCTCCAGGACGTCGCGCCGCGTCGGATCGGACAGGGCGCGGAACACGCCGTCGATGGCGGCCTGTTGCGCGGCGGCGCTGTGGCGGGACGACGGAATTTCTGCGGGCGCTTTCATGCGCCGACGCTAGACTAGGTTGATGCTTAGGTAAAGCCCTAAGTAATGCCTGGGCGGCTGGCAGCGGAGTCTGCGAGGACGAACTTGCCATTCACGGCGAAGGCCGGAAATCTGCGGGTTTCCGGAATCAGCCAGACGAGCGCGCTCATGCCCATTACCATTTACGGAATCAAAAACTGCGACACGATGAAGAAGGCGCGTGCCTTTCTCGAAAAAAAGGGCGTCGATTACACATTTCACGACTACAAGACGGCGGGCATCGACAAGGACAGGCTCGAGAAGTGGGTGAAGAAGGCTGGCTGGGAGACCTTGCTCAACAAGGCCGGCACGACGTTCAAGAAGCTGCCCGAGAAGGACAAGGAAGGGCTCACCGAGGCCAAGGCCATCAAGCTGATGCTGGCGCAGCCGTCGATGATCAAGCGCCCGGTGCTGGAGCTGGGCGGGGCCAGGATTCTGGTCGGCTTCAAACCGGACGCCTACGAAGCGGTACTCGCATAGCCCTGTGCGCCATCGGCGATGGAGGACGTCGTCGCCCTTGTCCCCACGACATGCTCCGGTTCAGCGGGCTGACGTGTTTGAAGCCCGCCTGTGAAACAGCGTCTTATTGCGAGTGCTTGCGCCTTTCGTCGTAGACAGGCGACGTGCAGCGACTGTTTAATTTCGCATCGCACACTGCGTCAATTCAGCATGACGAGCCTTGCCCGATGGTCGTGCATGAGCCTATGCCGACTGCGAAACGTCCCTTCGAGCAACAAGAACCAATATGTCGCAAACCGCCATTCCGACGCCGGCCGTTGCCGCGCGGCCGCAAACGCCGTGGTATCGCGTGCTTTACATTCAGGTGCTGATCGCCATCGCCATCGGCATCACTCTCGGGCATTTCTGGCCCGATATCGGCAAGGCGATGAAGCCGTTCGGCGATGGCTTCATTGCATTGATCAAGATGATGATCGCGCCGGTCATCTTCTGCACCGTGGTGCACGGCATCTCGTCGATGGGCGATCTGCGCCGCGTCGGCCGCGTCGGGGTCAAGACGCTGCTCTATTTCGAGGTCGTCTCGACACTGGCGCTGGCCATCGGTCTCATCGTTGGCGAGATCATTCAGCCCGGCACCGGCTTCAACATCGACCCGGCCACCCTCGATGCGAAATCGGTCGCGACCTATGTCTCGCGCGCCAAGGAAGAAGGCATCGTCGCGCATCTCCTCGCCATCATCCCCAACAGCTATTTCGACGCGCTGGCCAAGGGCGATCTGCTGCAGGTGCTGCTGGTGTCGATCCTGTCCGGTTTTGCCATCGCGGCGCTGGGAGAACGTGGCCACCCGATTTCCCATGCCATCGACCAGGCGGCGAAGGTGTTCTTCGGCGTCATCCGCATGGTGGTGCGCGTGGCGCCGATCGGTGCCTTCGGTGCCATGGCCTTTACCATCGGCGCCTATGGCATCGGCTCGCTGACCAAGTTGGCGATGCTGATCGGCACCTTCTATCTGACCAGCGCGCTGTTCGTGCTGCTGGTGCTGGGCGCCATCGCGCGCTTGTCCGGTTTCTCGATCATTCGGTTCATCGGTTACATCAAGGATGAATTGTTGATCGTGCTCGGCACGTCGTCGTCCGAGACCGTGCTGCCCCAGATGATCCAGAAAATGGAGCATCTTGGCGCGTCGCGGCCGGTGGTCGGTCTCGTCATCCCGACGGGCTATTCGTTCAATCTCGACGGCACCAACATCTACATGACGCTGGCGACATTGTTCCTGGCGCAGGCGACCAACACCCATCTGACCATCTGGCAGGAACTCGGCATTCTCGGCATTGCCATGATCACGTCGAAGGGCGCGTCGGGCGTCACCGGCGCCGGCTTTGTGACGCTCGCGGCGACGCTGGCCATCGTGCCGGATATTCCGATCGGCTCGCTGGCGCTGCTGCTCGGCATCGACAAGTTCATGAGCGAATGCCGTGCGCTGACCAACCTGATCGGCAACGGCGTCGCCTGCATCGTCATCAGCCGCTCGGAGGGCGAACTCGACAAGGAGGCGCTGCACCACGCCATGGCGCATCCGCTTCTGGAGGGCGAGGCGCAGGAGCCGGGGGCGGTCAAGGCGGCGTGACGGCGCGTTCGTCGTCAACCATACAAAAGGAAAGCCCCCGGGCCAGTCACAGGCGCGGGGGCTTTTTTGATTGAAGCTTGGGAGGTGGTCCGTCAGTACTTGGCCCGGTCCGGCATTTTGCGAAACTCAAGCCAGACCTGCTGCGCTTCGTTGCGCAGAAGCGGGCGGATCGGAACCGTGCGCTGGGCGTAAGGCCGCTTCATGTCCTTGGCGATATTGGAATCGTCGAACAGATCGGCGTAATCCGTCCATGCGGCAGCATAATAGATCTTGTCGATGCGGGCCCAATAGGCGGTCGCATAGCACATCGGGCAGCACTCGCAGCTGGTGAACATCGTTGCACCCTTGAGATTGGGAGCACCGATCTTCTTGCATGCGGCGCGGATCGCGTTGACCTCGGCATGGGCCGACGGATCGTTGTCGCGCAGCACGCTGTTGCCTTCGGCCGCGAGCACTTCGCCATCGCGCACGATCACGCAACCGAATGGCCCGCCGGTCTTGTCGACGACCCCGGCCTTGCGCATGAGGGCGATCGCCTGGCGCATGTATTCGCGGTCCTTGTCGGTGACAGCGGGCGCTGCCGGCGCGGCAATGGCGTCGCCGACATAGGCCATTCCCATCATGGCGGCGCCGGTGGCCAGAAAATCGCGGCGCTGAATGATCCGCGCCTGTGAAAACATTTTGTCCAACGTATCGCTGTGACGATCGGTTTCGCTCATGGCGTTTCCCTTGTGGCTGCGGCGGCAGCCTACGAGCGGTTCCTTTCGAAACGATTGAGGAAGTTCCGGCAAATCATGGCTCAATCCACAGGCGAGACATGTTGCTTGACGGACGCCGATATCGTGGATAGTTTAGATCCATGAATAGGATCGGTGCGTGCGCCGGAAGGGCGATCCGATGAAACTTGGCGACGGCGTCGAACAGGCGATTCACTGCGTGCTGCTGCTCAGCGGCCTGTCGCAGACGGGTGTGCTGTCGGCGGCGGCGCTGGCGGAATTTCACGGCGTGTCGCCGAGCTATCTGCTCAAGCATCTGCAGGCGATGGCGGGGGCGGGGCTTCTGGAATCCGTGCCGGGGCCGAAGGGCGGCTATCGCCTGGCGAAGCCCGCTGAGAAGATCACCCTGCTCGATGTCGTGCTGGCCGTCGAAGGGCCGCAGCCGGCGTTCCGCTGCGCCGAGATCCGTCAGCGCGGGCCGAGCCCGGTCGCCAATCATTTCTTCAAGACGCCCTGCGCGGTGAACGCCGCGATGCTGAAGGCCGAGAAGGCTTATCGCGCCGAACTCAAGAAGGTCACCGTCGCCGATCTCGGCCGCGCCGCCGACCCGGCGCTGGGCAAGGCGATCACGACCCGCTCTTGCGCTTTCTTCGATCTCCACGAACGCAACCGATCAACCACCCCCGTGAAGGAGTAGTGTCATGAAGGCCCGTTTCGATTTCAACGCCGTCGCGCCTGATGCCATGAAGGCCGCCATCGCGCTGGAGATGCACTGCAAGAACAGCGGCCTGCCGGCCCGCCTTTTCCATCTGATCAAGCTGCGCGCATCGATCATCAATGGCTGCTCCTATTGCGTCGACATGCACAGCAAGGAGTCGCGCGCCGACGGCTTGTCCGAGCAGTGGATCAATCTGGTATCGGCCTGGCACGAATCCACCGTCTTCACGGACGAGGAGCGGGCGGTGCTGGCCTTCACGGACTCGCTGACCCTGGTGGCGCAGACCCGCGCGCCCGACGAGGACTACGAGGCGTTGCGCAGGTATTTCTCGGAGGCCGACATCGCCAAGATCATCATGGTGATCGGCGCCATCAATATGTGGAACCGCATCGCCGTCGGCACCCGCAAGAAGCATCCGGTGGACGCTCCCGCCAAAGCGGCCTGAGACTGGCGGCCCGGGCGGGTCTATTCGGCGGCCAAAAGGGTGGCCGGGCAGGGAAATCCTTGAAAAAAGGCGTTTTCCCTGCCACATGCCCCCGCATGGATCAGACCGCCTCCGACACCGATTCTAGCCCGAAGCTGCGCAATTCCTCGCCCCTGGCGTCGGAAGTGGACCGCCGCCGCACCTTTGCGATCATTTCGCATCCGGACGCCGGCAAGACCACGCTGACCGAAAAGCTGCTGCTGTTCGGTGGCGCCATCAACCTCGCCGGACAGGTCAAGGCCAAGCGCGACCGCCGCTCGACGCGCTCGGACTGGATGGGCATCGAAAAGGAGCGCGGCATCTCGGTCGTCACCTCGGTGATGACCTTCGATTACAACGGCCGTGTCTTCAATCTGCTCGACACGCCGGGCCATGAGGACTTCTCCGAAGATACCTATCGCACGCTCACCGCCGTCGACTCAGCGGTGATGGTGATCGACGCCGCCAAGGGCATCGAGGCGCGCACGCGCAAGCTGTTCGAGGTGTGCCGGCTGCGCGACATTCCGATCATCACCTTTATCAATAAAATGGATCGCGAGAGCCGCGATCCGTTCGAGATCCTCGACGAGATCGAGAAGACGCTGGCGCTCGACACGACGCCGATGACCTGGCCGATCGGCATGGGCCGCGATTTCGCCGGCACCTATGATGTGCGCCGCGGCGACATGCGGCTGATGGTCGAGGACTCCAAGGACGCCCAGTCGCAGCCGCTCGATCTCAAGATGCTGTCGGCGAAGAACCAGATGCTGGACGCCGACGCCATCGCCGAAGAACTGTCGCTGATCAAGGAAGCGTGTAAGCCGTTCGACTTCGCCGCCTTCCGCGAAGGCCACCTGACGCCGGTCTATTTCGGCTCGGCGCTGAAGAATTTCGGCGTCAAGGATCTGCTCGACGCGCTTGCGGACTTCGCGCCGTCGCCGCGGCCGCAGGCCTCGTCCGGCCGCACGGTGGAGCCGGAAGAGAACAACATGTCGGCCTTCGTCTTCAAAATCCAGGCCAACATGGATCCGAACCACCGCGACCGCATCGCCTTCGCGCGGCTCGTCTCCGGCAAATTGCGCCGCGGCATGCGCGCTAAATTGGTGCGCACCGGCAAGCCGATGACTCTGTCGGCGCCGCAGTTCTTCTTCGCGCAGGACCGCTCGATCGCGGATGAAGCCTTTGCCGGTGATGTGGTCGGCATCCCGAACCACGGTACCTTGCGCATCGGCGATACCTTGACCGAGGGCGAGGATATCAAGTTTCTCGGCGTGCCGATGTTCGCGCCGGAAATCCTGCGCCGCGTCAAGCTCGGCGATCCGATGAAGGCCAAGAAGCTGAAAGAGGCGTTGCAGCAGATGGCGGAAGAGGGCGTCGTCCAGGTGTTCCGCCCGCTCGACGGCGCGCCGGCGATGGTCGGCGTCGTCGGCTCGCTGCAGCTCGACGTCTTGAAGGTGCGCCTCAAGGACGAATACGGCCTCGAGATCGGTTTCGACCAGCCGGAATTCCAGCTCGCGCGCTGGATCGCCTGCGACGACGACAAGAAGCTGAACGACTTTGTGCAGGCCAATTACTCGTCCTGCGCCGAAGACCTCGACGGCGACAAGGTGTTCATGGCGCGCAACCAGTTCATCCTCGACTACACCGGCGAACGCGCGCCGGGCATCGTCTTCAACGACATCAAGGACGTGAAGAAGGGGGAGTAACCCTTTCCCCTCTCTTGCAGGGGGAGAGGGGAAGTCCGCTTGCCCTTTCTTGCGCAATAGCTCAGCCTCATATCCCGATCATCGGGGCGGGCAGCGATGCGCTTCATCATCGGATTTCTTTCGGGCGTGCTGGGCGCTTTGGCCGGCTGGTTTGCGCTGGCGATGCTGGTCATCGGGCTGGCGGGACCGGACCGCGATGGCGGTATCGCCATGGGCGCATTCTTCAACATCGGGCCGATCGGCGGGGTCGCTGGCTTCGTCGCCGGGGTGCTGGTCTATGTGAAATTCGGCATCCAGCGCGAAGCGTCGCCGGCGTCCGAGGCGACCGGCGCCGCGGCGACGCCAGCGCGCACGCGGGTGTCGCGGCCCTTCGCCATCGTCGTCGTGGCGATTGTCGCCGGGCTGGCGTGGTGGGCCTGGTACGAACTGATCCGCTCGCCCTACCTGTCTCAGGGCTACATGACGCTCAATCTGCAGTTCAAATTGCCGGCCGGCATGCCATTGCCGTCTGACCCGGCGGGCATCCGCATCGGCGTACAAGAGGGTTCGCAAACGCTCGAGCCCGCACTCGGCCCGTCATGGCATGGCACCGATGAAGGCCGCCGCGTGATCCTTGCTTACGTGACGTTGACCAGGAAGACCAGCCGAAGGATCGTCAGCCTCGAACTGCCCGGCTTGCCGGCGCAGTCATGGACGCTCCGCCTGCCGAGCGATCCCGATCCGATGCCGGGCTTCACGGATTGGAAGTTGTCGGACGGCAGGCCAACGCCCGCGATCGAGATGAATTACCGGCTCATTGCGGAACGTTGAAGATGAGGCCTCATGGTTCGAGGCGCGCGGCCCGGAGGCCGCGCTCCTCATCATGAGGGTTTCTCAATTCACCTTCACATCCGCGGCCTTGATCACCGGCGCCCAGCGCTCGATCTCGCCGTCGATGCGCTTGCGGAATTCCTCCGGCGTCGAGCCGACAGGCGCCATGAGCTGCAGAGCCAGCTTGTCCTTCAGTTCGGGCAGCTTGATGATGGCGACGACGTCCTTGTTGATGGCGTCGACGATCGGCTTGGGCGTGCCGCCCGGCGCGATCAGGCCCATCCAGGCGTCGGCATCGACGTCGATGCCGCTTTCCTTCAGCGTCGGCAGGTCGGGTATGTAGGGCGAGCGCTCGGCGGTCGAGACAGCGAGCGCCTTCACCTTGCCTTCCTTGGCCTGCGACATCACCGAAATGGCCGGCAGGCAAGCCATCTGTGCGTCATTGCGGATGACGGCAAGCACCGCTTCCGGAGAAGACTTGTAGGGGACGTGCACGACCTTGGTGCCGGACTTGATCGCCACCGCTTCCATCGCCAGATGCGACAGCGAGCCGTTGCCGATGGACGAGAAGTTATACTTGCCGGGGTTGGCCTTCATCAGCGCGACGAGTTCCTGCACCGAATTGACGCCGAGATCGTTCGACACCGTGAGCACGCTTGGCTGCGTGATGAGCTGCGTCACCGCGGCGATGTCTTTCTTCGGGTCGTAAGGCAGCGACGAGAACAGCAGCGTATTGATAGCCAAGGGGCCACCGATCGACACGCCGATCGTCGAGCCATCCGGAGTCGCCTTGGCCACGGCATCGGTGCCGGTGTTGCCGGACGCGCCGGCCTTGTTTTCGACGATGAAGGTCGAGCCCGGATACTGCTTGCCGAGTTGCTCGGCGATGAGGCGGGCGACGATGTCGGGCGTCGAGCCGGCGCCGAACGGGGCGATGATGCGCACGTTCTTGGGCGGCCAGGCGCTCTGCGCCTGCGCGGGCAGGGCCAAAGCGGCGACGGCCAGCAGGCCGAGCGCGATTTTCTTGAGCATCGTGTCTCCTCCGGTTCTTTATATCAAGCGACGTCGCGGCCGAGATAGACGCCGTCGCGCTTGAGGACTTCCTGCAAAGTCGTGACGGCAATATCGGCAATATTGGCAGAGCCGGCAATATCGGCAGTGCCGGCAAGGGCAAGATGGGCGGCGGTGCCGGCGGCCTGACCCATGACGAAACAGCCGCCGGACACGCGCGCCGCTGACTGGCCCTCATGGGTCATGGAGGCGCAGCGGCCCGCAACCGCGAGATTGTCGATGGCGCGGCCCTGCGTATCGACCGGCACCAGCATGCGGAAGGGCAGGTGGTTGAAGCCGCGCGAGCCGGGCTCGGGCCAGCGCCAGATGACGTCGCCCGCGGCATGGTTCTCGATCGGCCAGCCATTGACGCCGATGGTGTCGTCGAATGAGGCGCAGGTCAGCACGTCGTCGGCCGTGAGCTGATAGCGGCCATTGATGCGCCGCGTTTCGCGCACGCCGAGCTGCGGCGGAATATCGACGACATAGGCATCGGCGAAGCCGGGAGCCTCGCACCGCAGGAATTCGAAGAATTCGATGGCCTGCCTGCGGCCCTCGATCTCGCCGCCGGACAGTTCGACGGCGTCGGTCGCATCGACGGCGCGGCCCGAGGCGTTCTTGACCTGCGTGACGTTCACGCGCCATTCGGCTGTGTGCTTCATCGGTCGCACGATGGCGCCCTTGCGCGGGAATTTGACGCCGCGCTTCTCGGCTTCGTCCATCAGCGCCGGAATACTGCGCCAGGCTTCGCCCGCCGCCGCTGCATCGACATTGTTCACGCGGAACATCATGGTCGGGTAGAGCGTATTGCCGTGCTCGTCTCCCTTCTCGAACGCCGCGCCGGCGAAAACGGCGAGGTCGCCGTCGCCCGAGCAGTCGATGAAGGTGCGCGCCAGCACGGCGCCGCGGCCGGACTTGTCCTCGATCAGCAGCGCCTTGATGCGCGTCCGGCTCGCCATCACGACGCCGACAGCGAGTGTGTGAAACCGGATATCGACCTTGTGCGAGAGCAGGAGATCGTCCGCCGCGCATTTGAACGCCGCGGTGTCATAGGCCTGCGCCGCGATCTTGCCGAACACGACGTGCGGCGCGTTGAGGCCGCCGAGCCGGTCGATGCGCGCGAGAAGGTCGTCGGCGACGCCGTGCACGACCTGGCGGATGTCGCCATGCACATTGGCGTGCAGGCCACAGAAATTGGTGACCCCGGCGGCGGTGCCCATGCCGCCGAGAAAGCCGTAGCGCTCGATGAGCAGCACGCGGCGGCCGTGCTGGCCGGCGACGGCGGCGGCGGCGATGCCGGCGGGACCGCCGCCGAGCACCACGACATCGTACTCCCCGACCACGGGCGTCCGGCGAGACGGTTCGGTGATGGAAGGCGTTGCGGACATTGGTGGATTTCCGGCGGTTGCAGTGCGGCAAACGGCTTGCATTGGAAGCTGTCATCGCCTCTACTGCGCCGCCAATAGCGGCGTCAACGGCGCACGACAAATCGCGACGGTTAGCGGGTGGAAACGATGGGCCTCATTGTCCTCATTGCCGGGCTGGCTGTATTTCACGCCTCGCATCTGTTCGTGACCCGGCGCGAGGCGCGCGCCGCCGCGATTGAACGCCTCGGCACCGGTGGCTATCGCATCGCCTTCTCGATCGTGTCGCTGGCCGGGCTGGCGCTGATCGTCTGGGGCTTCGCGCATTACCGCGCCACCGGCTGGATTGATGTCTGGCATCCCCCGGTCTTCATGCGGCACATCGCGGCGACCTTGATGCTGTTCGCGACGGTGTTCGCCATCGCCACCTACATTCCGAGCCATATCAAGACGCGGCTCAAGCACCCGATGCTGACCGCGGTCAAGACCTGGGCGCTGGCGCATCTCCTCGCCAATGGTGATCTCGGCTCGATCCTGCTGTTCGGCTCGTTTCTCGCGTGGGGCGTCATGGCGCGCATCGCGGCCAAGAAGCGCGGCGACAACGGCCCCGGCACCACGCCGTCGGGCTATCTCAACGATGCCATCGTCGTTGCCGTCGGTCTCGCGCTCTATGTCGTGCTCGCCCTTTATTTCCATCCGTACGTCATCGGCGTGCCGGTCTTCACTAGATAGAGCCTTTACGCGATAACTGCCCGGGAGACTAAAAGTGTCGGTTCAGGAACAGATCAAGCGCTTCACCGCGCCGGATATCCGCGCGCGCAAGGGCGGCGAGCCCATCGTGATGCTGACGTCGTATCACGCGCATACGGCGCGGCTCGCGGACAAGTACTGCGACATCATTCTGGTCGGCGACTCGCTCGGCATGGTGATGCACGGGCTCGAGACCACCGTGCCGGTGACCCTCGACATGATGATCCTGCAAGGCCACGCCGTGATGCGCGGCTCGGCGCGTTCGCTCGTCGTGGTCGACATGCCGTTCGGCTCCTATGAGGCCTCCAAGGAGCAGGCCTTCATGAGCGCGGCGCGCGTGATGAAGGAAACCGGCTGCGGCGCCATCAAGATGGAAGGCGGCGCGCGCATGGCGGAGACGATCCGCTTTCTGGTCGAGCGCGGCGTGCCGGTCATGGCCCATGTCGGGCTGACACCGCAGTCGATCAACACCATCGGCTCGTTCCGCGCGCAGGGCCGCGACGAGGGCGACTGGACGCCGATCGAGCACGACGCGTTGGCCGTCGCCGAGGCCGGCGCGTTCTCGGTGGTGCTGGAAGCGATCGCCGAGCCGCTGGCGGCCAAGATCACCAAGGCGGTCGCGATCCCCACCATCGGCATCGGCGCGTCGGTCACCTGCGACGGCCAGGTGCTGGTCATGGAGGACATGCTGGGCCTGACGCCGCGGGTGCCGAAATTCGTCAAGCGCTTCGGCGACCTCGGGCCCGGCATCGAGAAGGCCATGGCCGATTATGCCGCCGAGGTGAGGGCCCGGACCTTCCCGGCGCCGGAACACACCTATCCGATGAAGAAGAAGTAGGGCTACGCGGGCCTGTAGCGCGCGTAGCCCGGGTGAAGCCCAGCGTAACCCGGGAGGCGCTCCCGGATTTCGCTCCGCTCCATCCGGGCTACTGCCTTCAGGAGGGGCTGAAACGCCTAACCCCCTGAATTTCAACGGTTGTCCGCGGCGTTTTTTGCCTTGCGGCCGCCATACCGCTAGGTTACGCCGCTGCCACCCGGACCGGGGTGGACGGGTATTGCAGGCGCGGGGAGCCATTCGTGGCCGATATTTTCAACGAAGTCGACGAGGAAGTCCGGCGCGAGCGCCTCAAAGCGTTCTGGGACCGCTACAGCATTTTCATCATCGCCGTGGCCGTCCTCATCGTCGCCGGCATTGGCGGCTGGCGCGCCTATGAGTTTTACGTCGGCCAGAAGGCCGCGACCGCCGGAGCGGCTTTCGAGGAAGCCGTGGTCCTGAGCGAGGAAGGCAAGCACGCCGAGGCCGAAAAGGCCTTCGCCAAGGTGATCGGCGAGGCGCCGAAGGGCTATGCCGCGCTGGCGCGCCTGCGCGCCGCGGCCGAGCTGGCGCAGGCCAATCCCGATAAGCCGGACGAAGCCGTAAAAGCCTACGGTGTCATTGCAGCAGACGGCTCGCTCGGCCCCGTGTGGCAGGATCTCGCCGCGCTGCGCGCCGGGCTCCTCATGGTGGACACCGCTCCCTTTGCCGATCTGCGCGCGCGTCTCGAGCCGATCTCGGCGGCGGGGCGGCCCTATCGTCACACCGCCCGCGAACTGCTGGCGCTCTCGGCCTTCCGCGGCAACGATGCCGCCGAGGCCAAGCGTTATATCGACATGATCTCCGCCGATAACGAAACGCCGCCGGGCTCGCGCCAGCGCGTCGAGGTTCTGTCGGCGCTGATTGCCGGCGAAGGTAAGGCTGTCACCGGCAAGCCGGCCGCCGACAAGAAAGGTTGAAGATACTGATGCGCCGCATGCCCCGCATCGCGTTGTTGTCTCTGCTGGTGCTGGCCGCGCCGGCATTGTCCGGCTGCGCCAATTTCGATCCGGACAGCCTCGACATCTTCGGGCTGAACGAGAAGAAGAAGCTGCCGGGTGAGCGCCGGGACCTGTTCCCGGAAGGCGTGCCGGGTGTGAGCCAGGGCATTCCGCCGGAGTACCGCATGGGCGCGCAGCAGCCCGCCGCTGAAGCCGCGCCTGCGGTCCCTGTCGAGGCTGCGCCGCAACAGGCCGCGCCGACGCGACAGCCGGCGAAGCCGAAACCGCGCACCGTCCGGCGCACGGCGCCGAAGCCGCCGGCTGCCGCTGCGGCGCCCGTCGCCCCCGTGCAGTCGCAGGAGGCCCCCGCGCCGCAGACGACCCAGCAACAGGCTCCGTCCTCCGGCTGGCCGGCGCAGCAAGGCACGTCGTCGAGCCCCTCCGGATGGCCAGCGCCGCAGCCCTCCGGTACGTTCCAGCGCTAGTATTGCGCAGGTCCGGTTTTTGAGGACCGCGCGAAGGCGCGAAACGGCATATCATGAGCTTCACCGTCGCTATTGTCGGCCGGCCCAATGTCGGCAAATCGACCCTGTTCAACCGGCTGGTCGGCCGCCGCGTCGCGCTGGTCGATGACCAGCCCGGCGTGACACGCGACCGCCGCGAGGGCGAGGCGCGTCTTGGCGATCTCGACTTCACCGTGATCGACACCGCCGGCTTCGAGCAGGCCGGGGCGGAAACCTTGCCCGGCCGCATGCGGGCGCAGACCGAAACGGCGATCGAGCAGGCCGACGCGGTGTTTTTCGTCATGGATGCGCGGGCCGGCGTGCTGCCGGACGATCGCGCCTTCGCCTCGCTGGTGCGCAAATCCGGCAAGCCGGCGGTGCTGGTCGTCAACAAGATGGAAGGCCGTGCCGGCGAGTCCGGGCGGCTGGAAGCTTACTCGCTGGGCCTCGGCGAGCCGATCCCGCTGTCGGCCGAGCACAATGAGGGACTGCCCGATCTCTACGACGCCCTGCGTGAGGCCCTGCCGGAGAAGACGGCGGAAGCGATCGAGAGGGCCGATGACGATGGCCCGCATCCGATCCGCGTCGCCATTGTCGGCCGCCCCAATGCCGGCAAATCGACGCTCATCAATCGACTGATCGGCGAGGAGCGCCTGCTGACCTCGCCGGAAGCGGGCACGACGCGCGATTCCATCGCGGTCGATCTCGAATGGCACGGCCATCACTTCCGCCTGCATGACACCGCGGGTCTGCGCCGCCGCTCGCGCATCGACGAGAAGATCGAGAAGCTGTCGGTCGGCGAGACGCTCAACGCCGTGCGCTTCGCCGAGGTCGTCGTCGTGCTGCTCGACGTCGACAACGCCTTCGAGGAACAGGACCAGAAGATCGCCGATTTGATCGAGAGCGAAGGCCGCGCGGTGGTGATCGGGATCAACAAGTGGGATCTCAAGGACCGCAACCCCGGCGACATTTCGAAGCTGCGCGAGAAAGCCCGCGAGAAGCTGATGCAGTTGCCCGACGTGCCGCTGGTGGCGGTGTCGGCGCTGACCGGCGAGGGGCTGGATCGCCTGATGCAGGCCATCATCGACGCGTATGAGGTCTGGAACCGACGCATCTCGACGAGCGCGCTCAATCGCTGGTTCGAGGACGCGACGTCCGCGCATCCGCCGCCGGCCGTGTCGGGGCGCCGGCTGCGGCTCAATTACATCACGCAGGTGACGTCGCGGCCGCCGACTTTCGTCGTGTTCTGCACCCGCGCCGATGCGGTGCCCGACGCCTACAAGCGTTATCTGGTCAATTCATTGCGCGAGGCGTTCGAACTGCCTGGCACGCCGATCAGGCTGATGCTGCGCGAGAAGGCCAACCCCTATGAGGGCAAGGCGCGGCGGAAGCACTAGCTTTCGCCACCCCGTGGCACGCCAAAGGCGTGCGCAGAGAGCTATTCCGGCGCCCTGAACGCCAGAAGTTTCCCGGCGCGATAATCGTAGACCTTGCCGCTGTCCGCGCATGCGGGGAGGCATAGCGGCAGGATCGTTTTCGCCACGTCTTCCGGCGACGGCAGCGTATCGGGATCGACGCCCGGCCAGCCTGAGGCATGCATGCGCGTGCGTGTCGCGCCCGGGCTGAACAGATTGACGCGGACATTTGTCGTCGCCGTTTCGGCGGCGTAGCTGCGGGCCATCGCATCGAGCGCGGCTTTGCTGGCGCCATAGAGGCCGGTGTAGGCGCGTCCGGCCCAGGACAGGCCGGAGGTGACGAACACCGCGCGGCCTGCTGGCGCTGCGCGCAGCAGCGGATCCATGGTGCGGATCAGTTGCCAGTTCGCCTTCATGTTGACGGCGAAGATGCTGTCGAAGTCCTTGGGCTCGACATGCGCGAGCGGCGACAGCACGCCGAGAATGCCGGCATTGCCGATCATCACATCGAGGCGGCCATAACGATCGTTGAGGGCGAGCGCGAGCCGCGCGATGCCGTCCATGTCCTTGATATCGAGCGGCACGAGCGTCGCGGTGCCGCCGGCGGCCTTGATCTTGTCATCAAGCTCTTCGAGCCCGCCGACGGTGCGCGCGACCGCAATCACATGCGCGCCGGCCTGAGCCAGCTCGAGCGCGACCGCCGCGCCGATGCCGCGCGAGGCGCCGGTGACGAGAGCGATCCTGTCGGAAAGGGGTTTGGGCGCATTCATCCGTCGAACCTCATCCTGAGGAGGCCGCGGGACGCGGCCGTCTCGAAGGAGGAGGCCTCATGGTTCAAGACGCGCTCCTTCGGAGCGCTCCTCACCATGAGGAGCCGCACAGGTCAAGTCGGCTAAATCGCCTCCGCCAGCAGCGAAAGCTGGCGCGGGCCGGCGTCCTGTTGGCCGAGATCGGTCAGCGGCGTCGGATAATCGCCGGTGAAGCAGTGGTCGGTGAACTGCGGGCGCGCATTGTCGCGGCCGGGCAGCCCCATGGCGCGGTAGATGCCGTCCACGGACAGGAAGGCGAGGGAGTCGGCGCCGATGAACTGGCGCATGCTTTCGAGATCGTGGGTCGCGGCGAGCAGCTTGTCCGCGTCCGGCGTGTCGATGCCGTAGTAATCCGGGTGCTTGATCGGCGGCGAGGAGATGCGGAAGTGCACTTCCTTGGCGCCGGCGTCGCGCATCATCTGCACGATCTTGCGCGAGGTGGTGCCGCGCACGATGGAATCGTCGACCAGTACGATACGTTTGCCGGAGACGACGGCGCGGTTGGCCGAATGCTTCATGCGCACGCCCTGATCGCGGATCGCCTGGGTCGGCTGAATGAAGGTGCGGCCGACATAGTGATTGCGGATAATGCCGAGCTCGTAAGGGATGCCGCTTTCCTGCGCGAAGCCGAGCGCGGCGGGCACGCCGGAATCCGGCACCGGCACGACGACGTCGGCGGCGATGCCCGATTCACGGGCAAGCTCGGCGCCCATCGCCTTGCGCACATTGTAGACGTGGCGGCCGCCGACAATGGAGTCGGGGCGGGCGAAGTAGATGTACTCGAAGATGCAGGGGCGCGCCGGCTGCGGCGGGAACGGCTTGTGCGACTGCGCGCCTTCGTCGTCGAAGATCACGACTTCGCCGGGCTCGACGTCGCGCACATACTCGGCGCCGATGATATCGAGGGCGCAGGTCTCCGAGGCGAGGATCGGGCAGCCGTCGAGCTTGCCGATGACGAGCGGGCGGATGCCCAGCGGGTCGCGGGCGCCGACCAGCTTCTTGTTGGTCATGCCGACGAAGGCATAGGCGCCTTCGAGCTGGCGCAGGCCCTCGATGAAGCGGTCGACGAAGCGGTTACGGCGGGCGCGGGCGACGAGGTGGAGGATGACCTCGGTGTCGCTGGTAGACTGCATCATGGCGCCGTCGCGGACGAGCTGGCGGCGCATGGTCAGGGCGTTGGTCAGGTTGCCGTTATGGCAGACGGCGAAGCCGCCGCCGTCAAGTTCGGCGAACAGCGGCTGCACGTTGCGCAGAATGGTCTCGCCGGTCGTCGAGTAGCGGACATGACCGATGGATACATTGCCCGGAAGGCGATCAATAACGTCACGCTTCGAGAAAGTATCGCCGACAAGACCGAGGCGGCGTTCGGAGTGGAAGCGCTTGCTGTCGAAGGAGACGATGCCGGCGGCTTCCTGGCCGCGATGCTGGAGCGCATGCAGGCCGAGTGCGGTGATGGCGGCGGCGTCGGGGTGGCCGAAAATGCCGAAGACGCCGCATTCCTCGCGCAGGCGGTCGGCGTAGAGATCGAGGTCGTCGCTATTCTGATACGTCTCGGTCACGGAGCCTTGCGCCTGTTCTGACATCACCGGGTTCCCAGTTTGAGGTCGTGCTGCCATGCCGCAGCCACACGCAAGGTCGAGCCGAGTTCCGAACGGCGTTCCGGCGTGCCTTCGGGAGCCCCTTCTTCGGCCGGTTTCGGCCGCTTCAGCTTTTGTAAGATGGTGCTTTCAGGGTCATCCGGCAACATGCCCTTGAGCCAATCCCCCGTGCTCTTGAGGACGACTTTCGACTTGGCGCCGCTGATCCAGGCCGGCTGGCTGCGATCGGGCACCAGCCAGTCGAAAAACAGGTACGCGACCACCACAATGAGCAAACCGCGGCCCAATCCGAACAGGAAACCGAGCGTGCGATCGAGCGCGCCGACCCGGCTGTCGAGCACCATGTCGGAAATGCGTACCGTTATGATGGAGACGATGAGCAGGGTTGCGATGAAGATGGCGCCGATGGTGACCGCGGTCGCCACCGACGTGCTCGAGATATAGCCTTGGGTGATCGGCAGCACCTTCGAAAAGGTGTAGAGCGTGACCAGCGCGGCGATGGCCCAGGCGGCGATTGAGAGGACCTCGCGCATGAACCCGCGGATCATCGCGAGCAGCCCCGAGATCAGCATTACGACCAGAAGCAGGATATCGAGCAGGGTGACCGGCATGCCAGGCTTTTTCCAAGCGCTCCGCGAATTGGCGTTGGCGCGGCCCCTTGCGACGGGCGGCCGGCACGGCGAATCCAAAGGCGACGTAGGCCCAACCCGTCTTGGCGGCTCACGGGCGGGGCGTCAATATCGGCTTCAAGGCTTTGTCGCTTTAAGTGCTTAAAGGCAGGCTCTTTTCGGCCCCCGCCCGGATGCGTTCCGGCCGGCCTTGCGCGCGCCCTCTATAGCGGGGTGTCACCGGGACGTCATCCGTCTTTTCGGCGCGGTTCCGCCACCGGGCGAGGTTTCCCCAGCGCCGCAATGTCAGCCACAAGACTGGCCAGCGCGCCGACGCCCGAGGTCTTGAGGGCCGGGTCGCCGGCCTCGCCGCGGGCGGCCTCCGGCATGACGGCCCGGGCAAAGCCGAGCTTGGCGGCTTCCTTGAGCCGCGCCGGACTATGGCTGACCGGGCGGATCGCGCCGGACAGCGACACCTCGCCGAAATAGACGGCATCGGCCGGCAACGGCGAATTGGCGAGC
Source organism: Pseudolabrys sp. (assembly GCA_017849615.1). GTDB lineage: Bacteria > Pseudomonadota > Alphaproteobacteria > Rhizobiales > Xanthobacteraceae > Pseudolabrys. Next base: position 62,084 of record JAFIGS010000031.1, on the reverse strand, counting down.
GAGGAGATGAGGGCCGCGGCGGCGGCGAGATCGGCCGCCGGTTCGTTAATGCGCATGCCGCCGGCGACGTTGAGATAGACGTCGTAGCCCCCCAACTTGACGCCGCAATGCGCCTCCAGCACGGCGAGCACCATGGCGAGCCGGCTCGAATCCCAGCCGACCACGGCGCGGCGCGGCGTGCCAAGCGAGGTCGGCGCCACCAGCGCCTGAATTTCCACGAGCAGGGGCCGTGTGCCCTCAATGCCGGCGAAGACGGCGGTGCCGGGAGAGCCGAGATCGCGCTCCGACAGGAACAGCTCCGATGGATTGCTGACCTCGCGCAGGCCCGAACCGGTCATCTCGAACACGCCGATCTCGTCGGTCGGGCCGAAACGGTTCTTCACCGCGCGCAGGATTCGGAACTGGTGGGAGCCCTCGCCCTCGAAGGACAGCACGGCATCGACCATATGCTCGACCACGCGAGGTCCGGCGATCTGGCCGTCCTTGGTGACGTGGCCGACCAGGATCACCGCGGCGCCGGAGCGCTTGGCGAAGCGGATCAGCGTCTGCGCCGCGCCGCGCACCTGCGTCACAGTGCCCGGCGCGCTTTCCACTGCGTCGGTCCACATGGTCTGGATTGAATCGATAATGATCAGCCGCGGCACCTTGCCTTCCGACAAAGTGGCGATGATGTCCTCGACCGAGGTTTCCGAGGCGAGCTCGACCGGCGCATCCGACAGGCCAAGGCGCTCGGCGCGCAGCCGCACCTGGGCGGCGGCTTCTTCGCCCGAGATGTAGACGGCGCGGTGGCCGGCGCGGGCGAGCGCCGCGCTGGCCTGGATCAGCAAGGTCGACTTGCCGATGCCGGGATCGCCGGCCATCAGGATCACCGAGCCGCGGACAAAGCCGCCGCCGGTGACGCGGTCGAGTTCCGACAGGCCGGAGGCGAGCCGAGGGGCGTCCTTGGCCTCGCCGGTGAGGGGCTCGAGCTTGAACAGGCGGCCCTTGGCCGGCTTGCGCGGGCCGACCGGCTTGTCGCCGCCTTCCTCGGTCAGCGAATTCCATTCGCCGCAGGCCTCGCAGCGGCCCTGCCAGCGCGTGGCCGCAGCGCCGCAGTTTTGGCAGACAAAGGCGAGGTGGCGCTTAGACATGGGCAGGCTTGGACATAGGCAGAATCGTCCCCGAAATGCTCAGGCCAACGGTAAGTCGGCCATGAGAACATTACAAGAACATTATTGCTGGTTCGCTAACCGCGCGGGGCCCAACGGCGAGTCCTGCGCGTGGACTGTGAAAAATCCCGCAGGGGTTGATACGGGTCAAAGGCGTCTGCCCGAGATTGTCGATCATGGCGACCATCCCGGAGGTCGCCATGAAACGTCAGTTGATCCTTGGATTGACCGCAGCCCTCTTCCTCGGCTTTGCGCCATCGGTTGCGCAGGTGCCGTTGCCATGCGGCGGCGCCAACAATCCGTGCCCCCCGATTGATCCGTGCTCGATGGGCTGTCCCAAGGAGGGCTGTCCTTGCCCCACCCCAGGTGGAGGGCCCGTTGGAAGCAGCGCGCCGGTCTCGGCGGGTACTCCGTCGTCAACGCAACAACAGAAAACGAATTGCGATTTCTGTGTGTGCTCGAGCAACAGCACGGACACGTCCTGTCGCGCATGTTGTCAGAAATAACGCGCGTCTCTAGTCGCGCCGGTACACCCGGTGATAGCGGCGGCCGAGGCTGGTGAGCACTTCATAGCCGATGGTCGAGGCCCCGCGGCCGACGTCGTCGAGGGTGAGGCCGTCGCCGATCAGGGTCACCATGTCGCCGCGGCGCACCGCGCCGTCCGGCAGTTCGCTCACATCGATCGCCGTCAGATCCATCGAGATGCGCCCGGCAAAGGGGCAGCGCTTGTCGGCGACGATGGCCACGCCGCCGGGCATTTCGTCGCTAGAGCCGGCGGAGCGGAAGATGCCGTCGGCATAGCCCGCGGCGATGACGGCGATGCGCGTGGCGCGCCGCGCCGTCCAGGCGCCGCCGTAGCCGACGGTTTCGCCGCGCGTCACGCCGCGCACCTGAAGAACGCGCACCTTGAGATCGACCACAGGCCGCATCGGGTTCGGCTTGTCCGGCGTCGGGTTGACGCCGTACAGCGCCACGCCCGGCCGCACCACGTCGCAATGCGCGGCGTCGCCCAGAAAGATGCCGGACGAATTCGCCAGCGACGAGGGAATGCCGCGATAGAGCAGGCGCACTTCGCGGAACAGCTTGATCTGCTTCTCGTTGAGCGCGTTGCCGGCCTCTTCGGCGCAGGCGAAGTGACTCATCAGCAAATGGATGCCGTGGTTTTCGGCGCGGATGCGCGGCGCCAGCGCGGCGGCTTCGTTGATCGACACGCCAAGGCGGTTCATGCCGGTGTCGACATGGAGCGCCGCGCCGCCGCGCCAGCCGGAGGCGGCGCAATAGGCGTCCCATTCGGCAAGCTCGACGGTCGAGCCGATGACCGGCTTGGCCCTGAGCACCGAGAACTCGGGGCCGCTGCCCGGCATGACGCCGCTCAGCACGAAGATCGCGGCTTCGGGCGCGGCGGCGCGCGCGCGCCGCGCTTCGGAGAGGTCGGCGACGAAGAATGTCTTGCAGCCTTCCTTGGCCAGCGTATGCGCCACCGGCTCGATGCCGAGACCGTAGGCGTTGGCCTTGACCACGGCGGCGCATTCGGAAGGCGTGGCGCGGCGGCGCAGGGCCTGCCAGTTAGCCGCGAGCGCGCCGAGGTCGATGGTGAGGGTGCCGCCGGCCTGCGCCGCGGGCGGGCCGTCCTTTTCGACGATGCCGGTATCGACCGGCGGGGCGGTTTCGATGAGATCGATCGTGGCCATGGGCAAGGTTTAACGGTCCGGGCGCGCCGCGTCCATCGCGGCACCCCGCGTTCAGATCAGGCAAATGTGGCTGCTTCCGGGGCGGGGCGGCCGCGGATCATGTCGGAGGCCTTGTCGGCGATCATCAAGGTCGAGGCGTTGAGATTGGCGGAGATCATGCGCGGCATGATCGAGGCATCGACGACGCGCAGGCCTTCGAGGCCATGAACGCGCAGCGTGTCATCGACCACGGCCATCGCGTCGGTCGCCGGCCCCATGCGGCAGGTGCAGCCGGGGTGAAAGGTGGTCTGGCCGCGCAGGGTCGCGGCGTGCAGGAATTCATCGTCGCTCTGCACGTTCGGTCCGGGGAAGTCCTCGTAGTCGTAATAAGGCTGCATCGGCACGGAGGAGAGCAGGCGGCGCGCCAGTCTCATGCCGGCAATCGTGACGCGGCGGTCGAGCTCATGGCCGAGATAATTGGTCTGGATTGCCGGCGGCTCGAAGGGATCCGACGAGCGGATGCGGACATGGCCGCGCGCTTCCGGCCGCTGCTGCCATGAGGCGACCGACACGCCGGGTTCGCGCTCGAGCTTGCCCTGTTCGCCCTCCATGTAGCTGGCCGGCGTGAAGGTGAGCTGCAGATCGGAGCTTTCGGCGGTCTCGCCCGAATGCCAGAAGCAGTAAACCAGCGTCGGCGACAGCGCGAGGATGCCGCGGCGGCGCACCGCCCAGTTCAGCGCTTCCATCGCCAGATTGAAGCCGCGGGCGCGCTGGTTGATGGTCCTGATGTTCTTGACCCGCGCCACCGAGCGCGGCGCGTAATGATCCTGCAAACCTTCGCCGACGCCGGGCAAAGCGTGCTTCACGGCGATGCCGCGCGCCTGCAGAAGGCCGGCGGGCCCGATGCCGGACAGTTGCAACAGTTGCGGCGAATTATACGAGCCGCCGCACAGGATGACTTCGCGGCGGGCGCGCACTTCCTTGGCTTCGCCGCCGCGGCCGCCGATCGTATAGCGAATGCCGACGGCGCGCTTGCCATCGAGCACGATTTCCGTCGCATGCGCCTGCGTGCGCACCGTGACATTACCGCGCTTTACCGCCGGATGCAGGAAGGCGGTGGCGGCGCTGATGCGGCGGCCGTTATGAATGGTGCGCTGAGCGTAGGACACGCCTTCCTGGACCGCGCCGTTGTAATCGGGGTTGCGCGGGATGCCGAGGCTGATGGCGCCGTCGATGAAGGCGTCGCACAAGGGATCGCGCCAGTCGATGTCGGTGACGGTGAGTTCGCCGCCGCGGCCGTGATAGGCGTCGTCGCCGTTGCCGATGCGACGCTCCATGCGCCGGAAGTAGGGCAGCACGTCGGCATAGCCCCAGCCGCGATTGCCATATTGCGCCCAGGTGTCGAAATCGCCGCGCTGGCCGCGGTTGTAGATGTGGCCGTTGATGGAGGACGAGCCGCCCAGCGTCTTGCCGCGCGGCGAGAAGATGCGGCGGCCATTGGTGTAGTCGCCGGGCTCCTGCGCGTAACACCAGTTGATGCGCGTGTTGTAGAAGGTCTTGATGAAGCCGGCGGGGATGTGGATGTAGGGGTGCCAGTCGGCCGGGCCCGCCTCGAGCACGCAGATGCTGACATCGCGGTCTTCGCTCAGCCGGTTGGCGAGCACGCAGCCAGCGGAGCCTGCGCCGACGATCACGTAGTCGAACGTGTCCATTTCCATCCCGGTGTTTTTATTGCCGGGATGCTAGCGCCGCGCGGCGGCGCGGGGAAGGGTGAGGGCTCCGTCATTCCGGGACGCGCATGAAATGCGCGGGCCCGGACTCCATACGCCGGAGCGCCGGGGTTAAATGACCCGAGTCGGCTACTCCATCCGCTCGGGTAGATAGCGATCCTGAGCAAGGTCTCCAAAGCGGGTGTATTCGGCCTCGAAAGCCAACTGCACGGGGCCGGTCGGTCCGTGACGTTGTTTGCCGATGATGACTTCGGCGGTACCGTGGACCTTCTCCATGTCAGTCTTCCACGTCTCGAACTCCGTCGTTCCGGGACGTGGTTCCTTCCCGGCGAGATAATATTCTTCGCGGTACACAAACATGACGACGTCAGCGTCCTGCTCGATCGAGCCCGATTCACGCAAATCCGACAGTTGGGGACGCTTGTCCTCGCGGCTTTCCACCTGACGCGAGAGCTGCGACAGCGCAATTACCGGCACCTGCAGTTCCTTGGCGAGCGCCTTGAGCTTGGTGGTGATCTCCGTGATTTCCTGCACACGGTTCTCGCTTGAGCGTTTCGACGAACCAGACAGCAGTTGAATGTAATCGATAACAATAAGATCAAGGCCGCGTTGGCGCTTGAGCCGGCGCGCGCGTGCGACCAACTGCGCAATCGAAATGCCGCCGGTATCGTCAATCAGCAAGGGCAGGTTCTGAATTTCCCGCATCTTGTCGACGAGCGTCTCGAACTGGCTCTGTTGGATGTCGCCGCGCCTGATCTTGCTGGATGAGATTTCAGCCTGTTCGGCGATAATACGGGTTGCAAGCTGCTCCGAGGACATTTCGAGCGAGAAGAAGGCGACGACCCCCCCATTCTTAGTCTCAAAATGTCCATCGGCGCGGTACTCGCCGTTCCACGCTTTGGCGACATTGAAGGCGATGTTGGTCGCGAGCGATGTCTTGCCCATACCGGGGCGGCCAGCGAGTACGATCAGGTCGGATTTTTGTAGTCCGCCCATCTTGGAATCGAGGTCCTTCAGGCCGGTCGCTAGGCCAGAGAGGTGGCCGTCGCGCTGATAAGCCGCCGCGGCCATGTCAACGGAGGCGGTCAGGGCCTTCGAGAAGGTCTGGAAGCCGGTTTCAGAACGGCCCTTTTCGGCTAACTCGAATAGCTGCCTTTCAGCCGCCTCGATTTGCTCCTTCGGAGGAAAATCGACGGGTGAATCGAAGGCCTGATTGACGACGTCCGTGCCGATTTGGATGAGGTCGCGCCGGATCGATAGGTTATAGACGGTTTCTCCGTAGTCGACGGCATTGATGATCGTCGTCGCTTCCGCGGCAAGGCGGGCGAGGTACTGCGAGACCGTCAAGCCATTGATGGCGAAGTTTTCCGGAAAGAATGTCTTCAGCGTCACCGGATTGGCGCGCTTTCCATTCCGGATCAATTGCCCAGCTGTATCGTAGATCTGCTGGTGGATCGGCTCGAAGAAATGCTTCGTGTCGAGAAAATCGGATACCCGATCATAAGCCTCGTTGTTGATCAGAATCGCGCCGAGCAGCGCCTGCTCCGCCTCGATGTTGTGCGGTGCGGTGCGGTACAGCGGATCGGGTTCGGCAGCCTGGGGGCCACCGAAAGGTTTGCGGAGGACTGATTCGACAGGGGCCATGAGATTGATTGGAGCGTTCGTGCGGCGGATTTTTGTTCACGATTGCTTAACCAGCGAGGCGGGGCGGCGCGATGGCCGGTTTGCATTAGTCCCGCTGTCCACAGATTGGCGGGGCCCGTAAAAAATGCGGCTTTGTATCGGCGGCGAACTGTGTCGCGACGAAAAAGGCCGGGATGATTTGTCCCGGCCTTGAATTCGTTCGGCAATCCCGACCGGCTATTCGCCGGCCAGCCGCAGCGGCACCTGTCGCCCGTCCTCGAGAGTCCTCAGGCGCCGCTCCTCGTGCATGATGTAGTCCCGGGTCAGCGGCACGATGCCCTGGCGCTTGGTGAGCTGGATCTGGAACACGAACATGTTCTGCTCGCGGAACGACATCTCGGAAGCGGCGAGGTAGAACTCCCACATGCGCACGAAGCGCCGGTCGTAGATGCGTTCGACTTCCTCGCGGTGGGCGAGGAAGCGCTCGCGCCAGTGCTTCAGGGTCTCGGCGTAGTGCAGGCGCAGAATCTCGATGTCGGTAACGAGCAGGCGGGCCTTCTCGACCTTCGGCAGAACTTCAGACAATGACGGTATGTACCCGCCCGGAAAGATATATTTCGAAATCCAGGGATTGGTGACGCTGGGGCCCTCCGAGCGGCCGATCGAGTGCAGCACCATCACGCCGTCGTCTTTCAGGAGTTCGGCGGCTTTCTTGAAGTAAGTGTCGAAGTGGTTGACGCCGACATGCTCGAACATGCCGACCGAGACGATACGGTCGAAGCGGTCGTCCATGTCCCGGTAATCCTGGAGGAGAAAGCGCGCGCGGTCCGACAGCCCGCGCTCCTGGGCGCGCTCATTGGCGATGGCGTGCTGCTCCTGCGACAGGGTGATGCCGGTAACGTCGGCATGGCCGTAGTCGGCGAGATAAAGGCCGAGGCCGCCCCAGCCGCAGCCGATGTCGAGGATGCGCAAATCCTTGCGGTCGGGTGACAGCCGCAGCTTGGCGGCGAGGTGGCGCTTCTTGGCGAGTTGCGCATCGTCGAGCGACTGGTCGGGCCGCTCGAAATAGGCGCAGCTGTATTGCCGGTCGGCGTCGAGGAACAGGGAGTAGAGGCGGCCGTCCAGATCGTAATGATGCGCCACGTTCTGCCGCGAGCGCTTGCGCGGGTTGAACTGCTGGATGCGGCGCCAGAAATAGCGGATCAGGAATTGCGGCTTGGCCCAGTGCGGCACCTCGCTGTCCTGGCCCAGCGCGATCGCCAGCACGTCGGCGATGGTGCCTTCCTCGACGACAAATGTCCCGTCCATGTAGGACTCGCCGAGCTTGAGCTCGGGGTCGAGCAGGATGCCCCATTCGGCGGCACGCGTCGTGAAACGCACGGAGACCGGCGGGCCGGTGCCGTCGCCGAAGGTCAGAATCGTCCCGCGCGCCGTGGTGACGCGAAAATTGCCGCGCGTGATAAACGTCTGCAACAGGAACTGAAGCAACCGGTCCATCGGCCGCATCCATCCGCCCCGCAGCACAGGAGCGTCCGCGCGCTGATCGTGCGCGACGCTTCAACCGGCCCGGCGGCGGCCGGTTCCAACAGGCGGTATTCAACCAAAGACTGCAAGCCGCAGCAATGCCGCAAATCGCGATGCCGCATGCGGTCAGCGCAGACGTCGGCGGGGGGCGCGGGCGGCCTGCGGCCAAAGCGGATGGTCACAACGGGCCGCAAATCCGCTATGGGAGCGGGGGCGATGCGGTGTGGCGTTGGGCAAGAGGGTCTGTGGCCATGATATTGACGGGACGTGGAATTTCAGCGCTGGCGGGGTTGGTTTTGCTGGTCGCGGCGGCGCCGGCCGGTGCCCAGGACGTGCGCGATCGGGGCAAGACCGCCCAGCAGATCTTCGCCTCCGATTGCGCGATTTGCCACAAGAGCCCGCAGGGCCTCGCCAAGTCCGGCGGCCTGTTCGGCCTGCGGAGCTTCCTGCGTGAGCATTACACGGCCAGCAGCGAAACGGCCGCCCTGCTGACGCGCTATCTGGAAGCGGCGGGCGAAGCGCCGGCGGCGCGCGAGCCGAGGCGGGAGCAGCGCCGCAACGCCAAACCTGCGGGGGACAAGCCGAGTGATACCAAGCCTTCTGAAGTCAAGCCTTCCGAAAGCCCAAAGCCCGAGCCCAAGGCAGAGACAAAGCCGGAGGCCAAGCCGGACGTGAAGCCTGAGGCCAAGCCTGAAACAAAGCCTGAGAGCACTCCGGCGCCGAAGGCCAATAGCGAGATCAATTCCGGCATCGCGGTGACGCCGGCGTCGCCCGACAAGCCCAAATCCGACTAAGGGTCTGATGGCGAACGGCGTATCGCGGCAGCCGTTCGAACAAACAAAAACTCCGCCCGGGTTCACCGGGCGGAGTTCTGCATTTCAAGCGTCGGGCGATCAGGCCTCTTCGCTCTTCTTCTTTTTGCCCTTGGCCGGCTTGGCGTCGGCGTCCGGCTCGTCGGTCGCTTCGGCGGCCTCGGCCTCGACTTCCTCTTCCTCGGCGTCGAACAAAGCCTCGGCGCGCTCGCGGGCGGCTTCGGCCTCGGCTTCGGCATCTTCGGCGACCGACGCGCGGACGGTCACGTCCTCACCGCGGGCGATGCGCTCGGCTTCGGCTTCGCTGCGCGCGACGATCACGGTCACCGACACGTCGATGTCCGGGTGCAGCGCCAGCGGCACCTTGAACTGGCCGAGTGTCTTGATCGGCGCGTTCATTTCGATCTGCGTGCGCGAAATGGTAACGCCGTCGGTCGAGATCAGCGAAGCGACATCGCGGGTGGTGACCGAACCGTAGAGCTGGCCGGTTTCCGACGACTGGCGGATCACGGTGAAGGTCTTGCCGTCCACCTTGGCCGCGACCTTGCCGGCTTCGCCCTTGCGCTCGAGGCTCTGCTTCTCGAGTTCGGCGCGCATGCCTTCGAAGCGGGCCTTGTTGTCGGCGTTGGCGCGCAGCGCCTTGTTGCGCGGCAGCAAGAAGTTGCGGGCGTAGCCGTCCTTGACGCGGACCACGTCGCCCATCTGGCCGAGGCGGCCGATGCGTTCGAGCAGGATCACTTCCATTGTCGTTACTCCTTGTTTGATCGTTCGTTTGAAGACAAAAAGTTCAGGTCGAAGTCGGCGGGCCGCGTCGCAAAGCGGCGCGGGCCCGGAAGTTGAAGATCTGGTCGGCGAGGCCGGTCAGGCACATGATCAGCACGGGCCAGCCGAAAATCAGCACCGCGGCATAGACGCCTCCGAGCACGAAGGCGCGGGCGGCAAGGTTCCGCGTCACGACGTGGAGGACGGCGAAGCCGAGCAGGCCGTAGGCGATTAGCAGCCCGGCGGACGTGATGCCGGCGAGAACGCCGATCATGCCGTCGAGAAAACTCAGCGCGATGGCGAGCGCCAGCGCCGCCGCGGTGAGCGGCGGGAAGGTCATCTCGGGAATGTTCGGCCATGGCCGGGTCAGGCGGCCGGAGAATTTCACGATGCGGCCGGCGAGCCAGAGATTGAGAGCATTGGTCAGCGTCGCCATAACGGCGGTCGCCGGCGGGATGACGATGATCAGCACGTCGATGAAACGGTCCGGGTCGCGCAAGGCGGCCGGGCCCGAGGCGCCGGATTCAGTCGCGGCCACGCGGAACACCTCGCGGAGCGCCGCCCGCATCGCCTCGCGGAACGCATCGTTGTCGCCGCCCATGACAAGGACGGTGAGAACGATGAGGGCGCAGCCCAAAGCCGCCGCCCAGACGACGAGACGGCCCGGCGGATACCATTCGAGCGAGGCAGCGCCATTGGCGCCGACCGGCCGCGCCAGCATCGCGAGATAGCCGAGCCACCAGCCGGGCAGGCCGATGCCGGCGAAGAAAGCGATGAAGAAAAGCGTGCCGAACAGCAGCCAGATGGCAAGGCCGCCGGCGAGAGCGCCGATCAGGGCCGCCCAATGGCTCCAGCCAAGCGCAGCAATCATGAGGGGGAGGGGCGCCAGATAGGCGAGCGGCACCGACAGCGGCGTGCCCGAGGAGAGCGACGCGAACAGCAAAGCCGCCGCCGCGCCCGAACCCAAACCTATAAGGCCAAATTGCATCATCACCAGCTGTCCCGCTCCAGGAGCGGTTAGAGGCGGATCGTGTCCTTAGCGTGGACCGTCCGCCCCAACCATTTCACTTGTCATTCCGGGGCGCGCTAAAAGCGCGAACCCGGAATCCAGCTATTGAAGTCTGTACTCGCGTCTGGATTCCGGGTTCACGCGCGATTGCGCGTGTCCCGGAATGACAGAACTAGCGAATGACGTAGGGCAGCAGACCGAGGAAGCGCGAGCGCTTGATCGCCTGGGCGAGTTCGCGCTGCTTCTTGGCCGACACCGCGGTGATGCGGGACGGCACGATCTTGCCGCGCTCGGAGACGTAACGCTGCAGCAGCTTCACGTCCTTGTAGTCGATCTTCGGCGCATTGGCGCCCGAGAACGGGCAGGTCTTGCGACGGCGGAAGAACGGACGGCGCTGGCCGCCACCCTGAGACGAACCGAAAGCCATGATTTATTCCTCCCCGCCGGTCGTTTCTTCGTCGCGGCGCGGACGGCGCTCGCCACGGTCACGGTCGCTACCACGGCCGCCACCGAAACCACGGTCGCCGCCGAAGCCGCGATCGCCCCGGTCGCCGCGATCATCGCGATCCGACTTGCGCATCATCGCCGAGGGACCTTCCTCGAGCTCTTCGACGCGAATGGTGAGATACCGCATGACGTCTTCGTTGATGCGCTCCTGGCGCTCGACTTCGGTCAGCGCCGCCGCCGGGGCCTCGACGTTGAGCAACGTCATGTGCGCCTTGCGGTTCTTGTTCATGCGGTAGGAGAGGGACTTGAGGCCCCAGTATTCCGACTTGGAGACCTTGCCGCCGCCTTCGGTAATGATACCGGTCAGCTTGGCGGTCAGTTCTTCAACCTGCTGTGGGCTCAAATCCGGCCGCGCCATGAAGACGTGTTCGTACAATGGCATGGAATGCCTTTCCCTTGGTTTGCCCATTTCCGTCGTCTCGGCGCCTAGCCCTTCGAGCCCTTCGGGAAAGGCTCGATTTGCTCAGAAGGCGGAAACACGGGACGCCGGGCTTTTCAGGGCCCTACCGGTAAGCGGCTGAATTATCAGTCGAAAAACGGCCGTCCGTTCAGTCCCCAACCGGGAGCAACGGAAGATGGCGGGGTTATAGGGATTCTGACGCAAAAGGCAAGGATTGGGGGGCGGTTGCCGGCTCGCGCCGCGCTCAGCCCCTTTGCAGCCGGCCGGCGAGTTTCACCGCCAGATCGACGCCCTCGCGGATCTGCCGGGCGCATTCGGGGTCGCGCTCGTCGCCATTGCGGCGCGCGAGGTTGAGCGCCGCCAGCAGCCGCTCCAGGTTCCGCGCCAGCAGTTCCTGGCGGAATCCGGGGTCGGTGCGGGCGCGGGTTATCTCTTCCTCGGTGTTCAGGTCGGGCATCAAGGGCTCCGCCGCGCCACCGGTATCGGGGGCGGCCGCATCCAAAAAAACCTAGTGCCAGAGTCTTTTAGACTGGTTACCGGGCCGGCGTGCGATCTGGGGGCTGCGGACGAGCGCGGTTGACATCGCCCGGTGACCGGTGTTTTTCGGCCCCGGTTTCGCCTCGGGCAGAAGTTCCGGGCGCAGACGACGGTATCCCGACACAGCACGAGGCGAGCAGGAGACCATGACGGTCGCATTCGTATTCCCCGGTCAGGGCAGCCAGACGGTCGGCATGGGCAAGGCGCTCGCCGATGCCTTTCCCGTCGCCAAGGCGGTATTCGACGAAGTCGATGCCGCGCTGTCGGAGAAGCTTTCGACACTGATTTTCGAAGGCCCGATCGAGACGCTGACCCTCACCGAGAATGCGCAGCCGGCCCTGATGGCCGTGTCGCTGGCGGCGTTCCGTGTGCTGCAGGCCGAAGCCGGTCTCGATCTTGCGCGCGACGCCAAATTCGTCGCCGGCCATTCGCTGGGCGAATACTCGGCGCTGGCCGCTGCCGGCACCTTTTCGATTTCGGACGCGGCGCGCCTGCTGCGCACGCGCGGCCAGGCGATGCAGAAGGCGGTTCCCGCCGGCGCCGGCGCCATGGCCGCCTTGATCGGCCTCGATTTCGACGCGGCCGCCGCCGTCGCGGCCGAGGCCGCGCAGGGACAGGTCTGTCAGGCCGCCAATGACAATGGCGGCGGACAGGTCGTGGTGTCCGGCGACAAGGCCGCGGTCGAACGCGCCGTCGAGATTGCCAAGACAAAGGGCGCCAAGCGCGCGATGCTGCTGCAGGTCTCCGCGCCCTTCCATTGCGCGCTGGTGCAACCGGCCGCCGACGTGATGGCGGATGCGCTGTCGAAAGTTCAGGTCAACAGGCCGGCCGTACCGGTGGTCGCCAATGTCACCGCGAGCCCGCTGAGCGAGCCGGGCGACATCGTCAAGTCGCTGGTGGCGCAGGTGACGGGCACCGTGCGCTGGCGCGAATGCGTGGCCACCATGGCGGCGCAGGGTGTGACGCAGTTCTACGAAGTCGGCGCCGGCAAGGTGCTGGCCGGTCTCAACAAGCGCATCGCCGACGGTGCGACCACGACCTCGGTCGGCACGCCCGACGACGTCGCCGCCTTCAAAGCCGGGAGAAATGGCTGATGTTTAGTCTGAACGGGAAAACCGCGCTGGTGACCGGCGCGACCGGCGCCATCGGCGAAGCCATTGCGCGGTCGATGCACGCGCAGGGCGCCACCGTTGCGATTTCCGGCACGCGCCAGGACGCGCTCGACAAGCTCGCCGGCGAACTCGGCAGCCGCGTCCACGTGCTGCCTTGCGATCTCTCCAACATGGAGCAGGTCGAAGCGCTGGTGCCGGCGGCGGAAGAGAAGATGGAGAAACTCGACATCCTCGTCGCCAACGCCGGCGTCAACAAGGACAACCTGTTCGTCCAGCTCAAGGATGAGGACTGGGACAAGGTCATCGCCGTCAATCTCACGGCGACGTTCCGACTGACCCGCGCCGCGGTGTCGCGCATGATGCGCCGGCGCTATGGCCGCATCGTCGGCATCTCGTCGGTGGTCGGCTTCACCGGCAATCCGGGGCAGGGCAACTACACGGCATCGAAGGCCGGTATGGTCGGCATGATGAAGTCGGTCGCGGCCGAATACGCCAAGCGCAACGTCACCGCGAACTGCATCGCGCCGGGCATCATCACCTCGGCCATGACCGACAAGCTCAACGACAAGCAGCGCGAGACGATTCTATCCAAGGTTCCTGCGGGGAAACTCGGCACGCCGCTGGACGTGGCCGCGGCGGCAGTCTATCTGGCCTCCGACGAAGCGGCCTATGTGACCGGCCAGACCATTCACGTGAATGGCGGCATGGCCATGTTCTAGGCGGCCGCGCGCCGTTTGCCGGGGGCAAATGGCGTGTGCAAAGCAATACCGAGACGTATCGACAAGCGATGAATTTGCGTGGCTTTTCAGCCCTCTAACGAATAGACTGGGGCTGCTAGTCAACGGATTTGAAGTGTGGTAACCGAATTTCGGCCCGGCTGGGGCGGCCGATGGCGGAAGTCTTGATGCACCGAAAAACGGTGCCATGTTCTTTCGCGATCCGGCGCCGTAGACGTCAGTGTCAGCAACGACGAGTGTCACCACGACGAGGCCGAAGCGCGATGGCTGTGAACCGACCGGGGCGCAGCCTATTATAATGAAGCACGAGGTTGGACCGATGAGTGACGTTGCCGAGCGGGTGAAGAAGATCGTCGTGGAACACCTGGGCGTCGAGCCCGACAAGGTGACTGATGGCGCGAGCTTTATCGATGATCTTGGCGCCGACAGCCTCGACACTGTCGAGCTCGTGATGGCGTTCGAGGAAGAGTTCGGCTGCGAGATTCCGGACGATGCCGCCGAGACGATCCTCACCGTCGGCGATGCCGTCAAATTCCTCGAAAAGAACGCCAAGAGCTGACCGCTGCAGGGCGAGCTGACGCCACCGCGCATCGGCTTTCCCGGCACTGGCTTGCGTCTTCGGCAAGCGGCGTTCGGGATTTTCCCGGCCACCGCAGATCGGCCTTGAGCCAGTGAGCTGCACTTGCAGCGCGGCGCGCAGCCCCGTGTCGATGGCTCATGCCGTCGCGGCTGCGCGCCCCAGCCAATAGCACGGAGCCGGGTATGAGGCGGGTTGTCGTCACCGGATTGGGAATGCTCACGCCGCTGGGTTGCGGCGTCGGGCCGACGTGGGCGCGCCTGCTCAAGGGCGAAAGCGGCGCCAAGAAGGTCGATACGTTCGAAACATCCGATCTGGCGAGCAAGATCGCCTGTATGATTCCGCGCGGCGACGGCTCGAACGGCACCTACAATCCCGATCAGTGGATGGAGCCGAAAGAACAGCGCAAGGTCGATCCGTTCATCGTCTATGCGATGTGCGCGGCGACCCAGGCGCTCAACGACGCCGGCTGGCATCCTCAGACCGAGGACGAGAAGGTCGCGACCGGCGTGCTCATCGGCTCGGGCATCGGCGGCATCGAGGGCATCGCCGAGATGGCGGTGACCTTGCACGAGAAGGGGCCGCGCCGGGTTTCGCCGTTCTTCATTCCCGGCCGCATCATCAATCTTGCCTCCGGCTTCGTGTCGATCGAGCACGGTCTCAAGGGCCCGAATTCGGCCGTCGTCACGGCCTGTTCGACCGGCGCGCATGCGATCGGCGATGCCGGACGCATGATCGCGCTCGGCGACGCCGACGTGATGGTGGCGGGCGGTGCGGAATCGCCCGTGAACAGGATGTCGCTGGCCGGCTTTGCGGCGCTGCGGGCGCTGTCGACCGCTTTCAATGAAGAGCCGACCCGGGCCTCGCGTCCCTACGACAAGGCGCGCGACGGTTTCGTCATGGGCGAGGGCGCCGGCGCCGTCGTGCTGGAGGAACTCGAGCACGCCAAGGCGCGTGGCGCCAACATCTACGGCGAGCTCGTCGGTTACGGCTTGTCGGGCGACGCCTATCACATCACCGCGCCGACCCCGGATGGCGACGGCGCCTTTCGCTGCATGTCGATGGCCATGAAACGCGCCGGGTTCAGCCCGGACGACGTCGATTACATCAACGCCCACGGCACCTCGACGCCGCTCGGCGACGAGATCGAGCTGGGCGCGGTGCAGCGGCTGGTCGGCAATGCCGCGGCGAAGATCTCGATGTCGTCCACCAAGTCGTGCATCGGCCATCTGCTCGGCGCCGCCGGCGCGGTCGAGGCCATCTTCTCGATCCTCGCCATCCGCGACAACGTCGTGCCGCCGACCATCAATCTCGACAATCCGTCGGTGGATACGCCGATCGATCTGGTGCCGCACAAAGCCCGCGAGCGGAATGTGGATGTGGCGCTGTCGAACTCGTTCGGTTTCGGCGGCACCAACGCCTCGCTGATCTTCAGCCGCTATAACGGCTAGCGCGCGGCTCTCGCCCTGCGCTAACCTGTCGCTGCACGGGACGGGGGGAACCGGGAGCCGGCTGCGATGGCGAGGGGCCAAAGCATTGCGAGGAGAATCGCGCCGGTATGACGATTGGCGGCGCATCCCGCGCTTTCGCCACAATTCTTTCTAACCTACGATATCTGCACTCGTTTTTCGGACGGGTCCTTCGAAAAAGCGATCATGCCGCGCCGCGACGAGGCATGATCGGTCAAGACGCGAATCGGAAACCGGGTGAACCTCGTGCGAAGCCTGTCGAGCTAGAAAGCGAGAGCGGACGTTGGCGAACCTCCCACCAGACCAGGACCGGCAGCCGGGCTCGCCCGCGCGCAGCGCCGCCAGCGCGATGCCGCCGCCGCCGGCCAACAAGCTGCCGCGCTCGCCGCGCGTCGCGCTTGAGCCGGAAATGGTGCCGGCGCCCCGGCGTCATTCGAGGCGGGTCCGTCATCCGATGGTGGTGTTCGGCAATGCCGTGTTCACGCTGCTGGTCGTCGTCGCGCTCGCCGCCGGCGGCGCGCTGTATGTCGGCAAGCAGAGGTTCGATGCGCCCGGTCCGCTCGCCGAGGACAAGATCGTCAACATTCCGCAGGGCTACGGCGTCAGCGATATATCCGACCTGCTCAAGCGCGAAGGCGTGATCGATCAGCCTTATGTGTTCATCGGCGGCGTCGCCGTCCTGAAGGCGCGCGGTCTCACGCTCAAGCACGGCGAATACAAGTTCGCGAAACAGGCGAGCCTGTCGGACGTCGTCGAGACCTTGAGCGAAGGCAAGGTGGTGCAGCACACCTTCACCGTGGCCGAGGGGCTGACCTCCGAACAGATCGTGCAGCGTTTGCTCGAGACCGACGCCCTGTCGGGGCAGATCAAGGAAATCCCGCGCGAGGGCACGCTGTTGCCCGAGACCTACAAGTTCACGCGCGGCATGTCGCGCGAGCAGATTCTGCAGCGCATGCAGCAGTCGCAGCGGCGCGTGCTCCAGGAAGTCTGGGCGCGGCGCTCGCCCGATCTGCCGGCGCAGATCCAGACGCCGGAGCAGCTCGTCACCCTGGCCTCGATCGTCGAGAAGGAAACCGGCCGCGACGACGAGCGCACGCGCGTCGCCGCCGTCTTCGTCAACCGTCTCAAGACGAAGATGAAGCTGCAGTCCGATCCGACCATCATCTACGGCCTGATCGGCGGCAAGGGCGCCCTCGGCCGGCCGATCATGAAGAGCGAGATCGAGCAGCCGACGCCGTACAACACCTACACCATCGAGGGCCTGCCGCCGGGCCCCATCGCCAATCCGGGTCGCGCCTCGTTGGAAGCCACCGCCAATCCGGCGCGCACCAAGGAATTATTCTTCGTCGCCGACGGCACCGGCGGGCACACTTTCTCGGACAGCTACGCCGAACATCAGAAGGCCGTCGGGAGGCTGCGCGCCATCGAGCGCGGCAACGGCGCACCGGCCAATGCGGTCCCCGCGGCGGACGCGCCGGCGGCACCTGCGGCCGCGCCCGCACCGGATTCGAAGCCGAAGGCAAACCCGCGGCGGTAACGAAGCGGTTTCCTTGTTGGCGATCCGGCGCGGCGTGCCCGCTTTCTTGACGCGAGCTTGTATCCACGCGGCATGAAAGCGCTATAAGGTCGCGCCGGATTTCGGCTACGAACGTGAGTGCCTTGCATGACCTTGTCGAGCATGACCGGATTTGCCCGCGGCCAGGGGGCCGCCGGCGCCTATGTCTGGAACTGGGAAATCAAGTCCGTCAACGCCAAGGGCCTCGACGTGCGGCTGCGCGTGCCGCCGGGCTGGGATGCCGTCGAGGTCGCGGCGCGCAAGGCCGCGACCGATGCGCTCGCGCGCGGCACCGTCTACGGCAATCTGTCGGTGGAGCGCAAAGGCACGGCGCCCAAGGTCAAGATCAACGAGCCGGTGCTGGCGGCGATCATTGCCACGCTCGATGAAATCGACAACCGTGTCGTCGGCGCCGGCCGGCCGACGCTGGACGGCATTCTCGCGCTCAAGGGTGTGATCGAGGTGACCGAGGATGACGATACGCCGGAAGCCCGCCAGGCGGCCGAGAAGGCGGTCATTGCCGGCTTCTCCAAGACGCTCGGTGATCTCGTCGCCATGCGCCGGGCCGAGGGCGACGCGCTGGGCAAGATCCTGACCGCGCGGCTCGACGAGATCGGCCAACTGGCCGCCCGCGCCGAAGCGGCGCCGGGCCGCAAGCCGGAAGCGATCAAGGCCCGCCTTGCCGAGCAGGTGGCGAACCTGATCGAGGCCTCGCAGCGCTTCGACAACGACCGGCTCTATCAGGAGGCGATCCTGCTCGCCAGCAAGGCCGATATCCGCGAGGAACTGGACCGGCTGGCCTCGCACGGCGTGCAGGTGCGCAAGCTGCTCGCGGATGGCGGTCCGGTCGGCCGCCGCCTCGATTTCCTGGCGCAGGAACTCAATCGCGAATCGAATACGCTGACCGCGAAGGCGAACGACGTCGAGCTGGCCAATATCGGGCTCGAGCTCAAGACGGTGGTCGAACAATTCCGCGAGCAGGTGCAGAACCTGGAATAGAATTTGGAATGAACGACGAAGCCGACATCACACGCCGCGGCATCATGCTGGTGCTGTCGTCGCCCTCGGGCGCCGGCAAGACCACGCTGACGCGCAATCTGCTCGCGCGCGAGAACATCGATTATCCCGGCAAGCTGACGCTGTCGATTTCGGCGACGACGCGGCAGAAGCGGCCCAGCGAGATCGAGGGCACGCATTATTTCTTCGTCAGCAAGCCGCGCTTCGAGGCGATGCGCGACCACGGCGAACTGCTCGAATGGGCCGAGGTGCACGGCAATTATTACGGCACGCCGCGCGAACCGGTGGAGAGGGCGCTCGCCGAAGGCCGCGACGTGCTGTTCGACATCGACTGGCAAGGCACGCGCCAGCTCATGGAAAAGATGCGCGACGACGTCGTCACGGTGTTCGTGCTGCCGCCGACGGCGCAGGACTTGAAGTCGCGCCTGGTGCGCCGCGCCGAGGACAGCGAGGCGGTGATCGCGCAGCGCCTGCGCAACGCCGCCGAAGAATTCCAGCACTGGAACGAATACGATTACATCCTGGTCAACCGCGATCTCGACAAGAGCTTCGAGCGGCTGCGCGCCATCCTCACGGCCGAGCGGCTCAAGCGCGTCAAGATGCCGAACCTCAACGATTTCGTCGCCAAGCTGCTGACGGAATTGAAGGCGCTGACGCCGTAGCGCTTCAGTTCTTGTAGCCCGCATGGAGCGAAGCGTAATGCGGGGTGGCGCTCCCGGATTGCGCGGAGCCTGTCATTCGGGCGGCGCTTCGCGCCGACCCGTTGGCTTCATCCGGGCTACAGTTTCTTCAACTTCACATATTCCTGCGCCAGCGCAACGAAGCCCGGCACGTCGATCTCCTCGGCGCGGGCGGTCGGCTCGATGCCGGCGGCTTCCAGCAGCGCATTGGCATCGACGCCGAGCGTCTTGAGGCTCTGGCGCAGCATCTTGCGGCGCTGGCCGAAAGCCGCCTCGGTGACGCGCTGCAAGGCGTTCGCGTCGCACGGGATCGGCCGCTCACGCGGATCGAGCCGCACCACCGACGACGTGACGCTCGGCGGCGGCACAAAGGCGGACGGCGCGACGTCGAACAGGATCTTCGCCTCGGTGCGCCAGCCGGCCAGCACGGCAAGGCGGCCATAGGCGTCGTCGCCGACGCGGGCGACAATGCGCTCGGCCACCTCGCGCTGGAACATCAGCACCATGCGGTCGTAGAACGGCGGCCACGGCTCGGCGGTGAGCCACTGGATCAAGAGCGCGGTGCCGACATTGTAGGGCAGGTTGGCGACGATGCGGCAGCGCTCGGGGCCGATCAGCGCGTTGTAATCGGCCTCCAGCGCGTCGCCCGGGACGATCTCGAGCCGTCCGGGATAATGATCGGAGATCTCCTGCAACGCGCCGATGGCGCGCTCGTCGCGCTCGATGGCGACGACGCGACGGGCGCCGAGCGACAGCAGCGCGCGCGTCAGTCCGCCCGGCCCCGGTCCGACTTCGATGACGGTGACGGCCTCCAGCGGCTCGGCGGCGCGGGCGATGCGCGCCGTCAGGTTGAGATCGTGCAGGAAATTCTGGCCGAGCGATTTCTTCGGCCGCAATTCGTAGCGGCGGATGACATCGCGCAGCGGCGGCAGATCGTCGATCGAGCCCATGACTATTTGGCCGGCACAAGCTGCGGCGCGCGCGCCGCCAGCCGCGCGGCGAGGATCAGCGCGGCGACGAGGCTCGACGGATCGGCCTTGCCGGTGCCGGCGATATCGAAGGCGGTGCCGTGATCGGGCGAGGTGCGCACGAAGGGCAGGCCGAGCGTGACATTGACGCCGTGGTCGAAAGCCAGCGTCTTGATCGGGATCAGCGCCTGATCGTGATACATGCACAGCGCGACGTCGTAACCGGCGCGGGCGCGGGCATGAAACAGCGTGTCGGCCGGCAGCGGCCCGACGGCGTCGATGCCTTCGGCGCGCAACGCCGCGACCGCCGGCGCGACGATGTCGCGGTCTTCTTCGCCAAGAGCGCCATTCTCGCCGGCATGCGGGTTCAGCCCGGCGACGGCGATGCGCGGCCGGGCGATGCCAAAGCGGTCATGAAGATCGCGGGCGACGATGCGGCCGGTCTCGACGATCAGCTCCTTGCTCAGGCGGCCGACGACGTCCTTGAGCGGCAGATGAATTGTCGCCGGCACGACGGCGAGTTCGGGAGACCACAGCAGCATGACCGGATGCGCGGGGCGGCCGGTCGTTTCCTCCGCGAGCCTGGCGAGGAATTCGGTGTGGCCCGGCTCGGCAAAGCCCGAGCGGTACAGAACGTTCTTGGCGATCGGGTTGGTCACCACGGCGCCGGCCCGGCCCGCGAACACATCGGCGACGGCGCGGCGGATCGAAGCGATCGCGGCCGGGGCGCTGGAGTCGTCCGGCACGCCGGGTCTTGCCGTTGCCTTGAAGTCGAGCGGCGCGACGGGCAAAGCGCGATCGAAGGCGGCGCAGGCTTCCGCCGGCGTGACGGTTTTCACCGGCAGATCGAGGCCGAGCGCCTGTGCGCGGGCCCGGTAGAGATCGGGATCGCCGATGACGTAGAAGGGCGGCACATGAAGCTCGGCGCGGCGGCGCCACACATCGAGCGTCAATTCGGGACCGATCCCGGCCGGCTCGCCCAGCGTCAGCGCCAGAGGAAGGCCGGAGCCGGGGGTCATTTGTATTCGATCATCGCCGACTTGCGGATGTCATCCAGGAACTTCTTGGACTCCGCTTCGTAGCGCTCGTTGAACAGCTTCTCCCGCATCTCTTTCTTGGCCGGCGAGTCCGCCTGGCTTTCGCGCTTGCCGCACAGGGCGAACATCTGCCAGCCCTGCGGCGTCGCCTCCGGCGTGCTCAGGCGGCCAATCTCCAGGCGCGCCAGTACATCGCGCAACTGCTCGGGCAGATCGGACGAGTTGCGGGTGACAGGTTGGCGCACGGCAACGTCGCGCAGGCTGCGCGCGAGGCGAATGCCGGAATCGCAACTGGTGAAACGGCCGCGCAGGTTCTCGGCCTCGCGCTTCTTGGCGTCGGCGATGCCGGGATTGCCGGACGGGATGATCACGGTGATCGGATAGAGCGTGTAGACGTAGCCGGCGACGTTTTCCTGCTGGTTCGTCGTGCGCAGGGCGTTGGCGACGTCGGCGTCGCCGACCTGCAGGCTGGAGCCGAAGCGGCCGCGCACCAGTTGGCTCCATATGATCTGCGCCCTCAGGCGGGCCTTGAGCGCCGCCGGCGAGATGCCGCTGCGCTCGAGCATCTGGCCGAACTGGGCCGTGGACAGGCGCTGGCGCTGCGCCATGTTTTCGTAAGCCGCGTCCACTTCCTTGTCGCCGACATCGAGGCCGTAATACTTGCCCTTGGAGATCTTGAGGCGGTCGTCGATCAGCTCGTTGATGACCTCCTGGCGGCTCGGCGTCTTGCGGGTCGAGGTCGCGATCAGCTTGCTGCGCTGGGAAATGTCGAGTTCGGTGATCGGCGAGCCATTGGCGACCACGACGACCTGGGCCCGGGCCGTGCCGGGTGAGGCGAGCGCCGCAAGCAGCGCGGCCGCGAAGGCGGCGCCGGCCAGCTTGCCGCGCGTCAATGTGGCGCGCGTCACCGAAGCTTCGAGCGGCCGATGTTTAACGTGAAGTCCTGACATCCATTCCACCGTTTCGATCCGGGGGGCCGCACCGGCCCAAAGCCGCGGCGGATCTCTTACTGCGAGGTATTGTTCAAACCCTGGCTCACCGACGTACCGCCCAGCGTGCGCAGGCTCAACTGCAGCATGACGGTGTGGTTGTTCGAGACGTTGCCGCTGTAGGTGTAATTAGTAATGTAATTCACGGCCAAGATGAGGCAGTCGTCGATATAGCCGAGGCCGAGGCGCGTTTGCGCGAACTTGCGGTCGTTGATGTCGTACAGGGCCTGGCCGAGCACCACCCAGTTGGCGTCCAGCTTGTACTGGCCGGAGCCCAGGATGCCCTGGCGGCGGTCGAGGAAGCCGATCAGCGGCTGCGCCGCATAGTCGCCGTACATCACCGACGCGCTCCAGCGGTCGAAGCTGGCCGCGGCCTCAAGCTCCATGCGCCGCATGGCGAAGTTGCTCTGGTCGAAACGGAAGCGCGAGGTGAGGGTGAAGATGCTGGTCGGCTGATAGGACAGGCGGGCGACGTAATCGGACTGGCGGGTATCGAGGCCGCTGTTGAGGCCGGTATTCGTGGAGTCGGTCACGGCGAAGGAGTTCTGGCCGAACAGGCTGTAGGACTGGCCGAACAGCGCGTTGACGAACCCGCCCTTGTTGAACTGGGCGGTGTACTGGATGCCATAGTTGGCGCGGCCGCCGCCTTCGGCGCGGTCATAGCCCGAGAACTTGTCGACCTTGAACAGGTTGGTGTCGTCGAAGATCAGGCTCTGGCCGTCTTCGTTGATCCACCGTCCGACCTGGGTTTCGTTCGGCCGAACGATGACCTGAGCGATCGGCTCGATGGTCTGGGTGCCCCAGGAGCTCACATTGATGAACGGGAAGCGGTACTCGAAACCGACGGTCGGCATGGCGCGGACAAGGTCGCTGCGCCCGGCGTTGACGTAGTTGCCGACGTTGCTGTCGTTGGTGACGTCCATGGAGCCGGCATCGACGCGCACCGAGGCGAACGGCGTGAACACCTGGCCGAGGCCGTCGGTGATGCTGCGCCGCCAGTGCGTTTCCGCGCTGAAGCGGGTGAAGGTGCCGGGCGTGCCGCGCAACAGACAGTTCGCCGAATTCTTGACGCGCGGGTCGGCCGTGTTGCACTCGCCGCTGAGCTGGGCGGTCTTGGTGATGGCGTCGAAATTGGCCTGCGAGCGCGACAGGCTGGTCAGGTTGAACTTGAAGCCGAGTTCGCCGCCGACAACGGGACGATCGACGGTGTAGTCGTAGTCGATGACCGGATGGACGACCGGGATCTGGCCCTGCACGTCCGACTCCGAGAAGCCGAGATAGTACGTGCTGCGGGCGTCGAAATAGCTGCGGCTGCCGCGGCCGGTCAGGTAGAGCTGCGATTTGCCCTCGGCGAGGCCGGTCTGGAGCGGATCGGTGACGCGGTACTGCGACAGGCGCGGGTTGTAGTCCTGCAGGAACGTGCGGTCGGAGACCAGCAGCGCGTCCCAGCCCCAGGACCACTTTTCGTTGATGGCGAAGCGGCCGCTGGATTCGATGCTGCCACGGTTGTCGCGGTAGCCCGGCGTCGGATTGCCATTGCGGTAGAAGTAACCCGGATCGGCCTGATGGATGCCGGCGGCGCGGATCGAATAGGCGCCGTTCATCAGGCGCTGGCGGAATTCGCCCTGCAGGAGCACGCCCTGTTTCGTCGTGATCATCGGCGCGAAGGTCGCGTCGTAATTGGGCGCGAGCGCCCAGTAATACGGGACGTCGACGGCGGTGCCGAACTTCGAGCTCGAGATGATCGACGGCATCAGGAAGCCGGACTTGCGCTTCACCGTCGGATCGGGCGCCGAGAAGTAGGGCAGGTAGATCAGCGGCTGGCCGAAGAACTCGATCCGGGCGTCCTCGAAATAGATCATCTTCTCGCCCTGATCGTGGAGGATCCGGGCGGCCTTGACCTGCCACTGCGGCGGCTTCTGCGGGTTGTCCTTGCAGGGCTCGCAGGCGGTGTACACGCCATTGTGGAAGACGGTGTAGTTGCCGCCGGAGCGCTCGGCCGTGGCGGCGGCCATGCGGGTGCGATCCGGCGTCTCGACATGCAGCGAGTCGACGAAGCCGTCGCGGTAGTCGTCGGCGAGGTCCATCACCTGGCCGTGGGTGACCTTGCCGTCCTCTTCGGTGAGGCGGACATTGCCCTCGGCGCGCAGGCGCTTGGTCTTCTGGTCGTAGGTGACCCGGTCGGCCTCGATCGTCGCGCCGCCATAGTAGAGCTGGACGTTGCCGACCGCCGCGACCCGGTTATTGGCGTAGTCGTAATTGATCTCGTTCGCCTGAACGAGCATCTGCTTCTGGCCGGACTTGTCGCGCTCGATGGCGGCGGCGGACTTGGCACGCGGCGGCGGCGGCGGCGGGAACACGATCTCGGTCTGCGCCCTCGCAGGCGTGGAGAGCCCGGTGCCGATGACACCAAGACCGCTGGCGACCAGAATTAGGGCTGTCCAAACGCGACATAGGCCGCGGGAGCGGCGGTCTGACACTGACGGACGAGTGCTGGGGCGCACCGCCATCAACCGTCCTCCTGATACAACAAAGCCATAAACCCTGTCAGGCCGCCAACGAGCACGGGCAGCCAGGCCGCTGCCACAGGGTGCATGAGGTCGGCCTTGCTCAGGTCCTCGGTTACCTTCTGCAGGATATAAAGCAGAAAGCCCGCGGTGACGCCACCTAAAACCATCTTTTGCACGCCGCCGAACCGAAAGAACCGTAAACTGACGGCCGCCGCAAGGAATACCATGGCCGCAAGGAAGAATGGCCGGGCGAGAAGCTTCTGGAACTGCAATCTATAGCCTCCCGCGCCAAGTCCAGCGTGTTCGGCAATACGGATATACAGCGGTAATTCCCAAAAAGGCACGGTTTCCGGGGTTGCAAAACTTTCCCGAACCTGCTCCGGCGTGAGGCTGGTCTTGAGCCGGAACTCCGGCAGCTCCAGCGGCAACTTCTGCACTTCGTGGACGCGGGCGTTGAACAGGTGCCACATCCCGGGCTCGAGGACGGCGGACCGCGCCTCGATGCGCTGGCCGAAATGGCCCGCTGTATCGAAAGTGTACACCGTGACGCCGAAAAGCGACACGCCCTGATCGCGGCTCGATGCGGCGTTGATGATGGCGGTGCCGTCGCCCGTCTTCTGGCTCAGCCAGAACGGTCCGCCGCTTCGGGCGCCCACGGCATCCTGGCCGAACAGCTCCGCCTCGAGGCGTTTGGAGCGCTCCTGCAGGATGGCGGAAACCGGATTGTAGACGGCTGTCGCGAAGACGCCGAGCAGGAAGGCCACGACCAGCGCCGGCGCCACGAATTGCCAGGCCGACATGCCGGCCGAGCGCGCCACGACCAGTTCGAGCCGGCGCGACAAATTGAGATAGCACGACATCGCGCCGATCAGGACGCAAAACGGCAGGATGCGTTCGGTCACCTGCGGCACGCGGTACAGCGAGGTCTTGGCGACCATCATGCCCGAAACGTTCGGGATATCCGAGGCGCGCCGCATCAATTCGATATAGTCCAGCAGCGCCACCAGCAGGAAAATGCCGGCGAACACCAGAAGCACGGTGTTGAGGAAGCGCATGCCGAAATAGCGCGCCAGTGTGCCGCCGATGACGCTCATGATGCGGCCACGCGCTGCGTGAGGCGCAGAATGCGCGACGTCACGGTCTCGATCCAGCGGTTCAGGAACGCCGGCGGCTCGATGATCAGACCGCGGTGAATGACGAAAAGCCCGCCGCCGATCGCGACGGCGAGGGCGAGATATTGCAGAACCAGCATGATCGGCAGGTTGGCGCCGAGCACGGTCGAGGCAAAGCCGATAAGCCGCAGCAGGGCGACGCCGCCGATGGCGCCCAGCATCGACATGTTGCGGCTTTGCCGCGTCGTGCGCGGCGTGCCCAGATAGGCAAAGGCGATGATGACGAAGGCGACCGGATAGAGCGGCGCCACCAGCCGGTCGTGCAATTCGGCCCGGAATTGGCCCGGTTGCTCGATGTAATACTGGTCCTTCGGATCGGGGAACAGGAGTTGCCACAGATAGCGTTCGCGGATCGAATACTTGACCGCTTGCGTGCCGCCGGCGAATTGCGACAGGTCGAAGGCGTAGCGATCGAAAACGACCATGGCGGGATCGGGCTTGCGGGTCTCCTGCCGCTGCACGATGCCGTCCTGCAGAACGAGGAAAGTGCCGGCGTCGTTGTCGACCAGATCGCCGCGCTCGGCGATCACCGTCATGCGTTCGTTCGGATTGCGCCGGTCGTCGAGGAAAATGCCGATCAGCTGTCCGTTGGTCCGGCGCTCGCGGATGTGAATGGTGACGTTGGCTTCGATCGAGGTGAACCGGCCGGGCTGCACGATGGTGGACACGACGTTGGCGCGCACCTCCGTCAGCCAGTCGCGCAGCATGCGCAGGCCTTGCGGCGCGAAATAGGCGCTGATCGACATCACCAGAATCGACACGACGATCGTCACCGACATGAAGGCGCGGAACAGGAACCACGGCGACATGCCGGCCGCGCTCATGACGATGATTTCGGAATCGGTCGACAGCTTGTTGAGGACATGGACGACCGCAATCAGGAGCGCGATCGGCGCGATGACGAGGACGAGCAGGGGAATGATCAGGCCGGTGATGCCGACGAAGACCAGAATGGTCTGGCCCTGGCTCGTCATGATGTCGATGTCGCGCAGCGCCTGGGTAACCCAGATCACCGCCGTGAGACTGATGAGCACGAGCGCGAAGGCACCGAAGGTGGTGCGGAAGATATAGCGGCTGATGGAGCCCATGCGCGCGACTTGATCCCCCGGTCCCCGAAATCGCCCCCGCGCCGGGTCCCCATCCCGGCAAACTGACGCAGCAATCTTAACCCGATCCTGTTGGTTAACGTTGTTCGCCGCACAAAATGGCTCTGCCAAGGCAAAGCCATTGAACATGCCCAACAATTGGTTAATGGCGGAGCAGTTTGTACAGCCGGAACCAAGCCCGCCCGGGCCGATTCTGGCAAGCCGTAACGGGCGGCCCGGACGCGGGCGGCGACCGGGCCCGCGCCCTGGTGAAAAGGCCGGATTCAGTCGCCTTCGGGTCTTTGCAGAGCCCCGGCACGGGCGCATATGGGGCGGGTTACCTTCCATCCTGTCCGCCCCAACCAAGGACCCGCCATGGCCGAAGCTCCCCGGATCTCGTTCAGCCCCACGACTGCCGCGAAGCCGGGCGGCTCCCTGGTCGTCTTCTGTGACGACGGGTTGAAGTTCGGCCGGCGCGCCACCGAGGCGCTAGGGGCGGCGGCGGCCCTGGTCACCCGGGCGGCCAAAGGGGAGCAGTTCACCGGCAAGAGCGGTTCGGTGCTCGAACTCATCCTGCCCGAGGGGCTGAAGGTCGATCGCCTGTTCGTGCTCGGCGCGGGCAAGGTCGCCGACCTGAAGACCGAGGACGTCGTCAAGCTGGGTGGCGCGGCCATGGGCAAGTTGCCGAAGGCGGGTGAGGCCACGGTCGTCGCCGATCTGCCGGCGGCGGGCAAGACGGGCGGCATGGATGCCGGGCAGACCGCCGATCTGGCGCTCGGGATGGTGCTGCGCGCCTATGCCTTCGACCGCTACAAGACGAAACGCAAGGCGGACGAGAAGCCGGCCGGCAAACGCGCCGTGTCCATCGTGGCCGCGGACGTCGCCGCGGCGCGCAAGGCCTTCGCGGCCCGCGAGGCGATCGCCGGCGGCGTGCTGACGGCGCGCGATCTGGTCAACGAGCCGCCGAATGTGCTTTTCCCGGAAGAGTTCGCCCGCCGCACGCTCGCGCTGAAGAAGGCCGGTTGCAAGGTCGAGATCCTCGACATGGCGGCGTTGAAGAAGCTGGGCATGGGCGCGCTGCTCGGCGTTGGCCAGGGCTCGCGGCGCGAGAGCAGAGTCGTGGTGATGCGCTGGGACGGCGGCAAGAAAGGCGAGGCGCCGGTCGCCTTCATCGGCAAGGGCGTCTGCTTCGACACCGGCGGCATTTCGATCAAGCCGGCCGCCGGCATGGAGGACATGAAGGGCGACATGGCGGGCGCGGCCTGCGTGGTCGGGCTGATGCAGGCCCTGTCGTCGCGCAAGGCCAAGGTCAACGCCATCGGCGTCATCGGCCTCGTCGAAAACATGCCGGACGGCAATGCCCAGCGCCCCGGCGATATCGTCACGTCGATGTCGGGCCAGACCGTCGAGATCATCAACACCGACGCCGAAGGCCGTCTCGTTCTCGCCGACGTGCTCTGGTATACGAAGGAAAAGTACAAGCCGCAGTTCATGGTCAATCTCGCGACACTCACCGGCGCGATCATCGTTGCCTTGGGTCACGAATATGCGGGGCTGTTCTCGAACAACGACGAGCTGAGCGAGCGGCTGACCGCGAGCGGCGAGGCGACCGGCGAACCGGTGTGGCGCATGCCGTTGTCGTCGTCCTTCGACAAGATGATCGACTCGAAATTCGCCGACATGAAGAACACCGGCGGCTCGCGCGCCGGCGGCTCGATCACGGCGGCCCAGTTCCTGCAGCGCTTCGTCGACAAGACGCCGTGGGCGCATCTCGACATCGCCGGCACCGGCATGGATTCGCGGCAGAACGAGATCAACAAGAGCTGGGCTTCGGGCTGGGGCGTGCGTCTGCTCGATCGTCTGGTCGCGGATTATTACGAGGGGTGAGAACTTCGCCTGAATGACCGAAATTCTCTTCTACCATTTGCAGGGCCAGAAACTCGAAGGCGTGCTGACGCCGCTGATCGAAAAGTCGGTCGAGCGCGGCTGGCGTGTCGCGGTGCAGGGCACCAGCGAGGAACGCGTCGATGCGCTCGACGCGCATCTGTGGACCTATCGCGAGGACGGCTTTCTGCCGCACGGCACCTGGCGCGAGGCCGAGGCCGCGCAGCAGCCGGTGCTGCTCACCGTCAGCGACGCTAATCCCAATGCCGCGACGGTACGGTTCCTCATCGACGGCGCCGCGCTTCCCGCCGATGCGGAGGCCTATCAGCGCATCGTTCTGGTGTTCAACGGCGATGACGACGAGGCGGTGGCACAGGCGCGCGGTTTCTGGACCGAAGCCAAGGCCAAGGGCTTCGCCGCGACATACTGGCAGCCGGACGAGCAGGGCCGCTGGGTCAAGAAGGCCTGATAATTCAGGCCTCTGCCCGCTCGCGGATCGGCCAGTGGCCGAGTTGCCGCTGCCATTGTGATGACGCAAAATAGGTCTTAAGGGACAATACGATAGATTGCTGGCGAGTTATTGATCCGGGGATATTTGTTTTGGGTACACGCGACAGGAAATCGAAACCGACGATGGCGGCCATGGCGCTCGTGCTTCCGCTGGCCCTCGGCGGCTGCGGCAGCATGGACAGCCTGGGCGATACATTGCGCTCGGATGCCGGCTGGTTCTCGAAGCCGGTGACCAGCCTGTTCTCGCGTGAGGATGGCTCAGGCTCGATGGGCAATTCCAAGAGCTTCTCGCTCGGCCCCAGCGGTCCGGTGTCGCCGGAAGACCTGGTCAATCCGGACGGCAGTTGCGCGGCCGCTGCAGTCGAGGCTCCCGCGGCTGCCGCGCCGCAGGCGGGCGCCGGCGATGCCGGCACGCTGGCCGGCGGCGAGGCGCAGGTCCTCGGCGGTGTCGCGCTCGGCATGTCCGAATGCCAGGTGGTTCGCCGCGCCGGCGCGCCCAGCAATGTCGCGATCAGCGCCGCCGAGAACAACGAGCGCAGGGCGGTGCTGACCTATGCAGGCGGCCAATGGCCGGGCGTGTACACCTTCGATTCCGGCCGGCTGAAGGTGGTCGATGCCTTGCCGGAAGCGCAGAGGCCGAAACCGGTGGCCAAGA
Organism: Pseudolabrys sp.; assembly: GCA_017849615.1. Classification (GTDB taxonomy): domain Bacteria; phylum Pseudomonadota; class Alphaproteobacteria; order Rhizobiales; family Xanthobacteraceae; genus Pseudolabrys. The sequence goes on along the minus strand of JAFIGS010000031.1, from coordinate 32,405 downwards.
AGAAGCCGGCGCCGAAGCGCGCGCCGACCCGCATCAACTGACGGCACGCGATCGTCAGGCCTGCTCCAACTGGCTCGAGGCTTCGAGCCATTCCTCTTCGGCTTTCGCGATCGCGGCGACGACATTGGCGCGCGTCTTCGACAATTCGGCGGCGCGCGCCGGATCCTTCGTGAACAGCTCGCCGTCGGACAAGGTGTTGTCGAGCTTGGCGAGTTGCTTGTTGAGCTGCGCGATGTCGGCTTCGGTCTTCTGGATCAGCTTGCGCAGCGGCGCGGTCTCGGCGCGCTTGCCGGCGGCGGCGCGGCGCGCTTCCGCCGGATCGACGCGGGGCTGGCCCTTGGCGACGCTTGCCGGCTTGCCTTCCGACAGGATGAAGCGGTGATAGTCCTCGATATCGCCGTCAAACGATCTGACCTTGCCGCCCGCGACCAGCCACAGCCGGTCGACGCAGGCCTCCAGCAGGTAGCGGTCGTGCGAGACCAGGATAACCGCGCCGGGAAAATCGTTGATCGCCTCGATCAGCGCGCCGCGGCTGTCGATGTCGAGATGGTTGGTCGGCTCGTCGAGAATGATCAGATGCGGCGCGTCGAAGGTCGATAGGCCGAGCATCAGCCGGGCCTTTTCGCCGCCCGACAGTTTCTCGACCTTGGTGTTGCCGGCGTCCCCGGAAAAGCCGATGGCGCCGACTTTGGCGCGGATCTTCGCCTCGGGTTCGCCCGGCATCAGCCGGCGGACATGATCGTAGGCGGTGTCATTGAGGTCGAGTTCGTCGACCTGATGCTGCGCGAAGTAGCCGACCTTGAGCGGCGCTGCGCGCGTGACGGTGCCGCGCTCGGGCTTGAGCCGGCCGGCCAGCAGTTTCACGAGCGTCGATTTGCCGTTGCCGTTCGAACCCAGCAGCGCGATGCGGTCGTCATTGTCGATACGCAGCGACACGCCGCTGAGCACCGGATGGCCGGGCTCGTAGCCGACCGCGACGCCGTCGGTGGCGATGATCGGCGGCGACAGCAGCTTGTCGGGGGCGGGGATGTTGATCGGGCGCACGTCGTCGATGGTCATCGAGACGATGGGCTGCATCTTCTCCAGCATCTTGATGCGGGACTGCGCCTGCCGCGCCTTGGTCGCCTTGGCGCGGAAGCGATCGACGAAGGCCTGCAGATGCGCGCGCTGCGCGTCCTGCTTCTTGATCATCTTCTGGTCGAGGGCGAGGCGTTCGCTGCGCAGCCGCTCGTAGTCGGAATAACCGCCCTTGTAGAGCGTCAGCTTCTTGGCCTCGAGCGCGAGGATCTGGTTGACCGAGTTGTCGAGGAGGTCGCGGTCATGGCTGACCACGATCATGGTATTCGGATATTTCGCCAGATGGTCCTGCAGCCACAACGTGCCTTCGAGGTCGAGATAGTTGGTCGGCTCGTCGAGCAGCAGCAGGTCGGGCTCGGAGAACAAGGTCGCGGCGAGCGCGACGCGCATGCGCCAGCCGCCGGAGAATTCGGTGCAGGGCCGCTCCTGATCCGACGGCGAAAAGCCGAGGCCGGACAGGATGGCGGCGGCGCGCGCCGGGGCGGCATGGGCGCCGATATCGGCGAGCCGCGACTGAATCTCGGCGATGCGGTGCGGATCGGTGGCGGTCTCGGCCTCGGCGAGCAGATCGGTGCGCTCGCTCGGCGCCTGCAGCACGACCTCGAGCAGGCTTTCCGGCCCGTTCGGGGCTTCCTGCGCCAGCCGCCCGATGCGCCAGCGCGGCGGCAGCATCACGGAACCCGTCTCGGCGCCCGGCTGCCCGGTGATGACGTTGAACAAGGTCGATTTGCCGGTGCCGTTGCGGCCGATCAGGCCGACGCGCGCGCCGGGTGTGACCCGGGCGCTGGCGTCTTCGAGCAGGGAACGGCCGGCAATGCGTACGGTGAGGTCGTCGATAATCAGCATAATGCGCGCCTTGTGGCCGAGGCGCTGGCCCCGCGCAATCCCTTCATTCGTCGCCGTCATTCCGGCGGCCTCTTGGCCGCGGACCCGGAATGACAATTGCCGTCAGCTGATCGAGCCCAGCCCCATCCCCGTCTCGCGCTGCAGGATCAGCAGGTCGAAGCTCGGCGCCGCATCGTTGCCGCCGATGGCCGTGAGCAGGGCATGCGCCTGGCCGCGGTGGTGTGTCTGATGATTGAAGAAATGATCCAGCGCCGGCGCCAGCGGCTGCTCGATGGTCTTCTGCGGCGTCGTCACGGTCTTGTAGCGAAACATGCCGGTGAGCTTTTCCTGATCGAGCCCGTCTATGTAGCGATTGATAAGAACGTCTTGCGAGCGGCGCGCTGCGCGTAAATCCTCGAAGCTGTCGAACAGGATGGCATTGAGTCCCGGCGGCATCGCGCCGGCGCCGGTAAAGCGTCGCATCCAGATGCGGTCGGCGACGAGGAGGTGGTTCAGCGTGCCGTGCAACGACTTGAAGAACACGCCGCGATCGGCCCGGTATTCGCTATCGGGCACCTTGGCGGTGGCCTCATACAGGCGCTCGTTGCACCAGGCATTGTAGGCGGCGAACATCTGGTAGCGGGATTTCATCAATGTCTCCGGCGCTCTCGGAAAAGTCCTTGAAAGGAGAGGAAAACCGGCCTTGCCGGGGCCCCTCGGCCCCCGGTATAAGCCGCCCGCAAACTCCCCTCCAATCAATGTCGGACATCTGTCCGATCAATTCTACTGAAGGATTTAAACCCGATGGCGGTTGAGCGTACTTTTTCGATTCTCAAGCCCGATGCCACCGAGCGGAACCTGACCGGCGCGATCAATGCGATGATCGAAAAGGCCGGTCTGCGCATCGTCGCGCAGAAGCGCGTGCGCATCACCAAGGAACAGGCCGAGCAGTTCTATTCCGTCCACAAGGCGCGGCCGTTCTTCGGCGAGCTGGTCGAGTTCATGATCTCGGCGCCGGTCGTCGTGCAGGTGCTCGAAGGCGAGGGCGCCATTGCCAGGTACCGCGACGTGATGGGCGCCACCGATCCGTCGAAGGCGGCCGACAACACCATCCGCAAGACGCACGCCAAGTCGATCGGCGAGAACTCGGTGCATGGTTCCGACTCGCCGGAGAACGCGGCGATCGAGATCGCCCAGTTCTTCTCCGGCAACGAAATCGTCGGCTGATACCGGCTACGACAAGAACCGGCGGCGGGCCGCTTCGCCAAGAGGCGGCCCGCAACGATCCGGCGAAAGAAAACGCGCAACCAAGAACAATCCGCACGGCGCGAGGCGGGCACAGGTGAGGAGACACAACGGTGGCGCATTTTCTTGAGATGTTCGGCTCCGGCTGGAGTCAGATGGGCGGCGGCGAATTCTGGGTCGCGCTCGTCAAGATCATCTGGATCAACATTCTTCTGTCCGGCGATAACGCGCTCGTCATCGCCATGGCGTGTCGCGGCCTGCCGCCGCATCAGCGCAAATGGGGCATGATCCTCGGCGCCGGCGTCGCCGTCGGCATGCGTATCGTGTTCACCGGCGTCGTCGCGACGCTGATGCTGTTGCCCTGGCTCAAGATCGCGGGCGGCCTCGCGCTGCTGTACATCGCCGCCAAGCTCCTAGTGCCGGATGAGGCCGAGGACGATCACGGCGAGGCGGTGCAGAACCTGTGGCGCGCCGTGCGCATCGTCGCCGTCGCCGACATCATCATGAGCCTCGACAATGTCATCGCCATCGCGGCGGCGGCGGGCGGCAACATGGCGCTGCTGGTCATCGGGCTGGCCATTTCGATCCCGCTGATCGTGGCCGGCGCGGCGCTGATCATGGCGCTGCTCGACAAGTTCCCGGTGCTGATCTGGGCCGGCGCGGCGCTGCTCGGCTGGATCTCGGGCGAGGTGATCGCCACCGATCCGGTGGTGACCGGCTATCTCGCCCAGTTCGGCCCCAAGACCGCGCATATGGTCGAATACGCGGCCGCGGCGGTGGGCGCGGTGCTGGTGCTGACGGTCGGCGGGCTGTGGCGCCGCTCGCGGATGCCGAAGGAAAGCGAAGTCTAGGCCCAAATCGGGGCGCGGGCGGCACATCCCAACGGGGGCGCCCGCGCGACAGCCCGCGACTCCGGCGGTATAGTCGCGGCATGAACCAGCCCGTTCGTCCGCCCAAGGCGGCCATCCGGATCGGCCATTCGGCCTGTCCGCACGATTGCCCATCGACCTGCGCGCTCGAGGTCGAACTTCTCGACGAGCGCACCATCGGCCGCGTGCGCGGCGCCCGCGACAACGACTACACGGCCGGCGTCGTCTGCGCCAAGGTCGCGCGCTATGCCGAGCGCGAGCACCATGCCGACCGCCTGATGCATCCCTTGCAGCGCGTCGGGGGTAAGGGCTCGCGCGAGTTCCGGCGTATCGGCTGGGACGACGCGCTCGATATCGTCGCCGAGCAGTTGCTCAAGGCCGAGGCGCGGCATGGCGCGGAGAGCGTCTGGCCGTATTTCTACGCCGGCACCATGGGCCTCGTGCAGCGCGACGGCCTCAACCGGCTGCAGAACGTCAAGAAGTACTCCGGCTTTCATTCGACCATCTGCGTCAACCCGGCGTGGTCCGGCTTTGCCGCCGGCACCGGCAAGATCGCCGGCTCCGATCCGCGCGAGATGGCGAAGTCCGATCTTGTCGTGATCTGGGGCACCAACCCGGTGAACACTCAGGTCAACGTCATGACCCACGCGACGCGGGCGCGGAAGGAACGCGGCGCCAAAATCGCGGCGGTCGATGTCTACATGAACGGCACCATGACGCAGGCCGATCTGCCGGTGCTGGTCAAGCCGGGCACCGACGGCGCGCTCGCCTGCGCGGTGATGCATTGCCTGTTCCGCGACGGCAAGGCGGACTGGGCCTATCTCGACAAATACACCGACGCGCCGCGCGAACTCGAGGCGCATCTCAAGTCGCGCGATCCACACTGGGCCTCGGCGATCACCGGCACGCCGGTCGAGACCATCGAGGAATTCGCCCGGCTGATCGGCGACACCAAGCGCACCTATTTCCGGCTCGGCTACGGCTTTGCCCGCTCGCGCAACGGCGCGGCCAACATGCATGCGGCGCTGTCGATCGCGGCGGTGACCGGCGCCTGGCAGTATGAGGGCGGCGGCGCCTTCCACAACAACAACGACATCTTCGGCCTCGACAAGTCGCTGATTGAAGGCATCGATGCGCTCGATCGCAATGTGCGCATGCTGGATCAGTCGAAGATCGGCCCCATCCTGACCGGCGACCGCGAGGCCTTGCGCCACGGTCCGCCGGTCGATGCGCTGTTCATCCAGAACACCAATCCGATGTCGGTGGCGCCGGACCAGACTCTGGTGAAGCGCGGCTTTGCGCGCGAGGACCTGTTCGTCTGCGTCCACGAGCAGTTCATGACCGAAACCGCCGAGGTCGCCGACATCGTGCTGCCGGCGACGACCTTTCTTGAGCATGACGACATCTATCGCGGCGGCGGCCATCAGTACATCGTGCTGGGCCCGAAGCTGGTCGAGCCGCCGGGCGAATGCCGCAGCAATCACGAGGTCTTCGCGGCGCTCGCCAAAAGGCTCGGCGCCGAGCACAGGGCCTTCGCCATGAGCCCGCGCGAACTGATCGACGATATGCTGCGCCGCTCCAACCGCGGCACGCTCGCCGAGCTCGAGGCCAGCAAGTGGCTCGATTGCCAGACGCCGTTCGAGAAGGCGCATTACCTCGACGGCTTCAACTGGCCGGACGGCAAGTTCAGGTTCAAGCCCGACTGGCCCCGCGTGCCGTTCCGCAGCCCCTATACGTCGGGGCCGGTGGATGACATGCCGGCGCTGCCGGATCACTGGAACGTGGTCGAGACGGCGGATGACGACCATCCGTTCCGGCTGGCGACGTCGCCGGCGCGCGGCTTCCTCAACTCGACCTTCAACGAGACGCCGACCTCGCTCGCCAGCGAGAAGCGGCCGACGGTGATGATCCATCCGGACGATGCGGCGGAGCAGGGGATTGCCGACGGCGATGAAGTCGTCCTCGGCAACAAGCGCGGCGAGGTGCGGCTGCACGCGCGCGTGTTCGACGGCGTGCGCCGCGGTGTGCTGATCGCGGAATCGATCTGGCCGAATTCGGCCTATCCGGACGGCAAGGGCATCAACACGCTCACCGGCGCGGATTCGGTGGCGCCGTTTGGCGGCGCGGCGTTCCACGACAACAAGGTTTGGGTGAAGCTCTCTTGAATGTCATCCCGGGGCGCGCCGTCAGGCGCGAACCCGGAATCCAGTCCCGTACTTTGAGCATCAATCCGGTTCCCGGATCGCGCGCTTTCGCGCGCGTCCGGAATGACAGATCAAAGCTCCTTGCCGATCTTGGCGTCGACCGAGTAGCGGCCGCCGCCGCGAATGGCGATGAAGAAGGCGGCGATACCCAGCATCAGAGCGAATTCATAGCCGCCCTGGCCGGCGTAGAAGCCCTTGGACCAGTGCGCGGCAAACATTGCCACCAGCAGCAGAATGGCCGAGGCCGACGCAAAGAAGCGCGTGAACAGGCCGATCAGGATGGCGGCGCCGCCGACCAGCTCGGTGAAGGCGACAAGATAGGCTGCTCCTGCCGGCAGGCCGTAATTGGTGGCGAAGGCGCCGCTGACCTTCGCGAGGCCGAAGGCATTCATCTTCTGCCAGCCATGCATGAACATGATGAGGCCGAACACGACGCGAACGAGCGTGTAGGCGATAGGCTCCATCGCCGCGTAGAAGCCGGCGAGGCCGGGAATGAGCAGACGAGTATCGTTGTTGCGCGCGAGCATTGTTCTTGTTCCATGAGTCTTTTTTGGAACGACCGAACTAGAAGAGCGCGCGTTGACGTCCAACTCACAAATGCGTGTGGCCGATTACGCGAATGTTAGTGCGCGGCCTTACGCCGCGGGGATGAGCGAGCCGGCATCCGGCACCGCATTGCCGTCGATCAGGCAGCGGCCATTGACAACCGACACGCGGCCCTCGGCGACGAGCTTCAACGCCGCCGGATAGATCGTGTGCTCGACCTTGAGCACGCGCGCCGCCAGCGCCGCCTCGGTGTCGTCATCGCGCACGGCAACCACGCCCTGCATGATGATCGGCCCGGCATCCATCTCCGGCACCACGAAGTGAACGGTGGCGCCGTGTACCTTGGCCTTGGCCTCGAGCGCGCGCTTGTGGGTGTCGAGGCCCTTGAAGGCGGGCAGCAGCGCCGGGTGGATGTTGAGCATGCGCTCGCTCCACAGCGCCGTGAACTGCGGCGTCAGAAGGCGCATGAAGCCGGCGAGACAGACGAGATCGATGCAATGGGCGAGGAGTACGTCATGCATCGCCCGGTCGAAGGCGGCACGGTCCTTGCCGAAGGACTTGTGATCGACGACGGCGGTCTCGATGCCGGCCTTGCGCGCGGTCTCGAGACCGCCGGCATCGGCGATGTTGGAGAGAACGAGCGCGATCCCGGCCGGATAGCCCGGCGCCTTCGCGGCCTCGATCAGCGCCGCCATATTGGAGCCGCGGCCGGAAATCAGAACGGCGACGCGCTTCCTCGTCATCGCACTACAGCTTGAGGTCGAGCGCACCGTCATAGACGACGCGCTCTTCGCCGCCGGCGCGGATGACGCCGCCGATGGTCGCGACCTTCTCGCCGGCCTTGATGAAGGCATCGGCCACCGCCGCGGCATCTTTCGGCGCGGCGACGACGATCATGCCGACACCGCAGTTGAAGGTGCGCAGCATTTCGTGCGGCGCGATGTTGCCGACCTGCGCGAGCCAGCGGAACACGGGCGGCGCGTTGACCTTGGTCAGGTCGATGCGCGCGCCGAGGCCCTTGGGCAGCACGCGGGGAATGTTGTCGGGGAAGCCGCCGCCGGTGATGTGGGCGAGGCCCTTCACCGCGCGGGTCTCGCGGATCGCCGCGAGGCAGGATTTCACATAGATGCGGGTCGGCGCCAGGATCGCTTCGCCGAGCGACTTCTCCGGCGCGAAGGGGGCGGGCGTGCTCCACAGCAGTCCGCTTCGGGCCACCACCTTGCGCACCAGCGAATAGCCGTTGGAGTGAACGCCGGAGGAGGCGAGGCCGAGAATGACATCGCCCTCGGCGATGTCCGGCCGCGGCAACACCTCGCCGCGTTCGACCGCGCCCACGGCAAAGCCGGCGAGATCGTAGTCGTCGCCCTGATACAGCCCGGGCATTTCGGCGGTCTCGCCGCCGATCAGGGCGCAGCCGGCATCGCGGCAGCCGACCGAGATACCAGCAACCACGGCGGCGCCGATCTCCGGCTCCAGCCGGCCGGTGGCGTAGTAGTCGAGAAAGAAGAGGGGCTCGGCGCCCTGGACCACGAGGTCGTTGACGCTCATGGCGACGAGGTCGATGCCGATGGTGTCGTGGCGGCCGGTCTCGATGGCGATCTTGACCTTGGTGCCGACCCCGTCATTGGCCGCGACCAGGATCGGGTCCTTGAAGCCGGCCCGCTTGAGGTCGAACAGGCCGCCGAAACCGCCGATTTCGGCGTCGGCGCCCGGACGGGCCGTGGCCCGGACCAGAGGCTTGATCAGGTCCACCATCCGGTTGCCGGCGTCGATATCGACGCCCGCCTGCGCGTAGGTCAGGCCGCTCGCTTTCGGTGCCTCGTCCGCCATCCTGGTCTCCGGGGCGGCAAACCGTGCCCGCCGCCTTCATTTGGCCGTCGCTTACGTGGAAAAGGCTCTTCGCGCAATGCCGCGCGCCCGGTTATACTCCGCTTGAATACCTTTCGAAGTGGCCCCGTGCCGGGGGCGTTACGTGAGCCGGGTCTGGCTTTGAGCATTCCAAATCTTATCACGCTGGCGCGCATCCTCATGGTGCCTGTCGTCGTCTGGGCGATCGCCTCGAACACGATGTGGTTCGCCTTCGTCCTGTTCCTCGTGGCAGGCGTCAGCGATGCCGTGGACGGCTTTCTCGCCAAGCGCTTCAACATGACCACGGAACTCGGGGCCTATCTCGATCCCCTGGCCGACAAGGCGCTGATCGTCTCCATCTATTTGACGCTTGGGATCAACGGGGACATCCCGCGCTGGCTGGTGATCCTGGTGGTGTCCCGCGATATCCTTATCGTCGGAGGCATCATTTTGTCCTGGCTCATGAACAACCCGCTCAAGATCAGGCCGCTGTGGGTGTCGAAGCTGAACACCGCGGCCCAGATCGCGTTCGCCTGCGTGGTGCTTGGCTCGCTCGGCTTCAACATCCAGGTGCCGTTGCTGCGGCTGACGCTGATGAGCGCCGTCGCGGCGCTGACTCTGGCGTCGATCGCCGCCTATCTTGCCGAATGGGTCCAGCACATGAATTCCCCGAAAGCGCGCACGTGACGGACCGCCCTTCGACCTCGCGCGGCAATGGTGTCACCTTGCAGCGCCAGATGACGTTCTGGCTGGTGGCGCTCGCTGTCTTCGTCCTGCTGCTGTGGCTGCTGGCCGATATTCTCCTGCCTTTCATCGCCGGCATGGCGATCGCCTATTTCCTGGCTCCGCTGGTCGACCGCATGGAGCGGATGGGCATCAACCGCATGGTTGCGTCGCTGGGAATAATCACGCTCGTTGTGCTGGCGATCGTTCTGGTGCTGCTGCTGATCCCGCCGCTGCTGGGCGGCCAGCTGGCGTCGCTGATCCAGAATATCCCGACCTACGTCACCAAGCTCCGCGCGCTGATCAGCGATCCCGGCATTCCGTGGCTGAACAAGCTGGTGGGCAGCGGCATCGGCAGCGATAAGGGCATCAGCGATCTGCTGACCCAGGGCGCTGGATGGATCACAACCTTCCTGACCGGGCTGTGGTCGGGCGGCCGGGCGATCGTGTCGCTGTTCTCGCTGATCGTGGTGACGCCGGTCGTGGCTTTCTACCTGATCTACGACTGGCACCGGATGGTGAACACGGTCGACAGCTGGATCCCGATCCGCCAGCGGGAGACCGTGCACGAACTGGTGCAGGAAACCGACCGCGCTATCGCCGGTTTCGTGCGCGGGCAGGCCGCGGTCTGCCTCATTCTCGGCACCTTCTATGCGGTTGCGCTGACGCTGACGGGGCTCAATTTCGGCCTGCTGATCGGCCTCATCTCGGGCCTCATCACCTTCATCCCCTATGTCGGCTCGATGACCGGGCTCGTCCTGTCCGTCGGCGTTGCGGTGGCGCAGTTCTGGCCGGACTACACCTGGATCGTCGTCGTCATCGCGATCTTCTTCGTCGGGCAGTTCATCGAAGGCAATATCCTGTCGCCGAAGCTGGTCGGCGAAAGCGCCGGTCTGCACCCGGTCTGGGTGATCTTCGCGCTGCTGGCCTTCGGCGTCCTGTTCGGCTTCGTCGGTCTGCTGGTCGCCGTGCCGGTGGCGGCCACCATCGGCGTGCTGGCGCGCTTTGCGCTGCGGCGTTACCTCGCAAGTCCGTACTATACCGGCGAGACCATCGAGTAGGCGGCATGTCAGGGCGTCACGACAGCGACGAGTTGCAACGCGTAAGCGCGCCGCGCCAGCTCGTGCTCGCGCTGGACCACGCCATATCCTATGCGCGCGAGGACTTCCTCGAAGGCCCGTCCAACGAAAAGGCGCTGGCGCTCGTCGAACGCTGGCCGGACTGGCCGAGCCGGCTGATCGCGCTGGTCGGTCCGGAGGGCTCGGGCAAGAGCCATCTCGCCGCGATCTGGGCGGCGGCCAGCGGCGCCCGCGTGGTCTCGGCCAAGCGGCTGGGCGAAACCGATCTGCCGCATGCGCTGGCGACCGGCGCGCTGGTGGTCGAGGATCTCGATGCGCCGGATCTGGACGAGCGGGCGCTGTTCCACCTGATCAATCTGGCGCGCGAGGAGGGGGCGGACATCCTGTTCACCTCCCGGGTTTCGCCGCCCTCGCTGCCGGTGTGCATCCGCGACCTGCAGTCCCGCCTGCGCATGCTGCCGGTCGTGGAGCTCGAGGCGCCGGACGACGCGCTGCTGCGGATGCTGCTGGTCAAGCTCGCCGCCGACCGCCAACTGGCCGTCGATGCAGCGCTGGTGAATTTCCTCGCCAACCGGATCGAGCGATCCTTCGCCGGGGCGCACCGGGCGGTGGCGGAACTGGACGAGGAGGCGCTGCGCCGCCAGCGGCCGGTGACCCGGGCCCTGGCGGCTGAGCTGTTCAGGGCGACTTAACGCCCGTAGCCTAGGGTGAGCCGAAAGCGCGGGCCCGGCGTTGTTGTCACGCCGGGACCACGATCGTGGCCTATCATTCGGTTTGCCCTCAGATTCAGCCTTAACATGACAGAAGACGCACAAGATATTGTTATCAAACGGGAAAGTGCCGCTGCGACGAAGGCTGGCGCGGTCGCACCGGAGCCGGTCGAACCGCCGCTGCGCGAGCGCCCCGAGCGCTTCATCAACCGCGAAATCTCCTGGCTGCAGTTCAACCGGCGGGTCCTCGAGGAGGCCGCCAACGAGAGCCACCCGCTGCTGGAGCGGGTCCGCTTCCTCTCGATCTCGGCCAACAATCTCGATGAGTTCTTCATGGTGCGCGTCGCCGGCCTCAAGGGTCAGGTGCGGCAGGGCATCACCATCCGCAGCCCGGAGGGGTTGACGCCGGCCGAGCAGCTTGCCCGCATCCGCGAGGCGGTGTCGCAGCTCGCCTACGACCAGCAGCATCGCTGGATCGAGTTGCGCGAGGATCTGGCGGAGGCCGGCATCGCCCTGCTCGACGGGGTGAAGCTGCACAAGAACGAGAAGGGCTGGCTCGAAGAGCATTTCCTTACTCACATTTTCCCGCTGCTCACGCCGCTGGCGATCGACCCGGCGCATCCGTTCCCGTTCATCCCGAACCTCGGCTTCTCGATGGCGCTGCAGCTTCAGCGCGGGCGCGACGGCAAGCTGATGAACGCGCTAATCCGCATGCCGCAGCGGATCGACCGTTTCATCCGGCTGCCCGGCTCGGGCGACCAGAATTTGCGCATCATCACGCTGGAGGAGGCGACCGCGCTGCATGTCGGCAAGCTGTTCCCCGGCTACACGGTGAAGGGCGCCGGCTCGTTCCGCGTCATCCGCGACAGCGATCTGGAAATCGAGGAAGAGGCCGAGGATCTGGTGCGCGAGTTCGAGACCGCGCTCAAGCAGCGCCGGCGCGGCTCGGTGATCCGCCTCGAGATCGACGCCGCGATGCCGCCCGCGCTGCGCGAGTTCGTGCAGCGCGCGCTGGCGGTGGCCGACGACGAGGTGTTCACCGTTGACGGCGTGCTGGCGATCAACGACCTGTCGCAGCTCACCCGCATCGACCGGCCGGACCTCGAATTCACGCCCTACAATCCGCGCTATCCCGAGCGCATCCGCGATCATGGCGGCGACGCCTTCGCCGCCATCCGGCAGAAGGACCTCATCGTCCACCACCCGTACGAATCCTTCGACGTGGTGGTGCAGTTCCTGCAGCAGGCGGCGCGCGATCCCAATGTCGTCGCCATCAAGCAGACGCTCTACCGCACCTCGGCGGAGAGCCCGATCGTCAAGACGCTCGTCGAGGCGGCCGAGGCCGGCAAGTCGGTCACGGCGCTGGTCGAACTGAAGGCCCGGTTCGACGAGGAGGCCAATATCCGCTGGGCCCGCGATCTCGAGCGCGCCGGCGTGCAGGTGGTCTACGGCTTCATCGAGCTCAAGACCCACGCCAAGCTTTCATTGGTGGTGCGCCGCGAGAGCGGCTCGCTCGCCACCTATTGCCATGTCGGCACCGGCAACTATCACCCGGTGACGGCGCGCATCTATACCGACCTGTCGTTCTTCACGGCCGATCCGCTGATCGCCCGCGACGTGGCGCGCATCTTCAACTACATCACCGGCTATGCCGAGCCGGCCGAACTCGAGCGCATGGCGATGTCGCCGGTGACCTTGCGCGCGCGCATCCTCGACCACATCGGGCGCGAGACCGCCAACGCCAAGGCGGGCAAGCCGGCCGCCATCTGGATGAAGATGAATTCGCTGGTCGATCCCGACATCATCGACGCGCTGTACGATGCCTCGGCGGCCGGCGTGCAGGTCGATCTGGTGGTGCGCGGTATCTGCTGCCTGCGGCCGGGCGTGCCGGGCCTGTCCGAGAACATCCGCGCCAAGTCGATCGTCGGTCGCTTCCTCGAGCATGCGCGCATCTACTGCTTCGGCGACGGCCACGCGCTGCCACACTCGAAAGCGGCGCTCTATTTCTCCTCGGCCGACATGATGCCGCGCAATCTCGATCGCCGCGTCGAGGTGCTGTGCCCGATCGTCAATCCGACGGTGCACGAGCAAGTCCTGGGCCAGATCATGGTCGCCAATCTGCGCGATAACGAGCAAAGCTGGAGGGTCTTGCCGGACGGCTCCTCGACGCGCATAAAGGTCGCGCCGGGCGACGAACCCTTCAACGCCCACAAGTATTTCATGACGAATCCGAGCTTGTCGGGCCGTGGTAAATCGCTCAAGGACTCCTCGCCGCGCAGCCTCATCCGGCGCCTCATCCAGGGCGCGTAAAACCATTAAGCGCCCGGGCAAAACGGAATCGGTGAAGGGCCGGCTCGATCACGGGCCGGCGATCGCCGTCATCGACATCGGCTCGAACTCGGTGCGCCTCGTCATCTACGAAGGCCTGACGCGCTCGCCGACGCCCATCTTCAATGAAAAGGTGCTCGCCGGTCTCGGCCGCCAGGTGCAGACCACCGGGCTGCTGGCGCAGGAGGCGATCGATACCGCGCTGCGCGCGCTGGTGCGCTTCAAGGCGCTCTGCGACATCCAGCATGTCCGTACCATCTATCCGATCGCCACCGCCGCCTGCCGCGACGCGCGCAACGGCCGCGCCTTCATTTCGGCCGCCGAACGCATTCTCGGCACGAGCATCGAAATCCTGTCCGGCAAGCGTGAGGCGCAGCTGACCGCCTATGGCGTGGTCTCCGGCATTCACAAGCCGGACGGTATTGTCGGCGATCTCGGCGGCGGTTCGCTCGAACTGGTCGATGTGCGCGGCGCCAGCGTGCGCCGCGGCCTGACGCTGCCGCTCGGCGGGCTGGCGCTGCAGGATCTCACCGGCCGCTCGGTCAAGAAAGCGGAGAAGCTGGTCGAACAGGCCTTCTCCAATCTCGACATCATGAGCGCCGGCACCGGGCGCACTTTCTATGCCGTCGGCGGCACCTGGCGCGCGCTGGCGCGTCTGCACATGTGGCAGACCGGTTATCCGTTCCACGTCATGCACAACTACCGCATTTCGGCGCGCGAGGCGCTGGAGTTCTCGCGGCTGGTGCACCGGGTCGATACCGAGACCCTGTCGAAAATCGAAGTCGTCAATTCGGCGCGCCGGCCGCTGCTGCCTTACGCGGCTCTGGTGCTGGAAAATCTGGTGCGCAGCCTCAAGCCGAAGGACGTGATCATCTCGGCCATGGGCGTGCGCGAAGGACTTTTGTATTCGCTGCTCGATGCGCCGGAGCGCGCCCGCGACCCGCTGATCTCGGCGGCAGCCGATCTCAACGTGCTGCGCTCACGCGCGCCGCGGCACGGCGAAGAGCTGATCGAGTGGACCGACCGCTTCATCGCCTCGTCGGGCCTCGACGAAACCGCGGAGGAGGAGCGGCTGCGCCATGCGGCCTGTCTGCTCGCCGACATCGGCTGGCGCGCGCATCCGGACTATCGCGGCGAGCAGGCGATGAACATCATCGCCCACGGGCCGTTCGTCGCCGTCGATCATCCCTCGCGCACCTATATCGCGCTGTCGGTGTTCCTGCGGCACACCGGACTGAACGAGGAGGAGCTGCCGTCGCGCATTCGCGAACTGGCGACGCCGTATATCCTCGACCGCGCGCGCGTGCTGGGGGCGGCGATGCGCGTCGCCTACATTCTCACCGCCGGGCAGGATGGCGTCTTGCCGCATGTGCCGCTGCGTGTCGTGCGCGGCAAGCTGGTGCTCAAGCTCAACGGCCCTTACGCCAGGCTGTTCACCGAGCGCGTCTCCGGCCGCGTGCGCCAACTCGCGCGCCTCATCGGCCGCGAGGCGGCGGTGGAGACTTAAGGCTTATCCGGCGCTAGATGTTCTCTCCGCTCATCCCCGCGAAAGCGGGGATCCAGTTCTTGCTTGTTTTTTTGCTTTCTGGATTCCCGCTTTCGCGGGAATGAGCGGTGCATGAATTAGCCCGCCTTGGCCAAGGCAACAAACCGCTCGACTTCCTCCGCCGTCGTCTGGAACGACGTCACCAGCCGCACGATGACACGGCCGCTCGCGTCGGCATCCCAGCGATAGAACATGGCGCCGGCGGCCTGGAGCTTGTCGCACAGCGCGGCGGGCAGGGCGGCGAACACTTCATTGGCCTCCACCGGCCACACCGGCGTGAAGCCCGCTTGTGCAAGACCATCGCCGAGGCGATCCGCCATAGCGTTGGCGTGGCGCGCAAGGCGCAGCCACAGATCGCCGTCGAGAAACGCTTCCATCTGCGCCGCGATGAAGCGGTGCTTGGACAGCAGCGCGCCGCCGCGCTTGCGCCGGGCCGACATGCCGTCGGCGCGTTCGGGATCGAAGAAAATGACGGCCTCGGCGCCCATGGCGCCGCCCTTGGTGGCGCCGAAGGACAACACGTCCACACCCGCTTTCCAGGTCATGTCGGCGGCGCTGACATTGAGCCGCGCCAGCGCATTGCCGAAGCGGGCGCCGTCCATATGCAAGGTGGCGCCGTGCGCATGCGCGAGTTCGGCGAGCGCGCGGATCTCGGCGACGCGATAAATGGTGCCGGCTTCGGAGGCCTGTGAGATCGATACCGCCGCCGGCGTGACATGATGCGGCGGGCCCCATGAGGCTTTGTTGCCCAGCCGCGCTTTCAGCGTGTCCGCCGTAAGCTTGCCGTTGTCGCCGGGCAGTTCGACCAGCTTGATGCCGCCGCCGAAGAATTCCGGCGCGCCGCATTCGTCCACGGCGATATGCGCGTTCTGATGGCACAGCACCGCGCCCCAGGGCGGCGTGACATGCGCCAGCGCCAGCGCGTTGGCGCCTGTGCCGGTCGGCACCAGAAACACCGCGACGTCGCGCTCGAACAGGTCGCAGAACTTCCGCTCGACGCGCCGCGTGACGTCGTCATTGCCGTAGCCGAGGGCGAAACCCTCATTGGCGCGCGCAAGCGCCGCCATGATCTGCGGCGCGACGCCGGCCGTGTTGTCGCTGGCGAAGTTCATCCGCTCCTCCTATCGAAGCGGCGATACCGCGATGCCGTCGGCTTCGAGCGTTTCCTTGACCGTGCGCGCGACCTCGGCGGAATTGGCGCGGTCGCCGTGCAGGCAAAGGGTCGAGACCGGTACGTCTAGGTCGCTGCCGTCGATCTTCGCGAGTTTGCCCTCGCGCACGACGCGGATGGCGCGCTGCGCCACCTCTTTGGGGTCGCGCAATTTCGCCACGCGTTCGATGATCAGGCCGCCGTCGGCATCGTAGTCGAGGTCGATGAAGGCCTCCCGCGCCACCCTGGCGCCGGCGGCTTCCGCTGCATCGGCGCCGGGGCCGGCGAGCAGCATCAGAAAGATTCGCGGATCGTAGGCGGCGACAGCGGCGCCGATGGCTTTCGACAGCGCCATGTCGATCGAGCAGGCCTTGTAGAAGGCGCCGTGCGGCTTCACATGCGCGATGGTCATGCCCTCGGAGCGCGCGATCGCGGTCAGCGCGCCGAGTTGATAGAGCGTGTAGTCGGCCATCTCGTCCGGCGCGATGGTCATCATGCGGCGGCCGAAGCCCATGAGGTCGGGGAATGAAGGATGCGCGCCGATGGCGATGCCGGCGGCCTTGGCGATGCGCACGGTCGCGCGCATGGTCGCCGGATCGCCGCCGTGGAAGCCGCAGGCGATGTTGACCGACGAGACATGCGGCAGGAACGCGGCGTCGTCGCCGAGCGTCCAGCGGCCGTAGCTTTCGCCGGCGTCGCCGTTGATATCGATGGCAAGGGTCATGGCGTCGAATGTCCTCAATTCGCAGTCCAATCTAGGCGGGCTGCTATGAAAGCGCCACGGCTAGGATTGGCGGCACTCTTCCAGCGCGCGTGACATTTTTCTTGGCTGCCAGAAATCCTGGAGATCGAGGGATTGAGATCGCTGGGTCAATTTTTGCCAGCTAATTCTTTTTCTCCCAAAGAAATCGCCCCAGAAAATTGCCGGAATGAGTATTGCCAGTAGTCCCAAGGAACCTCGCATCGCTATGCGCAATGAGAGATCGAAAATGTCAGCGTGGCGATAGGCCTGTCCTTCGCCTGCTTGTAGCGCAATCACTGGCAACACAAGTAGCGCCGCGGCGGGCCCGGCGAGAGCAATCCATAGGACTTTCAGCGTAAAGGAATAGGCGTACACGGTGAGTGGCGAAAGGCTCGTGCGCTGCCCGTCTCTCATCGTTCCCGCTCCGTATGGTTCAGTTCTTCTCGCTGGCGACGACGCGGCCTTTCTCGATCGCCAGCGCCAGCTTGCCGTGCTTGAGCGCCAGCGCCTTGTCGCCGAACAGTTCGCGCCGCCAGCCTTTGAGGGCGGGCACGTCGGCATTGTCGTCGGCGGCGATGCGGTCGAGATCGTCCACGGTGGCGATCACCTTGGCGGCGACGGCATGCGTTTCCGACGTCATGCGCAGCAGCACCTTGAGAAGTTCGACGATGGCGGCGCCGTTCTGCGCCGGCCGCGAGCGCTCGAAGCGCGGCAGCGTTTTCGGATCGCGCTCGAGGCCGCGATTGACGGCCTCGACGATCTGCTCGCCCCAGCGCGAACGCTCGAAGCCCTTGGGCAGCGAGCGCAATTGGCCGAGTTTCTCGACGGTGGTCGGCATCTGCGTCGCGACATCGCCGACGACGTCGTCCTTGAGGACGCGCGAGCGCGGCACGTCGCGGGTCTGCGCCTCGCGCTCGCGCCAGGCCGCGACTTCCATCAGGACGGCGAGCTCCTTCGGCTTGCGAACCCGGGCCTTGAGCCGCTCCCAGGCGCGCTCCGGGTCCATGCGATAGGTCTCGGGCGAGGTGAGCACGCCCATCTCGGACTCGACCCACGAGGCGCGGCCGCGCTTGGCGAGGTCGGCGGCGAGCTTGACGTAGACCGCGCGCAGATGCGTGACGTCGGACAGCGCGTAGGTCACCTGCGCGTCGGTGAGCGGCCGGCGCGTCCAGTCGGTGAAGCGGTTCGACTTGTCGAGCACGTCGCCGGTGATGCGCTGCACGAGCTGGTCGTACGAGATGCTGTCGCCATAGCCGAGCACCATGGCGGCGACCTGGCTGTCAACGATCGGATGCGGAATGATCTTGGCCATGTTCCACATGATTTCGATGTCCTGCCGCGCGGCATGAAACACCTTGATGACCTTCTCATTGGCCATCAGCGCGAAGAACGGCGCGAGGTCGATGCCGGGGGCCAGCGCGTCGATGACGACGGCCTCGTCGTCGGTCGCCATCTGCGCCACGCAGAGCAGCGGGTAGTAGGTGGTCTCGCGGAGAAACTCGGTATCGACGGTGACGAATTCGTGCTTCGCCATGCGCTCGCAGACGGCGGCGAGCTCGGCGGTGGTGGTAATCAGGGGGGACATCAACGGCTTTCTTGTGCTGTGCGTTCATCACGCACGGGTTGAATGAGTATTTCTATCGCTTCGATGCGCCGCGCACCGGCGGCATATGCAGGAATTCCCAGGGGCTCGGCATGGCGCCGACCGGCACCTCGATAACAGACGGCTCGCCCGCCTTGAAGGCTTCGCGAAGCGCCATGCGCAACTCTTCCGGAGACCTGGCCCGGACGCCCCGGGCGCCGAAACTCTGGGCGAATTTCACGAAATCGGGGTTGGCGAGGTCCGAGGCAATCAGCCGGTTGCCGTAATGCTCCTGCTGGATGCGCCTGACGTTGCCGAAAGCGCCGTCGGCGAACACGATGGCGGTCAGCGGAATGCGGTGGCGCATCGCGGTGGCGAGTTCGCTGGCGGTAAACATGAAACCGCCGTCGCCATTGATCGAGACCACCGGCACGTCGCTTCTCGCGTGCTGCGCGCCGAGCGCGGTGGCATAGCCCCAGCCGAGATTGTCCTGATAGCCGGGCGAGAGAAACGTGCGCGGCTTGTAAACCGGGAAGGCGAGGCGGGCGGCAAAGCCGACCTGCGTGACTTCATCGACATAAATGCCGTGTTCGGGCAGTTCGGCGCGAATGGCCTCGAGGAAGGCGATCTGCGGCGCCAGCTTGGCGAGGCGGGCGCGCATCCTGGCCTGGCGCTGGCGCATCTCGTCGCCGCGCTCGGCGCGCCGCGGGTTCGTCCTGGCGACGGCATCGATGAGGCGGCGCAGCACGGGCGCGGCGTCGCCGATCAGCGCTACGTCAGGTTTGTGCAGGCGGCTCGCGCCTTCTTTCGTGGCGTCGACGCGGATGACCTTGAGGTCGCGGTCGGTGCCCCATTGCGTCGCCGGGTAGAACAGCCGGGTGCCGATCGCCAGCACCGCATCGGCCTCGCCCCACAAGTCCCGGCCGAGAGGAAGATTCACACTGAAGGGATTGCGGCCATCCAGCACGCCGCCGCCGCGCCGGTAGGACATCACGGGCGCCTGAAGCAGGTCGGACAGCAGCGTCACCTCCGGCGAGGCATCCAGCGCGCCGCCGCCGGCGATAATGAGCACGCGGCGGGCCTTGCCGAGCATCCTCGCCGCGCGCCGGACCGCGTCCTCGTCGATGCGCGGCGCGGGGGCTGCCGCCGGGGCCGGGATCGGCCCGACCGGGCCGCGCTCGCCCCAGACATCCATGGCGCATTCGAGCGCCGCCGGGCCCGGACGGCCCTGCGCCATCGCGCGGATTGCCCGGGCGGTCTTGGCCGGCGCTTCGGCGGGCTTTTTCAGGAGGGTGGTGTGATCGACCAGCCGGGACAGGATGCCGGACTGGTCCTTGATTTCGTGCAGGTGGCCCTGGTCGCGGCCGATGGCGTCGGCCGGGATCTGGCCGATCAGCGCCAGAACCGGGGCGTTCATGCTGTACGCGGTCAGGAGCGCGGCGCCCGAATTCAGCAGGCCCGGGCCGGGCACCACCGAATAGGCCTGCCGCTGGCCGGTCGCCAGCGCGGCGCCGAGCGCCATATAGGCCGCGCCCTGTTCATGGCGGGTATGGACCACCGACAGGCGGTCGCCGGAGCGCGCGAAGGCGTCGAACAGGTGGTCGTTATGCACGCCGGGCAGGGCGTAGACAGTGCGGATGCCGTGGCTGAGCAGGGTCTCGACCGTGGCCTCGGCCGTGGACATGTCGGTGAGGGCGGTCGCGGCCGTTTTGCGGGCCTTGCGGGCAGTTTTTCTGGCGGCGGATTTCGGCATTGCTGACTCGACGACGTCCCCCCGGACGGGGAGTTTGCAGGGCGGCTGCGAGTCTGTCGAGGCGCGGTTTGGCGGGGCTTCATGACGGAAGGTCAGGTTCCCGGCTCGCCTTGACAAAGCCCCACCCCCATGCGTCTTTCGCCCGCCTTCACCCACCCATGAATCGCTTCCGGAACGGCCTCGAATGTCACTGCATCGCTATCGTTCACACACCTGCGGCGCGCTGCGCGAGAGCGACATCGGCAAGGAAGTGCGGCTGTCCGGCTGGTGTCATCGCATCCGCGACCATGGCGGTGTGCTTTTTATCGATTTGCGCGACCACTACGGCATCACCCAGGCGGTGATCGATCCGGATTCCAAGGCGTTCAAGCTGGCCGAGACCCTGCGCTCGGAATGGGTCGTGCGCATTGACGGCAAGGCGCGCAAGCGCCCCGAGGGAACCGAGAATACCGACCTGCCGACGGGCCAGGTCGAGGTCTATGTGTCGGAGATCGAAGTGCTCGGCGCCGCCGGCGATCTGCCGATGCCGGTGTTCGGCGATGCCGACTATCCGGAAGACATCCGCCTCAAATATCGCTTCCTCGATCTGCGCCGCGAGAAGCTGCACAACAACATCATGCTGCGCGGCCGGGTCATCGACTCGATCCGCAGGCGCATGAAGGATAGTGGCTTCTTCGAATTCCAGACACCGATCCTGACCGCGTCGTCGCCGGAAGGCGCGCGCGACTATCTGGTGCCCTCGCGCATTCATCCCGGCAAGTTCTATGCGCTGCCGCAGGCGCCGCAGCAGTTCAAGCAGCTCATCATGGTGGCCGGATTCGACCGCTACTTCCAGATCGCGCCGTGCTTCCGCGATGAGGACGCGCGTGCTGACCGCTCGCCGGGAGAATTCTATCAGCTCGATCTGGAAATGAGCTTCGTCACCCAGGACGACGTGTTCAACGCGGTCGAGCCGGTGATGCGCGGCGTGTTCGAGGAATTCGCGAACGGCAAGTCGGTGACGCAGAAGTTTCCGATGATTCCTTACGCCGAAGCCATCACCAAATACGGCTCAGACAAGCCGGACCTGCGCAACCCGATCGTGATGCAGGATGTCAGCGAAGCGTTCCGCGGCTCGGGCTTCAAGATTTTCGCCAGCATCCTCGCCGGCGACTCCAAGGCGCAAGTCTGGGCCATTCCGGCGCCCGGCGGTGGAAACCGCGCCTTCGCCGATCGTATGAATTCCTGGGCGCAAGGCGAGGGCCAGCCGGGCCTCGGCTACATCTTCTGGCGCGAGGGCGAGGAGGGCGGCGCCGGCCCGCTCGCCAAGAACATCGGCCCCGAGCGCACCAAGCAGATCGCCGATCAGCTCGGCCTCAAGGTGGGCGATGCCTGCTTCTTCGTCGCCGGCCTGCCGAAGAACTTCTACAAGTTCGCAGGCAGCGCGCGTACCAAGGTCGGTCAGGAGCTCAATCTGATCGCGCAGGACCGCTTCGCATTCTGCTGGATTGTCGACTTCCCCATGTTCGAATGGAACGAGGAAGAGAAGAAGATCGACTTCTCGCACAACCCGTTCTCGATGCCGCAGATGGGCGTCGAGGAGTTCCTGGCGCTCGATGCCAATGATGCCGACAAGATCCTTGGGCTCAAGGCCTATCAGTACGACATCGTCTGCAACGGCACGGAACTGTCGTCGGGCGCCATCCGCAACCATCGTCCCGAGGTGATGGAAAAAGCCTTCGGTCTCGCCGGCTATCCGAAGGAAGTGCTGGAGGCCAAGTTCGGCGGCATGCTGAATGCCTTCCGCCTCGGCGCTCCGCCGCATGGCGGCATCGCACCCGGCATCGACCGCATCGTCATGCTGTTGGCGGGCGAAGAGAACCTGCGCGAGGTCGTGCTGTTCCCGATGAACCAGAAGGCTGAAGACCTGATGATGGGCGCACCGGCCGAAGTGACGCCCAAGCAGCTCAAGGAATTGAGCATCCGGATCGATCTGCCGAAGAAGTAGCTCTGTCGAAGAAGTGATCGCGCGCCGGATTGCCGCAGGCTAGGATCGCCCGTGGAGGGGAGGTCCATGCGTTTCGAACGGCTGATCTTTCTGGCGGCTCTGGCGCTCGCGGCCCTGGTTCTGATGACCTGGCCCGGACGCGCGCAGGCACAGGGCGTTGGACAAGGCGTGGGGCAAGCTGGCGTGAATGATGCGGCGACGATGCCGATTTTCGACGCGCACATGCACTACAATCAGGAGCCCAATCCGTTCTTCTCCCTCGACAAGGTGGTCGAGGTTTTCAGGCGCAACAACGTCAAGGGCATCCTTGCCACCAGCCGACCGAACAAGGGCACGCATCAGCTGATGGAAGCGAAAGCGCCGGGGCTATGGGTGGTGCCGTTCATCCGGCCTTACCGTGTGCGCGCCGACATCCGGACCTGGTTCGGCGATCCCTTGAGCATCGAGCTTATCGAGAGCGAGTTCAAACTCGGTTATTACCGCGGCATCGGGGAATTCCATCTTTACGGCAAGGCGGCGTGGAATCCGATCGTCAAACGGATCGTCGACTTCGCCGTCGCCAACGATCTTTTTCTGCATGCGCATTCCGACGAGGAGGCGTTGCTGATCCTGTTCGAGCATAACCCGAAGGCAAAGATCATCTGGGCGCATACCGGCTTCTCGACGTCGCCGTCGCGCGCTGCCAAACTGTTCGACAAATATCCGATGCTGTGGGGCGAACTGTCCTATCGTGGCGGCATCACCGGGCCGGGCCGCGCGCTCACCCCGGAATGGCGCGACCTGTTCGCGCGCTATTCCGACCGCTTTCTGCTCGGCTCCGACACCTGGATCAACGAGCGCTGGGCGTCCTACGACGACATCATGAGCGAGTACCGCTCATGGCTGAAGCAGTTGCCGCGCGATCAGGCCCGGCGCATCGCGTGGGGCAATGCTGAAAAGCTGTTCGGTTCGGTGAATGTAGACTGATCTTTTCTCGTCCCGGTTCTGGAGCGCGGCCGGCGACAGCGCCTCATTTCTCCGGCAGCGGGATGAACTCGAGTTCGTCGCCCGGCACCTTGTCGAAATGGCCGGCTTTCCAGTCGGCCTTGGCCTGCTCGATGCGGTCCTTGCTCGACGACACGAAATTCCACCAGATGTGGCGCGGGCCGTCCATCGGCGCGCCGCCGAGCACGACGAAATGCGCGTCGCTTGCCGCAGTCACAGTAATGCGGTCGCCGGGTTTGAACACGAGAAGTCGGCCGGGCTCGAAGCGGTCGCCGGCAATGTCGATCGTGCCATTGACGACATAGAGGGCGCGCTCATCGTAGTGGGCGTCGAGCGGCATCGATGAGCCGGCCTTGAGCGTCACGTCGCCGAACATGGTCTCGTGCAACACCGGCACCGGCGAGGTTGCGCCGTAGAGCGAGCCGGTGACGACTCGTACGGTCTTGCCGTGGTCCTCGATGATCGGAAATTCGCCAGTGTCGTGGTGGGCAAAGCTGGGCGCAATCTCCTCATGCGCCTTGGGCAAACCGACCCACATCTGCAAGCCGTGGATCGGGCTGCCGGTGTCGCGCAAGGCGGCGTCGGTGCGCTCCGAATGCACAATGCCGCGCCCCGCGGTCATCCAGTTGATCTCGCCGGGCCGGATTGCCAGCGCCGTGCCCAGGCTGTCGCGATGCATGATCTCGCCATCGAACAGGTAGGTCACAGTCGAAAGTCCGATATGCGGGTGCGGGCGCACATCGAGACCGGTGCCGGCGCGAAATTCCGCCGGCCCGAAGTGGTCGAAGAAAATGAACGGCCCGACCATGCGCGAGCGCGCCGAGGGCAGAGCCCTGCGCACCGAAAAGCCGTCGCCGAGATCGACCGTGCGCGGCACCACCACATGGGCCAGCGCATCGCAGCTATAGGCATCGCCTGCTTCGGGATCCTGGCCGGGGAAAAAGCTCATGATGCTGCTCCTTGCGATGGTCGCGGCGGTTTGGCGAAATCAGCGTAGCAGTTTCGCAGCGCAGACCAAAATTGCGATCATACGCTCTTCCTCAGGCGACGACTGTGTTGTGCACGTCATTGCCGCTTGGCGTGTGTGGCAAAAAGTAGCTTGAAAACGCGGTCATTCGACACTATGTCGGGTTTGTGGCGCCGGACAAGAGCGCGTTGCAGATTTACTCCGCGAGCCGGCTCGCCGTCTCTCGGGTTCGATCTCTGGTTGAGGAGAGGGGCATGTTGAAGAACGCCCTCCATCGATCGGGGAAGGGCTTGGGGGTTCCAGGTACCACCCGTGACAATGTGAAGACCGTCGTCGAGACGGCGCGTGACGATCATTTCATCGTCAAGAACGGCGCCCGTTGCGCCGGCGCGCATCTGATCGTCGATCTTTATCAGGCCACGCGCCTCGACGACCTGTCTCATATCGAGCAGACGTTGCGCGACTGTGTTTCAGCGGCAGGCGCAACGCTTCTTCATATTCACCTGCATCATTTCGAGCCCAATGGCGGCGTCTCTGGCGTCGCCGTGCTAGCCGAGAGCCATATCTCGGTTCACTCGTGGCCCGAGAATGGTTTCGCCGCGCTCGACATTTTCATGTGCGGGGATGCGAATCCGGATGCTTGCGTGCCCGTGCTGCGACAGGCTTTTGCTCCGAGAAGGATCGCGGTCAGCGAGATTTTGCGCGGGCAAGGCGTGACCTGACCGGTCCGCTATGTCGCTTTTCCAACTCCCGGAGGTCCACCGTGGCCAGACATCGCTGGATTGACGAGACCATACTGGAGCCGCTCGGCGTTCGTGCGAGCTATCGCGCGGAACGCGTGCTTCACGAAACGCGAACCGGCCACCAGCATCTTGTTTTGTTCAAGCACAAGTATCTCGGCAAGATGCTGATGCTGGACGGCGCGGTTCAGATATCCAGTCGCGACGAGTTCATTTATCAGGAAATGATGGCGCATGTGCCTCTGTTCGCACACGGCCGGGCCAGAGACGTCCTGATTGTCGGCGGAGGCGATTGTGGCATCGCGAAGGAGGTGCTCAAGCACAAGTCCGTCCGCCATGTTACGCTGGTCGAAATTGACGCATCTGTGATCGACTTCGCCAAGAAGCACTATCCGAAGTTTGCCCGCCCTGTATTCGCCGACAGGCGATTCCAGTGCGTGATTGAAGATGGCGCCAGGTTCGTCGCCAGAACCGATCGCCGGTTTGACGTGATCATCGTCGATTCCACCGATCCGCAAGGTCCCGGCTTGGCGCTGTTTACGCGCAAGTTCTACGCCGGCTGTCGGCGCTGCCTCGCCAAGGGAGGCGTTCTGGTGACGCAGAATGGTGTGCCGTTTTTTCAGGGCAAGGAATTGGCAACGAGTCTCCGGCGTCTGCGCGGGCTGTTCACCGATGTCACCTGTTACACAGCGGCCGTACCGACATACTTCGGCGGATTGCTGGCGATGGGCTTTGCTACCGACGACAGGCGGCTCCGGGTCGCGACCGCGAGCATGATTGCGGCGCGCTATCGCAAGGCGGGCAGCATTGCCACGCGATACTGGACGCCGGCCGTTCACACCGCGGCGTTTGCGCTGCCGCGTTTCATTGCCGGACTCGCCGGCAAGCCGAAACAACCCTGAGCAGGCCGGCGCTTTGGCCTGATCCGTCGCGCTGCGCGCGGGCGCCCGGGCGAGCCTTGAGACAGGCTAGAGAATTTGGAACGGCAGGCATGGGCCTGTGCCACCTTAAGCGGCCATTAACCATGCGGGGCCGCAAGTGGTATCTTGTCGCGTTTTCCCCGACGGCCGGGCTTTGGCCTTAAGCGGCTTTTTACGGGCCCATGGCTCACTAAAGGCGCACCATAATGGTCGGATATACCGGTAATGAGTTTTTTTGCGCGCGGTTTTACGCGCCAGAATGTTGCAGCGATTGCAGTTGGCGTATTCGTTGCCGGCGCTCCCCTGATCGCGTTCAATTTCTGGCTGGGCGGCATCATTGAGCGGCAGGGCCGAGAAGATGCGGAGATTTCGGCGCGTCATGCGGTGACGCATGCCGAACGGCGCACTGGCGACGTTGTCCGGACGCTCGACGCGCTCAGCTCCGCTGGGGTGGGCGATTGCGGGCCCAACGCACTCGAGGCCCTGCAGCGCGCGGCCTTCGAGACCGTTCCGATCAAGGAAATCGCCATTCTCGACGCCAGCGGCCGCATGCTTTGCTCGTCGCAGCAGAAGGTCGTGGCCGCCGAGCGAGAGACCATGCGGCGCGTCCTCTCGACCGAAGCGCTCGAAGGCGCGCCAAACTATGCCCTCGACGTCGTCAATCTGCCCGACGGTCAATCGATGGTGCGACTCCGCCGGCCGCTGGGCAGCGGTTCCAACGCCATCGCTGCGCTGGTTCCGGCCGGGATGTTCCTGCCACATGTCGCGGTCCAGGTGTTCGAGCAGCACTTGCGCGACGAGTTCAACGGCGGGGTCGAAACGGGGCCTGCGCCGGGCGGGCTCTATGCTGCGGTCGAAACCCGCGGCCATGTCGTTCTCGCCGAATTCGGCAGACGCAAGCCGGTCTTCACGGCCGGCGACGGCTTTGCGGCCGAACATCGCTCGCGTTTGTACGGGTTCAAGGTGCTCGTATGGGTGCCCAGCAAGCTGGCCAGCGCCGGCGGCGCCGATCTCAAGTGGCTGAGCCTCTACGTCACGGGCGTCGTGCTGGCGCTGCTCGGCCTTTTCGCGGGCCTTGTGGCGCGCCGCGATCCCAATAATCCGATCATCGAAATGCAGCGCGCTCTGGCCGCCGGCGAGTTCGTGCCTTACTACCAGCCTATCGTCGACATCACGACCGGCCAGTTGCGCGGCGCCGAGGTTCTGGTGCGCTGGAAAAAGCCGGATGGCACTTTGGTGCCGCCCGCCGCCTTCATCCCGCTGGCGGAATCGAGCGGGCTGATCCGCGCCATGACGCTCGACCTGATGAAGCGGGTGAGCGAGGAGGCCGGCAAGGCCATCGGCGAGCGGCCCGGCCTGAAGGTGTCCTTCAACTTCGCCAGCCGCCTGTTCGCCGACGAGTCGGTGGTCAAGGATGTCTATGGCGCCTTTGCCAAGTCGCCGATCAAGCTCACCCAGGTCGTGCTGGAAGTTACCGAGCGTGACCCGATCGAGAATTTCGCCGCTACGCGCCAGATCATCGCTGCGCTGCAGAGCCTCGGCGTCCGTATCGCCATCGACGACGTCGGCACCGGCCACAGCGGGCTTTCCTATATGCTCAAGCTCGGCGTCGATATCATCAAGATCGACAAGATATTCATCGACTCGATCGGCACTGACCGCAATTCAACCACCATCATCGAAACGCTGGTCGATCTTGCCCACAACATGCGCATGGATGTGGTGGCCGAGGGCGTCGAGAATTTCGAGCAGGTGATGCACCTCCGCGAGATCGGCATCCGCGCGGCACAGGGCTATGTGTTCGCGCCGCCGCTGCCCGGCAGCGCCTTCCTCAAGCTGGTCGAGGCGATGGACGCTCTCGGCGAGAAGGTGGCGACGGCGCATGTCGTCGCGGCGGCCTGACGTCAGGTCCGCAGTTCGGTTTCGATCGCGACGATGACGCCCGGATCCGACGGATCGACCGCCGAGGTGAAGGCCGCCTTGAGACGACCGTCACGGCCGATCAGATACTTGTGAAAATTCCAGCGCGGCGTTTCGAGCGGACGCTCTGTCGCGGCCCAGCGATAGAATGGGTGCGCGGCTGCGCCCTTCACGCTGGCCTTGGCGGCGAGCGGGAAGGTGACGTGATATTCGTCATGCGCGGTCTTGGCGATTTCTGAAGCGCCGCCCGGCTCCTGGCCGCCAAAGTCGTTGGAGGGCACGCCGATGATCATGAGCCCGCGGTCGCGGTAGCGCGCCCACAGCGCCTGCAACCCCGTATATTGCGGGGTGTAGCCACATTGCGAGGCGGTGTTGACGACGAGGATCGGTTTGTCGGCAAAGTCAGCCAGCGCAATGGCGTCACCGCTCAGGCCCTCGAAGCGGAAGGCATAGGCGGACACCTGGGACATGGGAGCTTGCGCGAACCCGGAGCGGGGCGCCGCGACGAGCCCAGCCATGGGAGAAGAAACGAACGACGCATCATCATGCAAACATGCTTACTGGCACCCGGCGGCAAACCGGCCCACAAATTCGCGTGATCGGAGGCTGTCAATTCGTGGGCTGTGCCTGAAGAGACAGCGAAAGGAACCGACTTACCGCTTCTGCGCCGCTGGGTTGCTCTGGGGCGAGGGCGCGTGCGTCTAAGCCGGTTCCTTTCTTGCGTGTGCGCGTACCGCAGAGCCCACATCGTGCCTCGTCGGGCCGGGCCCGGGGCCGCTCCTGCCGTTCCGGCGCACTACGCCGCTGCAAAGCGAACAGTCGTCTCGAACGAATATCCGCAGGCGTCGCACTGCCACAGATGCCGTGCGTGACCGGTGTCCAGCCATTCGGAGTACTCCGGCAAATAAAGCGCTTCGCCGCATTGAGCGCAGGTATTGGCCGGCCGGTAGCGCGAAGGTCGTCGAAGCATGTGAATGTCGCTGCGGGCGTGCGGGCTCATTCGCTCCTCCTTTCGCTACGACCGCGCCTACGATTATCGCCGTAGCACGGCCAGCATTCCTCACTCCCCGCACCGTCACGCGAACAATACCGAGGCTGGACGACGAATGAAGCAGCAAGACTGACATATACCGAATGCGCACAACGAGACGCGCCCGCGCCAGGTGAAAGGCGCGAGCGCGGTTATCTTTTGAATTGTCTGATTGAAAGACGCTGCCGTTTCCGGACGCCGCGTCTTCGTCGAAGCCGCGCCGTTTCCCGCCGCTACTTCTTTTCTACCGAAATGCCCTGCGATCCGATGTTGAGCTGCACGCCTTTGGGTTCGCGGCTCTCTTCGTAGAGCTTGTAGCCTAGCGCGCCGATCGCAACGCAGAGTACGGCAACGGCAAGAATAAGGACGTTACGATTCATGGGCAGGTCCCCCTTTGGATAAAGCGTATCCATCAACGCCGGCGGCGGAACAAAGTTCCAATGCCGTCTTTTGCCGGGATTTTGCCCGCTAGTGGCCGAACATCGAGAGCCGGTGGGCCGCTTCGGAATTGGCGGCGCCGGGCGGCATTTTGCCGGCCAGAATATCCCGGACCTGATTGACGGTGTCGAAGGCCTGGTGCTCGGCGGCGTCCGGAGTGAGGCCGCCGGTGTGCGGGGTGGCGACGACATCCGGACGCCTGGCGAGGAACAGCGACGGCTTCTGGTCGGGCGCGCGCCCGACATCCATGGCGGCGCCGGCGATCAGCTTGCGGTCGAGCGCATCCTCCAGGGCCTTCTCGTCCACGAGGTTTCCGCGCGACATGTTGATGAAATAGGCCGACTTCTTCATTCGTGCGAAGGCGGCGGCGTTCATCAGGTTCTCGGTCGCCTCGTTGGCAACGACGAGGCACACCAGGAAGTCGGAAGCCGCGACGACGTCCGCGAACGACCCTTGCGTGATGCCCGGCTCGTCGACGGTCTTGAACGGATCGGACACCATCACCTTCATGCCGAAGACGACGCCGAGCCGGGCGAGATATTCACCGATCGCGCCATAGCCGAGAATGCCGAGCGTTGCGCCAGCCAGTTGCCGTCCCATCACCGGCTGCGGATCGAGGCCGGCGCGATACTCTGCCGTGTAGCGCGAGACATGACGGCCGAGATCGACCATGAAGCCGATGGTCTGTTCGGCGACCGAAGCCAGAAAGCCCGGCGTGGCATGGGTCACCAGAATGCCGGCCTTCGACGCGGCGGCGACGTCGATGTTTCGGATATCCACGGCGACCCGGAGGAAAGCGGCCAGCGACGCGGGGGCCTGGGCGAAAAAATCCGCCGGGCCTGCGGTGAGCCGGTCGGAGACGATGATCTCGCAGCCTTGAGACAGTTTCACCAAGGCTGCTGTATCGAGCGGCTTGCCGGTGTCGTTGAGCCGGACGTCGCAGAGCCCGCGCAGCGCGGCGAGCGCGCGGTCGCCGTAATAGTTGGCGAGCATGTCGTGCGTATGGGTGAGCAGGACGGTCGGCATGCGGCGTTCCTCGGGGCATAAGTTTCTTGGCCCCGATCGGTGCGCGGGGCTTTTGCTTCTAGGCAGGACTTGCAAAGATAGGCAATCGGGGGAATGGCGCCGGCAACAGGAAATACGGCGCTGGATGGGCCACTGACGGAGCGTTCGCATGAGCCCGACCGGCAACCCCGGCACGACGACCAAACCGCGCACCAAGTCCAAAACAAAGGTGGCCCGGCCGCCTCTGTGGAAGGTGATCGTTCTCAACGATGACTACACGCCGCGCGAGTTCGTCGTGCAGGTGCTCAAGGGCGTGTTCCGCCTCAACGAAAGCCAGGCCTATCGCGTGATGATGACCGCGCATCAGAAGGGCGCCTGTGTCATCGCCGTCTATACCCGCGACGTTGCCGAGACCAAGGCCAAGGAAGCCACCGATCTGGGCAAGATGAACGGCTACCCCTTGTATTTCACGACGGAAAAGGAAGAGTGAGCTTCCTTTGCGGGTCTCCTTGTGGGAAATAACAACAAACAAGAGGGGAAACGTATGTCGCAGAAAGTCCTGATCACCGCCGGCGCGGCCGGCATCGGCCGCGAATTCGCGCGCGCTTTCGCGGCGACCGGCGCAAAGGTTTACATCTGCGACATCGACGAGGCCGGGCTGGCCGCGATGGCCAAGGAGATTCCCGGTCTCGTCGCCAGGCGCTGCGACATGGCGGTGCGCGCGGAGATCGAACGTATGGTGCCGGAGGCGGCCAAGGCGCTCGGCGGCATCGACGTCCTGATCAACAATGCCGGCGTTTCCGGCATGACGCTGCCGGTCGATCAGTATCCGCCCGATGACTGGGACAAGGTGATGGCGATCAACCTCACCGGCATGTTCGATACCACGCGGCTCGCCATCCCGTATCTCAAGGAGGCGGATGAGGGGGTCATCATCAACATGACCTCGATCGCCGGCCGCTTCGGCTTCGCCAACCGCTCGCCATACGCGGCGACCAAATGGGGAGTCATCGGCTTCACCAAGACGCTCGCCGTCGAGCTCGGCGCCTGGGGCATCCGCGCCAACGCCATTGCGCCGGGTCAGGTCGAGGGCGACCGCATTCAGCGGGTGTTTCAGGGGCGGGCGCAGATCTCCGGCAAGTCACTGAAGGAAGTGCAGGATGAATCTTTCGCCTACACCTCGATCAAGAAATTCGTCGATCCCCGAGACATTGCCGCGCTGGCGGTATTCCTTGCTTCTCCGGCCGCAAAGACGATTTCCGGACAGGTGATCCCGATCGACTCCGATCGGCAACACGCTTGATATTATTTGGCTTTTTAGGCTTTCAGCTAATCTTAACGGGGCGGCGGAATGATGCCGACGGCCCGGGGGCGACAATCCCGGACCGTCTGCAACGAGGCTGCCATGCCCGACACCGTTTCGCCCTCAACCCAATTGACCGACCTGCCGGCGACAGCGTCACCGCCATTCGCGCCGACGAGCGAGCCTAGCTACATTGTCGAAGTGGGCGGGCGCTGCGTGTCGCAGTACGGCTCACTCACCCAGGCGCTGTCCGCCGGCCTGACGCTGAAAGGCAAGGATGCCGGTCTTCAGGTAAAGGTCTACGATGCCCGCGAGCGGGTGACGCCCGACGCCTAGAGCCGCTTCTTCTTTTTCACGGCCTTCTTGGCCTTCTTGGCTTTTTTGGCGGTCTTCTTCTTTTTCTTCTTCGCCGTGGCGATTTCTTCCTTCGACTTGCGCTTCATGTCGAGCGTATGCGCGCGCTTGTAGGTCTGGATGTCCTTGAACTTGCCGTTCTTGTCTCGCACCGCGTAGAGCTTTTTGCCCTTCGATGAGTACAGTGTCGTCCGCTTGGTCATGGTGCGTTTTCCTCGTGATGGAGCGTGTGCGCTCGCCAAGCTAGCGCCGTGCTCGATTCGTGCAAGGCGAGGGCTAGCGCCCGCGCGCGCCGCCAATCTTCCGGACCGACAGAAAGAACCGGCGCCTCGCCTGAGCGGGGGAGTTGTTGTACGGACGTGATTCATCGCCCGCGTTTTTTGATCGGCCCTGCGCGGGCGGGGTGGCTTCCTGACCCCGGCTTTGCCGCGATCTTGTGGATCGAGACGCCACCGGCGGCTTCTGCTCCCTTGGCACGCGCAAGTCGGCCCCCGTGACGCGCGGCAAGGCGCGCCGGGAGCGAGCGGCTT
>JAFIGS010000005.1 GCA_017849615.1 Pseudolabrys sp. | reverse complement strand
GGCCCCGGCACGCGGCTGGCGTGCTGGAAACCTGGCGCGGTTTGGACCGCCGGGAGGGGAAACCGCGCCGCATCTCCGACGCCCCGTCCCGGCCACCGCTCCCCGCCCCAGCATCTGAAGATGCTGTACAGACACCCCTCGTTAACAGGGGCGGGATAGTGGGAATATAGGACTAGTAGGAATACGGGTCAAGGGATTAAATCACGGCCAGCCCGGGGGCGGCGCGCCCGGATGACGGCGGGCGGATTGATAAAAATCATGCGCGCGACGGACGTCCCGGCGAAGATACCCCGTCCGACAGGGGCAGGAGGATGCGGGCGATGATCTGGCGATGGGGTATTGGCCTGATCCTGGCGCTGTGCGTCGCGGCGGCCGCGCGGGCGCAGCCGGTGACGTCGCCGGATCGCAGCAATCCGCTGCGCACGGAGGTGCTGGACGCGTTGCGGCCGACCATCCAGGCCGAGACCGGCGGGCCGGTCAGCTTCGTCGTCGGCACCATCAATGTCATGGGCGAGTGGGCCTATGTCGGGGCGACACCGGTGCGCCGCGACGGCCGCCCGATCGACTGGCGCGCCACCAAGTTCAAGCAGGACTTCGAGGACGATGTGTTCTCGGGCCTCGTCTTGGCGCTGCTGCGCCGCGACGCCAAGGGCTGGGCGGTGGTGGACTTCGTCATCGGCCCGACCGATGTCTACTGGCTGAACTGGGTCGAGAAATACAAACTGCCGGAAGCGTTGTTCGCCGCGCCGTGAGAGCCCCTCAGAAGCCGGCGGTCGAGCCGTGCAGGTCGTATTCGTCGGAGCGTTCGATCTTGACGGTGACGATCTCGCCGACGCGCAGCGGGCGGCGCGAGGCGATATAGACGTTGCCGTCGATCTCCGGCGCATCGGCCATCGAGCGGCCCCTGGCGACGGTCGGGCCGGCCTCGTCGATAATGACCTGCTGGCGGGTGCCGACCTTGCGCTTGAGACGCCGCGCCGAAATCTTCTGCTGCGCCTGCATGAAGCGATGCCAGCGCTCTTCCTTGATCTCTTCGGGCACCGGATTGTCCAGCGCATTGGCCGGCGCGCCATTGACCGCTTCGTATTTGAAGCAGCCGACGCGGTCGAGCGAGGCTTCATCGAGAAATTCGAGCAGGGTTTCGAATTCGGCGTCCGTTTCACCCGGAAAGCCGACAATGAAGGTCGAACGCAAAGTCAGGTCCGGGCACATCTCGCGCCAGCGCCGGATGCTGTCGAGCGTCTTCTCCTGCGAGGCGGGGCGCTTCATGCGGCGCAGCACGTCGGCATTGGCGTGCTGCAGCGGCATGTCGAGGTAGGGCAGGATCTTGCGATCGGCCATCAGCGGGATGACGTCATCGACATGCTTGTACGGGTAAACGTAATGCATGCGCACCCAGACGCCGAGTTCGCCGAGCGCGTGGGATAAATCGAGGAATTTGGCGCGCACTTCGCGCGTCTCGCCGGCGGCGTTCTTCCATGAACTGGTGGCGTATTTGGTATCGAGGCCGTAGGCGGAGGTGTCCTGCGAGATGACCAGAAGCTCTTTCACGCCGGCCTGAACCAGACGCTCGGCTTCGCGCATCACATCGGCGGCCGGCCGCGAGACCAGATCGCCGCGCAGCTTGGGGATGATGCAGAAGGTGCAGCGGTTGTTGCAGCCTTCGGAAATTTTGAGATAGGCGTAGTGCCGCGGCGTCAGCTTGATGCCTTCGGGCGGCACGAGATCGATGAACGGATTGTGCTTGGGCGGCGCGGCGCGATGCACGGCCTCGAGCACGCTCTCGTATTGCTGCGGCCCGGTGATGGCGAGGACGCCCGGATGCGCTGTGGTGATTCTCTCGGGCTCGGCGCCCATGCAGCCGGTGACGATGACCTTGCCGTTTTCGTTGAGCGCGAGGCCAATGGCGTCGAGCGACTCGGCCTTGGCGGAATCGAGAAAGCCGCAGGTGTTGACGATGACGAGGTCCGAGCCCTTGTGCTCGCGCGTCAGCTCATAGCCCTCGGCGCGCAGGCGCGTGATGATGCGCTCGGAATCGACCAGCGCCTTGGGGCAACCGAGCGAGACGAAGCTGACCTTGGGCGCGGGCGCACCGTCGGTATCAGAGGCGGGTTTTGCAGGGGTGTCGAGCATGCGGGAGGGAGGTAGAGGCGAATAGGGGGATTGGCAAGGGCGGACCTAGCTGGGCCTCGCTCCCCGTCATCCTGAGGTGCGAGCCGGCCATGCAGGTCGGCGAGCCTCGAAGGGCGACGGCCCAGGCGTGCGCGGCCAAAACCCTCCTCACTGCAGGGCTTGCCCCAGACATCCGGGGAAAAAAGGCCCTTCGCCCATTTCAGAACCCGGCCGGCAGATGCGATAGGGTCCCTAACGGATCGATACAAACTTCAGGCAGCGGTCTAACCGGCGAGAAATGACAATGGCCACGATAGCGGATTTGGAAGGTGGGGCAGCGCTATGCGCGTGGTTCGAGCGCGTCCCGTTATTCCATGACGCTACGTTGCGTGAACTCGAACTACGCCAAGGCGCGCCAGGTCGTCTGGTCGCGCGCACATTCCGGATGAAATCCGAGGTCGACGCTCGGGGCTATTTCGTGCTCACCAAGCATGTCGATGTGACCCTGCACATTTTCGATCTAATCGAAGTCGAGTTGTTCGAGTTCATGGAAGCCGGGATTATCCATCGACTTGAGGTCGAAATTGACGCTAGCGGCACCACGCTCAGCTTTGATTCAAGTTATGGCGTCCATGGACGCATCAAGGCGAAGCGCATGGTCGTCTCATTCGAACCGGCAAATCCGAAATCATGAAGGGCGGGCAAGGTGCCCCTTATTACCTGAGGCGCCCGCCTCAAAACTGCGTTAAGCGCGTCTTCGACGCGCGATCGCCGGGCCTCGAAGGGCGATGGGTACCTTGGCCGCTCATCCTTCGAGGCTCGCTACGCTCGCACCTCAGGATGACGGGTAAGGGCTGCGGCGTATGGATTCCGGGTTCGCCGCTGCGCGGCGCCCCGGAATGACAGTCAGCGATTCCTCAGCGCCTCGGCTTCCTCGTAGAACTTCTTCTCCCAGGCCTTCTGGTTGTCCATGCCTTCGCGGATGAAGGGCGTGAACACGGCGACGTTGAGGAGCAGCCAGTTGATGATATTGGCCGGGAATCGCAGCGGCTTGCGGAAGTCGACGAACAGCACCACCCGCACCTTGTCGGTGTTGTTCCAGGCCTCGTGCTCGAAGGCGTCGTCGAAGATCACGGCCTCGCCTTCCTTCCAGCGATAGACCTCGTTCTCGACGCGGATGCCGAGTTTGTCGCGCGGCTCCGGAACGATGAGGCCGAGATGCAGGCGCAGCACGCCGTTATAGGGCCCGCGATGCGCCGGCAGATGCTTGTTGGGCTCGAAGATCGAGTACATCACGGTGATGAGGCCGGGGATCTTCTGGCAGATGCGCCAGGTCTGCGGGCACTGCCGGATGTTGTTCTCCGACCTGAAGCCGTAGCCGGAGAGAAAGAACGTCTTCCAACCGCGGTCCTGGCTGATGGTCGAGACGTCGGTGGACAGTTCGTGGAAGCCCGGCAGCTCGTCCTTGCGCATCAGGACCTTCTCAAGCTCGGCCTTGATCGCCGGCCATTCCTTCTCGATCTCGCGCGCCCAGGGAAACACCGCCTTGTCGTAGATCGGCGGGTTGCCGACCTTGGAGAACTTCAGGTTCAGCCGCTCGGCGAAGGACACCACGCCCATGAAGAAGCGCGTGATCGCGCTCGGGCGGCCCATCGGCTTGATGCCTTCGGTGCCGAATTGCTGGTTCGGCTTGTCGGTCTGGTCGGCGAGGGTCACGGTCGTGTCGTCTCCATCGGATCGGCGGCCGCGGACGGCCGAAGCAGCCTTAATCTAGTCCTCGTAGCTGCGTCGCAAAAGGCGGAGTTCCATACGATACCCTGCCTGCGGCCAATCTTGGGCGACGGTCCCGGCGAAATGGTCTAGAAATGGCGCGGAAGGCATTGAGGAGGCGGCGATGAAGCGGACGATCGGGCGGGCGGTCCTCGCCATTGCGCTGATGTGCCTGGTGGTCGCTGCCGCGGCGTTGACGCCTGCGCACGCCGCCGACGCCCGGGCGCCCCGCGCGGCGAGCCCGGCCATCATGCTGCCATTCCCGCGCAGCGAGCGGGCGCAGGCGGTGTGGGGCGCGAGCGCCTGCATGCGCGACTGCGGCGCCTATTGCGCGTGGGGCCAGACCGGGTGCCTCTACCGCGACGCCCAGGGCCAGTGCCTCAAGCTCACCGACGACTGCGACCGCACCTGCCTGCGCTCCTGCCGCACCGCCGGCGGACCGTTCCTGCCGCTGGATTTCTGAACCGCACGCGCGGGTCTATGGCTAACGGCGCCTTACGCCGGTCGCGCCATTTGCCGCGCGCGGCGGAACGGAATTGAACGGTTTGTGTGCGAAACATGGCAGCAATGCGCGGGCGCCTCACTTGCCGCCGCGCGGTTTCGTGCCAATTGTCAGGTCATGTCCTTGGTCATGTCCCGTGTCATGTCGTCCCGGCAGCGCCTGATCCTGCTCGTCGCCACCGCCTGTTGCGCGGCGCTGCTGCTGTGCCCGCTCGGGACAGGCACGACCTCCGGCCTGCGCCCGCTGACCAGCGCCGCGCCGCCTTTGTTCGACGCCGCCGCGCCGCAAGCCGACAACCCCGACATGGACGCGCTGCGCCATGAAGCCAGCGTCGCCCTCGGCCAGTTGCGGGGCGGGCGTCCCTGACGCCGCCGTCTTGCTGGCCCGCAAGGGCGCCCCTATAAGCCGGGCCAATTCTCTTTAAGGCCCGCGCCCATGAACCGGACCCAACGCCGCATCGCCCAGAAGCAGGCCCCG
Organism: Pseudolabrys sp.; assembly: GCA_017849615.1. GTDB lineage: Bacteria > Pseudomonadota > Alphaproteobacteria > Rhizobiales > Xanthobacteraceae > Pseudolabrys. Next base: position 170,483 of record JAFIGS010000005.1, on the reverse strand, counting down.
TCGGCGGCGGCCGAATTGTTCCAGCGCGCGTCGATGCATCACCAGCAGGGCGACCTGGCGGGCGCGGCGATGCTTTACCGAAAAGTGCTGGCCAGCGAGCCCGGCCATGCCGTGGCCTGCGACCGGTTGGCGGCGCTGTTCCTGATGCAGGGCAAGCGCGACAAGGCGGCGGCGCAATATGTCGAGCTCGCCCGGATCGCGCCGCAGACGCTCAACCAGTTCGACACCGTGCTGACGACGCTGACGGCGCTGCTGCCGGATCTGGCCGCAGCACTCGAGGCGGTCGCGCGCGGCGAGCCCGCGCCCGGGCTGACCGAGGCGATCGCCGCCGAGGTCTATCTGCGCTGCGTGCTCGAGAACACCGCCGTGCGCGACCGGACCTTCGAACGCTGGCTGACGGGCCTGCGCGCCGCGCTGCTGGAACAGGCGCTCGATGAGTCGGCCAAACCGAGCGGCGATGTCGTCGCCTTCGCCGCGGCGCTGGCGCGGCAGGGCTACATCAATGAATACGTCTTCGCGCTGTCGGACGCCGAGGCGGACAGCCTTGCGACGCTCAAGGGCCGCGTTGCCGAAAACCTCGATGCCGGCGCGCCGATTGCGCCGCTGTCGCTCGCCGTGTTGGCCGCCTACGAGCCGCTGCATGCGCTCAGCGGCTCCGAGCGGCTGCTGACGCGCAAATGGCCCTCCGCGGTCGATGCAGTGGTAACGCAGCAACTGCGCGAGCCGCGCGAGGAGGCGGCCTTACGCGACACCATGCCGGTGCTCACGCCGATCGCCGGCGGCATCACCGCCGCCGTGCGTCAGCAATACGAGGAAAATCCCTATCCACGCTGGGTGCGGCTGCCGGCTCCGCCGCCGCCGATGGTGCTCGACGAACTTATCCGCCATCAGTTTCCGACGGTGCCGTTCCGGCCGCTCAACAAGACCGACTGGCTCGACATCCTGATCGCCGGCTGCGGCACCGGGCGCATCGCGCTCGAAGTGGCGCAGAGTTTCGCCGGCGCGCAGGTGCTGGCGGTCGATCTGAGCCTCGCCAGCCTCGCCGCCGCCAAGCGCAAGACGCCGGCCGCGCTGAAGGACAAAATCGAATTCGCGCAGGCCGACATTATGTCGATCGGCGCGATCGGCCGCGACTTCGATTTCATCGGCGTCGGCGGCGTGCTGCACCACATGGCGGACCCGCTCGGCGGCTGGCGCGAACTGATCAAGCTGATGCGGCCGGACGGCCTCATGCAGGTCGGCCTCTACAGCGCGCATGCGCGCAAGGCCATCAACCAGGCGCGACAGTTCATCGCCGAGAGCGGCTATCCGCCGACTTTGGACGGCATCCGGCGGGTGCGGCAGGATCTGTTCGACAGCGGCGCCAGGTTCAACTTCATGACGCTGCGCGATTTCTTCACCACCAGCGAAGTGCGCGACCTGATCTTTCATGTGCAGGAGAGCCAGTTCACGATTCCGGAAATCGCCCGGTTCATCGCCGCCAACGATCTGAATTTCATCGGCTTCGAATTCAGCCATCAGCCGACGCATCAGCACCACCGCGCGGTGTTCGCGAGCCACGGCTGGTCGCTCACCGACCTTGACCGATGGGACGCCTATGAGCGCGACAATCCCGACATTTTCGGGAATATGTATGTATTCTGGGTGCAGAAGAAGGATGGATGAGGGGGCTGCGATGAAACGCGCGGGCATCCGCATGGCCATGCTGGCCGCGACGGCTTTGACGTTGGTCGCTGCAACGTCCGCCATCGCGTGGGCCGACGACAAGCCGGCGCCGAAACCTTCGCCGCGGACAGCGAACGAGCCGCCGAAATTCCAGCTCGATCTCAGCGGCGATCCGCCGGCGACGGCATCGCCGTCGGCGCCGCCCGGCCTGCCGTTCCGCCGCGATCCCGACAACGGCATCCCGTTCCTCGGGCTGAAATTCTCGACGCCGATCGGGAAGTAGGAGGCGGGCGGGGTAGACGCGGCTGGCGGAAGGGGTGAGATTCGAACTCACGGTGGGCTTGCACCCACGCCGGTTTTCAAGACCGGTGCCTTAAACCACTCGGCCACCCTTCCAGCTTTGCGATCGCGACGGACTTCGAGGCCGAAATCCCGAAAATGAGCGTGCGACGTTGCGCCGCCCGATCGTGTCGGGCTTCGGCGCTATGTGCACCGGGCGAGCCGAAAAGGGAAGCCTCTTTGCCCGAGGCGCGGGGCCTGTGCGTCCCGGATTCGTCCCGGATTCCAAGCCGATGCCTTCTTGACACGTCGGGACGGGGCTCTATAACGCCGGTCTCCGCCCGTCCGGTTTCGGGTGGTGCGCCGGGCGCCCAGGTAGCTCAGTTGGTAGAGCATGCGATTGAAAATCGCAGTGTCGGTGGTTCGATCCCGCCCCTGGGCACCACATTCATGAAGAGCTCAGCCTCTTCAATACATAAGCCCAATCAAGCTGTTGCGCTTGCCCCACTGCGCTCCGAGTGGGTGAGACAATGCTGTTCAGATTGGCGCGTCCGGTGAAACGTTCCGGCTCCCGAAATCCGCAATACGTGCGTCGCTTCCCGTCGATGTGAGCACGCAAGCCGTTGGCCTAAGCTGTCCATTCCGGTTGGCAACGCAACGCGGGCGGTAGCCATCTCTTCGCGGGAGCAATACGTGCGCTTGTCGATTCTGAAAGGTGAGCCGCGTGAGGTGAAAATCCGCACCGCACAGGTGGACGCCTATCTCGAAAACGTTTGGGCGTCGCTCCGCAACTCTCCGCGTCCGTTTCGCTAAGCCATCGTAAGGCAACAGCCCTAGAACCGCTCCGGCAGACCAGGAATTTCCGGAAGATGCTGTGAATTAGCTGCTGCGTAAGGCGTTGTCACCGTAGCCGCGATCGGTAGTTCCTTTGCTGTTCGTGATCGCTCGCGGTTACATGTTCACGAAACGATATTTTTGATCTTCCGCTTTTGAAAATTCAAGCACTTAACAGCATCGAAAAACAGACTTGCGGATTATGCCCGAAAGCCGCTCCCGTGTCGGCGTGTCACATTGAATGGAAGGGCATCATGCACGGCACAAACGTTCCCAAGCTCGATAGTTTCTGGATGCCCTTCACCGCAAATCGTCAATTCAAAGCCGCACCGCGAATGCTGGTTTCGGCCGAGGGTGTCTATTATCGCAGCGACGATGGCCGCAAGATCCTCGATGGCACCGCCGGTCTGTGGTGCGTCAATGCCGGTCATGCCCGCAGAGAAATTGCCGAAGCGGTTTCCGAACAGCTCGCCCGCCTCGATTATGCGCCGCCGTTTCAGATGGGGCATCCCGGGGCCTTCGCCTTCGCCGAGTGTCTTGCGGATATAGCGCCGCGTGATGAGATACGCGTCCTCGACCGCATCTTCTTGACCAATTCAGGCTCCGAGGCCGTCGATACCGCGCTCAAGATGGCTCTCGCATATCAGCGGGCGATCGGGCAGGGCACGCGCACGCGCCTCATCGGCCGGGAGCGCGGCTATCATGGTGTCGGGTTCGGCGGCATTACCGTCGGCGGCATTGTCAGCAACCGTCGCGTCTTTCCGCAGCTGCCGGGCGGCGACCACATGCGCCATACGCATGATTTGTCCAGAAACGCGTTCTCGAAAGGCTTGCCCGAGCACGGTGCAGACCTCGCCGACGATCTTGAGCGTTTGGTTGGGCTGCATGGTGCCGAAACCATAGCCGCTGTGATTGTCGAGCCGGTTGCCGGTTCGACCGGCGTACTGCTGCCGCCGAAGGGCTACCTGCAGCGCCTGGCCGACATCGCGCGCAAGCATGGCATCCTATTGATCTTCGACGAGGTTATCACCGGCTTCGGCCGTCTCGGGACACCGTTTGCCGCCGACCACTTCGGCGTGGTGCCGGACCTGATGACGGCGGCCAAAGGCATCACCAATGGCTGTGTGCCGATGGGCGCTGTCTTTGCGAGTCGTGTGGTGCACGACGCGCTTATGAACGGGCCGAAGAACCAAATCGAGCTGTTCCACGGTTATACGTACTCGGCTCATCCAATCGCCTGCGCCGCCGGCATGGCGACACTGGACGTTTACGCGCGCGAAGGCCTGCTCGAGCATGCGTCCGAACTTGCCGATGGCTGGGCCGATGCGATGCATGGCATGCGCGGTTTGTCCAATGTCATCGATGTCCGCGCGCTCGGGCTTGTCGCGGGTATAGAACTGGCATCGCGGCCCGACGCGCCAGGCAGTCGTGCTTACGATGTCTTCGTCGATTGCTTCCAGCGGGGGCTGCTGATCCGCGTCACCGGCGACATCATCGCCTTGTCGCCCCCGCTAACGATCGAGCGCAGTGATATTGCGGAAATGGTGTCGATCCTGACGGATGCATTGAAGCGCGCCGCTTAACCCGAGGCAGGGCTGCGACCGGATGCAACTAAAGGATGTTAAGCATCCTGAACTCACGCCCGATGCAGCGAAACCGCAAATGACTGATAGGACATCCCTTTTCTGAGAGAAGCGCTTGCATTCCTCCGATACCGGTGCATGATTCGAAAGATCGTGAACAGGCGAGGATGCGGCATATGACAGTCGATGTGGGTGCGCGGCTTCGCTTCATCCGCATGCAGAACGGCATGTCGCAGCGCGAACTGGCGCGACGTGCCGGCGTCACCAACGCGACCGTCTCGCTCATCGAGTCGAACCGGATGAATCCATCGGTCGGCGCGCTGAAGCGCGTACTCGACGGCATTCCCATCGGCCTGTCGGAATTCTTCGCTATGTCGCCGAACGGCGACGAGCGGCTGTTTTGGCGCGCCGATGAACTGGTCGAAATCGGGAAGGGGCCGATCTCGTATCTCCAGGTCGGCACTAACCTGGTCGAACACCAGCTTCAGATCCTCAAGGAACGCTATGAACCGGGCGCGGATACAGGCCGCGTTCTGCTGACACATGACGGCGAAGAGGGGGGCATCATCATTAGAGGACGGCTGGAAGTGACGGTCGACAACCAGCGCCGCGTCCTGTCGGCTGGCGAAGCCTACTACTTCGCCAGCAAGCGCCCGCACCGTTTTCGCAACGTCGGCGATGGGCCGTGCGAGTTGATCAGTGCCTGCACGCCGCCCAGTTTCTAGGCTTGGAGCAGCGAAAACTGCCCGCTGCGCGGCATCGGCCGCTAAGTTCGGACGCGCTTGGAATCGAGCGCCCGCGCGTCAAAGTGTTCGGATCTCGAATGCCGTGCACCCGTCGCCCGCCGCGTGATCCAGGTGTTTACGATCGTGAACGAGATAAAGCCCGCCCTGATGAAATTCAACGGCTTAGACGCCACAACTAAGCGGCTGTTCAAAGCAAAAAGGCCATAGCAGACTTTGGCGGCCGGACTTCAGCCGGAGGGGGATGATTGCGAGACTCAAACGGCGTCCGCGCCGAATTTTTATACAGCATCCGGCCGCCGACACTTGCGGTCAATATGACGCATCGGGCGGCGATCTCATGGCGTTGATCGCGTCCGTCCGACTGAAGATAAAGTCGAAGCACCAGATTTTGCCGACGATGAGAGTGAAGCGTGGTCCTGCCTCGATCGGGATTGCGGACGCGGCCGCCGATCACACACCGGAATGGAAATAGAGGGGCGACATGAAATATTCCCTGCACACCTTGTTCATCGCTGGCTTCATCGCCCTTGGGGGAACCACCACGCTTGAAGCGCAAGGGCGCCCCAAGGGCACGCTGAATTACGGCACCGTCATCCAGCTCAACAACTGGAACCCGCTGGTCAAGCCGAACCAGACCTATACCGGAATCGTCTATGAAGGCCTCGTGCGCGCCGCGCCGGATGGCTACACGATCCAGCCCAGCCTCGCGACCGCCTGGACGCTGACGCCGGAAAAGCTCGAACTCACCTTGCGCTCCGGCGTCGTCTTCCATGACGGCACGCCGTTCGATGCCGAGGCGGTGAAGAGGAACATCGAGTGGTTCCGCAAGTCGGGCACGCAGTGGTCGATGGGCTTCGAGCCGGTCCGCGAGATCGAAATCAAGGACGCGACGCATCTCACGCTGCATCTGAGCAGCCCGTCGCCGACCATGCTGCAGCGCCTCGCCTCGCGCGGTGGCTTCATGGTGTCGCCGAAGACCATCGAAAGCGGCGACTGGTCGAAGAGCAACGGCACCGGCCCGTGGATCTATGACAACGCGGCGTCGCAGCTCGGCACCAAGGAAGTGTTCCGCTACTTCGACAAGTACTACGCGCCGGAGAAAGTCGGCGTCGAAACCATCGTGATGCATGTGCTGCAGGACCCCAGCGTCGCCCTCAACGCGCTGATGTCCGGCCTTGTGCAGGTGACGGAGCTCGACTCGTCGCAGCTGCCGGGTGCGGAAGCCGCCGGCATGAAGACGTTCTCGACTGCCTCGCTGGTGCAGCACATCCTGATGCTGGACCGCCGCGAGACGTTCGCCGACGAAAACGTGCGCAAGGCGGTCTGTTCGGTGGCCGATATCGGCGCCATCACCAAGGCGGCCTATAACGGTATCGCCCAGCCGGTGCCGCAGAAATTCCAGAAGGGCACCTCCGGCTTCAACCCGGATGTGAAGGGCTGGTCGCACAATCTGGCCGAAGCCAAGAAGTACATGGCCGCCGCCGGCAACCCGAAGATCTCGTTCACGCTGCCGATGTTCACCAACAACCAGACGGCGACGCTGATCCTGGCCGGCCAGCTCAAGCAGATCGGCATCGACGTGAAGCCGCAGCTGATGACCACCGGCCAGTATTTCAGCTTCTATCAGTCAGACAAGTATCCGCTGCAGCTGAACTCGTCGTCGACCGAGGACATCGGCCCGCTGGACTACTACCAGTTCCGCTTCTCACCGGCCGGCGTCGGCAATCCGTTCAAGGTCCCGGTGCCGGAGCTCGACGCGCTCGCCGCCAAGGCGCTGGCGGAGAAGGACCCGGCCGCGCAGGAAAAGGGCTGGCAGGAGGTCTCGAAGTACATCAACGACAAGGCGCTCGACTGCGGCTTCTTCGCCCAGCACACCACCTGGGCTTACGATCCGAAGAAGACCGACCAGCCTCCGACCACGGTGTTGCGGGCTTCGACGCTGCGCTACGACGAAGTGCGCCTGAAGTAGACGAAACGACCGACCGGCAAGGAAACGACCAACGATGCCGCGCCTGATTGCTTTGCGCATTGCGATGTCTTTGTTGTCGCTGTTCCTTGCCGCCAGCTTCGCGTTCAGCCTCGTCCATCTGTCGCCGACCGATCCAGCCATTCTGGCGCTCGGCGACGGTGCGTCGGAGGCGCAGCGGCTGAAGCTGACGCAGGAGCTCGGCCTCGACCGACCGATCCTCGTCCAGCTTGCGACATGGTTCATGCGCGTGCTGGGCGGCGACCTCGGCCAGTCGATTTTCGCCCACAAGCCGGTGACGTCGATGATCGGCGACGCCATTCCGGTGACCTTGTCGCTGCTGATCGCGGCCAGCGTCATCGCCGTGATCCTCGGCATCACCATCGGCATCTACGCCGGCCTGCGCTCGGGCTCGTGGGTCGATCGTCTGGTGACCTCGGGTGTGTCGGCATCGCTCGCCATTCCGAGCTTCTGGCTGGCGCTGCTGCTGGCGTACTTCTTCGCGGTCAAGCTGCGCATCCTGCCGGTGGCCGGTTACACCACTTACGCGGAAAGTCCGTCGCGCTGGGTCATAGGTCTGCTGCTGCCGAGCTTCGCCTTGTCGGTGCACGGCGCGGCGGTGATCGCCCGTCACATGCGCGGCGCGGTGATCGACGTGCTCGACTCCGCTTTCATCAATGCCGCGCGGGCGCGCGGCACACCGATGCGTGTCGTCATATCGCGCTACGTCTTCAAGAATGCGCTGGTGTCGGTGATGCCGATCATCGGCATCGAGGTCGCGGTGCTGCTCGCCATCAGCACGGTGATCGAAAAGGTTTTCGTGCTGCCTGGTTTGGGGACGTTGATGGTCAATGCCGTCATCACCAGTGATTTCCCGTTGTTGCAGGGCACGATCCTGGTGACCGCCACGATCCTGATCACCGTCAATCTGATGATCGATATCGTGATGGGCCTGCTCGACTCCCGGATTCGGCCGCAATGACACTCGCCGCTGAAGAAACCGAATCCGTCATTTCGCCGGCCGGCCGCCAGCTCCGGCAGGGCAATAAGGCGCCGCGTCCCGCGCGCCGCTGGATGACTCTGATCAGGCGCGAGCCGCTGGCGGCCGCATGCCTCGCCGGCATCGCGCTTCTGGTCCTCATTGCGCTCCTGGCGCCGGCGCTGGCGCCCTACGATCCCAATAACAACGACGTGTTGAACCGGCTCAAGGGACCGTCGGCCACCTTCTGGCTCGGCACCGATGAACTGGGCCGCGACCTGTTCTCGCGGCTGCTGTACGGCGCGCGCACCGCGGTCGAAACCTCTTTCCAGTCGGTCGGCATGGCGCTGCTGATCGGCGTCCCGCTCGGTCTTCTCATCGGCTATCTCGGCGGCTGGTGGGATCGCGTCGCCATGCGCGTCACCGACATCGCGCAGTCGATCCCGTCGCTCATCTTCGCTTTCGCCGTCATTGCGATCCTCGGCCGCGGCGTCAACCAGACCGCCATCGCGGTCGGTATCGTCTTCTCCATCATCATGCTGCGCATTGCGCGCGGCCTGATGCTGCGCGAGCGCGAGCTGCTTTATGTCGATGCCGCGCGCGTCGGCGGCCTGTCGACCCCGCGCATCCTGTTCCGCGAAATCCTGCCGAACGTCGCCGGCCCCTTGATCGTCGAGGCCGCGCTGCTGCTGGGCTCGGCGATCATGCTCATCACCATGCTGAGCTTCCTCGGCCTGGGTCTCGAAGCCTCGACGCCGGACTGGGGCAGCATGCTTGACGAGGCGCGCAAGTATCAGGTGCTGCACCCGTTCATGGCGCTGCCGCCGGGCCTCGCCATCATGGCGGCGGTGCTGCTGTTCAATTTCACCGGCGACTCGCTGCGCGATGCACTGATGGGCCGCCGCCGTGTGGCGCATCGCAAGCTGCGTCAGGACCGCCGCGCCAGGAACGCGCCGAAGGCGAAAGCACCTGTGCAGGATGCCGACACCGTGCTGACCGTGCAGGGCTTGCGCGTGTCGTATCTGTCGGAAAGCGGCAAGCCGATGGAAGTGCTGTCGGACATTTCACTCGATCTGCATCGCGGCGAGACCGTCGGGCTCGTCGGCGAATCCGGCAGCGGCAAGTCGACCACCGGCATGGCGATGGTTGGTTTGCTGCCGGACACCGCCAGCAGCAGCGGCCATGTCTGGCTTGGCGATACCGACATGCTGACCGCGCCCGCGGCTGAGGCTGCCAAGCGCCGCGGTCCGGAAATCGCCATGGTGTTTCAGGACCCGATCGGTTCGCTGTCGCCGGTTCACACGGTCGGGCAGCAACTGATCGAGCCGATGCAGCATCATCTCGGTCTCGGCAAGGAAGAGGCGACTCGCCGCGTCATCGAATTGCTGGAAATGGTCGGCATTCCCAACGCCGCGCAGCGCATCAACGATTATCCGCACCAGTTCTCGGGCGGCATGGCGCAGCGCGCCATGATCGCCATGGCGCTGAGCTGCCGTCCGAAGATGCTGGTGGCGGACGAGCCGACCAGTGCGCTGGACGTCACGGTGCAGGCGCAGGTGCTGAAGCTGCTCGGCCGGCTGTCGACGGAATTCGACATGGCCGTGCTGCTGGTGACGCACGATCTCGGTGTCGTGTCGGAAGCCTGCGACCGCGTCGTCGTCATGTATGCCGGCGAAATCGTCGAAGTCGGCAAGGTGGCGGACGTGCTGGCCAAGCCGCGTCATCCTTATACATATGCGCTGCTCAAGGCGACGCCCCGCAACGAGGCGCCGGCCGGCCGGCTGCCGACCATTCCCGGCACGGTGCCGCCGCCGTGGGATTTCCCGCGCGGTTGCCGCTTCGCGCCGCGCTGCGCCTTCGTCAAGGAGGCCTGCACCATCGCGCCGGTGGCGTTGGTTGATGGCGTGCGCTGCGTCCGCGCCGGTGAACTGTCGCTCGAGGTTGGCGCATGACCGCATTGCTCCAGGTCAAGGATCTCGCCATTACCTATCGGACCGGTGGCAGCATCATTCCCGGCCGCAGCCGCACCTTCGATGCGGTGAAGGGCGTGTCGTTCGACATCGCCGCCGGGCAGGGGCTCGGTCTCGTCGGCGAGTCAGGGTCGGGCAAGACCACGGTCGGCCGCGCCATCCTGCGGCTGGTGAAGCCGTCACGCGGTTCGATCAAATTCGATGGCCAGGAAGTCACGGCCTTCGGCTCGAACACGCCGCTGTCGTTCCGCCGCGACGTGCAGGTGGTGTTTCAGGACCCGCGCTCGTCGCTCAATCCGCGCCGCACCATCCGCGATACGCTGGCGCAGGTGATCAAGCGTCACTTCGATACGCCGGACGACGAGACGCAGCGCCGCGCCGCCGAACTGCTCGACAAGGTGCAGCTGCCTTCGTACCACCTCGATCGCTATCCCAGCGAACTGTCGGGTGGCCAGCAGCAGCGCGTCGCCATTGCCCGCGCGCTGGCGCCGCAGCCGCGCCTTCTGGTTTGCGACGAACCGGTCAGCGCGCTCGACGTGTCGACGCAGAGCCAGATCCTCAATCTGCTATCCGATCTGCGCCGCGATCTCAATCTCGCCTACCTGTTCATCTCGCATGACCTCGCGGTGGTGCGTCAGGTGTCCGACTTCGTCGTGGTGATGCATCGCGGCGCCATCGTCGAGCAGGGGCCGTGCGAGACGATCTACACCGAGCCGCAGGCCGACTACACCAAGCTGCTGCTGTCGTCGGTGCCGGCACTCGACGCCTGGAAGCGCCGGGCCGGACTGAACGCATAATCAAAGAAACGTCAGGGAGTTCGCGTGATGGCCAAGGTTCTGTTCAAAAACGGCTTCGTCCTGTCGATGAACGACAAGGTGGGCGATGTCGACGCCGATGTTCTGGTGGACGGCACCACCATCAAGCAGGTCGGCAAGAACCTTGCCGCCGCTGGCGCCGAAGTGGTCGATGCCACCGGCATGATGATCATGCCCGGGATGTCCGACACCCACTGCCACCTGTGGGAGACGCCGTTCAAGGGCCGCATCGCCGAAGGCTGGGGCATGGAGTATTTCACCAACATCCATCCACTGGCATCGACCGTCGATCCGGAAGACCTCTATGCCGGTATCTACGCCGGCTGCATTGAGGCGCTCTATACTGGCACGACCTCGATGTTCGACTACAGCCATTGCATCCGCTCACCTGAGCACGCCGATGCCGCGGTTGAGGCGCTGCGCGACTCCGGCATGCGCGCCATTTTCGGCTATGACCTGCGCGGCAAGGATCACAGCGGCAGGTCGGCTCTGGCGCCCGGCGCCGCTCGCTTTAAGGATATCGAGCGCATCAGGTCGAAGCTGTCGAACGACAAGGCCAGCCTTGTCCGTCTTGCCGTGTGTCTCAGCGAAGTCTCACCGGAATCGGCCAAGGACGTGCTCAGGGAAGTCGAGTTCACGCGCTCACTTGGCGTGCGCGGCTCCTGGCATTGCAACAAGGCCGGCGAAATCGAGTTCCTCGACAAACACGGCGTCATGGGCCCGGATCTGATGCCGGCGCATGGCAACTACACCACCGATCGCGATCTCGACATTCTCGGCGCCATGGGCGGCTTCCTGTCGACCCAGACCGAAGCCGAAACCTATGCCGGCCGCCGCTCGATGAGCATGATGGCGCGCGGCCATCGCCGTGGCGTCAAGATCGCGCTCGGCATGGATGTGCCGGTGATTATGAATTACGGCCTGCATCACCAGATGCGTCTCTGCTTCTATCTGCAGCGTTACATGGACGGCGTGAACGAACGTCATGAGGCGCAGTCGCCGGTGTCGCGCCGCCCCGGTGTGCCGACTTTCTCGACCCGCGACGTGCTGCGCACCACCACGACCAACTGCGCGGAGGCCAATGGCGTCGGCGACATCGTCGGCCAGATTGCGCCGGGCTATCAGGCGGACTTGCTTCTGCTCGACACCAGCCTTTTCGGCCGCGCCGAGGGCGATGCGGCGGGACATGTCGTGCTCAACTCGTCGAGCGGTGACATCAAGAGCGTCATGGTCGCCGGCGAATTCCGCAAGCGCGATGGCAAAATGGTCGGTGTCGACATGGCCAAGATGCTGGCAGCGCGCGAGAAGGCCCGCGACCACATCTATGCCGGCGCCGGCCAGGTCCCGGGCAAGCCCAAGCTCGGCTACTGGCACTGGGGCGAGGGCGTGTCCTAACAGGCGACCGCAAGACGTGTCGCTAGCTGCCGCGATAGGTCATGTACGAACCTGGCGTGAGCAGCAGCGGCACGTGGAAGTGTTCTTCAGGGTTCCACACCGAGAAGGCTACGCTGACCTTGCCCAGGAAGCTGCGCGCCGGAGTCGGATAGCCTTTGGTGGCGAACTAGGTCGGCGTGTCGTAGCGCCATTCGTAGGTGCCCGCGCGCAGGCGGCCTTGTCCGAGAAGATCGTGGCTCGAGGCGCCGTTGGCGTCGGTCGTGAAGCGCTGGAGGCAGATCGGCTGACCGGAAGCGTCCTGGCCCCACAGTTCGACACCAAGTCCGGCGGCCGGGATGGCCCGCACGGTGTCCAGCACATGGGGCGACAGGCCACCCGTCGGCGCCGGCTGCACGCGGTCGCGCGTAGTGGCGATTACGTTGCGTTCGCGCCGGAGCTTGACCGCCCGGCTTTGCAGCGCATGGGGATGTGCGACCGCCTCCTGCATACTGATCGAGCGCTTGCGCGCCAGCGGGCCGCGCCGCGCCCTGCGCCGCGCGGTTGACAGTCCGCGGCGCCTGCGATTACGTAGTCCAAATAACGGACATTATGTCCGATAATCGGAACGAGGAAATGCCGCCAACCGCTCGCGCCAAAGCGCCAACCGGCGCTGAGTTTTCCCTCAGCGTCTCTCGCGCCCTCAACATCCTCTCGAGCTTCACATCGGAGAGGCGCGAGCAGGGCCTTGCGGAAATCAGCCGCGCCATGACCCTGTCAAAGGGAAGCGTCTCACGCTTCCTTCAGGCGCTCGAGATGCATGGTTACATCGATCGCGATCCGCAATCGCGTCTGTATCGGCCGGGACCGGAAGTCGCGCGCGTTGGCAGCCTCTATCATTCGGCGGGCAGGCTGCGTCAGTTCGCAACGCCCATCATGCGCGCCCTCGTGCGCAGCGTCGGGTTCACGAGCTACCTGTCCGAGTTACGCGACGATCAGATGTTGATCCTGTTTGCGCTCGAAGGGCCCGGGCCGATCCGGTACACCATTCCCGTTGGCACCAAGCTGCCGCTCTACAACACCGCGACGGGACTAGTCGCGCTCTCCCAGCTGTCGCCGGATGAACTGGAGCGCCTGCTCAAGAAGGCGCCATTGCGGCCCGAGACACGCTGGGCCGGGTTCGGCCACGCCACGATGGCCAAATGTCTCGCCGAGGTTCGTGCCAATGGTTACTCGACCAATTGGGAGCTTCTGACGGCGGGCGTCGGCTCCGTGGCTGCACCCGTGCTGAACGCCGACGGCGAGCCGCTGTGTGTTCTGTCGGTCGGTTTTGCGACGAGCCAGATCAAGAAGGGCCAGTTGCCGGCGCTGGGCCGCGAAATCAAAAGCGCCGCCAAGCAGCTCGCCAAGGTGCTCGCCGAGAAGGGGATCGCCCGTGTCGAGTGAGCCCGTGCCTTCCGACGATATCGTTGCCACGCTGGGCCGATTGCCGACCGCGACCATCTACGAAGCCAACGGCAAATGGGGCGAGGTCGCGCCGAATATCCGTCCCGTCGTCGATGGCGTCCGATTGTGCGGACGTGCCTTCACGGTCAAGGCGATGCCGGGTGACAACCTCGTCGTGTTTCGGGCGATCGAGGAAGCGCCGGCGGGGGCCGTCATTGTGATCGATGCCGGCAATACCGACGGCGCGACGATCTGGGGCGGCACCTCGACCTGCGCCTGCATCGCCAGAAAGATCAACGGCTGCGTCACCAACGCAGCCGTGCGCGATGTCGCGCAGATCCGCAAACTGAATTTCCCGGTGTTTGCGGCCGGCATCAATGTCCGCGGCACCGTCAAGTCGCACCCCGGCTGGACGCAGGTCCCGATTTCATTGGGCGAAGTGCCGATCAAGCCGGGGGACATCGTCATCGGCGATGAGGACGGCGTCGTCGTTGTCGCCGCCGAGCGTGCCGCGGAAGTCGCCGGCAAAGCAATCGAGAAGCAGAAGAAGGACGAAGAGCGCGAGGCGTGCATCCTGAACGGCGAGCCGGTCAGGCAGGTGCTGAAGCTGTAATCGCCCGGACGAGGAAGAAATACGTGGGACAGACACTGACCGAAAAAATCCTGTCGCGGGTCATGGGCAAACCGGTGAAAGCCGGGGAGACGATCTACCCGGTGCCGGACCTGATGACGGTGCACGATTGGTACGTCGTGAATTTCGACAAGGCGCTGATCGATCTCGGCGTCGATACGCTCTATGACCCGAACCGGGTGCTGATTTCGACCGATCACGAACCCGTCGCGACCAACCCCGCATCCGCCGAGCGACAGAAGAAGATACGTCAGATCGTCCGGAAGTACGGCATAAAGCACTTCTACGACGTCGGGCGCGGCGGCCTCGGTCACATCTTTCCGATGGAAATGGGAATGATCAGGCCCGGCATGCTCGTCCTGGCCTACGACACCCACGTCACGAACTACGGCGCGGTCGGCTGCCTCGGCATTCCGATGGTGTTCGAAATTCCAGAGGTGCTGGCCTGCGGATCGGTGTGGATTAGCGTACCCGAGACTGTGCGCGTCAATCTCACCGGCAAACTCAAGGCCGGCATGACCATCCGCGACGTGTCGCAGAAGATGATCGTTGACATCGGCGAGGACAATCTCGATTACTTGGTGGTCGAATATGGCGGCCCGTCGCTCAATGATATCGGCTTTGGCGGCCGCATGACCCTCTGCAACAATCCTCTGGAGATGGGGGCCAAGTCGGCGCTGATCGAAAGCGACGAGTGGACGGTCAACTTCCTCAAGGGCCGCACCGACGTGCCGTATGAGCTTCAGAAGAGCGATCC
Organism: Pseudolabrys sp.; assembly: GCA_017849615.1. Classification (GTDB taxonomy): domain Bacteria; phylum Pseudomonadota; class Alphaproteobacteria; order Rhizobiales; family Xanthobacteraceae; genus Pseudolabrys. Next base: position 155,441 of record JAFIGS010000005.1, on the reverse strand, counting down.
CGACGCCAGGTTCAAGTCGGTCCACGACTACGATCTCGGCCTGATGGAGCCTCAGGTCGCGGCGCCGCCGCGGCCGGACAATGTGGTCGGCGTCACCACGGTGGCAGGCACCCCGGTGCATCATGCGTTCATCGGCTCGTGCGCCAACGGCTCGATCGAGGACATGCGCGAAGCGGCGACGGTGCTTCGCGGCCGTAAGGTCCACGAAGGCGTGCGCCTCTTCATCACGCCGGCGACGCAGGAAATCGCCGTGAAGGCGGGCGAGGAAGGCCTCATCACCGAATTCATGAACGCAGGCGCCGTTATGACGGCGCCGGGCTGCGGGCCGTGCGCCGGCGGCCGCATCGCGCCGATGGCGCCGGGCGAGAATTCGATCAACACCGGCACGCGCAACGATCCCGGCCGGCTTGGCACACGTGAAGGCAATGTCTATCTCGCCAGCCCGCTCACCGTGGCCGCATCCGCCATCGCCGGCGAGATCGCCGATCCCCGCAAGTATCTTTGAGGCCGGTCATGGATTTCGTCTATCAGGGCAAGTGCTGGAAGTTCGGCGACAACCTTGCAGTCGATGCCGACCTCACCAAGAAGGAATTCGCCAGCCAGCGCGAGACGCGCCTCGAAGTGCTGCGCGATTTCGTCATGTGCGGCGTGGATCCGGACTTTCCGAAGAAGGCGAAGCCGCATGACATCGTCGTCGCCGGCCGGCGCTTCGCGCAGGGCAACCCGCACATCCAGGGGCTGCTCGGCCTCAAGTCGCTCGATCTCGGCTTCGTTTGCGAGTCGATACCGCGCGGCAGCTATCGGAACGCCATCAACGCCGGCGTGCCCTTCATGACGCATTGCTGGGGCGTGCCGAAGGAGTGCGAGACCGGCGACGACCTTCGTGTGAATTTTGCCAATGGCGTGTTCGAAAACCTGACGCGCAAGACCCGCGTTCAATACAAGCCCTTGCCGCCCGAGCTGCTCGAGAAGGTCGCCATCGGCGGCTGGGAAAAGGCCGTGGCTCTGCGGATCGCGAGCATGCGGGCTGAGGGATTGATGAAGCCTGCCGCGACGCCTGCCGGCTGACGGCGCCCCGCTACCCGACAATCAAAAAATAGACGGAGGAAACCCATGTTGAAGACATTGAAACTCGCGGCCCTGGCCATGCTCATCGGTGCTGGCGCATTCTCGTCCGCGCAGGCGGCGCAAAAGGTCATCGTGGGTGATACCGGTGCGCCGACCAGCATCATTGGCAGGACGCTGTCGCTGTTCAAGGAGCGCGCGGAGACGTACTCCAAGGGCGACCTCAACGTCGAAATCTACTCGAACAGCCAGCTCGGCACGTTCGGCACGATGGCGACGCAGATGAAGGTGAACCTCGTCAACGTCATGTTCATTCAGCCGGACGCGCTCGGCCAGCAGGTCAGCATCGTCACGGCGAATTCCTGGCCGTTCCTGTTCGCGAATGCCGAAGAGATGCTCAAGGCTTGGAACGGGGCGGGAGGGCAGGCGCTGATCGCCGAAGTGGAGAAGCGCAGCGGCTACCGCATGATCGCGCCGTCCTGGAACGTGCCGCGGTGGATCTACACTTCGCGGGAGGCCAAGTCGCTGGCCGATGTGAAAGGCATGAAGATCCGCGTGCCGGGCACGGCCATCTATGTCAACCAGCTCAAGTATCTCGGGCTGAGCTCGACGCCCATGAACATCGCCGAGGTGTTCACGGCGATGCAGCAAAAGGTCGTGGAAGGTATGGAGGGCGCGATCTCTGATATGGCGACCTATTCGATGCAGGACGTGTCGAAGGCCGCGATCAAGTCCGGGCATGTGCTGTCGCCCAAGGCGTTCCTGACCTACGGTCCGTGGGTCGACAAGCTGACGCCCGCGAACAAGGAGGCGTTCCTCAAGGCGGCCCGGGAGGCGAGCGATTTCTATGGCAAGACCACGCAGGATGAAGAGAAGCAGCTGATCGCCGAATTCGAGAAGAAGGGTGTCAAGTTCGTTGAGCCTGGCATGACCACAGACGAGATGCGCAAGGCCGTCGAACCGCTCAAGAAAGACCTGCCCGAAGTGTGGGAGTGGGCTCAGAAGCTTTCCGCGAAGTAAGGCCGGCCCACCATGTCACGCATATTGGCCTGGTGCGAATGGGCGCTCAATCTGCTCGGCGCCGTGCTCGTGGCTGTGGTCCTGGTCGCAGTCTGCGCCCAGGTGATCATGCGCTACGTCTTCAACGACGCAACCATGTGGTCCGACCCTGTGGCGTCGGCGGCAATGGCCTGGCTCACCTTCGTGGCCATGGCCGCCGCCGTGCGTTCTGACGGCAACATGTATGTCCGTTTCAGTTGGAACTGGCTCAGCGATCGCGGACGCCGTGTGGCGGAAGCTGTGTCACTGGTCTTGGCGATCGTGTTTGCAATCGCGCTGAGTTTTTCGGCCTGGGAGCTCATGGAGGTCACGAAGTCAGCGAGTGTCGAGGGGGTTCCGATCGACGTGTCGTGGGCGACGATGTACTCGATCATCCTGCTCAGCGGCGCATTCATCGTCATTTTTACCCTTGAACGATTTTTCAACCTGATCCGCGGAGCGGGACAATGATCGGCGGTCTCGTTCTCGGCTCCTTCGTGCTGTTGATCGTTATCGGTGTGCCGCTGGTGTTTGCTACCGGCTTGGCGGCCTTGCTCGGTCTCGTTCTGCTCGGCGTGGACAGTTACATCGTTCTGGCGATGGAGACCTTCGAAGGGCTCAAGTCGTTTCCGCTGGTCGCCATTCCGCTATTCCTATTGATGGCCAATCTGATGACGGTCGGCGGCGTCACCAATGCGCTGGTCAACTTTGCTAACTCGCTGATCGGCCACGTGCGCGGCTCTATGGCGATCGGCAACGTCACGGCATCGACCTTGTTCGCGGGCATCTCAGGTTCCTGTCTGGCGGACACCACTGCTGTCGGATCGATGATGATCCCGGCGATGGTGAAAGAGGGCTATCCACCCGCTTTCGCCGGCGCGGTGACGGCGGCGGCGAACATCGTCGGACCGATCATCCCGCCGAGCATTCTGATGGTGATCTACGGCTTCGCGGCCGAGCAATCGATCATCAAGCTGTTTCTCGCCGGCATCATTCCCGGCCTGCTGCTCTCGATCGTGTTCGCGTTCCTGTCGGTCTATCTGTCCCGCAAGTACAATTATGGTTCCGTTTCGACCCGCTTCGTGCTGACCAGAGCCGTGGAGGCCTTCGTCTCGGCGCTGCCGGCGCTGGTGATACCGGCTGTCATCGTCATCGGTGTGGTCGGCGGCGTTTTCACGGTAACGGAATCGGCGGGCGCCGCGGCGGCGTATGCACTGGGCTACGCCATCGTCCGTGAGCTGTATCTCGGCCGCAAACCGTGGCGCGACATCTACGCTGCGTTCATGCGCACGGCGATCGACACCGGCGTTATCATGATCCTGGTGGGCGCGGCCCATGTTCTGACGTGGGTGCTGACGCGAAGCCAGTTGCCGCAGCAGATCTTGGCCTTGCTCGATGGTTTCAGCCAGTGGCAGACCCTGGCGCTCATCAATGTGATGCTACTCATTCTCGGCATGTTCCTCGAGCCGGCGCCGGCCGTCCTCATGGCATGCGCGTTGCTGCTACCGCTGGTGAAATCTCTGGGCGTCGACCTCGTCCATTTCGGCGTGATCCTAGTCGTCAATCTGCAAATCGGTGTTTTGACGCCACCGGTTGCGGCGTCGGCGTTCGTGACCGCCCGGATTGCCAGGATCACCCTCGAGCAGCAGATCAGGGCGCTGCTGCCCTTCATCTTCTGGGGCATCGTCACCTTGCTGTTCATCACCTATATCCCGTGGCTCTCGCTGGTGATCCCGAGGTACTTCGATTGAGGGAAGGAGCGCGGAGGCTGTGATGCGGCGGGACAGGGCCGGATCGTAGGAGCAAGGCCGCACCGGTCCATCGGCGGTGACCGGCCGCCCTTGCGCCAGGGCGCCGCCTTCAGTATCCCGAATACCGTCGATTTGGTTCGAATCGGGCGAAAACCCCGAGGGGAACCAATCGTTTACCACAACGTCGCCGACGGGTTTGCAGACCGGGCCGTTGAGGTTAATGTCGCTGCACTGCCACCGGGGACGAATTCGCCAAGCATGCAGGTTTCGATGGAGAGCGGCCGGCTCGGTCTGTGCGCGCGCGTCGCGGTTGTCGTCGCGAGCGGGCTTTTGCTTGCCAATTGCTCGGCCAATTCCCGTCTCGACCCCAAGTGGGGCGTCGCGGCCAGCCCCCGCGTCATCGAGGACGGCCAGCCTGTGCCGAAAGGCGGCGGCCGCTACCGCGTCGGCAAGCCCTATACCGTCGCGGGCCGCACCTACGTTCCCGAAGAGGACGTGAACTACAAGGCCGAAGGCTTCGCCTCCTGGTACGGCTCGGATTTCCACGGCCGCTACACGGCCAATGGCGAGATCTTCGACAAGGAATCGATCACGGCCGCGCATCCCACCATGCCGCTGCCGTCCTATGCGCGCGTCACCAACCTGCGCAACAACAAGTCCATGATCGTGCGCGTCAATGACCGCGGGCCCTATGTCGGCAACCGCGTCATCGATCTGTCGGCGCGGGTGGCGCGGCTGCTGGAGTTCCACGGCCACGGCGTCACCAGGGTGAAGGTCGAATATGTCGGCCGCGCGCCGCTCGCCGGCTCGGACGATCGCAAGCTGGTCGCCACGTTGCGCGATGGCAGCGCGCCGCCGCCGAAGGTGCAGGTGGCCTCATCCAAGGACTTCGCGCCTTATTTCGATCCCAAGCCTATGGCCGGTCCTGTGGCCGAGGCTCCGCGCCCGGCCAGGTCTCCGGCCACCATGACGCCGGCGGCCCAGCAGGTCGCCGCGGCGTCGGATGACGACGAGGCGGAAACCGAAGCGCCGGCCCGCATCGCTGCGGTCAATTTGCCGGCTCCGGTGCGTTCCGCGCCTGTGCAAACCGCGCAGGCACCAAGCGCTCCCGCCGTTTCGCCGGTTTCGGCCTATGCGCCGACCCGGTATGATGGCCGCTCGGGATTTAACGGCCGCGGGCTCTACTGAGCCGCTTCTGATATAGCCCGTCACAGCGCCGCCATTTTTGCCCGGTGGAACCGGCTGGAAAGGCCGTTGCGGGGCGCGCGTCGCGCCTTTGGTCCGCGTGGGCGGGTAGAGCGGGAAGCGGGAAAAGTCGGGTCGCCGATGACAGCGTGTGGGACCAGCAGGATCGTCGGAGCCTTGATGGCGGCGCTGTTCGCCGTCGCCGTCTGCGCGCCGGCTTTCGCGGCGACGAAGGCGCACCGGCCGGGCTCGGGCCACAAGCCGGCCTCCGGACTCGCCAACAAGAAAGACCCGGCAAAGAAAGACGAACCGCCGATCAACGCCAAGCACGCCATTCTCATCGATGCCGAGAATGGCAGCGTGCTGTTCGAGCGCGATCCCGATGTGCTGATCTACCCGGCCTCGCTCGCCAAGCTGATGACGGCCGAATACGTCTTCAACGAGATCAAGCAGGGCCGGCTCAATCTCAACGACGAGTTTCCGGTTTCGGAGAACGCCTGGCGCAAGGGCGGCGCGCCCTCGCGCACGTCGACCATGTTCGCGGCGCTGCACAGCCGCGTTCCGGTCGATGCGCTCGTCCACGGCATGATCATCCAGTCGGCCAACGATGCCTGCATCGTGCTGGCGGAAGGGATTTCCGGCACCGAGGCGGAGTTCGCGAGGAAGCTGACCGAGCGCGCCCGCGCCATTGGCCTCGAGAAATCGACCTTCGCCAATTCCAACGGTCTGCCCGATCCCGGCACGCAGGTTACGACCCGCGAACTCGGGCTTCTGGCGCGCCACATCGTCATCACCTATCCGGAGCTGTACAAGATCTACGGCCAGCGCGACTTCACCTGGAACAAGATCAAGCAGCCGAACCGCAATCCTTTGCTGGCGCTGGAAATCGGCGCCGACGGCATGAAGACCGGCTTCACCAAGGAAGCCGGGTACGGTCTCGTCGGCTCTGCGGTGCAGAACGGCACGCGGCTCATCGCGGTGGTCAACGGCCTCGGCTCGCCGAAGGAACGCGCCGACGACGGCCGCAGACTGCTCGAATGGGGTTTCAAGAATTTCGACCATCGCATCCTGTTCGCCGAGGGCCAGATCATCGGCAGTGCCAAGATCTATGGCGGCGCCGAGGGCAGCGTGCCGCTGCTGGCGCCGGGGCAGGTTCATGTGATGATGCCGAAGACCGGCGGCGATCGCCTCATCGCGCGTATCGTTTACAGCGGCCCGGTGCCTGCGCCGGTCAAGAAGGATCAGCAGATTGGCGTGCTGCGCGTCTGGCGCAACGACAAGGTCATTCTCAATGTGCCGCTCAAGGCGGCCGAAGCGGTCGCGCAAGGCTCGCTGCCGCAGCGCGCCGTCGATGCCGCCGCCGAGCTGGTGATCGGCGTGTTCCGTGCCGGCGCTCAAAAGCTGTGAGCGCAGAAGCATGAGCGGGCGCGGCAAGTTCATCACCTTCGAAGGCGGCGAGGGCTCGGGCAAATCGACCCACACCGCGCTGCTGGCGGAGCGGTTGCGGGCGCGCGGTCTCGACGTGGTGCTGACGCGCGAGCCGGGCGGCTCCCCCGGCGCCGAGATCATCCGCCACATCATCCTGTCCGGCATCGCCAAGCCGCTCGGCACCGAGACCGAGACCATCCTGTTCGCCGCCGCGCGCGACGATCACGTCAACGCCACCATTCTGCCGGCGCTCAAGGCCGGCAAGTGGGTGGTGTGCGACCGCTTCATCGACTCGACGCGGGTCTATCAGGGCGCGATGGGCAAGGTGGACATGAAGCTGATCCGCGGGCTCGAGCGCGTCACTGTCGGCGAGTCGATGCCCGATCTCACCATCCTGATCGATGTGCCGGCCAATATCGGGCTCGCGCGCGCCAAGACCCGGCGCGGCACCGGCGCCGCCGACCGCTTCGAAGCGGAGTCGGTCGAGTTTCACGAAAACCTGCGGCTGGCTTTTCTCGACGTGGCGCGCAAGGAGCCGAAACGCTTCACGGTGATCGACGGCCGCGCGCCGCGTGACGTCGTGGCCGAGCGCATCTGGACCGCTGTCGAACAACGGCTTCTCGGCGAGGCCGCGGTGCCGGCGGAGGCGGCGGTCCCGTGAAGGCCCCGAAGGACGAGATCGACGACAGCGACACGCTGGCGCCGCATCAGACCACGGCGCTGTTCGGCCATGCCGACGCCGAGCGCACCTTGCTCGATGCCTATCGCGGCGGCCGCATGCCGCATGCCTGGCTGATTGGTGGGCAGCCCGGCATCGGCAAGGCGACGCTCGCTTATCGCCTGGCGCGTTTCGTGCTGGCGCATCCCGATCCGGCCGCCGCCGACGTGCAGAACGCAACATCGCTCGCGGTCGATCCGGACCATCCGTCGGCACGGCGCATGGCGGTCAAGACGCAGGGCGATCTTCTGGTGCTCGAGCGCGTCATCAATCCGCAGACCGGCAAGCTGTTTCAAAACATCCGCATCGACGACGTGAAGCGCACCGTCGGCTTCTTCGGCTCGACCGCGGGCGAGGGCGGCTGGCGCGTCGCCATTGTCGATCCGATCGACGACCTGCAGCGCGACGGCGCCAATGCGCTGCTCAAGATTCTGGAGGAGCCGCCGCCGCGCACCATGCTGCTGCTGATCAGCCAGTCGCCGGGGCGCGAACTGCCGACCATCCGCTCGCGCTGCCGCCGGCTGTTGCTGCGGCCTTTGGCGGCCGACGATGTGGCGCGCGCCGTTGCGGCGGCGACCGGCACGCCGGAAGCCGAACTCCGCCAGGTCGCCGAGGCCTCGGGCGGAAGTCCGGGGCGCGCGCTGCGCCTGATGGACGGGCCGGCGCTGGCGCTGCGCGGCAAGGTGCTCGATCTGATGGCGCAGCTACCGAACCCGGATCCGCGGGCGCTCCATGCGCTGGGCGATGCGCTGTCGGGCACCGATCCGGAATCGCTCGAGACTTTCGTCGATCTGGTCAATGGCTGGCTGTCGGATCGGCTGCGGGCCGATGCCGGCGCCAATGAAATGAACAAGGCAGCCGTCGCCTTCGACCGCATCAACCGCGTTGCCCGCGACGTCGAGGCCTATAATCTCGAGCGCAAGCCGCTGGTTTTCGCGGTTTTCAGGGAACTTTCTGAAGCAGCCCGGCGTTCCTGATCGCCCGGTCGAAATCGGGCCGCGCGCCGCCATGCGCGAAAGCCCATCATACCGCTGTGTGTTGGCAATCACAGCGCGGCCAGAACGGCCTTCCATAATAGCGGCAAAGAACCGTTCGGCGGCAGCGCTCGTAAGAGCTCTTGCCATAAGGAGAGACCTATGAAGTCGCTGGTGACCAAGCGTTCGATCGTGATTGCGGGCCACAAAACCAGCGTAAGCCTCGAGGATCCCTTCTGGGAAGAATTGAAGAAATTCGCCGAGCAACGGCGGATGACGCTGTCGATGGTCGTCAACGATATCGACACCAAACGCGACGGCGGTAACCTGTCGTCCGCGATCCGCCTGTTCGTGCTGCAGCAGGCGCGGGCGCACGCCAAGGAAGTGGCGGCGCAGTGCCAGACCGGAGGCCCCGCTGTGCATGGCGCGGCCAACGCGGCAGACGTGACCTAGCCGCCGGATTCCGCCTTCCTAAACGCAATCGCCGGCCACAAGGGCCGGCGACATGTCAGTTTCAAAAGCGCGGGCTGAAATTCAGTAGCCGCGCTTCTTGTTCTTCTTGGCGGCCTTGCGGGCGGCGTAACGGGCGTCGCGCTTGGCCTTTTGTTCGGCGAGCAGAGCCTCGTTGGCGGCAATCTTGTCGGCGGCTTCCAGAGCGGCGAGTTCTTCCTGCTCCTTCTGCAGCTTGGCCTGACGCTCGGCCTCGATCGCGGCGAGGCGGGCTTGCTCGGCTTCACGAACCTTGCGGGCCGCTTCGCGCTCGGCGTCGCGCTTGGCCTGGCGCTCGGCGCGCGCCTCGGCGATGGCGAGACGCTCCTGGCGCTTGGATTCGAGTTCGGGGTCCTGGGTGGCGGCGCGGAATTTCTCGAGCATCGCCTTTTTGACGGCAGCGGCATTGTTCCGGCGCTCGAATGCGTCCGGACTTCTGAATTGACTCAAATTTTTCTCCTGGAGGGTCGCTGTGCGGGATCTTCGGCGGGATGATGATTACACGCGTTATATGGCGCGCCGGGGCGGTTCAATCAACTGTCCCGCGGCATTTTACAGGGGCGAATATGCGACAAAAAATGGCCGGAACGAGGCTCCGCTCCGGCCATTTAGCCGCGGCGCGCGATTAGGATCCTACAACCGCGCGGTTTCGAAGGCATTCACCCACATGGCGCAGATGCCGGACCGGACGATCTCGGCGCGCGTGAACTCCACCACCGGAACGGGGAGATCCTGCGCGTCGATGATCTCGATCACCGTGCGGAGTCCTGATTCTTTAGGCAGATCGCACTGGCTGATGTCGCCATTGATGACGACGGTGCAGTCCTCGCCGATACGGGTGAGGAAGGTTTTGATCTCGGCCGCGGTGGTGTTCTGCGCTTCGTCGAGCAGCACGAACGCGTTCTTCCAGCTTCGGCCGCGCATCACCTCGAAGGGCACCAGTTCGATGGCGCCGTTCTTGAGCGCGATGTCGTAGGCGGCCTTGCCGATACGCTCCTTGATCGCCTCGATCACCGGCGCGGCCCACGGCGCGAACTTGTCTTCGAGTGAGCCCGGGAAAAAACCGAGCGATCGGCCGCACGGCACATTGGGCCGGGTCAGGATGATCTTGTCGATTTCCCGGTTGCGGAGGAGGTCGGCGGCGTGTGTGGCCGCGATCCAGGTCTTGCCGGTGCCGGCGGGGCCGAGGACGATGACCTGGGGGAATGTGCGAAGCGCGTCGAGATAATCAGCTTGCGTGGCGTTGAGCGGTTTTATTGGCGGCAGGATACGTTCGGCCTCGAACTTGTTCTGGAAGTTGATGATCTCGGCGGTTCCAGACAAGCGATCATGACGGCGTCTCTTCTTGTTCAGGTTCTTACCCAAGGCCGACTCCTTCTCGTGGACTGCTTGAGGGTCGCAAGTGCCCGCTGTCCGTGACGGACGCAGGAGGGTCCATGCATCGAACGTGCCAGTCCCGGCCGAATACGGCGACGGGAGCGGGCAGGGCGGGCTTTGCGAGGGACGGCGGCTGGCTTCGGTCGTTCGGGAGCATGTCGGTCCCGACTGACCTGAGCATCTTATCGATCCGTAATCGACGAACCGCCATGTGAAGAAGCGTAGGCGATTCGGATGACGCTTTCTTAAAAATATCGCGCCGCGGCGAAGCGGTGCTGTAACCAGCTACTGCTTGGCGAGGCCGCAATAGCGCAAGCGGCCGTCGTCCCAGCAGCCGGTGCGCATGCAGACATTCTTCCGCACGCCGCATTCGGTCAGGCAGGCCGACGTCTTCCCGGTCGCGACCTTGGCGCAAGCGGCCTGACAGGTCTTTTCCTCACCACTGCATTTCATCGGCTGAGCATTGGCGATGCCCGTCAGCACCAGGGCGGACAAGGCAATGCAGGCGAGGCGGAGCATGGTCATGGCCAAGATTTACGATGAGTCGCCCGCAACGGCACAACCCGAACGGTCCTGGTAACCGGCACTGGCCCGAGCGCAGAAAATTCGTGAATCCGTTCTGCGGCTTAAGGGGGACTTAACCCTAATGGCGCAGCGTAGCGCTCAACAGATCGCCCTTGGAATGCCGGCGTAACGGCCGCGTGTTGAGTTCGAGTTGCGTATCGCATGACCTATTCGGCCGCGGCCATTGTTCAGGCTCCCTGGGATAACGAGCGGCGCGCCGCATCCGGCTCGCGCGCGCTCGGCATTGTCCGTAGTTGCATCATCCTGGGCGTCGGCGCGGTCGGCTTTGTCGGCGTATCGGCGCTGGCCGTGACGTTCACAGCCGCATGGATGACCGGCGGTACGATTCAGCCGCAGGCGCGTTTGCTGAGCGGCCCGGGCTCGCTGGCGCTTGTCCCACAGGAACAGGCCGCGACGAAGGTGGCGCGCGGGCAGGGCGGCTCCCAATGGGCCGACGCCTATATCGACCGCAGCAAACCAATCCTGCCGCCGGAAAAGATGCGCCCCGCCATTGCGCAGGCCAAAGCGGCGCCCGTTGCCGCTCCCGCCGTGCCATTGCCGCGTCCTTTGCCGGCGCGGCTGGCTCAGACGCGCGCGGAGATCGAAGCGCCAAAACCGGCCGTGGTCGCGGAGGCTCCCGTGATTGCGCCCGCGCCAACGCCGGTTGCCACGCTGTCGGCGCCCAAACCCGTAACGATGCCCGAAGCGAAGCCGGAGCGCGTTTCCAAGCATGAAGCGATGGCGGCGATCGACGCCAGGGTTGCGGCGCGCAACGAGGCCACGGCGCCGCCGAAACCGGCGCCGGTTGCGACCATTCCCGTCTCACTGCCCACGACGCTGCCGGAGTCGGTCAGCCGCACCGCCGTCTACGATATCACCGGGAGCACCGTGCACATGCCCGACGGCTCCAAGCTCGTCGCGCAGTCCGGCCTCGGCAATATGATGAACGACCCGCGCCACACCAAGGTGCGCATGCGCGGGCCGACGCCGCCGAATGTCTACGTGCTGACCGAGCGGGAACGCCTGTTCCACGGCGTGCGCGCCATCCGCATGAACCCGTACTACAAAGAAAAGATGCACGGCCGCGACGGCATTTTGGCGCACAGCTACATGCTGGGGCCGAATGGCCAATCGAATGGCTGCGTCTCCTTCAAGGATTACGAGAAGTTCCTGACCGCCTTCCTCGACGGCAAGGTGGACAAGATCGTGGTGGTTGCCGACCTCAACGGCACGAGCTGGAAAGAGGCGGCCATGCAGGCGGACGGCATCAATGCCTCGCCTCGCCGCTTTGCCGGCGGCTACAGCCGGCCGACCATCATGCCGCCGAGCGAGATCACCGGCGGGCGCAGCGAGCCGCGCACGGCGTCGCTTGGTTCGGCGATCGGCGCCGCCCTCGGATTCGCGTCCGAACGCGGCGCCGGCACCTGGTAACCTGGCCTTGCTTGCCGAAGCGGCGGGGGGTTGTTACCTACCCGTTGAATCGACGGGCTGCGGAACCTTTCGCGCCCGGTTTTTCGGGCCTTTTGGGCCCCGATGAAGGCCGAAATGTCCGCTAAACAGCCCTTTTACATCACCACCGCCATTTCCTACCCGAACGGCGTCCCCCATATCGGCCACGCCTATGAGGCGATCGCGACCGATACCATCGCCCGTTTCATGCGATTGGACGGCTACGACGTCTATTTTCTCACCGGCACCGACGAGCACGGCCAGAAGATGCAGCAGACCGCGGCCAAGCTCGGCCTGACGGCGCGGCAGTTGCGCGACCAGAACGTGCCCGCGTTCGAGCGCATGGTGAAGATGCTCAACCTGTCGAACGATGACTTCATCCACACCACGGAGGAGCGCCACTACCGCTCGTCCGAGGAGATCTGGCGGCGGATGGAAGCCAAAGGCGACATTTATCTCGACAAATACGCCGGCTGGTACTCGGTGCGCGACGAGGCCTATTACGCCGAGGACGAAACGCATCTGAACGAGCAGGGCACCCGCCTCGCCACCAAGACCGGCACGCCCGTCGAGTGGGTCGAGGAGGAGAGCTACTTTTTCAAACTGTCGGCCTATCAGGACAAGCTTCTCGAGCTCTACGCCAAGGTGCCGGATTTCGTGTTGCCGAAGGAGCGCCTCAACGAGGTCGCCAGCTTCGTGAAGGGCGGCCTCAAGGACCTGTCGCTGTCGCGCACCACCTTCGACTGGGGCATTCCGGTGCCCGGCAATCCCAAGCACATCATGTATGTGTGGGTGGACGCGTTGACCAACTACATCACCGGTCTCGGCTTCCCCAACGAAAACGACCCGAAATTCCAGCGTTATTGGCCGGCCGCGCTGCATGTCATCGGCAAGGACATCGTGCGTTTCCACGCCGTGTACTGGCCGGCCTTCCTGATGTCGGCCGGCCTCAAAGTGCCCAAGCGCATCTTCAGCCACGGCTTCCTGTTCAACCGCGGTGAGAAGATGTCGAAGTCGGTCGGCAACGTGGTCGATCCCTTCGCCATGGCGGAAGCCTACGGCGTCGATCAGATGCGCTTCTTCTTCCTGCGCGAGGTGCCGTTCGGCCAGGACGGCAGCTACAGCCACGAAGCCATCGTCAACCGCATCAACGCCGATCTCGCCAACGATCTCGGCAATCTGGCGCAGCGCTCGCTGTCGATGGTCGGCAAGGCCTTCGACGGCAAATTGCCGGTGCCGGGCGCGTTCACGCCGGAGGATCAGACCATCCTCGCGGCGGCCGACGCCATGCTGCCGGCGGCGCGCGAGCACATGAAGACCCAGCAACTGCACCACATGCTGCACGTCGTGTGGTCGGTGGTCGCGGACGCCAACCGTTACTTCGCCTCCGAGGCGCCTTGGGCCAAGGCCAAGACCGATCCGGCCAGGCAGGGGACGATCCTCTACGTGACCGCCGAGATCATCCGGCAGGTCGCCATCCTCGCCCAGCCGGTGATGCCGGTGTCGGCCGGCAAGCTGCTCGACCTGCTCGCCATCCCGGCGGAGGAGCGCGGCTTCACGGCGCTGGAAGGCGGCAAGCGCATTGCGCCCGGCTCGGCTCTGCCGGCGCCGCAGGGCGTGTTTCCGCGTTATGTCGAGCCGGAAGCGGCCGAGGGCGCCGAAAAAGCGCCCAGGGAGCCCAAGAGGGCGAAGAAGTGACCCCACATCGCCGCTCGTCCCCGCGCATGGCCGTTCGAAGAACGGCGTTCTTTCAGAACGCCTATGAGCGGGGACCCAGTCTTTCGCTTACTCTGGATTTCCGCGTCCGCGGGAATGAGCGGAGTTTGCCGCGAGGTTTGGCCTAGATGCTGGTCGACAGCCACTGCCACCTCGATTTCCCGGAATTCGCGCCTGAGCTCGACCAGATCGTCGAGCGGGCGCGGGCGGCCGGGATCGGGCGGATGGTGACCATCTCAACCCGGGTGAAGAAGCTCCAGCAAGTGCTTGCTGTCGCAGAGAGTTTCCCCGACGTTTTCGCCTCGGTCGGGACCCATCCGCACAATGCTCAGGAAGAGCTGGATATCGATGCCGCCGAACTGGTGCGGCTCAGCCAGCACCCCAAGATCGTCGCCATCGGCGAGGCCGGACTCGACTATCACTACGACAAGTCGCCGCGCGCCGATCAGGCATGGGGCTTTCGCGAGCACATCAAGGCATCGCGCGAGACGGGGCTGCCGCTTGTGATCCATACCCGCGAAGCCGACGCCGATACGGCGGCGATCCTCGAGGAGGAAATCGGGAAGGGCGCCTTCCCGGCCGTTCTGCATTGCTATACCGGCGGCCGCGAGCTGGCGTTCAAGGCGGTCGAACTCGGGCTTTATATCGGCTTCACCGGCATCATTACTTTCAGGAACGGCGAAGCGCTGCGCGAGATCGCGCGCGACTTGCCGGCCGACCGCATTCTGGTCGAGACCGACGCGCCGTTCCTGGCGCCGATCCCGTATCGCGGCAAACGCAACGAGCCAGCTTACGTCGTCAACACCGCCAAGGTGCTGGCCGAGACCCGCGGCGTATCCGAAGCCGAAATCGCACGCCAGACCACGGAAAACTTCTTCCGGCTGTTCGGCAAAGTGCCGCGCGAACTCGCGGGCGACGTCAGGAAGGCCGGATGAGTCTGCGTTTCACCATTCTGGGATGCGGCTCGTCCATGGGCGTGCCGCGCGTCGCTCTGGGCTGGGGCGATTGCGATCCGAACGAGCCCAGGAACCGCCGCCGCCGCTGTGCGCTGCTGGTCGAGCGCATGGCCGCGCCGGGCAAGGTTACGCGCGTTCTGGTCGACGCCGGCCCCGATATCCGCGAACAGCTGATCGAGGCCAATGTCGACTGGATCGACGGCGTTCTCATCACCCACGAACACGCCGATCACACCCACGGCCTGGACGACCTGCGGCCGATGTTCGTGCTGCACAAGCGCCGCGTCGACGTCTACATGGGCGAAGCCGCCGCGGCCGACCTGCACGCCCGCTTCGGCTACTGCTTCCGGACGCCGGCCGGCAGCAGCTATCCGCCGATCATGGCCGACCACCGCCTGACGCCCGGCAAGCCGGTGACGATCGACGGGCAGGGAGGCCCTATCGAGCTTTTGCCGTTCCTGCAGGACCACGGCGACATCGTTTCGTTCGGCTTCCGCTTCGGCGATGTGGCCTACTCGACCGACCTCAAGCGCCTGCCGCCGGACAGCCTCGCGGCGGTCGACGGTCTCGACGTCTGGATCGTGGACGCGCTGCGCAAGACGCCGCATCCGAGCCACATGAATCTCGACGAGTCGCTGCAATGGATCGCGCGCATCAAGCCGAAGCGCGCCATCCTGACCGACATGCATACCGATCTGGACTACCAGACGCTCAAGCGGACGCTGCCGGACGGCATCGAGCCGGCCTATGACGGCATGCAGTTCGATGCCTGAAGACGCCACGGAAAGCCGCATGATTTCAATAAAATGTGGAGCAATCCTGAAGTATCGCATCGGCCTTTGACCAATCCGGACATATCAAGATATTCCATAATATGTCTTATGCGAATCGAGTATAGGCCGGCGGGCCCGGCGAAGTCTCTGGATAAGCCCGCGGCCTGCCGCGCCATGGTCGGCCTGCGCCGCTAGGTTCTCGGCTTGCCGTCCGACCCGACCTCCCAGCCCGAGTAAGCCCGTGAAGCCGTCCCGCGACACTGCCCGTCTGATCGAGATCATGGCCGCGCTGCGCACGCCGGTGACCGGCTGCCCGTGGGACCTCGAGCAGAACTTCGCGACCATCGCGCCGTACACGATCGAGGAAGCCTACGAGGTCGCCGACGCCATCCAGCGTGGCGATCTTCCGGACTTGCGCGACGAGCTTGGCGACCTGCTGCTGCAGGTCGTGTTTCACGCGCGGATGGCGCAGGAGCAAGGCGCGTTCGATTTCGGCGGCGTCGTCGAGGCCGTGACGTCCAAGATGATCCGGCGGCATCCGCATGTGTTCGGCGATGCCGGCGGTCAGGACACCAAGGCGGTCGAGGGCCAGTGGGAACGCATCAAGGCGGAGGAAAAGGCCGAGCGCGCGAAACGGCATCCTCCGAAGGTCCCGAGCGCGCTGGACGGGGTGCCGGTTGCCCTGCCCGCGTTGACCCGCGCCTTGAAGCTGCAGCAGAAGGCCGGCCGCGTCGGTTTCGACTGGAACGATCCGCGCGCGGTGCTGGCCAAGATCCGTGAGGAAGCCGACGAGATCGAGGCCGAGCTCGATCGCGCCGAGAAAAACCAGGCCGCCGCCGAGGTCGGCGATCTGCTGTTCGCCGTGGTCAATCTGGCGCGGCATCTGGACGCCGATCCGGAGGCCATTTTGCGCACGACCAACGCCAAGTTCGAACGGCGCTTCACCGCCATCGAGGCCGCGCTGGCCGCGCAAGGCAAGAAACCCCAAGACGCGAGCCTCGCCGAGATGGACACGCTGTGGGATCAGGCGAAGATGGCGGAGCGGGAGTAGCCGTAGCCCGGGTGGAGCGAAGCGCAACCCGGGAATGGATGATGCGGCGTCCCCGGATTTCGCTGCGCTCATCCGGGCTACAGGATACCCGGCGCCTCATAGCCGGTGCGGGCGACGTATTCGGTGTAGCCGCCGCCATAGGCGTGGATGCCGTCGGGCGTCAGTTCGAGGACGCGGTT
Organism: Pseudolabrys sp.; assembly: GCA_017849615.1. Classification (GTDB taxonomy): domain Bacteria; phylum Pseudomonadota; class Alphaproteobacteria; order Rhizobiales; family Xanthobacteraceae; genus Pseudolabrys. Next base: position 138,728 of record JAFIGS010000005.1, on the reverse strand, counting down.
CGACAGCGCGGCGAGGAAATGCCGGTCGTGCGACACGAACAGCATGGTGCCCTCGTATTTCGCCAAAGCCTCGATCAGCATTTCCTTGGTCGCCATGTCGAGATGGTTGGTCGGCTCGTCGAGCACCAGGAAATTCGGCGGGTCGTACAGCATGATCGCCATCACGAGGCGCGCCTTCTCGCCGCCGGACAGAACGCGGCACTTCTTTTCGACGTCGTCGCCGGAGAAGCCGAAACAGCCGGCCAGCGAGCGCAGCGAGCCGATGCTGGCCTGCGGGAACGTGTATTCGAGCTGCTCGAACACCGTGCGCTCGCCGTCGAGCAAATCCATGGCGTGCTGGGCGAAATAGCCCATCCTGACGCTGCCGCCGACCGACACCGTGCCGGCGTCCGGCTCGGTGGTGCCGGCGATCAGCTTGAGCAAGGTCGATTTGCCGGCGCCGTTGACGCCCATGACGCACCAGCGGTCGAGGCGGCGGATGGAGAAATCGAGGCTGTCATAGATCGTGCGGCTGCCATAGGCCTTGGCGACGTCCTTGAGGATGGCGACGTCCTCGCCGGAGCGCGGCGCCGGCGGAAAATCGAAGCTGACGCTCTGGCGCCTTCGCGGCGGCTCGACGCGCTCAATCTTGTCGAGCTTCTTGACCCGGCTCTGCACCTGCGCGGCGTGCGAGGCCCTCGCCTTGAAGCGCTCGATGAAGCGGATTTCCTTGGCCAGCATGGCCTGCTGGCGCTCGAACTGCGCCTGCTGCTGCTTTTCGCTCAACGCGCGCTGCTGCTCGTAGAATTCGTAGTCGCCGGAATAGGCGGTGAGCGCGCCGCCGTCGATCTCGACGATCTTGTTGACGATGCGGTTCATGAACTCGCGGTCATGCGAGGTCATCATCAGCATGCCGTCATAGCCCTTGAGGAACTGCTCCAGCCAGATCAGGCTCTCGATATCGAGATGGTTCGACGGTTCGTCGAGCAGCATGGCGTCGGGCTTCATCAACAGGATGCGCGCCAGCGCGACACGCATCTTCCAGCCGCCGGACAATTTGCCGACATCGCCGTCCATCATCTCCTGCGTGAAGCTCAAGCCCGCCAGCACCTCACGGGCGCGCGCATCGAGCGCATAGCCGTCGAGTTCGGAGAAGCGCTGCTGCACCTCGCCGTAGCGTTCGATGATGGCTTCCATCTCGTCGGCACGATCCGGATCGGCCATCGCCGCTTCCAGTTCTTTCAGTTCGGCGGCGACCTCGCTGACCGGGCCGACGCCGTCCATGACTTCGGCGACAGCGCTGCGGCCGGACATGTCGCCGACGTCCTGGCTGAAATAGCCGATGGTGATGCCGCGATCGACCACCACTTGCCCCTCGTCCGGCGCTTCCTGCCCGGTGATCATGCGAAACAGCGTCGATTTGCCGGCGCCGTTGGGACCGACGAGACCGACCTTCTCGGCGCGGTGCAGCGCGGCCGAGGCTTCGATGAACAGGATCTGGTGGCCGTTCTGCTTGCTGATGTTGTCGAGGCGGATCATTGAGCTCTAATTCCGGAACGTGCGGCGCACTTCAAACGCCGGACGGGCGCAGTTTTGCGCCGGGTTTCATGATGGTTTGATGATGGATGCGGTGAGGCGGCTTGAGCGTCAGCTACAGCGCGAATTTCGCCCTCACCTGGCCGGCCTTGTCGGGCGTGGCGCGGACGGTGACCGAGACATGGCCCTCGTCATCCGTGGTTTTGTCGAGCACTTCGGTGTGGCGGTAGAGCCAGCTCAGCCCCGCGCCGTCGGAGGCATCGAGCGTCAGCGACAGCGTCTGCCGGCTTTCGCCGAGGCGGTTCTCGATGGCGCCGGTGAGGTCGTCGATGCCCTCCCCGGTCAACGCCGAGACGATGATCGGCGCACGCTCCGGCGCCTGCCGGGCGGCGAGGTTATGGATGCGCTCGCGGCCGTCGGCGTCGAGGGCGTCGATCTTGTTCCAGACCTCGATGATGCGGCGGTCGGTCGGCTCGATGCCAAGTTCGCCGAGCACCTTGGCGACGTCGGCCGATTGCGCGCCGGTGTCCTCGTGCGACATGTCGCGGACATGGAGGATGATGTCGGCCTCGATCACCTCTTCCAGCGTGGCGCGGAAGGCCGCGACCAGTTGCGTCGGCAGATCGGAGATGAAGCCCACGGTGTCGGACAGGATGATGCGGGTGCCGTGCGGCAGGTCGATCGAGCGCAAGGTCGGATCGAGCGTGGCGAACAGCATGTCGGCCGACAGCACGGACGCCGCGGTCATGCGGTTGAACAGCGTGGACTTGCCGGCGTTGGTGTAACCGACCAGCGCCACGATCGGATAAGGCACGCGCTTGCGGCTCTCGCGATGCAGCTTGCGGGTGCGCTTGACCTTCTCCAGATCGCTTTCGATCTTGCCGATGCGTTCCGACAGCATGCGTCGGTCGGCCTCGATCTGGGTTTCGCCGGGGCCGCCGAGAAAGCCGAAGCCGCCGCGTTGGCGCTCCAAGTGCGTCCAGGAGCGGACCAGCCGACCCTTCTGATAGGTCAGATGCGCGTGCTCGACCTGCAGCGCGCCTTCGCGGGTACGGGCGCGGCGGCCGAAGATTTCGAGAATGAGGCCGGTGCGGTCGATGACCTTGGCGTTCCAGGCCTTCTCGAGGTTCTTCTGCTGCACCGGGGAAATCGGGCAATCCATGATGACCACGGACGCGTCATGGCCCTTCACCAGCCCGGCGATCTCGTCGACCTTGCCGGAGCCGATATAGGTCGCGGGTTTGACCGCCTGCAGCGGCACCAGGCCGCCTTCGACGACCTCAAGGTCGATGGCGCGCGCCAGCCCCATCGCCTCCTCGAGGCGTGCGTCCGGCGTGCGCGTGTCGGCGGACGCGCCGCCATGACCCCGCAGATAGGGCTCGATGACGAGCGCACGCCCGCTGCCCGACCCGGAGGGAGTCAGCAGGTCCGCACTCTTGTCGCGATCACGTATTTCCAAAAGCTATCTTTTCTGGCGCATGATCTTCCCCGAAAACCGGAAGACCGCTTTTCGCGATCATGCGCTTATGCCTTTTCCGGCGCCAGCGGCTCTTCGCCACCTTCGAACAACTGGATCGGATGTCCGGGCATGATGGTCGAGATGGCGTGCTTGTAGACAAGCTGCGAGTGCCCATCCCGACGCAACAGGACGCAAAAATTATCGAACCAGGTGACGACGCCCTGCAGTTTCACGCCGTTGACCAGAAAGATGGTCAGCGGAATTTTCGCTTTGCGGACGTGGTTGAGAAACGTGTCTTGAAGGTTCTGAGCTCGTTCGGCGGCCATGGCCGTGGTCCATTTTTTAGCCCGCATCTTAACGCGCGAGACAATCGTTGCCCTTTAGCCCTCGCATGTCGCCGCTCTCCCCATTCAGGAGCGGAATCCGGGGACCGGGAACATGTATTAGATGGCACCCTGCCTATTCGCGCAAGCGGAACATTGGATAAATCGCCCCAAGCCCCTGAAATATGGACTGTTTTGGCGCATTTTGGGGCGATTTGAGGGCGTCAGGTGAATTCGGCCTGGCTGTGGTAGTCGCGGCGCAGGCCGCTTGCGGTCAGGCCCGGCGCGCCGTTGCCGACGGGGCGGCCGTCGATCTGGGTCACCGGCATGACCGATTGGCTGGCCGAGGTGATGAAGGCCTCCCGCGCCGCATAGGCCTCGTCCACGGTGAAGGCGCGCTCCTCGAAGCGCAGCCCCTGCTTCGCCACCAGATCGAGCACGACCGAGCGGGTCACGCCGGGCAGGATGTCGCCCTTGAGCGGCCGCGTCACCAGCACCCCGTCGCGCGTGACGATCCAGGCCGTCGAGGACGCGCCTTCGGTGACATAGCCCTTGGCGTCCACCAGCCAGGCTTCCTGCGCGCCCTGTTCGCGCGCGGCCTGCTTCGCCAGCACGTTCGGCAGCAGCGCCACCGACTTGATATCGACATGGCGCCAGCGCTCGTCGGGCATGGTGACCACGGCGACGCCCTTGGCGGCGCGCGCCTCGATCTTGGCAAGGTCGTTGTTGCGCGCGGTGACGACGAGGCTCGCGGGTGTGCCGTCCGGTGGAAACGGGAAGTCGCGGCGCATCTGGCCGCGCGAGACCTGCACATAGACGACGCCGTCGGTGACCCGGTTGCGGCGGATGGTTTCGCGCATGACGACGGCCATCGCGCGCTCGGTCAGCGGCCGCGCCATGGCAAGGCGATCGAGCGAGCGCTGCAGGCGCGCCATGTGGCGGCGTTCGTCCACCAGTCTGCCGCCGATGACTTCGCAGACCTCATAGACGCTGTCGGCGAACTGGAAGCCGCGATCGTCGATGGACACGCCGGCTTCGGCGTGCGGGATGTAGCGGCCGTTGACGTAGGCGATGCGGGACATGGGCTACTCTTCCGAAGCTCTTTCCGCCTCATCCTGAGGAGCCCGCGCAGCGGGCGTCTCGAAGGATGGGGCGGCCTCGTCCTTCGAGACGCGCTCCTGCGGAGCGCTCCTCAGGATGAGGCCGAGAGAGGCTGTCAAACGCATCATCATCCAATCCCCAGCGCCTTGAGCTTGCGGTGCAGTGCCGAGCGCTCCATGCCGACGAATTCGGCCGTGCGCGAGATGTTGCCGCCGAAGCGGGAAATCTGAGCCACCAGATACTCGCGCTCGAATACCTCGCGGGCATCGCGCAGCGGCAGGCCCATCAATTGCTCGCCGCCATTGCCGTTCGGCATCGCCGGCACCATTGAGCCGACATCCTGCGGCAGCATCGAGGCATCGATCACCGCGTCCGGATCGCCGCCGGCCAGGATCATCAGGCGCTCGATGTTGTTGCGGAGCTGGCGCACATTGCCCGGCCAGTTATGCGATTGCAGCACCGCCATGGCGTCCTCGCCGATCCGGCGTCTGGGCAGACCAGTCGATTGCGAGATGTGCTCCATGAAGTAGTCGATCAACTCGGGGATATCCTCGCGGCGTTCCGACAAAGGCGGTACGCGCACCGGCACCACCGACAGGCGATGATAGAGGTCCTCGCGGAACTGGCCCTGCGCGATGGCGGATTCCAGATTGCGCGCGGTCGAGGCGACGATGCGGACGTCGACCGCGACCTTTGACGAACCGCCGACGCGGCTGAAGGTCTGATCGACCAGCACGCGCAGAATCTTGTTCTGGGTCTCGCGCGGCAGGTCGGCGACGTCGTCGATGAACAAGGTGCCGCCATGCGCCTCTTCGAGCGCCCCGGTCTTGCGCGGCTCGGCGCCATTGGCTTCGACGCCGAATAGTTCGGTTTCCATGCGCTCGGGCGTGATCGCCGCGGCGTTGATGACTATGAACGGCCCACCGGTGCGCTGCGACAGCTCGTGCATGGTGCGCGCGGCCAGTTCCTTGCCGGCGCCCGAGGGGCCGACGATGAGCACGCGGCTGTTGGTCGGAGCGACGCGGTCGATCGACTGGCGCAGGCTCGACATCGCGGCCGAGCGCCCGATGAGTGTCGAAGGCGACGGCGCAAGCTGTTTGAGCTGCCGCACTTCGCGTTTGAGCCGCGACGTTTCCAGCGCGCGTTCGGCGACCAGCACGAGGCGGTCGGCCTTGAACGGCTTTTCGATGAAATCGTAGGCGCCCTGCTTGATGGCCGCGACCGCGGTTTCGATATTGCCATGGCCCGAGATCATCACAATCGGAATCTCGGGATGCTCGCCCTTGAGGATGGTCAGCAACTGCAAGCCGTCGAGCTTGGAGCCCTGCAGCCAGATGTCGAGGAAGATCAGGTTCGGCCGCCGCGTCACGATCGAGGCGATGGCGTCGTCGCTGTTGCGGGCCGTGCGCGCGATGAAGCCTTCATCCTCCAGGATGCCCGCCACGAGATCGCGGATATCGGCTTCATCGTCAACGATGAGAATTTCTGCTGCCATGCGCTGTTACTCGCTTGTCGTTTTTACCGGATCGGCAGACGCGACCTCGGTGGTCTCCGGGGGCGTCGCGCCGGGCTTTGCCGTGGCGGAGAATCGCATCCGCATCCAGGCGCCGCGCTGACCCGGTATCTTGTCGGCGGCGTCGCGCAATTCGAGCGCGCCGCCGTGCTCCTCCAGAATGCGCCCGACGATGGCGAGACCAAGGCCGGTGCCCTTCTCGCGCGTCGTCACATAGGGCTCCATCAGGCGGTTGCGGTTCTCGCGCGGCAGACCGATGCCGTTGTCGACCACATCGATGACGATGTTCTCGCCTTCGCGGCCGGCAAAGACCCGGATCGTGCCCTTCCAGCCTTCGCCGCGCTCGGTATCCGGCACGGCGGCGACGGCCTCGGTGGCGTTCTTGATGATGTTGGTGAGCGCCTGCGAAATCAGGCGGCGGTCGAACTGGGCGTGCAGCGGTTCTTCGGCGATTTCGGCTGAAATATCGATATCGGCATTGCCGACGCGCTGCAGGAACACCGCCTGACGCACCGCGTCGGCGACGTCCTCGCCGACGATGACCGGCTTGGGCATGCGCGCGAATTTGGAGAACTCGTCCACCATCTGCCGGATGTCGTCCACCTGCCGGATGATGGTGTCGGTGCATTGCTGAAACACGCCGCCGCTGTCTTCGCCGATGACCTTGCCGTATTTGCGGCGCAGGCGTTCGGCCGAGAGCTGGATCGGCGTCAGCGGGTTCTTGATCTCGTGCGCGATGCGCCGCGCGATATCGGCCCAGGCGGAGGAGCGCTGCGCGGTGACGAGCTCGGTGATGTCGTCCAGCGTGATGACATAGCCATGGTTGGTGGCGCCGGATCGTTCGCTGGTGACGCGGACCGACAGATTGCGCTCGCGCCCTGCCCGGTTGATCGTGACCTGATCCTGCGTGCGGCCGCCATGCTTGGCCGCCAGCATGATGCCCGCCAGTTCGGGAAAGACCTCGTTGAGCGGCTTGCCAACGGCCTGCGCCTCGGTATAGCCGATCAGCTTTTCGGCCGAGCGGTTGAGAATGGCGACATTGTCGAAAGTATCGACGCCGATGACGCCGGCGCTGGCGCCCGCCAGCACGGCCTCGGTGAAGATGCGGCGGGTGTCGATGACGTCGCGGGCACGGACCAGATCGTCGCGCTGCGTGCGCAGCTCCTGCGTCATGCGGTTGAAGGTTTCGCCGAGATGGGCGAGATCGCCTTCCGACTGCCGGACCGGCACGCGGATATAGAGATTGCCTTCGGACACGGCGTTGGCCGCGCCGATCAGGCGGCGGATCGGCGCCACCAGCTTGTTGGCGAAGCTGAAGCCCATCCATACCGCCGAAAGCAGCACGATGAGCGCGATGACGGTGTACATCAGGCCGAAAGCGACCTGGACGCCGAAGCGCCGCTGCTCGATGGCGATGTATTCGGAGACGCTGGCCCGCGTCTCGCGCAATTGCGGCACGACGCGCGGGTCGAGCAGCCGGGTCACATAAAGAAACCGGTCGTCGAAGTTCTGCAGCTTGATGACCGCCGCGACGTAATTGGTGTCCGGCAGCAGCACGAGCTGCGGTTCCTTGTCGCTGATGGTCGAGAGCGCCTCGCGGGGCGGCAGGGCAAAGGTCTGGTTCACGCGAACGTCGGCGCGCGCCACCTCCTTGAGATCGCCGTCGAACAGGATCGCGGAGGCGAGCCCGCGCACGGCGGCCTGATAGGTCAGGAACTGCTTGAGCTGCTCGGGACTCTCGTCAACGGCCTGTTTGGCGCGGGCCAGGTCGAAGGCCATCACCATGATGTCCGAGCGGACGATCTGCGCATGGTCGCGCAGATAGGCTTCGGCGACGACGATCGAATTCTCGATGGCGGCCCGGGTGCGGTTGGAGAACAGGCGGTCGAGGCCGCGATCGAGCGTGACGCTGGCGACAATGGCGACCAGAATGGCCGGGGCGGCGGCGATGATCGAGAACAAACCGACGATGCGGACGTGAAGCCGCGCGGCGGCGCGTCCCGAGCGCCGGGCCTGCACCACCTGCCAGATTTCCCGGACGATGATGACCAGCAGCAGAATGACCGTCGCGGCATTGGCGAGCAGCAGCGAGACGACGACGTAGTGCGTCGGCGCAATCGGGGTCAGGTCGGCCAGGACGACGAAGGTGGCGAAGGCCGACAGCAGCGCCAGACCGACGGCGATGGGCCCGAGGATGCGGCTGCCTTCCCGCCGGGACGGCGAAGCCGTACCTGTCAGTTCAGCCGAAGTGGCCTGGTCGAAACTCATAAGATCGTCAGGCCCTGTGGATCGGCTTTACGTCGGGCGGACATGGCAAATGTCCGGCGCACCGGCAGAATCTCCGCGGTGCTGATGCTTTTATACAACAATGTTGCCGAATTGCGACAAGACTGCGGCGCTCCCTCCCCCGGTTTCACCCCGCTGATGGCTATGCCGGACGTCTCACAAACGGAGGGGCGCGCGCCTTTGCGGTTGCCGCTGTCCGCCGCCGCTGACGCGATCGACAACCCAAGCGGTCGCAGGATGAGGTCGCGGCGCCGGCGGTGCTAGCCGACCAACTCCCGCACCAGCGGCGCGACCTTTTGGCCGTAGAGCTCGATGCAGCGCATCATCTTGGCGTGGGACAGCGGCCCGGCCGAATACTTCATATCGAACCGCTGGGCGCCGAGCGCCTTGATGGTGCCGGCGATCTTCTTCGCCACCGTCTCGGGCGAGCCGACATAGAGCGATCCGCCCTCGATCTCGCGCTCGAATTCGGCCTTGCCGAAGGGCGGCCAGCCGCGCTCGGCGCCGATCTTGTCACGCATGCGCTTGTAGTCGGCGAACAGCTCCTCGCGCGCCTGCGCGTCGGTGTCGGCGACATAGCCGTGCGAATGCACGCCGACGGGCAGCGGCTGCTTGCCCGCTTCGGCCAGCGAGCGACGGTAGAGATCGGCATAGGGCGCGAAGCGCCTCGGGTCGCCGCCGATGATCGCCAGCATCATCGGGAAACCGTAGTGGACGGCGCGCATCACCGATTCCGGCGTGCCGCCAACGCCGATCCACGTGGTCAATGGCTGGTCGATTTTGGGATAGACGCTCTGGTTCTTGAGCGGCGGGCGCGTGCTGCCCGACCACGTCACCGGCTCCTGCTTGAGCACCGCGGCGTAGAGATCGAGCTTCTCGTTGAACAGCTCCTCGTATTTGTTGAGGTCGAAGCCGAACAGCGGGAAGGATTCGATGAACGAGCCGCGCCCGAGCATGACCTCGGCGCGTCCGTTCGAAGCGGCGTTGAGCGTGGCGAAGCGCTGATAGACGCGGATCGGATCGTCCGAGGACAGCACGGTGACGGCCGAGCCGAGGCGGATGCGTTGCGTGCGGCCGGCGATGGTGGCCAGCACCATTTCGGGTGACGAGACGGCGAAGTCGGCGCGGTGATGTTCGCCGACGCCGATGAAGTCGACGCCGGACTCATCGGCCAGCACGGCTTCCTCGATCAGGTCGCGGATGACCTGCGCCCCGGAGAGCGGCTTGCCGTCCGCGCCGTCGGTGATGTCGCCGAAAGTATCGAGTCCGAGTTCGATCGCCTGTGCCATGCCGTTTTCCAATGCGGGACTGCCGCTTATCTAGCGGCGCCCGCTATGGGGGCAAGTAGGCACAAGCATTAGCCTGTAACCCGGGTGATGCTCCATCCGGGCGACCAGGGACTGGCTCAGTTCCCCCCGCGATAGACCTGAATATCGAGGTCGCGGATCTTCTTGCGCAAGGTGTTGCGGTTGACGCCGAGCAGGTCGGCGGCGCGGATCTGATTGCCGCGCGTCGCCGCCAGCGCGGCGGTGAGCAGCGGATATTCGATCTCGCGCAGGATGCGATGATAAAGCCCGGCCGGCGGCAGGCCGTCATCGAAGCCGGAGAAGTAGCTCGACAGGTGGCGCTCGACGGCGCCGCTCAGGGACTCTTCGCCGCGCGGCTCGTCGCCGCCGGCCGGCAGCGCCGGCTGCGCCAGTTCGCTGTCGATCACGGCCGCGGTGATGGTCTCCTGCGGATAGAGCGCGGCGAGACGGCGGGCGAGATTTTCCAGTTCGCGCACATTGCCCGGCCAGCGATGGCGCTTGAGGCGATCGAGCGCGGCCTGATCGATCTGTTTCGGCGGCAGCCCCTCGCGCTGCGCCTGCGCGAAGAAGTGCCGGATGAGATCGGGAATATCCTCGGTGCGCTCGCGCAACGGCGGCAGGCGCAGCGGTACGACATTGAGACGGAAGAACAGGTCCTCGCGGAACAGGCCCTGCTGGATGAGCTGACGCAGATCCTTGTTCGTCGCGGCAACGATACGCACGTCGCTCTTGATCGGCGTGCGGCCGCCGACTGTGGTGTATTCGCCCTGCTGCAGGACGCGCAGCAAACGCGTCTGAGCTTCCATCGGCATGTCGCCGATTTCATCGAGGAGCAGCGTGCCGCCTGCCGCCTGCTAGAAGCGGCCCGCCGAGCGGGTGTTGGCCCCGGTGAAAGCCCCCTTCTCGTGACCGAACAACTCCGACTCGATGAGGTCACGCGGGATCGCCGCCATGTTGATGGCCACGAAGGTGCCGGCGCGCCGCTTGCCGTAGTCGTGCAGCGCTTTCGCGACCAGCTCCTTGCCGGTGCCGCTCTCGCCGGTGATCATCACCGTGAGATCGGTCTGCATCAGGCGCGCCAGGACGCGGTAGATTTCCTGCATCGCCGGCGAGCGGCCGACCAGCGGAATGGCGTCGAACTCCTCCGGCTTGGCGGGCTGCTGACGCGGCTCCTTCGGCTCGGACAAGGCGCGGCCGACAATGCCGATCAACTCCTTGAGATCGAATGGCTTGGGCAGATATTCGTAGGCGCCGCGCTCGGAAGCGCGGATCGCCGTCATGAAGGTGTTCTGCGCGCTCATGACGATGATCGGCAGATCGGGCCGCGCCTTGCGGATGCGCGGGATCAGATCGAAAGCGTTCTCGTCCGGCATCACCACGTCGGTGATGACGAGGTCGCCGTCGCCCTGGTTGACCCAGCGCCACAAAGTGGCGGCGTTGCCGGTCGAGCGCACTTCGTAGCCGGCGCGCGACAGGGCCTGATTGAGAACGGTGCGAATGGCCGCATCGTCATCGGCGACAAGGATGCTCCCCGTCGGCATGCATCTACCTCATGAAGTCTGGGAGGAAGGCGCGTCGTCGCTTGCGCCGCCCTCGCCGCTGTAAATGGGCATCAGCACACGGAAGGTCGTCTTCCGCGGCTGGGATTCACACTCGATGATGCCGCCGTGATCGCCCACGATCTTCGCCACCAGCGCGAGACCCAGCCCGCTTCCGGACGGCTTGGTGGTGACGAAGGGGTCGAACAGATGCGGCATCAGGTCGTCCGAGACGCCGGGACCGTTGTCGCGCACGCAGAATTCGAGCGGCAATGACACACGGGCATTGGTGCCGGGCACGGCAAGGCGAACGCCCGGACGGAAGGCCGTGGTCAGCTGAATCTCGCCGTCGCTCGCATCCTCGCCGATCGCCTCGGCGGCGTTCTTGACGAGGTTGAGAAAGACCTGAACGAGTTGGTGTCGATTGGCGAGCACCGGCGGCAGTGACGGGTCGTACTCCTCGACGACGCGGATGTGGCGGGCAAAGCCCGTCTGCGCCAACCGCTTCACATGATCGAGCACGACATGGATGTTGACCGGTTCGCGCTCCACCGGACGCTCGTCGCCGAAGATTTCCATCCGATCGACCAGCTTCACGATGCGGTCGGTCTCGTCGCAGATCAGCGTCGTGAGCTGGCGGTCTTCATCGCCGGCGGATTGCTCGAGCAACTGTGCCGCGCCGCGAATGCCGGATAGCGGATTCTTGATTTCGTGCGCCAGCATGGCGGCCAGCGCGATGACCGACCGCGCCGCGCCGCGATGCGTCAACTGGCGGTCCATCTTGTCGGCGATGGTGCGCTCCTGGAGCATGACGATCACATGCTCGGGATATTCGGTGAGCGGCGCGACATGCAGATCGACCAGCCGTTCGCCGGGATTGCGCGGCGTGGCGAGATCGACCTTGTACTCGTTCACGGCGACGCCGCTGCGGCGCACCTGCTCCACGAGGGTCAGCAAAGGCGAGCCGAACGGCACCAGTTCGCGCAGCAGGTTCCGGCGCAGCATCGGGATCGAGGCTTCGAAGAACTGCTCGGCGGCGACATTGGCATCGGCGATGCGGCCATCCGGCGCGACCATGATCACGGGATGCGGCAGCGCGTTGAGCATCGCGTCCGCGGTGATGGTGGTCGCGGACGCCGGCTTGACCTGGGCGCGGCTCATGCGGCGGCCCTCCATGCGAATGCGTCATAGGCATCGGCCAGACGGCGGCGCGCTTCGTCCGGCTGCTCGGTGGTGAGCACGCGGGTGCGATGGGTCTTGAGCAGGTCGTCGGGCACACCGGCGGTTTCGGCCGCGGCATCCAGCGCCCAGCCGAGATGCTTGCGGGCGTGGCGACGGCCAATGGCGACGCCGTGGTGTTCGATGTGTTCGGCGTAAAGGGCGTCGATGAGTTCGAGCTGCGCCTGAAGCGATGGCGCCTCGCCGGCTTCGCCGGTGGCGAGAAAGCGGGCCACCTGCCCCGGCAGCCAAGGCTTGCCTTGCGCGGCGCGGCCGACCATTACCGCATCGGCGCCGGAAGCTTCAAGCGCGGCGCGTGCATCCTCGCCGGTGCGGATGTCGCCATTGACGACGAGCGGCACCGTGACGGCTTCTTTCACCGCGCGTACGGCGCCCCAATCGGCCGAGCCGGTGTAGAACTGGCAGCGGGTGCGGCCATGCACCGTCATCATCCGCACGCCTGCGTTCTCGGCACGGCGCGCCAGGTCGGGCGCATTGATCGAACCGGCGTCCCAGCCGAGCCGCATCTTCAGCGTCACAGGCACCTTCACGGCATTCACCGTGGCTTCGATCAGCGTCAGCGCGTGATCGAGATCGCGCATCAGCGCCGAACCGGACGCGCCATTGGTCACCTGCTTGGACGGGCAGCCCATATTGATGTCGATGATCTGGGCGCCATTAGCTTCGGCGATCGCCGCGCCTTCCGCCATCCAGCGCGCCTCGCAGCCGGCAAGCTGGACGACATTGATGGCGACGCCGGCGCCGCGGCTGCGCGCCTGCGCCTCGCGCTCGCCTTTGGCGAGGCCGGCGCAAGCGGTCATCTCGGACACCACGAGCCCGGCGCCGAGACGTTCCGACAGGCGCCTGAACGGCGCGTCGGTGATGCCGGACATCGGCGCGAGGATGACGCGGTTGGGCGCAACCACATCGCCGATGGTCAGCGAGCTAGCATAAATTCCGTTTATGTCTGGCTTCGGACCTCTGCCTAGCATTTAGGCTGCACCCTCTGTTGCATAGAGTTTAGCCAGTTTGATCCGGTGCGCAAGTGCTGCACTGCAATATCCGCATGAAAGTCATGCCCCGGAAAGCGGCAATCGAGCCGGGAGGAGACGAACCGGCGCCCCACGTTTGCAGGGCCTGCCGAACAAGGTAAAGCGGGCGGCGAGAAATCGGGCAGGACCCTATAACCATGGCGAAAATCGCGGGCGTTATCGTCGCCGCCGGGCGCGGCACGCGGGCTCCCGGGTCGGCGGTCCCCAAACAGTTCCGCCCCATTAGCGGCGAGATGGTCCTGCGGCGCTGTCTGACGACCTTTGCCGGCTGTGGGCTGGTCCAGGCCCTTCAGCCGGTCATCCGCGCGGGGGATGAGGCCTTGTTTCGGGAGGCCGCGGCCGGCCTGTCCGTCAATGCGCCGGTCGCCGGGGGCGATACCCGTCAAGCCTCCGTCCACGCGGGGCTGGAGGCCCTGGCCGGTGAGCCGCCGGACATCGTGCTGATCCACGATGCCGCCCGGCCCTTTGCCAGCCCTGCCCTGATCGCGCGGGCCATCGAAGCCACGGCCGCAACGGGCGCCGCCATTCCCGGCCTTGCAGTCACCGACACGATCAAAGGCATCGACAGCCACGGCTTTGTCGGCGAGACGCTGGACCGCGCCCGACTGCGTGCGGTGCAGACGCCACAGGCTTTCGCCTTCGCGCCGATCCTCGAAGCGCATCGCCGCGCCGCGCGCGAGGGCCGCAGCGACTTCACCGACGATGCCGCCATTGCCGAATGGGTCGGCATGCAGGTGCGCGTCTTCGACGGCGAGAGCAGCAACATCAAGATCACCCACCCGGAGGATTTCGTGCGCGCCGAAGCGATGCAGCTTTCCCACCTGAGCGATGTGCGCACCGGCACCGGCATCGACGTCCATGCCTTCGGGTCCGGCGACCATGTCATGATCGGCGGCTTGCGCATCGCGCACGACCAGGCTCTGACCGGCCATTCGGACGCCGATGTCGGCCTGCACGCGTTGACCGACGCGATCCTCGGCGCGCTGGCCGACGGCGATATCGGCTCGCACTTTCCGCCGAGCGATCCGCAGTGGAAGGGCGCCGCTTCCGACCGCTTTCTCAGATTCGCCTGCGAGCGCGTCGCGGCGCGCGGCGGCCGCATCGCTCATCTCGACCTCACCATCGTCTGCGAGGCGCCGAAAATCGGTCCGCACCGCGACGCCATCCGTGAAACCGTGGCCCGGATCGCCGGATTGGAAATCGACCGCGTCGCGGTTAAGGCCACCACCAGCGAACAGCTCGGATTCACCGGACGCCGCGAAGGCATCGCCGCCTATGCGACCGCGACGGTGCGGCTGCCGTGGTCTTGAGGGATTGGAGCGCGCCATGACCGACGATATCCGTATCGCTGCCGTTGCCGTACTCGAGGCATGCCGCGCGCGCGGATGGACGATAGCGACGGCGGAATCCTGCACCGGTGGCCTCGTCGCCGGCGCTCTGACGGAAATCGCCGGATCGTCCGACGTCGTCGATCGCGGCTTCGTTACCTATTCGAACGAGGCCAAGCACGAGATGTTGGGCGTGCCGCTGGAGACGCTGAAGCGTTATGGCGCGGTTAGCCGGCAGACGGCCGAAGCGATGGCCACCGGCGTGCTGACGAAATGCAAGGTCGATCTCGCGGTATCGATCACCGGCATTGCAGGCCCCGGCGGCGGCTCCATCGAGAAACCGGTCGGGCTCGTGCATTTCGCCGCTGCGTCGCGTGACGGTACGTCGATGCACGCGGCCGAACGGTACGGGGATATTGGACGCAGCGCCGTGCGGCACCAATCGGTGCTTCAGGCGTTGGCGATGCTCAAAGAGGTCGCCGAACAATGAGCGAAAGCGCTGCGATGAAACCCCGCTGGACATCCTCATCCCGGCCGGCGCCGTCGTCGCCGCCTCGGTGCTCGGACAGCTTGCCACCTTTCCAAACCTGGCGCCGTGGTACGCGAGCCTCGCCAAGCCGCCGTTCAATCCGCCGAACTGGGTATTCGGCCCGGTCTGGACGACGCTCTATGTGCTGATGTGCTTCGCCGCCTTCCGCATTCATCGGCTGGCGCCGTCGCCCGACAGGCGCCGCGCCCTGACGTTGTTCTATGTCCAACTCGCGCTGAATGCCGCGGGGTCGTGGATGTTCTTCGCGGCGCATTCGCCGCAGTTCGGACTCATCAACATCATTCCGCAGCTTATCCTCGTCATCGCCACGGTCGTCGCGTTCGTCCGGCTCGACCGCATTGCCGGCATCGCAATCGCACCGCTGGCCTTCTGGGTCGGTTTTGCGACGCTGCTCAACGCGTCGGTGTGGTGGCTGAACCGCTAGAGATTTGAGTTTTCAGCGGGCACCTTGCGCGGAAAAGCAAGCAACGTTCCGACAAGCGCGATGCCGCTGCCAAGCAACACATCCTGAAGCCGTTCCGTAAACAGGCCGGTCAGGATCCTCGGGTCGGCGGCTGCGGCCAGATCGTAGGCGAGCAGTACCAGCAGCGCGATAAGCGCCGTGTGCAACCAGTACCGGTTCTGCAGGTGATGCGGGATGAACGGCGCGACGCAGAGCAGGACGGCCGTGATTGCGTAAGGCGACGCTGTCAGGCTGGTGATGCCGAATGCCAACGCAACGCCGAGCACCGTGCCGGCGATGCGCTGGACGATCAGGACATAGCTCGTCCGCGCATCCGGTTGCATGACGACGAGCGTCGTCACGACGACCCAGAGTGCGCGCCCGGGATCGAGGCCGAAACCGACGCCAAGGCTGGCTGTGGCAGCCGCGGCATAAGCCACGGCGAAGCGTATCCATCCGCCATTCGGTACCGCGCGAGGACGAGCACGCTGTTGCGTAAGCGGCCCACCGGCCAGATGGTCCAGAACTCGCGCCGCTACGACGACACCGAGGGCGCCGACCGCAAAAGCCAGCTCTTCGGGATGCAATGCCGGCGCGCCGCTGGTCACGACCAGCGCCATGGAGCCGAAGCGTGCCGCCAGCATCCACGCCTTGCTGCGGCCGAGATACCATCCGCTGGCGAAGGTCGAGATCGCGAACAACACCCAGAGGGCCGGCGGAAAGCCGCGCATGATGATCCCGGCGCCGCCGCCGATCGCGATGCCCGTGGCGACAATTCCAAGCGTCTTGAGACGGTGAGAAAGCTCGCCCTCTTCGTCGGCAAACGACAGGATGAGCCCGGTCATGGCGCCGAGCAAACCGCCAGCGGGACAGCGCAAGGCGACCGCCGCGCAGAACGGAATGCCGATGGCGAGAAAGAACAGCAGGCCGCGCCGGTACCCGCCCGCCGGCATCCGGCGGTGCAGGCGTTGGGCGAGGCTCGGGCGTTCGTCAGGCACCGGGAGCGGCTTTGCGGCCGTAGACCTTGTCGGCGCGTTCCTCGAAGGCCGAAGCCATCTTGCGGAACACGGTGTCGAACACCGCGCCCATCAGCATGCCGAAGGTTCGGCTCCTGAACTCGTAGTCGATATAGAACTCGACCTCACAGGTGTCATCCCCGGTCGGCTTGAACGACCAGCGGTTCTGCAAGCGGCTAAACGGACCGTCGAGATACTCGACCAGGATTTTCAGGTTCGGGCGGTCGAGCGTGACGCGACTGGTGAAGGTCTGCTGGATCAGCTTGTAGGCGACCGTCATCGACGCGGTCAGCACCTCGACTCCCTCGCCTTTGTCGGCGCGACTGCGCACGCGCAGGCTCTGGCACAGCGGCACGAACTGCGGGTATTTCTCGACGTCGGCGACGAGGTCGAACATGTTGCCGGCCGCATGGCGCACGCGGCGCTTGTTCGTGAATTGCGGCATCGGTCAGCGGGCAAGCTGCGCTTGCCGCGCCGCCTTCAGCTTCGCGAAGTCATCGCCGGCATGATGCGACGACCGCGTCAGCGGCGAGGCCGATACCATCAGGAAGCCCTTGGCGTAAGCGACCGTCTCGAGCGACTTGAACTCGTCCGGCGGCACGAAGCGTTTCACCTCGTGATGTTTCTTGGTCGGCTGCAGATACTGGCCGATGGTGAGGAAATCGACGCCGGCCGAACGCAGGTCGTCCATCACCTGCAGGATCTCGTTACGCTCCTCGCCGAGACCGACCATGATGCCGGACTTGGTGAACATCGACGGGTCGAGTTCCTTCACCCGCTGCAACAGGCGCAGCGAATGGAAATAGCGCGCGCCGGGCCGCACCGTCAGATACAGCGACGGCACGGTCTCGAGATTGTGGTTGAACACGTCCGGCTTGGCCGCGACCACGACTTCGACCGCGCCATCCTTGCGCAGGAAGTCGGGGGTGAGGATTTCGATGGTGGTGCCGGGCGCGTGGGTGCGGATCGCCGAGATCGTCTGCGCGAAATGCTGCGCGCCGCCGTCGGCCAGATCGTCACGGTCCACCGAGGTAACGACGATATGGGCGAGGCCGAGCTTGGCGGTCGCCTGCCCGACATGCTCCGGCTCGCTGGCGTCCAATAAGCCGGGCAAGCCGGTCTTGACGTTGCAGAACGCACAGGCGCGGGTGCACGTGTCGCCCATGATCATGAAGGTGGCGTGCTTTTTCTCCCAGCACTCGCCGATATTGGGGCAGCCGGCCTCCTCGCAGACCGTGACGAGCTTGTTCTCGCGCACCAGCGCGTGGGTCTCGGCATAGCCGCGGGAAATCGGCGCCTTGACGCGAATCCAGTCCGGCTTCGGCAATTGCACGGAATCCGGGCGGTGCGCCTTTTCCGGGTGGCGCGGGCGCGGATTGTTCACGAGGTCGAGGACGACGGCCATGGGGGATACTTACGGCTGCGGGGCCCGGGCTGCAAGGTGATGGACCCGCATGACTGTCGTCCCGGGCGAGCGGAGCGAGGCCCGGCACCCATACGCCGCAGTCTATCGAGAGGGCACGGCGTATGGGTCCCCGCCTTCGCGGGGGCGACAGTACGCGTCAGGCTCCCCGGATCGCGCGCCAGACGAACAGGAAAATCACAGCCCCGATAGTGGCGCTGATGATGTTGCCGATGAAATCCGGGGCAATGAAGATGCCGAGCCGCGGCAGGATGGCGCCGGCGACGATGGCGCCGACCAGCCCGACCGCCAGGTTGCCCAGCAGGCCACCACGGCCGCCGAGAATGACATTCGCCAGCCAGCCGGCGACTAGGCCGACCACGATCCACGCGATAATACCCATGATGTCCCCCTGCTCCACCGTCATGCCCGGCTTTATGCCGGGCATCCGACGCCTTGCTTATTTGCATTCAAGCAAGGCGTGGATGGCCGGGACAAGCCCGGCCATGACGAAAAATAAGCTCATGTCTTCGCCGGCATCTGCTGGCCGGGCGTCGACAGCGAAATCTTGACCTCGTCGTCGTTCATGTCGGCGCCGACATCGGCGAACAGCGGCGGCGACAGATAGCGCTCCCCGGTATCCGGCAGCATCGCGAGAATGGTCGAACCGGGCGCGGCCTTCTCGGCCACCTTGAGCGCGCCGGCGAGTGTCGCGCCGGCGGTGATGCCGACGAAGATGCCTTCCTTCTGCGCCAGATCCCTGGCGCATTTGAGCGCGTCCGGGCCGGCGATGGTGATGGTCTCGGACGCGGCGCCGCGATCGACCGCCTCGGCGGTGATCTTCGGGATGAAGTCTGGCGACCAGCCCTGCATCGGATGCGGCTTGAAGGCGGCGTTGGGCTTGGCGGGCGTGCCGTCGGCATTGCGCTCCTGCGGCGTATGCGACGACACCATCGGCGCATCGGCCGGCTCGCACAGCACGATTTTGGTGTACGGCATTTTGCGCCTGAGCACGCGCGACACGCCGTTGAAGGTGCCGCCGGTGCCGAATCCGGTGACCCAGTAATCGAGCCCCGTATCCTTGAAGTCGTCGACGATCTCGCGGCCCGTGGTGCGCTCGTGCATGTCGGGATTGGCTTCGTTCTCGAACTGCCGCGTCAGGAACCAGCCGTGGGTCTTCGCCAGTTCCTGCGCCTTGGCCACCATGCCGAAGCCGCGACCGGCGGCGGGTGTGAGCACCACCTTGGCGCCGAGGAAACGCATCAGCTTGCGGCGTTCCACGGAAAACGTTTCCGCCATGGTGACAACCAGCGGATAGCCCTTGGCGGCGCAGACCATGGCAAGGCCGATGCCCGTGTTGCCGGAGGTCGCCTCCACCACCGTCATGCCGGGCTTGAGCTCGCCGGATTTCTCGGCGGCCTCGATGACGCCGAGCGCGAGGCGATCCTTGACCGAGCCGAGCGGATTGAAGGCCTCGATCTTGACGTAGAGAGTGATGCCTTTCGGCCCGAGTTTGTTGATCTTGACGCACGGCGTGCGGCCGACGGTGTCGAGGATCGAATTGTATTTGGCCATGACAGTCTCCCGGTCATTCCGGGGCACGACCAAAGGTCGTGAGCCCGGAATCCATAACCCCTGTGCTGCGGCGTATGGATTCCGGGCCCGGTCCTGCGGACCGTCCCGGAATGACGCCGAGGCTACATATTCAACACGCGCCCGTAAGCATCGAGCACCGCTTCCTTCATCGTCTCCGAAATCGTCGGATGTGGGAAGATGGTATGCATCAATTCTTCTTCGGTGGTTTCCAGGTTCATCGCCACCACGAAGCCCTGGATCAGTTCGGTCACTTCCGAGCCGACCATGTGCGCGCCCAGCAACTGGCCGGTCTTCTTGTCGAAGATGACTTTCACGAGGCCCTGGTCCTCGCCCTGCGCAATGGCCTTGCCGTTGCCCATAAAGGGAAAGCGTCCGATGCGGATATCCAGCTTCTTCTCCTTGGCCGCGGCTTCGGTCAGGCCGACCGAAGCAATCTGCGGATGGCAGTACGTGCAGCCCGGAATCTTCTGCCTGTCCATCGGGTGCGGATGCAGACCCTTGATGGCCTCGACGCAGACGATACCTTCGTGCTCGGCCTTGTGCGCCAGCATCGGCGGGCCGGCGACGTCGCCGATGGCATAGATGCCCGGCACATTGGTCTTGCCGTAATCGTCGATCTTGATGACGCCGCGCTCGATCTTCACGCCGGCCTTCTCGAGGCCGAGGTTCTCGACATTGCCGACGACGCCCACGGCGGCGATGACGCGATCGATCGTGATCTGCTCGGCCTTGCCGTTAACCTCGATGGTGGCGGTGACGCTGTCGGCCTTCTTGTCGAGCTTGGTGACCTTGGCGCCGGCGATGATCTTCATGCCCTGCTTCTCGAACTGCTTGCGGGCGATGCCGGCGATCTCGGCATCCTCCACCGGGAGGATCTGCGGCAGCACTTCGACCACGGTCACCTCGGCGCCCATGGTGCGATAGAACGAGGCGAATTCGATGCCGATGGCGCCGGAGCCGACCACCAGCAGCGCCTGCGGGAGTTGGGTGGCGGCGAGCGCGTCGAAATAGGTCCAGACCAGCTTGCCGTCCGGCTCGAGGCCCGGCAGCGTGCGCGGCCGCGCGCCGGTGGCGACGATGATGTGCTTGGCCTGATAGGTGCCGGCGCCGAGCGCGTCCTTCGGCATGTTCACGAGCGGCGAGTCGTAGTTCTTGACCGTGATCTTGCCGGGCGCGTCGATGACGGCTTCACCCTTGATGACGGTGATCTTGTTCTTCTTGAACAGGAAGCCGACGCCGGTATTGAGTCGGTTCACCACGCCGCGCGAGCGCGCGATCACTGCGGCGGGATCGGCCTTCACGTTCTCCGCCGCCAGGCCGTAGTCTTTGGCGTGCGTCATGTAGTGATAGATCTCGGCGGAGCGCAGCAGCGCCTTGGTCGGAATGCAGCCCCAGTTGTTGCAGATGCCGCCGAGGAACTGGCGCTCCACCACCGCGACCTTGAAGCCGAGCTGCGCCGCGCGAATGGCGGTGACATAGCCGCCGGGACCGGCGCCGATGATGATGATGTCGAAAGATGTGTCGGCCATGGTTAGTTCTTCGTTGCAGGAGTAAAACTTGAGACGGTCGCGCCCGGATCGTCGATTAGGGGCATCAAGTTGTCTGCTTCATCAAAATACGGCTTGTGACGAATATCCACACGGCCATACGTAAATCGTACCGAGCAATCTGGCTCTACGTCGAAGCGCTTCAATGCGCGAAGCAGATTCTCAGAGCAATCCGGGTTACGCATTGGCGCCCTGTTTTCGTTAACGCTCATACTTGTGAAGCGCTCGCCTTCTGCGCTTAATTGAAACATCTGCACATTATAGCCTGAAAAGTATGGCAAATCGATTTTGGACAATCGACCGGAATGCCGGACTGCCACGTCGAATCCCGCAGGGTCAATTTGCACAGTCTCGCCATGAACATACTCACCGTGGCGGTTTACTCCAATTATAATAGGAATTGGAAACAGGTCGTGGTCGTGCGATGCTTCAGCCAAAACTAGATGCATTAGACCGGCGAACGGAAAACCGTCGGTAAAGAGACCTTTGACCTGACTTGCGCCAAAGCTATTTGGGCTCTTTTGTCTCTTCTCTCGCGGGGCAAAAAGGCGCTTAACTTCGATTGCCATTGATCGCTCGACGAAACGATCGCTTCTGAATTTTGGAACGACCAGAACGTCAATATCGCCCGGCTTGCCTTGGGCACTCAAACCGAGCGCTTGACGCTTAACAGAAAACCAAAAATCAAGCTCCCAATCCGCCAAATTAAAGCCGCAGGCCTCGTGAAACATAAAAGAAAATGACGAAAATATCAGAGACGGGTCTGTAAACAACCAACGAACTAGCGCTTCCTCATCATAATCCCTTAGAAGCTGGCTCATGGAGGATCAAACCACCATCATCACCGGATTTTCGATCAGCTTCTTGAAGGCGGTGATGAGTTCGGCGCCCAGCGCGCCGTCCATGGCGCGGTGATCGCACGACAAGGTCACGCTCATCATGGTGGCGGCGACGATCTGACCGTTGCGCACCACCGCCCGCTCCTCGCCGGTGCCGACCGCGAGGATCGACGACTGCGGCGGGTTGATGATGGCGGTGAAATCCTTGATGCCGAACATGCCGAGATTGGACACCGAGGACGAACCGCCCTGGTATTCGTTCGGCTTGAGCTTCTTGGCCTTGGCGCGCGCCGCGAGATCCTTCATCTCGTTGGAGATGGCGGACAAGGTCTTGATCTCCGCCTGGCGGATGATTGGCGTGATCAGGCCGAACGGCAGCGCCACGGCGACGCCAATGTCGGAGTGCTTGTGACGCAGCATCGCCGCTTCGGTCCACGACACATTGGCTTCCGGGATCTTCTGCAGCGCGATCGCCATGGCCTTGATGACGAAGTCGTTGACCGACAGCTTGTAGAGCGGCTTGCCGTCCTTGTCCTTGCCGGCCGCTGCATTGATGTCCTCGCGCGCCGCCATCAGCTTGCCGAGGTCGCAATCAACCGTGAGGTAGAAGGTCGGCATCGAGTTGGTGGCGATGGTGAGGCGCTGCGCGATGGTGCGGCGCATGCCGTCGTGCGGGATGCTCTCGTAAGAGCCCTCTTCGTAGAGACCGAGAATCTGCTGATCGGTCATGGCAGGTTGCGACGGCGCTCCTGCCGGAGCGCCTGTGGCTGGCGCGGCCGCGGCCTTCAGGCCCTTGCCGGACTTCGCCGCTTCGACATCGCTGGCGATGACGCGGCCATGCGGACCCGAGCCCGAGATGCGCGCGATGTCGATGCCGGCGTCCTTGGCGAGACGGCGGGCGAGTGGCGTGGAGAAGATGCGGGTGCCTGCAGCAGCCCCCTCTCCCGCCGCCTTCGGCGGCGACCTCTCCCCGCCGGGGAGAGGTGAAGGGCGCTGAGCCTGCGGCACGGCACTGCCCGCCCCCTCTCCCTTTGAGGGAGAGGGTTGGGGAGAGGGTGAAGTGGCCTTCGCCTCGGACTTGGGTTCAGATTTCGCTTCCGCCTTCGGCGCGCTCGCGGCGCTCGAAGCGGCGGCCTTCACGTCCTCGCCCTCGGCGGCGAGCACGGCGATCGGCGCATTGACGGCGACATCCTGCGTGCCGTCGGGCACGATGATCTTGGCGATCGTGCCTTCATCGACCGCCTCGTATTCCATCGTCGCCTTGTCGGTCTCGATCTCGGCGATGATGTCGCCGGCCTTGACCTTGTCGCCTTCCTTCTTGAGCCACTTGGCGAGGTTGCCCTTCTCCATCGTGGGCGACAGCGCGGGCATGAGGATGTTGGTCGCCATGGGAGAGCCTACCGGGACTTATTTGTAGCTGACGGATTTGGCGGCCTCGACCACTTCCGCCGCCGAGGGCAGCGCAAGCTTCTCGAGGTTGGCGGCGTAAGGCATCGGCACTTCCTTGCCCGACACGCGCGCAACCGGCGCATCGAGATAGTCGAAGGCCTGCTCCATGACGCGGGCCGCGATCTCGGCGCCGACGCCGGACTGCGCCCAGCCCTCTTCCACCGTGACGACGCGGCCTGTCTTCTTGACCGACTCGATGATGGTCTCGGTGTCCATCGGCTTGAGCGTGCGCAGGTCGATGACTTCGGCCTCGATGCCTTCCTTGGCCAAAGTCTCGGCGGCCTCGAGCGCGTAGCGCATGCCCATCGACCACGAGACGATGGTCACGTCCTTGCCGGCGCGCGCGATGCGCGCCTTGCCGATCGGCAGCACGAAGTCATCGAGCTTCGGCACCGGGCCGGACTGGCCGTAGAGAATTTCGTTCTCGAGGAAGACGACGGGATTCTTGTCGCGGATCGCCGCTTTCAGCAGGCCCTTCGCGTCGGCCGGGTTCGACGGCGACACGACGCGCAGGCCCGGAATGTGCGAGTACCAGGCCGAATAATCCTGGCTGTGCTGCGCGGCGACGCGCGCGGCGGCGCCGTTCGGGCCGCGGAATACGATCTGACAGCCCATCTGGCCGCCCGACATATAGAGCGTCTTGGCGGCGGAGTTGATGATCTGGTCGATCGCCTGCATGGCAAAATTCCAGGTCATGAATTCGACGATCGGTTTGAGACCGGCGAGCGCCGCGCCGACACCTAGACCGGCAAAGCCGTGCTCCGTGATCGGCGTGTCGATGACGCGCTTGTCGCCGAACTCCTGCAGCAGGCCCTGCGTCACCTTGTAGGCGCCCTGATATTCCGCGACCTCTTCGCCCATGACGAAGACGTCCTTGTCGGCGCGCATTTCCTCGGCCATGGCGTCGCGCAGGGCTTCGCGCATGGTCATCTGCACCATCTCGGTGCCTTCGGGGATCGACGGATCGTTGGCGGCCTGCACCGGCGGCGGCGCGACAGCGGTTTCGGCCTTCTGCGGCGCCCTGGTTTCGGCGATCGCCTTCTCGGCGGACGGCGCGTCTTCCTTCACCTTTTCCGTAACCGGCTTATCGGCTTTGGGGGCACTGGCTTTGATGTCGCCGGCTTTCTCGCCGTCGCCGAGGATCACGGCGATCGGCGTATTCACGGCGACGTCCTGCGTGCCTTCGGGCACCAGGATTTTGCCGAGCGTGCCTTCGTCGGCGGCTTCCACTTCCATGGTCGCCTTGTCGGTTTCGATCTCGGCGATGATGTCGCCGGACTTGACCGTGTCGCCCTCCTTCTTCAGCCACTTGGCAAGGTTGCCCTTTTCCATCGTGGGCGAAAGCGCAGGCATGAGAATGTCGGTCGGCATGGGCGCTATGAAATCCTGATCGAAGTTCTAACTAAGCCGCGCATTTTCTGTTTGCGCATGATCTTGTCCGAAAACCGGTTCCCACTTTTCGGGATCATGCGCGCTAACGGTAAATGTCGGTATAGAGCTCGGACACATCCGGCTCGGGATCATGCGTGGCGAACTCAGCCGAGTCGTTGACGTAGTCGCGCACTTCGGCGTCGATCTTCTTCAACTCGTCTTCGGTCGCGAACTTCTTCTCGATGATGCGGGCCCGCACCATGTCGATCGGGTCATGCGTCGTGCGCACCTTGTCGACTTCCTCGCGCGTGCGGTACTTCGCCGGGTCGGACATCGAGTGGCCGCGATAGCGGTAGGTGAGCATTTCGAGAATGAACGGGCCCTTGCCCTTCCGGCACCATTCGACCGCCTTGTCGCCGGCGGCCTTCACGGCGCGCACGTCCATGCCGTCGACCTGCTCGCCCGGAATGTTGAACGAGACGCCGCGCTTGGAGAAATCGGTCTGCGCCGAGGCGCGGTTGACCGAGGTGCCCATGGCGTAACGGTTGTTTTCGATAACGTAGACGACCGGCAGCTTCCAGAGCTCGGCCATGTTGAAGCTCTCGTAGACCTGGCCCTGATTGGCGGCGCCGTCGCCGAAATAGGTGATCGAGACGTTGTCGTTGCCACGATAGCGGTTGGCGAAGGCGAGACCGGTGCCGAGCGGCACCTGGGCGCCGACGATGCCGTGGCCGCCGAAGAAGCCCTTCTCCTTCGAGAACATGTGCATCGAGCCGCCCTTGCCCTTGGAATAGCCCTGGGCGCGGCCGGTGAGTTCGGCCATGACGCCCTTGGCTTCCATGCCGGTGGCGAGCATGTGGCCATGATCGCGATAGCCGGTGATGACCTGGTCGCCGTCCTTCAGGGCCATCTGCATGCCGACGACGACGGCTTCCTGGCCAATGTAGAGATGGCAGAAGCCGCCGATCAGACCCATGCCGTAAAGCTGACCCGCCTTCTCCTCGAAGCGGCGAATCGTCAGCATCGACTTGTAGGCCGAGAGGTCCTGATCCTTGGAAAAGTCGGCAATGGGCGCAGCCGCGCGCGGCGAACTGGATTTTGCACCATCGGACCTGGTGCTTGCAGCCTTGCTGCTGGAGGAAGCTGCGGAAACCGCCGGCATGGACACTCCCTAGACGACTGGCCTTTGCGGCCTTGGCAAAAGCGGTCGTAACATTTTGCCGACGCACGATCTTTTCAAAAAAAGGCAGCGCGGCGTCGTTTTCGTGCGCGGCTCCGAAAAACCCCGGATCCCGGCGGAGTTCCGGCGGAAGGCCGCCCTTGTTCAAATAGCCCAATTTACGGAGGCGCGGAAGCGCCCGCCGTCAACGCTGCGATGCAGCGAAACGTCCGTCTGAAATGCTGCGGAGGACGATTGAGGCCGGGTTAGCGCGGCGTGAGCAAAAGTGTCACATCGCGCGGATCGCCGAGGCCGATCAGAGCGCGGGCGCGCTCGTCCAGCATGTCGGGATCGATCTTGTCGTTGCGCAGCAGCGCCACCCGGCGCTCCCACGATGCCTTCTCGCTGCGGATCTGGGCCAATTCCGTCTGCATCAGCCCGAGCTGCTGCTCGATTTCCTGTTGCGCGCGCAGGCCACGGTTGCCGGTGAAGGCATTGACCGCGAAATAGCCGATGAAGGCTGCGGCGAACAGGTAGAGACCGATCACGGTCAGGATGGCGTGGCGGCGGCGATGCGAAACCATGGCCGCAAAATGCCGCATCGGCGTTAAGGCTAGGTTTAAGGCCCGCCCTGACGCTTCGGCGAGGCGGCCCTAGCGGGCCGCCTTGAGCGCGGCGCTACCGGCATACAGGGCCTGGCTGCCGAGTTGCTCCTCGATGCGCAGGAGCTGGTTGTACTTGGCCGTCCTGTCCGACCGGGCCAGCGAGCCGGTCTTGATCTGACCGCAATTGGTGGCGACCGCGAGGTCGGCGATGGTCGAATCCTCGGTCTCGCCGGAGCGGTGCGACATCACCGCGGTGTAGCCGGCCTTATGGGCCATCTCGACCGCGGCGAGCGTCTCGGTGAGCGTGCCGATCTGGTTGACCTTGATCAGGATCGAGTTGCCGAGGCCCTTCTTGATGCCGTCCGACAGGCGCGTGACGTTGGTCACGAACAGGTCGTCGCCGACGAGCTGGCACTTGTTGCCGATCAGGTCGGTGACCTGCTTCCAGCCGTCGAAATCGTCTTCCGACATGCCGTCCTCGATCGACACGATCGGGTAGTCGCCGACGAGCTTGGCGAGGTATTTGGCCTGCTCGGCGATCGAGCGGGTCTTGCCCTCGCCCTCATAGGCATAGGCGCCGTTTTTGAAGAACTCGGTCGAGGCGCAGTCGAGCGCGATGGCGATGTCGGAGCCCGGCCTGTAGCCGGCCTTCTCGATAGCCTTCATGACGTAGTCCAGCGCCTGCTCGGCCGATTTCAGGTTCGGCGCAAAGCCGCCCTCGTCGCCGACATTGGTGTTGTGGCCTTCGTCGTGGAGCGCCTTCTTCAGCGTCTGGAACACCTCGACGCCCATGCGCAAGCCCTCGGCGAAGCTCGGCGCGCCGACAGGCATGATCATGAATTCCTGGAAGTCGATCGGATTGTCGGCATGGGCGCCGCCATTGACGATGTTCATCATCGGCACCGGCAGAAGGCGCGCCGCGGTGCCGCCGACATAGCGGTACAGCGGCAGATCGCAGGCCAGCGCCGCCGCTTTGGCGGTGGCGAGCGAGACGCCGAGAAGCGCATTGGCGCCGAGCCGGCTCTTGTTGGCGGTGCCGTCGAGCGAAATCAGGGTCTCGTCGATCGCCGCCTGGTCTTCGGCGTCCATGCCGCCAATGGCCTCGAAAATCTCGCCGTTGACCGCGGCGATGGCCTTGGTCACACCCTTGCCGAGATAGCGGCTCTTGTCGCCGTCGCGCAGTTCGACCGCCTCATGAGCGCCAGTCGAGGCGCCGGACGGTACCGCGGCACGGCCGAGCGAGCCGTCTTCCAGGAACACATCCACCTCGACGGTCGGGTTGCCACGGCTGTCGAGAATTTGGCGGCCGACGATGTCGATAATGGCGGTCATGGAGAGGCTTCCGGTGCGCTGGAGGAGGAATTTGGCGGGCTTCTACAGGATTGGCCCCGGGTCGGCAAAGGGCCTGGCGGACCGCCGTCCCCTTGACCACCCAATCGTGTCCCGGCAATGACAGCCCAAAGCGAGACCGGATATGGCAAAATCGAAACGATCGACCAAAACCCTGCAACTCGGGCACGCCGTGGCGCAGCCCGCTTCCCCGGAGGCGGCCCGGCTGGACCGCGTGCCGAACCCGCACGCGGACACGGACTACGTCGCCCGTTTCACGATGCCCGAGTTCACCTCGATCTGCCCGGTCACCGGCCAGCCGGATTTCGCGATCCTAGTGATCGATTACGTGCCCAACAAGTGGCTGGTCGAGTCCAAGTCGCTCAAGCTCTACCTCAACAGCTTCCGCAACGTCGGCTCGTTTCACGAGGACTGCACCGTCGGCATCGGCAAGCGGCTCAAGGATCTCCTGGCGCCGCGCTGGCTGCGCATCGGCGGCTACTTCTACCCGCGCGGCGGCATGCCGATCGACGTGTTCTGGCAGACGGGCAAATTGCCGTCCGGCGTCTGGGTACCGGACCAGGGCGTCGCGGCCTATCGCGGCCGCGGCTAGGCGGCCGCGTGCGCGGGACGGCGCAGGAAATGCGCCGCGACCAGGCCGTTGGCGACGAGCACTAGCCCGCTCGCGATCAGCGTGGTGGTAACGCCGGCATTGTGGAAGCCGAGTGTGTAGATCGCCGGGCCCGCCGCTTGTCCGAGGAAGTAGAAGAAGGAATGCAGCGCCATGGCCGAACCGCGCGCGGCCGGCGCCAGTTCGCTGGCGTAGATCTGGATCACGCCGTGCAGCATGTAGAAGGCGAGACCCAGGATGGCGAAGTCGATGACGTCGGCCTGCCACGGCGCACGCAGTGAAATGAAGGCGATGGTGAGGCCCATGAATAGGCCGCCGATCCGCATCATCCAGGTCTCGCCGAAGACGCGCAGCAGGAAGCCGACGCGGAGGCTGTAGATCACGCCGCCGATGGCGAAGCCGCCGATGACGATGCCTGGAATCGAGGCGCGGGTTTCGCCCATCTCGTGAAACAGCGCCGCCAGATGCGGGAACACGCCATACATCAGCGCGCCTTCGACGAAGACGGCAGCAAAACAGAACTTGGCGAGCCGGTTTGCGAAGATCGACTGATAACCGGACTGCATCGCCGACAGGCTGAAGCCGCCGCCACGCTGGCCGACGCCGCGCAGGCCGAGAACAGCAACAACGAGAACGCTGAAGCCGAGCACCGCCATGACGGTGAACACCATGCGCCAGCCGAACAGGTCGCCGATGGCGCCCGATGCGGTGGCGCCGAGAAGATTGCCCGACATGATCGCGAACAGGAGCCGGCCCATCGCCACCTGGCGGTCCTTCACCGGCACGAGGTCGCCGAGCACGGCGAAGGCGATCGGCACCAGGCCGCCGCCGCCGATGCCGGCCAGCACGCGGCTTGCAACCATCAAAGGAAAACTGGTGACCAGCGCGCCGGCGATCGTCGCCACCGCGACGATCGCGAGGCAGATCAGGATCAGCTTGGTCTTGCTGAACATGTCGGCGAGAGCGCCGAGCACGGGCTGAATAATCGCGAAAGGCAGCGCATAGGCGGTGGAGAGCAGCGCTGCCGTCGCGGCATCGGTGCCGAGGCCGTCCGCGATCTGCGGCACGATCGGGTCGATCGCCCGAGAAAACATCGCGCTCGCAAAGACGACGAAGGCCAGGACGGTAAGAACGGGGTTCATCGCACTTCCAAAGACGACTGCGCGTCAGGCCTGCCCGCCCGTTTTCGCCAGACGATCGAAAGCCACAAGCCGGATCAGCAGCGCTTCCATATCCTTGAGCGGCACCATGTTGGGTCCATCTGAAGGCGCGTGGTCCGGGTCCTGATGGGTTTCGATGAAAACGCCGGCAACGCCGACCGCGACGGCCGCGCGTGCGAGCACCGGCACGAATTCGCGTTCGCCGCCCGACGACGTTCCCTGCCCGCCCGGCTGCTGCACCGAATGCGTGGCATCGAAGATCACCGGCGCACCGGTGCGCGCCATGATCGGCAGCGCGCGCATGTCGGACACCAGCGTGTTGTAGCCGAATGACGCGCCGCGCTCGGTGAGCAGCACGTTCGGATTGCCGGCGCCGGTGAGCTTGGCGACGACGTTCTTCATGTCCCAGGGCGCAAGGAACTGACCCTTCTTCACATTCACGACGCGACCGGTCTTCGCCGCCGCAATCAGAAGATCGGTCTGACGCGACAGGAAAGCGGGAATTTGCAGGATGTCCACGGCCTGCGCCGCGGCGGCGCATTGCTCGGCGTCATGCACATCGGTAAGCACCGGCAGGCCTAGCGCCTCGCGAATTTCCGCGAACACCGGCAGCGCAGCCTCAAGGCCGACGCCGCGCGCGGCCGAAGCCGAGGTGCGATTGGCCTTGTCGAACGATGTCTTGAACACCAGACCGATGCCGACCTTGGCGGCGATTTGCCTGAGCGCCGAGGCCATTTCCAGCGCATGGGCGCGGCTCTCGAGTTGGCACGGCCCGGCGATCAGCGCGAGCGGCAGATCATTGCCGAAGCGCACGTTACCGGCTTCGACGATGGCGTTGGGCTTGAGAGGCTGGTTCAACGGCTTGGTCCTGTCGGCGGCGGGCCGAATGCGAGCACCGCACCCAACGCCTGTACTACCTTGGAATCGACCGCGTCAAACCGCAGAGCCGCCAGACGCGGACCTCCGGTCAGGTCCGGCGCCGCCATACCAAAGCGAGCGCCGAAAGCGGCGGGCGTCATCACCTCGATGGCGCCGCGTGGCAGCCCAATGGAATAGTTCTCGCCGTTCGATGCCGCGTGATCGGCGCCGCTATAGGCGAGCAGGAAATCACGATGCCGTGCCGGCTCGT
This sequence comes from Pseudolabrys sp., assembly GCA_017849615.1. Classification (GTDB taxonomy): domain Bacteria; phylum Pseudomonadota; class Alphaproteobacteria; order Rhizobiales; family Xanthobacteraceae; genus Pseudolabrys. The sequence continues at coordinate 107,863 of JAFIGS010000005.1, read as the reverse complement.
TGGCGACCATGACAACGGCCGCAATACCAGTCGCGCCATTGGCGTGGGTCTGGAACGCCGGATTCCAGAAATTCTCCGGGTAATGCTGCTGGCAGGTGAAGGTGCCGATCTGTGGCGCCGTCTTGTCCTGCGCGAAGGCCAAGGTGAAGGCGACGTGCACCGTGGTGCCGTCGGGCCTTTTGGCCTCGCGATCAAAGCGCGTCGCCTCGGAGGCGGCAATCCCGGCAGCCTTGTAGGCGGCTGCATCGGCGTGAGCGTCGCGTGACTCCAGCACCAGCATCGACAGACCTTCGTGCCGCGCCGCGAAGTCGCGGTTGAAAACGCCGAAGTTCTCCGAGAACACATCGCCGCTCATTTTGTCCGGCTCGGCGAGCGTCAGGATCTCGATGAAGAAGCCGGGAAACTGAACGATGTGATTGTGCGTGCCCCACGGATGCTTGTTGCGGGCGCCGACGGTGAAGCCGAGCTCGCGATAGCGCGCGGCCGCGGCGTCGAGGTCGCCGACGGCGTGGACGATGTGGTCGAGACCGCGTGTCATAATTCGCCAGATTTAAACAGCGCCATTGAATGTGACAACGGCACTCGTCATTGTGCCCGATTGATCGACCGGAATCGGACTTCGATGCGCAAATTCGCGGTATTTATTTCGACCTTGATCTGCCTATTGGTGATGGGCGGCGTGGTCTATCGCGTCTGGGCGCGAACCGCGAGCACACAGGCACCATCAACAGATCAAACGATCGCATGCATGGACGATGCAGACCGTCAATTATAATTGGGAGCATCCGCGCCAAAATCTCGTCAGATCGAGATCGTTCAGAAAAGACTTCCTTGAGCTGGATCAACGATCCGATAGCCGGTGAATTTACCGGGCTGCGAGCCGTGCCCCTTTTCTAAATGCTTTACGACCGCTTCTACATACACTTGCAGGAGCGCATCAATTTGATCGGCCGAATAAAGCTTCATATCTCGACCATAGAAAGCTCGAAATTCACGTGACGAACTGTCAGCCGCAGGGCCAGCATAGAGATACTCGACATCGGCGCGCTCGTAGTCGTCGCGAGCCAATTGATTAGCGGCGAGCGAACAAACAAAATCTATCTGCCAGCCTATCGGGCGTGAATCCTTGCGAAATCCAGGAATAACAAGATAGGCAGCCTCTTGTGCCTGCACGCGAACAAAAGGCGCTTTGATTCCGACGTGGACGTTACGTCCCTTGTATCGTGCAATTTTCACCGCGACGTAGCCAATCCGATGACAACGCGAGACATTGGAATAGGCATGGTCACCCACAGCACTGATGATCGCTGCGTTTTGCTCCCGTCCTTTGGGATTGCCTGTGGTCAAACAGTATGCCCGCGCCTGCGCGGGCGAGATTATCCCCCGAAACAGATCAGTGAGTGCTGTGATGGAGGGATCATGATTGAACCCACCCCCTCTCGGTCTCAAATAAAGCTCGGCGATCCGATCATGTACGTCAGGAACAGTAATGTTCTTAGGATCTGGACCAAAGAAACGCGCAACATCTAGTGCATTTACCAGGAACAAACCCGCCATCTTGGGGCTCCGTGGACGTTCTTGATTTGATCTTTATACCGTCTTCTTTTTTGCTTTGAAAGAAAAATGGCTCAGAATCTCGTCATTTCGTATTCTCAGACCAAAGCGAGCGGTTATTTCGCTCGAATTCCACAGTTTATCCCATGGCGATCCCGCCTCGTGCGTTAAGTCGCGAAGCTCCCATGGTCCAAAACCGTGATATGTTTCAAAAATCTTGCTTATAAAAGATGCGTCTTCAGCTTCGATCGCTGGAGTTATCTGCAATATCTCACCAGTCAATAAGTCAAATTTATCTGCGCGTGAAGTAATCGCATGCCGCCCATGATGTTTAAAAGAGTCACGAACCACACGAATTACTGGTCCGTTTTCCCACGCTTCAAATTCGTTTTTTACTAACGGCCGTTCTTTGTAAAACAAATACCATCCATGACAGAAGTAGATCAGCTTAAGAAGACTAATCTGAGTCAACGTCAACTTCTTTGAATCAGCCAAGTCCAGGAGATAGTTCGCGACCTCCCGGCCATCGTAAGGGGCTGTGGATTGCGTTCTCATAATAAGAACATACCGTGAACAATCCGTCGTTGCCAGTTAAGTTTACAGCTTCAGATACGAAGCAAAAGCCCTAGACGAGCCGGCTCTGATCCACCGCCGCACCGATGAAGGACGAGAACAGCGGATGCGGCTCGAATGGACGTGACTTCAGTTCGGGGTGGAACTGCACGCCGATGAACCAGGGATGGTCCTCGTATTCGACGATCTCGGGCAGTACGCCGTCAGGCGACATGCCCGAGAACCGCAAGCCGTGCTGCTCGAGCCGGTCCTTGTAAGCGGTGTTGACCTCATAGCGATGGCGGTGGCGCTCGGAAATTTCCGTGGCGCCGTAGATTTGCGCCACGCGGCTGCCGCGCCGCAGCGCCGCCTGATAGGCGCCAAGGCGCATGGTGCCGCCGAGATCGCCGTGCGCGGCGCGCTTCTCGAGTTCGTTGCCGCGGAGCCATTCGGTCATCAGGCCGACCACCGGTTCCTTCGTCGGGCCGAACTCGGTCGAATTGGCGTCGGTAATGCCGCACAAATTGCGCGCCGCCTCGATGCAGGCCATTTGCATGCCGAAGCAGATACCAAAATACGGCACGTGCCGCTCGCGGGCGAACTGCGCCGCGCGGATTTTGCCCTCGGCGCCGCGCTGGCCGAAGCCGCCGGGCACCAGAATGCCGTTGACCTGCTCGAGGAACGGCGCCGGGTCTTCGTGCTCGAACACGTCGGACTCGATCCATTCGAGGTTGACCTTCACCTTGTTGGCGATGCCGCCATGGCTGAGCGCCTCGTTGAGCGATTTGTAGGCGTCCTTCATGCCGGTGTACTTGCCGACGATGGCGATGGTCACCTCGCCTTCCGGATTGCGGACGCGTTCGTTGATCTCGTGCCAGCGCGCCAGGGCCGGCGTGCCCTTATCCTCGATGCCGAAGGCAGCCAGCACTTCGCGGTCGAGGCCTTCCGCCGAATAGGACTCCGGCACGGCGTAGATGTTGTCGACGTCGCGGGCCTCGATCACGGCGCTTTCGCGCACGTTGCAGAACAGGGCCAGCTTGCGGCGCTCACCGTCCGGAATCGGCCGGTCGGTGCGGCAAAGCAGGATGTCGGGCTGGATACCGATCGAGCGCAATTCCTTGACGGAATGTTGAGTCGGCTTGGTCTTGAGCTCGCCGGCGCTCGGGATGTAGGGCAGCAGCGTCAGGTGAATGTAGATGACCTGGCCGCGCGGCATGTCGTTGCCGAACTGGCGGATCGCCTCGAAGAACGGCAGACCTTCGATATCGCCGACCGTACCGCCGACCTCGACCAGCACGAAGTCATAGCCGTCATTGCCGTCGCGGACGAAGTCCTTGATGGCGTTGGTGACGTGCGGAATGACCTGGATGGTGGCGCCGAGATAGTCGCCGCGGCGCTCCTTGGTCAGGATGTCCTGGTAGATGCGGCCCGTGGTGATGTTGTCGCGCTTGGTCGCCGGATTGCCGGTGAAACGCTCGTAGTGGCCGAGATCGAGATCGGTCTCGGCGCCGTCATCGGTGACGAAAACCTCGCCGTGCTGATACGGCGACATCGTGCCCGGATCGACGTTGAGATAGGGGTCGAGCTTGCGAAGCCGGACCTTATAGCCGCGCGCTTGCAAGACCGCGCCGAGAGCTGCGGATGCGAGACCCTTGCCGAGGGAAGAGACCACGCCGCCGGTGATGAAAATGTACCGCGCCATGGGGCCTAACCTCTAGCCGCCGCGAATCGATTCGGGGAGCGCGAAATGCGACTGGCTGTCCCGCACCTGTGCGTAGCGTGAAAAAGCTGTGAATTGAAAAGCTGTTGCATCGGTTCTTTAACGCATGCCCCAAAGAGCGAAGGGCCGGAATGTCCGGCCCTTCGGGGAAGTCTGTTAGCGGGACTGCGGAACCTGCGGTCCGGAAGGGGCTGCCGGTTGGCCGCCGCCGAGCTGATTGAGCAGTCCGCCACCGCTGCCGCCAAGGGGCGGCGCCGAGCCCGGCGCGCCGGCCGGCGCCTGGGTGCCGCCTTGCAGGATGGAGGTTGGCGCGCGGTTCATGCCGGCCAGGATCGACAGCACAAGGCTGGTGACAAAGAACAGTCCGGCAAGGATCGCGGTGGTCCGGGTCAGGACGTTGGTGGTGCCGCGGCTGGACATGAAGTTGCCGCCGCCGCCGCCGCCGATACCGAGGCCGCCGCCTTCGGAGCGCTGAAGCAGAACCACGCCGATCAGGGCGAGCACCAGCATCAGATGAATAACGATCACGACGTGCTGCATCTCAAAACGTCCGTTTCAAAAACCGTCCAACGCCGGCATATCGCTGCCCGTTCCGGCGCGTTCAGCCCGCTATATAGGAATACGCGGCGGTCTCTACACGATCGCGCCCGCGATTTCCACCCATCCGGCCGGCGCCGGCCGGTTCCCCCCGATTAGCGGTAAACCCCGGCGATTCCAAGGAAATCGTCGGCCTTCAGGCTGGCGCCGCCGACCAGGGCGCCATTGACGTCGGCGATCGTCAGCAATTCGCCGGCATTGGAAGGTTTCACCGAGCCGCCATACAGGATGCGGACGCCCTCGCCGGCCGCCCCGAAGCGGGCGACCAGGGTTTTGCGAATGAAGGCATGGACCTCGGCGACGTCGGCCGGGGTCGGGGTCAGGCCGCTGCCGATGGCCCAGACCGGCTCATAGGCCACCACCAGATTATCCGCGGTCGCGCCGTCCGGCAGCGAACCGGCGAGCTGGCCGCCGACGACATCGAGCGTCTTGCCGCTTTCGCGCTCGGCGCGCTGCTCGCCGACGCAGACGATGGCGGTCAGCCCGGCGCGCCAAACCGCTTCGGCCTTGGCTTTGACCTCGGCATTGCTCTCCTTGTGATCGGTCCGCCGCTCGGAATGGCCAACGATCACCGCCTTGGCGCCGGCATCAGCCAGCATTTCCGCCGAAATATCGCCGGTATGCGCGCCCCACGCCTTGGCATGACAATCCTGGCCGCCAATCAACAGGCTCGAGCCCTTGGTCGCCCAGGTGAACTGAGCGATCAGCGTCGCGGGCGGGCAGATCATCAGGTCCGCCTTGCCGGCAAGATCGGCGGCGCCCTTCTTCATGGCGTCGAGTTCGCTCATGGCAGCCGAAAGCCCGTTCATCTTCCAGTTTCCCGCAACCAGCGGCCTGATCCGATCCGACGCCATTCGCTATCGCCCTCTGTTTCCGGCTGAATTTCCGTCTGCGGTTAGCAAAGGCGGCCCGCCTGCGCCATAGTGTCCTTGCGGCGCAGCCTCGGCTTTGCGGGGTTCTCCGTGGCGTTGCAAGGAGTTGGGCCCATCCCTATAAGGGCCCGGCCTCTGATTTCCCCTGAATTGCGAACGAGACGGAACGCTCATGCTGCGCGGTATTCACAAGGCTACGTCCACCTGGCTCGGCAAAGCCGTGATGGCCGTCGTCATGGGCTTTCTGATCCTGTCCTTCGCCATCTGGGGCATTGGCGACATCTTCCGTGGCTTCGGCGCCAATTCGGTCGCCAAGATCGGCGGCACCGAGATCACGATCGAGCAGTTCCGCCAGTTCTACACCGACAAGCTGCAGCAGCTCGGCCAGCAACTGCGCCGCCCGATCTCGCCGGATCAGGCCCGCGGCCTCGGCCTCGACCAGCGCTTCCTCGGCCAGATGCTGGCGGAAGCCGCGCTCGACGAAGAGGCCCGCAAGCTGCGCCTCGGTCTGTCGGACAAGACCATTGCCGAGCGCATCATGACCGATGCCAATTTCAAGGGCCTCAACGGCCAGTTCGACCGCGGCCGCTTCGAGCAGATCATCCGTAACGCCGGCTACAGCGAGCAGCGCTACGTCGCCGAACAGCGCAAGGTCCTGCTGCGCCGTCAGATCGCGCAAAGCGTCAGCGGCGAATTGCCGGTGCCGAAGACCATGGTCGAAGCGGTCAACCGCTATCAGAACGAGCGTCGCTCGATCGAATTCGTCCAGCTTGCCGCGCCGCAGGCCGGCAACATCCCCGACCCGGCCGCCGAGGAACTGGCGAAGTATTTCGACGAGCGCAAGGTCACGTTCCGCGCGCCCGAGTATCGCAAGGTGACCCTCCTTTCCCTGACGCCGGCCGAAATCGCCAAGCCCGACGCCATCGCCGATGCCGATGCCAAGGCCCTCTATGAGCAGCGCAAGGACAGCTACGGCCAGGCCGAAAAGCGCGAAGTCCGCCAGATCGTGTTCCCGAAGCCGGAGGATGCGGCCGCCGCGGAAGAGAAGATCAAGAACGGCGCCAGCTTCGACGACATCATCAAGGAACGGGGCCTGAGTGCCGGCGACACCAATCTCGGCCTCGTCGCCAAGCGCGACATCATCGACCCCGCTGTGGCCGAAGCCGCCTTCTCGCTCCAGTCGGGTCAGGTCAGCGCGCCGATCAAGGGCACGTTCGGCACGGTGGTGATCAGCGTCGGCAAGATCGAGCCCGGCTCGCAGAAGACCTTTGAAGAGGTCGCGCCGGAGATCAAGCAACAGCTCGCCGAACAGCGCGCGCGCAACGAGATCAACGACCTGCGCGACAAGATCGAGGACGAGCGCGCCGGCGGCGCAACGCTGACCGAGACGGCCAAGAAGCTCAATCTCAAGGCGGTCGAGGTCGAAGCCGTCGATCGCTCCGGCCGCGCGCCGGACGGCAACCCGGTCGCGGCCATCCCGCGTTCGCCCGACGTCATCGGCGCCGTGTTCGGCAGCGATGTCGGCATCGACAGCGAGGCGATGCAACTGCCGGATGGCGGCTTCCTCTATTATGACGTGACCGGCATCACGCGGACACGTGAGCGCACGCTCGAAGAGGTCAAGGACCAGGTGGGCGCGCGCTGGCGCGCCGATGAACTGGCGCGGCGATTGAAGGCCACCGGCGACGACATGCTGGCCCGCGTCACCGGCGGGATGCCGCTGGCGCAACTCGCCACAGAAAACGGGCTCCAGCTCGAGACTGCGTTCGGATTGCAGCGCGGCCAGGCGTCGGGCGGTCTTCCCGCTTCGGTGTCCGATGCCGTGTTCAAGGTCGGCAAGGACGGCTTCGGCGTTGCGGACAGCGACAGCGGCGATCGCCGTTACATTTTCCGTGTCACCGAAATCAGCGTGCCGCCGCTCAACCCGCAAGGCGCGAGCCCGGAGCAGCTCAAGGCGAATCTTCAGAACTCCTACGCCGACGATGTCATCGGTCAGTATCTCGCCCGGGTCGAGAGCGACCTGAGCGTGAAGATCAACCAGCAGGCGGTCAATCAGGTCGTCGGCGGCCAGGCCAACAACTAAGGCGGCACCCGGGCCCGCAATGCAGATCGAACCGTCCGAGAACACCTTCGCGGAACGCTACAATCGCGGCGAGCCGCAGGTGGTGTGGACGACGCTTGTCGCCGATCTGGAAACGCCCGTGTCGGCGTTCCTGAAGGTCGGCGGCGGCAGGCCGATGAGCTTCTTGCTCGAGTCGGTCGAAGGCGGCGCGGTGCGCGGCCGCCACTCGATCATCGGCATTGAGCCCGACGTCATCTGGCGCGCCAATGGCACCAAAGCCGAGATCAACCGCGCGGCGCGCAGCAAGCCGGATGCCTTCGCGCCCTGCCCCGAACAACCCTTATCGGCGCTGCGCGCGCTGATCGCGGAGAGCCGCATCGACCTGCCGGAGACGTTGCCGCCCATGGCGGCCGGCGTGTTCGGCTATCTCGGCTATGACACGGTGCGGCTGATCGAGGAGCTGCCCGAGCCCAATCCGGATCCGATCGGCATTCCCGACGCGGTCATGATACGGCCGACCATCGTCGTGGTGTTCGACGCCGTGAAGGATTCGATCACGGTGGTGACGCCAGTGCGCCCCGAGCGAGGCATCGATGCCAAGGTGGCGCTGACGCGCGCGACCGAGCGGCTGTCGTCGGTGGTCGACGCGCTGGACCGGCCGCTCGACAAAGCGCTCGCCGAGTTCGACGAAGGTCCGCTCGATGTACCGCCGGTGTCCAACACCACGCCGGCCGAGTACGACGCGATGGTGAGGAAGGCCAAGGAATACATCGCCGCCGGCGATATCTTCCAGGTCGTGCTGGCGCAGCGCTTCGAGGCGCCGTTTACGCTGCCGCCGTTCTCGCTGTATCGCGCGCTGCGGCGGACAAATCCGTCGCCCTATCTCTACTTCCTCGACTTCGGCGGGTTTGCCGTATCGGGTTCGAGCCCGGAAATCCTGGTGCGCGTGCGCGACGACCGTGTCGAAATCCGACCGCTCGCCGGGACGCGCCGCCGCGGCGACACGCCCGCCGAAGACAAGGCGCTCGAGGCCGAACTCCTCGCCGACCCCAAGGAACGCGCCGAACACCTGATGCTGCTCGACCTCGGCCGCAACGACGTCGGCCGCGTCTCGGCGATCGGCACGGTGAAGGTCACCGACCAGTTCTTCATCGAGCGCTACAGCCAGGTGATGCACATCGTCTCCAACGTCGAGGGCCGGCTCGATCCGAAATACGATGCGCTCGACGCGCTGGCCGCCGGCTTTCCGGCCGGCACCACGTCCGGCGCGCCGAAGGTGCGCGCCATGGAAATCATCGACGAACTCGAAAAAGACAAACGCGGCCTTTATGCCGGCTGCGTCGGCTATTTTTCGGCGGCCGGCGAGATGGACACTTGTATCGTGCTGCGCACGGCGCTGGTGAAGGACGGCAAGATGTATGTGCAGGCCGGCGCCGGCATCGTCGCCGATTCCGATCCGGTCTCGGAGCAACAGGAATGCGTCAACAAGGCCAAAGCCCTGTTCCGCGCCGCGGAAGAAGCACGGCGCTTCGCCAGCACGGCGAAACGCGGGCAGTAACGCGACGGTTTGGATATGCTCCGCTCATTCCCGCGCATAGCCGTACGAAGAACGGCGTTCTTACAGAACGCCTATGGCGGGAATCCAGAACGGAGCCAAGAACTGGACCCCCGCTTTCGCGGGGGTGAGCGGACGACGGGAATGGAGAAGTATCGATGAGCCACGATCATTCGCACGATCACTCGCACTCTCATGAGCCGAAGTGGAAGCACGACGGCGTCCGCGTCATCCCGGGCAATTCGCTCGATCCGAACACGGCTTCGACGCCGGGCATGGACCGCAAGGCGGCCATCAACGCCGCGCGCGTCGGCGCGCAGAAGCTGTGGGCCGGCACCGTCCACATCCATCCCGACGCCAAGACCGGCGCGCATCATCACGGCGAGCTGGAGAGCGTGATCTACGTCATCCGCGGCAAGGCGCGCATGCGCTGGGGCGAGAATTTGGAGTTCACCGCCGAGGCCGGCCCCGGCGATTTCATCTACGTGCCGCCTTTCGTGCCGCATCAGGAAATCAACGCCAGCCCGGATGAAGTGCTGGAATGCGTCCTGGTCCGCTCGGACAACGAGGCCGTGGTGGTCAATCTCGACATCGAGCCGGTCGAGAAGCCGGAAAACGTCGCCTGGATCGATCCGATCCATAAAGCCTGACGCCCCCTCATGCTATAAGGCCAGCGGGGATGGCACTGTGGCCAGATCGGGTGCTGGTTTGATCGATACAATCGTTGTCCGGCTGGACCGCGTGGTCGCCGGAATAATCGCTGTGGCGCGCTGGCTGGCGTTGCCGCTGGTCCTGCTGCTATTCCTGCAATGGCCGTTGCGCGACATCGTGCGCGGCTATTCGCGCGAGGCCAACGATCTCGGCCAGATCTTCTTCGCCCTGGTCGTCGCGACCAGCATCACCGCCGCGACACGCGCCGGCACACATCTCGCGGCCGATACACTCGCGCATCGCTATTCGCCGCGGACGCGCGCGGTGCTGGGCAAAATCGGCGTCGTGATCGGCCTGCTGCCGTGGGCGGCCATCGTTCTCGCCACGTCGGCGGCGCCGGTGTCGAATTCGCTCAAAGGGCTTGAGGCGTTTCCAGACACCAACAATCCCGGCTATTTCCTGATCAAGTTCGCGCTGTGGCTGATGGCCGGCACGGTGTTGCTGCAAGGCATCGCCGATCTGCTGCGTCGCTCGGGAGAGCCGTAATGCCGTGGCTCGGGCTTGCCCTCCTGATCGGCGTCGGCGCCGGCATTCTGTTCACCGGCCTGCCGGCCTTTCTCGTGCTGATCGCCGCGGCGGTCGCCGGCATGGCGGTGGGAATCGCCACCGACGCATTTCCCACGGCGCTCATCGGCGCGCTGCCGGGACGTCTTATCGGCCTGTTCGAATCCGATCTGCTGCAGGCGCTGCCGCTCTACGTGACTATGGGTCTGCTGCTTAACCGCCTGCCGGTCGCCGATGCGCTGTATCGCGCCTCGAACGCCGTGCTGCCGCGGAGGCCGCAGGCGCCGATGGTGTCCGGCATGCTGCTCGGAGCGCTGCTCGGGCCGATGAACGGATCGGTCGGCGCCAGCGTGCTCGGCCTGTCGCGCGTGGTCGCGCCCAAGCTCGCCGCCGAAGGTGTGCCGCAGGCGCGGCGCGAGGCGCTGGTCGCGGTGGCCTCGACGCTCGGCGTATTGGTGCCGCCGTCGCTGGTGCTGATCCTGCTCAGCGACGCGATGCTGTCGGCGCACACCATGGCGGTGACCGAGACCGGCCGCGGCGACCGGGTCGTCAACACCGGCGATATCTTCCACGCGGCGCTGATCCCGGCCGGCATTTTTCTCGCGCTGTGCCTTGTGCTGGCGTGGTGGAGCGGCCGCGGCATCGCCGGGCAGCCGGCGCGGACGAAACTGACGCGCGGCGAAGGCGTACTTGCGGCGGTGTCGCTGACGGCGCTGCTGACCCTGCTCGGCGGCGTCGCGGCCGGATACTTCTACGCCGTCGAGGCGGCGGCCATGGGCGCCTTCGCTCTGCTCGCCGCCGGTCTTGCCAGCGGGCGCCTGCGCGGCAAGGCGCTGGGCGACCTGCTGCACGAAGCGATCGCCATCACCGGCGCGCTGTTCGCGCTGCTGGTCGCGGCGACGACGTTCACGCTGGTGCTGCGCCTGCTCGGCACCGACCGGCTGGTGACGGATCTGGTGCGCGGCATTCCCGGCGGCGATATCGGCGCCACCGCGGCGGTGCTGGCGGTGATCGCGCTCTGTGCCTTCGTGCTCGACGCCTTCGAGATCATTTTCGTGGTGCTGCCGATCCTGCTGCCGCCGCTGCTCATCAAGGTCGCCGATGCGCGCTGGGTGGCGGTGCTGGTGCTGCTGACGCTGCAGCTCAGCTTCCTACTGCCGCCCTTCGGCTACGCGCTGATGATGGTGCGCGGCGCGCTCAAGCCCGCTTCGCCGTTCAAGGCCTTCGTGCGCGCGCTCATGCCCTTCCTCGCCGCCCAGTGGCTGCTCCTGGCGCTGGTGCTGGCCTTCCCGCGCCTCGTCCATGTCCTCGACCGGGCCAAGGACCTGTCGCGCGCCCCGGCGGCGGCACTGTCGAACGAGGAAATCTCGAAGCGACTGAACGACATGATCCAGCTGCCGCCGCTCGATCCGCCGAAATGAGGCGGGGCGTGCGCTGTCGCTTGACCCCTCCCTCCCCAAGCCTTTAAGACCCTGACAAGTCTTGAAAAAGGCTGGCTTGGAAAAGCCTGGCTCGGAAACCATGATCGTCCTGATCGACAATTACGACAGCTTCACCTTCAACCTCGTCCATTATCTCGGCGGGCTGGGGGCGGAGGTCGTCGTCCATCGCAACGACAAGATTAGCGCCGAAGCTGTCGTTGCTGCCGCGCCGGAAGCCATCGTGCTCTCGCCCGGCCCCTGTACGCCGAACGAGGCCGGCATCTGCCTCGACCTTATCAAGCGGGCGTCGCCGACCATCCCGATGTTCGGCGTCTGCCTCGGCCATCAGGCCATGGGCCAGGTGTTCGGCGGCAAGGTGATCCGCGCGCCGCAGATGGTGCATGGCAAGGTCTCCGACATCAGCCACGACGCCTCGGGCGTCTTCCGCGGCATCAACGGCCCGTTCAAGGCGACGCGCTATCACTCGCTGATCGTCGAGCGCTCGTCGATGCCGGCCGAATTGCGCGTCAACGCGCAGGCCGCCGCCGGCCTCGTCCTGGGCATGGCGCATACATCGCTGCCGCTGCACGGCGTGCAATTCCACCCCGAAAGCATCGCGTCCGAGCACGGCCATCTGATGCTCCGGAATTTCCTGGAGCTGGCGGCCGCCTGGAACACGAAACAGGGCCGCGCCGCGACGGCGCCGGCCATGGCGAGTTAGGAGACGATCCGTGGCCGACGAATTCAAAGCGCTGATTGCCAAGGTCGCAACCGGCGCCAGCCTCACCCGCGACGAGGCGGCCAATGCCTTCGACCGCATGATGTCGGGCGAAGCGACGCCCTCGCAGATGGGCGGCCTGCTGATGGCGCTGCGCGTGCGCGGCGAAACCGTCGATGAAATTACCGGCGCGGTGACCACCATGCGCGCCAAGATGCTGGGCGTGAAAGCGCCTGCCGACGCCGTCGATATCGTCGGCACCGGCGGCGATGCTTCGGGCTCCTACAACATCTCGACCTGCGCCGCCTTCGTGCTGGCCGGCGCCGGCGTGCCGGTCGCCAAGCATGGCAATCGCGCGCTGTCGTCGAAGTCCGGTTCGGCCGACGTGCTAATGGCGCTCGGCGTCAAGATCGACCTCACGCCCGAGCAGGTCGGCAAGTGCATCGCCGATGCCGGCATCGGCTTCATGTTCGCGCCGTCGCATCATCCGGCGATGAAGAACGTCGGCCCGACCCGCGTCGAGCTCGGCACCCGCACCATCTTCAACCTGCTGGGCCCGCTGTCGAACCCCGCGTCGGTCAAACGGCAGATGATCGGCACCTTCTCGAAGCACTGGATCGAGCCCATGGCGAAGGTGCTCGACAATCTCGGCTCGGAAGGCATCTGGGTCGTGCACGGCTCTGACGGCCTCGACGAGATCACCACCTCGGGCCCGACCAGCGTCGCCGAACTCAAGGGCGGCAAGATCCGCACTTTCGAAATCACGCCGGAAGACGCCGGCCTGTCGCGCTCCAGGCCCGATGCGCTCAAGGGCGGCGACGCCGACACCAACGCCAAGGCCCTGCTCGATGTGCTCAAGGGCAAGAAAGGCCCGTTCCGCGACGTCGCCATCCTCAATGCTGCGGCGGCGCTGCTGGTCGCCGGCAAGGCCAAGGACCTCAAGGACGGCGCGGCGCTCGCCGCCCAGTCGATCGATTCCGGTGAAGCCGAGGGTCGGCTCGACCGCCTGATTGCGGTATCCTGCGCCACGGAGGAGTAGTTCCCTTGGCCGATATCCTGAAGAAAATCGAGGCGTACAAGCGCGAGGAGATCGCGGCTGCCAAGCGCGTGCATTCGCTGGCCGACCTCGAGGCGCAGGCGAAAGCCCTGCCCGCGCCGCGCGGCTTCCAGCTCGCCATCGAGGCCAAGGTCGCCGCCGGCGACTATGCGCTGATCGCCGAAATCAAGAAGGCGAGCCCGTCCAAGGGGCTGATCCGGCCCGATTTCGACCCGCCGGCATTGGCCAAGGCCTATGAGGCCGGCGGCGCGGCGTGCCTGTCGGTGCTCACCGACGCGCCGAGTTTCCAGGGCAGACCGGAGTTCCTCACCGCTGCGCGCGAGGCGACCCGCCTTCCGGCGCTGCGCAAGGATTTCATGTTCGAGCCCTACCAGTGCGCCGAGGCCCGCGCCTGGGGCGCCGACTGCATCCTGATCATCATGGCCTGTCTCGATGACGGCGCCGCCGCTGACCTGGAAAATGCAGCGTTTTCATATGGCATGGACGTGCTTATTGAAGTTCATGCGGAAGATGAGCTTGATCGTGCTTTCAAGCTGCAGTCGCGCATGATCGGGATCAACAACCGAGACTTGCGCACTTTTGAAACCTCCCTGACTGTCAGCGAGCGCCTTGCGCCGCGGGTTCCCAAGGACCGCATCATCGTCGGCGAGAGTGGCATCTTCACCCCGGCCGATCTGTCCCGCCTGGAGGCTGTCGGCATTTCGACCTTCCTCATAGGCGAAAGCCTGATGCGGCAGGCTGACGTCGCCGCCGCGACCCGTGCGCTTCTCACCCGCCCCAGCCACGCTGCCGCGGAGTAGACCGTCATGGCGAAAGCCAAGGCTGCAAAGAAAACCGCCAAGCCGAAGCTGAGCCACATCGACAAGGCCGGCCAGGCCAACATGGTCGATGTCTCGGCCAAGACGCCGACCGAGCGCGTGGCGACGGCCGAGGGCCGCGTCATCATGCGCAAGGAGACGCTGGACGCCGTCATCGCCGGCAACGCCATGAAAGGCGACGTGCTCGGCGCCGCCCGCCTTGCCGGCATCATGGCTGCCAAGCACACCCACGGCCTGATCCCGCTTTGCCATCCGCTGCCAATCACCAAGGTGACGGTCGATATCTTCCCTGAGCACGCCTTCCCGGGATTCCTCGTCCAGGCGACCGTGAAAGTGACCGGCAAGACCGGCGTCGAGATGGAGGCGCTGACCGCGGTGTCGATCGCGTGCCTGACCATCTACGACATGGCCAAGGCCATCGAGAAGTCGATGCGCATCGAGGGCATCCGCCTGCTGGAGAAGACCGGCGGCAAGTCCGGCCCGTACAAGGCGGAAGGCTAAGCAATGGGGAACCTCGTCATTCCGGGGCGCGAGCGTCAGCGAGCGAACCCGGAATCCAGCAGCAAGCTCATGCGACCGGGCTGGATTCCGGGTTCGCGCGTTTCGCGCGCGCCCCGGAATGACCGAGTTATCGCGGTGTCTTCATGGCCCTGATGCCGGTCGCCGAAGCGCTTGCGCGGGTGCTCGCCGACACCGCGCCGCTGGGCGCCGAAGAGGTCACGCTGGGCGAAGCTGCCGGCCGCGTCCTTGCCGAGGACCTCATCGCGCTGCGCACCCAGCCGCCGGCCGATGTCTCGGCCATGGATGGCTACGCCCTGCAGGCCGACGACATCGCCACGACTCCGGCCACGCTCACGGTGATCGGCGAAGTCGCCGCCGGGCATCCTTTCGCCGGCCGTGTTGAGAAGGGACAGGCTGCGCGCATCTTCACCGGCGGCGTGCTGCCGGACGGGGCTGATACTGTCGTCATCCAGGAACTCACGCGCCGCGATGGCGACAAGGTCACCGTCGAGAAGACCGCCGCCAAGGGCCGCAACGTGCGCTACGGCGGCATCGATTTCAAACAGGGCGCCGTGCTGCTCAAGAAGGGCCGCGCCCTCACCGACCGCGATCTGATGCTCGCGGCCGCCATGAATTATCCGCGGCTGGGCGTTTGTCGCCGTCCGGTTGTCGCGGTGCTCGGCACCGGCGATGAACTCATCATGCCCGGCGGTGACCCCCGTCCGGGCCAGATCGTCTATTCCAACGGCTTTGCGCTGACCGCGCTGGCGCGTGCCGCCGGCGCCGAGGTGATCGACCTGGGCGTTGCCCGCGACACGCTGGAGGACATCGGCGCGCGCATCCGCAAGGCGCGGGAGGCCAAGGTCGATGTGCTACTCACCAGCGGCGGCGCCTCGGTTGGCGACCACGACCTCGTGCAGAAGGCGCTGAAGGCCGAAGGCCTCGACCTCTCGTTCTGGCGCGTCGCGCTCCGCCCGGGACGCCCGATGATGCACGGCCGGCTGACCCGCGACGGACTTGGCGCCATGCATGCGCTCGGCGTGCCCGGCAACCCGGTGTCCTCATACGTCTGCGCCTTTCTGTTTCTGCTGCCGCTGCTGCGCAAACTGTCGGGCCGCCCCGATGTCGAGCCACAAGCGGAGCCGGCCATTCTCGGCCGCGATCTGCCGCCGAACGACGAACGCGCCGACTATCTGCGGGCCACGCTGGAAATGGGACCTGACGGCTTCATCGCGACGCCTGTCGAGAATCAGGATAGTTCCCTGATGGCGCCGCTGGCGCAGGCCGGCTGCCTGTTGATTCGAGAGCCGCACGCGCCCGCGGCCAAGGCCGGCAACCGCTGCCGTATCCTTAAGTTCGGGTTTTAGCGGCCTCTCGACTTCTTCACCCCAAATTAAGTGGTTGCGGAACACATATCGAACAGATAGTGTCCGTTCATGCTTTGTTTCGGATGATTCCGTGCCATTCGGGCTTTTCGGGATCGCCGCGACCGGGAGATTTCAGCCGATGCTCACACGCAAACAATTCGAACTCCTGCGGTTCATCCACGAGCGGCTGACCGAGACCGGCGTGCCGCCCTCCTTCGACGAAATGAAGGACGCGCTGGACCTGCGCTCCAAATCCGGCATCCACCGCCTGATCACCGCTCTGGAAGAGCGCGGCTTCATCCGCCGCCTCGCCAATCGCGCCCGGGCCATCGAGGTGATCAAGCTGCCGGACTCGGTCCAGCACGGGCTGGGCAATGGCAATGGCGGCCGGGTGCGCGGCTTCAATCCGAGCGTCATCGAAGGCAATCTCGGCAAGGCGCGGCCTGTGGTCACCGATGACGACGCGTCGCGTCCGATCTCGGTGCCGGTCATGGGCCGCATCGCCGCCGGTACGCCGATCGAGGCGATCCAGCAGCGCAGCCATGTCATCAACATGCCGCCCGAGCTGCTCTCGACCGGCGAGCATTTCGCGCTGGAAGTGCGCGGCGATTCGATGATCGACGCCGGCATTCTCGACGGCGATATCGCGCTCATCCGCCGCTCCGAGGGCGCCGACACCGGCGATATCGTCGTGGCGCTCATCGACGACGAGGAAGCGACGCTGAAGCGTTTCCGCCGCCGCGGCGCCTCGATCGCGCTGGAGCCGGCCAACACCTCCTACGAGGTGCGTATCCTGCCGCCCAACCGCGTGCGCATCCAGGGCAAGCTGGTGGCGATGTTCAGAAGGTATTAGCTTATGGCGGATCGCTCGAACATAATTTCGCTGGGGGAGAGACGTCGACGGAAAATGGGTAGCATTCGCGCTGGCGAACGTTCAGACGACTGCGGTTCGTGCCGCTTTTGGGAAGTGGGCATGGAAGACGAAGGGAACATTGGCGAGTGTCGCCGTTTCCCGCCAAAGTTCATTTCTGATGGAGACTTTGCTTCCTCAATTAGTGAAGACTGCAATCAATCAATTCACCGGCTTTTTTCCTGAGACTGCGATTTGGCAGTGGTGCGGGGAATGGGCTTCTAAGACAAGTTGATTTAGTCGTCTATTTCCAAATCCTCCGCGCGCGGCGTGGCGTCCGGCGCATGGCGCCGGATGTTTTGCGTTGCAGCGTCGGCCGCCGGGGCTGGACGCCCCCTCACCCAGGGACGGTCCTGCGTTGATGGCCGCGCCACCACGACATCGAAGCCCTCCCCGCTGACGTACAGCGCCGCGGCGCCGTGACGCTGCCATGCGGCGCGGTCGATGAGGGTCGCCCGGCACGCGCCCGGGACGGTGCGCGATGACAGCACTACGGCGGCGCGGGCGCAGTCCTCGGCAAAGGCTTCGACGGAGGATGCGAAGGCGACGACGCGGCCATCGCGCAGGGCCGCGGTGCAGCCGATGGCGTCGCAGCGCACGCCCGCCGTCAGGGTGGCATTGTCCAGGGCGCGGATATCGCCATCGGCCGAGAGCCATTCCTTGACGGCGAAGCTGTCGCGGCCGCGCTGGAGATAGATCAGGCTTCCCGACGCGCCGCGCACGGCTGCGGTCTGGCCGTCGCCAGCGACGAAGATGTCCGGCTGCGGCGTCGCTAGAGCCCAGAGGGTGGACGCCACGACACATGCCGCGCCGCTCCAGCGCAGCGGCGAGCGCAACAGGCACATCAGCAGCAGTCCGAGCGTCACCAGCAGCAGCGGCGCGACGCCGAAGGCCGGCATAGGCCCGACCGCGCCGGGCAATTGCGTGACCCACAAGGCGACCGCGATCATCCAGTCGAGCCCGAGCCCCATCAGCTTCCAGAATACGGCGTCGAAGCCGAACGGCATCGTCAGCGCGCCGGCGATCCCCATCGGCATGACCAGCACCGATACGACCGGCATGGCCAGCAGATTGGCAATGACGCCGTAGGGCGCGATGCGGTGAAAGTGGTAGGCGGCAAACGGCGTCGTGGCGAGGCCGGCGACCAGCGAGGCCAGGATCAGCATCGCGATTTCCCGTCCGCCCCACAGCGCGACGCGCGCCGCGAGCGGACTGTCCGCGCCAGCCTGCCAGCGCAGCGAAACTTGATAGCCGGCGACCAGCGCGAGCGTCGCCGCGAACGACATCTGGAAGCTCGGATGCACCAGCGCCTGCGGCGTCAGCACCATGACGATCAGGGCCGCCACGGTGAGCGTCCGGAAGGTGATTGCCGGACGGTCGGCCATCACGCCGACGAGTACGATGGCGACCATGATGTAAGAGCGCTGCGTCGCCACTTCGGCGCCCGACAGCAAGAGATAGAAAGTCGCCCCGCCGAGCGCGCCGAGCGCCGCCCATTTCTTGATCGGCCGCGTCAGCGCCAGCGCCGGAACGAGCGCCAGCACGGCGCGGATCGCGAAGAACACCATGCCGGCCACCACAGCCATGTGATAGCCGGAGATCGACAGCACATGCGCCAGGCTCGAGACGTACATCGCGTCATTGACCGCCGGTGAGATGGCGTCGCGCGTGCCTGTGATCAGCGCCGAGGCGATGGAGCCGCGATCGCCGGGCAGGATGGCGCGGATGCGGTTGTCCATGCCGTCGCGCAGGCCGTCGAAGAATGTCGCGTATGAGAGCCACAGACCGCGCCTGACCGGCGCGGCCTCGTCGCGGACGCGGCCGAGGACGTAGCCCGAGGCGCCGATCTGCTGGAAATACAGATCGCGGGCGAAGTCGTAGCCGCCGGGCCGCAGCGGCTCGAGCGGCGGCGCCAGATACGCCTTGAACGCCACGAAGGCGCCGACGGCCGGCGCCGTGCCCTTGCGCACCGAGACGCGCACGCGCTGCGGCTTCTCCGTTATGCGCGGCGCTTCGAATTTGTGGACGCGCACCACGATGCGATCGCTTTTGGCGCGCTCCTCGCGGACTTCGACGAAGCCCGACACTTCCGCGCTCCAGGTCGCGCTGCGCAGAATGGGATGGTCGATCCGGACGGCGTTGAGCGTGGCGGTGGCGAAGCCGACGGCAAAGGCCGCAAGCCCGAGCGCCAGCGGAAAGCCGAACGGATGCTTGCGCGCGGCAAAGGCGATCGCCAGCATCGCCACCGCGACGCCTGATGCCGCCCACCACGTCGGCTCACGATCCGCGGCGAAGTAAGCGGCGATGCCACAGCCGAAGGCGACGGGCAGCCATGGCAGCAGCCGCCCCGGCGCCACTTCGGCGGCAGCCCATGTGGTGAGGGACTGCCCCGCCTTGTCGCTGAAGGCATCGAACCAGCCCGGCCAGACGCCGGCGCGGCGGCCGGCGGCGGCGAGCCCCGCTGCCACCGCTTTCGCCCGGCTTTTCGGCGGACTGGCCACGCGACGCCCCTTTGGCCCCCGGCACAACCGGGATCAGGCTAGCGCAGCCGCAGGTTGAGGCTAGGGGAACGGTTGTGAACGCCCCCCTCAGCCCTTCGCCACGTCCTTGGCGTAGGTGTCGCGCAGACCGATGGTGCGGTTGAACACCAGCTTGCCCGGCGCGCTGTCGCGGTCGAGCACGAAGTAACCCTGCCGCTCGAACTGGATCGCCTCGCCGCCATTGGCGCCGGCCAGCGCCGGCTCGACCCGGGCGTCGCCGAGCACGTCCAGCGATTGCGGATTGATGCCCTTGGCGAAAGTCTCGGGATCGGCGCTGGGCGCCGGATCGGTGAAGAGCTGATTGTAGAGCCGCAGCTCCGCCGGCAGCGCATGCCTGGCCGAGACCCAATGGATGGTCGCCTTGACCTTGCGACCGTCCGGCGAATTGCCGCCCTTGGAGGCCGGATCGTAGGTGCAGCGCAGTTCGGTGACGTTGCCGGCGGCGTCCTTCACGACCTCCTTGCAGGTGACGAAGTAGGCATAGCGCAAGCGCACCTCGCGGCCCGGCGCCATGCGGAAGAACTTCTTCTCCGGCATTTCCATGAAGTCGTCGCGCTCGATGTAGAGTTCGCGCGTGAACATGAGCTTGCGCGAACCCTGCGTCTCATCGTCGGGATGATTGACGGCCTCGATCTCCTCGCCGTCGCCTTCCGGATAATTCTCGATCACCACCTTGAGCGGCCGCAGTACCGCCATGCGGCGCGGCGCCGTGCGGTTGAGCACCTCGCGGATCGAGAAGTCGAACATGCCGAGGTCAACGGTCGAGTTCGCCTTGGCGACGCCGACGCGCTTGATGAAATCGCGGATCGCCTCCGGCGGCACGCCACGGCGGCGCAGACCCGCGATCGTCGGCATGCGCGGATCGTCCCAGCCCGAGACGTGGCCGCCTTTGACGAGGCCGTTGAGAATGCGCTTCGACAGCAGCGTATAGGTGATGTTGAGGCGGGCGAATTCGTACTGATGCGGCTGCGACGGCACCGACAGGTTCTGGATGAACCAGTCATAGAGCGGCCGGTGATCCTCGAATTCCAGCGTGCAGACCGAATGCGTGATGCCTTCGATGGCGTCAGACTGGCCGTGGGCGAAATCGTAGGACGGATAGATTTTCCAGGCATCGCCGGTGCGCGGATGGTGCGCATGGATGATGCGGTACAGCACCGGGTCGCGCAGGTTGATGTTGCCGGACGCCATGTCGATCCTGGCGCGCAGCACGCGGGCGCCGTTCGGGAACTCGCCGGCCTTCATGCGCGCGAACAGGTCGAGGTTTTCCTCCACGGTGCGGTCGCGGAACGGCGAATTCTTGCCGGGCTCGGTCAGCGTGCCGCGGCTTGCGCGCATCTCCTCCTGGGTCTGGTCGTCGACATAGGCCTTGCCGGCCTTGATGAGGTCGACCGCCCAGCCATAGAGCCGGTCGAAATAGTCAGAGGCGAAATACAGGTGCTTGCCCCAGTCGAAGCCGAGCCAGCGCACGTCGCGCTCGATGGCGTCGATGTATTCCTGCTCTTCCTTGGCCGGATTGGTGTCGTCGAAACGCAGGTGGCAGCGGCCGCCGAACTCCTGCGCGATGCCGAAATTCAGGCAGATCGACTTGGCGTGGCCGATATGCAGATAGCCGTTCGGCTCCGGCGGAAAACGGGTCACCACCTCGGCGATCTTGCCGGCGCCGAGATCGCCCGCCACGATGTCGCGAATGAAGTCGCGTCCCGCGCCTTCCGCTTCGGCTGCCGTCGTCCTGTCGTCGCTCGCCATGTGGTCTTTCAATCCTCGGTATCGACGCTGACGAAGCCGCCCCGCCGGGGCGGCGCCAACGCTCCCAATATGGCCTCCAATGACGTGGCGCTTACCTCGATGTCAAATGGCTTGAGACCTGCCCCCGGACCTGTGGTAGAGGGCGCGCGATGAGCGCCCCTGTAGTCACCCGTTTTGCACCTTCCCCAACCGGCTTCCTCCACATCGGCGGCGCCCGCACGGCCCTGTTCAATTGGCTCTATGCGCGGCACTGCGGCGGCAAGATGCTGCTGCGAATCGAGGATACCGACCGCGAGCGCTCGACCGAGGCGGCAATCGACGCCATCATCGATGGCCTGAAATGGCTCGGTCTGACCTGGGACGACGAGCCCATCTTCCAGTTCTCGCGCGCCGCCCGCCACCGCGAGGTCGCCGAGACCCTGCTGGCGCAGGGCCGCGCCTATCACTGCTACGCCTCGCCGGAGGAACTGACCGCGATGCGCGAGGCCGCGCGCAAGGAAGGCCGCTCGAAGCTCTACAACGGCTTGTGGCGTGACCGCGCCGCCTCGGAGGCCCCGGCCGGCGTCAAGCCGGTGATCCGCCTCAAGGCGCCGGCGACCGGCGAGACCGTGATCGAGGACAAGGTCCAGGGCCGCGTCGTCTGGCAGAATTCCGATCTCGACGATCTGGTGCTGCTGCGCTCGGACGGCACGCCGACCTACATGCTCGCCGTTGTCGTGGACGACCACGACATGGGCGTCACCCACATCATTCGCGGCGACGACCACCTCACCAACGCCGCCCGCCAGAAGCAGATCTACGAGGCGCTCGGCTGGTCGGTGCCGGTCATGTCGCATATCCCGCTGATCCACGGCCCGGACGGCTCCAAGTTGTCGAAACGCCACGGCGCCCTCGGCGTCGATGCCTATCGCGCGCTGGGCTACCTGCCGGCGGCCATGCGCAACTATCTCGTCCGGCTCGGCTGGTCGCATGGCGACCAGGAAATCTTCACCCCCGAGGAAATGGTCGCCGCCTTCGACCTGCCGGCCATCGGCCGTTCGCCGGCGCGATTCGACTTCGCCAAGCTCGAAAATCTCAACGGCCATTACATCCGCGCCACGCCGGACGCGGAACTGATCAAGGCGCTCGAGGATCTGCTACCGCACATCGCCGGCGGCGATCGTCTCGCGGCCAAACTCGACGCCGCGCTGCGCGACAAGCTCCTGATCGCCATGCCGGGGCTGAAGGAACGCGCCAAGACGCTGATCGAATTGTTCGAGGCGTCGCGCTTCCTGTGGGCCGACCGGCCGCTGGCCATTACCGATCAGGCCCGGGCCCTGCTGACCTCCGACGCGAAGGCCCTGCTCGGCCGCCTGGTTCCCGCGCTGGAGGCCGTGCCGGACTGGAACGGCCCGGCCATCGAGGCCGTCGTGCGCGCCTTTGCCGAAAGCGCCACGGTCAAGCTTGGCGCCGTCGCCCAGCCGCTGCGCGCAGCGCTGACCGGCAAGACGACCTCGCCGCCGATCTTCGACGTGCTCGCGGTGCTCGGCCGCAACGAGAGCCTGGAACGCCTGCGCGCCCAGGCGGCTACCGCCTGAGCCGGACGTTCCTTTTGACGCGGCGTCAATCTTTTGCTCATGGATTTCATGCCCATATCCCGGGCAGCCGCCATGTCTGCCCGATCTTGCAGCGCATACAAGGATGGGCTACCGAAATGAAAGCCGGATGCCGCCGTCCTTCCTCAGGCACCGTTCCATCCGGCTCCTAGTCAAGAACAAAGCGCATTGCCGCTGCCAATACCGAGGGCTCGACCATGGACGCCAAAACGGACGCCAACAAAGCAACCGGCTCGATCACCGTCGGTAACAAGAATTACGATATGCCCATCTTCAAGGGCACCATCGGCCCGGATGTGCTGGATATCTCCAAGCTCTACGGCCAGAGCGGGATGTTCACCTACGACCCCGGCTTCACCTCGACGGCAAGCTGCGAATCGAAGATCACCTATATCGACGGCGACGAGGGCGTGCTGCTGTACCGCGGCTACCCGATCGACCAGCTCGCCGAGCACGGCGACTTCCTCGAAACCTGCTACCTCCTGCTCTACGGCGAACTGCCGACGCCGTCGCAGAAGGCCGATTTCGACTACCGCGTGACACGCCACACCATGGTGCACGAGCAGATGACCCGGTTCTTCCAGGGTTTCCGCCGCGACGCGCATCCGATGGCGATCATGACAGGCTCGATCGGCGCGCTGTCGGCGTTCTATCACGACTCCACCGACATCTCGGACCCGACACAGCGCATGATCGCGTCGATCCGCATGATCGCCAAGGTGCCGACGCTCGCCGCCATGGCCTACAAGTATTCGGTCGGCCAGCCTTTCGTGTATCCGCAGAACGATCTCGACTACGCCACCAACTTCCTGCGCATGTGCTTTGCGGTGCCGGCGGAAGAGTACAAGCCGAATCCTGTGCTGGCGCGCGCCATGGACCGCATCTTCATCCTGCACGCCGACCATGAGCAGAACGCCTCGACCTCGACCGTGCGTCTGGCGGGCTCGTCCGGCGCCAATCCGTTCGCCTGCATCGCCGCCGGCTGCGCCTGTCTGTGGGGCCCGGCGCATGGCGGCGCCAACGAGGCCGCGCTCAACATGCTGGCCGAAATCGGCTCCGTGGATCGCATTCCGGAATTCGTGAAGCGCGCCAAGGACAAGAACGACTCGTACCGCCTGATGGGCTTCGGCCATCGCGTGTACAAGAACTACGATCCGCGCGCCAAGATCATGCAGAAGACCTGCCACGAGGTCCTCGCCGAACTCGGCATCAAGGACGATCCGCTGCTCGACGTGGCGATGGAGCTCGAGCGCATCGCCCTGCACGACGAATACTTCATCGAGAAGAAGCTATACCCGAACATCGACTTCTACTCGGGCATCACGCTGAAGGCGATGGGCTTCCCGACCACGATGTTCACCGTGCTGTTCGCGGTCGCCCGCACCGTCGGCTGGATCGCGCAGTGGAAGGAAATGATCGAGGACCCGAAGCAGAAGATCGGTCGTCCGCGTCAGCTCTATACCGGCGCTACGGTGCGCGATTACGTACCGAGCTCGCGGCGGAAGTGAGCTTCGGGCAAGTCTGGAAATGACGAAGGGCGGTCGAAAGATCGCCCTTTTCCGTTGGCGCTATTGGATGGCCACCGGCCTGCCCTGCTCGGCCGACATCAGCATCGCCTCGATCAGGCGCATCACCTTGAGCGATTCGCGTCCACTCACCTCCGGCTCGCGATCGCCGTCGATGGCGTCGAGGAAATCAACGATCAGCCCTTTGTGCGCGTCGTTCGGGAACGCCATCGGGTCGGCGCCGCCGCTCCTGGAGGCCGCGCCTTCGTGGTGCACATGGCGGCCGTCCTTGAAGTAGATGTCGAGCGTTTCGGCGTTGAGCACGGCGACGGCATCGGTACAGGCGAGTTCAAGTTTTTCCGGGAAGCCTGGATAAGACACCGTCGTCGCGTCGATGGTGCCGATGGCGCCATTCCTGAATTCGGCCGCGCCGGCGACGATGTCTTCGGTGTCGATCCTGCGCAGCGGCGAGGTTTTGGCGAAGGCGGTCACTTTCGCGATCGGCCCGGTGAGGCTCTGGAACAGATCGAGCGTGTGGATCGCCTGCGTGATCAGAACGCCGCCGCCGTCGCGCGCTTTCATGCCGCGGCCGGGCTGCGCGAAATAGTCAGGCGTGCGCCACCAGCGGATCGATGCGGAGGCCGATACAAGCTCGCCGAACTCGCCGCTCAACATCGCGGCGCGCAGCTTGCGCGAGGCATCGCGGAACCGGTGCTGCAGCATCACCGCGAACTTGCGGCCGGCCTTCTCCATAGCGGCAACCTGCTGCTCGCCGCGCGCACTGGTAAAGTCGATCGGCTTTTCCAGCAGCACATGTTTGCCGGCCTTTGCACATCGCTCGACCAGGTCGAGATGCGACATCGGCGGCGTCAGTACGAACACGACGTCGATCGAGTTGTCGTTCAGGATTTCGTCGAGACTGCCTGCCACCGGATGACGATGCGCGGCCGCGAAGGCGGCGCGGCGCTCGGCCGAGGGCGTGAAGCAGGCGGCGATCTCCACGCGCTGCGGCAATTCCGTGAGACTCTGGAGATGCGGCTTGAGCGCCATGCCCAGCCCGATAATGCCGACGCGATGCTTGGCCACGAGCCACTCCTCCGCAGACGTTCGTTCCCTTTGCCGCGGCGTTACTCGCCGCTGACGTTATTCAATTTGTCGGCTTATCGCCTGGACGTGGCCGGCAACGGCCTTGAGCTTGCGGGCCGCTCAAGCGGCCTTGGCGCCGTCATAGCCCCACTGCACATAGACGCCGGCCCAAGTGAAGCCGCCGCCGAAGGCCGCGAACACCATCTTGTTGCCCGCCTTCAGTTGCGGCTCGTAATCCCACAGGCACAACGGGATCGTGGCGTTGGTGGTGTTGCCGTATTTGTGGATGGTCACCATCACCTTGTCCATCGACAGGCCCATGCGCTCGGCCGTCGACTCGATGATGCGTTTGTTGGCCTGGTGCGGCACCAGCCAGTCGATCTGATCGCCGCGCAGATTGTTGCGGGCCATGATCTCGCCGGACACTTCAGCCATCTTGGCGATGGCGAACTTGTAAACCGCCGCGCCTTCCTGATGAACGT
Source organism: Pseudolabrys sp. (assembly GCA_017849615.1). Taxonomy (GTDB): domain Bacteria; phylum Pseudomonadota; class Alphaproteobacteria; order Rhizobiales; family Xanthobacteraceae; genus Pseudolabrys. The sequence goes on along the minus strand of JAFIGS010000005.1, from coordinate 81,987 downwards.
AGTGCAGGCGCTTGGCCACCGTGTCCGCGGAGGCCGGCATGCGCGATCCGCCGGCTTTCTGATGCAGATGGACGGCGCCCGAGCCGTCGGAGCGGATCAGCGCGTCCTGGATACCGTAGCCCTGATCGTTGGGTTCGAGCAGCACGGCGCCGGCGCCGTCGCCGAAGATCACGCAGGTGGCGCGATCCTGATAGTCGATGATCGACGACATCTTGTCGGCGCCGACCACAATCACCTTCTTGGCGGTACCGGTGGCGATGAATTGCGAGGCGATGGTCAGCGAATAGAGAAAGCCCGAGCACGCCGCCTGAACGTCGAACGAGCCGATATTGTTGATGCCGACCATGTCGCAGATCAGGTTGGCGGTCGACGGAAACTGCATGTCCGGCGTCGTGGTGGCGCAGATCAGCAGATCGATTTCTTCCGGCCGGGTGTTCGTCTTCTTGAGCAGGCCGCGCACGGCCTCGGCGCCCATATGCGACGTGCCCAGACCCTCGCCCTTGAGGATATGGCGCTCCTTGATGCCGGTGCGCTCGGTGATCCAGGAGTCGGTGGTATCGACCAGCCGCGCCAAGTCGGCGTTGGTCAACAGGTCCGGCGGCACATAGCCATGGACGGCGGTAATGGATGCACGGGAGGGTACAGGCACGAGGATGTTTTCCGCTCGGGGGCCCGGGAATCGCAAAATCGAGCCCGGACAGCCAAAATAAGCCTTCCAGGAACCCCGCGCCACCCTTTCGCAGTGCCGAAGGTTAAATTCCCGGGATTGTGGCCAAAACGACAGCCGCCGCGCGCTCGCTCGGCGAGCCCCGCCCGATCTTCATAATCCCGTCGAGCTGCCCGAAAGCCTCAACCTGCGCCCGCCGCTGCGGCGTATCGGACAGGAGCGGCGCCAGAGCCGCCGAAAGCTTCTCGGCTGTGCAGTCCGCCTGGAGGAACTCCGGCACAACATTCCGGCCGAGGACCAGGTTGGCCAGTATCACGGAGGGTACCTTGATCAGCAGCCGCGCCACCACGGCCTCCAGCCCGGCGACCTTATAGCCCGTCACCATCGGCACCCCGGCCAAGGCCAGTTCGAGCGTGGACGTCCCCGATTTCGCCAGCGCCGCCCGTGCGCGGCGGAAAGCGGCGTATTTCTCGTCGGGACGGGTCACGAGCCGTGCCGGGACCGGCCAGCGCGCCACGGCCTCGCGCACGGTCGCCTCGAGCCGTTCCACGGTCGGCACGACTACTTCGAACGGGCCGCACTTGGCCGCCAGTTGGGCCAGGGCGACGCCAAAGACATCCGCCATGCGCCGGACTTCTCCGGAGCGGCTGCCCGGCATCGCCAGCACCAGGGGTGACCCTTCAAGCCGGCTCGCCGGACCGCCTTCGGGACGCAGTTGGCGGACCTGTTCAGACAGCGGATGGCCAACGAACACCGTCGGCGGGCCGCCGAGACGGTCCATGGCTTCAGGCTCAAAGGGCAGCAGCGCCAGCACGCGATCGACATAGGCCCGCATTGCCCTGGCGCGGCCGGATCGCCACGCCCAGACCGACGGGCAGACATAATCGACGATCGGGATCTGCGGCGCCCGCGCCCGCACCTTGCGGGCGACGCGGTGCGTGAATTCCGGGCTGTCGATGATGACCAGCAGGTCCGGTTTCGCCGCCACCACGGCGTCGGCCGCTTCGTTGATGCGCCGCAGAATGGCCGGCAGGCTTTTGACGATGGCGGCAAAACCGATGATCGCCAGTTCACCGAGCGGAAACAGGCTCGGCACGCCCTCCTCGGCCATGTGGGTGCCGCCGACGGCGGAGAAACGAATGTCGGGTCGCTCGCGCCGCAGCGCGCGAATCAGCGCAGCGCCAAGCCTGTCGCCGGACTCTTCGCCCGCAACGAGATAGACGTGCGGCCCGTGACCGGACGCCGCGGCGCTCATGGCCGCCGTTCCGGCACGCTGACGATGAAGATGCCGGCGCGGTCGGCGGCGGCGATGAGCGCTTCTGCTTCGGCAATAACGGTCGCTTCGGCTACTACGGCTATGCCGGCAAGCCCGCCCCGCGCGATGCCCTCGACGGTGCGCGGGCCGATCGAGGGCAGATCGAAGCGGCGGTCCTGGTTGCGCTTGGGCGCCTTGACCATGACGCCGCGGCCGCTCGCGCCGCGGATGCGCCCGTTCGCGCGCAGTTCGCCAACGCGCGCCAGCATCAGATCCGTGCCCTCGACGGCTTCGACCGCGAGCACGTGACGGTTCGCGACGACGACGGCCTGCCCGATGTCGAAAGGGCTCGCCCCGTCGAGATAGTCGAGACCGAATTCGATATCGGCGCGGTCGGCTTCGCTCGGCTGCACGCCGCCGAGAACGCCGGCCGGCGCCAGGATTTCCGGCGCCACTTCATGGGCGCCGCGCAGGTTGAAGCCCTCGTCCTCCAGCAGGCGCGCCATTCCCGTCAGCAGATGGTCATCGCCGCCGCGGAATGCGGCGATGATGCGCGGCATCATGGTCCAGGCCTTGAAGTCGGGGATCGTATGCAGGATGCGCGGGCGCACCAGCGAGCCGATGAACACGACATCGCGGGCGCCCTCGGCGCGCGCCAGCCGCATGAACTTGCCGATCTGCCCGATCCTGATGCGGTGATGAGGATAGCGCTCGACCGGCAGACCATCCGCCGCGCCGCTGAGCGGAAACAGCACCACCTTGCGGCCGCGCGCCGCGACGTAATCCGCGACGGCCATTGGCAGGGCGCCGCCGCCGCAGATCATGGCCAGCGGTCCTTGCGACGACGCGGCCACATCGGCGCTCATGACAGGTCTTCCGCCTCGTTGCGCCTGGCCGCCATGGTCAGCGGCCGCTTGCCGGCGCGAATGAACTCGATGATGCGCACGACGGGCGCATTATCGGCATAGTCGGCGGCGACCTTGTCGATGCGCGGCTTGAATTCGCCCTCGCCGAAGAAAAGCTCCTGATAGGCCGCGCGCACGCGATGCACGTCGCTCTTGCTCAGTCCGCGCCGCCGCATGCCGACGACGTTGAGGCCGACGAGATCGGCGAGCGGGCCGTGCGCCATGCCGAACGGAATGACGTCGGCGCGCACGCCGGACAGCCCGACGATCATGGCGCCCTCGCCGATGCGGACGAACTGGCGCACCGCGACGCCGCCGCCGAACACGACATTGTCGCCGATCTGCGAGTGGCCGCCGAGCAGTACATTGTTGGCGAAGACGACCTTGTTGCCGACGACGCAGTCATGCGCGACGTGGCTGCCGACCATGAAGAAGCAGTTGTCGCCCACCGTCGTGACGCCGCGGTCGGCCGCGGTGCCGAGGTTCATGGTGACGTGCTCGCGGATGTCGTTACCCGCGCCGATCTCGAGCCGCGTCGGCTCGCCCTTGTAGCCGAGCGACTGCGGCGGCGTGCCGAGCGAGGCGAAGGGATGAACGACCGTGCCCGCGCCGATGCTGGTATGGCCGGCGACATTGACGTGCGAGACGAGGCGCACGCCGGAGTCCAGCGTCACATGCGGGCCGACGATGCAATACGGGCCGATGGAAACATCGGCGCCGATGACCGCGCCGGGCGCGATGCGCGCGGTCGGATCGATGACGGGATCGCTCATGCGCGGGCCTTTCAGCGCCCTCAGCGGTCGGAAATCATGGCGCCGAGATCGGCTTCGGCAACGACGGTGCCGGCAACCTTGGCGACGCCGCGATACCACCACATGTTCTTGCGCCGCGCCGTGCGCGTCATGTGGTATTCGAGCTGATCGCCCGGCCGCACCGGCTTGCGGAATTTGGCGTTGTCGATGGTCAGGAAGAACACCGACTTCGGCTGCTCCGACGTCGTCGCGCCGATGCACAGGACGCCGGCGGTCTGCGCCATGCCCTCGATCATCAGCACGCCGGGAAAGATCGGGTTGCCGGGAAAGTGGCCCTGAAACTGCGGCTCGTTGATGGTGACGTTCTTGATGCCGCAGCCGTACTCGTCGCCGCGGATGTCGATGACCCGATCGACCAGCAGGAACGGATAGCGATGCGGCAACCTCTGCATCACCGTGGCGATGTCGGCCGCTTCCAGCGTCGAGACCATTTCATCCATAACGACACTCTCACTCATCGGCGGCGGCGCTGTCCTTCTGACGCGCTAACCGCTCGATCGTTTTGATTTCCCGGAACCATTGTCTCATCGGCTTGGCCGGAGACCCGCCCCATCGCGAACCCGGCGGCACGTCGGTGGCGACATTCGACGACGCCGCAATTTGAGTGCCCTCGCCAATCGTCACGTTGGGAACAACGCCGGCCCGGGCGCCCAGCGCGACGAAGTCCTCCAGCGTGACGCTGCCCGAAATACCCGTAAAAGCGACCAGAACGCAATGCCGGCCGATCGAGACATTGTGGCCGACCTGAACCAGATTGTCGATTTTGGTGCCCTCGCCGATCACGGTATCGCGGATGGCGCCGCGATCGACGGTGGTGCCGGCGCCGATCTCGACGTCGTCCTGGATGATGACGCGGCCGATCTGCGGCACCTTGAGGTGACCGGTTCCGCCCATGATGTAGCCGAAACCATCCTGACCGATCTTGCAGCCGGGATGGATGATGACGCGGTCGCCGATCAGCGCGTTGGTGACGATGGCGCCGGCGCCGATCGAGCAGTCGCGGCCGATCCGGACGCCGGGGCCAATGACAGCCGTCGCGCCGATCACCGTGCCGCTGCCGATCTCCGCGCCGGCCCCGATGACGGCGCCCGGCTCGGCGGTCGCCCCGCTCTCCAGCCGCGCCGTCTCGTCGATGTGAGCGCCGGCGGTCGCGCCGGGCTGCGCCATGGACACGGGCCGCAGCGAGTCCGGAAACAGCGCCCGCGAGACCTGGACGAAAGCCCTGAAGGGTTCGCGCACGATCAGCGCCGTTGTCCGCTCGGGCAGCATCGCCGCCAGATCGGCGCGGGTCAGGCACAGAGCGGCATGGGTCGCTCCAGCGTCCTTCGCGAAGCTCTTGTTGTCGAAAAAGGCGATGTCGTATGGCGAGGCCCGGTCGAGCGGCGCCACATTGACGATGCGCCGCGAGCCATCACCGCCCTCGGACAGGGTGGCGCCGGTCAGCTTGACGATCTCGTCAAGCGTCAGACCGCCCGACTCGCGGAGAAATAGCGGCTCGCTCATCCTGATCTTGCCGACCCTGCTGCACTTGGCGTCACGCCGCCTGCCGTGACGCCGGACGAGCCGGCGTCACACGGATGGCGATCAGAACTTGGTGCCGCCGCCGAACCGGAACATCTGCACGCGGTCGCAAACCTGACCGCCAAGGGTCGCTTGCGCGCAGTATTTCTTGAGCGGATAGGCGAAGTCGAAGCGCAGCGGCCCGAGCGGCGAATCCCAGATCAGGCCGACACCCACCGACGAGCGGATGTTGCTGGCGCTGTCGAGACCGACCGCGAGGGTTTCACCGGTCACGTTCCAATTTGTCGGACCTTCATAGCCCCACACGTTACCCGCGTCGGCGAAGGCGGCGACCTTGATGCCGATTTCCTTCGGCAGGAAGTACAGCGGCGTCTGGAACTCGAGGCTCGTGCCCCAGAACTTGGTGCCGCCCAGCGAGTCGTTGTTGGTGCCCGACGTCAGGTCGCGCGGACCGATGCCGTTGGTGGCGAAACCGCGCACGATGTTCGGACCCATCTGGAAGTGGTCCAGCATGCGCAGGTCCTTGCTGCCCCAGCCGGCGATGTTACCGGCCTGCAGCTTGAGGACGCCGACCACGTCCGGCACGACTTCGTAGTAGGTGCGCGCTTCACCGGTGGTGCGGATGAAGTTCACGTCGCCGCCGACGCCGGCGAAGTCCTGCTTCAGCTCGAGGTAGAGGCCGCTGGTCGGGTTCTTGTTGTTGTCCAGCGTGTTGTAGGCGGTGGTGTAACCGACCATCGACACGGTGACCGGGCCCCGCGCCAGTTCGCGACGAACCGCGACCGAGGCTTCGCCGTCGGCGTAACACTCGTCGAGCGGCTTCACTGCACCGGGCTGGTGGGGGGTATAGCCGGCCGGCGTGGGGGTGAAGAGCGGCGTGGTCGGCGAAATACAGTTGTTGTACTGGTCCGGGAGCTTGATCTCCTGGCGGTAGATCGAATAGCGCGGCGAGAACGACAGTTCCTCGGTCAGCGCGAAGCCCAGACGCAGGTTGGTGCCGTAGGTCGTGACCGAATAGGACTGCGAGTTCGACGCATCGTTCCTGCGCGCGAACAGGTCGATGCCGCCGGCCATGCGGTAGCCGAGCAGGTACGGCTCGACGAAGTTCAGGTCGATGCCGCGGGTGCGCTGGCCGTAGGTCACGGCGGCCTTGGCGTACTGGCCGCGGCCCATCAGGTTGCGGTCGGCGACGCTGGCCTCGGCGATGAAGCCGTCGGCGGTCGAATAGCCGCCCGCGATCGAGAATTCGCCGGTCGAGGTTTCTTCGAGATTGACGTTGACCACGACGCGGTCCGGCGCCGAGCCCGGCTCGTTGGTGATCTTCACCGTCTTGAAGTAGTTGAGATTCTTCAGGCGGCGCTCGGCGCGGTCGATCAGCGCGCGGTTATAGGCGTCGCCTTCCGAGATATCGAACTCGCGGCGGATCACGTAGTCGCGGGTGCGGATGTTGCCGCGGATGTTGATGCGCTCGATGTAGGCGCGGGAGCCCTCTTCCACGACGAAGGCGATATTGATCGTGCGCGTCTCGGGCTTGCGCTCGCCGCGCGGCCGCACGTTGGCGAAGGCATAGCCGCGCTTGGCCGCCTCGATCGACATGGCCTCGACGCTCTTCTCGACCAGATCGGCGTTGTAGATGCTGCCCTGCGACAGTTTCACCTGGCCGCGCAGGTTGGCGGTATCCATCGCACGGACGTTCGAGATCACCTCGACGGTGCCGACGCGATACTGCGGGCCCTCGTCGATCGTGAAGGTGACGATGAAGCCCTTCTTCGAGGGATCATACTCGCCGATGGCGGAGACGATGCGGACGTCGGCATAGCCGTGCTTGAGGTAGAAACGGCGCAGCAGGTCGCGGTCGGCCTCGACGCGATCCGGATCGTAGATATCGGTGGTCTGCAGGAAGCTGAGGAAGTTGCTTTCCGCGGTCTTGATGACGTCCTTCAGGCGGCCACGCGAGAACGCGTTGTTGCCGACGAAGCGGATGTCCTTGATGCCGGTCTTGTCGCCTTCCTTGATCTCGAAGACCAGGTTCACGCGATTGTTCGGCAATTCGATGATCTTCGGCACGACGGTGACGTCGAAGCGGCCGCTGCGCTGGTAGATCTCGATGATGCGCTGCACGTCGGACTGCACCATCGGCTTCGACAAGGTGCCGCGCGCCTTCGACTGCAGTTCGAGCTTGAGCTGGTCGTCCTTGGCCTTCTTGTTGCCTTCGAAAGCAACCTGGTTGATCACCGGGTTCTCGACCACGGTGACGACCAGACGGCCGCCGGCATTGCTGGTGCGCACGTCTTCGAACAGGCCGGTGGCGTAAAGCGCCTTGAGGCCCTCGTCGATCTCGGCGGCGCCCAGGCGGCCGCTCGAGGAGCGGAAATAGGAACGGATGGTTTCGGCTTCGACGCGGCGGTTGCCCTGCACGACGATCGAATTCGCCGACTGCGCCATGGCGGGCGTCGACGTGGAAATGGCAACACCGGCGGTACCAACAAGGATACCACCGAGGAAGACCAGAGATAGGGTCAGTCCCCGAACAACCCGCACACTAAGTCCCATGCGCAACGCGCCCTTATTCTTAAGTCCCTGCGGCCAAACCGCATCCGGCCCCGACCGACTCTTTTGGCCCGTCGTCGGGTAGCGTTGTACAGCGTTTTAGGCGCGCTGCAAACGAAACCGCCAGCCGGACTTTCCCTTTCCCCTCATCACGTTGCCGCTGGGCAACGATTATGACGTGGTCAGGTGGAGGATGTCATTAAAGGTTGCAAAAATCATCAACATCAGGACGATCGCCAGCCCGATTCTGAACCCCATTTCCTGGGCCCGTTCCGACAGCGGACGGCCGCGCACGGCCTCCACGGCGTAGAACAAAAGGTGGCCACCGTCGAGAAGCGGGATCGGGAACAGGTTGAGTAGGCCAATGGACACGGAGAGCACGGCCGTCAGGTGCAGAAGCGCCACGAAACCGGCGGTCGCCACCTGCCCAGAGACCTGGGCGATGCGGATCGGGCCGCCGAGCTGGTCGGCGCTTTCCCGGCCGGCGAAGATCCCGCCGATATAGGACAAGGTCCGGTCCACCACGAACCAGGTTTCCTGCGCGCCCGCCGACAGGGCGGCGACCGGGCCCAGGGTCTCGGTCCGCACGTCGTCGGGCGACATCGACCGGCTGATGCCAAGCACGCCGAGACGGTGGACGTTGCCGAAATTGTCCTTCACCTCGCGCATTTGCGGCGTGGCGGTCAGAACCACCTTCTCGCCGCCCCGATCGACCTCGACCTCCAGCTTCTCGCCGGCGCTGATGCTGACGATACGCTGCATGTCGGCGAAGCTGCCGATCCTGCTGCCGTTGATCGACAGGACGAGGTCGCCCGGCTTGAAGCCGGCGGCCTGCGCCGCGCTGTTTTCCTGAATCGTATCGACGCGCGGGCTGGTGGTCTGCTTGCCGGAGACCATGAAGACGCCGGCGAAAATAAGGATCGCCAGGATGAAATTGGCGATCGGACCGGCCGCCACGACGGCGGCGCGCGAGCGCACCGGCTTGTGGATGAAGGAGACCTTGCGCTCCTCCTCCGACATCGACTTGGCGCCCTCATGGTCGGGAACGCTGGCGGCATTGTCGTCGCCGAGGAACTTGACGTAGCCGCCGAGCGGGACGGCCGAGAGCTTCCAGCGGGTGCCGTGGCGGTCGTTGAAGCCGACGATCTCGGGGCCGAAGCCGATGGAGAAGGCCGTGACCCTCACGCCGCACCAGCGGGCGACCAGGAAGTGGCCCAGCTCATGGAAGAACACGACGATGGTCAGAACGAACAGGAAAGGCACGATGTAACCGGCCGCCCCGCCGCCGAAGGCGCCCAATTGCTCGAAAACGCTCATCTGAGATCCTCGTCCGGGCCCACCGCAGGGCCACACTATGACCGAAAGGTGACTAGAATGCCTTTACGGCATTATTGAGCAAGAGTTCGCGGGCCAGTCCTCTGGCGGTATGGTCAACGGCGAGCGCGGCTTCCACAGATTGCGGGTCGGCCAGCAGCCCCCGTTTACCGGCGGCCTCCAAGGTGGCCTCGACCAGCGCCGCGATACCGGCGAAACCGAGCCGGCCGGCGGCAAATTCCGCGACCGCCACTTCATCCGCGGCATTGAGGACCGTCGGCGCCGCCCCGCCCGCGACCATGGCCTGCCGCGCCAGCGCGAGGGCCGGAAAGCGGGCGAGATCCGGGTTCTCGAAGGTCAGTTCCCGCAACGCCGCCAGATCCAGCCGGGGAACCGGCCCGTCGAGCCGTTCCGGATAAGCGAGGCAATGGGCGATCGGCACCCGCATGTCGGCGGGCCCGAGCTGGGCCACCACCGAGCCGTCGCGGAACTCGACCAGCCCGTGCACCACCGACTGCGGATGCACGAGCACCTCGATCTCGTCCGGCGCGAGGCCGAACAGGTGGTGGGCTTCGATGACCTCGAGGCCCTTGTTCATCAGCGTCGCGGAGTCGATCGTGACCTTGGGCCCCATCGACCAGTTGGGATGCTTGAGCGCCTGCGCCGGCGTGGCCGCCTTGATCTGGTCCAGCGCCCAGGTGCGGAACGGGCCGCCCGAGGCAGTCAGGATCACGCGCGAGACGTCCTCGCGGCGGCCGGCGCCGAGCGCCTGGAACACCGCGTTGTGCTCGCTGTCGACCGGCAGCACTGCCGCACCGGACGCCTTGGCGCGGCGCATGAACAGCGCGCCGGCGCAGACGAGGCATTCCTTGTTGGCGAGCGCGACGGTGGCGCCGCGCTCGATGGCGGCAAGCGTCGGCTTCAAGCCGACGGCGCCGGCGATCGCCGCCATCACCCAGTCGGCCGGACGCTGCGCGGCTTCGATCAGACCCGCCTCGCCCGCCGCCGTTTCGATGCCGGTGCCGGCCAGCGCCGCTTTGAGTGCGGCGTAGCCGCCCTCGTCCGCCAGCACCGCAACGCGGGCGCCGACGTCGCGCGCGACCTTGGCCAGCGCCGCGGCATTGCTGTTGGCGGTGACGGCTTCGACGCGGAAGCGATCCGGCGAGCGTTTGATGAGGTCGACCGTGCTTGAGCCGATCGAACCGGTGGCCCCGAGAATGCTGACGCTGCGCACGTTGCCCTGCGAGTGCGGGGCCGGCAGCCGGGTCGCAGCCAATCCGCCCACGCTCATGACGTCACCAGACCAGCAGGCCGCGGGCCGGCTCGTCCAAACCGCCGCGCAGAACGCCGATCGCAACGGCGACGATCACGGCGGCCCAGAAACCGTCGAGGCGATCCATGACGCCGCCATGACCCGGGATGATCTGGCTGGCATCCTTGGCGTTGAAGCGGCGCTTGATATGCGACTCCAGGAGATCGCCGGCCTGCGATACGACCGACAGCACGACCGCGAGCCCCGCAATCGCGATGACGTTGAAACCGCCGAACGACGTCGCAACCACCCATGCCGCGGCGACCGCGCACAAGGTGCCGCCGACGGCGCCCGACCATGTCTTCTTCGGGCTGACCGACGGCATCAGCTTGGGTCCGCCGATGGCGCGGCCGACGAAGTAGGCAAGCACGTCGGTGGTCCAGACGATCGCGAACAGCAGGACGATGGCGATGAAGCCGAGGAAGTCCTCGCCGCGCAGGATGATCGGCGCCAGCATCATGCTGCCGGCGTAAGCGATGCCGGCCGGAATCCACGGACGCTGCGCGCGCGGCACGAAAATCGACGCCGCCAGCGCGCCGAGCGCCATCAGGAGCACCGCCGCCACCGGATGGTCGGTCCAGGCCAGCACCGCCGCGAGCACGATGGCGCCGCCGCAGGACAGCAGCAGCAGCCGGTGATCGCGCCCCGCGACGAGCCCGATCCATTCCCAGAGCACCGCGAGCGCCGCGAGCACCCAGAAGGCGGCGAACACCCAGCCCCCCACATAGGCCGCGCCGACGGCGAGCGGCGCCATGACCGCGGCGGAGATGACGCGGAGCAACAGATTGCTGGGCTTGCGCGCCGATCCCTCTGCCTGCGGCACCGTCATCACGACGCGGTCCTGGCGGCGAGGCCGCCGAACCGGCGCTCGCGCTGACGGAAACTGTCGATCGCCGCCTCGAGCGCGGCCCGATCGAAGTCAGGCCAATAGGTCGGCACGAAAACAAGTTCGCTGTAGGCGGACTGCCACAACAGGAAGTTCGACAGCCGCTGCTCGCCGCTGGTGCGGATGATCAGGTCGGGATCGGGAAGATCCGGCGCGTCCAGAAAGCCGGCGAAACTCTCCGGCGTGATGTCCTCGGGCTTGATCTTGCCTTCGGCAACGAGTTGCGCGGCACGTTTGGCCGCGCGGACGATCTCCTGCCGCGCGCCATAATTGAAGGCGACGACCAGAGTGAGGTTGGTGTTGTTGCGCGTCAGCTCTTCGGCCTCGGTCAGAAGCCGTGCGATGTCGGGCTCGAGCCCTTCGCGCTCGCCGATGATGCGCACCCGAACGCCGCTCTCGTGCAGCGAGGCGAGATCGTTGCGGATGAAGCGGCGCAGGAGCCCCATCAACTCGCCGACTTCGCTCGCCGGTCGCGACCAGTTTTCGGCGCTGAACGAGAAGATGGTGATGATCTTGATGCCGATTTCGCCGGCGGCGCGGATGGTGCGCCGCACGGCTTCGACGCCGCGGCGATGCCCTTCGACCCGCGGCATGCCGCGCGCCGACGCCCAGCGCCCGTTGCCATCCATGATGATGGCGACGTGGTGCGGCACTTCCGAAGAGGCCGCCTTCTGCTGATGTTCGGCGTCGGACATCGGGCGCGACCTCAGACCGTGAGGATTTCCTTTTCCTTCGCGGCGAGCAGCTGATCGACTTCGACGATGCCGGCGTCGGTCGCCTTCTGGATCTCGGTGGTGAAGCGCTCGATCTCGTCCTTGCCGTGATCCTTCTCGAGCTTCTTGAGCGCGTCGAGCGCGTCGCGGCGGACATGGCGGACGGCGACGCGCGCCGTCTCGGCGTATTTGTGTGCGAGCTTCACCAGTTCCTTGCGGCGGTCCTGGTTCAGTTCGGGAATGCGCAGGCGGATGGTCTGGCCTTCGGTGGCCGGCGACAGCCCGAGATTGGAATCGACGATCGCCTTCTCCACCGCCTTGACAAGCGACTTGTCCCAGACGCTGACCGCGATCAGGCGCGGCTCCGGCACCGTGACGCTGGCGCACTGGTTGAGCGGCATGCTCTGGCCGTAGGCGTCGACCATGACCGGATCGAGCAGATGCGTCGAGGCCCGGCCGGTGCGCAGGCCCGAGAGTTCGGTTTTGAGCGACGCGGCGGCGCCCGCCATACGACGCTTGATTTCGTTCATGTCATGAGTGGCATTGGCCATGACGCTTCCCCTGCTTTCTTAAGACGGCAGCCGTCCGATCCTATCGCGTGCAGCCTTCGCGGTGCGCATATCGGAGCGGTGGCCCGGATTTAGTTCGTCCCAGCGGATTCGACTAGCCGACCAGCGTCGAACGCCCCTCGCCGCGCAACACGGCCTCGACCGCTCCTTTGCCCGCCAACGAGAAAACGATGATAGGCAAGCGGTTCTCGCGAGCAAGCGCGAAGGCCGTCCCATCCATCACCTTGAGGTCCTTTTCGAGGGCTTCCTGGTGGCTGACGCGGTCGTAACGCTTGGCGGAAGGGTCTTTTTTCGGGTCCGCAGTATAAACGCCGTCCACATTGGTGGCCTTCAGCACCGCCTGGCAGTCGAGTTCCGCCGCCCGCAGCACCGCCGTGGTGTCGGTGGTGAAGAACGGATTGCCGGTCCCGGCGGCCAGCAGAACAACCCGGCCCTTGGCCAGATTCTTGATGGCGCGCTTGCGGTTATAGGTTTCGCAGACCGAGGTCATGGCGAGCGCCGACAAGGTGCGGGCCTCGACACCGGCGCGCTCGATGGCCGCCTCCAGCACCAGGCAGTTCATCACGGTCGCCAGCATGCCCATCGTATCGCCGACGGGGCGCGGCACGCCGCGGTTGGAGACCTCGACGCCGCGGAAGATGTTGCCGCCGCCGACGACGACGCCGAGTTCGACGCCCAGCTTCGCGGTCGCAGCAAGATCGGCGGCAATGCGCTCGACCGTGCCCTGATCGATGCCGAAGCCCTTGTCGGCGGACAGCGCCTCGCCGGACAATTTGACGACGACGCGCTTGTAAACGGGATCAGCCATGCGTCCGCGGTCCCCTCATTGCGAGAGCGGCGGCGCCATGTGCGCCGCCGCTTTCTTCGTTCAGTTCGGCTTCACGGCCGCCGCCACCTCGGCGGCGAAGTCCGATTCCTGTTTCTCGATGCCTTCGCCGAGCGCGTAGCGCACAAAGCCGGTGACCTTGATCGGACCGCCGACCTTGCCTTCGGCTTCCTTCACCGCCTGCGCGACGCTCTTCTTGCCGGAGTCGTCGAAGATGAAAGGCTGCTCGAGGAAGGTCTGCTCCTTGAAGAAGGTCTTCAGGCCGTTCTCGACGATCTTCTCGATCATGTTCTCCGGCTTGCCCTGCTGACGGAATTTGTCGGCGAGGACGTCCTTCTCACGCTTGATCACGTCTTCCGGAACGCCCGAGGCATCGAGCGCGATCGGGTTCGACGAGGCGATGTGCATCGCGAGCTGGCGGCCGAGCGCGACGAGCTCGTCCGTGTTGCCGGGCGATTCAAGGCCGACGATGACGCCGATCTTGCCGAGGCCTTCGGAGACCGCGGTGTGAACATAGGAGCCGATCGCACCCTTGCTCACCTCGAGCGAGGCGGCGCGGCGCAACGTCATGTTCTCGCCGATCTTGGCGATGGTGTCGTTGAAGGCATCGGCGACGGTGATCGAGCCGACCTTGTGCGCCTTGATCTTCTCGACATCGGTGCCGACGTCGAACGCGACATCCGCGCTCATCAGCACGAGACCCTGGAACAGGTCGTTGCGCGCGACGAAATCGGTTTCCGAATTGACCTCGACGACCACGGCCTTGGTGCCGTTGACCTTCAGGCCGATGAGGCCTTCGGCGGCGACGCGGCCGGCCTTCTTGGCGGCCTTCGACAGGCCCTTCTTGCGCAGCCAGTCCTGGGCCTGCGCCATGTCGCCGGCGGTCTCGTTGAGCGCGGCCTTGCAATCCATCATGCCGGCGCCGGTCGACTCGCGCAGCTCTTTGACCATCTGTGCGGAGATATTTGCCATCGGTAAAATCCTTTATCCGCCACGGCGGCCGGGGTCCGGGACCCTGGCCGCTGGCGTCGTTCGTTCAAAGCGAAGTGCCGGCACCGTATATAGGAGCCGGCCGACGGTTTTGTTACTCGGCGTCCGCGAGCATGGACTTGGCCTTGGCGATCCAGCCATCGACGCGGCCCGGCAGACCGACTTCTTCGCCGACGTTATGCGCGGCGGTCGGCGACAGTTCGGCGATCTGCGAATAATGGAAGATGCCGAGATCGTTGAGCTGCTTCTCGATCGCGCCCGAGACGCCGGGCAGCTTCTTGAGGTCGTCGGCGACGCCGCGCGGGCCCGGGAGCTGTTCGAAGCCGAGGTCGCCGGCGGCGGGTGCCGTCGGGATCGCTTCGGCGACCGGCTTTTCCGCCGCGCCGAGATCGACGCCGCGTTCGCCCTGGGCGCGCGCGATGCCGTCGATGGCGGCCTTGGCGATCAGGTCGCAGTACAGCGACAGGGCGCGGCTGGCGTCATCGTTGCCCGGCACGACATAGGTGATGCCGTTCGGATCGCAATTGGTGTCGACGATGGCGGCGACCGGGATGTTGAGCCGGCGCGCTTCCTTGATCGCGATGTCTTCCTTGTTGGTGTCGATCACGAAGATCAGGTCGGGCACGCCGCCCATGTCCTTGATGCCGCCGAGCGAGCGGTCGAGCTTGTCGCGCTCGCGCTGCATCGTCAGGCGCTCTTTCTTGGTGTAGCCGCCGGCGTCCGCCGAGTTGAGGATCTCTTCCAGCTTGCGCAGGCGCGAGATCGAACCCGAGATGGTTTTCCAGTTGGTCAGCGTGCCGCCGAGCCAGCGCGAATTGACGTAGTACTGGGCGCAGCGCTTGGCAGCGTCCGCAATCGGGTCCTGCGCCTGGCGCTTGGTGCCGACGAACAGGATGCGGCCGCCCTTGGCGACGGTGTCCGACACGGCCTTGAGGGCCGTGTGCAGCAGCGGCACGGTCTGGGCCAGATCGACGATATGGATGTTGTTGCGGGTGCCGAAGATGTATTGACCCATCTTCGGGTTCCAGCGGTGGGCCTGATGGCCGAAATGAATGCCAGCCTCAAGCAGCTGACGCATCGAGAAGTCAGGAAGAGCCATTTGTATTCTCCGGTTGGTCCGCCGCGGAGGGTGTGTGAGCCCTGGATTAGCCTTTGATTTTCAAAGGGAAATTGGGGCCACCGGACGGCTCGCTCGCCCATTGTCGGGGCGTGAGCCAACTCTCCGCGTGAGTGATGAACCGGGCTTATATAGGCATGAATCGGGGGTGGCAAGGCGCCGGTTGGCGCTAAGGCGCTGAAAAGACGCGCGTCGTCGCCCCTGTTCTTTAAAGTCCCGGGGCGGCCTGCCTTCCTCTTCCCTCCCTCGGAAACGCCGAGGGGATGGAGCGCCGCGAGGCGCCCTTTGTGGATCGCACCCTGCGGTGCGAGGCATCTCATGACGCGAGATGCCTGCGCCCCGCGGCGCTCCATCGCGGTGTCGTTACGGCGCACGGGCCGCGCTTCTGGCGGCTGATCCATCTTGCGATGGGTAGCGCTCACCATCAGCAAGCTCCTTGCAGCCGGTCTTATTGCCGGCGGGCGGAGCCCCGTCGCCGCCCGAGCGCCCGGGGTGCGTAATCCCCGGGCCCGCGGGCACCGCATCCTGCTCCCACTGAAACGACGCCTCATGACAGCGCCCTCGGCTGGAGCCGGACGGATGAAAACTATCCTATCGTAGGAATAACAGTCAAGGACTATTTTCTATGATTCCGCCTGGTCTGTAGCCCGGGTGAAGCGAAGCGAAACCCGGGAACGATCGCGAGGCTGGCCCCGGATTTCGCGGAGCTCATCCGGGCTACAAGATGGGCTGAGCGGAGCGAAGCCCGCCGCCATGACGGTCGGTGGGCTCGGCGCTTCGTGCTTAGCCCAACCTACGGCGCAGCGAGCGACGTGTGCGCCCGGACCGCCTCGACGATGACCGGCCAATCCTTGCTGTTCAGCTCATGCCCGGCATCGAGCGTGACCAAACGGGCATGAGACAGCTTGGCCGCCAGTCTCTCGCCGTGCCGGAACGACAGGATGGGATCACGTCGGCCGTGAATGACGAGCGCCGGCGCAGCGACCTCTCCCAAACGTCCGGCATAGGCTTCACCGCCGCGGAGCATGCTGTGATTCATGGCGCTCTGCGGATTGAGCGCACGATCGTACTCGCGCTCGGCAAGGCTGCGCGCCCGCGCTGCTTCGAAGTCCTGTCCGGCGGAAATGCGGAAGCTTTCGACATGGAACGCAACCACGGCTTCGCGGTCGCTCCAGTCCAGGCTCGCCATACCGCCGAAATGCGCAAGCAAGGCCGGGTCCATGGGCGGCAAATCTGGATCGTCCTCGTCGAACGCCGATGAACTGATAAGCGTCAGCGACAGGACGCGCTCCGGCCGCTTCAGCGCAACGAGCTGCGCAATCATGCCGCCAAGCGACATGCCGACCAGATGCGCCCGGCTCAGGCCGTAGCCATCGAGGATGGCCAGGGCGTCGTCGGCCATGTCGTCAATCGAATAATCCGGCGCGCCGGGCTGCCCCGTCGTGGAGCGGCCGGTGTCCCTGTTGTCATACCGCACGACGTATCGCTTCGCCGCAGAGAGGGAGCGGCACATCTCGTCGGGCCACCACAGCATCGACGCGGTTGCGCCCATGATCATCAGGATTGCCGGGTCCGACGGACTGCCGAAGGCTTCGGTTTCGAAATTCAGCGCGCCGTGCTCGATCGTTCTGGTCACCGACATTGCCGCGCCGCCCGTTGTGATAATGCAGCGCTCTGCTAGCCGACCGGCGCGATCAAATACAGACGAGGCCGGTGGACTCGTTGCCGCAGCGCGACCGCGCCCGGCTAGGCGCTCTCCTCCGGCGCCTTGGCGTTCCACAGAATGGCGACGCCGACGATCGCCGACAGCACGGAGGCCGCGAACACCGCGATCTTGGCAGCGGCGTAATCCGCCGCCACTGGGAAGGCCTGCCCGGCAATGAACAGGGACATGGTGAAACCGATGCCGGCCAGCGCGCCGGCGCCCACCAGTTGCCGCCACGAGTATTCCTCGGGCTTGACCGCGAGCTTGAGCGCCACCGCCAGCGCCGACGCGGCGACGAGGCCGAGCGGCTTGCCGATCAGGAGACCCGCGCCGATCGCCAGCATCAGCGACTGGTGGCCCTGGAACACGTCGAGCGAGAACGCGACGCCGGCATTGGCGAAGGCGAACAGCGGCAGCACAATGTAGCTTGAGCGGTCGCCGGCGTGGCGCAGCAGCCGGTCGGCCGGCGATTCAAGGCGGTCGTGAATGGCGTCAAGCGCGCGCAGCGCCGCCGCCGACGGACCATGGCGCAGCGCCTCGCCGGCACGCTTGTACTCGTTGCCCATGATGGTGTTGGCCTGAACGATCAGCGACTTCAGGTTGGCCGGCGGCCGCGTCGGGATGAACAGCGCCAGCAGCACGCCGGCCAGCGTCGCGTGCAAACCGCCGGCGTGAATGCAGGTCCACAACACGATGCCGAGCAGCGCATAAGGCGTGACGCTGTAGAAGCGCCAGCGATTGAGCATCGCCAGACCGATCAGCACGATGACGGCCGCGCCGAGCCAGATCATGTCGAGCTTGCCGGTATAGAACAGCGCGACGACAATGATCGAGCCGATGTCGTCGACGATCGCCGCGGCGGTCAGGAAGATGCGCAGTTCGACCGGCACGCGGCTGCCCATCATGGCGATGAGCGCAACGGCGAAGGCCGTATCGGTCGCCATCGACGTGCCCCAGCCGTGCAGCCACGGCCCGTCCGGAATGATGACGAGATAGAGCAAGGCCGGCACCACCATGCCGCCGATGGCGGCGGCGATCGGCAGCGCCGCGAGCCGCGGGCTCGACAGATGGCCGACGGTGAATTCGCGTTTGATCTCGAGGCCGACGACCAGAAAGAAGATGGTCAGCAGGCCGTCATTGATCCAGTGCAGCAGCGACAGGTCGAACGACACGGCGCCGAAGGAGAAGCCGAGCGGCAGGTGCCAGAAATGCTCGAAGGCCTCGCCCACCATCGAGTTGGTGAGCGCGACGGCGAGCACCGTGGTGAGCAGCAAGAGGATGCCGGCCGACGGCGCCCAGCCGGCGAAATCCAGCGCCGCGATGCGGAAGCGATGGCCGAGACGATTGAGCAGCGCATCGAGGAACGAGCTTTCGTCCCACGGCCCGTCATAGCGGCGGTTGTTGATGAAGAAGGTCGGCGTCACGAACACGCCGCTCTCCTTGGCGCTGTCGACGTCGCGCTGCACATGCGCGACCGCCTTCTCCGCGGATTCGCTGTTCTCGTCTTCGAGGGGAATGCCGAGAAGATCGGCGGCGGCGCGCAGGTCGTCCTCGGTCAGTTCGCCCGAACGCGTCATCAGCAGCTCGTGCGCATCCCAGAACTTCGCCCGATCGCCGCGCTCGACCAGCCGGGCGGCGCGCAGCGCCAGATCGTTGTTGGTGAGCGGCTTGTGGCGGAAGATGTAGCAAAGGCGGTCGCTGAGCTGCTCGCGCACCTCGATGATGCGCTCATTGGCGGCGCGGCAATAAGGACAGGCGTAGCTGCCGTATTCGACCAGCGATATCTGCGCCCTTTCCGAGCCGAGCACATGATCGGTGGCGGGATCGACCTGACGGTCGAGATAGGCCGTGATTACCGTCAAGGGCATGACCTCTTCATCGAATGACCGGCGAGCCGAGGGCCGTCAGAGCGCTTCGACCTGCACGACGCCGGGCACCGCCTTGATGGCGCCGGCGATCTGAGGCGACACCTTATAGCGCCCTTCGAGCTTGACCTCGACCTCGCGGCCCTGCCCCAGCAGAAGGATCATCGAGACCTCGCCGGCGCCGCTCGTGCGCGGTGGCGCCGGTTCCAGCCGCCTGGCCACGCCTTCAAGCGGCGCTTCTTCGCGCAGGAAAACGCGAAGCCCCTTCTGCAGATTGGCCGCGGCCTGATCGAGCGGCTCCGCGGTCTGAATGCGGGCGCGCACGTCGTCGCCCTGCACTTCCGCCGACAGCATCATCAGCACCGCCTTGCCGGGCTCGAGCAGGTCGCGATACTCGGCCAGCCCTTCGGAGAAGATCACGGCCTCATAGGCGCCGGAAGCATCCGACAGGCCGAAAATGCCCATCTTGTTGCCGGTCTTGGTGCGGCGTTCCTGACGCGACACCACGGTGCCGGCGACCTTGCCCGCGGTCTGGCCGTTCTTGACGGCGCGGGAGAACTCGGCCCAGCTCTGCACCCGCATCTTCTTGAGCACGGCGGCGTAATCGTCGAGCGGATGGCCCGACAGGAAGAAGCCGACGGCCTCGTATTCGCGCTTGAGGCGCTCGGCCGGCAGCCACGGCTCGACATTCGGCAGGGCGATCGGCTCTGCCTTGCCGACATCACCGAAGGAGAATTCGAGCGCACCTGTCGCCGTGGTCTCGTATTTCCGCTGCGCGACGCCCATGACCTTGTCGAGACCGCCGAATACCCGGGCGCGGTGCTTGTCGAACTCGTCGAACGAACCGGCTTGCGCCAGGCTTTCCAGCACGCGCTTGTTGACCGCGCGCGGATTGATGCGCGCGGCGAAGTCGGCGAGATCGGCGAAAGGCTTGTTGCCCCGCGCCTCGACGATGGACTCCACGGCCTGCCGGCCGACGCCCTTGAGCGCGGCGAGCGCGTAGATGATGGTGTTGCCTTCGACGCCGAATTCGACGCCGGAACGGTTCACCGATGGCGGCTCGACCTTGATGCCGAGGCGCTCGGCCTCGGCGCGGAACTCCGACAGCTTGTCGGTGTTGCCCATGTCGAGCGTCATCGACGCGGCGAGGAATTCGACCGGGTAGTTCGCCTTCATATAGGCGGTCTGGTAGGCGACCAGCGCGTAGGCGGCGGCGTGCGATTTGTTGAAGCCGTAATCGGCGAAGCGCTCGAGCAGTTCGAAGATCGCCTCGGCCTGCGCTTTCGGAATATCGTTCCTGGCGCAGCCCTCGACGAAGATCGAGCCCTGCTTCTGCATCTCAGAGCGGATCTTCTTGCCCATGGCGCGGCGCAGAAGGTCGGCGTCGCCGAGCGAGTAGCCGGCCAATAGCTGGGCGGCCTGCATCACCTGCTCCTGATAGACGATGACGCCGAAGGTCTCCTTCAGCACCGGCTCCAGCTTGGGGTGAATGTATTCGGGGACCTCGTCGCCGTGCTTGCGCGCGCAATAGGTCGGGATATTCGCCATCGGGCCCGGCCGGTAGAGCGCGACCAGCGCGATGATGTCCTCGAAACGGTCGGGCTTCATGTCGAGCAGCGCCCGGCGCATGCCCTGACTTTCCAACTGGAACACGCCGACCGCTTCGGCGCGGGCCAGAAGTTCGTAGGTCTTCCGGTCGTCGAGCGGGATGGCGCCGAGATCGACCTCGACGCCGCGCAGCTTCAGAAGCTCGACCGCGGTCTTGAGCGTGGTCAGCGTCTTGAGGCCGAGGAAGTCGAACTTCACCAGCCCGGCCTGCTCCACCCACTTCATGTTGAACTGGGTGACCGGCATGTCGGACTTGGGATCGCGATAGAGCGGCACCAGCTCGTTGAGCGGCCGGTCGCCGATGACAATGCCGGCGGCATGGGTCGAGGCGTGTCGGGTCAGGCCCTCGAGCTTCTTGGCGATGGCGAAGGCGCGCGCCACGGTGGGGTCGCTCTCGGCCTCGGACTGCAGCTTGGGCTCATCCTCGATCGCCTTGGCGAGGCTGATCGGCGCGGCCGGATTTTGCGGCACCAGCTTGCACAGCCGGTCGACATGGCCATAGGGCATCTGCAGGACGCGGCCGACGTCGCGCAGCACGCCGCGCGCCTGCAAGGTGCCGAAGGTGATGATCTGCGCCACCTGGTCGCGGCCGTAGCGCTCCTGCACGTAGCGGATCACTTCCTCGCGGCGGTCCTGGCAGAAGTCGATGTCGAAGTCGGGCATCGACACGCGTTCCGGATTGAGGAAGCGTTCGAACAGCAGGCCGAAGCGCAAGGGATCGAGGTCGGTGATGGTCAGCGAATAGGCGACCAGCGAGCCGGCGCCGGAGCCGCGGCCCGGGCCGACCGGAATGCCGTGATCCTTCGCCCACTTGATAAAGTCAGACACGATAAGGAAGTAGCCGGGATACTTCATCTTCTCGATGACGTTGAGCTCGAAGTCGAGCCGGTCCCGGTAGTCCTTTTCGGTGAAGCCTTCGGCAATGCCGGCGGTCTCGATGCGCCGGGTCAGGCCGGCCTCGGCCTGCTGGCGCAGTTCGGTCGCCTCGTCGGAGCCCATGGCGAAGCGCGGCAGGATCGGCTTGCGGGTCTTCGGCCGGAAGGCGCAGCGCTGCGCGATCTCCACCGTCGAAGCGATCGCCTCGGGCAGGTCGGCAAACTGCGCCACCATTTCGGCGCGGGTCTTGTAGCGATGCTCCGGCGTGAGCTGGCGCCGCTCGCCGTCGGCGACGTAGCGCCCTTCGGCGATGCAGATCAGGGCGTCGTGCGACTCATAATCGGCGCTGGAGGCGAAGAACGGCTCGTTGGTCGCGACCAGCGGAAGGCCCCGCTCATAGGCGAACTCGATCAGCACCTTCTCGACGCCGCGCTCGACGGCGGTGCCGTGGCGCTGGATCTCGATATAGAGGCGGTCGCCGAACAGAGCGGCGAGCCGGTCGAGCCGCGCGGCGGCGACCTGGCTTTGCCCGGCGGCGATGGCGCGGTCGAGCGGCCCCGACGGGCCGCCGCTCAGGGCGATAATGCCCTCCCGCAGGCCCTTGGCGATGCCGTCACGCTCCTCCTCGAGCCATTCGATTTTCGCGCGTGGCGGCTCGTTCGGCGGCGATTCCATGAAGGCGCGCGAATTGAGCCGCATCAGGCTGCGGTAGCCCTCCTCGCTGGCGGCCAGCAGCACGAGGCGCTGACGATCGCTGGCGGCGAGCGCGGCGCGCGGGCCATTTTCGGTATCGCCGAAATCCACCGCGAGGGTGACGCCGACGATCGGTTGAATGCCCGCACCGGCCATCTTCTCGGAGAATTCGAGCACCCCGAACATGTTGTCGGTGTCGGTGAGCGCCAGCGCCGCCTGCTTGTCCGCCTTGGCCAGATCCGCGAGCTTGCCGATCGGCAGCGCGCCCTCGAGCAGCGAATAGGCGGAATGGACGTGCAGATGCACGAAATCCAAAGAGGTGGCGAGGTCGGCCATGATGTGCGTTCGGCGGCTGAAAGCGAATCCTTGAGGCCATCACAGTGGGGACGCGCGGCCGCCTCGTCCACCCTCACCGGCGCATCGCAGCCGGTTCTGCCGATTTTACACAGGGCTCGGGACCCGGCGCCGGCCCGTCCTCCCGCCCGATCCCCAGGCGGCATGGACAGCCGGAACCTTGTTACTTTATCGCGCCAACCGAACCCGTCATGCCGGCTTGAGGCGTCGGGGACCGCCGGCCGGACATGACTAGACGCGGGCTACGCTACAGACAGCTATCGAACGCAACAGACACGTGGCTAAACGTGAAACTCTCGACTGGAACGCAAACGCGAGACACTGACCGGTACAGGCAACCGATCTTTCAGAGATTCCCGATGACCTGGGACCAAATCGCGACCATGCCGACGAACAGCGACAGAGCGGCGAGCGTGGCGGCTTCCTGAACGACGATCTTGAACATGTGACCCTCCAGAAGAACGTAGCAGGAACATAGTTCGCTTTCTGTTCTCAAGTCAAGAGCCTTTTGTCGTGCCCGTCCGCCCGGTCCGGGCGCCTTGCAGACAATCTCGCAAAAATTGTACTCCCGGTTTTACTAACCAGAATTTACGCCACGTTTACACGGCGCCTTTACGGTACAGCCACCCGTTGAACAGGGCGGGTTTTGGCAACGTCTGGGAGTCATGCGTATGTTCAAGAAACTCATTGCTTTCGCCGAGGACGAAAGCGGCGCGACGGCCATCGAATACGGCCTGATCGCCGCCGGTATCGCGGTGGCGATCATCGGGCTGGTCAACACCATCGGCACGCAGCTGAACACTGCATTCCAATCGGTATCCACGCAGCTGAAGTAGCTCCGCACGCCGGCGCTCCGCGTAAACGAAACCACCCCCATGCGGGGTGGTTTTTGTTTTTCAGCGACAGCCCTTCATTCGGCGCATGACGAGGCGATACTCCCCTGACGCACGCGCGGGTTACCGCGAAAGACGGCACGCGTTGCGCGTATACGCTCTTTATTCGCGCTAATTCACAGACGATTCACGGCTAACCGCTAGGCATAGGCCAACCGCAGAAACCGCGGGCACCAGTATCGTGTGGAGTAAAGTCTATGTTCAGAAAGATCATAGTTTTCGCGAAGAATGAGACAGGCGCGACGGCGATCGAATACGCGCTGATCGCGGCGGGCATCTCCGTGACGATCATCGCAGTCGTCAACGGCCTTGGAACGAAGCTGAATACCACCTACGACTCTATCTCAAGCCAGCTGAAGTAATTCGCGGCTTCTCGTCTACTCCATCTCCACCGCCAGCCCGTCACGAATGGTCACGCGCCGGTCCATGCGCGCGGCGATGTCCATGTTATGGGTGGCGATGATGGTGGCCAGCCCCGACGCCCGCACCAACTGGGTAAAGGCGGCGAAGACGTGCTCGGCGGTCTTGGTGTCGAGATTGCCGGTCGGCTCGTCGGCCAGCAGGATGCGCGGCGCATTGGCCACGGCGCGGGCAATCGCCACGCGCTGCTGCTCGCCGCCGGACAGTTCCGCCGGGCGGTGATTGAGGCGGGCCTTCAGCCCGAGATAGCCAAGGAGCTCAACCGCCCGCGTTTTCGCCTCGGCCCGTCCCAGGCCGCGGATCAGTTGCGGCAGCACGACGTTTTCGAGCGCCGTGAACTCCGGCAGCAGGTGGTGGGACTGGTACACGAAGCCTATCTCGGTGCGGCGGATGCGCGTGCGCTCGGCGTCCGGCAGGTTCGCTGTCGCCTTGCCGCCGATATAGACGTCGCCGTGATCGGGATGCTCGAGCAGACCGGCCAGATGCAGCAGTGTGGATTTGCCGGCGCCCGACGGCGCCACCAGCGCCACCGACTGGCCCGGCCACACCGCAAGCTCGGCGCCGCGCAGAATGTCGAGCGTGGATTCGCCCTGACTGTAATGACGTTCGACGTCGTGGAGAAACAGGATCGGATAGTCCTGCGCCGCGCCCTCTTCGACCGTCGTCTCGGTCTCGACGATGAGATCACTCATAACGCAGCGCCTCCACCGGATCGAGGCGCGCCGCGCGCCAGGACGGGTACAGCGTCGCGAGCAGCGACAGGATCAGCGCCATCAGCACCACCGCCACGGTCTCGCCGGTGTCCATGCGCGCCGGCAGATGCGACAGGAAATACAGCTCCGGCGAGAACAGCTCGGTATTCGTCAGCCACGACATGAAGCGGCGGATACTCTCGATGTTCAGGCACACCACGACGCCGAGCAGGAAGCCGACAATGGTGCCGACCACGCCGATCGCGGCGCCGGTGATGAGGAACACCCGCATGATGGCGCCCTGCGTCGCCCCCATCGTGCGCAGGATGGCGATATCCTGGCCCTTGTCCTTCACCAGCATGATCAGGCCGGAGACGATATTGAGCGCCGCCACCAGCACGATCAGCGTCAGAATAAGGAACATGACATTGCGCTCGACCTGCAGCGCATTGAAGAAGGTGGCGTTGCGCTGGCGCCAGTCGATGATGAAGATCGGCCGCTGCGCCGCGTCCTGCACCGCCTTGCGGTAGACGTCCACCCGGTCGGGATTGTCGGTATAGACCTCGATCGCCGTAACGTCGCCGGCGCGGTTGAAATAGGCCTGCGCCTCTTTCAGCGGCATGAAGACCATGGCGCTGTCGTATTCGGACATGCCGATCTCGAACACCGCCGCGATCTTGTAGACCTTGATACGCGGCGTCGTGCCCATCGGGGTCACCGCACCTCTCGGCGCGACGAGCGTGATGTTGTCGCCGGCGCGCAGCGAAAGCTGGTCCGCCAGGCGCCGGCCGATGGCGACGCCCTGCGCGTCGTCAAAGCCGCCCAGCGAGCCCTGCTTGATGTTGTTGACGATGGACGGCAGGCCTTCCATGTCCTTGAGGCGGATGCCGCGCACAAGAACGCCGCCGGCGTTGAAGGGCGAGGACGCCAGCGCCTGGCCTTCGACGATCGGCGCCGCGAGCTTGACGCCCTGCGCCTTTGAAATCCGGGCGGCGACCTCGTCCCAGTCAGTGAGCGGCTTTTCCAGCGGCTGCACCAGAAGATGGCCGTTGAGGCCGAGGATCTTGTCCAGCAGTTCGGCGCGGAAGCCGTTCATCACCGCCATGACGATGATGAGGGTGGCGACGCCCAGCATGATGCCAAGGAAGGAGAACCCGGCGATCACCGAGATGAATCCCTCTTTGCGGCGCGCGCGCAGATAGCGCAGCGACAGCATCCATTCGTATTGGGAGAACGGCCGCGTGCCGCTGGACTCGGTCATTGGATACTAATCCCCATGGCATGGGGTTTTCACACGATTCGGGCAGTTTCGTGGGCGAAAAAGCCAAGGCGGACCACAGGTTTATTACCGCATCACCGGACGCGCCGGACCGCAGGCCGCGGCGCGCTTGAGCAGGAAATTCCGCTCCGCCGTATTTCGCGAAAGTCCGGCCGCCTTGTCGAAGGCGGCGCGAGCCTCGGCATAGCGGCCGGCGCGGAACAGGAAGTCGCCTTTGGCGGCGTAAAGCGGCAGGTAGCCGCGCAATGTTGCTTCAGTCTCGAGTGGCGCCAGCAGCGCCAGTCCGGCCTCCGGGCCGAAGGCCATGCTGTGCGCGACGGCGCGGTTGAGTTCGATCACCGGAGACGGCACGATCTGGCCAAGCCGGTCGTACAGACGGGCGATGTGGGCCCAATCCGTATCCTCGGCACGCCCCGTATGCGCATGACAGGCCGCGATGGCGGCCTGCAGCGCATAAGCTCCGTCGGCACCGCCAAGCGCCTCAGCGCGCGCCAGCGCCTCGAGGCCGCGGCGGATCAGCAGTCGGTCCCATTGCGCGCGGTTCTGTTCCGGCAGCGGGATCGCCTCGCCGTCCGCGCCGACGCGCGCCTTGAGACGCGAGGCCTGGATCTCCATGAGCGCCAGCAAGCCGAAAGCCTCCGGCTCATCCGGCGCGACGCCGATGAGGATACGGCCGAGGCGCCGCGCCTCGCCGCACAGATCGGCGCGGACCAGGTCGTCGCCGGCGGTGGCGGCGTAGCCCTCGTTGAAGATCAGGTAGATGACCTCAAGCACCGAGGCGAGCCGCAACACCCGCGCCTCGCCTCGCGGCGCCTCATAGGCGACGCCACTTTCCTGCAGCACCTTCTTGGCGCGCGTGATGCGTTGGGCGATGGTCGGCTCGGTGCTCAGGAAGGCGCGCGCGATCTCCGAGATGGTGAGACCGGCGATCAGCCGCAAGGTCAGCGCCGCGCGCGCCTCCGGCGACAGCACCGGATGGCAGGCGATGAAAATGAGGTTGAGCAGATCGTCGCCGATGTCGTCGTCGAGCGCGGCATCGCGGCGTTCGACGTCGTCACCGCGATCTTCGTCAAGATCGCGGCCAATCTCGGCATGCTTGCGCTCCTGCATTTTGGCGCGGCGCAGGCGGTCGATGGCGCGGCGCTTCGCGACCGCCAAAAGCCATGCGCCGGGATTGTCCGGCACGCCCGACGCAGGCCATTCCGAAAGCGCCGTGACCAGCGCGTCCTGCGCCAGTTCCTCGGCGAGACCGACATCGCGCAGCATACGCGTCAGGCCGGCAATCAGCCGGGCCTGCTCGATGCGGAAGACGGTCTCGACGGTGCTGTTGATATCGGTTGAGGCCACGCACCCGGATTAAGTGACAAGCGGGGTGCGTGGCAAGCAGCCGATAAGCGGGAAGACGGCTTTAGCGCTTCTTGGCGTCTTCGCGCAGGCGATCGAAGCGTTCGGCGATCTCCGGGGTCGCGGCCTCGCCGAAATCCGCCATCTCGTAGAACGGACGGATTTCGAGCTCGCTCGGGCCGGGCATCGGGTTCGGGCAGCGCTTGGCCCATTCGACGGCTTCGGCCATGTCCCTGACTTCCCAGATCCAGTAGCCGGCGACCAGTTCGCGGGTCTCGGCGAACGGCCCGTCGATGACGCTGCGCTTGGGCCCGTCGAAGGCGATACGCTTGCCCTGCGACGACGGTTTGAGGCCGTCGCCCGACAGCATGATGCCGGCCTTCACCAGCTCTTCGTTATACTTGCCCATGGCCTCGAGCAGTTCCGTGGAGGGCATGACGCCCTGTTCGGAGTCCTTCGTCGCCTTGACCATCACCATGACGCGCATTCTCGTATCTCCGTTGGTTGCGGAAGCCGCCTGCCGGCCTCCCTGTCCCCACGACGAACGGGCCCGGCCGGATTCGACACGGCGCGCGAAAATTTTTCAATGAATGTCATCGTCCGCAAAGCGGCGATCCAGCCCCTATAGAGCTTTTAAATCGAAGCTGGATCCTCCGCCTTCGCGGAGGATGACAAGACCAGGGTTCCCGCAGCGGAACCGTCAGCTGCCGAGCCGATCCACCGCGGCGGCCGGCGACATCTGTTCCTTCTCGCCGGTCTTCCGGTTCTTGATCTCGACCTTGCCTTCGGCAAGCCCGCGCGGGCCGACCATGACCTGCCACGGCAGGCCGATCAGATCGGCATTGGCGAACTTGGCGCCGGCGCGCTCGTCGATGTCGTTGTAGAGAACATCGACACCCTTGGCGCTGAGCTCGGCGTAAAGCTGATCGCAGGCGCCATCGGTCGCGGCGTCGCCCTGCTTGAGGTTCAGGAGGGCCACCTTGAAGGGCGCCACCGGCTCCGGCCAGACGATGCCGGCGTCGTCGTGCGAGGCCTCGATGATCGCCGCCACGAGCCGCGACGGGCCGATTCCGTAGGAGCCCATGTGCACCGGCACTTCCTTGCCGTCTGCAGTGGCAACCACGGCTTTCATCGGAGCCGAATACTTGGTGCCGAAGTAGAAGATATGGCCGACCTCGATGCCGCGCGCCGAGACCTGATCGGCGGCCGGCACGGCGGCGAACTTGTCGGCCTCGTGCATGTCTTCGGTCGCAGCGTAAAGCGAGGTCCACCGATCGACCGTCTGCTGCAGGCCGGCGATGTCGTCGAAATTCACGTTCGCATCCGGCACCGCCATGCCGAGATAATCCTTGTGGCAGAACACCTGCGACTCGCCGGTGTCGGCCAGCACGATGAACTCGTGCGAAAGATTGCCGCCGATCGGGCCGGTGTCGGCGCGCATCGGGATCGAGGTGAGGCCGAGGCGCTTGAAGGTGCGCAGATAGGCCACGAACATCTTGTTGTAGGAGTGCCGCGCGCCGGCCTCATCGACGTCGAACGAATAGGCATCCTTCATCAGGAATTCGCGGCCGCGCATCAGGCCGAAGCGCGGGCGCACCTCGTCGCGGAATTTCCACTGGATGTGATAGAGGTTCTTCGGCAGATCCTTGTAGGAGCGCACCGAGGCCCGGAAGATTTCCGTGATCATTTCCTCGTTGGTCGGGCCGTAGAGCATCTCGCGCTCATGGCGGTCCTGAATGCGCAGCATCTCCTTGCCGTAGGCGTCGTAGCGGCCGCTCTCGCGCCACAGCTCGGCCGACTGGATGGTCGGCATCAGCAGTTCGATGGCGCCGGAACGGTCCTGCTCCTCGCGCACGATCCGCTCGATCTTGCGCAGCACCCGCAGCCCGAGCGGCAGGAAGGCGTAAATGCCGGCCGCCTCCTGGCGCATCATGCCGGCGCGCAGCATCAGGCGGTGCGAGACGATCTCGGCCTCGCGGGGCGGTTCGCGGAGCGTGGGCAGGAAATAGCGGGACAGGCGCATGGGTGTTGGAGCCGGCTTTTCGAGGGATTTCAGGGAGGAAAGTGAAAGCGGATCGGCGGCGAAAAGACAAGTCTTCTCCGTCATTCCGGGGCGCGGTCGAAGACCGCGAGCCCGGAATCCGGCGCTGGATCCGGATCGCCGCGTTCGCGGCGTCCGGAATGACGGAGCTAGAGGCTGAAATGCGCGTAGGCCTTGAGCTTTTCGAGGTGCTGGACCACCGGAAAGGAAATCCAGGCGCGGTCGGTCAGATGCGGCACGCGGGAGACGTCGATCACCGCCGCGAGCCGCCGCAGATAGTACAATTCTTCTTTCGACTGCACGCTGAAGGCCGCGAATTCCTGCTGGCCCTCATGGAGATCCCTGTCCGAGTAAACGTCCTCGAAGCGGCTCATCCAGCCGTCCCGGCCCGGGTCGAGGCCGGCGCCCTCGCCGAAAGCGACCTTGGCGCGGTTTCGGATGACCGCCGGCAATTCATCCGGATAGAGATCGTAGAGCTCACGCAGCGGCATCTTGCCGGTCGGCAGACCATCCACGGCGCGGACAAGGGCCTCGGGCGCGAGACCGAGCGCGTGGTTGACCACGGCTGGATCGAGGAACGGCTCGCGCATTTCCAGCGAGTGCCGCATCGAGCAGCGATCGACGCGTTGCAGGCTGACCCGGTGCATCAACGACAGACACTCGTCGCGGCACTGCGCGCCATCGGCCGGGCTTTCATGAAATGCGATTTCGAGCGGAGCATAGCCGGCGAACAGCTCGTCCGCGCCCTCCCCGCACAGGCCGACGCGGAAGCCGTCGCGGTACATGGCCTTGCTGGCCTCCAGCGAGGCCAGCGCGCCACGGATCAGATTGGGCTCGAAGGATTCCGTGGCCGTCACGACATTGTCGATCGCGGCAAAGGCATCGGAGCTTTGCGCGTCGAACGGCACGACGCGAAGGTCGTAGCCGGTTTTCTCGGCATAGGCCGCGGCGAAGCGGTAATCCGGCGCGTCCGGGCCGCCGACGAAATAGCCCGGCGCTTCCGGACGACATTGCCGTGCGTAATGCGCCACCAGCGTTGAATCGATGCCGCCGGAGAACCATGTCGCGACCGGCAGGTCCGGCGGCAACCGCCGCTCGACGGCGCCGCGCAGAATGCCGTCGAGAGCCCGCGCCGAGTTTTCGACCGGCACATCGACGCGCGGATAAACCGGCGAGCGATAACGCGCGACGGCGTTTTTCGACATCGCATAGCCCGGCGGCAGCAGCATCACGTCGCCGACCGGCACGGCGTCGAGCAACGGCTTCATTTCCGAGCAGAACAGAAAACGCGCTCCCTGCTGCATCACATAGAGCGGCTTGACGCCGAAGGGATCACGGGCGGCAAGGAATTCGCCACTGGCCAGATCGACGGCGACGAAGGCATACATGCCGTTGAGGCGCTCGAGCGCGCGATGGCCCCAGACCTGCAGCGCGTTCGCCAGCACTTCGGTGTCGGAATGAGTCCGGAAGCCGACGCCGAGTTCTTCCAGTTCCTGGCGAAGTTCGACGTGATTGTAGATCTCGCCGTTGTACGAAACCGCGAGCCGGCCGAAGAACGAGATTTGCGGCTGAATGCCGTGCTCGGCATCGACGATGCGCAGACGCCGCGTGCACATGGCGACGTCGGCAAACGGTGTGAACAACGGATCGGTGATATCGCCGCGATGCAGGATGCCGTCGATGAGACGCGCGACGGTCAATTCGGCATCGGGCCAACCGATCGCGACAGCAAATCCGCACATGAGCCGTTAGCCCCCGCCTCCGAGCGCCCTTGAACTCGCCATGAGTCGAGCCGCTGTTTAGGATGCGTTTACGATAACGGCCGGCCGGTTAACCGCTTGTTAAATCCGGAACAGTTCGGCGCCGATCGCGCCGATGACGCCGGCGCAATGCACATGCGACACCCGAGGGCTGGCCTCCTCCGGAAGTTAATGATAGGTGAACGTCCGGGAGTACCCTGATGCGGTTCGGCTGGCGACAGTGGATTTCGGTTCTCGCGATGTACGTCATCGCGCTGAACACGATTCTCTGGGCCGCCCTAGCTCCCGTCCCCGCCGCGGCCTCGTTCGATCCGCTCTCCGTCATCTGCCATAGCGCCTCGCAATCGGCGGACAGTACGGCCGATGCAACGACGACGGGGCAGCCCGCCAAGCCGAGCAAGGCCTGCGATCATTGCAGCCTGTGCGGCACGACGCCGTCGTCCTCGAACAGCGTCGACAGCATCCTTGCCGGCATTCTCGAGCCCGGCCGCCTGCTGCGCGTCCTGCATCCTTCCGACGCCGCGCACAGGACAAGCGTCGATTTCTCTCCCAGTCTCGCCCGCGGTCCCCCGTTGAGCGTCTGACCGTCCCGCGGCCAGGCCGCAGTCGTCATCGCTCAAACAAAGGACTTCAAATCATGACCAACACCCGTTGGCGCGGCCGCATGTCGTCATGCGCGCTCGTCGCCGTGATCGCCCTCGCCTTTCCGGCCGTCTCTTTCGCCCATATCACGCTGGAGAGGCGTGAAGCCGCCGTCGGCTCGTTCTACAAGGCCGTGCTCAGCGTGCCGCATGGTTGCGACGGCACCGCGACCGTGAAGATCTCGGTGCAGATTCCCGACGGCGTCGTCGCGGTGAAGCCGATGGTGAAGCCGGGCTGGACTCTCGACGTGAAGCGCGGCGACTACGCAAAGCCTTACAGTTATCTGCATGACGCCAAGCTGACCCAGGGTCCGAAGGAGATCACCTGGTCCGGCGGCAACATTCCCGATGCCTATTACGACGAGTTCGTGATGCAGGCTTTCATTGCCGGTGAGCTGGCGCCGAACACGACCATCCACTTCCCGGTGGTGCAGACCTGCGAAAAGGGCGAGCATCGCTGGACCGAAACATCGCCGGCGCCGAAGACGGACGGCAAGCATGACGAACCGGCGCCGGCGCTCATGCTGCTGCCGGCCGCAACGAAGGCACACTGACCATGAAGCGGCTATTCATGACGGGCCTTCTCGTGGCCCTCGCGCTGGCGCCGGTTGCGGCGCTTGCGCATGGCCATCTCGATCATGCCCGGCCGGCGGTCGGTTCGACCGGCGCCGCGCCGAAGGAAGTGTCGCTGTGGTTCACCGAGGCGGTGGAGGCGAAATTCTCCTCAATCGTCGTTGAGGACGCCAAGGGCACGGCAATGCAGATCGGCAAGGCCGAGGTCGCGGCGGACAACAAGGCCAACCTCAAGATCAAGGTGAAGCCGTTGCCGCCCGGCGTCTACAAGGTGACGTGGAAGATCCTGTCAGTCGATACGCATCGCACGCAGGGCAACTTCAACTTCACCGTCGCGCCCTAGCGAGACGCCGCGCGTGCTGCTCGATCCGCTGGTCATTGTCCGCACCGTCCACTTTGCCGCCTGCACGGTGGCGCTGGGGACGCTTGTCCTCGCGCTGCTGGAAAGAACCGGCGTTGCGATGGAGCGGCGCTTGCGGCAGCTCGCGCTCTCGGCGCTCGCGGTGGCCGGCCTTTCCGGCGCGCTGTGGCTGGGCCTCATCGCGCGCAACATCCTCGATGTCCCCCTCGCCGGGGTGTTCGACGATGGCGGCCTGGCCTCGGTCGCGCTGGATACGCGCTTCGGCCGGATCGCCTGCCTGCGGCTGGTACTGGTCGTGACCGCGGCTGGACTTCTGCTATGGGCGGGGCGTTGGCCGGCTTTCGCGGCCACCACGGCGCTGATGGCGAGCATCGCCTGGACCGGCCATGCCGGCGCCGGGACGGGGTGGACCGGCCTGCTGCACCTGGCGTCGGACGTGGTCCATCTCGTGGCCGCCGGGATCTGGCTGGGCGCCCTCCCGGCGCTGGCCTCGCTGCTGCTGTGGAGTCGCAGCGACCCTGCGCGCGGCGCCCTGGGCGCGGTCGTGACCCGGCGCTTCGGCACGATTGCCCTGGCCGCTGTCGCCACCCTGCTCGCCAGCGGCATCGTCAACACGGCCGTCCTGGTCGGATGGCCGGCCGACCCTTTGGCCACGACCTATGCCCAGGCGCTGGCTGTGAAAATCGGACTGTTCGCCGCGATGCTGGTGCTGGCCGCCATCAACCGGTTCCGTCTGACCCCGGCCTTGCCCCAGCCCCGCGCCTTGCGAGCGCTCGCGCTCGGCGCGGTGGCGGAAACGGCCCTGGGCCTCGGCGCTCTCCTGGTCGTCGGCCTCCTCGGCACTCAGCCGCCGGCCGCGCATGTGCACACGACCGCGGCAGCGATTAATGGCGAGGCAGCTTTCGTTCACATCCACACATCGCAGATGATGGCCGATTTCACGCTCAATCCGGGCCGCGCAGGC
This sequence comes from Pseudolabrys sp., assembly GCA_017849615.1. Taxonomy (GTDB): domain Bacteria; phylum Pseudomonadota; class Alphaproteobacteria; order Rhizobiales; family Xanthobacteraceae; genus Pseudolabrys. The sequence goes on along the minus strand of JAFIGS010000005.1, from coordinate 48,481 downwards.
GTCACCACGGCCACCATCCAGCTTTGGCACGAGGACTACCGACCGTACGCGGCCGATCGGGTCCGTTTGACGCTCGAATCGAAAAACGGCGGCGCCACGCCGGTGTCGCGCGAGGGCGCCCTCACCGGCGATGGAACCTGGGTGGCCGATAATCTGCGTATGCAATCCGCCGGCGAGTGGCGCGTGCGAATGACCATCGAACGAGCCGGTACGTCAGTCGTTCTCGACGCCACGGTCGTATTGGCGCAGTGCAGCAACGATTGCTGGTGACACCCCCGATTCGTTCGACTAGCATTCCAAACACCGCGAAGAGGATAACCGGCAACAAGACCGGCAATCCGACAAACGGTCCAAGTCTTGGGAGGAAAGTCTCCGGCGCGAAAACCGCAGCCGTCCCGATCAAAAAGCCGGAAAAGGCTCGGGGCTGAGAGACAGATACAACGACGAGCAGGGCAAGGAGCCCTGCTCTTTTTTTTGCGCGAACGCCCGCGCTTACGACACCGGCGGCTGGGAAATGCGCTTGAGGAATTCGAGCGGCAGCAGATCGTTGACGTAGACGAAATACAGGACCGCGAAGATCACCGCCGAAACGACGGTCGTATAAAACACCTTGCTCCAGACGCGGTGGACCGCCGGCGCGCCGGGATCCGTGCCGGGGGCGAAATCGCCGCTCTCGTGCTGGCTGCGCACGCCGAACGGCAGCACGGCAAAGAACGTCAGCCACCAGATCAGAACATAGATGGCGATGATGGTCGTAACGGTCATGTTTCGTCCTTACGCAGGTCCGCCGGCTCAGGCCTGTTCGAGCTCGACCAGGGTGCCGCAAAAATCCTTGGGGTGCAGGAACAGCACCGGCTTGCCATGGGCGCCGATCTTCGGCTCGCCGTCACCGAGGACGCGCGCGCCCTGGCTCTTGAGCCTGTCACGCGCGGCGATGATGTCGTCCACTTCGTAACAGACGTGATGAATGCCGCCGTCCGGGTTCTTGTCGAGAAATTTGGCGATCGGCGAACCCTCGCTCATCGGCTCGAGCAACTCGATCTTGGTGTTCGGCAGATTGATGAACACGGTGAAGACGCCGTGGTCCGGCTGCGCCACCTTGCCGGTGACATTGGCGCCCAGCGTGTCGCGGTAGACGGCCGAAGCCTTGGCGATGTCGCGCACGGCGATGGCGACGTGATTGAGACGACCGATCATTGCACTCCCCCTACCTCTCGTTCAGATCCATCATACGACGAGCACATGGACATGGCACATGGGCTTCTTGCCCCAGCGCTGCGACACCGTCGAGCGTACGGCGCGTCGCACCGCCTCGGCCAGCGCGTCAGGGTCGCCGCGGCGTTTGCGCGGCAACGTCTCGCAGGTCGACTCGATCGCCTCTAGCACGGCGTCGTGCATCAGTTCGCCGCCGGCATCGCGCTCCGGAATGCCGATCATGTCGAATTCCGGATCGGCGGCAAGCTCGCCGCGCTCCGTGACCGCCAGCGCCACCGAAATGGCGCCGCCGAAAGCCAGCCGCTTGCGATTGGCGATGGTGCGGGCATCGGCCTGCACCAGGATGTGGCCGTCCTTGTAGGTGCGGCCAGCCGGCACCTCGTCGATGATCGATGCCCTGCCTTCAACGAGGCGCACCAGATCGCCGTTGCGGCACTGAACGACCTCGGGGATGCCCATGGCGCGGCCAAGCTTGGCATGCTCGGAGAGATGCAGCGCCTCGCCGTGCACGGGGATGAGGATTTTCGGCTTCACCCAGCCAAGTAATTGCTCGACTTCCGCGCGGCGCGGATGGCCGGAGACGTGAACCAAATGCGTGCGGTCGGTGATGACCTCGATGCCCTGATCGATCAGGCCGTTGATGATGCGGCCGACCTCCTTCTCGTTGCCCGGAATGGTGCGCGCCGAGAAGATCACGGTGTCGCCGCGCGACAATGTGACGTCGGGATGCTGGTCTTCCGCGATGCGCGCCAGCGCGGCGCGCGGCTCGCCCTGGCTGCCGGTGCACAGCGCCACCACCTTGTCCGGCGGCAGATAGCCATAGGCCTCGGTCGAGCGAAACGCCTTGATGCCGTCGAGCAGGCCGAGTTCGCGCGCAATCGAGACCGTGCGGTCCATGGCGCGGCCGACCACCACCACCTCACGTCCGACTTCGGCGGCGGCCAACGCCACGCTGCGCAGACGCTCGACATTGGAGGCGAAGGTCGTCACGGCGACGCGGCCCTTGGCCTCCCTGATCAGGCCCGTGATGGTCCTGGCGACATCGGCTTCCGACGGCGACACGCCGTCGCGCACCGCATTGGTGGAGTCGCCGACCACGGCCAGACAGCCCTCCTCGCCGAGCGCGCGCAACTTGGCTTCATCGGTGCCGGGCCCGAGCATCGGCGTCTTGTCGATCTTCCAGTCGCCGGTGTGCAGCACGGTGCCGGCCGGCGTGCGGATGATGAGCGCGGTCGCTTCCGGAATTGAATGCGCCATCGCCACCATCTCGACGTCGAACGGGCCGACGTTGAAGCGGCTGCCCGGGCGCACGATGGTCACCGGAATATCGGCCACGCCCGCCTCGCCGGCGCGCTTGCTTTCCAGCAGCGCGGCCGTGAAAGGCGTCGCATAGACCGGGCATTTCAGCTTCGGCCACAGATCGAGCAGCGCGCCGAAGTGATCTTCATGCGCGTGGGTGATGACGATGCCGGCGAGGTTCTTGCGCTCGGAGACGAGATAGCCGATGTCCGGCAGGATCAGATCGACGCCCGGCAGGTGCTCTTCCTGCGCGAAGGAAACGCCGAGATCGACCGCCAGCCAGCTCCGCTTGTGGTCGTTGCCGAGCCCGTAGACCGACAGGTTCATGCCGATTTCGCCGACGCCGCCGAGCGGCGCGTAGACCAAATCGTCCTTTGAATTGTCTTGCCGTTGATTGTTCATGTTTGTCCAAATCCGAATACTTCGCCGGCGGTGACGGCGGTGGTGCCATCCTCGCCGCGCACCAGAAGCCTTCCGGCCTCGTCGAGGCCGTCGAAAATTCCCGAGAACTCGCGCTCCGGCAGGCGCACGCGAATATCCTGCCCGAGCCCGGCCGCGCGCCTGAGCCAGGCGCCGCGGATGGCGGCGAAGCCCTGCCCGCGATCCCATTGCGCAAGCCGCGTCTGCATCGCTTCCGCGAGCGCCTGCAGCAGCGCTTCCGGCGTCACATGAGCGCCTGCCGTCTTCAGGTCAGTCGCCGGCCAGGCCGTGTCCCCCGGGTGGCTGGCGCAATTGACGCCCATGCCAATGACGGCGGCGAATGGCCGCCCGCTCTCGGCCTCGATCAGGATGCCGGCGATCTTGGCGCCGCCGAGCAGCACGTCGTTCGGCCATTTCACTGCCAGCAGCGGCCCGAGCTGCGGCGCACAATCGGCAACGGCATCATGCAGCGCCAGCGCTGCCACGAACGAGAGTTGCGCGGCGATGGCCTGCGGCGCCGGATCGGTCAGCAGCAAGGAAGAATAGAGATTGCCGGCGGGCGACGCCCATTCGCGCCCCCGGCGGCCGCGGCCGGTTTCCTGCACCGCGGCGGTGATCCACAACGGGCCGCGTTCGCCGGCACGCGCGCGTGCCAGCGCTTCGGCATTGGTGGAGCCGAGACTGTCAAAAGCTATGTGCCGGACCCCCGCCAGGTCCGTGGCTTCGCGGTTCATTCGTTTTAGCGGCGCGTGATCCTATCCGAAAACCGCTTCACACTTTTCGGGATCACGCGCTGCGCGCATCCAGCGCTTTAGAATAGCGACTTCGCCGCCGCCGTCGCCGCGCCGACCAGCGGGCTCGGATACAGGAAGAAGACGATGTTGAGCGTGCCGAACACGGCGAGCATCAGGCCGACCAGAGCCGGCATGCGCTGGAACGCCGGCGCCGGCTGATCGAAATACATCACCTTGACGATCGCCAGATAGTAGAACGCGCCCACGACGCTCGACAAAACGCCGAGCACGGCAAGCGTGAACAGCCCGGCATTCACGGCGGCGAGGAAGACGTAGAATTTGCCGAAGAAACCGGCGAGCGGCGGCACACCGGCGAGCGAGAACAGCAGCATCGCGAACATGAAGGCCATGGCCGGTTTGGTGCGCGACAGGCCGGCGAGATCGCTGATGCTCTCGACGGCGACGCCGTCGCGCCGCATCGCCAGAATGCAGGCGAAGGTGCCGAGCGTCATGCCGACATAGATTGCCATATAGACGAGAACGCCCTGCACGCCCTCGGCGGTGCCGGCGGCGAGGCCGACCAGCGCAAAGCCCATATGGCCGATCGACGAATAGGCCATCAGGCGCTTGATGTTCTTCTGTCCGATGGCGGCGAAGGCGCCGAGCGCCATCGAGGCGATGGCGACGAAGACCACGATCTGCTGCCAGGAATGGGTAACGCCCGGGAACGCGACAATGGTGGCGCGCACGAAGATGGCGATGCCGGCGACCTTCGGCGCGGCGGCGAAGAACGCCGTCACCGGCGTCGGCGCGCCCTCATAGACGTCCGGCGTCCACATGTGGAACGGCACGGCCGAGATCTTGAAGCAGAAGCCGGCGAACAGGAACACGATGCCGAAGATCAGGCCGAGATTGGCGCCGCCCTGCGCCACCTTGGCGATGCCGGCGAAGTTCACGGTGCCGGTGAAGCCGTAGATCAGCGAGGCGCCGTAGAGCAGCATGCCGGATGACAGCGCGCCGAGCACGAAATACTTGAGGCCCGCTTCGGTCGACCTGGCGTTGTCGCGGTTCGACGCGGCGATGACATAGAGCGGCAAGCTCATCAACTCGAGGCCGAGATAGAGCGCGATCAGGTCGTTCGCCGAGATCAGCACCATCATGCCGAGGGTGGCGAGCAGCACCAGCACGCCGTATTCGGCCTTCTGCAGTTTTTCCTTGGTCAGATAATCGAGCGACAGGATCAGCGTGCCGGCCGAACCGGCGAGCGTCAGCAGCTTGAGGAAGCGCGCGAAGTCGTCGATGACGAAGCTGCCGCCGAACAAGGTGGCGCGGCCCGCGGGCAACCAGACGATCAGTGCGCCGATGCCGATCAGCAGCAGAATGCAGAGCGTGTTGACGAAGCGCGCCGAGCGCTCGCCGGCGAACACCGACAGCATCAGCAGCGCCATGGCGCCGACCGCGAGCACGATCTCTGGGAAGATCGGCTGCAGCGCGTTTATGGAAGTGATCGTATTCATCGCGTGGCGCTCACCGGGGTAACGCTGGTCTCAAGAGCGGCCGCTTTCGCGGCCGCCGGCTTGGTGCCCTCTTCCTTGGCTGTCTTTACCGCCTTGCTGTAGCCGTCCAGCATATGCGCGATCGAGGCCGATGACATGTCGAGCACGGGCTTCGGCGCGACGCCGAACAGGATGGCCAGCACGACCAGCGGCGCGAAGATCACGGCCTCGCGAAGGCCCGTATCGCGGATGCCTTGGACCGCCGGCTTGAGCGTACCGAACGTGACCTTGCGGAACAGCCACAGCGCGTAGGCTGCCGACAGGATGACGCCGAGCGTGGCGAGGGTCGCGACCGGGATATTGGCCTTGAAGGTCCCGATCAAGGTCAGGAATTCGCCGACGAAGCCGGACGTGCCCGGCAGGCCGACATTGGCCATGGTGAAGACCATGAAGACGAAGGCGAACACCGGCATGCGGTGCGCGAGGCCGCCGTAGAACGCGATCTCGCGGGTGTGCATGCGGTCATAGATGACGCCGACGCAGAGGAACAGCGCGCCGGAAACGACGCCGTGCGAAATCATCTGGAACACCGCGCCCGCAACGCCCTGCTGGTTGGCGGCGAAGATGCCCATGGTGACGTAGCCCATGTGCGCGACGGAGGAGTAAGCGATCAGCTTCTTGATGTCCTCCTGCATCAGCGCCACCAGCGAGGTGTAGACGATGGCGATGACCGACATGGTCCAGACCAGCGGCGCGAAGTAATCCGACGCGATCGGGAACATCGGCAGCGAGAAGCGCAGGAAGCCGTAGCCGCCCATCTTCAGGAGGATCGCGGCCAGGATCACCGAGCCGGCCGTCGGTGCCTCGACGTGCGCATCCGGCAGCCAGGTATGGACCGGCCACATCGGCATCTTCACGGCGAAGGAGGCAAAGAAGGCCAGCCATGCCCAGTATTGCAGCCCAGCCGGGAAGCCGTGACGCAGCAACGTCGGGATGTCGGTCGTGCCCGCCTGCCAGTACATCGCCATGATGGCGAGCAGCATCAGCACCGAGCCGGCGAAGGTGTACAGGAAGAACTTGAAGCTGGCATAGACGCGCCGCGGGCCGCCCCAGATGCCGATGATCAGGAACATCGGGATCAGGCCGCCTTCGAAGAACAGATAGAACAGCACCAGGTCGAGCGCGGCGAAGGTGCCGATCATCAGCGCTTCCAGCACCAGGAAAGCGATCATGTATTCCTTCACACGGCGCTGAACGGAGGTCCAGCTCGCCAGGATACAGATCGGCATCAGCGCCGTGGTCAGGATGATGAAGGGCAGCGAAATGCCGTCGACGCCCATGTGATAGGAGGCGACGCCGAGCCAGTCGTGCTTCTCGGTGAACTGGAATTCCGGCGACGACGGGTCGAAGCCGCGCACCAGCACCAGCGACACCGCGAAGGTGATGGTCGTGGTCCACAGCGCGATCCAGCGCGCGGTGCCCTTGGCGATCGGGCCGTTGCCGCGCGCCATGACGAGCACGAGCAGCGCGCCGAGGATCGGCAGGAAGGTAACGACGGAGAGCACAGGCCAAGCCATCTCAGTGCACTCCCGCCGAGAACATGAACCAGGTGATGAACAAGGCCGCCCCGATCAGCATGGCGAAGGCGTAGTGATAGAGATAGCCGCTCTGCAGCCGCACCACGTTGCGGGTGACGTCGAGGACGCGGGCCGAGACGCCGTCGGGGCCGAAGCCGTCGATGAGCCAGCCGTCGCCCTTCTTCCACAACTGGCGACCGATCCACTTGGCCGGACGCACGAAGATGAAGTCGTACAGCTCGTCGAAGTACCACTTGTTGAGCAGGAACTTGTAGAGCGCCTCGTGCTGCCGCGCGAGTTCGACCGGGATATCCGGACGGCGGATATAGAACTGCCAGGCGATCGCGAAGCCGATCACCATCATGACCGTCGGCAGCAGCGCGATGTGCGTCGGCACATGGTGCAGCTCCTCAAGGATGTGGTTGTTCGGACCGAACTTGAGCGACTCGCGGAAGAAGTGCTCGACGCCGTGGCCGGCGAAGATTTCCTTGAACGGCAGGCCGGCCAGGATCGAACCCGCCGCCAGCACGGCCAGCGGGATCAGCATCACCAGCGGACTCTCGTGCGCTTCCTTCCAGTGCTTCACGTCATGCGGCTTGCCGTGGAAGGTCTTGAACACCAGACGCCAGGAGTAGAACGACGTCAGCAGCGCCGCGGCGACGGTGCAGACGAAGGCATAGAGCGCCATCGGGTTCTTGCCGACGAAGGCGGCTTCGATGATGGCGTCCTTGGAGAAATAGCCGGCGGTCAGCGGGAAGCCGGTCAGCGCCAAGGTGCCGATCAGCATCACGATATAGGTGAACGGGATGCGATCCTTGAGCCCGCCCATGTTGCGGATGTCCTGCTCGTGATGCATCGCATGGATGACCGAGCCGGAGCCCAGGAACAGCAGTGCCTTGAAGAAGGCGTGCGTGAACAGGTGGAACATGGCGATCGAGTAGCCGCCGACGCCCAGCGCCACGAACATATAGCCGAGCTGCGAACAGGTCGAGTAAGCGACGATGCGCTTGATGTCGTTCTGAACGAGGCCGATCGTGGCGGCGAAAATCGCCGTGGTGGCGCCAATAAAAGTGACGACGGTCTGCGCATTCGGGGCTAGCTCGAACAGCGGCGACATGCGCGCCACCATGAACACGCCGGCGGTGACCATGGTCGCGGCGTGGATCAGCGCGGAGACCGGCGTCGGGCCCTCCATCGCGTCCGGCAGCCAGGTGTGCAGCAGGAACTGCGCCGACTTGCCCATGGCGCCCATGAACAGGAACAGACAGATCAGCGTCAGCGCATCGGCGTGCCAGCCGAAGAAGTTGATGGTCTTGCCCGCCAGCGTCGGCGCCTGGGCAAAGATGGTGTCGAAATCGACGGCGCCGGTCATCATGAACAGCGCGAAGATGCCGATCAAGAAGCCGAAATCGCCGACGCGGTTGACGACGAAGGCCTTGATGGCGGCAGCATTGGCTTCCGGCTTGTAGTACCAGAAGCCGATCAGGAGATAGCTGGCCAGCCCCACGCCTTCCCAGCCGAAGAACATCTGCAGCAGGTTGTCGGCGGTCACCAGCATCAGCATGGCGAAAGTGAACAGCGACAGGTAGGCGAAGAAACGCGGCCGGTACGGCTCCTCGTGCATGTAGCCGATCGAATAAAGGTGCACGAGCGCGGACACCGTATTGACGACGACCAGCATCACGGCGGTCAGCGTGTCGATGCGCAGCGCCCACTCGACGCGGAGGTTGCCAGAGATCATCCAGTCCATGATCGGAACGCGGACATCCGGGCCGTTGAAGCCAACCTGTACCAGCGCGATCCACGACAGGATCGCCGACACCACGAGAAGCGTCGTCGTGATCAGTTCGGCCGTGCGGGAGCCGGCCGCGGCCGGCTCGACCGGGCCGTGACCATGGTCGTCGTGGCCGTGGCTGCCATGGCCGTGGTCATGCGAATGATCATGCGCGTGGGCATGGGCATGGTGCGCATGCGCGTCCGTCGCCTCATCCTCGACGCCCGGCGGCGGCGCCTCGCCCGGAAAACGGGCGCGCGCGCCAAGCAGCGCGATCAGGCCGGCGAGAATGGCCCCGAACAGCGGAAGAAAGACAATCGCCTGATACATGAGGAGGCTCAGCCCTTCATCATATTGATGTCCTCAACCGCGATGGTGCCGCGGTTGCGGAAGAAAACGACGAGAATGGCGAGACCGATGGCGGCTTCGGCGGCCGCGACGGTGAGCACCAGCAGCGCGAAGATTTGCCCGGTGATGTCGCCGAGATGAGTCGAGAACGCAACCAGGTTGATGTTGACCGCGAGCAGGATGAGCTCGATCGACATCAGGATGATGATGACGTTCTTCCGGTTCAGGAAGATGCCGAATATGCCGAGCGTGAACAGGATCGCGGCAACCGACAGATAGTGACCGAGGCCGATGGTCATGCCGCGCTCCCCGCGTCCTTGCTGGAGATTTCGTTGGAGCCGAGCCCCTGCCCGGTCTTCACCTTGACGACCTTCATCGCCATGGCCGGCGTGCGCGCGACCTGATCGGCGATCGACTGGCGCTTGACCCGCTCCTTGTGGCGCAAGGTCAGCACGATGGCGCCGATCATGGCGACCAGGAGGATCAAGCCCGAGATCTGGAAGAAGTAGACATACTTCGTATAGAGCACGAGGCCGATGGCCTCGGTGTTGGTGACGCCGGCCGGGATCGGCGCCGTGATGGCGCCCTTGGTCGCCGGGGCGATCGCCCAGGTGCCGACCACCAGCAGAATCTCGGCGAGGAAAATGCCGCCGATCACCATGCCGATCGGCAGATACTGCAGCACGCCCTGCTTGAGCTCGGCAAAATCGACGTCGAGCATCATGACGACGAACAGGAACAGCACCGCCACCGCGCCGACATAGACGACGATCAGGATCATCGCCAGGAATTCGGCGCCCATCATCACGAACAGGCCCGCCGCATTGACGAAGGCCAGAATGAGATACAGCACCGAATGCACCGGGTTCTTCGACGCGATCACCATGAAGGCGCTCGCGACGAGGACGCAGGCAAAGAGATAAAAGAATACGGCGACGGCGTTCATCGGCGTTACCTATACGGCGCGTCGAGCGCGATGTTCTTGGCGATCTGCCGCTCCCAGCGGTCGCCATTCGCGAGCAGACGCTCCTTGTCGTAGTACAGCTCTTCGCGGGTCTCAGTGGCGAACTCGAAATTCGGCCCCTCGACGATGGCGTCCACCGGGCAGGCTTCCTGACACAGGCCGCAATAGATGCACTTCACCATGTCGATGTCGTAGCGCGTGGTGCGGCGCGTGCCGTCGTTGCGGCGCGGGCCGGCCTCGATGGTGATGGCCTGCGCCGGGCAGATCGCCTCGCACAGCTTGCAGGCGATGCAGCGCTCTTCGCCGTTCGGATAGCGGCGCAGCGCGTGCTCGCCGCGGAAGCGCGGGGACACCGGGTTCTTCTCGAACGGATAGTTGATGGTCGCCTTGGGCGCGAAGAAGTAGCGCATCGCCAGCGCGGTGCCGACGACGAACTCCCAGAGAAACAGTGCCTTGGCGGCGCCGACTAACCTCATCGCATCCTCACTTCATCGCCGAGGTGGCGAGATGGCCGTACTGCAGAACGCCGGCAACGATAACGACCATGGCCAGCGACAGCGGCAGAAACACCTTCCAGCCCAGACGCATCAACTGGTCGTAGCGGTAGCGCGGCACGATCGCCTTCGCCATGGCGAAGCCGAAGAACAGGAACAGCGCTTTGAGTACGAACCAGATGACGCCCGGCACCCAGGTGAAGGGCGCGTAAGGCACCGGCGGCAGCCAGCCGCCGAGGAACAGGATGGTGCCCATGGCGCACATCGTGGCGATGGCCACGTATTCGCCGAGCATGAACATCATGTAGGGCGACGAGCCGTATTCGACCATGAAGCCGGCGACCAGTTCCGATTCCGCCTCAATCAGATCGAACGGCGGACGGTTGGTTTCCGCCAGCGCCGACACGAAGAAGACGATGAACATCGGGAACAGCGGCAGCCAGTACCACGACAGCATGCCGTAGGGGCCGTTCTGCGCCTCGACGATCTTGGTCAGGTTCAGCGAACCGGCGCACAGCAGCACGGTGATGATGACGAAACCGATCGAGACCTCGTAGGACACCATCTGCGCGGCCGAGCGCAGCGCGGCGAGGAACGGATACTTCGAGTTCGACGCCCAGCCGGCCATGATGACGCCGTAGACCATCAACGACGACACCGCGAAGATATAGAGCACGCCCACATTGATGTCGGCGATGGCCCAGCCGACATTCACCGGGATCACGGCCCAGGCGGCGAGCGCCAGCACGCAGGTGACGAGCGGCGCCAGCAGAAACACGCCCTTGTTCGAGCCGGCCGGAATAACCGGCTCCTTGACGATGAACTTGAGGAGGTCGGCGAAGGACTGCAGCAGGCCCCAGGGACCGACGACGTTCGGGCCGCGACGCATCTGCACCGCCGCCCAGATCTTGCGGTCGGCGAGCAGGATGTAGGCGATGCCGACGAGCAGCAGCACCAGCAGCAGCAGCGACTGCGCCAGGATGATGATCAGCGGCCAGAGCGTGGTCCAGAAGAAATCCATGGCCTTGTCCCTACTCCGCCGCCGTCAGCGCCGGCTTGCCGGCCGCCGCGTGAGCGAGCGCCGAACACTCGGCCATCACGGCCGAGGCGCGTGCGATCGGATTGGTGAAATAGAAATTCGACACCGGCGACACCAGCGCCGATTTTTCGGCCGTGCCGCCGAGCGTTGTCAGCTTCTCGATGGTCGCCGCTTCGCCCGGTGCGATCTGGTCAATGCGGGCCAGATGCGGATGCGCCGCATACATCGCCTGACGCAGGCCGAGCAGCGAGTCATAAGGCAGCCTGGCGCCCAGCGCATCGGATAGCGCGCGCAGGATCGCCCAATCCTCGCGGGCATCGCCCGGCGGGAACGTGGCGCGGGTGGTCAATTGCACGCGGCCTTCGGTGTTGACGTAGGTCGCCGACTTTTCGGTATAGGCCGCACCCGGCAGGATGACGTCGGCGCGGTGCGCGCCGCGATCGCCGTGGGTGCCGACATAGACGACGAAAGCGCCGGCAGGCACGTCCACTTCATCGACGCCCAGCAGGAACAGGACGTCGAGCGCATCGGACTTGAGCATGGCGCCGGTGTCGAGGCCGCCCTCACCCGGCACGAAGCCGATATCGAGCGCGCCGACGAGGCCGGCTTCGGTGTGCAGGATGTTGAAGCCGTTCCAGCCGTCCTTGATGACGCCGAGCGACTTCGCCGCCTTCGCGGCCTGAGCCAGAATGGCCGCGCCATCGGGACGATTGAGCGCGCCCTGGCCGATGATGAACATCGGCTTCTGCGCTTTGGCCGGAGCATGGTCGATCAAAGGCGCGAGGCTGTCCGGACCGGCGCCGAGATAGGTGTAGGTGTAAGTCAGATCGGCCTGCTCGCCGACGACGCCGACCGGCAGATTGCCTTGGCGCCAGCGCTTGCGGATGCGCGCGTTCAGCACCGGCGCTTCCTTGCGAGGGTTGGTCCCGATCAGCATGATCGCGTCAGCCTGATCGATGCCAGCGATGGTCGAGTTGAAAATGTAGCTGGCGCGGCCGTGCTTGGGGTGCAGCGGCGAGCCCGGATAGCGCGCGTCGATGTTGCCGGAGCCGAGCGCCGTCATCAGGCCCTTGAGCGCGAACATTTCCTCGACGCCGGCGAGCTGGCCGGCCAGCGCGCCGATGCGCGCGCCCTTGACCCCACGGGTCTTCGCGGCGATGGCGGCGAAGGCTTCCTTCCAGGTCGCCTGACGCAGGCGGCCGTTATCGCGCACGTAAGGCTGGTCGAGGCGCTGGGTGCGCAGACCGTCGACGACGTGGCGCGTCTTGTCGGAGATCCACTCTTCGTTGATGTCGTCATTGGTGCGCGGCAGAATGCGCATCACTTCGCGGCCGCGCGCATCGACGCGGATCGCCGAGCCGAGCGCATCCATAACGTCGATCGACGGCGTCTTCGACAACTCCCACGGCCGCGCCGCGAAAGCGTAAGGCTTCGACGTCAGCGCGCCGACCGGACACAGATCGACGACGTTCGACTGCAGCTCGGAGGTCATCGCCGCTTCGAGATAGGTCGTGATCTCCATGTCCTCGCCGCGACCGATGGCGCCGAGTTCCGACACGCCGGCCACTTCCGCCGAGAAGCGGATGCAGCGCGTGCACTGGATGCAGCGGTTCATCGAGGTCTTGACCAGCGCGCCGATATACTTGTCTTCGACTGCGCGCTTGTTCTCGTGATAGCGCGTGTGATCGACGCCGTACGCCATCGCCTGATCCTGCAGATCGCACTCGCCGCCCTGATCGCAGATCGGGCAATCGAGCGGATGGTTGATCAGCAGGAATTCCATCACGCCTTCGCGCGCCTTCTTCACCATCGGCGACTTGGTGAACATCTGCGGCGGCTCGCCATTGGGGCCTGGCCGCAGGTCGCGGACGTTCTGGGCGCAGGACGCGACCGGCTTCGGCGGACCGCCCTTCACCTCGATGAGGCACATGCGGCAATTGCCGGCGATCGACAGCCGCTCATGGAAGCAGAAGCGCGGGATTTCCGCGCCCGCCGCTTCGCACGCCTGGAGCAGCGTGTACTCCGGCGGCACGTCGATTTCCTGGCCGTCGATAACAACTTTCGTCATGCCGCATGCTCGCTCGGCGCCGGGCAACGCGCCGTTTTCCAATGTTGAGCGCCCGCGATCTGTTGCCAGCCGAAGGCGAAGTCAGTCGGTCCGTTCTGCGTCAGGTGATCGAGCCGCGCGATGCCCTCGTCCAGCGACGGACGCGCGCCGACATCGACCCACCACAGCGCATTGGTGACCTCGATGTGCTCGAACCACTCTTCGCGCTTCTGGTAGAAGCGGTAGTGCAGCGTCTTCCAGACGAAGCGTTCGAGCGCCTGCACATTCTCCCAGACGGTCAGGTTCGGCAGCACCCGCTTGTCGCCATGCACGCCCATGTCCATCGCGTTGCCGCTGTCGCCCTTGAGGCGCCAGACGAAGCCTTCGACCCGCTCGGCCAGCCCGTTGATGCGATCGACATTGCCGACGAACTCGGCCATGCGCGCATCATCGAGCGGATACTTGATCCGCGCGATGTTGAACTGGGCGAGGTGGCGAACGCCGGTCATATCTACTCCGCCGCGACTAGAACGGGTTCAGAGTGCGGATTGGCCGAATACTGGTCGATCCGCTCTTCGATTTCGTGACGGAAATGCGCGATCAGGCCCTGGATCGGCCAGGCCGCGGCATCGCCGAGTGCGCAGATGGTGTGACCTTCGATCTGCTTGGTGACGTCGAGCAGCATGTCGATTTCGCGCTTCTGCGCGCGGCCTTCGGCCATGCGCGTCATCACGCGCCACATCCAACCGGTGCCTTCGCGGCACGGCGTGCACTGACCGCAGCTCTCGTGCTTGTAGAAATACGAGATGCGCGCGATCGCCTTGATGAGGTCGGTGGACTTGTCCATGACGATCACCGCCGCGGTGCCGAGACCGGAGCGCAGCTTCGACAGCGAGTCGAACTCCATCGGCGTATCGATGATCTGTGCCGCCGGCACCATACGCACCGACGAGCCGCCGGGGATCACGGCCTTGAGGTTGTCCCAGCCGCCGCGAATGCCGCCGCAGTGCTTGTCGATCAGTTCGCGGAACGGAATGCCCATCGCCTCTTCGACGTTGCAGGGCTTGTTCACGTGGCCGGAAATGCAGAACAGCTTGGTGCCGACATTGTTCGGGTTGCCGATCGAGGAGAACCACGAAGCGCCGCGGCGCAAAATATCCGGCGCCACCGCGATCGACTCGACGTTGTTCACCGTGGTCGGGCAGCCATAGAGACCGACATTCGCCGGGAACGGCGGCTTGAGGCGCGGCTGGCCCTTCTTGCCTTCGAGGCTTTCGAGCAGCGCGGTCTCTTCGCCGCAGATATAGGCGCCGGCGCCGTGGGCGACGTAAAGGTCGAAGTCCCAGCCGTGGACGTTGTTCTTGCCGATCAGCTTGGCCTCATAGGCATGATCGATCGCCGCCTGCAGATGCTCGCGCTCGCGGATGAACTCGCCGCGCACGTAGATGTAGCCGGCATGCGCGCCCATGGCGAAGCCGGCGATCAGACAGCCCTCGACGAGGAGATGCGGATCGTGCCGCATGATCTCGCGATCCTTGCAGGTGCCCGGCTCGGACTCGTCGGCGTTGACAACGAGGTAATGCGGACGCTCGCCGATCTCCTTCGGCATGAACGACCACTTGAGCCCGGTCGGGAAGCCGGCGCCGCCGCGGCCACGCAGACCCGACGCCTTCATCTCGTTGATGATGCCGTCGCGGCCCTTCTCGATGATCGCCTTGGTGCCATCCCAGGAGCCGCGCGCCAGCGCGCCCTTCAGGCCCCAGTCATGGAGGCCGTAGAGGTTCTTGAAGATGCGATCCTTGTCAGCGAGCATGTGCTTCTATCCGGCGATCTTCAGTTCGGTTTCGGCTTCTTGTCGGCGCTGGCTTTCGACAGCGGCGGCTTCGGCTCCGGCGCCTCGCGATTGCTCGCGGTCTGGCTCGGCTTCTTGGCGTCGCTGTCGGTCAGCGCGGCGCCGGCGTTCTGCGGCTTCGTCGCGTAAATCGCCGCATCGGTCAGCGTGGTCGGGCCGCCTTCCGGCGCCGAAAACTGGCGGCCGTTCTGCGGGCCGGGCTTGGGCGGGTTGCCCGAAGCAAAGCCGTCGATGATCTTCTCGAGGCTCTCCGGGGTCAGGTCCTCGTAGGTATCCTTCCAGATCAGCGCCATCGGCGCGTTCACGCAAGCGCCGAGACATTCGACCTCTTCCCACGAGAAGTTGCCGTCGGCCGACACCTCGAAAGGATCATGCGCAATGCGATGCTTGCAAACCTCGAACAGGTCGTCGGCGCCGCGCAGGCGGCACGGCGTCGTGCCGCACACCTGGATATGCGCCTTCTTGCCGACCGGCTGCAGCAGGAACATCGTGTAGAACGTCGCCACTTCCATGGCGCGGATATGTTCCATGCCGAGCATGTCGGCGATGTAGCGGATGGCGGCTTCCGGCAGCCAGCCGTAATGCTGCTCCTGCGCGCGCCACATCAATTGGATGACGGCGGAAGCCTGACGGCCTTCCGGGAAGCGCGCGATGATGGTCTTGGCCCAGGCCAGATTCTCCGGCGTGAAGGCGAATTCCTTCGGCTGAACTGCAGCGGGCGCGGTGCGGCGAACGCTCATCGATCAACTTCCCCGAACACGATGTCGATGGAGCCGAGAATGGCCGAGACGTCGGCCAGCAAGTGGCCCTTGCACAGCCAGTCCATCGACTGGAGATGCGCGAAGCCCGGCGCGCGGATCTTGCACTTGTACGGCTTGTTGGTGCCGTCGGCGACGAGATAGACGCCGAACTCGCCCTTGGGCGCCTCGACCGCGGCGTAGACTTCGCCGGCCGGCACGTGGAAGCCTTCAGTATAAAGCTTGAAGTGATGGATCAGCGCTTCCATCGACTTCTTCATCTCGCCGCGCTTGGGCGGCACGATCTTCTGATCGACGGCCGAGACCGGACCCTGCCCTTCGGCCGCGCGCAGTCTGTCGCAACACTGCTTCATGATCTTGGCCGACTGGCGCATCTCTTCCATGCGGATGAGATAGCGATCGTAGCAATCGCCGTTCTTGCCGACCGGAATATCGAAATCGAGCTCGGCGTAGCACTCGTAAGGCTGCGACTTGCGCAGATCCCAGGCGGCGCCCGAGCCGCGCACCATCACGCCGGAATAGCCCCAGTTCCAGGCGTCCTCAATCTTGACGATCGCGATATCGACGTTGCGCTGCTTGAAGATGCGGTTGCCGGTCAGCAGCGTGTCGAGGTCGTCGACAACCTTTAGGAAGGGATCGCACCAATCGTAGATGTCGTTGATCAGCGACTGCGGCAGGTCCTGATGCACGCCGCCGACGCGGAAGTAGGCCGCGTGCATGCGCGAGCCGGAGGCGCGCTCGTAGAACATCATCAGCTTCTCGCGCTCTTCGAAGCCCCACAGCGGCGGGGTGAGCGCGCCGACGTCCATCGCCTGCGTCGTGACGTTGAGCAGATGCGACAGGATGCGGCCGATCTCGGAATACAGCACGCGGATGAGCTGCGCGCGCTTCGGCACCTGCAGACCGAGCAGCTTCTCGACCGCAAGGCAGAACGCGTGCTCCTGATTCATCGGCGCGACGTAATCGAGCCGGTCGAAATACGGGATCGCCTGCAGATAGGTCTTGGCCTCGATCAGCTTTTCGGTGCCGCGATGCAGGAGGCCGATATGCGGATCGACGCGATCGACCACTTCGCCATCGAGCTCCAGCACGAGGCGCAGCACACCGTGCGCCGCCGGATGCTGCGGCCCGAAGTTGATCGTGAAATTGCGGACGGAGGTTTCGGCCATTATGGCGTCGCCTTCTTCTCGGGCTCGCCGGTGAGCTTGTTGCCCTGCCCCGGCTCCTTGGCTTTCTCGTCGCCCGGCAGCACGTAGTCGGTGCCTTCCCAGGGCGAGAGGAAATCGAAGGAGCGGAATTCCTGGTTGAGCCGAACCTTGTCGTAGACGACGCGCTTCTGCTCGTCGTCGTAGCGTACTTCGACGAAGCCCGTCATCGGGAAGTCCTTGCGCAGCGGATGGCCCTCGAAACCGTAGTCGGTGAGGATGCGGCGCATGTCGGGATGACCGGTGAACAGCACGCCGTAGAGATCGTAGGTTTCGCGCTCAAACCAGTCAGCGCCGCGGAACAGGTCGATGATCGACGGCACAGGCGTCGCCTCGTCGGTCGTCACCTTGACGCGAATGCGCTGGTTCAACCGCGGCGACAGGAGGTGATAGACGACGTCGAAACGCTCGTCACGGCCGGGATAGTCAACCGCCGTGATGTCGATAATGCAGATGAACTGGCACGACGGATCGTCGCGCAGATACTTCGCGACCTTGACGATGTCGGCGGCCTTGGCGGTGACGTTGAGTTCGCCGAAAGAGATCTCATGACCGGTGACGGCGCCGGGAAGCGCGGCCGTGATCGAGGCGCCGAGGTTGTCGAGCGTGGTAAGAATGTCCATGACCCGCCCTCACCGCTCGATCGTGCCGACGCGGCGGATCTTCCTCTGCAGCAGCAGCACGCCGTACAGCAGCGCCTCCGCCGTCGGCGGGCAGCCCGGCACGTAGATATCGACCGGCACGATGCGGTCGCAGCCGCGCACGACGCTGTAGGAGTAGTGATAATAGCCGCCGCCATTGGCGCAGGAGCCCATCGAGATCACGTAGCGCGGCTCCGGCATCTGGTCGTAGACCTTGCGCAAGGCCGGCGCCATCTTGTTGGTCAGCGTGCCGGCGACGATCATGACGTCGGACTGGCGCGGCGAGGCGCGCGGCGCGAAGCCGAAGCGCTCGACGTCGTAGCGCGGCATCGACACCTGCATCATCTCGACGGCGCAGCAGGCGAGACCGAAGGTCATCCACATCAGCGAGCCGGTGCGCGCCCAGGTGACGAGATCGTCCGCTGCCGTGACGATGAAGCCCTTGTCGGACAATTCGTTGTTGAGGCCCGTGAAAAAAGGATCGTCCGAACCGACCGGCCTGCCGGTGTTCGGATCCAGAATGCCGCGAGGCTGGGGAGCGACCATTGTCATTGCGGTGCCTTCAGCGCGCTCAGTCCCATTCGAGCGCGCCCTTCTTCCATTCGTAGATGAAACCGATTGTAAGCACACCGAGGAACAGCATCATCGACCAGAAGCCGAACACGCCGACCTCATGGAACGCGACCGCCCACGGGAACAGGAAGCTCACTTCAAGGTCGAATATAATGAAGAGGATAGCGACCAGGTAGAAGCGCACGTCGAATTTCATGCGCGCGTCGTCGAACGCGTTGAAACCGCATTCGTAGGCCGACAGCTTTTCCGGATCGGGCTGCTGGAACGCCACGATGAACGGGGCGATCAGCAGCGCCAGCCCGATTACCAGCGACACGCCGATGAAGATCACGAGGGGCAGATAATCCTGCAACAAACCGCTCATTGGCGACCCCTATCGTCTTTCGCCCCTGCCCCGTCGAGGCGGCCATAGTCGTCCCGCGAGTCGCCGCATTCGGCGCCGGTTCCCCAGCAAAACCCGCAAAAATCCAAGGCTTTGTTTGGAAACGTTGCAAGGACGAAGCGGCTGAGGCTTAGCCCAGCGTGCGACGCCTTGGCAAGCCAACTTTACCCGCATTTCGATGGCAGCCGCCGCATGGCAACATGGCCTGTGGATCGCGAAGGCCGCACCGCCGCCGGGCCACGCCAGACCCCTTACCATGCGTGTCGAAAGACAGCGACGAACGCGCACACTTCATGCGCGCGGCAGGCGAGATACCGGGCATGCGCGGGCGCGAAACGCACGCGCGGGTTCCACGTCTGCCGTCCAAGCTGCGGGTGGCAAAAAACCGGGCCCATGGCCCTCGCGCGAATCCTGTAACCAGTATAAGTTTCCTATATCTGTGATTGCGGTGTCGCACAACACTACCAGTAGATGTTTGTCGGCGAACACTCGACGTAACCGGTACGCCAAAAAAATACATGCCGATCAAGTATATCCGCCTCGCGGTGTCATCGCTTCTGTTGCTTGCCGCTATTGCCATAGTTGTACGCCAGACCGAATGGGGCGCGGTCGTGGCGACATTTTCGCAGTTGTCGCGCGGCACGCTCGGCATCGTTGCGTTTTTTCTGCTGGCGGGATCTCTGCTGGCCACGCTCCGCCTGCAATGGATCGCCAGCGATCTCGGCTATCGCCTCACGTTCCTGGATTCGATGGCCGCGCTCAGCCTCGGCCAGCTCATGGGAGCGGTTTTCTTCCAGATCGCCGGCCAGCTTCTGGCGCGCAGTACGATCCTGTCCCGGCGGCAGGTACCGCCGTCGGCCACAGTCATCATCACCGGCTATGAGCGATTTCTGGCGCTTGGCATTTCGCTGACGTTGGCACTGACCGCGACCGCTTATCTGTTCGGCTCGATTTCCATCGACTACCAGAAAGGCGGGGCCGCGCTCATCAAGCTCATCATCGGTCTGGTTCTGGTCGTCATCGCCGGCGCCGTATTCGCCTGGGGCAAGGCCCTGACCGCCAACCTGCCACCGCTGACGCCGCGAATCCTCGTCGGCCTGGCGCGCAGCGCCGTCATCTCGCTGCTCATTCAGCTCACGACCATGGCCGCCTACATGTCGCTGATTCATGTGCTGGCGCCGGGAATTCCGCTCGGCACGGCGGCGGCGGCGGCGGCCTTGATCATGCTGGCCGCCAGCATTCCGATCAGCCTTGCCGGCTGGGGCTTGCGCGAGATGGGCGCCCTCTCCGTGCTCAGTATCCTTGGCGTTTCGTCTCAGGCGGCGTTGACGGTCGCGCTCACGATCGGCGTACTGTCCATGGTCGTCGCCGCCATCATGGCATTATCGGCATTCCGACATGCGCCGGTCGCCGTTCCTGCTGGACAGAATGCCACGCCGCGCTCGCAAGGTTACGTCGCCCTGCTCGACATCCTCGTGCCGCTCGCCGCGGCAACCGCTGTATTTTTCCAGGTGTTCCTGCCGGTGCGAGGGAGCGTCATCTCCGCCAATTTGGCCGATCCGATTGTCATTCTGGGCGGTAGCCTGTTCGTGCTGCATCACGTCGGCCGCCGGGCCTTGCCACAGTGGCGGGTGCCGAACTTCAACGTCCTCGTGCTTGTTGCCACGGCCGCGCTCGCCGCCGCCTATCTCATCGGCCTCGCGCGCTTCGGCTATACCAACTGGGCTTTCGCCAACCGCCTGCTCGGCTGGCCCATCCTGCTGTCATACGGCGCGGTTGGCGCCCTGATCGTGCAGCGCATGGGCCATGCCGGATACGACATGCTGCTCCGTACATTCGTGGCGACCGGTCTCGCCATCTTCGTTTTCGCGGCGACAGCGGCGACCGCCTATGTTTCCGGGGCGGTGATCCTGCGGGATATCGTCGTCATGCCGATCGAGGGGTTCGCGCAGAACCGCAACACGTTTGCCCTTCAGATCCTGCTGGTGATCTGCGTCATCCTGGCGACGCGCTGGCCTTACCAGACGATTTGGCTTGGCATCGCGGTGGCGGGCCTGGCGGCGACGGGGTCTCGCGCCGGCTATATTGCGTTCGCCGTCGTCGTGCTGCTCGCCGCTTTCGTCGCGCCGTTGCCGTGGCGGAGGCTTGCCGGCGCGGCGGCCGTCGCCGGCACGATCATGGCCGTGTCGCATGGGCTGCCAATGGCCATGGTGGCGGTGTCGCAGATTCTGCCTGACACGATCATGACCACGCCGGTCATACCGCACAATGCCGGCACGAGCGGCTTCTCTGTGCTAAGCAGCGTGGTCAATAGCCTCAACTCCACCGATGCGTCCAATGTGGAGCGGCTGAAAAGCCTGACCGGCGGCTGGCAGCTTTTCACCTCGCATCCCATCTTCGGCGCCGGCCTGGGCGCCTACGTCGATGAAACGATGCGCGAGGGCAAGCTGCTGGTCATTCACTCGACACCGCTGTGGCTGCTCGCGGAATTCGGCATTGTCGGCTTCATCCTGCTTGCGGCGCCGTTGATCCGGGTCTTCCACGCCGAGGCCTTACGCTGGCGATCGACCGACGACGCCGGCCGTCTGCTGGTGCTGAGCATTGCCGCATTGGCGGTGATGTCGCTGGCGCACGAACTGTCGTATCAGCGCGCCTTCTGGCTGCTGCTGGGGGCATCGCTGGCGGTGGTGCCGGGGCTGGCCGGCGCAGCGCAGCCTGCGCCGGTCCGGGAAAGCACCTAAAGTCCGAGCTTGGTTGCGAGGTCGGCAAGGTCACGGCCGGCCACATCGACCTCAATGCTCGGCGACGTCTCGCCCGTGCCGGGGCCGTGCTCATTCGGACGCGCTATATGGCCGGTGCGAAGGCCCTGCGCCGCCGCGGCAGCCAGATCGTTCGAATGCGCGGCCACCATCATGCATTGCGACGGCGCCAGATCGAGGGCCGCGCAGGCAGCGAGATAGACCCGCGGCTTCGGCTTGTAGTCGCCCGCGATCTCGGCGCCGAGAATGGCGTCCCACGGCAGGCCGTTGCGCCGCGCCAGATCGACCATCAGCGAGATATTGCCGTTCGACACCGGCGCGATGCGGAACCGCGCTTTCAGCCGCGTCAGGGCCGCGGGAACTTCAGGCCAGGCGTCGAGCCGGTGCCAGACCAGTGTCAGGTCGTCGAGCACCTCGTCGGACAGGTTGTCCAGGCCGAAGCGCGGCGCCATGCGCACGAGATTGGCCCGGTGCAGGACGTCGAGCTTGCTGAACGGCAGCCGCCCGGCGCGGACCTCCTCCATGCCCGGCTGATATTCCCCGCGCCAGGCGTCGGCGAAGGCCAGCCAGTCAAGTTCGAAACCGAGAGTCCCCAGGATCAGTTCGGATTCCCGGGCGACCGAAGTCCGCCAATCGACCAGAGTTCCAAAAACGTCAAAAAACAGAGCTCTGACGCCAAGTTCCGGGCTGGGCATAGTCGGCTGATCTCCTGATGGCGGCGCCGAGGCGCCGCGGCCGGGCTCGGCCGATTTCCAGGCCAAGATCCCGAACAGTATCGCACAACGAAAAAGGCTCGCCAAATGGCGAGCCTTTTTAAGTCTCTGATTTTCATCGGAGAAATGGCGGGAGCGACGGGACTCGAACCCGCGGCCTCTGCCGTGACAGGGCAGCGCTCTAACCAACTGAGCTACGCCCCCGCGGGCGTGGGCGTGAGTTATAGGGGGGGCTGGCGCAAGTCAAGGACAAGTCTCGGACAAGACAGGGACAACTCGCCGCTAGGCCGCGTCTTCGCACCGCGGGATTTGCGAAAAAGCCCTATTTATCGGAAGAATCATGGTCAGACCCGCATCGAATCGTCTATGCGGGCACTTGGTCTGGCGCTCCGCCACACCTAGCGGATCAAGAGGAGGGTCCCTGATGGCTACGGCAACGAAGGCTCCGGCAACGGTTACCCTGAAGCATCTCGCGGCGGCGCTCGCTGAGTCGCACGAAATGTCGAAGAAGCAGGCCGAAACCGTCCTGGGCGATTTCGTCGGAAGTATCGTCAAGCATTTGAAGAAGGGCGAGCGCATCCGCATCGGCGGCCTCGGCATCCTTCAGGTGCGCAAGCGTGCCGCCCGTATCGGCCGCAATCCCGCCACCGGCGAGCAGATCCAGATCAAGGCGTCGAAGAAGGTCGCCTTCCGCGCCGCCAAGGAGCTCAAGGAAGCCGTCTGAGCTTTCTTCGCTGCGCTGGACTCTCCGGCATCATCGACGGCAGGCTGCAGCACATCGCGCAGCCTGCCGTTTTTGTTTTGGGTACCAACTGGAACTCCCACGATGCCCGCGTTCCCGCCCTTCGACTACACTGTGCTCGATCGCTTCCTGCGCTACGTCGTGATCGACACGCAGTCCGATCCGGCCTCGCCCACCACGCCGTCCACGGAGAAGCAGAAAAATCTCGGCCGCCTGCTGGTGACGGAATTGCGCGAAATCGGCCTCAGCGACGCCGCTATGGACGATAACGGCTATGTCTATGCGACGCTGCCGGCCAACACCGACAAGGCCGTGCCGGTGATCTGCTTCTGCTCGCACATGGACACCTCGCCGGATTTCACCGGCGCCGATGTGAAACCGCAGATCGTCCGCAACTATCAAGGCGGCGACATCGCCCTGCCCGGCGACAAGGCCCGTGTGATCCGCCCGGCCGACCACCCGGCCCTCGTGAACCAGATCGGCAACGATATCGTGACCTCCGACGGCCGGACCTTGCTTGGCGCCGACGACAAGGCCGGCCTCGCCGAGATCGTCGACGCCATGCGCTTCCTCAAGGCGCATCCCCAGATCCGGCACGGCGCCATCAAGGTGCTGTTCACGCCCGACGAGGAAATTGGCCGCGGCGTCGACAAGGCGGACCTCAAGCGTCTCGGCGCCGACTTCGCCTACACGATGGATGGCTCGACCGCCGGCATCATCGAGGACGAGACCTTCTCGGCCGATGCCGCCACCATCACCATTACCGGCCTCGCCGCGCATCCCGGCTTCGCCAGGGGCCGCATGGAAAACGCCATCCGGATCGCCGCGCGTATCGTGGATGCGCTGCCCAAGGACACCTGCACGCCGGAAACGACCGAAGGCCGCGACGGCTTCCTGCATCCGGTCTCGGTGGCGTCGGAGCTCGGCGAAGCGAAGCTGCAATACATCATCCGCGACTTCACCGAGGACGGCCTGCGCGACAAGTCAGCGCTGCTGGAACGCACCGTCCGCGATGTGATGCGCGACTTCCCGCGCTCGACCTGCAAGTTCGAGGTCAGGGAGCAATACCGCAACATGAAGGTCGTGCTCGACAGACATCCGCAGATCGTCGCGCACGCCATGGAGGCGGTGCGCCGCGCCGGATTGACGCCGCAGAAGGACAGCATCCGCGGCGGCACCGACGGTTCGCGGCTGTCCTTCATGGGCCTGCCCTGCCCCAACATCTTCGCCGGCGGCCACGCCTTCCACTCGCCGCTGGAGTGGGTCAGCGTTCAGGACATGCAGGCCGCGGTGCGGACCATCGTGCACCTTTCGGCGATCTGGGAAGAACGGGCCTGACGGACAGCCGATTGCCTTTGACGCAGGTCAACACCGAAGGTTGTGCGCGCCGCCTAGAATAACCGGTGACACCAAACACCGGAGGTTCAGATGTTGCGGACCATCTTGCTGACGACCGGAATGATGATTGCATCGGCCACGTATGCGGCCGCGGAATCCTGTGACGCCGGCAATGGCTGCAGCGTCGACTGCGACAATGGCTGCAGCGCGGTCTACTACCAGGACACCAAGCAGTGCGTGGCGGTTTGCTACGACAAGAGCGCGACGAAAAAGATCGCAACGCCGATCACGGCGACATTCAAGAACGCCGCAAAAGCCGATGTCGATCGTATCCTGAAACTCGGCACCAAGGCCGCCCGCCCGAAATAGCGCCGGCCGCTGCGGGCGCCAAGCGAGCGAAGGATGGTGGGCAGTGAGAGGATCGAACTCCCGACCGTCCCGGTGTAAACGGGATGCTCTACCGCTGAGCTAACTGCCCGGCCCTTCCAGCCGCCCGTTTATCGCCATTAGAGCGCATCGCGCAAGCCACGCGTGGCCGTCTGAATCAAAAACGGCGCCCGAAGGCGCCGTTTTCAATTCTTGTCAGGGGCCGCCGCCTAGTGAGCGGTCAGGCCCGACTCGTCGCCAGACTTCTTGTCGGCCGTGGCGGCGTTGTGCGCCGCCTCGTCCCATTCGATCGGCTCCGGCTTGCGCACCAGCGCCTTGGCAAGAACCTCGTCCATCCGGGAGACCGGAATGATTTCGAGATGCTTCTTGATCGTCTCGGAGATGTCCACGAGGTCCTTGGCATTCTCCTCGGGGATCAGCACCGTCTTGATGCCGCCGCGCGCGGCGGCCAGCAGCTTCTCCTTGAGACCGCCGATCGGCAGCACGCGGCCGCGCAGCGTGATCTCGCCGGTCATGGCAACATCCTTGCGAACCGGAATGCCGGTCATGACCGAAACGATCGAGGTTACCATCGCGACGCCGGCCGACGGACCGTCCTTGGGCGTCGCGCCTTCCGGCACGTGCACGTGGATGTCCTTGCGGTCGAATAATGGCGGCTCGATGCCGAAGGCGACAGCGCGCGAGCGGACGTAGGACGCCGCCGCGGAGATCGACTCCTTCATCACGTCACGCAGGTTGCCGGTGACGGTCATGCGGCCCTTGCCCGGCATCGACGTGCCTTCGATGGTCAGCAATTCGCCGCCCACGTCCGTCCACGCCAGACCGGTCACCACGCCGACCAGATCGTCCGCCTCGACCTCGCCGAAGCGATACTTCGGCACGCCGAGATAGTCCGACAGGTTCTTCGCAGTAACGGCGATGGCCTTCTTCTTCGAGGTCATGATCTCCTTGACGGCCTTGCGCACGAGCGTTGACAGCTCGCGCTCGAGGCTGCGCACGCCCGCTTCGCGGGTGTAGCGCCGGATCATCAAGAGCAGACCTTCGTCGTCGATCGTCCATTCCGCCGGCGCGAGGCCGTGCTTGGCGACCGCGTGCGGGATCAGATGCTTGCGCGCGATCTCGACCTTCTCATCTTCCGTGTAACCGGCGATGCGAATGATCTCCATGCGGTCCATCAACGGCCCGGGGATATTCAGCGTGTTGGCCGTGGTGATGAACATCACGTTCGACAGGTCGTAGTCCACTTCGAGATAGTGGTCGGCGAACGTCGCGTTCTGCTCCGGATCGAGCACCTCGAGCAGAGCCGAGGACGGGTCGCCGCGGAAATCGGAACCCATCTTGTCGATCTCGTCGAGCAGGAACAGCGGGTTCGACGTCTTCGCCTTCCGCATCGACTGGATGACCTTGCCGGGCATCGAGCCGATATAGGTCCGGCGGTGACCGCGGATCTCGGCTTCGTCACGCACGCCGCCGAGGGACACGCGCACGAATTCGCGGCCGGTCGCCTTGGCGATCGACTTGCCGAGCGAGGTCTTGCCGACGCCCGGAGGGCCGACGAGGCACAGGATCGGACCGGTCAGCTTGTTGGCGCGCTGCTGCACGGCGAGATACTCGACGATGCGCTCCTTGACCTTCTCGAGGCCGTAGTGATCGGCATCGAGGACGGTCTCGGCGGCGCTGAGATCCTTCTTGACCTTGCTCTTCTTTCCCCACGGGATCGAAAGCAGCCAGTCGAGATAGTTGCGCACGACCGTCGCTTCGGCGGACATCGGAGACATCTGCCGCAGCTTCTTGAGCTCGTGCGTCGCCTTCTCCCGGGCTTCCTTCGAGAGCTTGGTCTTCTTGATCTTGTCTTCCAGTTCGGCCAGCTCGTCGCGACCTTCCTCGTCGCCGAGCTCCTTCTGGATCGCCTTCATCTGTTCGTTGAGGTAGTACTCGCGCTGCGTCTTCTCCATCTGCCGCTTGACGCGGGTGCGGATACGCTTTTCCACCTGCAGCACCGAGATCTCGCTCTCCATCAGGCCGAGCACCTTCTCAAGGCGCGCGGTGACGGACGGCGTCTCCAGGATATCCTGCTTGTCCGGAATCTTGACGGCGAGATGCGAGGCCACCGTGTCGGCGAGCTTGGCGTAATCCTCGATCTGCTGGATCACGCCGACGACTTCCGGCGACACCTTCTTGTTGAGCTTCACATAGTTCTCGAACTCGGTGACGACCGAGCGGGCCATGGCTTCGGCCTCGACCTTCTCGCCGACATCGTCGACGATCGCGGTCGCGTCGGCTTCATAGTAGTCGGCATTGTCGCTGTACTTCGAGACCTTGGCGCGCGTCGCGCCTTCGACCAGCACCTTCACGGTGCCGTCGGGCAGCTTGAGCAATTGCAGGACGCTCGCGAGCGTGCCGACCTCGAAGATCTGGTCGGTCGCCGGATCGTCATCGGACGCGTTCTTTTGCGTCGCCAGCAGGATGAAGGTGTCGGAGCGCATCACCTCTTCCAGCGCCTTGATCGACTTCTCGCGGCCGACAAAGAGCGGAACGATCATGTGCGGGAACACCACGATGTCGCGCAACGGCAGCACCGGATAGGAGCGGCTTTCGCCAGGCTGCAGCGTGGGTCGTGGCTTGTTGGTCATTGTCTTCCAGTCCTTTGTGTTGTGCCCCTGATCCGAGGACCCGCTTCAAGCGGCATCGCAAGATCAGTGCCGGTCAGGATGCGGAACGTTGGATGCGCGCTCCTGTTTCGCGTTTCGCCCGAAACCGCTTTCGGGTGTCATCCAAGTCTTGAAACGACGACGATCTGGTACGCCGGTTCGCTGACAGCACTATACGTAGGATGACGGCCACCCCACCGCAAGTAACGCCCGGAACTCAAGTTAAGACGACGCTACGCGGATCAGGACAACACAAACAGGGTCGATTCGGCGACGAAATCGCCGCGCCGGACACCGCTTTCCAGCTCCCGCCCCCAAACGCCGGCGCGGTAGCCGGCAGCCGCCCGCGAACCCACCGGCGGCGTCCCGAATGGCACGCCGGCGGAACCCTGCATGCGGGTTGGGTCCTGGGTCAGGCGCTGGCCGACCCCTGGTCGGCGGTGCGGTCGCTGCGGTCGGCGTAAATGTAGAGCGGCCGTGCGGTACCTTCGACGACCTCCTTGGAGATCACCACCTCTTCGACGCCCTCGAGCGACGGCAGGTCGAACATCGTGTCGAGCAGGATGCCTTCCATGATCGAGCGCAGGCCGCGCGCGCCGGTCTTGCGCTCGATTGCCTTGCGGGCAATGGCGCCGAGCGCCTCTTCGGCGAGGGTCAGGTCGATTTGTTCCATCTCGAACAGCCGCTGGTACTGCTTGACCAGCGCGTTCTTCGGCTCGACCAGGATCTTCTTGAGCGAAGCCTCGTCGAGGTCCTCCAAAGTCGCGACCACCGGCAGGCGGCCGACGAACTCGGGAATGAGACCGTATTTGAGCAGGTCTTCCGGCTCGACCTCGCGGAAGATCTCGCCCTGACGGCGATCTTCCGGCGCGGCCACCTTGGCGCCGAAGCCGATCGAGGTCGACTTGCCGCGGCCCGAGATGATCTTGTCGAGGCCCGAGAAGGCGCCGCCGCAGATGAACAGGATGTTGGTCGTGTCCACCTGCAGGAACTCCTGCTGCGGATGCTTGCGGCCGCCCTGCGGCGGCACGGAGGCGACCGTGCCTTCCATGATCTTGAGCAGCGCCTGCTGCACGCCCTCGCCCGACACGTCGCGCGTGATCGACGGGTTGTCCGACTTGCGGCTGATCTTGTCGATTTCGTCGATATAGACGATGCCGCGCTGGGCGCGTTCTACATTGTAGTCGGCGGCCTGCAGCAGCTTGAGGATGATGTTCTCGACATCCTCGCCGACGTAACCGGCCTCGGTCAACGTCGTGGCGTCCGCCATCGTGAACGGCACGTCGAGGATGCGCGCCAGCGTCTGCGCCAGCAGCGTCTTGCCCGAGCCGGTCGGACCGATCAGCAGGATGTTCGACTTCGCGAGTTCGACGTCCTGGTGCTTGGTCTGATGATTGAGGCGCTTGTAGTGATTGTGCACGGCGACCGAGAGCACGCGCTTGGCATGGAACTGGCCGATCACGTAATCGTCGAGGACCTTGCAGATTTCCTTCGGCGTCGGGATGCCGTCGCGCGACTTCACCAGCGAGGACTTGTTCTCCTCGCGGATGATGTCCATGCAGAGCTCGACGCATTCATCGCAGATGAACACGGTCGGGCCGGCGATGAGTTTCCTGACTTCGTGCTGGCTCTTGCCGCAGAACGAGCAATACAGGGTGTTCTTAGAATCGGTGCCGCCGACTTTGCTCATTCCGTTCTCCGTATCACTCTTGCGTCTACGCGACCAAAGACAGCACGGTCATTCAAGGCAGCTTGGTCTCGTATCGTCCACTGGCGTCGCCCCGCCGTGAGGCAGATCAGTCCGCTGCCTGTCCACCGAAGCAAATTCCGCGCCGGATATTAAGCCCCGGCGGCCCGATCATTTCGGGAGATCGCTCCCGCTTACACTCCCATACCCTAAGCGAAGCATGCTACGGGCAGGATGATCAAGAATGTATTAACGATAACAATGGCCGTTTTTGTTCACAAACCAGGCCGAAATTACCGCTTTTCCGGGCCGCAGGCGACCCGCTTCGTGCGTCAATATCGCGGGGAACTTTCGCACCCCGAAACGCCGCCTCAGGCGGGCTTCACGGCCAGATCCTGCGGCCGCTTCTCGATCACCTGGTCCACGATGCCGAAATCGCGCGCCGCTTCGGCGGTGAGGAAGTAATCGCGCTCCAGCGCGTCCTCGATCTTCTTCAGCGACTGCCCGGTGTGGTGGACGTAAATTTCGTTGAGCCGCTTCTTCAGGTTCAAAATCTCCTGAGCGTGCAGCATGATATCGGTCGCCTGGCCCTGGAAGCCGCCAGACGGCTGATGCACCATGATGCGGGCGTTCGGCAGCGCGAAACGCATGTCCTTCTCGCCGGCGGCCAGCAGCAGCGAGCCCATCGAGGCGGCCTGGCCGATGCACAAGGTCGACACCGCCGGGCGGATGAACTGCATCGTGTCGTAGATCGCCATGCCAGACGTCACCACCCCGCCCGGCGAGTTGATGTACATCGAGATTTCTTTCTTCGGATTCTCGGCTTCGAGGAACAGAAGCTGCGCGACGATCAAGGTGGACATGCCGTCCTCGATCGGTCCGGTAATGAAGATGATGCGTTCCTTCAGGAGCCGGGAGAAAATGTCGTAGGCCCGCTCGCCGCGGTTGGTCTGTTCGACCACCATCGGCACCAGGTTCATATAGGTCTCAACCGGATCTTTCATAACGGCTCCAAAAGGCACATCGGCACGAATCACACGGGCCAGCTTAGCCGGTCGCCGTGCCTCGACGATCTATTTTCGGTTGCCCCGAAGCGCAAGGGCCGCCCGCAGGATGGTGAAAGGTCTCTCAAGAAGCGGTGCAAACTGGATTGACGCGCCGCCCGTTCAGAGACACGAGCGCCCGGCGGGGATATTCCCCACCGGGCGTCGTTTGTAGCAGAAGGCGATTAAGCAATCGTGGAGGGGCGCTAACGGAATTCGTTAAGCCGCCTCATCCTCTTCCTTCATCAGTTCGTCCTTCGAGACCTTCTTCTCGGTCACGTCGGCAAGCTCGAGCAGGAAGTCCACGACCTTCTCTTCGTAGATCGGCGCGCGCAGCGAGGCGATCGCCTCCGGGTTCTGGCGGTAGTAATCCCACACGCGCTGTTCCTGGCCGGCGAACTGGCGGGCGCGCTCGGCGACCGCGCGCGACAACTCCTCGTCGCCGACGGTGATCTTGTTCTTCTCGCCGATCTCGGCAAGCACGAGGCCGAGACGCACGCGGCGGTCCGCGATCTCGCGATATTCCTGCTTGGCCTTGTCCTCGGTGGTGTTCTCGTCCTCGAACGACTTGTTCTCGGACTTGAGCTCCTCGGTCACCGACGACCAGACGCGGTTGAACTCTTCCTCGGCCAGCGTCGGCGGCAGGTCGAACTTGTGCATCTTGTCGAGCGCGTCGAGCAGCGCGCGCTTCACCTTCTGGCGCGACATGCGCAGATAATCGCGGCCGATCTGCTCCTTCACCGCCTCGCGCAACTTGGCGAGCGATTCCAGCCCGAGCTGCTTGGCGAATTCGTCGTCGATCTTCACTTCGCCGGGCGCTTCGACCTTCTTGGCGGTGACGGCGAATTCGGCGGCCTTGCCGGCGAGTTCGGCATTGGCGTAGGCCGCCGGGAACGTCGACTTCACGGTGCGGTTCTCGCCGGCGGCGATGCCGATGAGCTGCTCCTCGAAGCCCGGAATGAACGTGCCCGAGCCGACATCCACGGCGATGTCCTGGCCGGTGCCGCCCTGGAACGCGACGCCGTCAATGGTGCCGACGAAGTCGACGGTGACGCGGTCGCCGTTCGCGGCCTTGGCGCCCTCGCCCTTGTCGGCGAACGGCGTATTCTGCTTCGCGATGCGGCCGAGCGCTTCGTCGATCTCGGCCTCCGACACTTCCGCGACCGGCTTCTCGAGCTTGATGCTCTTGAAGTCGCCGAGCTTGATTTCGGGCACGATCTCGATGCCGACGGTGTAGTTGAGGTCGGCCGAGCCGCCGATCAGCTTCTCGACGTCGGCTTCCTCGGTCGGCAGCGTCACCTTCGGATCGGCGGCGAGCTTGAAATTGTTGTCGGTGACGATCTTCTGGTTGGCGTCGCGCACCGAGGCCTCGATGACCTCGGCCATCGCCGAGCGGCCATACATCTTCTTGATGTGGGAGACCGGCACCTTGCCCGGACGGAAGCCGTTGAGCTTCACCTTGTCCTTGAGCTCGTTGATGCGGGCATCGACCTTGCTCGCCAGTTCGGCCATCGGAATGCTGACCGCGTATTCGCGCTTGAGGCCTTCGGAAAGTGTCTCGGTAACCTGCATGATCTTTCTTGCTTCTCTTTACGCGCGCCACCGCCCGCAAGGACCGTTTCGCACCATGGTGTCCGGAATGCGGGACCGTTCCCGCGCTTCGTAACGCAAACCCAAAACCTTTGTCTGGTGCGGGCGGAGGGACTCGAACCCCCACGACTTTCGCCACCGGAACCTAAATCCGGCGCGTCTACCAATTCCGCCACGCCCGCAAAGGGCCTCAAAATCTTGTCCGCCCGCGACGCGCGGACATAACCTCTCGCCCCGGCGAGGGCAAGGCCGGACATGGCTACCGGGCGCGCCAAGTTGCCGCCAGAGGCTTGTTTTGGGCCAAATCGACGCCAAATCGGTCCAGTTGCGGTACGGGGGACGATACAGCCGCAAAACGGCCGGCCGGCGCGCCGGCGGTAAACGCTGCCGACATTCGGCGGTCACCCCCGCTTCAATATCAGTGCAAGTGCGCAGCCAAACTGCTACGTACATCATCTGTGGATTTATGCGACCTGGGGAATGTGCGCGATGCGCGAACTGATCGAGATCAGCAACTGGGCGTCGAAAGTCGCCCCGCATGAATTGAAGTTCGTCGACAGCCTCCCCGCCCCGCACTTCTATGCCAACGGCGAGTACCAGGTCTCCTTCAGCAGCAACAATTATCTGGCGCTGGCCTCCAGCAAGCGCCTGATCGGCGCGGCGCGCCGCGGCCTCGAACGCTTCGGCGTCGGCAACTGCGAGTCACGGCTGCTGGGCGGCAATCTCGAAATCTACGACGCGCTGGAAGCCAAGATCGCGGCGATGAAGGACAAGGACGCCTCGGTCCTGTTCGCGACGGGCTACCTCACCAATCTCGGCGTGCTGTCGTCGCTGCCGCGGGCCGGCCAGTACGCCCGCATCTACGGCTACCGCGCCAAAAGCGCCGCGCGCTATGCCTATTTCAGCGACCAGTTCAATCACCTCAGCATCCGCGAAGGCATCCGCGCCTCGGGCGCCGAGAGTTACACCTTCAAGCACGCCAATCTCGATCACCTCGAAACGCTGCTGAAGAAGTCGGACGAGGACCACAAGATCATCGTCACCGACGGCGTCTTCAGCCAGGACGGCGACATCGCCGACCTGCCGGGCCTGATCGCCCTCGCCGAACGCTACGACGCCATGGTCTATGTCGATGACGCGCACGGCACCGGCGTGCTGGGCGCCAATGGCCGCGGCATCAGCGAGCATTTCGGCGTCGTGAGCGAGCGGCTCATTCACATGGGCACGCTCAGCAAGGCCTACGGCGCCATCGGCGGTTTCGTCGCGACCGACAAGGCGATCGCCGACATCCTGCGGCTGTCCTGCGCCGCCTACGGCTTCACCTCGACCTTGCCGCCGGACCAGGCCTTCGCCGTCAGCGAGGCCATCGACGCGGTGCAGGACGAACCTCAGCGTCGCCAGCAGCTGTGGGACAATCAGCGCTATTTCGTCGAGCGCATGCGCGAACTGCCCTATTCGCTTGTCTCGACGCAGACGCCGATCGTGCCGATCATGGTCGGCGACGAAACGGAAGCGGATCGTTTTGCTGCGCGGCTCGAGGCCGAACGCATTCACGTCGATGCCGTCAAGTTCCCGGCGGTGCCGCTGCGCAAGGCGCGGCTGCGCATCCAGCTCAACGCGGCGCATACCCGCGAACAAATCGACGCGCTGGTAGGGGTCCTTGCCGGCGGCCAGAACCGCCGCGAGGGAAATGTCGTTCCGATCCTCCGCCCGCGTGCCACGGCCGCGGACCGGATCAGGGCGCTCCCGGCTGCCGCCTTTTCGTCGCTGAAGGCCGGGCTTTGCATCGCCCGCAAGGCTGGTGCGGCCGCGGCGGCGCGATTGGGATTGGCCGATATCGGATTGCCGGTGACCTTGAACCTGGTGGCGATCGCGACCGCCATGCTGATCATGGTCGATCTGCGCTTCGAGATCCCGCACCTGATCTTCGCGTATCTGCTCCCGATCCTGTTTGTCGCGCGGCGCTTCGGGCAATTTTCCGCGGTGATCGCTTCGGCGGTCAGCGCCGCCTGCGCCGCCCTGTTCCTTTACGATCCGATCCTCTCGTTCAACATCTACGACCTGCAGGACCTTAAGGAACTGGCCGTGTTCTCGACGCTGGCTTTCGCCATGAGCCTTACGATGGCGTCGGATGCCAGCGCCCCGCGCTGGTTTCAGCCGAGGTCATAAAGGGCGCTTGCCGGCCGGCGTACCGAGTTCGGTGAACAGGCGCCGGTAGACGCCCGGCAGGGCCTCGGGAAGGTCCTCGGCGATCAGGCCGGGCCCGAAGGCGGTCGCCGCCTCGCCGTGCAGCCAGACGGCGGCGCTGGCCGCCTCGAAACCCGCCATCCCTTGCGCCAGCAGGCCGGCGATCATCCCGGCGAGGACGTCTCCGGCTCCGGCGGTGGCAAGATAAGGCGGCGCATTGTCCGCGATGGACGCCCGTCCGTCCGGCGGCGCGACCACGGTGTCCGGTCCCTTGAACAGCACAGCCGCGCCGCTGATCTGGGCCGCTTGCCGCGCCGCCTCAAGTTTTGAATTAACTTCAGCATCGCTATCTATAGCGATGAATAGTCTTTTGAATTCACCCTCGTGCGGCGTCAGGACGGTGTCTCCCGAGCGCGCCCGAATGGACTCAAACAACGGTTCCGGATCGCCGGCGAAACTGGTCAGCGCATCGGCATCGAGGACGACCGCAGCTTCCGTCGCCAGCGCGGTGAGCACCTCTTCTCGCATCGCCGCCCCGACACCGCCGCCCGGCCCCAGCACCAGGGCGTTGCGGCGCTTGTCGGCAAGGAAGGCGGCGAGTTCCCGGGCGCCGTCCACCGGCCGGACCATGACCGCCAGGTTGCCGGCGGCGTTGACGGCGAGCGCCTCGCGCGGCGAGGCGATGGTCACAAGCCCCGCCCCGGCCCGCAGCGCGCCGCGTGCGGCGAGCCGGGCCGCGCCGGTGCTCGACAGCCCGCCCGACAGCACCGCGGCGTGGCCGCGGCTGTATTTGTGGCCGTCGATGCGCGGCACCGGAAAATGCGGGGCCCAAAGCGCCGGCCCGTTGACGGCGGTCTTCGGCCGCACCGTCTCGAGCACGCCGGCGGGAATGCCGATATCGACCACCGCCACGGGTCCGCAATGGATCCGCCCCGGCAGCAGCAGGTGGCCCGGCTTCTTGCGGAAAAACGTCACGCTCTGCGTCGCGCTGACCGCCGCGCCCATCACCGCGCCGGTCGCGCCGTTGATGCCGCTTGGCAGGTCGACGGCGATCACCGGCACCTCGCGCGCGTTGATCGCGTCGATCATCGCCCGCGGCAGGCCTTCGACATCGCGGTCGAGCCCGGCGCCGAACAGCGCATCGACGATGACGTCGCAATCCTTGAGCGCGTGCGATGACGCGGCTTCCACCGGTCCGCGCCAGCGCTCAAACGCGGCGCGCGCATCGCCCTTGAGGCGCTCGGCCTCACCGACCAGAACCACCGTCACCGCAAAACCGCGCTCGGCCAAAAGCCGGGCGGCAACAAAGCCGTCGCCGCCGTTGTTGCCGGGCCCAGCGACCACCGTGACGCGCCCTTGCGGCACCAGCGCCGCCGTCGCATCGGCCACGGCCGCGCCGGCGTTCTCCATGAGCGTTAGCCCGGGCGTGCCGCCGGCGATGGTGAGCCGGTCCGCCTCCGCCATCTCGTCGGGTGTGAGCAGTTCGTTCATGCCTTCGACACTATCCGCCGTGAATATGACCGACAATTCGGCGTCGCCGTATCCCGCCCCTTCGTCGCCAAGCTGCTGCACCGCAATGACCTTTCCTGCCTATGGTCATTTTGTAGTCACGATGCTTAATTGCGAGGCAGTAAATCTTAGGCAGAGATACGGCAAAACCTGAGGCGAAGCAGCAAGCCCTTGCTGTAGAATGAAAATCGGGTGCCGCCCGATTTGGCACAGGACCTGCAAACATCAGCGCGGCCAGACGTCAGCGCGGCAAATACAGTTGGCCTGCCGGCCGGATGAAGGCTTCGGATCGAAAAGGCTCCGGACAAAGACCCGGGGCTCATTGGAAGAGAGACAAGCGGATGAAGAAAATCGAGGCCATCATCAAACCCTTCAAGCTCGACGAGGTGAAAGAGGCGCTGCAGGAAGTCGGTCTGCAAGGCATTACCGTGACGGAAGCCAAGGGCTTCGGCCGCCAGAAGGGCCATACCGAACTGTACCGCGGCGCCGAATACGTCGTCGATTTCCTGCCCAAGGTGAAAATCGAGATCGTGCTGGGCGACGACATGGTGGAGAAGGCGGTGGACGCGATCCGCCGCGCCGCCCAGACCGGGCGCATCGGCGACGGCAAGATTTTCGTTTCCAGCATCGAGGAAGCGATCCGCATCCGAACCGGTGAATCCGGTATCGACGCGATCTAATCCTCTATTGACGCCATCTGACGCTTGGCCAAATGTCGCGGCCAGATTGACCCATTCCAGCCAGGGGGAACGCTACTGATGACGACCGCCAAGAATGTCATGAAGATGATCAAGGACAACGACGTCAAATACGTCGATTTCCGCTTCACCGATCCGCGCGGCAAGTGGCAGCACGTCACCTTCGACGTGTCGATGATCGAGGAAGACACCTTCGTCGAAGGCCAGATGTTCGACGGCTCGTCGATCGCCGGCTGGAAGGCCATCAACGAGTCCGACATGAACCTGATGCCGGACCCGGCCACCGCCTGCATCGATCCGTTTTTCGCCGAGACCACCCTGGTCCTCGTCTGCGACGTGCTCGAGCCGACCACGGGCGAGCCCTATAACCGCGACCCGCGCGGCATCGCCAAGAAGGCGGAAGCCCTCGTGAAGTCGCAGGGCCTCGGCGACACCATCTTCTTCGGACCGGAAGCCGAGTTCTTCGTGTTCGACGACGTCAAGTACAAGGCCGATCCCTACAACACCGGCTTCAAGCTCGACTCCATCGAACTGCCGACCAACTCCGACACCGACTACGAAGGCGGCAATCTCGGCCACCGCATCGGCATCAAGAAGGGCTACTTCCCGGTGCCGCCGCAGGACTCGGCGCAGGACATGCGCTCGGAAATGCTCGGCGCGATGGCGCGCATGGGCGCCAAGGTCGAAAAGCACCACCACGAAGTCGCCTCCGCGCAGCACGAGCTCGGGCTAAAGTTCGCGCCGATGACGCTGATGGCCGACCACACCCAGATCTACAAGTATTGCATCCAGCAGGTCGCGCAGATCTACGGCAAGTCGGCGACCTTCATGCCGAAGCCGATCTACGGCGACAACGGCTCGGGCATGCACTGCCACCAGTCGATCTGGAAGGACGGCAAGCCGATGTTCGCCGGCGACAAGTATGCCGGTCTGTCGGACATGTGCCTCTCCTACATCGCCGGCGTCATCAAGCACGCCAAGGCGGTGAACGCCTTCACCAACCCGACCACCAACTCCTACAAGCGTCTGGTGCCGGGCTTCGAGGCGCCGGTGCTGCTCGCCTACTCGGCGCGCAACCGTTCGGCTTCGTGCCGCATCCCGTACACCGAAAGCCCGAAGGCCAAGCGCGTCGAAGTGCGCTTCCCCGATCCGCTGGCCAATCCGTATCTGTGCTTCGCCTCGCTCCTGATGGCCGGTCTCGACGGCATCAAGAACAAGCTCCACCCCGGCGATGCGATGGACAAGGACCTGTACGATCTGCCCAAGGCCGAACTCAAGCAGATCCCGACCGTGTGCGGCTCGCTGCGCGAAGCGCTCGAGAGCCTCGACAAGGACCGCGACTTCCTCAAGGCGGGCGGCGTGTTCGATGACGACTTCATCGACGCCTACATCGAACTGAAGATGACCGAAGTCATCCGCTTCGAGCACACGCCGCACCCGGTCGAGTTCGAGATGTACTACTCGGCGTAAGAGCGGGGGCCTGCTTGCTGGCCCTGCTTTTGCAATCGATCGAAGGGCGCCCCTCACCGGGCGCCCTTCGTTATTAGGCACTGCCAGTCATTCCGGACGCCGCGAAGCGGCGATCCGGAATCCGGAAGACAGGATGCTGCAGTGGCTGGAGTCCGGGTTCGCGCCTGCGGCGCGCCCCGGAATGACGTGTGATCATAAGTACGCTTTTGGAATCAAACACCGTGCCTGACCTCCAAACCGTCGTCGCCGACATCGCCGATGAAATGCGCGCCCGCCCCGACCGCGGCGAGGTGGCGCATTACATTCCGGAACTCGCCAATGTCGATCCGAAGCATTTCGGCATCGCCGTGGTCGGCGTCGACGGCACTGTCGCGACCGGCGGCGATTTCGACATGCCGTTCTCGATCCAGAGCGTGTCCAAGGTGTTCACGCTGACCCTGGCGCTCGGCAAGGCCGGCGATCGCCTGTGGCGCCGCGTCGGCCGCGAGCCCTCGGGCAGCGCCTTCAATTCCATTGTGCAGCTCGAGTTCGAGAAGGGCATCCCGCGCAATCCCTTCATCAACCCCGGCGCCATCGCCGTGACCGATCTGATCCTGTCCGGCCACCAGCCGCGCGAGGCGCTCGGCGAGATCCTGCGCTTCATGCGCTTTCTCGCCGACGACCAGAGCATCACGATCGACGAGAAGGTCGCGGCCTCCGAACAGCGCACCGGCTTCCGCAACGCCGCGCTCGCCAATTACATGAAGTCGTTCGGCGTCATCGATAACCCGGTCGAGATGACGCTCGGCGTCTATTTCCACCAATGCGCCATCGCGATGTCATGCCTGCAGCTCGCCAATGCCGGACTGTTCCTCGCCATGTCGGGGCGTAATCCCGTCACCGGGTATCAGGTCATCCAGGCCGAGCGCGCACGCCGCATCAACGCGGTGATGCTCACCTGCGGTCACTATGATGGCTCGGGAGAATTCGCCTATCGCGTCGGCCTGCCCGGCAAGAGCGGCGTCGGCGGCGGCATTTTGTGCATCGCGCCGGGCAAGGCCTCGATCGCGGTCTGGTCGCCGGGGCTCGACGCCACCGGCAATTCCCATCTCGGCCGCGTGGCGCTGGAAGCGCTCACCAAACGCATGGGCTGGTCGATCTTCGGCGCGTAGGCCGCATAGCGTTTTCAGGCGAAGTGGGTACCGGTTCGCCGAAGAAAACGCGTCAGAAAAGACGGCCGTCAGTTCTTGCGCGGCTCGGCCGCTTCCCGGATGGCTTCGTCGTGATACCAGCCGCTGCCGTAGGTGATGACCGGCAGGTCGGCGAAACGTGTCGGCTCTGGCGCACGGCGCGGCCCCAGACCGGCGCGGCCGCCGACAGGGAACTGGTAGATGGTCGCCGTCTCGCGTGGCGCGTTCGTAGGCATTGTGGTCTCTCCTCTGATCAAGCGCTTCCCGGCGCTACGCTCAGAACGGTTGTTCGGGGAACAACGCAACAACTCACATGGGGTTCTATAGCAGGAAGTGAAATCCTTTTGGGCACGCTGCCCTCAAAAAATCAGCACTTGCTCAACATTTGCGCAATTCGACCGATGCCCGCAGACGCGGCATAACCTTGTCGGAACAATGACTTCGCCGACCGCGCCTGCCGCTTCTTTGTTCTTCGGCACTGCAACCGCCTAACAAACCGGCGGAATCTGGCTCGCTTGACCCGGTCGCCGAGGCAAGAGCCGCCGATACCCGCTGCACCGACCGTTTCCGGCCCGGTTGGCACAAAAAATGCTACAGAAATAGCAGTCGTTGAGGCCGGGTGCCTGATCGGCTCTGCCCGCCGGCCTCGGCAGGCAGGTCTTCAACAAGGCTCCTCACACTTACGGCGCCCTGGGCGTCATCAGCATGAGAGATTCGAAATGACAAAGTACAAGCTCGAGTACATCTGGCTCGATGGCTACACGCCGGTTCCGAACCTGCGTGGCAAGACACAGATCAAGGAATTCTCGTCGTTCCCGACCTTGGCCGAGCTGCCGCTCTGGGGCTTCGACGGCTCCTCGACGATGCAGGCCGAAGGCCACTCGTCGGACTGCGTGCTCAAGCCGGTCGCGGTGTTCCCCGATGGCGCCCGCAAGAACGGCGTGCTGGTGATGTGCGAAGTGATGATGCCGGATGGCGTGACACCGCATGTCTCGAACAAGCGCGCCACCGTTCTTGACGACCCCGGCGCCTGGTTCGGCTTCGAGCAGGAATACTTCTTCTACAAGGACGGCCGCCCGCTCGGCTTCCCGGAGCACGGCTATCCGGCGCCACAGGGCCCCTACTACACCGGCGTCGGCTACGCGAATGTCGGCTCGGTCGCCCGCAAGATCGTCGATGAGCATCTCGAGCTGTGCCTCGAGGCCGGCATCAACCACGAAGGCATCAACGCAGAAGTGGCCAAGGGCCAGTGGGAATTCCAGATCTTCGGCAAGGGCTCCAGGACCGCGGCCGACCAGATGTGGGTCGCACGCTACCTGATGATGCGCCTCTGCGAATCCTACGGCATCGACATCGAATGGCACTGCAAGCCGCTCGGCGACACCGACTGGAACGGCTCGGGCATGCACGCCAACTTCTCGACCGAGTATATGCGCACGGTCGGCGGCAAGGCGTACTTCGAAGCCATGATGAAGGCCTTCGAGAAGAACTGGAAAGAGCACATCGACGTGTACGGCCCGGACAACGACAAGCGTCTGACCGGCAAGCACGAGACCGCCCCGTGGAACAAGTTCTCCTACGGCGTGGCCGATCGCGGCGCCTCGATCCGCGTGCCGCACTCCTTCGTGAAGGGCGATCTCTACCGCGGCTATCTCGAAGACCGCCGCCCGAACTCGCAAGGGGACCCCTACCAGATCGCGTCGCAGATCCTGAAGACCATCGCGGAAGTCCCGCTGCCGAAGTCGGTCGCGGCCTGAGGCTCTGCCGGATCTCGATCGACTTTCCTCCCAAGACTTTGGGCGCCCCTCGGGGCGCCCTTTTTCTTGGGGCGGAACGGCGTTGGCAACGGGGGCCCGGCGCCGCTAGATAGGCGCCATGAGCCAGACCGCCAAAGCCGACAAGCCCGCCAAAGCCGCTGCCAGGCCCGCCGCCACCGAGAGCGACTGGA
Organism: Pseudolabrys sp.; assembly: GCA_017849615.1. Taxonomy (GTDB): domain Bacteria; phylum Pseudomonadota; class Alphaproteobacteria; order Rhizobiales; family Xanthobacteraceae; genus Pseudolabrys. Next base: position 7,772 of record JAFIGS010000005.1, on the reverse strand, counting down.
CCAAGCTCTGGCCGAGCGCCAATCCGCGCAAATCCGAGCCGCTGCTCAAGGCGCTGCATATCCTGACGCGGGACGGCGCGCTGAACGCGGATTCGCGGCGCAAGCTGACGCAGGTTATGCACCTCACCCAGTTGCTCAAGCCCGCCATCGAGGCGATGCTGAAGGAGAAGGACGATCCGATCCTCGCCGACCTCGGCGCCGGCAAGTCCTATCTCGGCTTCATCCTCTATGACCTCATCATCGGCCCGGCCGGCAAGGGCCGCGTCGTCGGCATCGAGACGCGCGAGAAGCTAGTCGAGACTTCGCGCGCGTTGGCGCAGCAGTCCGGCTTCGATCGCCTCGATTTCATCACCGCGCCCATCGCCGAAGCCAACCTGCCGGGCGGTCATGCCGACATGGTCACCGCGCTGCATGCCTGCGACACCGCCACCGACGACGCCATTCGCTTCGCTTTGCGCCATGAGGCCAAATGGGTGGCGCTGGTGCCGTGCTGCCAGGCCGAGGTCGCGCGCCTGCTCGACGGCCATCAAGGCCCGATGCGCCAGCTCTGGCGTCACCCAATCCAGCGCCGCGAATTCGGCGCGCATCTCACCAATGTCATTCGCGGCCTGGTGCTGGAGGCGCATGGCTACAAGGTGCGCGTCACCGAATTCACCGGCCTCGAGCACACCATGAAGAACGAACTGATCCTCGCCGAGCGCCACCAGCGCTCCAACGCGCAGGCGCGCGGCGAACTCAATCGTCTGATCGACCAGTTCGGCGTCAAGCCGGCGCTGCTCGATGTGATGGTGTGATGTTATCTCGGCATAGCGGCGAACTCAGCATACCCCCTCTCCCCTTGGGGGAGAGGGTTGGGGTGAGGGGGCAAGTGATTCAATTGAGGCAATATCCCCTCACCCGGCTCGCATTCGCTCGCCGACCTCTCCCCATGGGAGAGGTGAAGAGCAGCGGAGTCTCGATTGATGCCTGAGTCATTCGGCCTCTACGGCGCCCCTCCCGCGGACCTCGCGGACGTGCCGCGCGATGCGATCCAGTTCTCGCCGCTGATGCCCGGCGCCGCCGCGCTCGACCGGCAGGCCGCCGCCTCGCTCGACGCCATGACTTTGCTCGCCCCGCCCGGCACCATCGAGCGCCGCTACGCGCTGGCACAGGCGCTGCGCGCGCTGAAGGACGGCGCGCCGCTCACCGCGCTGGCGCCCAACGATCGCGGTGGCACGCGGCTGCGCAAGGAACTCGAAGCCTTCGGCCTCGACGTCAACGAAAACTCCAAGCGTCATCACCGCATCGTCACAACGACGAGAGCGCCCGGTATCGGCGACATCGTCGCGCAGGTCATCGAAGACGGCGGCCCGCGTTTCGACGACGAGATCGGGCTGTGGACCCAGCCCGGCGTGTTCAGTTGGGACCGTCTCGATCCCGGCACCCATATGCTGATCGAGCATTTGCCGGCTCTGTCCGGCCGCGGCGCCGATTTCGGCTGCGGCATCGGAATTCTGGCGCGCGCGGTGCTCGCCTCCGAGACCGTCACCGACCTGGCGCTGGTCGATATCGACCGCCGCGCCATCGAATGCGCCGAGCATAATCTCGATACGCCGCGCGCCAAATTCATCTGGGCCGACTTGCGCGATCCGCATCCGGCGCTGACCAATCTCGATTTCGTCGTCATGAACGCGCCGTTCCATGACGCCGGCCAGGAGGACAAGGGCCTGGCGCAGGCTTTCGTGCGCCGCGCCGCGGAGAGCCTGCGCAAGGGCGGCGTCTGCGTCATGGTCGCGAACCGCCACCTGCCCTACGAGGCTGTGCTGAAGCCCTTGTTCAAGGCCGTGAAACCGGTCATCGAGCAAGGCGGCTACAAGATCTACGAGGCGCGCAAATGAGCAAGTCCATTCGCCTCGACCGCCTGCTCTCCAATCTCGGTTACGGCTCGCGCCGCGAGGTGCAGGACCTGATCGAAGCCGGCTATGTCGTGCTCGACGGCGAAGCCGTGATCGACAGCGACGAGAAGATCGCCGTTACGCCCGACCTGCCGGCGCGCATGACGGTGGAAGATGAGCCGCTCGATCCGCCGCCGGGCCTGGTGCTGATGTTGAACAAGCCGGAGGGTGTCACCTGCTCGCACAAGGAGCAAGGCCCGCTGGTCTATTCTCTGCTGCCCGAGCGCTGGCGCGCGCGCAATCCGGCCATATCGACCGTCGGCCGGCTCGACAAGGAAACCTCGGGCCTGCTGCTGCTCACCGACGATGGCGCGCTGCTGCACAGGATCATCTCGCCCAAGAGCAACATCGCCAAGCGCTATGACGTGACGCTCGATCGCCCCTTGCGCGGCGATGAGGCGAAGGTGTTCGCCGCCGGCACCTTGATGCTGGAAGGCGAAGACAAGCCGCTCTTGCCGGCGACCTTCGAAGCGGTGTCGGAGAAGCGCGGCTTCGTCACCATCACCGAAGGCCGCTATCACCAGGTGCGGCGCATGTTCGCCGCCGTCGGCAATCATGTCATTGCGCTCAGACGCGACCGCATCGGCGGGCTCGCCCTGCCCGACGATCTGGCGAGCGGCGACTATCGCGTCATCGGCGAGGCCGAATTGAAGCTGGTCTTCTCGTACCCCGGGTGAGCGGAGCGAATCCGGGCTACAGGATCTGAATAACCGCGATGACCAGCGCGATGCCGGCGGCAATGCCGAGGGCCGTCATCGCGATCTGCCGGCGCCGGCGCCTGGGGCCATAGACGCCGGCGGCGCGGCGCTCCGCGATCAGGGCCGCGTCGTATTCGGCAGAGGAAGAATACTGGCAGGCCCAGGCGTAGCCTGCATGTTGCGCCCGCAATTCGAGCGACAGCGGCGTCTCGGCGACGGTGCCACCAGTCCACATGCGATGCGACAGACGCGACATGCGGCGATGTTAGCGCCGACGCGGTTAACGAATATTTACCCTGACGCGCCCTGCTGAACCGGCACGGCCTGCGGCCTCGCCCGTCGTCCGGCCCAGCGGAACGGCTGGCCCGCCTCGGGCTTGCCGCGCGCCGCCCAGCGCGCCCGCGCCGCTTCGCTGCCCGGCTCGTCGTCGGCGCTGACAAAGCGATTGCGGCCGCCGTTCTTGGCCCGGTACAGCGCGGCGTCGGCGCGCAACAAAAGCTGATCGATGGTGGCGTCGGCCCGATAGGTGGTGGCGAGACCGATGCTCACGGTCGCGCCGATGGCGATCTGATCGATGACGACGCCGGCGTTCTCGAAATTGGCGCGCAGGCGCTCGGCGACGATGCAGGCATCCTCCATCGCCTCCGGCACCATGACGACGAACTCCTCGCCGCCGAGGCGGCCGACGACGTCGCCGGCGCGAGTGCTCTCCTGCATCACTTTCGCGAACACCTTGAGCGCGCTGTCGCCGACGGCGTGGCCGAAACGGTCGTTGATCGACTTGAAGCGGTCGAGGTCGAAGATCAGCAACGTCACCGGCTCGCCGCGCGCGCCCTGGCCCGCATGCATGGACGTCGCCGCATCGAGAAAGGCGCCGCGGTTGAGCAGGCCGGTGAGATGATCGGTGGTGGCGATCCGCCGGTAAAAATGCACGTGGCGGTCCTTCACCATCAGGATGACGATGAACGCCGTGCCGACCGTGTAGATCATCACCTCGATGGCGAACACCGCCTGCCAGCGCGTCGCGAAAGCGTCGGGCTGGAAATGGCGCAGCGCCAGCGGCAGCAGAAAAATGCCGGCATGCAGCAGCGGCACCACGATCGCCGCGCTGCGCGAATAGAGCGAGCGGCGGCGCTCGCGCGACAGTTCGAAGGCCATGATGAAGGTGTAGAGGGCGACGACGACGACGCCGAGCGCGACCCGGCGCGAGCCGCCCTCCTCCATGCCCGGCAGCAGCGTGACCATGAACCAGGCTGCTGCGGCGGCGAGCGGCGCGAGCGGCCGCAGCCTGCGGCCATGGAACAGCCGCAGGCCGTTCCAGAACATGCCGCAGGCGAGGAAGATCATCGCCTCGGCGCAGGCCCCCGGCACCGTGAAGAGCTGATGCGGCGCGCTCCACAGCATGATCGCGGCGCCGCCGACGAGATAGGCCGAGCCCCACCACGCCAGCGCCCCGATGTCGCGTTGCATGAACCAGTTGGCGATGAGAATGACGCCGACAAAGACCGCCATGCAGACGGTCGCGAAGACCAGGGTCGGAGCATCGAGAAACACCGTCGGGTGCATGCCGCAACTTTCGCTTAAGCTAACGCGCGTTCATCGTCTCAGCGTTTACACACGATAACGTTTGAATTGATGCGAAAGCTTTGCGCGCGCCGTCCGGCTTTGAAGCAACAGCGGCTCGAATTCTCTTCAAATGAAACGAAAAAGCCCGCCGCTGGCGGGCCGTGCCGGGGGCCTGCGCCCGCTTTCAGGCGCTGGCCGACAGCTTGCGCCAGGCGCGCCGCTCGCCCTCTTCCGCGCGAGGCATGTCTTCCATGGCCGCGAACACCGCGCTCGCCACCCGGTTACGGCCCTTGGCCTTGGCGCGATAGAGCGCGTGGTCGGCGGCCGCCATGAGCGCGGCCAGCGTTCCGGCGGTCTCGTTCTCCAGCGCCACGCCAATGCTGACGGTCGGCACCAGATCGTCAGCCGATGCGGTCGCGGCGAAGGCGTGCCGCACCTGCTCGGCATGCGCCAGCGCCTCGCCGAGATGCATGACACGGATCGCCGCGCCGAATTCCTCGCCGCCGATGCGGCCGAACAGCGCTCGGGCGCCGAGCGTGCGCGCCGCCGTCTCGGCGAAGGTGGTCAGCACCGCGTCGCCGGCGGCGTGGCCGAACCGGTCGTTGATCGCCTTGAAGTGGTCGAGGTCGAACAGCAGCACGGCCAGAGCCGAGCCGTCGCCATGGCCCTGCGCCGACATCAGCTCGGCGCCGGCGAAGAAGGCGCGGCGGTTGGCGACGCCGGTCAGGGGATCGACCAGCGCGGCGGTCTTGTGCCGCAATTCGCTGCGCTCCTTCGTCATGTTGAGCAGCAGGAAAGCTAGCACCACCGCGAACAGCAGCGTGCCGAAGGCCAGCAAGGGATAGAGCATGCCCGCCGTGAGCAGATGGGCGCTCTTGGGCTGCGGCATGAGCACGGTCAGCGGCACGCGCGCGAACATCAGCGCGGCGTAGATGAACAAGGTCACCACCGTCGGCCAGCGCGACAACAGCGGCTCGGCGCGGCCGCGCCAGACCTCGCCGCCGGCGACTGCAGCGAGGATTGCCGCCAGCGTCGAGGCGACGATGATGCGCGCGTTGATGTCGCTGCCGATGGCGGGAACGGCGCAGGCCGCGAGCCAGATCAGTGGCGCGATGCCCGCCATGGCGAGGCGCGGAGCGCGGCCGTCGAATTCGCGTGCACCGACCCAGACCAGCCCAAGGCCGGCCAGCACCAGCGCATTGGCGAGCTGGATCGACATCCAGTCCGGCACCACGCCGCGCAGGGTGACCAGACCGAGGCCGACCGCCGAAAGCAGAAACGCCAGTCCCCACGTCATCGGCGCGCGCACCGCGCGGTTCTGCAGCCCCGCGAAGACCAGCAGGCCGCCGAGCAGTGCGGTGAGAAACACCGTCACGATCGCCAAAGTCGGAGTGTCTAGATGCATATGCCCACCGCGCCCTGCCCCATGCCGTATCTAGGAGGCGACATGTTGGAGAGCCGTTAGCGTCCCCGGCTTTTCTGCGCGGCAGCATTGCCGAACGGTAAACATGACCGAGGAAATCCACTTAAGCGCGATTCGGTTTTAAGCGCGATTCGGTTTTAAGCGCGATTCGGTTTCTCGGCCCGCCATAAAAAAAGGGCCCGCTTGGCGGGCCCTTTTGGAACAAGTTGAACGTCGAAACTAGCGCTTCGAGAACTGGAACGAACGGCGGGCCTTGGCCTTGCCGTACTTCTTGCGCTCGACCACGCGGCTGTCGCGGGTGAGGAAGCCGCCGCGCTTGAGCACGCTGCGCAGATCCGGTTCGAAGTAGGTCAGCGCCTTGGCGATGCCGTGACGCACGGCGCCGGCCTGGCCCGACAGACCGCCGCCCGACACGGTGCAGACCACGTCGAACTGGGTGGCGCGGTTGGCGGCCACGAGCGGCTGGTTGATCAGCATGCGCAGCACCGGACGGGCGAAGAACACTTCGATCGTGCGGGTGTTGACGGTGATCTTGCCGGAGCCCGGCTTGATCCAGACGCGGGCGACGGCGTTCTTGCGCTTGCCGGTGGCATAGGCGCGGCCCTGCTTGTCGACCTTCTTCTCATAACGAGGAGCGTCAGGCGCGGCCGTCTTGAGCTGCGACAGGCCTTCCATTGACTGTACGGTCTCGGCCACGATCAGGCACTCCTCACGTTCTTGCGGTTCATCGCGGCGATATCGAGCGGCTCGGGCTTCTGCGCTTCATGCGGATGTTCGGCGCCCGGATAGACACGCAGGTTGCCGAACTGCACGCGGCCCAGCGGCCCGCGCGGCAGCATGCGCTGCACGGCCTTCTCGACGATGCGCTCGGGGAACTTGCCGTCCATGATCTGCTTGGCCGACCGTTCCTTGATGCCGCCGATGTAACCGGTGTGGTGGTGATAAACCTTCTGGTCCCGCTTGCGGCCGGTCAGCACGACCTTGGCGGCGTTGATGATGATGATGTTGTCACCATCGTCGATGTGCGGGGTATAGCTCGCCTTGTGCTTGCCGCGCAGGCGCATGGCAACGATCGTCGCGAGACGGCCGACGACGAGCCCGGAGGCGTCGATCAGCAGCCACTTCTTGTCGACGTCGGCGCTTTTGACCGACTGGGTGGTCTTCATGACAAATCCTGAAGAGTGAAAATCCAAGGAAAAAGGCGCGGAATGAACCGCGCCAGCTTGGGCAGGTGTGTAGACGAGCCGCCGCGGGCCGTCAACGTCATCCGGCGAATATTAATAGCGCATTTTCAATGGCTTATGAGAATGGTATATTGATACCCGCACGTAATCACTTCTGCACCGGGAGCGAATAGGTGGAGGTGACATGGGCCACTGGCTCGGATTCGCCGTCGGAATAGAGGTTCACCTCCCCCACGGCCAGCCTTTTGCCGACCTTCATCAGCCGGGCGTCGGCGATCAGGTCTGCCGCCGCCGGCTTGCGCAGGAAGTTGATGTTGAGATTGGTGGTCACCGCCAGAGGCTGCGGCCCTGCGGCGGAAAACACCGCGACATACATGGCGAAATCGGCGAGCTCCATCATGGTTGGCCCGGACACCGTGCCGCCGGGGCGCAGGTGGTCTTCGTGGAAGGCCTTGCGGACACGGACGTCGCCGTAAGTCGCCCGCTCGATGGTCAGCCCGCAGCCCGGATAGAAGGCCTGCGGAAACTCCTTCTCCAGCAGCGCCCCCATCTCCGCGATGGTCATCACCGACGCGCGCATGCAGCCTCCCCTTCCACCAGCCTGTTCTGCCGGCGGTTCTAGACGGCGGCAGACATCGCCTCAAGCCGCATACTCCTCCTCGTCATTCCGGGGCGCGCCGAAGGCGCGAACCAGGAATCCAGCGATTGCATGAGGACGGAGCTGGATTCCGGGTCGGCCCTCCGGGCCGCCCCGGAATGACCGTGATTTAATCCCTTGACTCATATTCCTACTGGTCCTATATTCCCACTATCCCGCCCCTGTTAGCGAGGGGTGTCTGTACAGCATCTTCAGATGCTGGGGCGGGGAGCGGTGGCCGGGACGGGGCGTCGGAGATGCGGCGCGGTTTCCCCTCCCGGCGGTCCAAACCGCGCCAGGTTTCCAGCACGCCAGCCGCGTGCCGGGGCC